>NZ_CP040788.1:0-1200000 GCF_021922985.1 Clavibacter michiganensis subsp. tessellarius | reverse complement strand
CACCACATGTACGTCACCGGATCCGTCCTGCTGCCGTTCTTCTCGCTCATGACAATGCTCATCGCGGTCCCCACCGGCGTGAAGATCTTCAACTGGATCGGCACCATGTGGCGCGGCTCGGTCACGTTCGAGACGCCCATGCTCTGGGCCATCGGCTTCCTCATCACATTCACCTTCGGCGGCCTGACCGGCGTCATCCTGGCGTCGCCCCCGCTCGACTTCCACGTGTCCGACACGTACTTCGTCGTCGCGCACTTCCACTACGTGGTGTTCGGCACCGTCGTGTTCGCGATGTTCTCCGGCTTCTACTTCTGGTGGCCCAAGTGGACGGGCACGATGCTCAACGAGCGTCTCGGCAAGGTCCACTTCTGGCTGCTGTTCATCGGCTTCCACACGACGTTCCTCATCCAGCATTGGCTCGGCGTCATGGGCATGCCGCGTCGCTACGCGACGTACCAGCCCGAGGACGACTTCACCTGGATGAACCAGCTGTCGACCATCGGCGCCGGCATCCTCGCGCTGTCGATGATCCCGTTCTTCCTGAACGTCTGGATCACCGCCCGCACGGCGCCGCGCGTCACGGTCAACGACCCGTGGGGCTACGGTCGCTCGCTCGAGTGGGCCACGTCCTGCCCGCCGCCGCGGCACAACTTCACGTCCATCCCGCGGATCCGCTCGGAGGCCCCGGCCTTCGACCTCAACCACCCCGAGGCGGGCATCCCCGTGGGAATCGGTCCGGCGAAGGACGCCCCGGACGCCGCGACCTACGACATCTCCAGCGACAAGGTGAAGTGACGTGCGCGCCAATAGGAACCTCTTCTACGTCCTCGCGGTCTTCTTCGTCATCGCGGCGGCCGCCTACACGATCTGGCACCTCATCGACCAGAACACGGTCGAGTGGGTCGGCACGCTGGCCATCGCCCTCTCAGGGGTGCTGGCCGCGTTCATCGGCTTCTTCGTGGCCCGCCTCTACGCGGCGCAGAACGGCGAGCTCCCCGAGGACCGCAGCGACGCCAACGTCGACGACGGCGACCCGGAGCTCGGCTTCTTCAGCCCGTGGAGCTGGTGGCCGGTCATCCTGGCTGCCGGTGCGGCGTCCGTGTTCCTCGGCCTCGCCGTGGGCATCTGGATCGCCATCATCGGCGGCGGGCTCGCGCTCATCGCGCTCGTGGGATGGACCTACGAGTACTACCGCGGCTACTTCGCCCGCTGATCCCGTGGTCGACATCCGGCACGCGCTCGCCTCCGACGGAGACGCCGTCTTCGCCCTGTGCCAGCAGCTCGACATGATCAACGCCCCGGCGACGCGGGACGACTTCGACGTCACGTTCTTCCACATCCTGCGGGCGAACAAGGACGTCGGTCGCGACGTGCTCCTGGTCGCCGAGGATGCGGGTCGTGTCGTCGGGTACGCGTACCTGGTCGTCAGCCGCCTGCTCTACGCGGGAGGGCTCAGCGCCCACCTCGAGGAGCTCGTGGTGGACGGGGAGGCGCGCAGCGCCGGTACGGGCTCGGCCCTGGTGCGCGCGGTCGAGCGGCTCTGCGGCGACCGCGGCGTGGGCCAGATCACGATGAGCACCCGTCGTGCCGGCGACTTCTACAAGCGCCTCGGGTACGAGCGGACGGCCGAGTTCTACAAGAAGCTGCTGCGCTGAGACGCTGACGTCGGAGACGCCCGAACCGCGAGAGCGGGGCCGGGCGTCTCTCGTATGCGGGAGCGCTTGCTGCTGCCGGGACACGGACCGGGACGCACTCTGCCCCGCTCCTGAGCCCGGGGGCAAGGGCTGGCTCCGCAGCGCCGAGGGCCTCATGGGCCACCGGATGCCCGAGATGCGCGGGCAGCTCCGCGTCCGACGTCGGACGGCTCTCGCCCGTGATGTCGCACATCCGGTCCATGCAGTGAGCTGCGCTGCGCTGCACTGCGCTGGACGCCGTGCCGCTGTCCGGACGAGGGCGTCCTCGTCCGAGTCATGGCTGCCTGCTGTTCGTCGGATCGTGCTGTCGCGGCACGCGGGTCACGGCGGAGCTGGACCTCATTGCGCTGACCGGGCGCTCGTGACGGACGCGGGCACGAGGTAGCGGGCACCCGCTCGGCGTCGTCCCGCTGCGCCGTCAGTGCCCGATCAGGTGCCCGGGGAGTCGGAGCGCCGCATCAAGTGGATTGTCACGTCGAGCGTCACCTCGATGGGGGAGGACCTTGCTTCCGGGCACGGGACGTCGGATCCCCCGCGCGCATGGCGGTGGTGCGCGGACGGACCCATGCCGAGCAGGCGGTCGATGTCGTCCGCAGGCAGCAGCAGGTCGTGGCGGATGCGCGTCTCGGACAGGGGCTCGAAGAGCGCGTCCGCGGAGGCGAGGATGCGCTCGCGCTTGTCGGCCTGGATCCCGACCGCTCGGCCGGCCTCGCGCAGCTGGCGGAGGTGCTCGGGCCCCGCCGCGACGATGAGGAGGAGGCCGCCGCGCCCGAGGACGCGATGGAAGTCGGCCATGTTGCGCGGGGCGAACACGTCGAGCACGAGATCCGCGACGCCGTCTCGGACGGGCAGGCCGGCCCAGGTGTCGGCTACGACTCCGTCGACGTCGTGTCGTCCCCGTACGGCCGTCCGGACGGCGTCGACGGAGAGATCGGCCGCGAGACCGTGCGCGTCCGACAGGCGGTCGAGGAGGGCTCGCAGGTAGTGGCCCGTGCCGCATCCGGCGTCCAGGACTCGGCGCGATCTGTCGGCGTCGGTGACACCGTGCTCGCCGATGCCGAGCACGTCGGCGATGCCCTGGGAGATGGGGGAGTAGTGCCCCGCATCGAGGAATCGGCCACGGGCCGAGAGCATCTCGGCGGTGTCGCCGGTCACGCGCGTGCCGGCGGGCAGCAGGGAGGCGTAGCCGCGCTTGTTGGCGTCGACGGCGTGCCCGCGTCGGCAGCGCAGCACGAGGGGCGGCACGGCCTGTAGGTCGTCGCCGCAGACCGGACAGCGGAGCCATGCCGCGAGGCGGTCGAGGTCCATGTGCGCTCCTCGTGGCGGGTGGTGGATGTCGGGTGACGCGTCAGCAGTGGCGGGACGGACAGGAGGGGTGAGCGTCCGCCGGTAGCCGGAGCCGCGTTGCGCGGCGTCGCAGGGCGAACCAATCGAGCCGGACGCACGAGAGCCGGTCCGGCGTGATGCCGGACCGGCTCTCGGTCGCGCTCGGGATCAGACCGAGCGGGTGCTGCTAGTGGTGGTCGCCGTGGCTGCGCTCGACGTCCTTCGTGGTGACCGGGGAGATCCGGTCCTCGAAGAACCACTTGGACAGCGCCGCACGTGCCCGCTGGTTGACCGTGATGCGTCCACGGCTGTCCGGGCGGATCATGAGCGGCTTGTAGTCGTCGTAGCTGACCAGGCGCCAGCGCTCGTACTCGTCGAGCTGCTCGTGCACCTCGATGAACTCGCCGCCGGGCAGCTTCACGATGCGGCCCGACTCGACGCCGTGCAGGGCGATCTCGCGGTCCTTCTTCATGAGCGCGAGGCAGATGCGCTTGGTGACCTGGTAGGCGATGACCGGTCCAAGGATCAGCAGCGCCTGCAGCGTGTGGATGACGCCCTCCATCGACACCTTGAAGTGGGTGGCGATGAGGTCGGAGCTCGCGGCGGACCAGAGGACCGCGTAGAACGAGACGCCGGCGGCGCCGATCGCGGTGCGCGTCGGGGCGTTGCGCGGACGGTCGAGGATGTGGTGCTCGCGCTTGTCGCCCGTGATCCACGCCTCGATGAAGGGGTAGAGCGCGACGAGCACGATGAACAGACCCAGGACCGTGATCGGCAGGATGATGTTGAACGAGAACGTGTGGTCGAACAGCACGAACTCGAGTCCCGGCGGGACGAGGCGCAGGGCGCCGTCCGCGAAGCCGATGTACCAGTCGGGCTGCGTTCCCGCCGACACCGGCGAGGGGTCGTAGGGGCCGTAGTTCCAGATCGGGTTGATCGTGAAGAACGAGGCCATCACGACGATCACGCCGAAGACGACGAAGAAGAACCCGCCGGCCTTGGCCGCGAAGGTGGGGAGGACCGGCACGCCGACCACGTTCTCGTTCGTGCGGCCGGGGCCGGCGAACTGGGTGTGCTTGTGCACGACCACGAACAGGAGGTGGAGCGCCAGGAACGCCACGAGGATCGCCGGCAGCAGCAGGATGTGCAGCGTGTAGAGCCTCGGGATGATGTCGGTGCCCGGGAACTCGCCGCCGAACAGCAGGAACGAGATCCACGTGCCGATGACCGGGATGCCCTTCACCATGCCGTCGATGATGCGGAGGCCGTTGCCGGACAGCAGGTCGTCGGGGAGGGAGTAGCCCGTGAAGCCCTCGGCCATCGCGAGGATGAACAGGACGAAGCCGATGAACCAGTTGAGCTCACGGGGCTTGCGGAACGCACCCGTGAAGTAGATGCGCAGCATGTGCAGCCCGATGGACGCCACGAACAGCAGCGCCGCCCAGTGGTGGATCTGCCGCATGAGCAGCCCACCGCGGATGTCGAACGAGATGTCGAGCGACGAGGACATGGCGACGGACATCTCGACGCCCTTGAGGGGCGCGTAGGAGCCGGAGTAGTGCGTCTCCGCCATGGACGGGTCGAAGAAGAACGTGAGCCACGAGCCCGTCAGCAGGATGACGACGAAGCTGTAGAGCGCCACCTCGCCGAGCATGAAGGACCAGTGGTCCGGGAAGATCTTCCGCCCGAACTCCTTGACGGCGACGCTGACGCTGGTGCGCTCGTCGAGGTAGGTCGCGGCGGCGGCGGTGAGGCCGCCCCCGCTCTTGGCGGCGGGCGCGGCGGCACCCGTCGTGGTCGGATCAGCTGTTGTAGTCACCACGACGCTCCCAGAAACTCGCCCCTACGGGCTCGGTGAAATCACTCTGTGCAATGAGGTAGCCCTCGTCGTTGACGGCGATGGGCAGCTGCGGCAGGGGCCGCTTGGCCGGTCCGAAGATGACCTCGCAGTGGTTGGTCACGTCGAACTGGGACTGGTGGCAGGGGCAGAGCAGGTGGTGGGTCTGCTGCTCGTAGAGCGCCACCGGGCAACCCACGTGCGTGCAGACCTTGGAGTAGGCGACGATCCCGTCGTACGACCAGCCCTTGCGCTCCGGGGCCTCGACGAGGTCCTCGGGACGCAGGCGCATGAGCAGCACCGCGGCCTTGGCCTTCTCCTCGAGCTTGCCCTCCTCGAGGTCCATGAGGGACGCGGGGATGACGTGGAACGCGGAGCCGATCGTGACGTCGGACGCCTTGATGGGCGTGCCGGAGGGATCGCGGGTGAGGACCTCGCCCTTCTTCCACAGCGTGTGGCTGAGGGCGGAGGCGGGCTCCTCGGCGCTGCCCGGGTAGAGGTCGCGGAAGAGCACGACCGCCGGGAGCGGGAAGGCGACCAGGGCGCCGATGAGGCTGTTGCGGATGAGCGAGCGGCGGCCGAAGCCGGACTCCTCGTTCGCCTGGGCGAAGATCTCGACCGCGCGGGCCTGCGTGGCGGGAGAGCCGCCCTGCGGGTGGCGCTCGTCGATCAGCTCGTGGTCGCTCATGAGCGCCTTCGACCAGTGGATGGCGCCGATGCCGAGGCTCAGCAGCGCGAGCGCGATGCCGACGCCGAGGAA
The DNA here is from genome assembly GCF_021922985.1 of Clavibacter michiganensis subsp. tessellarius. Taxonomy (NCBI): domain Bacteria; kingdom Bacillati; phylum Actinomycetota; class Actinomycetes; order Micrococcales; family Microbacteriaceae; genus Clavibacter; species Clavibacter tessellarius. Next base: position 1,194,383 of record NZ_CP040788.1, on the reverse strand, counting down.
CAGGTTGTTGAGGCGCACGCTGCCCGGGTCGTCCGCGTAGATCGGGAAGCCGAAGTAGGCCCCGATGGCGAACACGCTGCCGACGATGGACAGGTAGAACCAGGTGTAGACGACGCGCTCGGCCGTCTGCGCCTTCTTCGGGTCCTTGTCGGTGACGCGGAGGCGGTGCTCCGGGAAGCCGGGGTTCTGGAACGCGTCGCGCGTGGCGACGGCGGTGCCGCCCGGGAGGACGACGTCACGGCCGGCGGACTCGAGCTCGCCGGCGTCGTAGCCCGCGGGGACGACGCCCGACTCGTCCTTATCGTCGTGTGCCATGTGCGTGCCTCTCGTGTGTTCTGGTGCGTGTCATCGATGCGGGCGTCAGTTGGACCGGGCCGTGAGCCACACGGTCAGGGCGACGATGCCGCCGAGGCCGAAGATCCACATGAACAGCCCCTCGGAGACCGGGCCGAGCCCGCCGAGGTCCGCGCCGCCGACGTTGCTGTTCTGCTCGATGTACTGGAGCGACGTGATGATGTCGCGCTTGTCCTCGGGGGAGATGTTGGTGTCGTTGAAGACCGGCATGTTCTGCGGGCCGGTGACCATGGCCTCGTAGATGTGCACCGGGTCCACGCCCTTGAGGCTCGGGGCGAACTTCGCCTCGGTGAGGGCGCCTCCGGCCCCCGCGACGTTGTGGCACATGGCGCAGTTGATGCGGAAGAGCTCGGCGCCGTTCGCGGGATCGCCCTGCCCGTCGAGGTACTGGCTGGCCGGGATCGCCGGTCCGGGGGCGAGCGAGGCGACGTAGGCGGCGAGCTCCTTGACCTGGTCGTCCGTGAACTGCGTCGGCTTCTCCTCCGCCTGGACCGTGGTGGCCTGGAGGGGCATGCGGCCGGTGCCCACCTGGAAGTCGACGGCGGCGGCGCCGACGCCGATGAGGCTCGGGGCGACGCCCGTGCCGGTCGCGTCCATGCCGTGGCAGGTGGCGCAGTTCGAGCCGAAGAGCTTCTGGCCCTCGTCGATGGTCTGCGCGCTCTTGAGGTCGACCTGCGCCGATGCGGTGCCCGTCTGGATCAGCGCGTAGGCGCCGCCCGTGAAGAGCAGGCCGATGGCGAGGAGGGCGACGGTGGTCAGGGGGCTGCGGCGACCGGTGCGACGGGCGCGTGCTGTCTTGGTGCTCATGCTGTGGTTGTTGCTCCCGCTCGGTGCTATTTGAGGACGTAGATGACCAGGAAGAGCCCGATCCAGACCACGTCGACGAAGTGCCAGTAGTAGGACACGACGATGGCGCTCGTCGCCTCCCGGTGCCCCATCGACCGGACCGCGAAGATGCGGCCGATGACGAGGAGGAAGGCGATGAGCCCGCCGGTGACGTGGAGGCCGTGGAAGCCCGTGGTCATGTAGAACGCCGAGCCGTAGGCGTTGCTGCTGAGCGTGATGCCCTCGGTGACGAGGGTGGCGTACTCGAAGATCTGCCCGACGACGAAGATGGCGCCGAGGGCGTAGGTGAGGAAGAACCACTCGACCGTGCCCCACTGGCTGGGCTTCCAGCCCGTGGCCCGCGCCTGCAGGCGCTCCGCCGCGAAGACGCCGAACTGGCAGGTGAACGAGCTCGACACGAGGATGAGCGTGTTCACCAGCGAGAAGGGCACGTTGAGGCGGCCGGCCTCGAACTCCCAGAGGGCGCCGGACGTGGAGCGGAGGGTGAAGTAGATCGCGAAGAGGCCCGCGAAGAACATCACCTCGCTGCCGAGCCACACGATGGTGCCGACGGCGACCGTGTTCGGCCGGTTCACCACCGGCGCGGTGGATGCAGGGGAGATTGAGGTGGTCGTCACAGGTTCCATTATGACCTAGGCCGACGACACCCGATGCCCACCCGGGCCGCCCGTGAGATCCGATCCAGCCTCTCGTTAGGCTGATCCGCATGCCCTCCGCCCCGACCTGGCCCGCGCTCATCACCACCCTGATCGAGGGGGGCCACCTGTCGGTCGCGGAGTCCACCTGGGCCATGCGCCAGGTCATGCGGGGCGAGGCCACGCCCGCCCAGCTGGGCGGGCTCCTGGTGGCGCTCCGGGCGGCCGGCGAGACGGTGGACGAGATCGTCGGGTTCCGCGACGCCGTGCTCGAGGAGGCGCTGCCCCTCGACGCCGATCCCCGCGCGCTCGACATCGTGGGCACGGGAGGGGACCCTTACGGCGCGGTGCTCAACATCTCCTCGGCGGCGTCGGTGATCGCGGCCGCGGCGGGCGTCCCCGTCATCAAGCACGGCAACCGCGGGGCGAGCTCCGCCTCGGGCGCCTCCGACGTGCTGACCGCCCTCGGCGTCGACCTGACGATCACGCCCGGGCGCGTCGGCGAGGTCCTGCGCGAGACGGGCATCACGTACGCCCACGCGGCCCTCTTCCACCCGGGCTTCCGCCACGCGGCGGCCACGCGGCGCGAGCTCGGCATCTCGACGCTCTTCAACGTGCTGGGGCCGCTCTGCAACCCGGCGCGGCCCGAGGCGTCCGCCGTGGGCGTCGCCGACCTGTCCCGGGTCCCGCTCATGGTGGGCGTGTTCCGCACCCGCGGGGCGACGGCGCTCGTGTACCGGGGCGACGACGGCATCGACAAGCTCACGACCACCGGCCACAGCCACATCTGGGAGGTCAGCCGGGGCGCGGTCACCGAGCACGACCTCGACCCCCTGGAGCTCGGCATCCCGCGCGCGCCGGTGGAGGCCCTCCTCGGCGAGGGGATCGAGGAGAACGCCGCCGTCATCCGGCGGGTGCTGGCGGGCGAGCCGGGGCCGCAGCGCGACGTCGTCCTGCTCAACGCGGCGGCCGGGCTCGAGGCGTTCGACCTGATGGGGGATCCCACGCGCGTCCAGCAGCCCATGGCGCGTCGGCTGCGCGAGAAGCTCCTCGTCGCCGCCGACGCCGTGGACTCGGGCCGCGCCGCCGCGAAGCTCGAGGAGTGGGCGGCCGCGACCCGCGCCTGATCCTCCCGGGCGCGGCGATGTCGCGCGCACGGCGGATGATGGACGCATGTGCGGGAGATTCGTGGTGGCGCGCGCGACGGGCGATCTCGTCGGCGACTGGGCGGTCGACGACGTGGAGGACGAGGGTCCGCCGGCGTCGTGGAACGTGGCGCCCACGACGACGGTCCGCATGGTCGCCGACCGGCGTCCGCGCGACGACGCCGCCGGTCCGTCCCGACGCGTGGCCACGGTCGCTCGGTGGGGGATCGTCCCGCCGTGGGCGCGGTCGCCGCAGGGGCCGCCGCTGATCAACGCGCGCGTCGAGACCGTGACCGAGAAGCCGACCTTCCGGAAGGCCGTGCTGTCGCGTCGCGCGATCGTGCCGGCCGACGGGTACTACGAGTGGCAGGCGACGGCGGACGGCAAGCGTCCCGTCTACCTGCACGCCGAGGACGAGCGGCCCCTCGCGTTCGCCGCCGTGTACGAGCACTGGCGCGACCCCGCCGTCGCCGAGGGGGAGCCCGAGGCGTGGCTGCGGAGCCTCGCCATCATCACGTCGGCCGCGAGCGACGCGCTCGGGCGCATCCACGACCGGACGCCCGTGATCGTGCCGCGCGACCGGCTGGACGACTGGCTCGACGCCGGCACGACGGCGGTGGAGGACGTGCGGCACCAGCTCGCGTCGCTGCCCGAGCCGCACCTCGTGCCGCGGCTCGTCTCCACGCGGGTGAACAGCGTGCGGAACGACGGCCCGGACCTGATCGCGCCGGTGGACGACGTCCCCCCGGACGGCGGGCAGCCGACGCTCCTCTGAGCGGCGAGGGCCTCCCGCCCGCGTCGACGAGGGGCCGGAGACGCCGCACGCCCCGGCGCCGAGCGGCGACGGGGCGTGCGGATCGTGCGGGTGCGGCCTACTGCACGTCGTCGTCGACCCAGTCGAAGGTCTTCGTGACGGCCTTCTTCCAGAGGCGCAGCTGGCGCTCGCGCTCGGCGTCGTCCATGTCGGGCGTCCACCGGCTGTCCTCCTGCCAGTTGCTGCGCAGGTCGTCCAGGTCCTTCCAGAACCCGACGGCGAGGCCGGCGGCGTACGCGGCGCCGAGCGCGGTGGTCTCCGCGACGACGGGGCGGACGACGGGGACGCCGAGGATGTCGGCCTGGAACTGCATGAGCAGGTTGTTGGCGATCATGCCGCCGTCGACCTTGAGCTCGGTGAGGTCGACGCCGGAGTCGGCGTTGACGGCGTCGAGCACCTCGCGCGTCTGGAAGGCCGTGGCCTCCAGCGCCGCCCGGGCGATGTGGCCCTTGTTGACGTAGCGCGTGAGGCCGACGAGCGCGCCCCGCGCATCCGAGCGCCAGTACGGCGCGAAGAGGCCGGAGAAGGCGGGGACGAAGTACACGCCGCCGTTGTCCTCGACCGTGGCGGCGAGGGTCTCGATCTCCGCGGCGCTCGACACGAGGCCGAGGTTGTCGCGCATCCACTGCACGAGCGAGCCCGTGACGGCGATGGAGCCCTCGAGCGCGTAGTGCGGCTCCGCGTCGCCCAGCTTGTAGCCGAGCGTCGTGAGGAGGCCGTTCTGCGAGTGGATGATGTCGGTGCCGGTGTTGAAGATCAGGAAGTTGCCGGTGCCGTACGTGTTCTTCGACTCGCCCTGGTCGAACGCCGCCTGGCCGAAGGTGGCGGCCTGCTGGTCGCCCAGGATGCCCGCGATGGGCACCTCGCGCAGGAGGCTCGAGGACTCGACCCGGCCGTAGACCTCGGAGGAGCTCTTGATCTCGGGGAGCATCGAGCGCGGCACGTCGAACGCCTTCAGGATCTCGTCGTCCCACTGGAGGGTCTCGAGGTCCATGAAGAGCGTGCGCGAGGCGTTCGTCACGTCGGTGACGTGGACGCCGCCGTCGGTGCCGCCCGTGAGGTTCCAGAGGACCCAGGTGTCGGTCGTGCCGAACATCAGCTCGCCGGCCTCGGCCTTCTCGCGCGCGCCCTCGACGTTCTCGAGGATCCACACGATCTTGGTGCCCGAGAAGTAGGTGGCGAGCGGCAGCCCGACGGTGGGCTTGAAGCGCTCGACGCCGCCGTCGGCCGCGAGGCGGTCGACGATCTTCTGGGTGCGCGTGTCCTGCCAGACGATGGCGTTGTACACGGGCTTGCCCGTGGTGCGGTCCCACACGACGGCGGTCTCGCGCTGGTTCGTGATGCCCACGGCCTCGACGTCGTGGCGCGTGATGTCGGCCTTGGACAGCGCCTGGCCGATGACCTCGCGCGTGTTGCGCCAGATCTCCATCGGGTCGTGCTCGACCCAGCCGGCGCGGGGGAAGATCTGCTCGTGCTCGAGCTGGCCGGTGGACACGATGGATCCGCTGTGGTCGAAGACGATGGCACGCGTGCTGGTGGTGCCCTGGTCGATGGCGACGATGTACTTCTCGCTCATGTGGTCTCTCCTGTGGGGTTCGGGGTTCTAGAGGATGGGGAGCAGCGCGTAGGACGCGAGGCCGGCGAGCAGGCCGCCGACGGCCGGGCCCACGACGGGGACCCAGGCGTAGGACCAGTCGCTCGAGCCCTTGCCCTTGATGGGGAGGATCGCGTGCGCGATGCGGGGGCCGAGGTCGCGCGCCGGGTTGATGGCGTAGCCGGTCGGCCCGCCGAGGGACGCGCCGATGCCGACCACGAGGAGGGCGACGGGGATCGCGCCGAGGGCCGAGAGGCCGGCCGGGGTGGCGGCGTCGGCGTCGGGGTTGTTCGCGAGGCTGAAGCCGAGGATCACGATGACGAGCACGAAGGTGCCGATGATCTCGGTGACGAGGTTCCACGCGTAGTTGCGGATGGACGGGCCGGTCGAGAACACGCCGAGCTTGGTGGCCGCGTCGGGCTCCTCGTCGAAGTGCTGCTTGTAGGCGAGCCAGCAGAAGACGGCGCCGATGATCGCGCCGACCATCTGGGCGAGGATGTAGACGGGGACGCTCGCGACGTCCTCGATCTTGCCGGCGGCGAGGAGGCCCAGCGTCACGGCCGGGTTGAGGTGCGCGCCGGACGCGTAGGAGACGGTGACGCCGGCGAAGACCGCGAGGCCCCAGCCGAAGTTGACCATCAGGGTGCCGCCGGCGAGGCCCTTCGACTTGATGAGCGCGACGTTCGCCACGACTCCGCATCCGAGGAGGACGAGGAGGGCGGTGCCCACCGTCTCCGACAGGAATATGACTCCAAGATCCACTGCGTGGTGCTCCGATCGTTCGTCGAGGCGCGGGTACGACCTCTGCCGCATCATCGCGGTGGCTCCAATCTAGTGCCGGGGCACCTGGGCGCCCGCCCGCGCGTGGCCGCTCCGCGACGCCGATCACGGCCCTGCGGGGGCCGTCCGTCCCGCCCGGTGCCGTGCCCGCCGCCGGGCGTATGTTGAGCACGCACCCGAGTCGCCGCCGACCGAGTCCCGTCCTCGATCCGGCTCGGACGCCCGGGCGCCCGCGCGCCGCCCGCGACCCGCGAGGAGCCGCCGTGAAGAAGCTGATCAACGACCCGAGGACCGTCGCCGAGGAGGCCGTCGCGGGGTTCGCCGCGGCGCACGCCGACCTCGTGACGCTGTCCCCGGACCCGCAGTACGTCCGACGCGCGGAGCCCACCCGGCCCGGACGCGTCGCGCTCGTCAGCGGAGGCGGCAGCGGGCACGAGCCCCTGCACGCGGGCTTCGTCGGCCACGGGATGCTGGACGCCGCGGTGCCCGGGCCGGTGTTCACCAGCCCCACTCCGGATCCCGTCGTCGCGGCCACGCTCGCCGTGGACGCCGGCGCCGGCGTCCTCCACATCGTGAAGAACTACACGGGCGACGTCCTGAACTTCGAGACGGCGGCCGAGCTGGCGGAGGCGGAGGGCGTGCGCGTGCGGACGGTCGTCGTCGACGACGACGTCGCGGTGACCGACTCGCTCTACACGGCCGGCCGACGCGGCGTCGCGGGGACGGTGCTGGTGGAGCGGATCGCCGGGGCCGCGGCCGAGCGCGGCGACGACCTCGACGCCGTCGCAGGCGTGGCCGAGCGGGTGATCGCGGGTGTGCGCAGCATGGGCGTCGCGATCCGCGCCTGCACGGTGCCGCACGCGGGGGAGCCGAGCTTCGCGCTCGAGGACGACGAGATGGAGATCGGCATCGGCATCCACGGCGAGCCCGGCCGGGTGAAGCTGCCGCTGGAGCCCGTGGACGCCATCGTCGACCGGCTGCTCGACCCCGTCCTCGAGGACCTGGGGGCGCCGGCCGGGAGCCGCGTGCTCCTGCTGGTGAACGGGATGGGGGCGACGCCGCTGTCGGAGCTCTACATCGCCTACGCCCGCGCGGCCGCGGTGCTCGAGGAGGCCGGCCTGACCGTCGCCCGGAGCCTCGTGGGAGACTACGTCACGGCCCTCGACATGGAGGGCCTGTCCCTCACGGTGCTGCTGCTCGACGACGAGCTCACCGAGCTGTGGGACTCACCCGTGCAGACCGCCGCCCTGCGGTGGGGGAGGTAGCAGATGGCACTAGGGACCGACTGGGCCGTGGCCTGGACCACGGAGGCGGCGCGCGTCATCGCCGCGAGCCGGGGCGACCTCATCGCCCTCGACCGCGAGATCGGCGACGGCGACCACGGCGAGAACCTCGACCGCGGATTCAGCGCCGTCGGCGCGAAGCTCGACGCGCTCGCCGCCGACGCGACGCCGGCCGACGCGCTGAAGGCCGTCGCTACCACGCTCATCTCCACCGTGGGCGGCGCGTCCGGCCCGCTCCTCGGCACCGCGTACCTCAAAGCCTCCGCCGCCGTCGCCGGCCGCGTCGACCTCGACGGACCCGCGCTGGCGGACCTCCTCGAGGCGGCGGTCGGCGGCATCGTGCTCCGCGGCAAGGCCGAGCGGGGCGACAAGACCATGGTGGATGCCTGGGGGCCTGCCGCCGAGGCGGCCCGACAGGCCGCCGACGCCGGGGCGGAGCCGGCCGACGTGCTCGCGGCCGCCGCCGATGCCGCCGAGCGCGGCGCCGAGGCGACCGAGCCGCTCGTCGCGCGCAAGGGCCGCGCCTCCTACCTGGGCGAGCGCGCGATCGGGCACCGCGATCCCGGCGCCCAGTCGTCCGCGCTGATCCTCCGCGCGGCGGCCTCGACCGCCCGCGACGCCGAGGGGGCCGCGTCGTGAGCGTCGGGCTGGTCCTCGTCTCGCACAGCGCCCTGATCGCGCACGGCCTCGTCGACCTCGCGCGCCAGATGGCGCCGACCGTCGCGCTCGTCCCCGCGGGGGGATCCGGCGACGGCACGCTCGACGACGCCGGCATCGGCACGAGCTTCGACGTGGTCGCCGAGGCGCTCGCCGACGCGGAGGGCGGCGACGGGGTGGTCGTCCTGGCCGATCTCGGATCCGCCTACCTCACGGCCGAGACCGCCGTCGACCTGCTCGACGACGACGCCCGCGCCCGCGTCGTGGTCGTCCGCGCCCCGCTCGTGGAGGGCGCCGTCGCCGCGGCCGTGGCCGCCGAGACGGGCGGGACCCTGGAGGAGGTGGCCGCCGCCGCCGCGTCGGCCTCTACCGCCGACGCGGAGGAGGACGCCGACGCCGGGCTCGCCCCGGATCCGCGCGCCGACGGCTCGGAGCCCGCCCCCGCGGGAGGCGCCGGCACGGTGCGCGGCGAGGCCGTGCTCGTGAACCGCGACGGGCTGCACGCGCGTCCCGCGGCGGACTTCGTCACGCGCGCCTCGGGCTACTCGTCCGCGATCACCGTGAACGGGCAGAACGCCGCGTCGCTCCTGGGCGTCATGGCGCTCGGCCTCACGCGCGGCGCGCACGTCGTCATCGAGGCGACGGGGGAGGACGCCGAGGAGGCGGTCACCGCGCTCGTCGAGCTCATCGACTCCGGGTTCGGCGAGGCCTGACCGGCGACGCCGCGGGTCACTCCGCGTCGACGTAGACCCAGGATCCGCCGTGTCGGGCGAAGCGGCTCGCCTCGCGCTGCGTGCCGCGCTCGCCGTCGTGCCGGTAGGCCGCCTCGAACTCGACCACGCCCGTGGCGTCCGCCGGCCCGCCGCGGGCGGTTCGCACGATCGTGAGGCGGAACCACCGGATCCCGGGATCGAGCTCCAGCTCGGCGGGGCGCGTCGACGGGTGCCAGCTCCGCGCGAGGTGCGCGGCGTCCCCGCGCGCGTAGGCGGAGAAGCGCGAGCGCATCAGCCGCTCGGCCGTGGGCGCCGCGACGTCGCCGCGGTGGATCGGGCCGCAGCACGCGCCGTAGGCGTCGCCGCTCGTGCAGGGGCACCACGCGTCGTCGTCCGGCGTGGACCACGGGGCGTCGGGGGAGAGTCGCGTCACCCCGCGAGCCTGCCACGTCGTCGTCGCGGACCGGGGGCGGAGCAGGATGGGAGGGCGCTCGTCCGGGCGCGCACCCGACCCGAGGAGATCCCATGACCCCCGCCATCGACCTGCTCGTCGACGCCTACGGACGCATCGGCGAGATCGTGCACGACGCGGTCGACGGGCTCGACGCCGACGACCTGGCGTACCGCCCCGACGACGAGGCGAACACGGTCGGCTGGCTCGTCTGGCACCTCGCCCGCGTGCAGGACGCGCAGGTGGCCGACGTCGCGGGCGCACCGCAGTCCTGGACCGCGGGCGGATGGGCGGAGCGCTTCGCCCTCCCGTTCGACGCGTCCGCCACCGGGTACGGGCAGTCGCCGGAGGACGTCGCCGCCCTCGCGGGGACCGGCCCGGAGCTCCTCCTCGGCTACCTCGACGCCGTGCAGGCGGCGACGCTCGCGTACCTCGCCGGCCTCGGCGAGCCCGAGCTCGCGCGCGTGGTGGACGAGGACTGGACGCCGCCGGTCACGCTCGCCGCCCGCCTCGTGAGCGTGCTCTCCGACGACCTGCAGCACGCCGGCCAGGCGTCCTACCTCGCGGGCGTCGTCGCGCGCCGGGGCTGAACGCGGCGCGCCGGGCGCCACGGGCCGACCGTGCGCGACAGGCGGCTCAGCCGGGCAGCTCCGCCTCGATGAGCGAGACGATCTCGGGGGCGTCCGGCTCCACCGTCGGCCGGAAGCGATGCACGGCGCCGGAGGGCGTGACGACGAACTTCTCGAAGTTCCACTTCACGCGTCCGGCCTTGCCCTCCGCATCGGGCGCCTGCGTCAGCTCCGCGTAGACGGGGTGGGCCGAGCGCCCGTTGACCTTGACCTTCTCCATCATCGGGAAGGTGACGCCCCACGTGGTGGAGCAGTACTCGTCGATGGCCTCCGAGGATCCGAGCTCCTGCAGGAACTGGTTGCTGGGGAAGCCGATGACCGTGAAGCCGCGCTCCCCGTACGTGCGCTGCAGCTGCTCGAGCTTCTCGTACTGCGGCGCGAGGCCGCAGCGGGAGGCGACGTTGACGACGAGCACCACCTTGTCGGCGTACGCGCCGAAGGTGGTCTGCTCGCCCTGGAGCGTCGTGAGCGGGATCGGGTCGAGCCGGGGATGGGTCATGGCCCGAACCTAGACCCGCCGGCTGACAGCGGCGCGGCGCGATCGGGACGCACGCCCCCACGACGCAGGGGCCGGTCGCCCCTCGGCGACCGGCCCCCGGCTGCGGATCCGCTCCGCTAGCGCGTCGTGCTAGTTCGCGAACTCCGTGACGGTCGCGTCCGCGGACACCTTCGTCGCGCCCACGTCGACCCCGTGGTACGTGCTCAGCACGTCGACGGTGTCCTGGATCTCGGCGTCGCGCTCGTCGTCGCTCCAGCCGAGCGCCTCCTGCAGCACGTCCGCGATCTCCGCCAGCATCTCGTGCGTCACGCCGCCGACGAACGCGAGGTTCGTGCGCCGCAGGACGACGTCGGAGAGGTGCACCGCGTCCTCGTGCGTGGCGAAGTACGCGATCTCGGCGCGGGTCAGCTGCGGGTCGGTCGCGAGCGGCGTCGAGGGCTGGCCGGACAGCACGTCGATCACGCTCGTGGCGCGCGTGCCGTAGCGGTTGAGCAGGCGGTCGACCTGCTCGGTGCCGATGCCCTCCGCGCGGGCCGCCTGCGTGGCGATCCAACGGGCGCGGGCGGTGCTGGAGGACGGGAAGTCCTTGCCGCCGCCGATGGGCATGCCCGTCGTGTCGACCGAGCGCTCGACGCCGAGGCGCGTGGTGGCCTCGGTCGAGAGGTGCGCGGACAGCGCGCGGAAGGTGGTCCACTTGCCGCCCACCAGGCTCAGCACCTTCGCGTCCGGGAGCCCGGCGATCTCGGTCTCGACGATGCGGTAGTCGCGCGACACGAAGCCGGGCGCCGTGTCCTCGTGGCGCGGCAGCGGGCGGATGCCCGAGTAGCGGTACACGATGTGGTCGCGGCTCAGCTCGATCTGCGGGAAGACGTGCTTGACGAGGTCGAAGAAGTAGTCGACCTCCTCCTCGGTGCAGACGGCGGGCTCCCGCGGGTCGGCGTCGATGTCGGTCGTGCCGATGAGGACGCGGCCCTTGAGCGGGTAGATGAGGACGATGCGGCCGTCGTTGTTCTCGAAGAAGATCTCGCGGCCCTTGGTGGCCTCGAGCAGCTCGGCGTTGTCGACGACGATGTGCGAGCCCTTGGTGCCGCCCATGAACTTGGTGTCGCCGCCCATGGCGTCGTTCGTGAGGTCGGTCCAAGGACCGGACGCGTTCACGACGACGTCGGCCGTCACCACGAACTCGGTGCCCGAGATCACGTCGCGCAGCTTCACGCCGCCGTCCTCGACGCCCACGGCCTCGAGGTAGTTCGCGCTGCGCGCGTGGTCGCCCGCGGCGAGGCCGTCCTTCAGCACGTCGAGCGCGAGGCGCTCGGGCTCGTGCACGGAGGCGTCGTAGTAGGTGCCGGTGAACTTGACGTCCTTGTTGAGGGCGGGCATGTCCTCGCGGGCGGCCTTGCCGACGCGGAAGCGGTGGCGCGGGACCGAGCCGCCGTCACGGGAGAAGGAGTCGTACAGCGTCATGCCGACGCTGATGAGGAGCGCGCCGCGCTCCTTGGTGCTGCGCTGCTTGTGCGTGAGCATGCGCAGCGGCGCGTTGAGGATGCCGGAGAACGTGGAGAAGATCGGCATCGTGGTCTGCAGCGGCTTCACGTAGTGGGGCGCGATGCGGATGAGGCCGTTGCGCTCCTCGACGGACTCGCGCACGAGGCGGAACTCGCCGTTCTCGAGGTAGCGGATGCCGCCGTGGATCATGTGCGAGCTGGCGGCCGAGGCGCCGGAGCCGTAGTCGGCGCGCTCGACGAGGACGACGTCGACGCCCTGGAGCGCCAGGTCGCGGAACGTCGCGATGCCGTTGATGCCACCGCCGATGACGAGCACCTGCGCGCTCGGGCGGTCGTGGATGCGGGCGACGTTGTCCCGCAGGTCGGTCTTCTTCGACGTGGTCACGAGGAGGCTTCTTCCTGTTGTCCTGATGCGTGCGTGGTGCGCGTGCTGATGCCTCCATCATCCGCCCGCGAACGGATCCCGCGAAGCCCGTGCACGGATGTGCAAGCATCGTCGGATGGTCGACGGCATCGCGCACGAGCGCACCCAGGACGCCCTCCGCGCGGCGCACCTCTACTACATGCAGGACCTGACGATGGAGGCCATCGCCCGGGAGCTCGGCACGAGCCGCTCCTCCGTGTCCCGGCTGCTCGCCTTCGCCCGGGAGTCGGGCCTCGTGGACATCCAGATCCGCTCGCCGCTCGACCTCGCGACCGTGCTCGGGGAGCAGCTGCACGACCGCTACGGCGTCGTCGCCCACGTGGTGCCGGTGCCCGACCAGACGAGCGACGTCGACCGGGTCGACCGCGTGGCCCTCTCGGCTGCACGGATGCTCACCCAGTACGTCGACTCGAACATGGTGGTGGGTGTCGCGTGGGGGTCCACGGTCAGCGCCGTCAGCCGCTACCTCGTGCCGAAGCCCACGCACAACACCCTCGTCGTGCAGCTCAACGGGGCGGGCAACGTGCGCACCACCGGGATCATGTACGCGAGCGAGATCCTCCGCCGGTTCGGCAAGGCCTACGGCGCGACCGTGCAGCAGTTCCCCGTGCCGGCGTTCTTCGACGACCCGGCCACGAAGCTCGCCCTCTGGCGGGAGCGGAGCACGAAGCGGGTGCTCGAGCTCCAGGAGCGCATGGACATGGTGCTCTTCGGCGTCGGATCCCCGGTCGCCCTCGTGCCGAGCCACGTCTACTCGGGCGGGTACCTCGAGCGGTCCGACCAGCGCGCGCTCGACGCGGACGGCGTCGTGGGCGACGTGTCGACCGTCTTCTTCCGCGAGGACGGGTCCTCGGCCGACATCGCGATCAACGCGCGGGCCAGCGGCCCGGACCTCGCCACGATCCGCCGCGCGCCGCGGCGCGTGTGCGTGGTGGCGGGGGCGTCCAAGGCGCGGAGCGTGCGCGGGGCGCTGGCCGCGGGGCTCGTGACCGACATCGTGCTCGACGAGGGGACGGCGCGGGCGCTGCTGCAGTGACGATGGCGCTGCCCGGATGGCGTCGCGGCGATGCCGCGGGCTGCCCGCCGTGCGGCGGAGGGGGAGTGGTGCTCGGTGGGCGATACCGGACTCGAACCGATGACCTCTTCCGTGTGAAGGAAGCGCGCTACCAACTGCGCCAATCGCCCGTGCTCGCACCGCGGACGGTGCGGATCCATGATGCCATACCGCGGGGGCGGTCGCGGTCACGTCGGACGTCGCCGGCCCGTCGAGGGCGGGAGGCCGCGCGACACGCCCGGGGTGGTCCGGCGCGCTCGTCCACCCGATCCGCGTGAACACGGGGCAACGGGCGGGTGGACGCGTCCCGGGGAGCGTTCGGGCGGGCGTCGTTTTGCACCCGCGCCAGGAGATCGGCTAGAGTCATCGAGCACGCAGGGACGCCGGGAAGCCGGCGGACAGCGTGTGGAATGCGGATGTGGCGCAGTGGTAGCGCATCACCTTGCCAAGGTGAGGGTCGCGAGTTCGAATCTCGTCATCCGCTCGAACAGGGGCCCCGAGAGGGGTCCCCTTTCACAAGGTGGGAACCACCGGTGGTGGGGTGGCCGAGAGGCGAGGCAGCGGCCTGCAAAGCCGTCCACGCGGGTTCAAATCCCGTCCCCACCTCGAGCAAGAGCATGAGCGATTGGCGCAGCGGTAGCGCGCTTCCCTGACACGGAAGAGGTCGCTGGTTCGATCCCAGTATCGCTCACCATCCAGAAGGCCCCGGGAGACCGGGGCCTTCTGCTTTTCCCGGGCACCCGCTCCCGCCGCCCGATCCGGCCGTGCGCGGCGCTCTCCGTCAGCCCCGCGCCGCGACCGCCGCCCTCCCGTCGAGGAGGCCCTCCCGCGCGCCGGTAGTCTGGGTCGGTTCCCTCCCCGTCCCGCAAGGAGCCCCCGTGGTAGACGCCGCCCAGCCCGAGATCCACGACGAGGCCGCGCCCGCGGAGACCACCGCGCAGCCGGTCGAGGCCACGGAGGCGGGCACCGGGTTCACGCTCTTCAGCGATCGCGCCGTCGTCGCCATGCGCATCGGCGGAGAGCTGAAGGACCTCGCGGCCCCGGTCGCCCCCGGCGACGTCGTCGAGCCCGTCCGCATCGACTCGCCCGACGGCCTCGCGATCCTCCGGCACTCGGCCGCCCACGTCATGGCCCAGGCGGTGCAGCAGATCAACCCGGAGGCGAAGCTCGGCATCGGGCCGCCCGTCACCGACGGCTTCTACTTCGACTTCGACGTCGCGGAGCCCTTCACGCCCGAGGACCTGAAGGCCATCTCCAAGAACATGGAACGCATCGTCCGCCAGGGCCAGCGCTTCACGCGTCGCGTCGTCTCCGAGGAGGAGGCCCGCGAGCTCATGGCCGCGGAGCCCTACAAGCTCGAGCTCATCGGCCTCAAGGGCGGATCCAGCGAGGAGCTGGGCGAGGACGGCGAGTCCGTCGAGGTCGGCGGCGCCGAGCTCACGGTCTACGAGAACGTCGACGGCAAGACCGGCGAGGTCTTCTGGCGCGACCTCTGCCGCGGCCCGCACCTGCCGAGCACGCGCATGGTCGGCAACGGCTGGGCGCTGTCCCGCGTCGCCGCCGCCTACTGGCGCGGCTCCGAGAAGAACCCGCAGCTGCAGCGCATCTACGGCACCGCCTGGCCCACCAAGGACGAGCTGCGCGCCTACCAGGGCCGCATCGAGGAGGCGCTCAAGCGCGACCACCGCCGCCTCGGCGCCGAGCTCGACCTCTTCTCCTTCCCCGACGAGATCGGCTCCGGCCTCGCGGTCTTCCACCCCAAGGGCGGCATCATCCGCCGCGAGATGGAGGACTACTCGCGCCGCCGCCACGAGACGGCCGGCTACGAGTTCGTCTACTCGCCGCACATCACGAAGTCGAACCTGTTCGAGACGAGCGGTCACCTCGACTTCTACAAGGACGGCATGTTCCCCGCCATGCACCTCGACGAGGCGCGGAACGACGAGGGCGAGATCACCCGGCAGGGCGCGGACTACTACCTGAAGCCCATGAACTGCCCCATGCACGTGCTCATCTACCGGTCGCGCCAGCGCTCGTACCGCGAGCTGCCGCTGCGCCTGTTCGAGTTCGGCACGGTCTACCGCAACGAGAAGTCCGGCGTGATCCACGGCCTCACCCGCGTGCGCGGCATGACGCAGGACGACGCGCACATCTTCACGACGCGCGAGCGCATGGCCGACGAGCTGAAGGGGACGCTCGAGTTCGTGCTGTCGCTGCTGCGCGACTACGGCCTCGACGATTTCTACCTCGAGCTGTCCACGAAGGACCCGGAGAAGTTCGTCGGATCCGACGAGGTGTGGGAGGAGGCGACCGAGACGCTGCGTCAGGTCGCCGTCGACACGGGCCTCGAGCTCGTGCCGGACCCCGCGGGCGCCGCGTTCTACGGCCCCAAGATCTCCGTGCAGGCGCGCGACGCCATCGGGCGCACGTGGCAGATGTCCACGATCCAGCTCGACTTCAACCTGCCCGAGCGCTTCGGCCTCGAGTACACGGCGAACGACGGCACGCGCAAGCAGCCGGTCATGATCCACCGCGCGCTGTTCGGGTCCATCGAGCGCTTCTTCGGCGTCCTCACCGAGCACTACGCGGGCGCGTTCCCCGTGTGGCTGTCGCCCGTCCAGGTCGTCGGGATCCCGGTGGCCGAGGACTACGAGGAGTACCTCGGCGGCGTCCTCGACCGGCTCCGTGCGGCGGGCGTGCGCACGCAGCTCGACACCTCGGACGACCGCATGCCCAAGAAGATCCGCACGCACACCAAGCTCCGCGTGCCGTACCAGCTGATCGCGGGCGAGGACGACCGGGCCGCGGGATCCGTGAGCTTCCGGTTCCGCGACGGCACCCAGGTCAACGGCGTGCCGGTGGACGAGGCCGTGGAGCGGATCACGGGCGCCATCGCCCGGCGCGAGCAGGTGGTGACGGCATGGCCCGTCTGACCCTGTCGGACCACGAGTCCGGGGGAGAGGACGAGTCCACCGGCGCCCGCGTCGACGACCCGGGCCACCTCGCCGGCGTGCCGGACGAGTTCCAGCGGCTGTGGACACCGCACCGCATGGTCTACATCCAGAAGGGGCAGCAGCCGGACCGGGACGAGTGCCCGTTCTGCATCGCCCCGTCGATGTCGGACGAGGACGCGCTCATCGTGGCGCGCGGCGAGCACGCCTTCGTGCTGCTGAACCTCTTCCCGTACAACAGCGGGCACCTGCTCGTCTGCCCGTACCGCCACATCGCGACGTACGACCTCGCGAGCCCCGAGGAGGTCGCCGAGATCGGGTCGCTCACGCAGACCGCGATGCGGGTCGTGCGCGAGGTGTCGCGGAACGACGGCTACAACATCGGCATGAACCAGGGGCAGGTCGCGGGCGCCGGCATCGCCGAGCACCTGCACCAGCACATCGTGCCGCGATGGGGGCAGGACGCGAACTTCCTGCCGATCATCGCCAAGACCAAGGCGCTGCCGCAGCTGCTGGGCGACGTGCGCGCATCCATCGCCGCAGCCTGGCCCGCCCCTGCGGGCGAATAGGATAGGGATCACAATGACTGACACCAACACCCCCGGACAGGTCGGCTCGAGCCGCGTCAAGCGCGGACTCGCGGAGATGCTCAAGGGCGGCGTCATCATGGACGTCGTCAACGCCGAGCAGGCGCGCATCGCGGAGGACGCGGGAGCGGTCGCCGTCATGGCGCTCGAGCGCGTGCCCGCCGACATCCGCTCGCAGGGCGGCGTCGCCCGCATGAGCGATCCCGACCTCATCGACCAGATCAAGGCCGAGGTCTCCATCCCCGTCATGGCGAAGGCCCGCATCGGCCACTTCGTCGAGGCGCAGGTCCTGCAGTCCCTCGAGGTCGACTACATCGACGAGTCCGAGGTGCTGAGCCCCGCCGACTACGTGAACCACATCGACAAGTGGGGCTTCACCGTCCCCTTCGTCTGCGGGGCCACCACGCTCGGCGAGGCGCTCCGACGCATCACCGAGGGCGCGGCCATGATCCGCTCCAAGGGCGAGGCCGGCACGGGCGACGTCTCCGAGGCCACCAAGCACATCCGCACCATCAAGTCCGAGATCCGCGCGCTCAGCGCCCTCACGCACGACGAGATCTACGTCGCCGCCAAGGAGCTGCAGGCGCCGTACGACCTCGTGCTCGAGGTCGCGCAGACCGGCCAGCTCCCCGTCGTGCTCTTCACCGCGGGCGGCGTGGCCACCCCGGCGGACGCGGCGATGATGATGCAGCTCGGCGCCGACGGCGTGTTCGTCGGATCCGGCATCTTCAAGTCCGGCAACCCGGTCGCCCGCGCGAAGGCCGTCGTCACGGCCACCGCGCTGTACCAGGACCCCGACGCGATCGCCCAGGCGTCCCGCGGGCTGGGCGAGGCCATGGTCGGCATCAACGTCGCCGACGTCCCCGCGCCGCACCGCCTCGCCGAGCGTGGCTGGTAGCACGGCGGCGCCTCTCGGCGACGGCCCGCTCGTCGGCGTCCTCGCGCTGCAGGGCGACGTCCGCGAGCACGTGCGCGTGCTCGAGGGGTTCGGCGCACGGACGCGGCGCGTCCGCCAGCCGAAGGACCTGCCGGGGCTGAACGGCCTGGTGATCCCGGGCGGCGAGTCGACCGTGATGGACAAGCTGTCGCGGCAGTTCGGGATCGCGGATCCGCTCCGCGCGGCGATCGACGACGGCCTGCCCGTGTACGGCACGTGCGCGGGCCTCATCATGCTGGC
This sequence comes from Clavibacter michiganensis subsp. tessellarius, assembly GCF_021922985.1. Taxonomy (NCBI): domain Bacteria; kingdom Bacillati; phylum Actinomycetota; class Actinomycetes; order Micrococcales; family Microbacteriaceae; genus Clavibacter; species Clavibacter tessellarius. Next base: position 1,176,285 of record NZ_CP040788.1, on the reverse strand, counting down.
CGACGAGATCGTCGACGCTATCCACGACCAGCGGAGCATCGGCGGCCTCGACGTCTCCGTGCGGCGCAACGCGTTCGGATCCCAGACGGCGTCGTTCGAGGTCGACCTCGACGTGCCCGCCCTGGGGGACCCGCCCGTGCACGCCGTCTTCATCCGCGCGCCCGTGGTGGCGTCGGTCGGCCCGGCCGCGTCGGCGCTCGCGTCGCTCGACGACGGCCGCGTGGTCGCCGTGCGGCAGGGCGCGCTGCTCGGCACCTCGTTCCACCCGGAGGTCACGGGCGACCTCCGCTTCCACCGCCTCTTCCTCGACATGGTCGAGGAGTCCGGCCGCACCCTCTGACCTCCTCAGGTCCTCGGCGCGGCCGCCCGATGGTCCATCATTGACAGCGAGCAGACGCCGCGTAAGGAGAACCACCCGTGTCCGGACATTCCAAGTGGGCGACCACGAAGCACAAGAAGGCGATCATCGACTCGCGTCGCGCCAAGTCGTTCGCGAAGCTGATCAAGAACATCGAGGTCGCGGCTAAGATCGGCGGCGCCGACATGTCCGGCAACCCGACGCTCGTCGACGCGGTGCAGAAGGCCAAGAAGACCAGCGTCCCGAACGACAACATCGACCGCGCCGTCAAGCGCGGCGCCGGCCTCCTCGGCGAGGTCGTCGACTACCAGACGATCATGTACGAGGGGTACGCCGCCAACGGCGTCGCGATGCTCGTGGAGTGCCTCACGGACAACAAGAACCGCGCCGCCGCCGAGGTCCGCACGGCGATGAGCCGCAACGGCGGCACCATGGCCGACCCGGGCAGCGTCGCCTACAACTTCCACCGCAAGGGCGTCCTCGCGGTGCCGCACGCGGAGACCCCCACCGAGGACGACGTGCTCGCGGCCGTCCTCGACGCGGGCGCCGAGGACGTCACCGACCACGGCGAGGTGTTCGAGATCCAGTGCGAGCCGTCCGACATGGTCGCCGTGCGCCAGGCTCTCCAGGCGGCCGGCATCGACTACGACTCCGCCGACGTGGAGTTCGTGCCGCAGGTGAAGGTCGAGGTCGACCTCGAGACCGCGCGCAAGGTCAACAAGCTCGTCGACGCCATGGAGGACCTGGACGACGTCCAGAACATCTACATCAACAGCGACGTGCCCGCCGACGTGCAGGCCGCGCTCGACGACGACGACGAGGAGTAGGCCCCCATCGCCGGGGCGCGGGGGAGCGGCACGGGGGGCGTCGGGCCGCACGTGCGGATCCTCGGGATCGACCCCGGCCTGACGCGCTGCGGCGTGGGCGTGGTCGACGTGTTCGCGGACCGCTCGGCGCGCATCGTCGACGTGCAGGTCGTGCGGACCAGCCCGACCGACGAGCTGCACCACCGGCTGCTCGCCGTCGGGGACGGCATCGACGAGCTCGTGGCGCGCCACGGGCCCGCCGTCGTCGCCATCGAGCGCGTGTTCGCGCAGGACAACCTGTCCACCGTGATGGGCGTCGCGCAGATCACGGGCGTCGCCCTGGCCGGTGCGGCCCGCCGCGGACTGGACGTCGCGATGCACACGCCGAGCGAGGTCAAGGCCGCGGTCACGGGCTACGGGCAGGCCGACAAGAAGCAGGTCGCGACCATGGTCGCGCGCATCCTCGGCCTCGACGAGCTGCCGACGCCCGCCGACGCGTCGGACGCCCTGGCGCTCGCCATCTGCGCCGGCTGGCGGGCGGGCCTCTCGCGTGCGGGCATCGCGGGGACTCCCGCACCCGCCTCCCGCGCCGCGGCGCCCGCCGTCCCCGGAGCCTCGGGCCCCACCGCGGCCCAGGCGGCGTGGCTCGCCGCCGAGCGTGCGCAGCGGGGTCGGCGCTAGCTCGTAGGGTTGTGGGCGTGATCTCCTCCCTCCGCGGCACCGTGCTGTCCGTCTCCGGTCAGACCCTCCTGCTGGAGGTCCACGGGGTGGGCTACGGCGTCCAGGTGACGCCGCGGCACGCGCTCGAGCTGCGGCACGGATCCGAGGCCACCGTGCTCACGTCGCTCGTCGTCCGCGAGGACTCGCTCACCCTCTTCGGCTTCCCCGGACCGGACGAGCTCCGCGCCTTCGAGCTGCTCTGCGGCGTCACCGGCGTCGGCCCGAAGTCGGCCCTCGCGGTGCTCGAGCACCTGGATCCCGAGGCCATGGCGCGGGCGATCGCCGTCGAGGACGACGCCGCCTTCCGCCGCGTCTCCGGCATCGGACCCAAGACCGCCAAGCTCATCGTGCTGCAGCTGGCGGGCAAGCTCGTGGTCACGCAGGCGCGGTCGCGCTCCGCGGCGTCCGCGCCGTCCTCCGTCACCGCGGACGTCCTCACCGCGCTCGTGGGCCTCGGCTGGTCCGAGCGCGTCGCCCGCACGGCCGTCGACGACGCGGTCGCCGCCGCCGAGGAGCAGGGCGCCTCCGCCGACATGCCGCGCCTCCTCCGCGTCGCGCTCGGGATGCTCGGCCCGCAGCAGGCGCCGGGCGCCGCCGCGGCCGGTGCGGCGGTCGACCGGTGAGCGCGCTCGACCCGGGCGAGGTCTCGAGCCCCGTGCCCGAGTCGGAGGCCGAGCTCGCCTTCGAGGGCGCGCTGCGTCCGCGGTCGCTTTCCGAGTTCGTCGGGCAGGTCAAGGTGCGCGGGCAGCTGGAGCTGCTGCTCACGGCCGCCGCGATGCAGAACCGGTCGCCCGACCACATCCTGCTGGCCGGTCCTCCCGGGCTCGGCAAGACGACGCTCGCGATGATCGTCGCCGAGGAGAGCCGTCGCCCGCTGCGCCTCACGAGCGGTCCGGCCATCCAGCACGCGGGCGACCTCGCGGCGGTGCTGTCCGCGCTCGTGCCGGGGGAGATCCTCTTCGTCGACGAGATCCACCGCATGGCGCGCTCCGCCGAGGAGATGCTCTACCTGGCGATGGAGGACTTCCGCATCGACATCATGGTGGGCAAGGGCGCCGGCGCGACCTCCATCCCGCTCGAGCTCGCCCCGTTCACGCTCGTGGGCGCCACCACGCGCTCCGGGATGCTGCCGAGCCCGCTCCGCGACCGCTTCGGATTCACCGCGCACCTGGAGTTCTACGAGACGCACGAGCTGGAGCAGGTCATCGAGCGCGCCGCCGGGATGCTGCACCTCGAGATCGAGCACGAGGCCGTGGCGGAGATCGCCGGGCGCTGCCGCGGCACGCCCCGCATCGCCAACCGCCTGCTGCGCCGGGTGCGGGACTACGCGCTCGTGCACGGCACGGAGGCCGACGTGGCCTCGGTCCGCGCGGCCCTCGACCTGTACGACGTGGATCCGCTCGGCCTCGACCGGCTCGACCGCGCGGTCATGCGCGGCATCCTCACGCGCTTCGACGGCGGGCCCGTGGGCCTCAACACCCTCGCCGTGTCCGTGGGGGAGGAGGCGGAGACGATCGAGTCGGTCGTCGAGCCGTTCCTCGTGCGCATCGGGCTGGTCACGCGCACCCCGCGCGGCCGCGTAGCGACGCCCGCCGCCTGGCGGCACTTCGGGCTCGAGGGGCCCGTGGCGCGCGGCCTGCCGGGCGCCCCCGGACCGGGGGCGACGACCTCGGGAGTCGAGGAGCCGCTCTTCGGCGATGGCCTATGATTCAAGCTGGCCTCCCGCGGAACGTCGCCGGTTCGTCGTGTCCGTACACCCCCAGCTCCTGAAAGGCCCGTCCCGCATGGACCCGTTCACCCTGATCATGTTCGCCGTCCTGGCGCTGCTCATCTTCTTCATGTTCCGCAACAGCCGGAAGCGCCAGAAGGACCTGGCCGCGCTGCAGACGCAGATGGTGCCCGGCGCCGAGGTCATGACGGCCTCCGGCATCTACGGGACGCTGGTCTCCTTCGACGAGGAGAACAACCTCGCGTACCTCGAGGTCTCGCCCGGCACGGTCCTGAAGCTGCACCGCCAGACCATCGCCCGGGTCGTCGAGCCGACCGTCGCGGTCGCGGACGACGCCAGCGAGCTCGTGGACGACGCCCCGGCCACCGACGTCGTCGACGAGGCCGGCAGCACGGACGCCGGCCGTCGCCACGACGACGGCGACGCGCCCACCGCGCGCCCCTGATCCACCGGGCGGGCGGCCGATCCCGCCCGCCGCACCCGGGCGGGATCGCGCCCGGGCCAGCTCCCCCACCCATCCGGGACCGCGACGCCGCGGCGGCCGTCCCGCGGAGAAAGTCGAGTGTCCAGGTGGCCAAGTCGCCCACACCGGTACGCAAGGCCCGGCGCAAGCTCGTCTGGCTGCTCGTGATCATCGGCCTCCTCGCCGGCGGCAACGCCGCGAGCGTGGCCTTCAGCAACGGGTCGTGGACCCCGAAGCTCGCGCTCGACCTCGAGGGCGGGACGCAGATCATCCTGGCGCCCCAGCTGGACGGCGCGTCCTCCGGTCCCACGAGCGAGCAGCTCGCCCAGGCGGTGTCGATCATCCGCCAGCGCGTCGACGCCAGCGGCGTCTCCGAGGCGGAGATCACGACGCAGGGCGGCAGCAACATCGTCGTGAGCCTCCCGGGCGAGCCGGACGCCGCCACGATGCAGCGCCTGCAGTCCTCCGCGAAGCTCGAGCTCCGTCCCGTCCTCGTCGGAGCACCCGGCACCTCCTCCGTCGGCGCGACGCCCACGCCGACCCCGACGGACGGATCCGCGCCGGCCCCCACCGACGGGTCGACCCCCGCGGCCGAGACGCCGGCCGCCGAGGCCACGCCCGATCCCGCCACGCTCTCCGACGAGCCGACCGCGGAGCCCACCGGCCCCAGCGACGTCTCCTGGGTCACCCCGCGGCTCCAGGCCCAGTTCGCCGCCTACGACTGCGCCACCGCGCCCGAGAGCGACGGCCAGGCGGCACCCGCCGACCGCGCGATCATCGCCTGCTCCGACGACGGGGCGGCCAAGTACGTGCTCGGCCCGGTCGAGGTCGACGGCAGCACCATCTCCGACGCCACGAGCGGCCTGCAGCAGTCCAGCCAGGGCGTCAGCACGGGCACGTGGTCCGTCAACCTCGTCTTCGACGGCGACGGCACGAAGCAGTTCGGCGACATGTCGACCCGGCTCATCACCCTCGAGTCCCCGCGCAACCAGTTCGCCTTCGTCCTCGACAACGAGGTCATCTCGGCGCCCGTCACGCAGGGCGTCGTCACCAACGGCAAGCCGTCCATCACGGGCAACTTCACGCAGGACAGCGCCAAGGCGCTGGCCGACCAGCTCAAGTTCGGCGCCCTGCCGCTGAGCTTCACGCTGCAGAGCTCCGACGTCATCTCCGCGACGCTCGGATCCTCGCAGCTCACCAGCGGCCTCATCGCGGGACTCATCGGCCTCGTGCTCGTGGTGCTCTACTCGCTCGTGCAGTACCGGGCGCTCGGCATGGTGACGGTGGCCTCGCTCGCCATCGCCGCCGTCATCACGTACCTGCTCATCACGCTCCTGAGCTGGCGGGAGGGGTACCGGCTCTCGCTCGCCGGGGTGGCGGGGCTCATCGTGGCCATCGGCATCACGGCGGACTCGTTCATCGTGTACTTCGAACGCATCAAGGACGAGCTCCGCGACGGCCGCGGCCTGGTCTCGTCGGTCGAGCAGGGCTGGAAGCGCGCGCTGCGCACGATCATCGCGTCCGACACGGTCAACTTCCTCGCCGCCGCGGTGCTCTTCATCCTCGCGGTCGGCAACGTGAAGGGCTTCGCGCTCACGCTCGGGCTCACGACGATCATCGACCTCATCGTCGTGTCGCTCTTCACCCACCCGATCCTGCAGCTGCTCGCGGAGCGCCGCTTCTTCGCCGAGGGCCACCGCATGAGCGGGCTCGACCCGCGGGCGCTCGGGGCGGTCTACCGCGGCCGCGCGACCTTCCGCACGCCGACCGCCCCGACGGGCCGTGGCACCGCCGCGGCGAAGGAGGCGGCGCGCCGGCAGACCATCGCCGAGCGCAAGGCCGCGCAGGGCGCCCCCACAGGCACCACCTCGACCGCGACGATCGACGCGCCGCGCTCCGACGACACGAGCAGGGACGACTGATGGCTGGCTTCTCCGAGTTCGGCAACGACCTCTACACGGGCAAGCGCTCGTTCGACATCGTCGGGCGCCGCAAGCTCTGGTACGGCATCGCCGCCGTGTGCATCCTCATCTCGATCCTCGGGCCGCTGGTCCGCGGCGGGTTCACCTTCGGCATCGAGTTCACGGGCGGATCCGAGTTCACGGTGAGCGGGGCGTCCTCGCAGTCGCAGGACATCGCGAGCGACGCGGTGGCCACCGTGACGCCCGTCCCGGCCCGCGTCTCGAGCGTCGGGTCCGACGGCGTGCGCGTCCAGACCGACCAGCTCGAGCCCGCGGACAGCACCGCCGTCCGCCAAGCCCTCGCCACGGCGTACGGCGTCGAGGCGTCGAGCGTCACCGAGTCGTTCATCGGCCCGTCCTGGGGCCAGGACATCACCCGCCAGGCGCTGTGGGGGCTCGTGGTGTTCCTCGCGCTGGCCGCGCTCGTCATGTCGGTGTACTTCCGCACCTGGAAGATGTCCGTCGCGGCCATCGTCGCCCTGCTCCACGACCTCGTGCTCACGGCCGGCATCTACGGCATCACCGGATTCGAGGTCACGCCCGCCGCGGTCATCGGCTTCCTCACGATCCTCGGCTACTCGCTGTACGACACGGTCGTGGTCTTCGACAAGATCCGCGAGAACACCGCCGAGGACGGGCAGGAGTCCCGGCGCACGTTCGGCCAGTCGGTGAACCTCGCCGTCAACCAGACGCTCGTGCGCTCCATCAACACGTCCATCGTCGCGATCCTGCCGGTCGGCTCCATCCTCTTCATCGGGGCCGTGGTGCTGGGCGCGGGCACCCTGCGCGACATCGCGCTGTCGCTCTTCATCGGCATCATCGTCGGCACGTACTCCACGATCTTCCTGGCGGCTCCGCTCTACGCGCACCTCCGCGAGAACGAGCCGAAGGTCAAGAAGGGCGACGCGCGCGCCGCCGCGGCCGCCAGCCGTGCCCAGGCCGAGCGTGCCGCGGCTACGGTGGAGGCATGAGCAGCGCACACGGAGCGGGCGTCCCCGAGGACATCGACGCCGCCACGGCCAAGGCCCGCACGACGACCGGGGAGTCCTGGCTCCTCGACGTGCGCGAGGACGACGAGTGGGCGGCCGGTCATTCCGCGGTGGCGCACCACATCCCCATGGGCGAGCTCCAGGCGCGGGTCGACGAGCTGCCGGCCGACGAGCACATCGCCGTGGTCTGCCGCTCCGGGCACCGGTCGTCCCTCGCCGCGCAGGCCCTGCTGCGCGGGGGCTTCGCGGCGTCCAACGTCACCGGCGGCATGCAGGCGTGGTCCGAGATGGGCGGTGACGTCGTGACGGACGACGGGGCTCCCGGCCGCGTGGCCTGATCCGCGTCCGTCCGGCCGGAGCAGTGGTCGGGGGCGGTCTGCCGCGGTGATAATTTGGTCACCAGCAGACGGCTGGGAGGCTGGACGATGACGGAGACGACCTCGAGCACGGCTTCCCTCCGGCGCCTCGTGCCCCGCCTGTTCTCGCGGGCGCAGCCGGCCGGCGCCGTCGAGCAGCTCATCCGCACCGCGCGGCTGCACCACCCGAAGGCCGACATGGGCCTGATCGAGCGGGCCTACGCCGTCGCGGAGCGCGCGCACGAGGGCCAGAAGCGCAAGAGCGGCGAGCCGTACATCACCCATCCGGTGGCCGTGGCGCAGATCCTCGCCGACCTCGGCATCGGCCCCAAGACGCTCGCGGCCGCGCTCCTGCACGACACGGTCGAGGACACCGAGTACACGCTCGACATGCTCCGTCACGACTTCGGCGACGAGATCGCCATGCTGGTCGACGGCGTCACGAAGCTCGACAAGCTCAAGTACGGCGACAGCGCGCAGGCCGAGACCGTGCGCAAGATGGTCGTGGCGATGTCGAAGGACATCCGGGTGCTCGTGGTGAAGCTGGCGGACCGGCTGCACAACGCGCGCACGTGGGGCTTCGTCGAGTCGGCGTCCGCCGAGCGGAAGGCCAAGGAGACGCTTGAGATCTACGCGCCGCTGGCGCACCGTCTCGGCATCCAGACCATCAAATGGGAGCTCGAGGACCTCTCGTTCGCGGTGCTCTATCCGAAGATCTACGTCGAGATCGAGAACCTCGTGAAGCAGCGCACGCCGCAGCGCGAGGAGTTCGTGCAGCAGGTGATCGACAGCGTCAACGACGACCTCCGATCCGCGCGCATCCGCGGCAAGGTCGCCGGCCGGCCGAAGCAGTACTACTCGATCTACCAGAAGATGGTCGTGCGCGGGCGCGAGTTCGACGAGATCTACGACCTGGTCGGCATCCGCGTGCTGGTGGACTCCCTGCGCGACTGCTACGCGGTGCTGGGAGCCATCCACGCGCGCTGGACCCCGGTGCCCGGCCGGTTCAAGGACTACATCGCCACCCCGAAGTTCAACCTCTACCAGTCGCTCCACACGACGGTGATCGGTCCGAAGGGGCGGCCCGTCGAGATCCAGATCCGCACGCACGAGATGCACCAGCGCGCCGAGTTCGGCGTCGCCGCGCATTGGAAGTACAAGGAGCGCATGAACGGCGGCCGCACGACGGAGGTGTCGCCTCAGGGGGACACCGACCTCGCCTGGCTCGCGCACATCTCCGACTGGCAGTCCGAGACCGCCGACCCCGGGGAGTTCCTCGACAGCCTGCGCTTCGAGATCGGCGCGAAGGAGGTCTACGTCTTCACGCCGCACGGGAAGGTGATCGGGCTCCCCGCCGGCGGCACGCCCGTGGACTTCGCTTACGCCGTGCACACGGACGTCGGCCACCGCACGATGGGCGCGAAGGTCAACGGGCGGCTCGTGCCCCTCGAGAACCCGCTGACCACCGGCGACGTCGTCGAGGTCTTCACGTCGAAGAACCCGGACAGCGGTCCCAGCAAGGACTGGCTCGCGTTCGTGAAGAGCGCCCGCGCCCGCAACAAGATCAAGCAGTGGTTCACCAAGGAGCGCCGCGAGGAGGCCATCGAGCAGGGCAAGGACGCCATCGCCCGCGCCATGCGCAAGCAGAACCTCCCGCTCCAGAAGCTCATGAACCAGGACGCGTTCTCGGACGTGGCCCAGAGCATGAAGTTCGACGACGTCGCCGCGCTCTACGCGGCCGTCGGCGAGGGCCACGTGTCCACCCAGTCCGTGATCGAGAAGGTGCTCGCCTCGATCCAGGGCGACAGCGGCGGGGAGGCGGAGGAGGTCTTCGCCGTCACGCAGCGCTCCCGGGTGTCGCGCAACAGCGACTCCGGCGTGCTCGTGCGCGGCGCCCCGGACATCCTCGTGAAGCTCGCCAAGTGCTGCACGCCCGTCCCGGGGGACGAGATCATCGGCTTCGTGACCCGGGGTGCCGGCGTCTCGGTGCACCAGGCGTCCTGCCACAACGTGGGCTCGCTGCGCTCCGAGCCCGAGCGCATGATCGAGGTGGAGTGGGCCCCCTCGTCGAAGAGCCTGTTCCTCGTGCACATCCAGGTGGAGGCGCTCGATCGCTCCGGGCTGCTCAGCGACGTGACGCGCGTGCTCTCGGAGCACCACGTGAACATCCTGTCCGCGTCCGTCTCCACGTCCTCGAACCGGTTGGCCATCAGCCGGTTCGTGTTCGAGATGGGCGACGTGACGCACCTCGACCGCGTCCTCAACGCCGTGCGGCGGATCGACGCCGTGTACGACGTGTACCGGGTCAACGGCGGCTGATCCGAGCGGCGGTGCCGGCGTCCGCGGCCGGTGCGTCTGAGACCGCATCCTCGGCGAGCGTCGCGAGACGCGCCAGCGCACGGCGCTTGTCGGGCAGGGCCCCCGAGGCCTCCAGGTGCGCGCGGGCGGCGGGCACCGTGACGTCGGGGAGCGCGAGCAGGCCGCGGCACGCGCTCTCGTGCCGCGGGGTGAAGTCCGCCACGGTGCGCGCGATGTCGCACAGGGTGCGCACCGGCGTGGTGACGCGGAGGCCCGCCATGACCACGGCATCGCGCTCGTCGAGGACGACCTCGCGGATGCGGACGTTGCGCAGCTCCGGCGGATGGCACCGCGCCACCGCGTCGACGCAGTACTCGTGCGTCCGAGGGGGCAGGCGCGTGGCGCCGTGCACCCACGCCGCGGTCAGGCGCTCGGCGATGAGGCGGGACGGGACCTGGGCGGCCAGCGCGGCCGCGCGGAGCCAGGGGGACGCGAGCTCGTCCACGGGGGAGTAGCAGGCGTCGACCTCGTAGACCTCGCCGTCGAGACGGGCGGAGCAGAGCTCGGCGAGGGGGAGGTCGAGGACGGACAGGACGGGGGCGAGGCGCGGGGACATGCGGCGCACCATGCCAGGCGCCGCCCCCGGACGGACGACGGGCCGGGATCCTGTGGAGGATCCCGGCCCGTCGTGGCGGTGCGGAGGAGGAGGGCTAGGAGCCCAGCGCGTCCAGCCACACGCGGCGGGCGGCGAGCGCCTCCTCGGCCTCGGCGATGCGGCGGGCGTCGCCCTCGGCCTTCGCGGCGTCGAGCTCGCGCTGGAGCTTGTCGATCGCGGCGCCGAGCTGCGAGGCGAGGCCCTCCGAGCGGGCCTTCGTCTCGGGGTTGTTCTTGCGCCAGAACTCCTCGTCGAGCGTGCGGACGTGGGCCTCCACCTTGCGGAGGCGGTCCTCGACGGTCTTGACGCTGTCGCGAGGCACCCGTCCGACGGCGTCCCACCGGAGCTGGACGGCCGTGAGCTTGTCGCGCGCGGCGGTGCGCTCCGTGATCCGCAGGATGGGCTCGGCCTCGTCGAGGAGGGCGAGCTTCGCCTGCAGGTTGGCCTGCTGCTCCTCGTCATCCGCCGCGTCGACCTCGGCCTTGGCGCCGTACAGCACGTCTCCCGCGGCCTTGAACTGCGCCCAGAGCGCATCGTCGTAGCGCTTGCCGGCGCGGCCGGCGAGCTTCCACTCGTCGAGGAGGCGGCGGTAGGCGGGGATGCCGCCGACGCCCTGCGACTCGAGGGCGCGCGCCTGCTCGACGATGGCCTGCTTCTTCGAGCGGGCGTCCTTGTGGGCGTTGTCGAGCTCGGCGAAGAACGCCTTGCGCTCGGTGTCGATGGTGGATCGCGCGGTGCGGAAGCGCTTCCACAGCTCGTTCGCGTCGTTCTTCGGCAGGCGCGGCCCCGTCTGCTGGTGCTGCTGCCAGCGCGCGAACAGCCCGTCGACCTCGGCCGTGAGCTGCTTCCACTGCACCTTCGAGAAGTCCTGCTGCGCGAGGCGCTCGGTCTCCTCGACGATGGCGGTGCGCTCGGCGACGGCGGCCTGGACGACCTGGCGCTGCTCCTCGCCCTGCTTCTCCGTGAGCTCGCCGACGGTGGCGGCGAGGACGTCGAGCCGGGCCCGCAGGGCCTGCAGGTCGCCGACGGCGTTGGCGCCGTCGACCGCCTCGATGAGGTGCGCGACCGCCTTCGAGACGTCCGCGGCGGGGGCGCCGCGCTTGGCGCGCTGCTCCAGGAGCGTGACCTGGCCCGCGAGGTCGGTGAACTTGCGCTGGAAGTAGGCCAGCGCCTCCTCGGGGGTCCCGTCGGGGTACTGGCCCACGACGCGCTCGCCGTCGCCCTCGCGGAGGAAGACGGTGCCCGTCTCGTCGACGCGGCCCCAGGGGGTCTGATCGTTGTCTGCCACGGATTCCACCTTGTTCGTAGGACCGGCCGGACCGGTGCGGAGACGTGCACGTCAGCCTAGAGCACGGGCATCCCGGGGGTTCGCCGCGTGCGACGGCGGACTGACCTGTCGATCATGCCCCAGCGCGGGGCGCGTCGGCGCGGGACGACGCCGAACGGCCTCGGCTCGCAGGCGCACGTGAGGACCGCGTGCGGGTCGTCGCCTCAGGGAGCGGGGGTGGCGTCCGGGACCGGGGTGGCGTCCGGCGCCGGCGTGGCATCGGGCGTCGTGGGCGCGGGATCGTCGGGCGACGCGGGGGTCGACGACGACGGTGCGGGGTCGGGGGCACCGGGTCCGGACTCGTAGGCGAGCTGCGCGCCGACCGCGAGGGCGGCCACGAGGATCACGCCGACGACCGCGACCACGTCGTCGCGGCGACGGCGGCGGACGCCGCTCTCGTGCAGCTCCTGGCGGGCCGCGTAGCGGCGGAGCCGGGCCTGCGCCTCGCGGGCTGCACGGTCGTTCCTGGGGGCCACGGCGTCCTCCGGTCGATGCCGCCCGAGTCGGCGGTACGGGAACACTAGCCGGTCGCGCCTACCATCGAGGTCATGACCGACACGCGACCGGGCCTCCGCTCGGGGGCCACGCCCCTGGCCGTCCGGATGCGTCCCCGGAGCCTCGACGAGGTCACCGGCCAGCGCCACCTCCTCACCCCCGGATCGCCGCTCGTGAGCCTCGCCTCGGACGTCGCGGGGGAGCAGGGCTCGGTCTCGATCATCCTGTGGGGCCCGCCCGGCACCGGCAAGACGACGCTCGCGCAGGCGATCGCGCACGGGTCGAGCCGCCGCTTCGTCGAGCTGTCCGCGGTGACGGCGGGCGTCCGGGACGTGCGCCAGGTGATGGAGAAGGCGCTCAGCGACCGGGACCTCTTCGGCGTCTCCACGGTGCTGTTCCTCGACGAGATCCACCGCTTCACCAAGGCCCAGCAGGACGCGCTGCTGCCGGGCGTGGAGAACGGCTGGGTGATCCTCATCGCCGCCACCACGGAGAACCCCTCCTTCTCCGTCATCTCGCCGCTGCTCTCGCGCAGCCTGCTGCTGACCCTCGAGCAGCTCGACGACGACGACCTCGGCGTGCTCGTCGACCGTGCGGTGTCGGACGCGCGCGGCCTCGGCGGGCGGTTCTCGCTCGACGACGACGCCCGCGCCATGATCATCCGGCTGGCCTCCGGCGACGCCCGGCGCGCCCTGACGGCGCTCGAGGCCGCGGCGGTCTCCGCGCAGGCCGACTCCACCGCGAAGGCGCGCGCGGAGGCGGGCGGCGAGGACGAGGGCGGCGGGGACGAGGAGGACGACGAGGACGACGAGGACGAGGACGGCCGACGCGACGTCCCCGCCGCGGATCCCGCCCCGATCCCCATCTCCACCGAGCAGGTCGCCCTCGCGGTCGACCGGGCGCTCCTCCGCTACGACCGCAACGGCGACGAGCACTACGACGTCATCAGCGCGTTCATCAAGTCGATCCGCGGGTCCGACGTCGACGCCGCCCTGCACTACCTGGCCCGCATGATCGAGGCGGGGGAGGACCCGCGGTTCATCGCGCGGCGGATCATCGTCTCCGCGTCCGAGGACATCGGGCTCGCCGACCCGCAGGCGCTCGTGGTCGCGGTCGCCGCGGCCGACGCGGTGCAGCTCATCGGCATGCCGGAGGGGCGGATCCCGTTGGCGCAGGCCGTGGTGCACCTCGCCACCGCGCCCAAGTCGAACGCCTCCTACCTCGGCATCGACCAGGCCATCGCCGACGTGCGGGCCGGCGCGTTCGGCCGCGTGCCCCTGCACCTCCGCGACGCCCACTACCCGGGCGCGAAGCGGCTCGGCCACGGGAAGGGGTACCGCTACCCGCACGACGCGGACATCGGCGTCGTCACCCAGCAGTACCTCCCGGACGAGCTCGTCGGCCGCACCTACTACTCGCCCACGCAGCACGGCCATGAGCGCGACCTGTCGGCGCGGCTGGAGAAGCTGCGCCGCATCGTCCGCGGCGGGTGACGCCGGCGCGGCGCGCCCCCGGATCCGCGCCGATCGCGTGCTACGCTTGCTGACGCCTCAATCAGGTGTCGCGTGCGGCTGCGTCGACATCATGATCAAGGGACACGTCCTGTAGCCGGACGACCCGTGGCGAATCCCTCTACTTCCGCAGGACCCGCATCAGCGGGATCGATCGTCGCGCGCCCATGCGTGTGCGCGGACGCCCTGCACCACCCGTAGTCAGAGACTTTCTCCCTGGAAGGAAAACGTGTCCACCAAGTCACGCACCCGCAGCAAGACCCGCCTCTCCCGCGCGCTGGGCATCCCGCTCACGCCGAAGGCGGCCAAGTACCTCGAGAAGCGCCCCTACGCGCCGGGCGAGCACGGCCGGTCCAAGCGCAAGCAGGACAGCGACTACGCCGTCCGCCTCCGCGAGAAGCAGCGTCTGCGCGCCCAGTACGGCATCCGCGAGGCCCAGCTCAAGATCGCCTTCCAGGAGGCGCGTCGCACGCAGGGCCTGACCGGTGAGAACCTCGTCGAGATCCTCGAGCAGCGCCTCGACGCGCTCGTCGTCCGCTCCGGCCTCGCGCGCACCACGGCGCAGGCCCGCCAGCTCGTCGTGCACCGCCACATCATGGTCGACGGCAAGATCGTCGACCGCCCCTCCTTCCGCGTGAAGGCCGGCCAGATGATCCACGTCAAGCCGCGCTCCGAGGGCACCGAGCCCTTCCAGGTCGCCGCCGCCGGCGGTCACGCCGACGTGCTGCCGAAGCTCCCCTCGTACCTCGAGGTCGAGCTCGACAAGCTGCAGGCCCGTCTCGTGCGCCTGCCGAAGCGCGCCGAGGTCCCCGTGACCTGCGAGGTCCAGCTGGTCGTCGAGTACTACGCGGCCCGCTAGCCCGACCGCACCACCGTCCGCGAGGCGGGTCGCCCTCCGGGGCGGCCCGCCTCGCGGCGTTCCCGGGGACGGCACGACGTGCGCGACCGCGGCCCGGGCCGTCCGCCGCCGGATGCCGGGACCCCGGCCGGTAGGATCGCCCTCGGCCCCCGTGGCCGCGCACCCGGCACGACGTCTCCCGGAAGGGGAATCCCATGAAGAACCTCGTCCTCATCGCCGTGGGGGTCGCCATCGGCTTCGCCGTCGCCCACGTGGTCGACCGCACGCCGGCCGGGCATCGCCTGTTCCAGGGCGTCGACGCCCGGGCCCGCCGCTTCGGCGAGGCCGTCGAGCACGGGTACCGCCGCCGCGAGGCCGAGCTCCGCGCCGCCGTCGGCGAGGCCGAGGACACCATCACCGAGCTGGGAAAGCAGTAGACCGCATGCAGACCGCAGACATCCGCAACGCCTGGCTGACGTACTTCGGCGACCGGGGGCATACCGTCGTGCCGTCGGCGTCGCTCGTGAGCGAGGACCCGACGCTGCTGTTCACGGTGGCCGGCATGGTGCCGTTCGTGCCGTACCTCACGGGCGTCGTGCCCGCGCCGTTCCCGCGCGCCACGAGCGTCCAGAAGTGCATCCGCACCCTCGACATCGAGGAGGTCGGACGCACGCCGCGGCACGGCACCTTCTTCCAGATGAACGGCAACTTCTCGTTCGGCGACTACTTCAAGGAGCAGGCGATCGCGTACGCGTGGGAGCTGCTCACCACGAGCGAGGCCGACGGCGGCCTGGGCTTCTCGCCCGACGACCTGTGGGTCACCGTCTACCACGAGGACGACGAGGCCCGGCAGGCGTGGAAGCGCATCGCGGGTCTGCCGGACGACCGGATCCAGGGTCTCGGCCGCGACACGAACTACTGGCACACGGGCCAGCCCGGCCCCGCCGGCCCCTGCTCCGAGATCTTCTTCGACCGCGGCCCGGCCTACGGCGCGGACGGCGGCCCGGCCACGGACGACGACCGCTACGTGGAGATCTGGAACCTCGTCTTCATGCAGTACCTGCGCGGGGCGGGCACGAGCAAGAGCGACTTCGAGATCCTCGGCGACCTGCCCAAGAGGAACATCGACACCGGCATGGGGCTCGAGCGCGTCGCGTTCCTCAAGCAGGGCGTCGAGAACATGTACGAGATCGACCAGGTGCGCCCGGTCCTCGACCGCGCGTCCGAGCTCGCGGGTCGCCGCTACGGCGCCGTGCACGAGGACGACGTCCGGATGCGCATCGTCGCCGACCACGTGCGCTCGTCGCTCATGCTCATGTCGGACGGCGTCCGGCCGTCCAACGAGGGCCGCGGCTACATCCTGCGCCGCCTCATGCGCCGCACCGTGCGCGCGATGCGCCTCATGGGCGTCGACACCGCCACCTTCGGCGAGCTGTTCCCCGCCTCGCGCGACGCGATGAAGGCCGCGTACCCCGAGGTGTCCGACGACTTCGACCGCATCTCCCGCCTCGCCTACGCCGAGGAGGAGGCGTTCCTCCGCACGCTCTCCGGCGGCACGACCATCCTCGACGTCGCGGTCGGCGAGACGAAGGCGGCCGGCGGCGAGCGGATCGCCGGCGACACCGCGTTCCTCCTGCACGACACGTTCGGCTTCCCCATCGACCTGACGCTCGAGATGGCGGAGGAGAACGGCCTCACGGTCGACCGCGAGGCGTTCGACCGGCTGATGCTGGAGCAGCGCACGCGCGCCAAGGCGGACGCGAAGAGCAAGAAGACCGCCCTCGCGGACCTCACCGTCTACAGCGCGTTCCGGGCCGCGGGCGAGACCCGCTTCACCGGCTACGACGAGCTCGAGACCGGCACCACGATCCTCGGCCTCATCGTGGGCGGCCACAGCGTCGACCACGCGGTCGCGGGCGACATCGCGGAGGTCATCCTCCCCGAGACGAGCCTCTACGCGGAGTCCGGCGGCCAGGAGGCCGACGCGGGCAGCATCGTCGGGAACGGCTTCGACCTCGAGGTGCTCGACGTGCAGAAGCCCGTGAAGGGCCTCATCAGCCACCGCGTGCAGGTCCGCGCGGGCGAGGTGGGCGTCGGCGACGCCGCCACCACCGTCGTCGACGCCGACTGGCGCCGCGGCGCCACGCAGGCGCACTCCGGCACGCACCTCGTCCACGCGGCGCTCCGCCAGGTGCTCGGCCAGGACGCGCACCAGTCCGGGTCGTACAACCGCGCGGGCTACATGCGGCTCGACTTCGCGTGGAACCAGGCGCTGAGCGCCGAGACCCGCAGCGAGATCGAGGACATCGCGAACGGCGCCGTGCGCGACGACCTGCAGGTCGTCACGCGCGTCATGCCGCTCGACGAGGCCAAGCAGCTCGGCGCCATGGCGCTGTTCGGCGAGAAGTACGGCGACACCGTGCGCGTCGTCGACATCGGCGGCCCGTGGTCGCGCGAGCTCTGCGCGGGCACGCACGTGTCCTCCAGCGCGCAGATCGGGCTCATCAACGTGGTGGGGGAGTCGTCCGTCGGATCCGCCAACCGCCGCATCGAGTCGCTCGTGGGCCGCGAGGCGCTCCAGGACCTCGCCGTCGAGCGCGCCATCGTGTCGCAGCTCACCTCGAGCCTCAAGACGCCGCGCGAGCAGCTGCCCGACCGCATCGCCGACCTCCTGCAGAACCTCAAGACCGCGGAGCGGCGCATCGCCGACTTCGAGGCGCAGGCGCTCCAGCAGCGCGTGCCGGCCCTCCTCCAGCAGGGCGCGCGCGTGGGCGCCGTCACGCTGATCCAGGACTCGCTCGGCAGCGTCCGCTCGGCCGACGAGGTGCGCCAGCTCGTGACCCTCGTGCGCGAGCGCGCCGGGTCCGAGCCCGTCGTCGTCGCCCTCGCGGGCGACGCGGGCGGCAAGCCGACCGTCATCGTGGCGACCAACCAGGCCGCGCGCGACGCCGGGGCGAAGGCGGGCCAGCTCGCCCGCGCCGCGGCGGCCGTGCTCGGCGGCGGCGGGGGCGGCAAGGACGACCTCGCGCAGGGCGGCGGCCAGGACGTCTCGGCCATCGCGGACGCGCTCGCGGCCGTGCGCCAGGCGCTCGCCTCCTGATGCGCCTCGGCGCCCGGATCGCGGTCGACGTGGGGAAGGCCCGCATCGGCCTCGCCCGGTCGGATCCGCACGGGCTGATCGCGACGCCCGTCGAGACCGTGCCGCGCGACGCGTCGGGCTCGGCGGACGTGCGGCGGATCCTCGAGGTGGCCGCGGAGGCGGACTGCGTCGAGCTCGTGGTCGGCCTCCCGCTGGCCCTGTCCGGCCGGGCGACGGCCTCCACCGACGACGCCGAGGGCTTCGCCCGGCGCCTCGCCGACGCCACGGACATCCCGGTGCGGCTGGTCGACGAGCGGCTCTCCACGGTCTCCGCGCAGAGCGCCCTGCGCTCCTCCGGCAGAGGCTCCCGTAAGCAGCGGCCCGTGATCGACCAGGTGGCGGCGGTTATAATCCTTCAACACGCGCTCGAGAGCGAGCGCACCGCCGGCTCCCCACCCGGCGATCTCGTCCCGAGGAACCGAGTCGATCCTGACCGACACGCCTGAGCACGACCCCGCCCGACGCGCCACGACGGCCTCGGGCGGAGGAGCCGACCCCTTCGAGAGCCTCTTCGGCGACGTGGGGGACGTGGTCGAGGCGACGCCGGGATCCGGGGCGGCCACCGCCCCCGCCGGCTCTCCGGGCGCGCGCTCGTCGTCGTCCGGCGACGTCGACGCCCCGGCCCCGCGGGGCGACGGCCCGGGCATCGGCACCGGCGCTCCCATGACCCGTCGCGAGCTGCGCGCGCTGCGCGAGGCCGCGGAGGCGCGCTCGGCCGCCGCCACCGCATCCGGCCCCGTCCCCTCGACGGACCCGCCCGCCCCCACGGCGTCCGCCCGTCGACCGGACGCCGCCGAGGCGCGGCCGTTCCCCGACGCCGGGATCGCCGCGTCGGCGTCCGCATCCGCGGCACCGGCCGACGCGTCCTCCGCGTCGGCGTCCGCCGCCGGGGTCGCCGCCGCCTCCGCCGCGACGGCCGCCTCCTCGGACCGCGCGCCCCGCCGCGAGGACCGCGCGCCCCGCCGCGAGGACCGCGCCGCCCGCCCTCAGGCCGCGCCGCGATCCGCCCCGACGAAGCCGAAGCGCCGCCACCCGAAGTGGCCCTACGTCGTGGTCCTTCTGGTCGCGCTGTTCGGCGGGGCCGCCGTCATCGCGACCTCGCTCTTCGGGCCCGTCGTCTCGGCGCTGCTCACCCAGGCCGAGCCCACCGACTACGACGGCGACGGATCCGGCGAGGTGCAGGTGGTCGTCAAGACCGGCGACACCGGCAGCACCATCGGGGACACGCTCGCGTCGCAGGACGTCGTCAAGACGTCGAAGGCCTTCTACCAGGCGGTCGTCCGCTCCGGCAGCGAGATCGTGTTCCAGCCCGGCACCTACACGCTGCGGAAGCAGATGAGCGCGGCCTCCGCGCTCCAGATGCTGCAGGACCCGGCCAGCCAGGTGCAGGCCAAGGTCACGATCCCCGAGGGCCAGACGGCCGCGCAGGCGTTCGAGCTCGTGGCCGAGGGCACGGGCACGCCCGTCGCCGACCTCGAGGCGGCCGCCGCCGACCGGGCCGCGCTGGGGATCCCGGCCGAGGCGCCGAGCATCGAGGGCTACCTCTTCCCGGCGACCTACGACTTCCCGCCCGGCACGTCCGCGACGGACATGGTGAAGGCCATGGTCGCCCGCACGACCGCCGCGCTCGACCAGGCCGGAGTGCCGGCGGCCGACCGGCACCGCGTGCTCACGCTCGCCGCGCTCATCCAGAAGGAGGCGCGCTTCGAGGGCGACTTCTACAAGGTGTCGCGCGTCTTCCAGAACCGCATCGCGATCGGCATGCCGCTGCAGTCCGACGCCACCGTCGCGTACGGGGCGCAGTCCGTCGGCCGCGTCACGACCACCGACGCCGAGCGCGCCGACGACAACCCGTACAACACCTACGTGCACCCGGGGCTCCCCGTCGGCCCCATCTCCAACCCGGGCGACCTCGCGATCAAGGCGGCGATGGCGCCCGAGCAGGGGCCCTGGCTGTACTTCGTCACGGTGAACACGATCACGGGCGACACCGTGTTCTCGCAGACCTACGAGGAGCACCTCAAGGCCGTGGCCCAGTGGCAGCAGTTCATGAAGGACAACCCGGGCAATGGCTGATCCGCGGACGCCGGCCGTGCGGCTGGCGGTCCTCGGCAGCCCCATCGCGCACTCGCTCTCGCCGCGCCTGCACCGCGCGGCGTACGGGGTCCTCGGGCTCGACTGGTCGTACGAGGCCGCGGAGTGCACGGGTGCGGAGCTCCCGGCGTTCGTCGACGGGCTCGGCGCCGGCTGGCGCGGCCTGTCCCTGACGATGCCGCTCAAGCGGGACGTGCTGCCGCTCCTCGACGCGGTGGACGAGACGGCCCGGCTCGCGGGCGCCGCCAACACGCTGCTGCTCGAGGACGACGGCGCGGGCGGGACCCGGCGGCGCGGCGCGAACACGGACGTCGCGGGCATCGTCCGGGCGTTCGGCATGGGCGGCGTCGAGCGCTCGCAGCGCGCGGTCGTGCTCGGCGCGGGATCCACCGCCCGATCCGCCCTCGTCGCGCTGGCCCGCATCGGCGCCGGGCACGTGACCGTCGCCGCGCGGCGACCGGAGCAGGTGCGGGAGCTCGCCTCCCTCGGGGACGAGCTCGGGATCGCCCTGGCGGCGGCGTCGCTGGACGACGCGGCGACCGCGCTCCGCGACGCCGACACCGTCGTCAGCACCCTCCCGGGCGACGCCGCCGCGGCCGTGCCGCTGCCGGCCCGCCTGCCCGAGGCGGCCGTGCTCCTCGACGTCACCTACGCGCCGTGGCCCACCGGGATCGCCGCCGGCTGGCAGCGCGCGGGCGGGCGCGTGGTGCCCGGGATCGACATGCTCGTGCACCAGGCCCTCGGGCAGGTGCGGCTCTTCGTGCACGGCGACGCCGAGCGCGCGCTGCCGGACGACGCGCGCGTGCTCGAGGCGATGCTCGCGAGCGTCGGCCGCGACCCGCGGAGGCCCTGGACCGGCGCCTGACGCCGCCCCCGCACCGGGGGAGCGCCGCCGACCGCTGTGGGAGGATGGGGCCATGCTGCGTTGGCTCACCGCCGGGGAATCCCACGGCCCCGAACTCATCGCCGTCCTGGAGGGCCTGCCCGCGGGCGTGCCTGTCAGCCTCGACGGCATCCGCGCCGACCTCGCCCGTCGCAAGCTCGGCTACGGCCGCGGCGCGCGCATGGCGTTCGAGCAGGACGAGCTGCACCTCTCGACGGGGGTCGTGCACGGGCGGACGCTCGGCAGCCCCATCGCGGTGCGCATCGGCAACACCGAGTGGCCCAAGTGGGTCGACGTCATGAGCCCCGAGCCCGTGGACCCCGAGAAGCTGCAGGGCGCGCGCGCCGCGGCCCTCACGCGCCCGCGTCCCGGCCACGCCGACCTCGTGGGCATGCAGAAGTACGACTTCGACGAGGCCCGTCCCGTGCTCGAGCGCGCGAGCGCCCGCGAGACCGCCGCCCGCGTCGCCCTCGGCGCCGTGGCCCGTGCGTTCCTCGCCGAGCTCGGCATCACCCTCGTCAGCCACACCCTCGCCATCGGGCCCGTGCGCGTGCCCGAGGGCGCGCCGCTGCCCACGCCCGCCGACGTCGACGCGCTCGACGCGGATCCGCTGCGCTGCTTCCACCCCGAGACGAGCGCCCGCATGGTCGCCGAGGTCGACGACACGAAGGCGAGCGGCGACACGGTCGGCGGCGTCGTCGAGGTGCTCGCGTACGACCTGCCGCCGGGCCTCGGCTCGCACGTGCACTGGGACCGCCGGCTCGACTCGCAGCTGGCCGGCGCGCTCATGGGCATCCAGGCCATCAAGGGCGTGGAGGTCGGCGACGGCTTCCTCACCACCACGCGGCGCGGATCCGAGGCGCACGACGAGCTCTTCTCGACCGATGCCGGGATCGGCCGGTCGACCGACCGCGCGGGCGGCACCGAGGGCGGCATGAGCACGGGCACGGTCCTCCGGGTCCGCGCCGGCATGAAGCCCATCGCGACCGTGCCCCGGGCGCTGCGCACCGTCGACACCGCCACCGGTGGCGCGGCGCCCGCGAACCACCAGCGCTCCGACGTGTGCGCGGTCCCCGCGTCCGGCGTCGTCGCCGAGGCGATGGTCGCCCTCACGCTCGCGAACGCCGTGCTCGAGAAGTTCGGCGGCGACTCCGTCGGCGAGACCCGGCGGAACCTGCGCGGCTACCTCGACGCGATCCCCGAGGGCCGCCGCTCCGGCGCCGACCTCGTCGACGAGGCCGACGCCGCCCCGCCCGAGGCCTGAGCGTGCCGGTCGTCCTGATCGGCGCGCCCGGCGCGGGCAAGACCACGGTGGGCCGCCGGGTCGCGCGCGCGATGGGCGTGCCGTTCACGGACACCGACCGCGCCATCGTGGACGCCCACGGATCCATCGCCGACATCTTCCGCGACCACGGCGAGCCGCGCTTCCGCGAGATCGAGCGCGAGGAGGTCGCGCGGGCCCTCGCGGGCGGCGGCGTCGTCTCGCTCGGCGGGGGAGCGGTGCTCGACCCCGCCACCCGCGCCGACCTCGCGACGAGCGACGTCGTGCTCCTCACCGTGAGCGAGGCGGCCGTCCGCGCGCGCATCCGCGGCGACGACCGCCCCCTCGTGGACGGCCTCGCGAGCTGGCGGCGCATCGTCGCCGCGCGCGAGGAGCTCTACCGCTCGCTCGCCGACCTGACCATCGACACCTCCGACCGCCCGCTCGCGCGCATCGCCCGCGAGATCGAGCGCTTCGCCCGGGAGAGGCAGCCATGACCGACGCACACCCCACCGACGCCACCGCACCCGCCGCCGGGGAGCCGGCCGCGATCGAGCCCGACGCGCCCACCGTGATCCGCGTCTCCGGCACGCCCGGCTACGACGTGACCGTCGGCCGCGGCCTGATCGCCGGCGTCGGCGCCCTGCTCGGCCCGCGCGTCCGCAAGGTGCTCATCGTGCACGCGCCCGCCCTCGCCGAGGAGGCGTCGCGGCTCCGCGAGCGCCTGCAGGGCGACGTCGAGGTGTACCTCGCCGAGGTGCCCGACGCCGAGGGCGCCAAGCGCGTCGAGGTCGCGGCGTTCTGCTGGAAGATCATGGGCACCACCGACTTCACGCGCTCGGACGCCGTCATCACGCTCGGCGGCGGCGCCACGACCGACCTCGGCGGCTTCGTCGCGGCCACGTGGCTGCGCGGCGTGATGCTCATCCAGGTCCCCACGACCGTGCTCGCGATGGTCGACGCGGCGGTCGGCGGCAAGACGGGCATCAACACCTCCGAGGGCAAGAACCTCGTCGGCGCCTTCTACGCGCCCACCGCGGTGATCGTGGACCTCGACCTGCTCGCGACCCTGCCGCGGAACGAGCTCGTGACGGGCTTCGCGGAGATCGTGAAGGCCGGCTTCATCGCCGTGCCGGAGATCCTCGACGTCATCGAGCGGGACGTGGCGCGCGTCACCGATCCCACGAGCCCCGAGTTCCGCCGGGTCGTCGAGCTCGCCATCGCGATGAAGGCCGAGGTCGTGGGGGAGGACTTCACCGAGAAGGGCCGCCGCGAGATCCTCAACTACGGGCACACGCTGGGCCACGCCATCGAGCACGCCGAGCGGTACCGCTGGCGGCACGGCGCGGCCGTCGCGGTGGGCATGGTCTTCGCCGCCGAGCTGTCGCGCCTCACGCGCTCGCTGTCGGACGAGGCGGTCGACCGGCACCGCCGCATCCTCGACTCGCTCGACCTGCCCACGAGCTACCCCGTCGGCCGCTGGCCCACGCTCGTCGCGAGCATGAAGCGCGACAAGAAGGCGCGCGGCGACATGATGCGCTTCATCGTGCTCGACGGCGTCGGCCGCGCGAGCGTCCTCAACGGCCCCGAGGAGGCGCTGCTGTTCGCGGCGTACCAGGAGATCGGGTCGTGACCGACCCCGCGCATCCGGACGCGCCCCGGCCCGTCGCGCTCGTCACGGGTGTCGGCCGCGTGTCCGGCATCGGCGCGGCCATCGCGGAGGACCTGGCCCTCGGCGGCTGGGACGTCGCCTTCACCTACTGGTCCGACTACGACGCCCGGATGCCGTGGGGCCGCCAGCCCGAGGACCCGGCGCGCGTCGCGGAGGCCGTCGAGCGCGCGGGCGGCCGGGCGCACGCCGTCGAGGCCGACCTCGTCGACGTGGACGCGGCCGAGCGGATCCTCGGCGAGGTCGAGGAGGAGCTCGGCCCGATCACGGCGCTCGTGCTCTCGTACGCCGAGTCCGTCGACAGCGCGCTGCTGGAGACGAGCGTGGAGAGCCTCGAGCGCCACCTCGCCGTCAACGTGCGGGCGTCGCTGCAGCTGATCCAGGGGTTCGCGCGCCGGTACCGCGCGGTCCCCGGCGCGGGCCGCATCGTGGCGCTCACCTCCGACGCCGTCGTGGGCGAGGTCGCGTACGGCGCGAGCAAGGCCGCGCTCGACCGCATCGTCATCGCGGCGGCGCGCGAGCTCGAGGACGTGCGGATCACCGCGAACCTCGTGGACCCCGGCCCCACGGACACGGGCTGGTTCACCGACGAGATCCGCGAGAGCCTCCGCGAGACGACGCCGCGCGGCCGTCTCGCCGAGCCCCGCGACGCCGCCGCGCTCGTCTGCTTCCTCGTCTCGGCCGAGGGCGGCTGGATCAACGGCCAGCGCATCCGCTCGGACGGCGGCCAGAGCGTCGGCTGAGCCGCCCTAGGCTGGGCGCATGTCACGCGTGCTCGTCCTCAACGGCCCCAACCTCGGACGGCTCGGCAGCCGCGAGCCCGACGTCTACGGCACCGGATCGCTGGAGGACCTGCGGCGCGAGCTCGTCGCCTTCGCGCCCGCCGACGTGGAGATCGACCTGCGGCAGACCGACGACGAGGCGACCCTCATCGGCTGGCTGCACGAGGCCGTCGACACCCGCACGCCGGTCATCATGAACCCGGCCGCGTTCACGCACTACTCGTACGCGCTCCGCGACGCCGCGGCGCTCGTGACGAAGGCGGGCATCCTCCTGCTGGAGGTGCACCTGTCGAACCCGCACGCGCGCGAGGAGTTCCGGCACACGAGCGTCATCTCGCCCGTCGCGACGGGCGTCATCGCGGGCCTGGGGCAGGGTTCCTACCTCCTCGCCCTCGCGCACGTCGTGACCGGCACCCGTTAGGCTGATCCCTCGGATCCCCGCATGCGCCCCGTCGGGCCGCGGATGACGGATCCTCCGCGCGGCCGCTCGCACGCCGCATCCCGCTCGTCGAACAGGCAAGGACCCTCCCCGCATGGCCTCTACCGCTGACATCAAGAACGGCATCGTCCTCAACATGGACGGCCAGCTGTGGACCGTCATCGAGTTCCAGCACGTGAAGCCGGGGAAGGGCGGCGCGTTCGTGCGCACCAAGGTCAAGAACGTGATGACCGGCAAGGTCGTCGACCGCACGTTCAACGCGGGCGCGAAGATCGAGACCGAGACGGTCGACCGTCGCGACTTCCAGTACCTCTACGCCGACGGCGAGAACTTCGTGTTCATGGACACGAGCGACTACGACCAGATCACGCTGTCCGCGGCGCAGGTCGGCGACGCGAAGAACTTCATGCTGGAGAACCAGGACGTGACCGTGGCGCTGCACAACGGCGAGGGGCTCTACGTCGAGCTGCCCGCGTCGGTCGTGCTCACCATCACGTACACGGAGCCGGGCCTGCAGGGCGACCGCTCGACGGGCGGCACCAAGCCCGCGACGGTCGAGACCGGGCACCAGATCCAGGTCCCGCTCTTCCTCGAGCAGGGCACGCGCGTCAAGGTGGACACCCGCACGGGCGACTACCTCGGCCGCGTCACCGACTGACCCCGTGAGCGCACGCACCAAGGCGCGCAAGCGCGCCCTCGACGTCCTCTACGTCGCCGACATCCGCGGGGAGTCCATCCCCGCCACGCTCGCGGTCGAGCAGCAGCGCGCCGCGGCCGAGCCCGACCGCCAGGCCTCGTGGACCTACGCCCGCGAGATCGCCGAGGGCGTCGTCGCGCACCAGGACGAGATCGACGAGCTCATCGAGACGTACTCGGTGAACTGGACGCTCGCCCGCATGCCCGCCGTCGACCGCGCGATCCTGCGCATCGGCATCTGGGAGATCCTCTTCAACGCCGACGTGCCCGACGGCGTCGCCATCTCGGAGAGCGTCGACCTCGCGTCGTCGCTCTCGACGGACGAGTCGGCCTCGTTCGTGAACGGCATGCTCGCCCGGATCGCGGCCGCGCAGGCCTGATCCCGGGGTGCGCCGCACCGCTCGGCGCGGCTGATCCGGGCCCGTCCGTTACGCCGCGCGTCGCCCCGCGACGGCGTGTGACGGGCGCGGACCCGCGGCGCGCCGTCGCGTCCTAGCGTCGGGTCATGCCCGTCACCGCCCCCTCGTCCCGGCCGTCGTCGCCCGGTCCCGCGCGCTCCGCCGCGACCGCCTCGGCCGGCGCCGTCGCGCTCCGCGGGGTCGGCCGGTCCTTCCCCGTCGACGGCGGACGCGGCACCCGCGTGGTGCTCCGCGACGTCGACCTCGACCTCGCGGCCGGCGACGTCGTCGCGGTCCTCGGGCCCTCCGGCTGCGGGAAGTCGACGCTCCTCCGCCAGGTGGGCGGGCTCGACCGGCCGGACGCCGGCGCCCTCCTCATCGACGGCACGCCGGTCCGCGACGTCGACCAGCGCGCGGCCGTGGCCTTCCAGGAGCCGCGGCTGCTGCCGTGGCGCACGCTCCGCGCCAACGTCCGGCTCGGCCTGCCCCGCGACGTGCCGCGCGCCGAGGGCGACGCGCGGGTCCGGGACCTCCTCGCGCTCACGGGCCTCGCCGAGGCCGTCGACCTCCGTCCGCGCCAGGTGTCCGGCGGCATGGCGCAGCGCGCCTCGCTCGCCCGAGCGCTCGCCCGGCGGCCGCGCGTGCTCGTGCTCGACGAGCCCTTCGGCGCGCTCGACGCCCTCACCCGGCTGCGGATGCAGGACCTCCTCCTCGACGTGCACGCCGCGATCCCGACGACCGTCCTCCTCGTCACGCACGACGTGGACGAGGCGCTGCACCTCGCCGACCGCGTCGTGCTGCTGGGACCGGATCCGGCGCCCGGCGCCGCCCCCGGCGCGACCGTCCGCCGCGTGGTCGAGGTGCCCGGCGCCCGCCCGCGCGACCGCGGCGACGCCACCCTCGCCGCCCTCCGCGCGGAGCTGCTCGAGGGGCTCGGCGTGCCGGGCCATCGCGCGGGCTGATCCGCCGACCCCGCTCAGCCCACCCCGCACCCGACCACCGCATCCGACACCGCACCGAGGACCCACCGTGACCCGTCTCCCGCTCCGCCGATCCACCCCCGCCCTCGCGCTCGCGACCGCCGCCGTGATGATGCTCGCCGGCTGCGCCGCGGGCGAGGGCTCGTCCGTCGCCCCCGCCGCGGCCCCCGCCACCGCGGGCGCCGAGGGCTGGAGCGCGGACACCCTCACCGTCGACTGGGCGACCTACAACCCGCTGAGCCTCATCGTGAAGGACCAGGGGCTGCTCGAGGCGCGCCTCGGATCCGACGTGACGGTGGACTGGGTGCAGTCCGCCGGGTCGAACAAGGCCAACGAGCTCCTGCGGGCGGGAGCCGTCGACGTCGGCTCCACCGCCGGGTCCGCCGCGCTGCTCGCCCGCGCCAACGGCTCGCCCATCCGCACCATCGACGTGTACTCGCAGCCCGAGTGGACGGCGATCGTCGTGCCGAAGGGGTCGCCCATCACGAGCGTCGACCAGCTCCGCGGCGCCGACATCGCCGCGACGAAGGGCACCGACCCGTACTTCTTCCTGCTGCAGACGCTGGATCAGGCCGGCATCCCCGCGTCCGACGTCACGATCCAGAACCTCCAGCACGCCGACGGCCGCGCGGCGCTCGAGAACGGCTCGGTCGACGCGTGGGCCGGGCTCGACCCATTGATGGCGGCGAGCGAGGCGCAGGCCGGATCCACGCTGCTGTACCGGAACGTCGACTTCGCCACCTACGGGTTCCTCAACGCGACGCAGTCGTTCCTCGACGCCTCGCCCGACCTCGCGCAGGCGGTCGTCGACGCGTACGAGCAGGCCCGCGCCTGGGCCGTCGCGCATCCGGACGAGACGGCGGCGATCCTCGCGCAGGCCGCCGCGATCGACCCGGCCGTCGCCACGTCCGTCATCGACCGCACGAACCTCGGCGTCGATCCCGTGCCCGGCGACGCCCAGCGCGACGTGCTCGAGCGCGTCGGCCCGATCCTCGTGGACTCGGGCGACGTGCCCGACCGGGGGAAGGTGGACGCCGCGCTCGACGAGCTGTTCGAGCCGAAGTACGCCGAGGCCGCGGATCCCGCCGCCGGGGCCGCCGGATGACCGCGGTCGACCGGGCGGCGGGGGTCCGCGCCGACGCGTCGGAGCCCGAGCGCGAGCCCGCGGGCGGCGGCGCGGCGCGCGTCCCGGGAGGCCCAGCCGCCCGCCCGGGCCACGGGCGCTCCACCCGCTCCCCGCGCGCCGCCCTGACCCGCGCCGTGGTCGGCCTCGTCGTGCCGGCGCTGGTCGTCGCCGCCTGGGCGCTGGCCACCGCGACCGGCGCCGTGCCCGCCCACCTCCTCCCCGCGCCGCTCGACGTGGTGCGCGCCGGGGTGCAGCTCGCCGAGCAGGGGATCCTCGGGCAGTACGTCGCCATCTCGCTCCAGCGCGTGCTCCTCGGCTTCGCGCTCGGCGCCACGGTGGGGCTCGTGCTCGGCGCGGTGGTCGGCCTCTCGCGCGTCGGCCGGCTCCTCCTCGCGCCCACCGCCGGCGCGTTCCGCACCGTGCCGTCGCTCGCGTGGGTGCCGCTGCTCCTGCTCTGGATGGGGATCAACGAGGACTCCAAGGTCACGCTCGTCGCCATCGGCGCGCTGTTCCCCGTGTACACGACCGTCGCGGGCGCCCTCCGGCACGTCGACCCGCACCTCGTCGAGGTGGGGCGCGCGTTCGGGCTGACGCGGATCCCGCTGCTCCTCACGGTGCAGCTCCCCGCGGTGCTGCCGGCCGTGGTGGCGGGGCTCCGGCTCGCGCTCGCGCAGTCGTGGCTGTTCCTCGTGGCGGCCGAGCTGCTCGCCGCGTCCATGGGGCTCGGCTACCTGCTCACGGAGTCGTCCTCGAACGGGCGCGTCGACCGGGTGCTCCTCGCGATCGTGCTGCTCGCCGTGCTCGGCGCCGCCACCGACGCCGTGGTCGGGGTCGTCGAGCGCGTGCTCGTGCGCCGCTGGGGCTGATCCCCGCCCTTCCGTGTCGTCGCGTGACGTCCGGGTTCCGGATCCGCGGGGCCGCGACCGTAGCGTCGCCGCATGACCTCCCCGCGCACCGAGCAGGCCGTGACCGCATCCGCATCCGAGCAGGCGCTCTTCCCGCCGCCCGCCGCGCTCGCCGCCTCCGCCAACGTGACGGCGGAGGCGTTCGCGCGGGCCGAGGCGGATCCGGTCGCCTTCTGGGAGGAGGCCGCCCGCCGCCTCGACTGGGAGACGCCGTGGCGCACCGCGCACACGTGGATCCCGCCGGTCGCCGACGACGGCAGCCCGCAGGTCCCCGCCGCCACGTGGTTCGCGGGCGGCCGTCTCAACGTCGCCGCCAACTGCGTCGACCGGCACGTCGCCGCGGGCCGCGGGGAGAAGGTCGCGCTGCACTTCGAGGGCGAGCCGGGGGACCGCCGCACCGTCACCTACCGCGACCTGCAGGAGGAGGTGTCCCGCGCCGCCAACGCCCTCACCGCGCTCGGCGTGGGGCCGGGCGACCGCGTCGTCATCTACCTGCCCGTCCTCGTGGAGACGATCGTCGCGACGCTCGCCGTCGCCCGCATCGGCGCCGTGCACTCGCTCGTCTTCGGCGGCTTCTCCGCCGAGGCCCTCCGGTTCCGGGTCGAGGACACGGGCGCGAAGCTCCTCATCACGAGCGACGGCCAGAACCGCCGCGGCCGGGCCGTCGCCACCAAGCCGCAGGCGGACCAGGCCGTGGCGGGCGTCGCGTCCATCGCGCACGTGCTCGTCGTCCGTCGCACCGGGCAGGACGTGCCGTGGACCCCGGGACGCGACGTGTGGTGGCACGACGCCGTCGGATCCGCGTCCCCGGTCCACGAACCCCGCGCCTTCGACGCCGAGCACCCGCTCTTCATCATCTACACGTCCGGCACCACGGGCCGCCCCAAGGGCCTCGTGCACACCTCCGGCGGCTACCTGACGCACGCGTCGTGGGCGCACTGGGCGCACTTCGACGCGAAGCCCGACGACGTGCACTGGTGCACGGCCGACCTCGCCTGGGTCACCGCGCACACCTACGAGATCTACGGGCCGCTCTCCAACGGCCTCACGCAGGTCATCTACGAGGGCACGCCCGACACGCCCCACCGCGGGCGGCACCTCGAGATCATCGAGCGCTACGGGGTCACGACGTACTACACGGCGCCCACGCTCATCCGCTCGCTCATGAGCTGGCACCCCGACGGCGTCGCGGGGCACGACCTCTCGAGCATCCGGCTGCTGGGCAGCGTGGGGGAGGCGATCAACCCCGCGGCCTGGCGCTGGTTCCACCGGGAGGTCGGGGGAGGGCGCGCGCCCGTGGTCGACACGTGGTGGCAGTCGGAGACGGGGGCCGCGGTCATCGCGCCGCTCCCCGGCGTCGCGACGCTCAAGCCCGGCGCCGCCGGTCGCGCGCTGCCCGGCTTCCGGGTCGACGTGGTCAACGACGACGGCGAGCCCGTCGCCGACGGCGAGGCCGGGCTGCTCGTGATTCAGCGCCCCTGGCCCGGCATGGCCCGCACGGTGTGGGGCGACCCCGAGCGGTACCGCAGCGCCTACTGGGAGCGCTTCGCCGACCGCGGCTGGTTCCTCGCGGGCGACGGCGCCCGGCGCGACGCGGACGGCGACGTGTCGCTGCAGGGGCGGATCGACGAGGTCGTCAACGTCTCCGGCCACCGGCTGTCGACCATCGAGATCGAGTCGGCCCTCGTCGCGCACCCGCGCGTCGCCGAGGCCGGGGTGACGGGCGTCGCGGACGACCTCACCGGCCAGCGCGTCGTCGCGTTCGTCGTGCCGCCCGGCGACGACCGCCCGGCGGACGACGACGCGGCGGGCTGGCACGCGCTCGCCGCGGAGCTGGAACCGGTCCTCACGGAGCACGTGGCCCGCGCCATCGGCCCGGTCGCGAAGCCGCGCCGCGTCGTCGTCGTGCCGGACGTGCCGAAGACCCGCTCGGGGAAGATCATGCGGCGCCTGCTCGCCGACCTCGTCGAGGGCCGGACCCTCGGCGACGCGACGAGCCTGCAGGATGCGGCGGTCCTCGGCCGGATCCGCGCGGTCCTCGACGCGGCGGGGTGAGGACACGCGCGGGCCGTGCGCCGGCACCCCGCGTCCGGGGCGCACCCGCTAGAGTGACCGGCGGAACAGACCACCTTTAACATCCGTCCCGAGAGGCGGGGAAGGAGGTCGGATTGCCTCAGCGCATCGTGCTGCAGCCCTCTGACATCACCCGTGCGCTCACGCGCATCGCCCACGAGATCCTCGAGTCGAACCGCGGTCCCCAGGACCTGCTGCTCCTCGGCATCCCGACCCGCGGCACGATCCTCGCCGAGCGCATCGGCCGGATCCTCACCCGGCTCGAGCCCGACGCCCCCGCCGACCTGGTGGGCTCGCTCGACGTCACCATGTACCGCGACGACCTCCAGCGGAACCCCACCCGCGCGCCCGCACCCTCGCGGCTCCCCGCCGGCGGCGTCGACGGCCGCACGGTCGTGCTGGTCGACGACGTGCTCTTCTCCGGCCGCACCGTGCGCGCCGCCCTCGACGCCATCGGCGACCTCGGCCGCCCGAAGGCCGTGCGCCTCGCCGCGCTGGTCGACCGCGGGCACCGCGAGCTGCCCATCCGCGCCGACTTCGTGGGCAAGAACCTGCCGTCGAGCCTCGCCGAGCGCATCTTCGTGCGGCTCGACGAGATCGACGGCGAGGACGCCGTCACGATCGCCGGTCCCGACGACGCGCCCGCCACGACCGAGGGCGAGGGCCGCTCGTGAGGCACCTGCTCTCGACCCGCGACCTGTCCCGCGACGAGGCGGTCCACATCCTCGACGTCGCCGAGGACATGGCCGACGTCGGCACGCGCGAGATCAAGAAGACCCCCGCGCTCCGCGGCCGCACGGTCGTCAACCTCTTCTTCGAGGACTCCACCCGCACGCGCATCTCGTTCGAGGCCGCCGCCAAGCGCCTCTCGGCCGACGTCATCAACTTCAGCGCGAAGGGCTCGAGCGTCTCGAAGGGCGAGAGCCTCAAGGACACGGCGCAGACGCTCCAGGCGATGGGCGCCGACGGCGTGGTCGTCCGGCACCCGTCCTCGGGCGCGCCGCACACGCTCGCCGGCAGCGGCTGGATCGACGCGGGCATCGTCAACGCGGGCGACGGCACGCACGAGCACCCCACGCAGGCGCTGCTCGACGCGTTCACCATCCGGCGCCGGCTGCACGGCTCCGCCGCGCGCGGGAAGGGCCTCGACGGCACGCGCGTCGTCATCGTCGGCGACGTGCTCCACAGCCGCGTCGCCCGCTCGAACGCCTGGCTGCTCACGACGCTCGGCGCCGAGGTCACGCTCGTCGCGCCGCCGACGCTCGTGCCGGTGGGCGTCGGATCCTGGCCCGTCCAGGTGCGCTACGACCTCGACGCGGCGCTGGTCGAGGGGAAGCCCGACGCCGTGATGATGCTCCGGATCCAGGCCGAGCGCATGCGCGCCGCCTTCTTCCCGAACCCGCGCGAGTACGCGCGCATCTGGGGCCTCGACGACGCGCGGCTCGCGCTCCTCGGGCCCGATACGATCGTCATGCACCCGGGGCCGATGAACCGCGGGCTCGAGATATCCGCCGCCGCCGCCGACTCGGAGAGGTCCACGGTGCGCGAGCAGGTCGCCAACGGCGTCTCGGTGCGCATGGCCGTCCTCTACCTCCTGCTGTCCGGCGACGGGAAGGCCGACCGATGACCCAGAACGACACGATCCACGACGTCCACCTGATCCGCGGCGCCACCCTGCCCTCGGGCGAGCGCGCCGACCTCCTCGTCGCCGACGGGCGCATCCGGGAGGTGGGCCTCGACCTCGACGCCCCCGCGGGCGCCCGCGTCCTCGACGCCGACGGCCTCGTCGCGCTGCCCGGCCTCGTCGACCTCCACGTGCACCTGCGCGAGCCCGGCTACGAGCAGAGCGAGACCGTGCTCACCGGATCCCGCGCCGCGGCCCTCGGCGGCTTCACCGCGGTCTTCGCGATGGCGAACACGATGCCGGTGCAGGACACCGCGGGCGTCGTCGAGCAGGTCAAGGCGCTCGGCGACGCGGCCGGCTACGCCACGGTCCGCCCCATCGGCGCCGTGTCGGTCGGCCTCGCGGGGGAGTCGATGGCCGAGATCGGCGCGATGGCCTCCAGCCGCGCCGCCGTCCGCGTCTTCTCCGACGACGGGAAGTGCGTCTCCGACCCGCTCCTCATGCGCCGCGCGCTCGAGTACGTGAAGGCCTTCGACGGCGTCATCGCGCAGCACGCGCAGGATCCGCGCCTCACCGAGGGCGCCACCATGAACGAGGGCGAGCTGTCGGGCGAGCTCGGCATCACGGGCTGGCCCGCGGTCGCGGAGGAGTCGATCATCGCGCGCGACGTGCTGCTCGCCGAGCACGTGGGCTCCCGCCTCCACGTCTGCCACGTCTCCACCGCGGGCTCCGTCGACGTGATCCGCTGGGCCAAGGCCCGCGGCGTCGACGTCACCGCCGAGGTCACGCCGCACCACCTCCTCCTCACCGAGGACCTGGTCGCCGGCTACGACGCGCGCTACAAGGTCAACCCGCCGCTCCGCCGCCGCGCGGACGTCGAGGCGCTCCGCCAGGCGCTCGCCGACGGCACGATCGACGTCGTCGCGACCGACCATGCGCCGCACCCGACCGAGGCCAAGGACTGCGAGTGGGACGCGGCCGCGTTCGGCATGGTCGGCCTCGAGTCGGCGCTCTCGGTGGTCCAGCTCGCGATGGTCGACACCGGCCTCCTCGACTGGCAGGGCGTCGCCCGGGTCATGTCGCACGCGCCCGCGCGCATCGGCCGCCTCGCCGAGCACGGGCACGCGCTGGAGGCGGGCGCCCCGGCCGACATCACGCTGTACGACCCGTCGGCGTCGCGCGTCTTCGGCCCGGGCGACCTCGGCGGGCTCAGCGGCAACTCGCCGTACCTCGAGATGACGCTGCCCGGCCGGGTCGTCGCGACGTTCCACCGCGGCTACCCCACGGTGCTCGACGGCGCGCTCGTCGACCGCGAGACGGTCGCCCGCGCCGCGGCCATCCGCGACCGGGCCGACGCCGACGCGCGCGACGCGGTGGCCGCCGACTCCGACCCCGCCGCGGGGGCGCGCGCATGAGCGACCGCGTCGGACCCGCGCTCACCGTGATCGCGCTGCTGCTCCTGCTGCTCGCGCTCATGGTGCTCGGCTGGCGCGCGCGCCGCCGCCGCCAGCGCGCGCTGCCCGAGCCGCCCCGTCCGCCCGCCGGCCTCGGCGCACCCGACCTGGAGGTCGACGTGCTCTACGTCGCGACCACCACGGTCGGCCAGCCGCTCGACCGCCTCACGGTCGCGCCCCTCGGCTTCCGGGGCCGCGCCGCCGCCCGGATCCACCCGGCCGGCCTGGTGCTCGCGATCGACGGCGAGCGCGACGTGCTCGTGCCGGCCGACCGCATCACCGGATCCGGCCTCGCGACCTACGCGATCGACCGCGTCGTGGAGGAGGGCGGCCTCGTGGCCGTCACCTGGATCCTCGACGAGGCCGAAGGCCTCGAGGTCGACACGTACCTGCGGGTGATCGACCCGCGCGAGAAGCCCGCGCTCGTCGACGCCCTCCACCGCATCCCCCGCCCCGCGCACGACGACGACAACGAAGGGAAGTGACCGACATGGCCCGACACGAACCGGCGGTCCTGGTACTCGAGGACGGACGGAGGTACGCGGGACGCGCGTACGGCGCCCGTGGCGTGAGCCTCGGCGAGGCCGTCTTCGCGACCGGCATGACCGGCTACCAGGAGACGATCACCGACCCGTCCTACGCGGGCCAGATCGTGCTCCAGACGGCACCGCACATCGGCAACACCGGCATGAACGACGAGGACATGGAGTCCCGCCGCATCTGGGTCGCCGGCTACGTCGTCCGCGACCCCTCCCGCGTGGTCTCGAACTTCCGCGGGCAGCGCACGCTCGAGGACGACCTCGTCGCCCAGGGCGTCGTCGGCATCTCCGGCATCGACACCCGCGCCGTCACGCGCCGGATCCGCGACGAGGGCGCCATGCGCGCCGGCGTCTTCTCCGGCGAGGCCGCGTCGCTGCCCGACGAGGAGCAGCTCGCCCAGGTGCGCCAGGCGCCCGACATGACGGGCCGCAACCTCTCCGCCGAGGTCTCCACGCGGGAGACGTACACGATCCCCGCGGTGGGCGAGCGCATCGGCTCCGTGGCCGTGCTCGACCTCGGGATCAAGACCGCCACGGTGAAGCACCTCGCGGCCCGCGGACTCGACGTGCACGTCGTGCCGCAGTCGATCACCACCGAGGAGCTGGCGGAGCTCGCGCCCACCGCCGTGTTCTACTCCAACGGCCCGGGCGACCCCGAGGCCTCCCAGTACCACGTCGAGCTCCTGCAGGACGTGCTCCGCAAGGGCATCCCGTTCTTCGGGATCTGCTTCGGCAACCAGCTCCTCGGCCGCGCCCTCGGCTTCGACACCTACAAGCTGCCGTTCGGCCACCGCGGGATCAACCAGCCCGTGCTCGACCGCCGCACCGGCCGCGTCGAGATCACGAGCCAGAACCACGGCTTCGCGGTCTCCGCGCCGCTCGACGGCCCCGTCGAGAGCCCCGCGGGCTTCGGCCGCGCGGAGGTCAGCCACGTCTCGCTCAACGACCAGGTCGTCGAGGGGCTCAACTGCCTCGACATCCCCGCCTTCTCCGTGCAGTACCACCCGGAGGCGGCGGCGGGTCCCCACGACTCGTCGTACCTCTTCGACCGGTTCATCGAGCTGATCCACGCCGCGGGCGACGCCCCCGCATCCGCCGCGACCCCCCAGGAGACCGTGTAATGCCCAAGCGCGACGACATCAACAGCGTCCTCGTCATCGGCTCCGGGCCGATCGTCATCGGCCAGGCCGCCGAGTTCGACTACTCGGGCACGCAGGCCTGCCGCGTGCTGCGCGAGGAGGGCGTGCGCGTCATCCTCGTGAACTCGAACCCCGCCACGATCATGACCGACCCGGGCTTCGCCGACGCGACCTACATCGAGCCGATCACGAGCGAGGTGCTCGAGAAGATCATCATCAAGGAGCGTCCCGACGCGGTGCTCCCGACCCTCGGCGGCCAGACCGCCCTCAACGCCGCCATCCGCCTCGACGAGCTCGGGATCCTCGCCAAGCACGGCGTGGAGCTCATCGGCGCGAAGGTCGAGGCCATCCAGAAGGGCGAGGACCGCCAGCTCTTCAAGGACCTCGTCATCGAGTCCGGCGCCGACGTCGCCCGCTCGCACGTCGCGAAGACGCTCGAGCAGGCCGTGGAGTTCGCCGAGGACCTCGGCTACCCGCTCGTGATCCGCCCGTCCTTCACCATGGGCGGCCTCGGCTCCGGCTTCGCGCACACCCGCCAGGAGCTCGAGCGGATGGTCGCCGACGGCCTGCAGTCGAGCCCCACCACCGAGGTGCTCCTCGAGGAGTCGATCCTCGGCTGGAAGGAGTACGAGCTCGAGCTCATGCGGGACACGGCCGACAACACGGTCGTCGTCTGCTCCATCGAGAACGTCGACCCCGTCGGCGTGCACACGGGAGACTCGATCACGGTCGCGCCCGCCCTCACGCTCACCGACCGCGAGTACCAGCACATGCGCGACATCGGCATCGACATCATCCGCCGCGTGGGCGTCGACACCGGCGGCTGCAACATCCAGTTCGCGGTGGACCCCACGAACGGCCGCCTCATCGTCATCGAGATGAACCCGCGCGTCTCCCGCTCGAGCGCGCTCGCGTCGAAGGCCACGGGCTTCCCGATCGCGAAGATCGCGGCGAAGCTCGCCATCGGCTACCGGCTGGACGAGATCCCCAACGACATCACCAAGGTCACGCCCGCGAGCTTCGAGCCCACGCTCGACTACGTGGTCGTGAAGGTGCCGCGCTTCGCGTTCGAGAAGTTCCCGGCCGCCGACGCCGAGCTCACCACCACCATGAAGTCGGTCGGCGAGGCCATGGCCATCGGCCGCAACTACTCGACCGCCCTCCAGAAGGCGCTGCGCTCGCTCGAGAAGCGCGGATCCTCCTTCCACTGGGGCCCGGAGACCCGCTCGGTCGACGAGCTGCTCGAGGTGAGCCGCACGCCCACCGACGGCCGCATCGTCACGGTGCAGCAGGCGCTCCGCGCGGGCGCAACGGCCGAGCAGGTCTTCGACGCCACGAAGATCGACCCCTGGTTCGTCGACCAGATCGTGCTGATCAACGAGGTCGCCGACGCCGTGCGCGACGCGGGGTCCCTCGACGCGGAGACGCTCCGCGAGGCCAAGGACCACGGCTTCTCGGACGCGCAGATCGCCGAGATCCGCGGGGTCTCCGAGCAGGAGGTGCGCGACGCGCGCCACGCCGCGGGCATCCGCCCGGTGTTCAAGACGGTCGACACGTGCGCCGGCGAGTTCCCCGCGCTCACGCCGTACCACTACTCCAGCTACGACTCCGAGACGGAGATCGTGCCGTCGGACCGCCGCAAGGTGATCATCCTGGGCTCGGGCCCGAACCGCATCGGCCAGGGCATCGAGTTCGACTACTCGTGCGTGCACGCGTCCTTCGCGCTGTCCGACGCGGGCTTCGAGACGATCATGATCAACTGCAACCCGGAGACGGTCTCCACCGACTACGACACGAGCGACCGGCTCTACTTCGAGCCGCTGACGCTCGAGGACGTGCTCGAGATCGTGCACGCGGAGCAGCAGGCGGGCGAGCTCGTCGGCGTCGTCGTGCAGCTCGGCGGCCAGACCGCGCTCGGGCTCGCCAAGGGCCTCGAGGCCGCGGGCGTCCCGATCCTCGGCACGAGCCCGTCGGCCATCGACCTCGCGGAGGAGCGGGGCCTGTTCTCCGGCATCCTCGACGCCGCGGGCCTCGTGGCGCCGCGCAACGGCACGGCGGTCGCGATCGACGAGGCCGTGGTCGTCGCCGAGGAGATCGGCTACCCCGTGCTCGTCCGCCCGAGCTACGTGCTCGGCGGCCGCGGCATGGAGATCGTCTTCGACACCGCCACGCTGCACGACTACTTCCTCCGCATGGCCGACCAGGGCATCATCGGCGCGGGCAAGCCCCTCCTCATCGACCGGTTCCTCGACGACGCCATCGAGATCGACATCGACGCCATCTACGACGGCACCGAGCTGTACGTCGGCGGCGTCATGGAGCACATCGAGGAGGCCGGCATCCACTCGGGCGACTCGAGCTGCACGCTCCCGCCCGTCACCCTCGGCCGCGGCCAGATCCAGCAGGTCGTCGACGCCACGCGCGCCATCGCCGAGGGCGTGGGCGTGCGCGGCCTCCTCAACGTGCAGTTCGCCATCGGCGCGGGCGTGCTCTACGTCCTCGAGGCGAACCCGCGCGCGAGCCGCACGGTGCCGTTCGTCTCCAAGGCGCTCGGCATCCCGCTCGCGAAGGCGGCGTCGCTCGTCATGGTCGGCACGTCCATCGCGGAGCTGAAGGCCTCCGGCCTCCTGCCCGAGCGCGACGGATCCGACGTGCCGATGGACTCGCCCGTCGCCGTGAAGGAGGCCGTGCTGCCCTTCAAGCGGTTCCGCACGAAGGACGGCCTCATCGTCGACTCCGTGCTCGGCCCGGAGATGCGCTCCACCGGCGAGGTCATGGGCATCGACCGCGACTTCCCGCGCGCGTTCGCGAAGAGCCAGGAGGCGGCGTTCGGCGGCCTCCCGCTCTCCGGCACGGTGTTCGTCTCGGTCGCCGACCGCGACAAGCGCTCCATCGTGCTGCCGGTGCTGCGCCTCCAGCAGCTCGGATTCGAGGTGCTCGCGACCGAGGGCACGGCCGAGATCCTCAGCCGCAACGGGATCCAGACGCGCGTCGTGCGCAAGTACAGCGAGACGCCGGCGGCGGGGGACTCGCCGTCGATCGTCGACCTCATCAACCGCGACGAGGTCGACGTCGTCATCAACACCCCGTCGGGCCGCACCGCCCGCGCGGACGGCTACGAGATCCGCGCGGCGGCCGTGGCGGCGGACAAGCCGCTGTTCACGACCATCGCGCAGCTCACGGCCGCGGTCGCTTCGTTCGACGCCATCCGCGCCGGGTTCGACGTGACGAGCCTGCAGGACTACGCGATCGCCCGCGAGGCCCGCAGGTGACGACCGCCGACGGCGGGGCGACGCAGGTCGTCCCGCCGTTCGGCGCGCGCCTCGCGCGGGCGTTCCGCGAGCACGGCCAGCTGTGCGTCGGGATCGACCCGCACCGGTCGCTCCTCGACGCCTGGGGCCTCGCCGACGACGCGCGCGGCCTCGAGGAGTTCGGGCTGCGCGTCGTGGACGCGACCGCCGAGCGGGCGGGGATCGTCAAGCCGCAGGTGGCGTTCTTCGAGCGCCACGGATCCGCCGGGTACGCCGCCCTCGAGCGCGTGCTCGCCGCCGCGCGCGACGCCGGCCTCCTGGTGATCGCGGACGCCAAGCGCGGCGACATCGGCTCCACGGTCGACGCGTACGGCGCCGCGTGGCTCGCGCCCGACAGCCCGCTCCGCGCCGACGCCGTGACCCTCACCGCGTACACGGGCGTCGGGTCCCTCGACGGCGTCCGCGCCGCCGCCGACGCGTGGGGCGCGGGCGTCTTCGTCCTCGCCGCCACCTCGAACCCGGAGGCGCGCGAGCTCCAGCGGGCGCTGCTGCCCGGCGACGGATCCGCGGGCGCCGACCGCACGGTCGCGCGCGGGATCCAGGACGCCGCCGTCGCCGCCAACGGCCCGACGGACGACCCGTCCGCGGATCCCGGCGCCTTCGGCCTCGTGATCGGCGCGACCGTCGACGCCGCCGAGGCGGGGCTCGACCTGGCCCGCCTCACCCGCACGCCGATCCTGGCCCCCGGCTTCGGCCACCAGGGCGCGCTGCTCGGCGATGTCCGGAAGCTGTTCGGTCCGGCCGCCGGCGTTGTGGTCGCGAGCGCGTCCCGGAGTATCCTCGCGGCAGGGCCACGGCGCGTCGCGGAGGCCGTCACCGACCACGCCGGACGACTCAGAGAGGCGCTCCCATGAGGCCCGAACCACCCGAGGTCGACCGCGTCGCCGCGTCCCAGGCCGCGGTCGCCGCGCGTCGGGCGCGCGCCGAGGTGAAGCACGACATCGTCACGGGGGAGCGCACCCCGCTCGGCGTGCTCGACGCGTCCGCGGACCCCGCCCGTCGCGCCGAGGCCACCCTCCGCGTCACCGAGTTCCTCACGAGCATCCCGAACATCGGCCCCACCAAGCTCGAGCGGATCCTCGGCGACCTCGGCATCTCCACCGCCAAGCGCCTCGGCGGCCTCGGCGTGCACCAGCGGGTGCGCCTCACCCGGTTCCTCGAGGACTGGCAGGCCGCCAAGCAGATCGTGGAGCCGAGCCGCCTCGTCGTGCTCGCGGGCCCCACCGCCGTCGGCAAGGGCACCGTCTCCACCTTCATCCGCGAGAACGAGCCCGACGTCCTGCTCTCCGTCTCGGCCACCACGCGCGCGCCGCGCCCCGGCGAGGTCGAGGGCGTCAACTACTACTTCGTGTCCGACGCCGAGTTCGACCGCATGGTCGACGAGCGCGAGCTCCTGGAGTGGGCGACCGTGCACAACGCGCACCGCTACGGGACGCCGCGCGCGCCCATCGACGTGGCGCTGGCCGAGGGCCGGAGCGTCCTGCTCGAGATCGACATCCAGGGCGCGCGCCAGGTGAAGGCCGCGATGCCGGAGGCCCGGCTCGTGTTCCTGCTGCCGCCCACCTGGGAGGAGCTCGTGCGCCGCCTGGTCGGCCGCGGCACCGAGGGGCCGGAGGAGCAGCAGCGCCGGCTCGACACCGCGAAGGTCGAGCTGGCCGCCCAGGACGAGTTCGACCACCTCGTCGTGAACCGCGATGTCGCGGAGGCCGCGCGCGAGGTCGTAGAATTGATGAAGACCAGGAAGGCCGTCGGTCCGTGAACCGGACCCGCACGGCCTTCGTCCATGTATTGAGGAAGCGGCACATCCATGGTTGACAAGACCCAGGGCATCATCGACCCGCCCATCGACGAGCTCCTCTCGAAGGTCGACTCGAAGTACGCGCTCGTGATCTTCGCCTCCAAGCGGGCCCGCCAGATCAACGACTACTACGCCGACCTGCACGAGGGCAGCCTGTTCGACAACGTCGGACCGCTCGTCGACTCCACCATCGACGACAAGCCCCTCTCGGTCGCCATGCACGAGATCAACGAGGACAAGCTCGTCGCCACGCCCATCGTGGAGCCCGCGGCCTCCTAGCCGCCCGCCGTCCCGGATGCCCCGCGCCGACCGCACCCCGCACGCCCTCCCGGCCCCCGAGCCCCGGAGCGCGGCCGCGTGATGGTCGTCGTGGGGATCACGGGCGGCATCGCCGCCTACAAGGCGGTCGGCGTCGTCCGGGGCCTCGTCCTCCTCGGACACGACGTGCACGTCGTGCCCACCGAGGCGGCGCTCCGCTTCGTCGGGAAGCCCACGCTCGAGGCCGTGAGCCGCAACCCCGTCACGAGCGACCTCTACGACGGGGTCTCCGAGGTCCGCCACGTGGCGCTCGGCCAGAAGGCCGACCTCATCGTCGTCGCCCCGGCCACCGCGCACACGATGGCGTCCCTGGCCCTCGGCCTCTCGGACGACCTCCTCGGCACCACGATCCTCGCCAGCCGCGCGCCCCTCGTCATCGCCCCCGCGATGCACACCGAGATGTGGCAGCACCCGGCGACGCAGGCCAACGCGGCGATCCTCCGCTCCCGCGGCGCCACCC
Source organism: Clavibacter michiganensis subsp. tessellarius (assembly GCF_021922985.1). Lineage (NCBI taxonomy): Bacteria > Bacillati > Actinomycetota > Actinomycetes > Micrococcales > Microbacteriaceae > Clavibacter > Clavibacter tessellarius. The sequence continues at coordinate 1,134,691 of NZ_CP040788.1, read as the reverse complement.
TGGTCGGCCCCACGTCGGGCCGCCTCACCGGCACCGACTCCGGGCCCGGCCGCATGGCCGAGGTGGAGGACGTCATCGCCGCGGCCCTCGCCGCCGTGCGCCCCGGCGGCCGCGACCTGGAGGGCCGCCGCGTCCTCGTGTCCGCCGGCGGCACGCGCGAGCCGCTGGATCCCGTGCGCTTCCTCGGCAACCGCTCGTCCGGTCGGCAGGGCGTCGCCCTCGCCGTCGCCGCGCGCGATCGCGGCGCCGACGTCGTGCTCGTCGCCGCGCACCTCGAGGTGCCCGCGCCCGCGGGCGTCCGCGTCGTGCCCGTGTCGACCGCGCTCGAGCTGTCCGACGCGATGGTCCGCGAGGCGGACGATGCCGACGTCGTGATCATGGCCGCGGCCGTCGCCGACTACCGGCCGGTGTCCGTGTCCGAGGGCAAGATCAAGAAGGAGCAGGCGGGGGACGCGCTCTCCGTCGAGCTCGTGCGGAACCCCGACGTGCTCCAGCGGCTCGCCGCCGACGCCGCCGTGCCGCGCGCGGACGGCACGCGCCGCGTCGTCGTCGGCTTCGCGGCGGAGACCGAGGAGGACCCGGACGAGCTGCTGCGGATCGGCCGCGAGAAGCTCGCGCGGAAGGGCTGCGACCTGCTCGTCCTCAACAGGGTCGGATGGTACGAGGGGTTCGCCGCGGAGCGCAACACCATCACGGTGCTCGCGAGGACCGGCGATACACTGGCGGAGGCCTCCGGCTCCAAGGAGCAGGTGGCCCATCGAATTCTCGACGTAGTGGGTCTCCCGGCTCCGCGGTAGCGACTCCGCGGCAGCGACGGGCGGATGCCACGCGATCCCCTGGAGCTCCTCTGTGACCGATCTGCGCCTGTTCACCTCCGAGTCCGTCACCGAGGGCCACCCCGACAAGATCTGCGACCAGATCTCGGACAGCATCCTCGACGCGCTCCTGGCGCAGGACCCGACGAGCCGCGCGGCCGTCGAGACGCTCGTCACCACGGGCCTCGTGCACGTCGCGGGCGAGGTCACCACGTCCGGCTACGTCGACATCCCGCAGATCGTCCGCGACCGCATCCGGGACATCGGCTACGACTCCTCCGAGGTCGGCTTCGACGGCAGCAACTGCGGCGTCACGGTCTCCATCGGCGCGCAGTCGCCCGACATCGCGCAGGGCGTCGACCGCTCGTACGAGTCGCGGTCGGGATCGGCGTCCACCGACGCGCACGACCTCCAGGGCGCGGGCGACCAGGGGCTGATGTTCGGCTACGCGTCGCGCGACACCCCCGTCTTCATGCCGCTGCCCATCTACCTCGCGCACCGCCTGGCCGAGCGCCTCGCGGCCGTCCGCCACTCGGGCGAGCTGCCCTACCTCCGGCCCGACGGCAAGACCCAGGTCACCATCGGCTACGACGGCCTCGTGCCGCGCACGGTCGACACGGTCGTGCTCTCCACGCAGCACGGCCCGCAGGTCTCGCAGGAGGACCTCCGCCGCGAGGTCGAGGAGCACGTGATCCGCCCGGTGCTCGCGCAGGCCGCGGAGATCGGCATCGAGCTCGACTCGCGCGCGGCGACCCTGCTCATCAACCCCACCGGCAAGTTCGAGATCGGCGGCCCCAAGGGCGACGCCGGGCTCACCGGCCGGAAGATCATCGTCGACACGTACGGCGGGTTCAGCCGGCACGGCGGCGGCGCGTTCAGCGGCAAGGACCCGTCGAAGGTCGACCGCAGCGCCGCGTACGCCATGCGCTGGGTGGCGAAGAACGCGGTCGCCGCGGGCCTCGCCGACCGGCTCGAGGTGCAGGTCGCGTACGCCATCGGCAAGGCCGCGCCCGTGGGCCTCTACGTCGAGACGTTCGGCACGGCGCACGTGCCCGAGGAGCGCATCGTCCGCGCCATCCGCGAGACCTTCGACCTGCGTCCGGCGGCCATCGTCGAGCAGCTCGACCTGCTCCGCCCGATCTACGCGCAGACCGCCGCCTACGGGCACTTCGGCCGCGAGCTGCCGGACTTCGCCTGGGAGGCGCTCGACCGTGTCGCCGACCTGCAGAGCGCCGCGGGGCTCTGACGCGCCCAGCCGCGCGGGTCGCGCCGTGACCGGGGGCGCGCGATGACGGCGGGGGAGACCGCGCCCGGCACCGCGACGCCCGCGGGCGGGGCCGACGGGCGTCCGCCCGTGGTGCGGGTGATGGTCGACTCGCCCCTGCCGCAGCTCGACCGGCTGTTCGACTACGCCGTGCCCGAGGCGCTGCGGGCGACCTGCGTGCCGGGCGTCCGCGTCCGCGTGCCGCTGCGCTCCGCGGGGCGCGTGGCCGACGGCTACGTGATCGAGGTCGGCGACGGGCAGGGCTACGACGGCGCGCTGAGCGAGGTCGAGCAGGTCGTGTCGCCGATCCCCGTGCTGCGGCCGGAGGTGTGGGCGCTCGCGCGCGCCGTCGCCGACCGGCAGGCGGGCACGGCGTCCGACGTGGTGCGGCTGGCGGTGCCGCCGCGCCAGGTCCGCGTCGAGAAGGCGCACCTCGCGGCCCTCACGGCGGCGGCCGACGGCGACGCATCGGGCACGGCGGACACGGCCGGCGCCTCTGACGCGGGGGAGTCGATCGCGGACGCCGGCGCCTTGTCGACCGACCCCTCCGCGGCGCCGCTCGCGGACGCCGCGCTCCCGCCCGTCGACGGCTACGCGCCCGGCTCGCTCGACGCGGTCGTCGACGGATCCGGACGGGCCGCGGTCCAGGCGATCCCCGAGGTCGTCGAGCTGCCCGGCGGCGCGTGGGCCGGCCGCTGGGCCGTCACGCTCGCGCAGGCGGCCGTCCGGGTGCTCGCATCGGGGCGCAGCAGCGTCCTCGTCGTGCCGGACTACCGCGACCAGGACCAGCTCGAGGCGGCCCTCGCCGCCCACGCGCCCGACGGGTCCGTGATCCGCACCGACGCGCGCCAGTCCGGCCCCGACCGGTACCGCGCGTTCCTCCAGGGGCTCGGCGAGGAGCCGCGCATCGTCGTCGGCAACCGCTCCGCCGTGTACGCGCCCGCGCCGCGCCTCGGCCTCCTGGCGATGTGGGACGAGGGCGATCCGCTGCACGCCGAGCCGCTGAGCCCCTACGCGCACGCCCGCGACGTCGCGCTCCTCCGCACCCAGCAGCAGGGCACCGCGCTCGTGCTGCTCGCGCACTCCCGGAGCACCGAGGTCGAGCGGCTCGTCGCCATCGGCCACCTGGGGAGCGTCGTGCCCGCCGTGAACCGGCCGCCGCGCGTGATCCCGACGACATCCCAGACGGGCGACGAGGGCTTCGCCCGGCAGGCGCGGATCCCATCGGGCGCCTGGCGCGCCGCGAAGGACGCGGTGGAGCACGGGCCGGTCCTCATCCAGGTCGCGCGCCCCGGCTACGCGCCGCTCGTCGCCTGCCGCGCCTGCCGCCAGGCCGCGCGCTGCACGGTGTGCACGGGTCCGCTCGGCATGTCCACCGCCACGAGCACGCCCACGTGCGGCTGGTGCGGCCACCTCGCGGGCGACTGGACGTGCGCCAACTGCGGGTCCGACGAGCTGCGCCTCGTGACCATCGGCGCCGGCCGCACCGCGGAGGAGCTCGGCCGCGCCTTCCCCGGCGTGCAGGTCGTGCTGGCCGACGGCGAGCGCCACGTGCAGGAGATCGACGCGGAGTCCCGGCTCGTCGTCGCCACGCGCGGCGCCGAGCCGGTGGCGGCCGGCGGCTACCGGGCGGTCCTCCTCCTCGACGGCGAGCGGATGCTCGCGCGCGAGAGCCTGCGGGTGGGGGAGGACGTGCTGCGCCAGTGGTCCAACGCCGCCGCCCTCGCCGCCCCCCGCGCGCCCGTGATGCTCGTGGGCGTCGGCGGCCAGGTGGCCCGCGCCCTGGCCACCTGGCAGCAGCCGCGCTACGCGCACGAGGAGCTCCTCGAGCGCCGCGCCCTGCGCTTCCCGCCCGCGGTGCGCGCCGCGAGCGTCGAGGGGCTGCCGGACGCGGTCGGCCAGGCCGTCGAGCGGCTCGACGGGATCGAGGGCGTCGACGTCCTCGGTCCCGTGCCCACCGAGCAGGGCCGCGTGCGCGCCATCGTCCGCCTCGACTACGCCCGCGGCGGCGACGCGGCGCGCGAGCTCCGAGCGGCCGTCGTGAAGAACGCCTCCAGCCGCCGCAAGCCCGTCGCGGGCCGCACCGGGTTCCGGCCCACCGTCCCGCTCCGTGTACGGTTCGACGACACGGGGCTGTTCTGATCCGCGCTCGCCGCGCGGCGCGAGCGCCCGGGCGCGTCGTCCCGGCATGCGCCTCCTCCGCCCGCCCCGCCCACCCCGCACGCCGCCCCCGGAATGGACCCAGATGAGACTCGTCTTCGCCGGCACGCCGCTCGCGGCCGTGCCCTCGCTCCGGCTGCTGGCCGCGTCCGGCCACGAGGTCGCCCTCGTCGTCACGCGCGCCGACGCCCCGCTCGGCCGCAAGCGCGTCCTCACCCCGTCGCCCGTGGCCGCGGAGGCCGAGCGCCTCGGCATCCCGACGCTCCGCGTGAACCGCCTCGACGAGGAGGCGACCGCCCGCGTCGCGGCGGTCGGGGCCGACCTCGGCGTGATCGTCGCGTACGGCGGCCTCGTCCGCGAGCCGCTGCTGTCGACGCCCGCGAAGGGCTGGATCAACCTGCACTTCTCCCTGCTGCCCCGCTGGCGCGGCGCCGCGCCCGTGCAGCGCTCGATCATGGCGGGCGAGCGCGTCACGGGCGCGAGCGTCTTCCAGCTGGAGCGCGGCATGGACACGGGTCCCGTCTTCGCGACGGAGGAGCGGCCCACGGGCGAGCACGAGACGGCCGGCCACGTGCTCGACGCGCTCGCGGAGCAGGGCGCCGACCTCCTGCTGCGCACGGTCGACGCCATCGGCGCGGGCACCGCCGTCGCGCGCCCGCAGGAGGGCGAGCCGACCCTCGCGCCGAAGACCACGATCGACGACGGCCGCATCGACTGGGCGCGGCCCGCGGGGGAGGTGCTCGCGCGCATCCGCGGCGTGACGCCCGAGCCCGGCGCGCACACCTCCGTGGACGACGTGCGCCTCAAGGTGCACCGCGCGGCCGCCCTGCACGACGCCGCGCCGCTGCCCCCCGGCGCGATCGCGTCCGTCGACGGCCGCGTCGCCGTCGGCACCGCCAGCCACCCGGTCGAGCTCATCCAGGTGCAGCCCGCCGGGAAGAACCCCATGCCGGCCGCCGACTGGTGGCGCGGCGTGACGGGCACGGGCCTCACCGCCCGATGAGCCCGAGCACAGGATCGCCCGCCGCCGACCGACGGCCAGGCGTCACGAGGAAGGACCTCACCGCACGATGAGCGACAGCACCGGATCCCCCGCCCGCCGACCGGGCGGACGCCGTCCCGCGGGCGCCGGCCGAGGCCGCCCCGACGACCGCTCCCGCGCGGCCGGGCGCGACGGCGGCGACGTCGGCGGCCCCGCCACCGTGAGCCCGGCCCGCCGCGTCGCCTACGAGGTCGTCAGCGCGGTCCGCGAGTCGGACGCGTACGCCAACCTCCTCCTGCCCGTCCGGATCCGCCGTGCCGCGCTCTCCGCGCAGGACGCCGCCCTCGCCACCGAGCTCGCCTACGGCACGCTCCGCATGTCCGGCTACTACGACCGCGTGATCGAGCTGGCCGCCGGCCGCCCCGTCACCGCGATCGACGCGCCGATCCTCGACGTGCTGCGCCTCTCCGTGCACCAGCTCCTCAGCATGCGCGTCGCCACGCACGCCGCCGTCAACGAGGGCGTCGACATGGCGCGCGCGGTCGGATCCCGCTCCGCCACCGGATTCGTCAACGGCGTCCTCCGCACCATCACGCGCTCCGAGCCCGCCGAGTGGCGCGAGCGCGTCCTCGACAGCGCCGCGAGCGACGACGAGCGGCTCGCGCTCGAGCACTCCCATCCGCTCTGGGTGCTGCGCGCCCTCCGCCAGGCGCTCGCCCGCGAGGGCCGTGCCGACGAGCTCGAGGACCTCCTGCGCGCCGACAACGCCGCGCCCGCCGTCAGCCTCGTCGCGCTCCCCGGCCTCGCGACCGTCGAGGAGACCGGCGAGCAGCCGGCCGCCTTCTCGCCCGTGGGCGCCTACCTCGAGGGCGGCGACCCGATGGACGCGCCCGGCGTCGCCGAGGGCCGCGTCCGCGTGCAGGACGAGGGCTCCCAGCTCGCCGCGCTCGCGCTCAGCCGCGCCCGCGCCGTCACCCCGGGCGAGCGCTGGCTCGACCTGTGCGCGGGACCGGGCGGCAAGGCCGCGCTGCTCGCCGCGGAGGCCGGCCGGTCCGGCGCCCTGCTCACCGCGAACGAGCTCGTCCCCGCGCGCGCGGGCCTCGTCCGCGACGCCCTCCGCGCCGTCCCCGGCGACACCGAGGTGTGGGAGGCCGACGGCACGACCGTGGGGGAGGAGCACCCGGGCGCCTTCGACCGGATCCTCCTCGACGCCCCGTGCAGCGGCCTCGGCGCGCTCCGCCGCCGGCCCGAGGCGCGCTGGCGCAAGACCCCACGCGACGTCGCGGGCCTCGGCGCCCTGCAGGCCGCGCTCCTCGACTCGGCGATCGCCGCGCTGGCGCCCGGCGGGGTCCTCGCCTACGTCACGTGCTCGCCGCACCTCGCCGAGACCCGCGCCATCGTGCAGGCCGCGCTCCAGCGCCACGCCGACGTCACGGCGCTCGACACCCGCGCCGTGCTGCAGGAGGTGGCCGACGGCGACCTCGAGCTGCCGGACGCCGACCCGGACGCCGCCACCCGCGGATCCAGCGTGCAGCTCTGGCCGCACCGGCACGGCACGGACGCCATGTTCATCGCCCTGCTGACCCGCCGGTAGGGTCGGGGCATGCCCGTCCGCATCGAACCGAGCATCCTGTCCGCCGACTTCGCGAACCTCGAGCGCGAGATCCAGCGCCTCGCCACCGCCGACCTCGTGCACGTCGACATCATGGACAACCACTTCGTGCCGAACCTCACGTTCGGCCTGCCGATGGTGGAGCGCCTCCAGCAGGTGACCCCGGTGCCGCTCGACATCCACCTCATGATCGACGACGTCGACCGCTGGGCCCCCGGCTTCGCGGAGGCGGGCGCCGCGAGCGTCACCTTCCACGCCGAGGCCACGCGCGAGCCCGTCGCGCTCGCCCGGCGCCTGCGGGAGATCGGCGCGCGCGCCGGCATCGCGCTGAAGCCCGGCACCCCCGTCGACGACTACCTCGACCTCCTCCACGAGTTCGACCAGGTGCTCGTGATGACGGTCGAGCCCGGCTTCGGCGGGCAGTCCTTCATGCCCGAGACGATGCCCAAGCTCCGCGCCCTCCGCTCCCGCCTCCGCGAGTCCGGCCACGACGTCTGGCTCCAGGTGGACGGCGGCATCGACGTCGAGACCATCGGCCGCGCGGCCGAGGCCGGCGCCGACACGTTCGTCTCCGGATCCGGCGTCTTCCGCGGCGGCGACCCGGAGGCGTCCATCGCCGAGCTGCGCCGCGCGGCCGAGGCCCACACGCACGCGCACTAGACGGAGGCCCGGCGCGGATCTGCTTGACTGGATCCATGACCGACACCACCAAGCCCGAGGTCGAGCCCGTCGACGGCCCGGCCCCCGCAGAGCTCACCATCTCCGACGTCACCGTGGGCGACGGCCCCGAGGCCCAGCCCGGTGACACAGTCGACGTGCACTACCTCGGCGTCGACTACGAGACCGGCGAGGAGTTCGACTCGTCCTGGAGCCGCGGCCAGTCCGTGCGCTTCCCCCTCCGCAGCCTCATCGCCGGCTGGCAGCAGGGCATCCCCGGCATGAAGGTCGGCGGACGCCGCCAGCTCGTCGTGCCGCCGGAGCTCGCCTACGGCCCCGCGGGCGGCGGACACCGCCTTTCCGGCCGCACCCTGATCTTCGTGATCGACCTGCAGGGCGTCGGCTAGCGAGCCGTCCGCCGCGGCAGCGGCACCACCACCGGGAGGCCGGGAGCATCGCGCTCCCGGCCTCCCGTCGTCGTGCCGGGGGCGCCCTCGCGCGCCTGTACCCTGGAGCACGTGAAGACCTTCGATGACCTGTTCGGCGAGCTCACCCGCATCGCCGCCGAGAGGCCCGAGGGGTCCGGCACCGTCCGCGAGCTCGACGGCGGCGTGCACGCGATCGGCAAGAAGGTCGTCGAGGAGGCCGCCGAGGTCTGGATGGCCGCCGAGCACGAGTCCGACGACCGCGCGGCCGAGGAGATCTCGCAGCTGCTGTACCACGTGCAGGTCATGATGATCGCGCGCGGGCTCACCCTGGAGGACGTCGGCCGACATCTGTGACGCGCCCCGTCACCCGCGTCGTCCCCTCCATCGGAAGAAGTGATCCCCATGCTCCGTGTCGCCGTGCCCAACAAGGGCTCGCTCGCCGAGACCGCCGCCCAGATGCTCGCCGAGGCCGGGTACGCCGGCCGGCGTGACCCCAAGGAGCTCTACGTCCTCGACGCGCGCAACGACGTCGAGTTCTTCTACCTCCGCCCCCGCGACATCGCGACCTACGTGGGATCCGGCGCGCTCGACGTCGGCATCACCGGCCGCGACCTCCTCATCGACTCCGCGTCCGAGGCGGCGGAGACCGCGGAGCTCGGCTTCGCGGGATCCACGTTCCGCTTCGCGGGCCCCGTCGGCCGGTTCTCCGACCTGGCCGACCTCGCCGGGGTGCGCATCGCCACCAGCTACCCCGTCCTCGTGGGCGGGTTCCTGCGCGAGCACGGCGTGGAGGCGCAGCTCATCCGCCTCGATGGCGCCGTGGAGTCCGCCATCCAGCTCGGCGTCGCGGATGCCATCGCCGACGTCGTCGAGACGGGCACCACGCTCCGCAAGGCCGGCCTCGAGATCTTCGGCCCGGTGATCCTCCGCTCCACCGCCGTGCTCATCTCGGGCGCCGAGGAGAAGCCCGGCGCCGCCACGCTCCTCCGCCGCCTCGAGGGCGTGCTCGTCGCGCGCCGCTACGTGCTCATGGACTACGACGTGCCGCTCGACCTGCTCGACGCCGCCACGGCCATCACCCCCGGCATCGAGTCGCCCACCATCTCGCCGCTGCAGGATCCCGCGTGGGTCGCCGTGCGCTCGATGGTGCCGCGCGACGACACGAACCAGATCATGGACCGGCTGCACGAGGTCGGCGCGCGCGCGATCCTGGTCAGCCCCATCCACGCCGCCCGGATCTGACGTGGCCGCCGATCGCCCCGTGCCCGGGTCCCCGTCCTCCGGCGACCTCGCCGTCCGCGTGATCCCCTGCCTCGACGTGGCCGCCGGCCGCGTCGTCAAGGGCGTCAACTTCCTCGACCTGCAGGACGCGGGCGACCCCGTCGAGCTCGCGCGCCTCTACTACGAGCAGGGCGCCGACGAGCTCACGTTCCTCGACGTCACGGCCACGGTCGAGGACCGCTCCACGATGTACGACGTCGTGAGCGCGACCGCCGAGCAGGTCTTCATCCCGCTGACGGTCGGCGGGGGAGTGCGCAGCGCCGACGACGTGGCGCGGCTCCTCGCGAGCGGCGCCGACAAGATCGGCGTCAACAGCGCGGCCATCGCCCGGCCCGACCTCGTGGGCGAGATCGCCGACCGGTTCGGCGCGCAGGTCTGCGTCCTCTCGCTCGACGTGACCCGCGGCGACACCGCGTCCGGCTTCGTGGTCACGACGCACGGCGGCCGCACGCGCACGACCATCGACGCCGTCGCCTGGGCCCGCGAGGCCGTGGAGCGCGGCGCCGGCGAGCTGCTCGTCAACTCCATCGACGCCGACGGCACGCGCGACGGCTTCGACCTCGAGCTCGTCGCCGCGATGCGCGCCGCGAGCCGCGTGCCGGTGATCGCCTCGGGCGGCGCGGGCGAGCTCGACCACTTCGCGCCCGCGATCGAGGCCGGCGCCGACGCCGTGCTCGCCGCGAGCGTCTTCCACTCCCGCCGGTTCACCATCGGCGACGTCAAGGGCGCCCTCGCCGACGCCGGACGGGTGGTCAGGCGATGAGCGGGCCCGCCGCGAGCCCGGACGTCGACGGGATCCTGGCCCGCGCCTCCTTCGCCGACGACGGGCTGCTGCCCGCGGTGATCCAGCAGCACGACACGCGCGAGGTGCTCATGCTCGGCTACATGGACCGCGAGGCGCTCCGCCGCACGCTCACCACCGGCCGCGTCACCTTCTGGTCCCGCTCCCGGAGCGAGTACTGGCGGAAGGGCGACACCTCCGGGCACGCCCAGTACGTGCGCGACGCGGCGCTCGACTGCGACGGCGACACGGTCCTCGTCCAGGTCGACCAGGTAGGAGTGGCCTGCCACACCGGCACGCGCACCTGCTTCGACGCGGACCACCTCCACCCCGTCCCGGGCGCGCGCCCCGCCGCCGACGAAGGGCCCACCCCATGAGCGAGACCCCGCGCCCCGGCGCATCCGCCGCAGCGCCCGGCACCACCACGCGCGACGGCTTCCGCGCCCTCGCCGCCGACCACCGCGTGATCCCCGTGCTCCGCGAGGTCTTCGCGGACGGCGAGACCCCCGTGGGCGTGCACCGCAAGCTCACCGCCGGACGCCCCGGCAGCTTCCTGCTCGAGTCCGCCGGCCAGGGCGGCATCTGGACGAGGTTCTCGTTCGTCGGCGTCTCGTCCTTCGGCGTGCTCACGCAGCAGGGCGACGAGGCCTGCTGGCTCGACTACGGCGTCGACGCGCGGCGCGCCCTCGGCGACGACGCGCCCGACGGCCCGCTCGCCGCCCTCGCCGCGCTCTACGCGCGCTGGGAGACCCCGCGCATCCCGGGCCTGCCGCCCCTCACCGGCGGCCTCGTGGGCTTCATCGGCTGGGAGGCCGTGCGCCAGATCGAGCGCCTGCCGGACCGTCCGCCGGCCGAGGTGCCCGTGCCCGGCCAGGCCCTGAGCTTCGTCTCCGAGCTCGCCGTCCTCGACCACCGCCGCGGAACCGTCACGCTCGTCGCCACCGCCCTCAACGACGGCGTCGACGACGAGGACGCCATGTGGGCGGACGCGCAGGCGCGCCTCGACCGCATGCAGGCCGACCTCGCCCGCCCCGCCGAGACCTTCCTCGCCGACGTCGACCTGCAGGCGCAGCCGTCGCCCACGCTCCGCACGCAGCCCGCGGACTTCCACGAGGCCATCGCGCGCAGCAAGCACCACATCCACGAGGGCGACGTGTTCCAGGTCGTGGTCTCGCAGCGCTTCGACCAGCCGACCACGGCCGAGCCGATCGACGTCTACCGCATCCTGCGCGTGCTCAACCCGAGCCCCTACATGTACCTGCTCACGCTCGAGGACGCCGACGGGAAGCCGTACTCCATCGTCGGATCCTCGCCCGAGGCGCTCGTCACCGTCACCGACGACCACGTCTACATGCACCCCATCGCGGGCTCGCGTCCGCGTGGCGGGACCGTGGAGGAGGACGTCGCCCACGAGGAGTCGCTCCTCGCCGACCCGAAGGAGCGCGCCGAGCACCTCATGCTGGTGGACCTCGCGCGCAACGACATGCTCAAGGCGTGCGCCCCCGGATCCGTCGAGGTCACCGAGTTCATGCGCGTCGAGCGGTTCAGCCACATCATGCACCTCGTCAGCTCGGTCGAGGGCACGCTCCGGCCCGGCGTCTCGAGCATCGACGTCTTCCGCGCCACCTTCCCGGCCGGCACCCTCTCGGGGGCGCCCAAGCCGCGCGCGCTGCAGATCATCGACGAGCTCGAGCCCGCGCAGCGCGGCGTCTACGGGGGAGTGGTGGGCTACTTCGACTTCGCGGGCGACGCCGACCTCGCCATCGCGATCCGCACCGCCACCATCGTGGACGGCGTCGCCCACGTGCAGGCCGGCGGCGGCATGGTCGCCGACTCCGACCCCGACGCGGAGTACCTCGAGTCGCAGAACAAGGCGGCGGCGCCGCTGCGCGCGGTCGCGGTCGCCGAGGCCATGCGGCGCGTGCGCTGATGCGCGTCACCCGCCGCACGAAGTCCCTCGCCCTCCTGCTCGTCCTGGCCACCAGCGCGGCCACGTTCCTCGGCTGGTCGCAGGACTGGTCGACGCTCCGCATCGGCGGCCAGGCGCCCGCGCTCGTCCCGGTCGCGGGGAGCGTCGCGGCGCCCGCGCTCAGCGCCCTCGCGCTGTCGAGCCTCGCCCTCGCCGGGGCGCTCGCGATCGCCGGCCGGGCGCTGCGCGTGGTGCTCGGGATCCTGCAGGTCCTCATCGGCGCCACGGTCGCCGTCACGGCCCTCGCCGCGGTCTCCGGTCCCGTGCAGGCCGGCGAGGGAGCGGTCACGACCGTCACGGGCGTCGCCGGATCCGCGCCCGTCGCCGACCTCGTCGTCGGCTGGACCACCACGCCCTGGGGTCCGGTGACCCTGGTGGCCGGCATCGCGTCGGCGCTCACCGGCGTGCTCGTCGCGATCACGGGCCCGCGCTGGCCCACGGGCCGCTCGCGCTACGACGCGGCCGCCGACGCGCCGGCCCGCCGCATCGTCCCCACCGAGGACCCGGTGGCCGCCTGGGACAGCCTGAGCGGCGGCGCCGACCCCACCCGCCGCGAGGCCGGCGACCCGGCCGAGGACGCTCCCCAGGCCGACGGCCGCCCCGACGCCGCACGGTAGACTCGACCCCGATCCCACCCGCACGACCCAGGAGGAGCACGCATGTCCACAGAGTCAGCAGACACCGGCCACGGCAACTCGCCGGCGGCCTGGACGGCGGTCGTCATCGCGCTCATCGGCTTCGCCGTGGGCACCATCGCCTTCTGGTTCTCCCTCGCGCCCGTCGTGTGGGCCTCCGCGGGCCTGGTCCTGGTCGGCTTCGCCGTCGGCGGCATCATGAAGAAGATGGGCTACGGCGTCGACGGGCACCGCACCTCGCCCACGAAGGCGCACTCTTGATGCTCGGCGACCTGCTCGCCGGCGCCCTGGAGGACGCGGCCACGCGCCGCGAGACCCGCCCGCTCGCCGAGGTGGAGGCCGCGGCCCTCGCCCGGCCCGCCGCGCTCGACGTCCTCAGCGCGCTCGCGCCGGCCGACCGCGTCAAGATCATCGCCGAGGTCAAGCGCTCGAGCCCCTCGCGCGGCGCCCTCGCCGAGATCCCCGATCCCGCGCTCCTCGCGTCCCGCTACGAGACCGGCGGCGCCAGCGCCATCAGCGTGCTCACCGAGGGCCGCAAGTTCGGCGGCTCCCTGCACGACCTCGAGCAGGTCCGCGACACGGTCTCCATCCCCGTGCTCCGCAAGGACTTCATCGGCGAGGCGTACCAGGTGCTCGAGGCCCGCGCGTCCGGCGCCGACCTCGTGCTCCTCATCGTCGCCGCGCTCGACCAGAAGACGCTCGTCGAGCTGCACGCGCTCGTCAACGAGCTCGGCATGACCGCGCTCGTCGAGACCCACTCCGCCGAGGAGGTGTCGCGCGCCCTCGACCTCGGCGCCCAGGTCGTCGGCGTCAACGCCCGCAACCTCACCACCTTCGAGCTCGACCGCGACCTGTTCGGCTCGCTGGCCGACTCCATCCCGTCCGGCGTCATCCGCATCGCCGAGTCCGCGGTGAAGACCGCCGACGACGTGGCGCACTACCGCCGCTCCGGGGCCGACGTCGTGCTGGTGGGCGAGGCGCTCGTCACCGGCGATCCCGTCCGCACCCTGACGGAGTTCCTGGAGGCGCGCCCGTGACGGACCTCCGCAGCGCGACCGGCCCGTACTTCGGCGACTTCGGCGGGCGGTACGTCCCCGAGTCGCTCGTGGCCGCGCTCGACGAGCTCGCGGAGGCGTGGGAGGAGCTGAAGGTCGACCCGGCCTTCATCGCGGAGCTCCAGGAGCTGCACCGCACGTACACCGGCCGGCCGTCCCTCATCACCGAGGTGCCGCGCTTCGCCGAGCACGCCGGCGGCGCCCGCATCATCCTCAAGCGCGAGGACCTCAACCACACCGGCTCCCACAAGATCAACAACGTGCTCGGCCAGGCGCTGCTCACGAAGAAGATCGGCAAGAAGCGCATCATCGCGGAGACGGGCGCCGGCCAGCACGGCGTCGCCACCGCGACCGCGGCGGCGCTCTTCGGGCTCGACTGCGTCATCTACATGGGCGAGGTCGACACCGAGCGCCAGGCGCTCAACGTGGCCCGGATGCGCCTGCTCGGCGCCGAGGTCGTGCCCGTCCGCTCCGGCTCCCGCACCCTCAAGGACGCCATCAACGACGCCATGCGCGACTGGGTCACCAACGTCGAGACCACGAACTACGTCTTCGGCACGGTCGCGGGACCGCATCCGTTCCCGGCCATGGTCCGCGACCTGCAGAAGGTCATCGGCGAGGAGGCGCGCGAGCAGGTCCTCGCGCTCACCGGCCGGCTGCCCGACGCCGTCGCCGCGTGCGTGGGCGGCGGATCCAACGCCATCGGCATCTTCCACGCCTTCCTCGACGACGCCGACGTGGCCCTCTACGGGTTCGAGGCCGGCGGCGACGGCGCGGAGACCCCGCGCACCGCGGCCACCATCACCAAGGGCCGGCCGGGCATGCTGCACGGCGCCCGCAGCTACCTCCTCCAGGACGAGGACGGGCAGACCATCGACTCGCACTCGATCTCCGCGGGACTCGACTATCCGGGCGTCGGTCCCGAGCACTCGTGGCTGTCGGACCTCGGCCGCGCCACCTACCGTCCCGTCACGGACGACCAGGCCATGAGCGCGCTCCGCCTGCTCAGCCGCACGGAGGGCATCATCCCCGCCATCGAGTCCGCGCACGCGCTCGCGGGCGCGCTCGAGCTCGGCAAGGAGCTGGGCCCGGACGCGATCATCCTCATCAACCTGAGCGGTCGCGGCGACAAGGACATGGAGACGGCCGGGGCCTACTTCGACCTCATCGACGCCGGGGCGGAGCAGTCGTGACGGCCCACGCGGCGCCGCCCGTCGCCAGCCCGGTCGAGCGGGCCATCGCCCTCCGCCGCGAGCAGGGGTCCGGCGCGCTCGTCGGCTACCTGCCCGTCGGATTCCCGGACGTCGCCACGAGCATCGAGGCGGCCGTCGCCCTCGTCGAGAACGGCGTCGACGTCATCGAGCTCGGCCTGCCCTACAGCGATCCGGTCATGGACGGCCCCGTCATCCAGCGCGCCACCCAGACCGCGCTCGCCCAGGGCTTCCGCCTCCGCGACGGCTTCGACGCGCTCCACGCCATCACGCAGCGCGTGGACGCGCCGGTCCTCCTCATGACGTACTGGAACCCGGTCGTGCAGTACGGGGTCGAGCGCTTCGCCGACGACATCGTCGCGGCGGGCGGGGCCGGCCTCATCACGCCCGACCTCATCCCCGACGAGGGCGCCGACTGGCTCGCCGCCTCCGAGCGCACGGGCCTCGACCGCGTGTTCCTGGCGGCCCCGTCCTCGAGCGAGGCGCGCCTGCACCAGGCCGTCGAGCGCAGCCGCGGCTTCGTGTACGCCGTCTCCACCATGGGGATCACGGGCGCACGCCAGGACGTCGACCAGGCGGCCCGCGGGCTCGTCGCGCGCCTGCGCGACGCCGGCTCCACGAGCGCGTGCGTCGGCATCGGCATCTCCACGGGCGACCAGGTCCGCGAGGTCCTCGACTACGCCGACGGCGCCATCGTCGGATCCGCCCTCGTGGCGGCGCTGGCCGACGGCGGGGTGCCCGGCGTCGCCCGCGCCGCGGCGGATCTCGCGCGCGGAACCGCGCTACAGTAGCCCCCGGCCCGCGGTCCCGCCGCGCCCGCCGACCCCCCTGCGAAAGTGAGCGCCATCCGTTGTTCGTCCCGATGAGCATCCCCAGCCCGGATCCGTCCGACACCCGGTTCGACGTCACGGCGTGGCTCCAGGGCCTCGGCGTGGACCTCCCGCTCACCTTCGTGATCCACGCGTACGCCGTGTGCATCCTCGTCGGCATCCTCATCGCGGCCTTCCTCACCAACCGCCGCCTCGTGGCGCGCGGCGTGGAGTCGGGCACGGTCATCGACTTCACGCTGTGCGCGCTCGTGCTCGGCATCGTCGGCGCCCGCGCGTTCCACGTGCTCACGCACCCGGGCGACTACTTCTACGAGGGTGCGAACCTGTGGCGCGTGCTCTACGTCTGGGAGGGCGGCATCGCCATCTTCGGCGCGCTCCTCGGCGGCGCCGTGGGCGTGTGGCTCGGCTCCAAGTGGACGGGCGTCCGCTTCTGGACCTTCGCCGACGCGCTGGCGCCCGGCCTCCTGCTCGCGCAGGCCGCCGGCCGCATGGGCAACTACTTCAACCAGGAGCTGTTCGGCACCCCGACCACGCTGCCCTGGGGCCTCGAGGTCGACGCGACCAACGCCGCCTTCCCCGCGGGCCTCCCCGCCGGCACGCTCTTCCACCCCACGTTCCTGTACGAGATCGTCTGGAACGTCGCGGGCGCGCTGTTCATCATGCTGCTGGGCCGCGCCGTGCGCCTGCAGTGGGGCCGCGGCCTCGCCGTGTACCTCATGTGGTACGGGCTCGGGCGCATGGTCTTCGAGTCCATCCGCATCGATCCGAGCGAGATCATCCTCGGCATCCGCACCAACGTGTGGGCGGCCTTCATCGCCGTCGCGATCGGTCTCGTGCTGTTCCTCGTGCAGACCCGGCGGCACGTCGGCAGCGAGCCGAGCCCGTACCTGCCCGGCCGCACCCCGGATGACGTAAGCGCGCGCGCGAAGGCGGGCCGCGACGGCGAGGTAGCATCGGTGTACACGGAATCGGATTTCACCGACGGCGACGCCGAGCGGGCATCCACCGGGTCGGACTCCCACGCTCTCCCCGCCACAAGCGGACGCGCCTAGTCCCCAGCGCGGGCACCCCCGCGGTCACCGCCTCCTCCCGCGAGGCGGTCCCCACCACAGGGCCAGCGACGTCCCTCCGCAGTGCATCTAGGACGGTTCCCATGGCGTTCTCCTCCACCTCCCCTCCCGGCGGCGCGTTCCCCGCGAAGCAGGGCCTGTACGACCCGGCGTTCGAGAAGGACGCCTGCGGGCTGGCCATGGTGGCCACGCTCCGCGGCACGCCCGGCCACGACATCATCGTCAACGCCCTCGGCGCGCTCCGGAACCTCGAGCACCGCGGCGCCATCGGCTCCGACGCCGGCACCGGCGACGGCGCGGGCCTCATGACGCAGATCCCCGACGCGTTCCTCCGCGGCGTCGTGGGCTTCGAACTGCCGCCGATGGGGGAGTACGCGGTCGGCATGGCCTTCCTGCCCGTCGACGACGCCGAGCGCGAGGAGCTGCAGGCCGGCATCGAGCGCATCGCCGCGTCCGAGCGCCTGCGCGTGCTCGGCTGGCGCGAGGTGCCCGTCGACCCGTCGCACCTCGGCAACCTGGCACGCAAGGCGATGCCCGCGTTCCGCCAGCTCTTCCTCACCGCCGACGCGCCCGCGGACGCCGCGGACCGCCCCGAGGGCCTCGCCCTCGACCGCCTCGCCTTCCGTCTGCGCAAGCGCGCGGAGCGGGAGCTCGGCGCGTACTTCATCTCGCTGTCCTCGCGCACGCTCGTCTACAAGGGCATGGTCACGACGCTCCAGCTGGAGCCCTTCTACCCGGACCTCTCCGACGAGCGCTTCGCCTCCAAGCTCGCCATCGTGCACTCCCGGTACTCCACCAACACGTTCCCCTCGTGGCCGCTCGCGCAGCCGCTGCGGATGATGGCGCACAACGGCGAGATCAACACCGTCGCGGGCAACCGCAACTGGATGCGCGCCCGCCAGTCCCAGCTCGAGTCGGAGCTGCTCGGCGACCTGTCGCCCCTCCTGCCCATCGTCACGCCGGGCGCGAGCGACTCCGCGTCGTTCGACGAGGTGCTCGAGCTCCTCAGCCTCAGCGGCCGCAGCCTGCCGCACGCGATGATGATGATGGTCCCCGAGGCGTGGGAGAAGCAGACCGACATCGACCCGGTCCGCCGCGACTTCTACGAGTACCACTCCATGGTCATGGAGCCGTGGGACGGCCCGGCCGCGCTCACGTTCACCGACGGCACGCTCGTCGGCGCCACCCTCGACCGCAACGGCCTGCGCCCGGGCCGCTACCTCGTGACGCACGACGGCCTCGTCGTGCTCGGCAGCGAGATCGGCGTGCTCGAGATCGACCCCGCGCGCATCGCGCGGAAGGGCCGCCTGCGCCCCGGCAAGATGTTCCTCGTCGACACCGACGCCGGCCGCATCATCGAGGACGACGAGATCAAGTCCGAGCTCGCGGCCAGCGCGCCGTGGGGGGAGTGGCTCCGCAACCGGATCCACCTCGCCGACCTCCCCGAGCGGGAGCACATCGTGCACACGCCCGCCTCGGTGGTCCGGCGCCAGCGCACCTTCGGCTACACGGAGGAGGAGGTGCGGATGCTGCTCATGCCCATGGCGAAGGTCGGCGCCGAGCCCCTCGGCGCCATGGGCTCCGACACCCCCATCGCCGTGCTCTCGCAGCGGCCGCGCCTGCTCTTCGACTACTTCACGCAGCAGTTCGCGCAGGTCACGAACCCGCCGCTCGACTCCATCCGGGAGGAGGTCGTCACCAGCCTCCGCCTCGGCCTCGGCCCGCAGCGGAACCTCCTCGACGCCGGGCCCGAGCACGCCGAGCAGGTCGTGCTCGACTTCCCGGTGATCGACAACGACGAGCTCGCGAAGGTCATCCACATCGACCACCGGCCGGGCAGCCGCACCACCACGATCGTCAGCGGCCTGTACCGCGTCGACGACGGCCCGCTCGCCATGCAGAAGCGCATCGACGCGATGTGCGACGAGGTCGACCGCGCCATCGAGCACGGCGCGCGCTTCATCGTGCTGTCCGACCGCGACTCCACCCGCGACCTCGCGCCCATCCCGTCGCTCCTCATGATCGCGGCCGTGCACCACCACCTCATCCGCCGCCAGACCCGGATGAAGGTCGGCATCGTCGTCGAGGCCGGCGACGTGCGCGAGGTGCACCACATCGCGCTGCTCATCGGGTACGGCGCCTCGGCGGTCAACCCGTACCTGGCCATGGAGTCGTGCGAGGACCTCGTGCGCAGCGGCATGCTCACGGGCGTCACGCCGGAGAAGGCCACGCGGAACCTCATCAAGGGGCTCGGCAAGGGCGTGCTGAAGATCATGTCCAAGATGGGCATCTCGACGGTGTCGTCGTACGCGGGCGCCCAGTGCTTCGAGGCCGTCGGCCTCTCGCAGGAGCTGGTGGACCAGTACTTCTCCGGCACCACCACGCGCCTCGGCGGGGTCGGCATCGACGTCATCGCGGCCGAGAACGCCGCGCGGCACCGCAGCGCCTACCCCACGGACGGCGCCGTGCTCTCGCACGAGCGGCTCCAGACGGGCGGCGAGTACCAGTGGCGTCGCGACGGGTCCCCGCACCTGTTCAACCCGGACACGATCTTCCGCCTGCAGCACGCCACGCGCATGCGGCGGTACGACATCTTCCGCGAGTACACCTCCATGGTCGACGCGCAGTCGAAGGACCTCATGACGCTCCGCGGCATGTTCCGGCTGCGGACCGGCACGCGTCCGCCCGTGCCGCTCGACGAGGTCGAGCCCATCTCCGACATCGTGAAGCGCTTCTCCACGGGGGCGATGAGCTACGGCTCGATCTCCGAGGAGGCGCACGAGACGCTCGCCATCGCCATGAACCGGCTCGGCGCCAAGTCGAACACCGGCGAGGGCGGCGAGAACGTCGAGCGCCTGCTCGACCCCGAGCGCCGCAGCGCGATCAAGCAGGTCGCCTCGGGGCGCTTCGGCGTCACGAGCATGTACCTCACGCACGCGGACGACATCCAGATCAAGCTCGCGCAGGGCGCCAAGCCCGGCGAGGGCGGGCAGCTGCCGCCCGGCAAGGTCTACCCGTGGGTGGCGCGCACCCGCCATGCGACCGCGGGCGTGGGGCTCATCTCCCCGCCGCCGCACCACGACATCTACTCGATCGAGGACCTGAAGCAGCTGATCTTCGACCTCAAGCGCGCGAACCCCTCCGCCCGGATCCACACGAAGCTCGTCAGCCAGTCGGGCATCGGCGCGGTGGCCGCGGGCGTCGCGAAGGCGCTGAGCGACGTGATCCTCGTCTCGGGCCACGACGGCGGCACGGGCGCGAGCCCCGTCAACTCGCTCAAGCACGCGGGCACGCCGTGGGAGCTCGGCCTCGCGGAGACGCAGCAGACCCTCCGCCTCAACGGCATGCGCGACCGCGTGGTCGTGCAGGTCGACGGGCAGATGAAGTCCGGCCGCGACGTGATCGTCGGCGCCCTGCTCGGCGCCGAGGAGTTCGGCTTCGCCACGGCGCCGCTGGTCGTGTCCGGCTGCATCATGATGCGCGTCTGCCACCTCGACACCTGCCCCGTCGGCGTCGCCACGCAGAACCCGGAGCTGCGGAAGCGCTTCCCGGGGAAGGCGGACCACGTCGTCAACTTCTTCGAGTTCATCGCGCAGGAGGTGCGCGAGCACCTGGCGGCGCTCGGCTATCGCTCGCTCGACGAGATCGTGGGCCGCAACGACCTGCTCGGCGTCGAGGACGCGGTCGACCACTGGAAGGCGTCGGGCCTCGACCTCTCGCCGATCCTCGTGGGCCCGACGTTCGCGGACGACGAGCCGCGGAAGCACGCCCGGTCGCAGGACCACGAGCTCGAGGACCACTTCGACAACGAGCTCATCCGGCTCAGCCGCGACGTGCTCGACCACGGCGGCCGCGTCGAGATCGACCTGCCCGTGCGCAACACCGCGCGCGCGGTCGGCACGATGCTCGGCCACCTCGTCACGAAGGGCCACGGGGTGGACGGGCTGCCCACGGGATCCATCGACGTCACGCTGCGCGGCTCGGCCGGGCAGTCCTTCGGCGCGTTCATGCCGTCGGGCATCACGCTGCGCCTCGTCGGCGACAGCAACGACTACCTCGGCAAGGGCCTCTCCGGCGGCGACATCGTCGTGCGGCCCGATGAGAGGGCCGGCTTCCCCGCGGAGGAGAACGTCATCGCGGGCAACGTCATCGGCTACGGCGCGACCCAGGGCACCATGTTCATCCGCGGCATGGTGGGGGAGCGGTTCCTCGTCCGCAACTCCGGCGCCACGGCCGTCGTCGAGGCCGTGGGCGACCACGCGCTCGAGTACATGACGGGCGGGCTCGCCCTCGTGCTCGGGGGCACCGGCCGGAACATCGGCGCGGGCATGTCGGGCGGCACCGCCTACGTGCTCGACCTCGCCGAGGACCGCATCAACACCGACGCCCTCGCGTCGGGCGAGCTCGAGCTGCACCCGCTCGGGAGCGCCGACGCCGAGATCGTGCTCGACCTGCTCCGCCGGCACCTCGCCGAGACCGGCTCGACCGTCGCCGAGCGCCTGCTCACCGACCCGGAGGCGTCCATGACGCGATTCACCAAGATCCTGCCGCGGGACTACGCGGCCGTCCTCGCCACCCGCCAGACCGCGGTGGACGAGGGAATCGACCCCGACGGCGACGTCGCCTGGAAGCGCATCCTGGAGGTGACCGGTGGCTGACCCCAAGGGCTTCCTCAAGGTGACGGAGCGCGAGCTCCCCAAGCGCCGACCCGTCTCGGTCCGGCTCATGGACTGGAAGGAGGTGTACGAGCAGCAGGAGCGCGGCGAGCTCGTGCGCCAGGCCGGCCGGTGCATGGACTGCGGCATCCCGTTCTGCCACCAGGGCTGCCCGCTCGGCAACCTCATCCCGGAGTGGAACGACCTCACCTGGCGCGGCGAGGGCCGGCAGGCCATCGAGCGCCTGCACGCCACGAACAACTTCCCGGAGTTCACGGGCCGCCTGTGCCCGGCGCCCTGCGAGAGCTCGTGCGTGCTCGGCATCAACCAGCCGCCCGTGACCATCAAGCAGGTCGAGGTGTCGATCATCGACGACGCCTTCCAGAACGGCTGGGTCGAGCCGCACCCGCCCGAGCGCCTGACGGGCAAGACCGTGGCGGTCGTCGGATCCGGTCCCGCCGGCCTCGCCGCCGCGCAGCAGCTCACGCGCGCCGGCCACACGGTCGCGGTGTTCGAGCGCGACGACCGCATCGGCGGCCTGCTGCGCTACGGGATCCCCGACTTCAAGATGGAGAAGAAGCACCTCGAGGCGCGCCTCGCGCAGATGACCGCCGAGGGCACCCGCTTCCGCGCGGGCGTCGACATCGGGAAGGACATCACCTGGTCCGACCTGCGCCTACGGTACGACGCGGTCGTCGTCTGCACGGGCGCCCTCGTGCCCCGCGACCTCGACATCCCGGGCCGCGACGTCGACGGCGTGCACTTCGCCATGGACTACCTGCGCCAGTCGAACCACGCGACGGCCGGCGACCAGGTGCCCGAGCAGATCCACGCGGAGGGCAAGCACGTCGTCGTCCTCGGCGGCGGCGACACGGGAGCCGACTGCATCGGCACCGCGCACCGGCAGAAGGCGGCCTCGGTCACCAACCTCGCCATCGGCCAGCAGCCGCCGACGGAGCGCCGCCCCGACCAGCCGTGGCCCACGTACCCGACCCTCTTCGAGGTGTCGAGCGCGCACGAGGAGGGCGGCGAGCGCCACTACCTCGCCACCACGGTCGAGTTCCTGAAGGACGACGACGGGCACGTGCGTGCGGTCCGGGTCGCCGAGACCGAGTTCCGCGACGGGCGCCGCGTGCCGAAGTCGGGCACCGAGCGCGAGATCCCCGCCGACCTGGTGCTCCTCGCGCTCGGCTTCACCGGCCCCGAGAAGGACGCGCTCGAGTCCCAGCTGGAGGTCCCCTTCGACGACCGCGGCAACGTGGCGCGCGACGAGGACTACCAGACCGACCAGGCCGGCGTGTTCGTCGCGGGCGACGCGGGCCGCGGCCAGTCCCTCATCGTCTGGGCCATCGCGGAGGGACGTTCAGCGGCGTCCGCCGTCGACCGGTACCTTGAGGGGGACACGGAGCTCCCGTTCCCGGTCCGTCCCACGGACCGCGCTCTCTCCATCTGACCCGGCCGCCCGCCGCACCCGTGCGCGCGGTCGCGACCACTGACCCGACCCGCGTCCACGTGCGACGCAGAAACGCGAGACAGACAGAGCATGACCAGACGAGCGAAGATCGTCGCGACCCTCGGGCCCGCGACCAGCTCCTATGAGAGCATCCGCGCCATCATCGACGCCGGCGTGGACGTGGCCCGGATGAACCTGAGCCACGGCACGTACGACGTCCACGAGGGCATCTACTCCACCATCCGGAAGGCCGCCGACGACGCGGGCCGCGCGGTCGCGGTCCTGGTCGACCTGCAGGGCCCGAAGATCCGCCTCGGCAAGTTCTCCGACGGCCCGCACGACCTGGCCTTCGGCGACACGTTCGTCATCACGGTCGAGGACATCCTCGGCACGAAGGACATCTGCTCCACCACGTACAAGGGCCTGCCCGGCGACGTGAAGGCCGGCGACCCGCTGCTCATCGACGACGGCAAGGTCACGCTCCGAGTGGTCTCCACCGACGGCACCCGCGTCACGACCACGGTCGAGGTCGCGGGCACCGTCAGCAACAACAAGGGCATCAACCTCCCGGGCGTCGCGGTCAACGTGCCCGCGCTCTCCGAGAAGGACGAGGCGGACCTCCGCTGGGGCCTCCGCCTCGGCGCCGACCTCATCGCGCTGAGCTTCGTGCGCGACGCATCGGACATCGTCCGCGTGCACGAGATCATGGACGAGGAGGGCCGCCGCGTCCCCGTCGTCGCCAAGGTCGAGAAGCCGCAGGCCGTCGAGGCCCTCGAGGAGATCGTGGACGCGTTCGACGCGATCATGGTCGCCCGCGGCGACCTCGGCGTCGAGCTGCCGCTCGAGGCCGTCCCGATCGTGCAGAAGCGCGCGGTCGAGCTCGCCCGCCGCAAGGCCAAGCCCGTCATCGTCGCGACGCAGATGCTCGAGTCGATGATCACGAGCCCGCGCCCCACGCGCGCCGAGGCCTCCGACTGCGCCAACGCGGTGCTCGACGGCGCCGACGCGCTCATGCTGAGCGGCGAGACGAGCGTGGGCGAGTTCCCCGTCGTCACCGTGAAGACCATGGCGCGCATCATCGAGTCCACCGAGGAGCACGGGCTGGAGCGCATCCCGAAGCTCGGCACGCGCCCCTTCACCCAGGGCGGGGCCATCACGCTCGCGGCCGCCGAGGTCGCCGAGTTCGTGGAGGCCAAGTTCCTCTGCGTGTTCACCGAGTCCGGCGACTCCGTGCGCCGCATGACCCGGCTCCGCAACGGCATCCCGATCCTCGCGTTCACGCCGAACGAGGGCATCCGCCGCCGCCTCGCGCTCTCGTGGGGCGTCCAGTCCTACCTCGTCGAGCCGGTCACGCACACCGACCAGATGTTCCACCAGGTCGACGACGTGCTCCTCGCGGAGGGCCTCGCCGAGGTCGGCCAGAAGGTCGTCGTCATCGCCGGGTCCCCTCCCGGGATCGCGGGGTCGACCAACGAGCTGCGCGTCCACGTCGTCGGCGACGCCGTGAACGAGGCGGCTCCCGCGTACGAGAAGTAGCGCGGCACCGCGGGGCTCCGGCTCCGGCGGGCACGCGAGGAGGGCGGGCGACCACGTGGTCGCCCGCCCTCTTCGCATGCCCCTCGCGGGACGCGGTGCCGGATGTGGGACTCGAACCCACACGCCCTCACGGACAGAGCATTTTGAGTGCTCCGCGTCTGCCATTCCGCCAATCCGGCGCACCTCGGCCGTCCGACGCTACCGCAGGCGTCCGGCCGATCCGGCACGCACCGGCCCGGCCGACGATACCGTAGGCTCCTATCCGTGAGTGACCAGGAAACAACCCCCGCAGCCCCCCGCCGTGTCGTCGTCGCCGAGGACGAGTCGCTCATCCGCCTCGACATCGTGGAGACGCTCCGCGACAACGGCTTCGAGGTGGTCGGCGAGGCCGGGGACGGCGAGACGGCCGTCGCCCTCGCCACCGAGCTGCGTCCCGACCTCGTCATCATGGATGTCAAGATGCCGCAGCTCGACGGCATCTCCGCGGCCGAGCGCCTGAACCGCAACCACATCGCGCCCGTCGTCCTCCTCACGGCCTTCAGCCAGAAGGAGCTCGTCGAGCGCGCGGGCGAGGCCGGCGCGCTGGCGTACGTCGTCAAGCCGTTCACGCCGAACGACCTGCTGCCGGCGATCGAGATCGCCCTGGCCCGCTACGCGCAGATCATCACGCTCGAGGCCGAGGTCTCCGACCTCGTCGAGCGCTTCGAGACCCGCAAGCTCGTCGACCGGGCCAAGGGCCTGCTCAACGAGAAGATGGGCCTCACGGAGCCCGAGGCGTTCCGCTGGATCCAGAAGGCGTCGATGGACCGCCGCCTCACCATGCACGACGTGGCCCAGGCCATCATCGAGCAGCTCAGCGCCAAGAAGTAGGGACCCTGCCGGGCGCCCCCGGCCGGTCTGCCGACGAAGGTCCGCGGCGATCAGCGGGGCGTGCGCTCGCGGATGATGTTCGTGATGCGCACCGTGGAGAGGCGCCGTCCCTCGTCGTCCGTCATCACGATCTCGTGCGTGGTGAGCGTGCCGCCCAGGTGGATCGCCGTGCAGGTCCCCGTGATCGTGCCGGCGGACGCGGAGCGCGTGTGGCTCGCGTTGAGCTCGATGCCGAACGCCACGCGGTCGGGACCGGCGTGGACGTTCGCGGACATGGATCCGAGCGACTCGGCGAGCACGACGTACGCGCCGCCGTGCACCACGCCGTAGGGCTGCGTGTTGCCCTCCGCGGGCATGGTCGCGACGGCGCGCTCGGGGCTGAGCTCGTGGAAGACGATGCCCATCTTCTCGGCCAGCGCGCCCACGTCCTGGGGCTGGCGGAGGAGCCGCGCGGTGGCGGACGACTCGGGTGCGGGCTGGGTCATGGGCGATCCTCCGAGGCCGGGTCCGAGGTCGGGGGCCCTCGATAGGCTGGGACCGTGCCGAACACGGAAAAGCCTACCCTCCTCGTCATCGACGGCCATTCCCTGGCGTTCCGGGCGTTCTACGCCCTGCCGGCGGAGAGCTTCCAGAACCGCGAGGGGCAGCACACGAACGCCGTGCACGGCTTCATCGCCATGCTCATCAACCTCCTGCAGAAGGAGAAGCCCACGCACGTCGGCGTCGCGTTCGACATCTCCCGCTTCTCCTTCCGCACGCGCGAGTACCCGGAGTACAAGGGCACTCGCGGCGAGACGCCCATGGAGTTCACCGGGCAGGTGCCGCTGCTCGAGCGGGCGCTGAAGACCATGAACATCCCCACCCTCACCAAGGAGGACCACGAGGCGGACGACATCCTCGCGACCCTCGCCACCCAGGGCCGGGAGCAGGGCTTCCGCGTGCTCGTCGTCTCGGGAGACCGGGACGCCATCCAGCTCGTCAACGACGACGTCACGCTGCTCTACCCGTCCACCCAGGGCGTCTCGCAGCTCACGCGCTACGACGCCGAGAAGGTGTTCGAGAAGTACGGCGTGCAGCCGGGGATGTACCCGGACATCGCCGCGCTCGTGGGCGAGACGAGCGACAACCTCATCGGCGTCGACAAGGTCGGGCCGAAGACCGCCGTCAAGTGGCTGAACCAGTACGGATCGCTCGACGCGGTCCTCGAGCACCGGGACGAGATCCCGGGCAAGGTCGGCGACAACCTGCGCGCGCAGTACGAGAACGTCATCCGCAACCGCCGCCTCAACCGGCTGCTCACCGACGTCGAGCTGCCGCTCGGCCCGGCGGACCTGGAGCGCAAGCCCATCGACGAGCCCGCCCTCCGCGAGGTGTTCCAGGTGCTGGAGTTCAAGCAGCTGCTGGACCGCGTGCTGAAGCTCGAGGGATCCGGCGCCTCCGCGTCGAGCGAGGGCACGCCCGTCGGCGCGGTCGAGCAGGAGCCGTCGACGGCCCCGGCCGCCCCGCAGGCGCAGCAGCTGCTCGACGAGGAGCTGGAGAAGTGGATCCGCACCCAGGTCGCCGCGTCGCCGCACGGGCTCGGCCTCACGGTGGAGACGCAGGACGGGAAGCCGGTCGGCTTCGGCATCGCGAGCGCGACCGAGTCCGTCACCCTGCCGTGGCAGGAGGGCCGCGCCGACTACGCGCCCTTCGAGCGCTGGCTCGCGAGCGACGCGCCGAAGATCATGGCCGACGCCAAGGTGCAGGTGAAGGCCATGCGCCGCGCCGGCCTCGCCGTCGCCGGCCTCGCGTTCGACGTGCTCGTGGCCGGCTGGCTGCTGCGTCCCGGCTTCACCGACAAGACGCTGGCCGCGCTCGTCAGCCGGTACCTCCTGGAGGACCTGCCCGAGCCCGACGCGAACCAGCTCGTGCCCGAGACCGAGGCGCTCACCGCGCCGACGGAGGCCTGGTACACGCTCCGGGTCGAGGAGGCCCTGCGCCAGGTGCTCGACGAGCGCACCCTCGGGGTCATGGTCGACATCGAGATGCCGACGCTGCTCGTGCTCGTGGAGATGGAGCTGCGCGGCGTCGCCACCGACCGGGCGGGGCTCGCCGAGCTGTCCGCTCAGCTGCAGGAGCGCATCACCGACCTCGCCCAGCGGGCGTTCGCGGAGATCGGCAAGGAGATCAACCTCGGCTCGCCCAAGCAGCTGCAGGAGGTGCTCTTCGACCAGCTCGGCATGCCGAAGACGCGCGCCAACAAGACGGGCTTCTCCACCGACGCGGGCGCCCTCGCCGACCTCCAGGCGTCGAACCCGCACCCGTTCCTCGACCTGCTGCTCGAGCACCGCGACGCGAGCAAGCTGCGCCAGATCATCCAGACGCTCGAGCGCGGCATCGGCGACGACGAGCGGATCCACACCACGTACGTGCAGACCGGCACCACCACGGGCCGCATCTCCTCGAACGACCCGAACCTGCAGAACATCCCCGTCCGCACCGAGGAGGGCCGCCGCATCCGCAGCGCCATCCGCGTGGGCGAGGGGTACGAGACGCTGCTCACGGCCGACTACTCGCAGATCGAGATGCGGATCATGGCGCACCTCTCCGGCGACGAGGGCCTCATCGAGGCGTTCGCGGCGGGGGAGGACCTGCACCGGTTCGTGGGGTCCCGCATCTTCGGCGTCACGCCAGCGGACGTGAGCGCCGAGATGCGCACGAAGGTCAAGGCCATGAGCTACGGCTTGGCCTACGGCCTCAGCGCGTTCGGCCTCTCGAAGCAGCTGCGCATCCCGTCGTCCGAGGCGAAGCAGCTCATGACCGACTACTTCGCGCGCTTCGGCTCCGTGCGCGACTACCTCCGCCAGGTCGTGGAGGAGGCGCGCGCCGCCGGCTACACGGAGACGATCTTCGGTCGCCGCCGCCCGTTCCCCGACCTGAACAGCCCCAACCGCGTCCTCCGCGACAACGCCGAGCGCGCGGCCCTCAACGCGCCGATCCAGGGGTCGGCGGCCGACATCATGAAGATCGCGATGATCCGCATCGAGGCCGACATGCGCGAGCGCGACATGGCGTCGCGCATGCTGCTCCAGGTGCACGACGAGCTCATCCTCGAGGTCGCCCCGGGGGAGTGGGACGCGCTCGAGGCGATCGTCACCGACCGCATGGCCCACGCGGCGGACCTCCGGGTGCCGCTCGAGGTGCAGGTGGGCCGCGGCGACTCGTGGGCCGCCGCCGCGCACTGACCGCGACCACCCGGTCCCCACCCCCGAGCACGAGGAGCAGCACGCATGACGAACGGACGACTCTCGGACCTCCTCGCGGACGGGTCCATCCGGCTCGACGCGCGCGCCGCCGACCGGGAGGCGGCCATCCGCCAGGCGGGCGAGGCGCTCGTCGCCGCCGGCGCGGTCGACCCGGGCTACGTGGACGCGATGGTCGAGCGCGAGCGCTCGGTCTCCACGTTCGTCGGCGAGGGCGTCGCCGTGCCGCACGGCACGCTGGCCGCCGGACGCGATCTGGTGCGGGCCGACGCCATCAGCGTCCTGCGCCTCCCGGACGGCGTCGACTGGGACGGGCACGACGTCCGCATCGTCATCGGGATCGCGGCCACGGGCGGCGGGCACATCGCCCTGCTGTCGCGCCTCGCGGAGATCCTGCTCGACCCCGTGCGCGCCGAGCGGCTGCGCGGCGCCACCGATCCCGCGGCCGTCCGGTCGCTGCTGGGAGCCGGTAACGTCGAGGGATGACGACGACGCCGAAGGCCCCCCGACCGCAGACGGACATCGACCGAATCGCCGAGGGGTGGATCGACGCCTCGCTCGACCTGCACCCGGAGGAGCGCGTCTACCTGGGCCGTCCCGGGCGCGAGGGCGAGTACGGCGACACGTCGCCCGCGGGCCACGCGGCGCACGCCGAGGCCGCGCGCGCGGTCATCCGGCAGCTCGCCGACGCGCGCCCGGTCGACGCGGTGGACGAGGTCACCCGCATGGACCTCACGCGCGAGCTGGAGCTCGACGTCGAGATGCACGACGCGGGCGTCCACCTCTCCGACCTCAACGTCATCGCGTCGCCCGCGCAGGGCATCCGCGAGGTCTTCGACATCTCGCCGACGGCCACCGAGGGCGACTGGGAGCACCTCGCCACGCGCCTGGGCAACGTCGCCGGCGCGGTCGACGGGTACGTCGAGACGCTGCGCGAGGGCGTGCGCCGCGGCCAGACCCCGGCGAAGCGGCAGATCCGCGAGGTGCTCGGCCAGGTCGAGCGGCAGGCGGCCCCCGACGGGTTCTTCCGCTCCTTCGCGGAGGAGGCCCGGGCCGACTCCGGCGAGCTGCCGGCCTCGCTCCGCCGGGACCTCGCGGCCCGCGCCGAGGAGGCGCGCACCGCCTACGCGCGCCTCGCCGCGTTCCTCGGCACCGAGCTCGAGCCCGCCGGCCGCGAGGCCGACGCCGTGGGCCGCGAGCAGTACGCCCTCCGCTCGCGCTCGTTCCTCGGCGCCGAGGTCGACCTCGACGAGACGTACGAGTGGGGCGTCGGCGAGCTCGCGCGCATGGTGGAGGAGCAGGAGGCCGTCGCCCGCGAGATCCTCCCAGGCGCCACCGTGCTCGAGGCCATCGCCCACCTCGACGGCGACGCGTCCCGCAAGCTGCACGGCACCGACGCCCTCCGCGCCTGGATGCAGGAGACGAGCGACCGCGCCGTGGAGGAGCTCGGCCGCACGCACTTCGACATCCCCGAGGAGATCCGCGCGCTCGAGTGCATGATCGCCCCCACGCAGGAGGGCGGCATCTACTACTCCGGCCCCGCGGACGACTTCAGCCGCCCCGGCCGCATGTGGTGGTCGGTGCCCGAGGGCGTCACCGAGTTCGACACCTGGCGCGAGCTGACGACCGTCTACCACGAGGGCGTCCCGGGGCACCACCTGCAGATCGCGCAGGCCACCTACAACAAGGCCGAGCTCAACACGTGGCGCCGCTTCGCCGGCACCTCCGGCCACGCCGAGGGCTGGGCCCTCTACGCCGAACGCCTGATGCAGGAGCTCGGCTACCTCGACGACCCGGCCGACCGCCTGGGCATGCTCGACGGCCAGCGCATGCGCGCCGCCCGCGTCGTGCTCGACATCGGCGTCCACCTCGGCAAGACGCGCCCCGACGGCGAGGCCGTCTGGGACGCCGAGTTCGCCTTCGACTTCATGGGCCGCAACGTCAACATGGATCCGTCGTTCGTGCGCTTCGAGGTCAACCGCTACCTCGGCTGGCCGGGCCAGGCGCCGTCGTACAAGGTGGGGCAGCGCATCTGGGAGGACCTCCGCGACGAGACCCGACGCCGCGAGGGCGCCGCGTTCGACGTCCGCGAGTTCCACCGCCGCGCGCTCGACGTCGGCGGCGTGGGCCTCGACACGCTCCGCGCCGCGGTCCTCCGCTGACGCGTCCGGCCGTCCCTCGCGCCGCGCGGCCCGCATCGGCCCGCGCGGCGCGGTTGTCCCGCCTCGCGACCCGGGTCTAAGATCGACTGTCGCGCTTCTGCGACGACCCATCCGTCCGCCGCTCGACCGGTACCCGCGCGGGTCCGCGCCAGCGGCCTTATTCATGCCCATCCTGGAGCACTAACTACATGACAATCGCAACGACCGACAAGGCGCCCAAGCAGGTCGCGATCAACGACATCGGATCTGCTGAGGACTTCCTCGCCGCGGTCGAGAAGACACTGAAGTTCTTCAACGACGGAGACCTCATCGAGGGCACCGTCGTGAAGATCGATCGGGACGAGGTCCTGATCGACGTCGGCTACAAGACCGAGGGCGTCATCCCCTCGCGTGAGCTGTCGATCAAGCACGACGTCGACCCCACGGAGGTCGTCAAGGTCGGCGACACCGTCGAGGCCCTCGTCCTCCAGAAGGAGGACAAGGAAGGCCGTCTGATCCTGTCCAAGAAGCGCGCGCAGTACGAGCGCGCGTGGGGCGACGTGGAGAAGATCAAGGAGTCCGACGGCGTCGTCACCGGCACCGTCATCGAGGTCGTCAAGGGCGGCCTCATCGTGGACATCGGCCTCCGCGGCTTCCTCCCGGCATCGCTCATCGAGCTGCGCCGCGTCCGCGACCTCACGCCGTACCTCGGCCAGGAGATCGAGGCCAAGATCCTCGAGCTCGACAAGAACCGCAACAACGTGGTCCTGTCGCGCCGCGCCCTGCTCGAGCAGACGCAGTCCGAGAGCCGCAGCACGTTCCTCAACAACCTCCAGAAGGGCCAGGTCCGCAAGGGCGTGGTCTCCTCGATCGTCAACTTCGGTGCGTTCGTGGACCTGGGCGGCGTCGACGGCCTCGTGCACGTCTCCGAGCTCAGCTGGAAGCACATCGAGCACGCCAGCGAGGTCGTCGAGGTGGGCCAGGAGGTGACCGTCGAGATCCTCGAGGTCGACCTGGAGCGCGAGCGCGTGTCGCTGTCGCTCAAGGCGACGCAGGAGGACCCGTGGCAGGTCTTCGCCCGCACGCACGCCATCGGCCAGGTCGCACCCGGCAAGGTCACCAAGCTGGTGCCGTTCGGCGCGTTCGTCCGCGTGGCCGAGGGCATCGAGGGCCTCGTGCACATCTCGGAGCTCTCCGGCAAGCACGTCGAGCTCGCCGAGCAGGTCGTGTCCGTCGGCGACGAGGTGTTCGTCAAGGTCATCGACATCGACCTCGAGCGTCGCCGCATCTCGCTGAGCCTCAAGCAGGCCAACGACGGCGTCGACCCCGAGGGCACCGAGTTCGACCCCGCCCTCTACGGCATGCTCACCGAGTACGACGACCAGGGGAACTACAAGTACCCCGAGGGCTTCGACCCGGAGACCAACGAGTGGAAGGAGGGCTTCGAGGCCCAGCGCGAGACCTGGGAGCAGCAGTACGCCGCAGCTCAGGCCCGCTGGGAGGCCCACAAGAAGCAGGTCGCGGCAGCAGCCGAGGCCGAGGCGGCCGACACGGGCATCACGTCCGCCGGCCCCGGCTTCACGAGCGACTCGACGGGCGCCGGCACGCTGGCGGACGACGAGAGCCTCGCCGCCCTGCGCGAGAAGCTGTCCAGCTCGAAGTAGTCCCACCCGCACCACGACGAGGCCGCTCTCCTTCGGGGAGGGCGGCCTCCGTCGTGCGCGGGGAGCCCGGCTCCGGAGCGCCCGCCCCGGGGCGTCGGTCTCCGGCGCGGCCGCGCCTAGGGTGGATCCATGCGCGTGATCGGACTGACGGGCGGCATCGCCGCGGGCAAGACGGTGGTGGCCGACCGGCTGGCGGAGCTCGGGGCGGTGCGCATCGACGCCGATCGGCTCGCCCGCGAGGTCGTGGAGCCGGGGACGCCGGCGCTGGCGGAGATCGCGCGCCGCTTCGGCGCCGGCGTCATCGGCGCCGACGGGGCGCTCGATCGGCCGGCGCTCGGCGCGATCGTCTTCCAGGACCCGGACGCCCGACGCGACCTCGAGGCGATCACCCACCCCGCCGTCCGCGCGCTGTCCGCGCAGCGCATGGCCGAGGCGGGGGAGGCCGACCCGGACGCGGTGGTCGTCTACGACATCCCGCTCCTCGTGGAGTCCGGGCGCACGGACGAGTTCGAGCGGATCGTCGTGGTGCACGCGCCGCGGGCGGAGCGGATCCGACGGCTCGTCGAGCTCCGCGGCATGGCCGCCGAGGAGGCGGAGCGTCGCATCGCCCTGCAGGCGTCCGACGAGGAGCGGCTCCGGGTGGCGGACGACGTCATCGATTCCGGCGTCTCGCTCGCGTCCACGCTCGGGCAGACGGATCGGCTCTGGGCGAACCTGTCCGGCGGTGTCGGGGGCCGCTCGTAGACTCGGGAGCATGCAGCCCACCCGGTCCGTGCGCCCCTTCAAGGTCGTCAGCGAGTACTCCCCGAGCGGCGACCAGCCCACGGCCATCGCCGAGCTGGCGGGCCGGGTCAACGCCGGCGAACCCGACGTGGTGCTCCTCGGCGCCACGGGCACCGGCAAGTCCGCGACCGCCGCCTGGCTCATCGAGCAGGTGCAGCGGCCCACGCTGATCCTCGCCCACAACAAGACGCTCGCCGCCCAGCTCGCCACCGAGTTCCGCGAGCTCATGCCGGACAACGCCGTCGAGTACTTCGTCTCGTACTACGACTACTACCAGCCCGAGGCGTACGTGCCGCAGACGGACACCTTCATCGAGAAGGACTCCTCGGTCAACGCCGAGGTCGAGCGCCTCCGCCACTCCACCACCAACTCGCTGCTCAGCCGGCGGGACGTCGTGGTGGTCAGCACGGTCTCCTGCATCTACGGCCTCGGCCAGCCCGAGCAGTACATGAACGCCATGGTCGCGCTCCAGGTGGGCATGCAGATCAACCGCGACACCCTCATCCGCAAGTTCGTCTCCATGCAGTACCAGCGCAACGACGTCGACTTCTCGCGCGGCAACTTCCGGGTGCGCGGCGACACCATCGAGATCATCCCGATGTACGAGGAGCTGGCCATCCGCATCGAGATGTTCGGCGACGAGATCGAGGCGCTGTACACGCTGCACCCGCTCACGGGCGACGTGGTCCGCAAGATGGACTCGGTGTCCGTGTTCCCCGGCTCGCACTACGTGGCCGAGACCGAGGTCATGCAGCGGGCCATCGGCACCATCCAGCAGGAGCTCGAGGAGCGGCTGGCGGTGCTCGAGCGCGAGGGCAAGCTTCTCGAGGCCCAGCGCCTCCGCATGCGCACCAACTTCGACATCGAGATGATGCAGCAGATCGGCTTCTGCTCCGGAATCGAGAACTACTCGCGCCACATCGACGGCCGCGACGCGGGGGAGGCCCCGCACTGCCTGCTCGACTACTTCCCGGACGACTTCCTCGTGGTCATCGACGAGTCGCACGTCACCGTGCCGCAGATCGGCGCCATGTTCGAGGGCGACTCGTCGCGCAAGCGCACGCTCGTGGAGCACGGCTTCCGCCTCCCGAGCGCGCTCGACAACCGGCCCCTCAAGTGGAACGAGTTCACCGAGCGCGTGCCGCAGACCGTGTACATGTCGGCGACGCCCGGCAAGTACGAGCTCGGCATGGGCGACGGCGTGGTGGAGCAGATCATCCGCCCCACGGGCCTCGTCGACCCGGCCATCGTCGTGAAGCCCACCAAGGGCCAGATCGACGACCTGCTGGAGCAGATCCGCATCCGGGTGGAGAAGGACGAGCGCATCCTCGTCACGACCCTCACCAAGAAGATGGCCGAGGAGCTCACCGACTACTTCGCCGAGGCGGGCGTGCGCGTGCGCTACCTCCACTCGGACGTCGACACGCTGCGCCGCGTCGAGCTGCTCAGCGAGCTGCGCGCCGGCATCTACGACGTGCTCGTCGGCATCAACCTGCTGCGCGAGGGCCTCGACCTCCCCGAGGTGTCGCTCGTCGCGATCCTCGACGCCGACAAGGAGGGCTTCCTCCGCTCGTCCACGTCGCTCATCCAGACCATCGGCCGCGCGGCGCGCAACGTCTCGGGCGAGGTGCACATGTACGCCGACGTCCTCACGGACAGCATGAAGCGCGCCATCGAGGAGACCGACCGGCGTCGCGAGCGGCAGGTCGCCTACAACACCGAGCACGGCATCGACCCCACGCCGCTGCGCAAGCGCATCGCGGACATCACCGAGATCCTGGCGCGCGAGGGCGAGGACACGAAGAAGATGCTCGAGGGCCGCGGCGGCGGCAAGCGCTCGCCCACGCCGAACCTCCGGCGCGAGGGCAAGGCGGCTGCGGGGGCGAACGAGCTGGAGACGATCATCTCCGACCTCAACGACCAGATGCTGCAGGCCGCGGGCGAGCTCAAGTTCGAGCTCGCGGCGCGCCTCCGT
Organism: Clavibacter michiganensis subsp. tessellarius; assembly: GCF_021922985.1. Taxonomy (NCBI): domain Bacteria; kingdom Bacillati; phylum Actinomycetota; class Actinomycetes; order Micrococcales; family Microbacteriaceae; genus Clavibacter; species Clavibacter tessellarius. The sequence goes on along the minus strand of NZ_CP040788.1, from coordinate 1,099,622 downwards.
GACGAGCTGGGCGACCTCAAGCGGGAGCTCCGGCAGATGGAGAAGGCCGGGCACCTGTCCTGAGGGGCCGGCGCGGGGGAGCGGCGATGGCCGGCGACCCCCGCGCCGTCGGAGGTGTCGGTGGCGACGCATACGATGGATGCGTGTCCATCTCCCCCGTCGAGTCCTCCTCCCTCCTCAGCGTCCGCGGCGCCCGTGTCCACAACCTCCGCGACGTCGACCTCGACATCCCGCGCGACTCGCTCGTCGTCTTCACGGGCCTGTCGGGGTCCGGCAAGTCGTCCCTCGCGTTCGACACGATCTTCGCCGAGGGCCAGCGCCGCTACGTCGAGTCGCTGTCCGCGTACGCGCGCCAGTTCCTCGGCCAGGTCGACCGGCCCGACGTCGACTTCATCGAGGGCCTGAGCCCCGCGGTCTCCATCGACCAGAAGTCCACGAACCGCAACCCGCGCTCCACCGTCGGCACCATCACCGAGATCTTCGACTACATGCGCCTGCTCTGGGCGCGCATCGGCGTGGCCCACTGCCCCGTGTGCGGCGAGCGCATCTCCCGCCAGACCGTGCAGCAGATCGCCGATCAGCTCATGGAGCTCGAGACCGGCACCCGGTACCAGGTCGTGAGCCCCATCGTGTCGCAGAAGAAGGGCGAGTTCGTCGACCTCTTCGCGGAGCTCGCCTCGGGCGGCTACTCGCGCGCCATCGTCGACGGCGAGCTCATCCAGCTCAGCTCCCCGCCCAAGCTCAAGAAGCAGTACAAGCACGACATCTCGGTCGTGGTCGACCGCCTCGTCGCGAGCGACGAGATCCTCGGGCGCCTCACGGACTCGCTCGAGACCGCGCTCCGCCTCACCGACGGCATCGTCATGATCGACTTCGTCGACGTCGAGGGTCCCGCGGGCCTGCAGACGTACTCGGAGAAGCTGTCCTGCCCGAACAACCACCCGATCCAGCTCACCGAGATCGAGCCGCGCACCTTCTCCTTCAACGCGCCCTTCGGCGCGTGCCCCGAGTGCTCCGGCCTCGGCACGCGCATGTCGGTCGACCAGGAGCTGCTCATCGGCGACGAGTCGCTGAGCATCGCGGACGGCGTCATCCTGCCGTGGACCACGCAGGGCAAGGGCCTGTTCCAGTACTACGAGAAGCTGCTCGCGGGTCTCGCGCGCGACCTCAAGTTCTCGCTCACCACGCCCTGGCGGAAGCTGTCGGAGGAGGTGCGCGAGGCGGTCCTCCGCGGCAACGACTTCGAGGTCCAGGTCAAGTGGAAGAACCGCTACGGCCGCGAGATGACCTACTCGTCCGGCTTCGAGGGCGTCATGCCCTACATCGAGCGCCAGTTCGCGCAAGCCGAGACCGACAACCAGCGCGCGCGCTGGGGCGAGTACCTCCGCGAGATCCCGTGCCCGGTGTGCGACGGCAAGCGCCTCAAGCCCGAGGTGCTCGCGGTCCTGGTGCACGGCGCGAACATCGCCGACGTCGCGGAGATGAGCCTCTCGGACGCGCAGACGTTCATGGCGCAGCTGGAGCTCACCGACCGCGAGGCGCACATCGCCGCGCAGGTGCTGCGGGAGATCCGCGTCCGGCTCGACTTCCTCATCGAGGTGGGCCTCAACTACCTCAACCTCGCACGCGCGGCGGCGTCCCTCTCGGGTGGTGAGGCGCAGCGCATCCGCCTCGCCACGCAGATCGGCTCGGGGCTCACCGGCGTGCTGTACGTGCTCGACGAGCCGTCGATCGGCCTGCACCAGCGCGACAACCGGCGGCTCATCGAGACGCTCATCAAGCTGCGCGACCTCGGCAACACGCTCATCGTCGTCGAGCACGACGAGGACACCATCCGCACGGCCGACTGGATCGTCGACATCGGACCGGGCGCCGGCGTCAACGGCGGCAAGGTCGTGCACTCCGGCTCGTACGCGGGCCTCATCGAGAACCGCGAGTCGCTCACGGGCGACTACCTCGCGGGCCGACGCGCCATCGCGACGCCGGCGAAGCGCCGCAAGATCGACCGCAAGCGGCAGATCCAGGTGGTCGGCGCCCGCGCCAACAACCTGCAGAACGTCACCGCGGCGTTCCCGCTCGGCACCCTCACGGCCGTCACGGGCGTCAGCGGATCCGGCAAGTCGTCGCTCGTGAACGACATCCTCTACCGGGTGCTCGCCAACGAGCTCAACGGCGCCCGCAAGGTGCCGGGCAAGCACTCCCGCGTCACCGGGCTCGAGAACCTCGACAAGGTCGTGCACGTCGACCAGAACCCCATCGGCCGCACGCCGCGCTCGAACCCCGCCACCTACACGGGCGTGTTCGACCGGATCCGCACGCTGTTCGCCGAGACCACCGAGGCGAAGGCGCGCGGGTACCTCCCCGGCCGCTTCAGCTTCAACGTCAAGGGCGGGCGCTGCGAGGCGTGCTCGGGCGACGGCACCATCAAGATCGAGATGAACTTCCTGCCCGACGTGTACGTCGCGTGCGAGGTCTGCGGGGGAGCGCGCTACAACCGCGACACCCTCAGCGTCCACTACAAGGGCAAGAGCATCGCCGAGGTGCTCGACATGTCCATCAGCGAGGCGGCGGAGTTCTTCGAGCCGATCCAGGCCATCCACCGCTTCATGAAGACGCTGGTCGACGTGGGCCTCGGCTACGTGCGGCTCGGGCAGAGCGCCACGACGCTCTCGGGCGGCGAGGCGCAGCGCGTCAAGCTGTCCACCGAGCTGCAGCGCCGGTCGAACGGGCGCAGCGTCTACGTCCTCGACGAGCCGACCACCGGCCTCCACTTCGAGGACGTGCGCAAGCTCCTGCTCGTGCTCAACGGCCTGGTCGACAAGGGCAACACCGTCATCGTCATCGAGCACAACCTCGACGTCATCAAGTCCGCCGACTGGCTCATCGACATGGGTCCCGAGGGCGGCGCGGGCGGCGGCACCGTGCTCGCGACGGGCACCCCCGAGCACCTCGCCACGGTGCCGGAGAGCTACACAGGCGAGTTCCTCCGCGAGGTCTTCGACGCGGAGGCCGAGGCCTCCGCGGTCGCGTCGCCGCGTGCGCGCGAGGAGCGCGCGGCCGTCTGATGGCCCGCGCCGACACCGTCGGGTACCGTCCGGCGGCGGGGGAGATCCCCACGTCGCCGGGCGTGTACCGCTTCCGCGACGCCGCGGACCGCGTGCTCTACGTGGGCAAGGCGAACAACCTCCGCGCCCGCCTCGCCAACTACTTCGCGCCGCTGGAGAGCCTGCACGAGCGCACCCGCCGCATGGTCACGTCCGCGGCCGGCGTCGAGTGGACCGTGGTCGGCAGCGAGTTCGAGGCGCTGCAGCTCGAGTTCACCTGGATCAAGGAGTTCGACCCGCCCTTCAACGTCAAGTTCCGGGACGACAAGTCGTACCCGTACCTCGCGGTCACGCTGGGTGAGGACTACCCGCGGGTCATGGTCACGCGCAACCGCAAGATCCGCGGCGCCAAGTACTTCGGGCCGTACACCAAGGTGTGGGCCATCCGCGAGACCGTCGACCACATGCTCAAGGTCTTCCCCATGCGGTCCTGCTCGGAGAGCACCTTCAAGCGCGCCCGCCAGACGAACCGGCCGTGCCTGCTGGGCGACATCGGCCGATGCGCCGCGCCCTGCGTCGGCCGCGTGTCGGAGGAGGAGCACCGCGAGATCGCGGACGACTTCGTGAGCTTCATGGCCGGCAACGACTCGAAGTACGTGGGCCAGCTCACCCAGCGGATGAAGGACGCCGCCGCGGAGATGGACTACGAGGCCGCCGCCCGCCACCGCGACGACATCGGCGCCCTGGAGGCCGCGCTGTCGAAGACCGCGGTCGTGTTCGACGACCGTGTGGACGCCGACGTGTTCGGCATCGCCGCGGACGAGCTGGCCGCGGCGGTGCAGCAGTTCATGGTGCGCGGCGGCCGCATCCGCGGAACGCGCACGTGGGTGGTCGACAAGGAGCTCGACATCGGCATCGGCGAGCTCGTCGAGACGGTGCTGCACAACGCCTACGAGGACGAGGCGCATCCGCCGCGCGAGGTCCTCGTCCCGGAGCTGCCGGTGGACGCCGCCGAGCTCGAGCTGTGGCTCAGCCAGCGCCGGGCCGCGGGGGAGGACGACGGCACCGTGCGCCGGGGGCGCCCGAGCTCGTGGCAGGTCGACCTCCGGGTCGCCCAGCGCGGCGACAAGGCCGCGCTCGCGCAGACCGCCGCGACCAACGCGCAGAACGCGCTCATGCTCTACAAGACGCGGCGCAGCTCCGACTTCACCACCCGGTCGAAGGCGCTGGCCGACATCCAGGAGGCGCTCGGCATGCCCGACGCGCCGCTGCGGATGGAGTGCTACGACGTCTCGCACCTGAGCGGCACCAACATCGTCGCGTCGATGGTCGTCTTCGAGGACGGGCTGCCGCGCAAGGACCAGTACCGCCGCTTCAACATCGCCGACTCCACGGACGACACCGAGTCCATCCACCAGGTGATCACGCGCCGCCTCGCGTACCTCGGCAAGGAGGCGGAGGTGCCGGCGGACGCCGCGCCGCCGGAGCTGGGCGAGGCGCCTCCGGTGAACAAGTTCTCCTACAGCCCCAACCTGCTCATCGTCGACGGCGGACAGCCGCAGGTCGCCGCCGCCCAGCGGGCGCTCGAGGAGTCGGGGGTCACGGGCATCCAGCTCGCGGGCATCGCAAAGCGCCTCGAGGAGATCTGGCTGCCGGACTCCGACTACCCCATCATCCTGCCGCGCAACAGCGACGCGCTCTTCCTCATCCAGCGCATCCGCGACGAGGCGCACCGGTTCGCCATCACGCACCAGCGCGCGCGCCGGAAGCGCGACATCACGTCGGTGCTCAACGAGATCCCCGGCCTCGGGCCGTCGCGCGTGCAGCGCCTGCTGCAGCAGTTCGGCTCGGTGGCGAAGCTCAAGCAGGCCGAGGTGGAGGAGATCGCCGCGGTCCGCACCATCGGGCCGACCCTCGCGCAGGCCGTCTACGAGCGTCTGCGCTCGTGAACCCGGCCCGACCCGGCGTCGTGGGTCGCACCTAGACTGGATCCACCGACAGCGCGACGAGAGGTGCATGCCCGCATGAGCGTGGAGATCCCCCAGCAGGACGTCATGATCGTGACGGGGATGTCCGGCGCGGGCCGCTCCACCGTCGGCAACGCGCTGGAGGACCTCGGCTGGTACGTCGTCGACAACCTCCCGCCGCAGATGCTCAAGCCCCTCGTGGAGCTGGCCGGCCGCGCGGGCACGTCCCTCCCGAAGATCGCGGCGGTGGTCGACGTCCGCGGCGGCGACTTCTTCTCCGAGCTGCGGGACATCCTGCAGACGTTCGGCACGGGGCCACGCCTGCGGGTCCTCTTCCTCGAGGCCACGGACGCGGCGCTGGTGCGGCGCTTCGAGCAGGTGCGCCGGCCGCATCCGCTCCAGGGCAACGGCACGCTGCTCGACGGCATAGCGGCCGAGCGCGCGCGAATGATCGAGATCCGCGAGGCCAGCGACCTCGTCATCGACACGTCCGAGCTCAACATCCACCAGCTGGCGACCGCCGTCACCGAGCGGTTCAGCGGCGCGGACGACGCCGGCGTGCGCGTCACCGTCATGAGCTTCGGGTTCAAGTACGGCACGCCCGCGGACGCCGACATGGTGGCCGACATGCGCTTCCTGCCGAACCCGTTCTGGACGCCGGAGCTCCGCCCGCTGACCGGCCGCGACAAGGCCGTGAGCGACTACGTGCTGGGCCAGGAGGGCGCCGAGGAGTTCGTCCAGGCCTACGCCCGCGCGCTCTCCCCGGTGCTCGCGGGGTACCAGCGCGAGAACAAGAGACACGCTACGATCGCTATCGGCTGTACCGGCGGCAAGCACCGCTCGGTGGCCGTCGCCGAGGAGCTCTCCAGCCTCCTCCGCGCCCTTCCCGGCGTCGCTGTCAGCACCAAGCACCGCGACCTCGGCCGGGAGTAGGGCACCCATCTCATCAAGGGAGTAAGCATTTGCCTCTGACCTCGGACGTCAAGGAAGAACTGTCACGCGTCGAGGTCAGCAAGACCACGGTGAGGGCCGCCGAGCTGGCCACGATCCTGCGCTTCTCCGGCGGTCTGCACCTCATCTCCAACCGCATCGCGGTGGAGTCCGAGCTCGACACCCCGCTGCTGGCCCGTCGCGTTCGCAAGGACCTGGCCGAGCTGTACGGCGTCCGCAGCGACATCTCGGTGGTCCCGGCCTCCGGCATGCGCCGCGCCACGCACTACCTGGTCCGCGTGATGGAGGGCGGCGAGACGCTCGCCCGCCAGACCGGCCTGCTCGACGCCCGCCGCCGCCCCATCCGCGGCCTGCCGAACCGCCTCACGACGGGCTCGCGCGAGGAGATCGCGGCCGTCTGGCGCGGCGCGTTCCTTGCCGCCGGCACCCTCACGGATCCGGGGCGCTCCGCCGCCCTCGAGGTCACCTGCCCGGGCAACGAGGCCGCCATGGCGCTCGTCGGCGCCGCCGGCCGCCTCGACGTCAGCGCCAAGGCCCGCGAGGTCCGCGGGGTGCACCGCGTCGTGATCCGCGACGGCGACGCCATCGGCCAGATGCTCCGCGTCATGGGCGCGCAGGGCACCGTCCTCAACTGGGAGGAGATGCGCCAGCGCCGCGAGGTCCGCGCCACCGCCAACCGGCTCGTCAACTTCGACGACGCCAACCTCCGCCGCTCCGCGCAGGCCGCCGTCGCCGCCTGCGCGCGCGTCGAGCGCGCCATGGAGATCCTCGGCCCGGACATCCCGGACCACCTCAAGTACGCGGGCGACCTCCGCCTCCGCTTCCGCGACTCCAGCCTCGACGAGCTCGGGCACCACGCCGACCCGCCCATGACGAAGGACGCCGTCGCGGGCCGCATCCGCCGGCTGCTCGCCATGGCCGACAAGAAGGCCGTCGACGAGGGTCTGCCCGGCACCGACGCGAACCTCCCCGCGGACCTCGACGACGTCTGAGCCGCGTCGCCGGACGCCGCCGCTCCGGCGAGGGGACGCCGCCTCCCGCGCACGGGAGCGGGGGTGATCCGCCGGACGCCGGACGTCATCCGGCCAGGTGGCGCGGAGGGCCGCCGGACTAGACTCGACCCGTCACCCACCCCCGGCCTCTGGCCGGGAGCCCCCGGGCAATGAAGAGGAGATACACCTATGGCTGACTACACTCTCGTCGACCTCCCGTACGACTACTCGGCCCTCGAGCCGAGCATCAGCGGCCGCATCATGGAGCTGCACCACGACAAGCACCACAAGACGTACGTCGACGGCGCGAACACCGCCCTCGTCAAGCTGCAGGAGGCGCGCGACGCCGGCGACCTGACCTTCGTCAACAAGCTGCAGAAGGACCTCGCGTTCAACCTCGCGGGCCACGTCAACCACACGGTCTTCTGGAACAACCTCAGCCCGGACGGCGGCGACAAGCCCACCGGCGAGCTGGCCGCGGCCATCGACGAGTTCTTCGGCTCGTACGAGAAGTTCCAGGCGCACTTCACCGCCTCCGCCCTCGGCATCCAGGGCTCCGGCTGGAGCATCCTCGCGTGGGACTCCCTCGGCGAGAAGCTCATCATCGAGCAGCTCTACGACCACCAGGGCAACCTCGCCGCGGCGACCGTCCCGATCCTGCTGCTCGACATGTGGGAGCACGCGTTCTACCTCGACTACGTCAACGTTAAGGCCGACTACGTCAAGGCGTTCTGGAACATCGTCAACTGGGCCGACGTCCAGGCGCGCTTCGAGGCGACCCGCACCAAGACGCAGGGCCTCTTCCTCCTCTCGTAGCCGCATCCGCGGGCGGTCGGCGGGGAGACCCCGGCCGCCCGCGGATCCGCACGCCCCGGCTCCCCGAAGACCCCGACCTCCCTCACCCACCGCCGCCCCCGAGCGCGCAGAACACCAGGAGAACACGTGACCGTCAAGATCGGCATCAACGGCTTCGGCCGCATCGGCCGCAACTACTTCCGCGCCGCGCTCGCCAAGGGCAGCGACATCGAGATCGTCGCCGTCAACGACCTCACCGACAACAAGGCGCTCGCGCACCTGCTCAAGTACGACTCCATCACGGGCCGCCTCGACGCGACCGTCGAGCTCGACGGCGACAACATCGTCGTCAACGGCAAGGCCATCCGCGTCCTCGAGGAGCGCGACCCCGCGAACCTCCCCTGGGGCGAGCTGGGCGTCGAGATCGTCATCGAGTCCACGGGCCGCTTCACGAAGGCGGAGGACGCGCGCAAGCACATCACCGCCGGCGCCAAGAAGGTCCTCGTCTCCGCGCCCGCCACGGGCGACAACGTCGCGACCCTGGTCCTCGGCGTCAACGAGGGCACCTACGACCCCGCCACCCACGACGTCATCTCCAACGCGTCCTGCACCACGAACTGCCTCGCGCCCCTCGCCAAGGTCTTCCTCGACGAGTTCGGCATCGAGCGCGGCCTGATGACCACGGTCCACGCGTACACGGCCGACCAGAACCTGCAGGACGGCCCGCACAGCGACCTGCGTCGCGCCCGTGCCGCCGCGGTCAACATCATCCCGACGTCGACGGGTGCCGCCAAGGCGCTCGGCCTCGTCATCCCGGAGCTCGTCGGCAAGCTCGACGGCTACGCCCTCCGCGTGCCCGTGCCCACCGGCTCGATCACGGACCTCACCATCGAGACCACGGCGAACGTCACGGTCGAGCAGGTCAACGCCGCCTACAAGGCCGCGGCCGAGGGCCCCCTCAAGGGCATCCTCAAGTACACCGAGGACCCGATCGTCTCGAGCGACATCGTCAACGACCCGCACTCCTCGATCTTCGACGCCGGCCTCACCAAGGTCATCGGCTCGCAGGTCAAGGTCGCGTCGTGGTACGACAACGAGTGGGGCTACTCCAACCGCCTCGTCGACCTCACCGAGTACGTCGCCGACCGCCTGTAACCGGCCGTGGCACTCCGCACCATCGACTCCCTGGGGGATCTCCGGGGACGCCGCGTCATCGTGCGCTGCGACCTCAACGTCCCCCTGAAGGACGGCGTGATCGGCGACGACGGGCGCATCCGCGCCTCGCTGGGGACCCTCTCGGGTCTCCGCGAGGCCGGGGCCCGCGTCGTCGTCATCTCGCACCTCGGCCGCCCCGACGGCACGCCCGACGAGAAGTACAGCCTGCGTCCCGTCGCGGCCCGCCTCGGCGAGCTGCTGGGCGCCGACGTGGCCTTCGCGACCGACACCGTGGGCGACTCCGCGCGTGCGGCCGTCGAGGCCCTCGGCGACGGCGAGGTCGTCGTGCTCGAGAACCTCCGCTTCCACGCGGAGGAGACGAGCAAGGACGAGGCCGTCCGCCGCGGCTTCGCGGAGTCCATCGCCGAGCTCGGGGATGCCTTCGTGTCCGACGGCTTCGGCGTCGTGCACCGCAAGCAGGCCAGCGTGTTCGAGCTCGCGTCGGCGCTCCCCAGCGCCGCCGGGTCGCTCATCGCCAGCGAGCTCGAGGTCCTCGACCGCCTGACGGAGAACCCGGAGCGGCCGTACACCGTCGTGCTCGGCGGATCCAAGGTGTCGGACAAGCTCGGCGTCATCGGCCACCTGCTCCCGCGCGTCGACTCGCTGCTCATCGGCGGTGGGATGCTCTTCACGTTCCTCAGGGCCCAGGGCCACGAGGTGGGCGCGAGCCTCCTCGAGGAGGACCAGGTCGAGACCGTCAAGGGCTACCTGGCTGAGGCGGAGGAGCGCGGCGTGAAGATCGTGCTCCCCACCGACGTGGTCGTCGCCGACGGGTTCTCCGCCGACGCCGCCCACGAGGTGACGCGGGCCGACGCGATCGAGGAGACGCCCGCGGGCGCGAAGGGGCTCGGGCTCGACATCGGCCCCGAGACCGCCGACGCGTTCGCGACGATCATCCGCGGCTCCACGACGGTGTTCTGGAACGGCCCCATGGGCGTCTTCGAGCTGGAGCCGTTCGCGGCCGGCACGAAGACGGTCGCCGAGGCGCTCACGCGCGTCGAGGGGCTGTCCGTGGTCGGCGGCGGCGACAGCGCCGCGGCCGTCCGCGCGCTCGGATTCGATGATGACCGCTTCGGTCACATCTCGACCGGAGGCGGCGCGAGCCTCGAGTTCCTCGAGGGGAAGCGCCTGCCGGGACTGGAGGTCCTCGGATGGCAGTGACCGATCGCCCGCAGGGGCGCACGCCCCTCATCGCGGGCAACTGGAAGATGAACCTGGACCACCTCCAGGCCATCGCGTTCGTGCAGAAGCTCGCCTGGAGCCTCAAGGACGCCAAGCACGAGGCGACGGACGCGGAGGTGGCGGTGTTCCCGCCCTTCACCGACATCCGCAGCGTGCAGACGCTGGTCACGGCCGACAAGCTGGAGATCGCGTACGGCGCGCAGGACGTGTCGGCGCAGGAGTCCGGCGCGTACACGGGCGAGATCTCGGCCACGTTCCTCGCGCAGCTCGCCTGCCGGTACGTCATCGTCGGCCACTCCGAGCGGCGCACGCTGCACGGGGAGACCGACGAGCAGGTGGCCGCGAAGTCGGCGGCCGCGGTGCAGCACGGCATCGTGCCCGTGATCTGCGTGGGCGAGACCGCGGCCGACCTCGAGGAGCACGGCGCGAGCGCCGTCCCCGTGGCCCAGCTCCGGGTCGCGCTCCAGGGCCTGCCGAAGGGCGCCGACGTCGTCGTCGCCTACGAGCCCGTCTGGGCCATCGGATCCGGCACGGCCGCGACGCCCGAGCAGGCGCAGCAGGTCGCGGCGCCCCTCCGCGCCGTCGTCGCGGAGCTGCTCGGCGACGAGGCGGCCCAGGCGACGCGGATCCTCTACGGCGGATCCGTGAAGTCCGGCAACATCGCGGGCTTCCTCCGGGAGCCCGACGTCGACGGCGCGCTCGTCGGCGGCGCCAGCCTGGACGTGCAGGAGTTCTCCGCCATCGTGCGGTTCCGCTCCCACGTCGGGGTCTGATCCACCGGCGTCCCCGAGCCGCTCGCGTCCATCCGGGCGCGGGCGGCTCCCCGCGTCCAGGCGCCCGCTATAATCGACAACGGCCCATCGGCCGTCCACCGGTCGACTCGGCCACAGCACCGCACCCGAAAGGCCGCACGTGGAAATCCTCCAGGTAGTCCTGCAGGTGGTTCTGGGAATCACCAGCCTCCTGCTGACCATGCTCATCCTGCTCCACAAGGGGCGGGGCGGCGGTCTCTCCGACATGTTCGGCGGCGGCACCACGTCGAGCCTCGGCTCGTCGGGCGTCGCCGAGCGGAACCTGAACCGCATCACCGTCATCCTCGGCCTCGTCTGGGTCACGTGCATCGTGGTCCTCGGGCTGATCACCAAGTTCGACACCGGATTGTAGGGAGCAGCCACATGGCATCAGGAGGAAGCGCCATCCGCGGTTCGCGCGTCGGCGCGGGCCCCATGGGCGAGCAGGACCGCGGCTTCCACGCGGAGCGCATCTCGATTTCGTACTGGGACGCCCTCGGCAACGAGACCGTCCGCCACTTCGCGGCGAACCTGCCCGAGGAGGAGATCCCCGAGACCATCGACTCCCCGCAGTCGGGTCTCCCGGCCGGGCGCGACAAGGCCAACCCGCCGTCGGTCGCCAAGCTCGAGCCGTACAAGACGCACCTCGCGTACGTGAAGGAGCGTCGCAGCGAGGAGGAGGCGAGCCAGCTCCTCGAGGAGGCGCTGGAGCAGCTCCGCGCCCGCCGCGGCACCGTGAAGGCCACGAAGTAGGCCCAGCGCACCACGTCGAACGCCCCCGTCCATCGGACGGGGGCGTTCTGCATTCCACTGGCGGCGACGACGACGGGCGGCGACGACGACGGGCGGGCCTCCGAGGAGACCCGCCCGTGATCGCATCGGCCGGGGGAACCGGCCGCGTCGTCAGTAGGACGACAGCATGAGGTTCTCCGGCACGTCCGCCGCGGCCTCGCGGTCGATGAAGAACACCGTCCGCTTGCGGCCCTTGATGCCCGCGACGGGCACCTCGGTGCGGTCCGCTCCCGCGAGGGCGAGGCCCAGCGCGAAGGCCTTGTCCGGACCGGCGAGCACCATCCAGATCCGGAGCGACGAGTTGAGCACCGGCAGCGTCAGCGAGATGCGCTCCGCCGGCGGCTTCGGCGAGTTGCGCACGCCGATCACCGCGGCGTCCATCGTGCGGATGCCCTCGCTGTCCGGGAACAGCGATGCGACGTGCCCGTCCGGCCCGACGCCCAGGAACGTGATGTCGAACCGGGGGAGGGCGGTCTCGCCGTTGGCGTGCTCGGCGAGCTCCGCCGTGTACGCCGCCACGGCCTCGTCGAGGCTGAGCCCCGCGTCGCTCGCGCCCATGGCGTGGACGTTCTCGGCGGGCAGGTCGATGTGGTCGAGCAGCGCCTCGCGCACCGTGGTGTCGTTGCGCTCGGGGTCGCCCTGCGGGAGCCAGCGCTCGTCGCCGAACCAGAAGTGGACGCGGGTCCAGTCGACGCTGTCGCGCGCCGCGGACTCGTTCACGGCCGCGAGGATGCTCGGACCCACCGTCCCCCCGGTGAGGACGACGTTGGCCGTCTCCTCCTCGTCCAGGATGTCCACGAGCTTCGTGAGGAAGCGCGCGGCGACGGAGCCGGTCATGGCCTTCTTGTCGGGGTGCACGAGCACCCTGCGGTCGTTCGTCATCGGTCGGCCGAGTCCTTCCCTGCGGTGGTGGACGCGGTGATGTAGCCCTGGCCCGCGGTGGACCGCTCGAGTCCGTGACGGATCACGTCCCCGTAGAGGGAGTCCGGGTCCAGGCGCCGCAGCTCCTCGGCCAGGCAGTCGCGGAGGCTCCGGCGCGGGAGGCTCACGTCGTGCGTGGGCTGGTTCGGCTGCTTGAGCGTCGCCACGTTCGCGATCGGCCGGTCGAGGTCGATCACGCCCGACGCGCGGTGGAGCCGCACGCCGTGGATGCCGCTGGAGCCGGTGGCCCGCGTGGTGACCTCGTGCAGCACGGGGACCTGCAGCTGCAGCCCCAGCCACGCGGCAAGGAGCACGGTGGAGGGGGAGTCGGCGGCGCCGGACACCTCCACCTGCGTGACGGGCTCGTACGGCGGCTGGTCGAGCACCGCCGCGAGCAGGGCCCGCCACAGCGTGAGGCGCGTCCAGGCGAAGTCCGTGTCGCCGGGGGCGTAGGTCTCGGCCAGGTGCTGCAGCGCCACGCGGGGGTTGCTGCTCGTGGACGAGTCCGTGATGCGCCGCTGGGCGATGCGGCCGAGCGGCGACTGGCTGACGACCGCGGGGGCGTCGTGCGGCCACCAGGCGACGACGGGCGCGTCGGGGAGGAGCAGGCCCGTGACCAGGCTCTCCTCGTCCTCGGCGGCCGCGCCGTACACGCGGAGCACGACGACCTCGCTCGCGCCGGCGTCGCCGCCCACGCGGATCTCGGCGTCGACGCGAGCCGACTCGGTGGTCGTCTCCCGTGCGGCGCCGCGCTCCGTCGAGATCACGATGACGCGCATCGGGTGCTCGCGCGACGCGTCGTTGGCGGCCTCGATGGCCTCCTCCTCGCTACCCAGCGTGGTGGAGATGACGAGCGTCAGGACGCGGCCGAGGGCGACCGCGCCGCCCTCCTCGCGGATCTTGACGAGCGCCTTCGAGATCTTGGCGGTGGTGGTGTTCGGCAGATCGACTCTCATGGCCGCCTCCAGGTCCGTCCGTCGCGGGCGAGGAGCTCGTCGGCCGAGGCCGGCCCCCAGGTGCCCGGACGGTACTGCTCGGGCTGGCCCTGCGTGCGCCAGAATTCTTCGATGGGGTCCAGGATCTTCCAGCTCAGCTCGACCTCCTGGTGACGGGGGAAGAGCGGCGGGTCGCCGAGGAGCACATCGAGGATGAGCCGCTCGTACGCCTCGGGGCTCGCCTCGGTGAAGGCGTGGCCGTAGCCGAAGTCCATGGTGACGTCGCGCACCTGCATCCCCGCGCCCGGCACCTTGGAGCCGAAGCGGATGGTGACGCCCTCGTCGGGCTGCACCCGGATGACGAGCGCGTTCTGCCCGAGGGCCGAGGTCTGGTCCTCCGCGAACAGGTTCTGCGGGGCGCGCTTGAACACGACCGCGATCTCCGTCACACGGCGGCCGAGGCGCTTGCCCGCCCGCAGGTAGAACGGCACGCCGGCCCAGCGGCGCGTGTTGATGTCGAGCCGCATGGCCGCGTAGGTCTCGGTCAGGGACTCGGGGTCCATGCCGTCCTCGTCGAGGAAGCCCACGACCTCCTCGCCGCCCTGCCATCCGCCGGCGTACTGCCCACGGGCGGTGGCGGTGGACAGGTCCTTCGGCAGGCGCACCGCCGAGAGCACCTTCTCCTTCTCGTCCCGGAGGCTCGACGCGTCGAACGCGACGGGCTCCTCCATGGCCGTGAGGGCGAGGAGCTGCAGGAGGTGGTTCTGGATCACGTCGCGGGCCGCGCCGATGCCGTCGTAGTAGCCGGCACGGCCGCCCACGCCGATGTCCTCGGCCATGGTGATCTGCACGTGGTCGACGTAGTTCGCGTTCCACAGGGGCTCGTAGAGCTGGTTCGCGAAGCGCAGCGCCAGGATGTTCTGGACCGTCTCCTTGCCCAGGTAGTGGTCGATGCGGAACACCGAGTCCGGCGGGAAGACCGTCTCGACGACCGCGTTGAGCTCGCGGGCCGTCTTGAGGTCGCTCCCGAAGGGCTTCTCGATGACGACGCGGCGCCAGTGGCCCTCCTTCTGCTCCGCGAGGCCCGAGCGGCGGAGCTGCTCGGTGACCAGCGGGAAGGACTTCGGCGGGATCGACAGGTAGAACGCGTGGTTCCCCATCGTGCCCCGCTCGCGGTCGAGCTCCTCCGTGATGTCCTTCAGCGTCTGGAACGCCTCGTCGTCGTCGAAGGTGCCCTGCACGAAGCGGATGCCCTGCGCCAGCTGGCGCCAGACGTCCTCGTCGAACTTGGTGCGCGAGTACTGCTTGACGGCCTCGTACACGACCTGCTCGAAGTCCTGGTCCTCCCAGTCCCTCCGGGCGAAGCCGATGAGCGCGAAGCCGGGGGGCAGGAGCCCCCGGTTGGCGAGGTCGTAGACGGCCGGCATCAGCTTCTTGCGCGACAGGTCACCCGTCACGCCGAAGATGATGAGGCTGCTCGGCCCCGCGATGCGGTTCAGCCGTCGGTCTGACGGGATCCGCAGTGGATTGAATTCCGGGGTGATATCCACCGGCGACATGTAACTCCTCGATCTGCCGGACGGATCCGGCGATGCGGTCATTCGAGCGTCGAGAGCAGAGCCCGGGCGTCCGTGGTGGGGTCGGTTAGGTTCAGTCGCAGGACGGGACGACCGTGCTCGGCGAGCACGGTGGCGTCGCCGGCGGCCTGCGCCTGGATGAGCTCGCCGAAGGTGAAGGGGCGGTCCGGGATCTCGAGGTCCGACGCGGCGTCCGCGGTGATCTGCAGAAACACGCCGACGGGGGTGCCGCCCTTGTGGAACTGCCCCGTGGAGTGCAGGAACCGGGGACCCCAGCCGAACGTGACGGGACGGCCGGCCTTGCGGGCCACGGCGTCGCGGAGGCGCTCGAGCTCGGGGAGCGCGAGGCGGTCGACGAAGGCCTGGACGGCGACGTAGCCCGTGGGGCCGACCTGCGCGAGCAGGGCGTCGATCGCCGAGGACACGTCGGTCGCGCCGTCGGTGACGTCGCTCGTGCCGCGGACCTCGATGCCGTCCGTCGTGACGACGGGGGCCTCGGGGGCGGGGCGGTCGTCCAGCAGTCCGCGCGCGGCGACCTTGGCGGCCTCCACGTCGGGCTGGTCGAACGGGTTGATCTCGAGCAGGCGTCCCGCGACGGCGACGGCGTACTCCCACGTGAGGATCTGCGCGCCCAGCGTGCCGCTGATGACGATCTCGCCCTCGGCGGCGTCGTGCGCGTCGGCGTCGGCGACGAGCCGTGCGATCTGCAGGTCGGCGAGGCCGAGCGAGAGCTCGGGGGCGTCGGTCGGCAGCACGACGGGCAGCAGGCCCGTGCCGAGCTTGCCGGTCGACTCCGCGATGAGCTGCTCGACCCAGTCGCCGAAGCCCACGATGTGCGTGCCGTCGGAGACGATGCCGAGCTTGTCCTTCAGCGGCGAGGTGCCGGCGATCGCGGCGCCGAGCACGAGACCCGGGTTCGACACGTCGTCGACGGCGAGCTGCGCGGACGCGGCCTCCGCCTCGTCGAGCAGCCCGGAGATGTCTGCGCCGGCGAGGCCGGACGGCACGAGGCCGAACGCGGTCAGCGCGCTGTAGCGGCCGCCCACGTCGGGGTCCGCGTTGAAGACGCGGTAGCCGTCGGCGCGGGCCGACTCGTCGAGCGGGGAGCCGGGGTCGGTGACGATGACGATGCGGCGGGTCGGGTCGATTCCCGCCTCGCGGAACGACTTCTCGTAGACGCGCTTCTGGCTGTCGGTCTCGAGCGTGGAGCCCGACTTCGACGAGATGACCACGACCGTGGTGGCGAGGCGGTCGCCGAGTGCGGCGAGGACCTGGCCGGGGTCGGTCGAGTCGAGGACCGTGAGCTCGACGCCCGCGGTGCGGGTGATGACCTCGGGAGCGAGCGAGGATCCGCCCATGCCGCCGAGGACGACGTGGTCGACGCCCTCGCCGCGGAGCTCCTCGCGGAGCGCCTCGATCTCGGCGACGAGCGGGCGCGAGACGGAGACCGCCTGCGTCCAGCCGAGGCGCTTCGTGGCCTCGGACTCGGCGTCCGGGCCCCAGAGGCTGCCGTCGAGGCCCGTGATGCCGGAGGCGACGTGCGCCTCGACGAGCGCGGGCACGTGGGTCTCGACGGCCGTGGCCGCCGCGCCGCTCAGCGCGATGCGGACGCTCACTTGGCGCCGTCCAGGGCGTTCGTGACGGTCTCGATGAGCTCGCTCCACGACACCTTGAACTTCTCGACGCCCTCCTTCTCGAGGAGCTCGGTGACCTCCTTGTAGGAGATGCCGAGCGAGTCGACCTCGTTGAGGATCGCGTTCGCGGCGTCGTAGGAGCCCGTGATGGTGTCGCCCTCGATGACGCCGTGGTCGGCGGTCGCGTCGAGCGTCTTCTCCGGCATCGTGTTGACGACGTCGGCCGCGACGAGCTGCGTCACGTAGAGCGTGTCGGGCAGGTCGGGGCTCTTGACGCCCGTCGAGGCCCAGAGGGGGCGCTGCTTGTTGGCGCCGGCGCCGAGGAGGCCCTGGGCCCGCTCGGACGCGAAGGACTGCTCGAAGGCCTGGTAGGCGAGCTGCGCGTTGGCGACGCCGGCCTTGCTCTTGAGCGCCGTGGCCTGCTCGGTGCCGAGCGCGTCGAGGCGCTTGTCGATCTCGGTGTCGACGCGCGACACGAAGAAGGACGCGACCGAGTGGATGGTCGACAGGTCGATGCCCGCCGCCTTCGCCTTCTCGAGGCCGGTGAGGTACGCGTTGATGACCTCGCGGTAGCGCTCGAGCGAGAAGATCAGGGTCACGTTGACGCTGATGCCGGCGCCGATGACCTCGGTGATCGCCTCGAGGCCCTCGCGGGTCGCGGGGATCTTGATCATGACGTTGGGCTCGGCGATCTTGTCCCACAGCTTGTGGGCCTCGTCGATGGTCGCCTGCGTGTCGTTCGCGAAGTCGGGGGAGACCTCGATGGAGACGCGGCCGTCGAAGCCGGCGGTGCGGTCGTAGACGGGGCGGAAGATGCGCGCGGCCTCGCCGACGTCGCGGGTGGTGATCTCGAAGACCGCGCGGTCGACGTCGGCGCCGTCGGCCGCGAGCTCGCGGACCTGGGCGTCGTACGCCTCGCCCTTGGCGAGGGCCGACGCGAAGATGGTGGGGTTGGTGGTGATGCCGACGACGTCGCGGTCGGCGATCACCTTCTCGATGCCCTTGGCGTCGATGCGCTCGCGGGACAGGTCGTCGAGCCAGATGCTGACGCCGGCGGCGGAGAGCTGCGCGGTGGGGGATGTGGTGTCGGTCATGTTGCCTTCTCCATGCTGGTTGTGAGGTTCTGGGGGAGGGGCGCGCACGCGCGCCCCTCACGTGTACCCGACCCGGGGGCCTCGTCGAGGCGAGCGGGTCGGGGCGGGCCGGTGGGGAGCGGAGCAGCTCGGCCGCCCCGCTCCTCGTCAGCTTCTAGAGGGAGGCGATGGACTCCTTGGCCGCCTTCACGACGGCCTCCGTGGTGATGCCGAACTCGCGGTACAGGACCTCGTACTCGGCGCTGGCGCCGAAGTGCTCGATCGAGATGCTGCGTCCGTGGTGCCCGACGTACTGCTTCCAGGAGAGCGAGATGCCCGCCTCGACGGAGACGCGCGCGGCGACCGCCTCGGGGAGCACGTGCTCCTTGTAGGCCGCGTCCTGCTCCTCGAACCACTCGAGGCTCGGGGCGCTGACGACGCGGGCCTGGACGCCCTCCGCGGCGAGGGCCTCGCGGGCCTCCAGCGCGAACTGGACCTCGGAGCCCGTGGCGATGAGGATCACGTCGGGCGTGCCCTCGGTGTCGGCGAGGACGTAGGCGCCCTTCGCGACGCCGGCGGCCGAGGCGTACTCGGTGGCCGTCGCGTCGCCCGTGCCGCGCTCGACGACGGGCAGGTTCTGGCGCGACAGCGCGAGACCCGCGGGTCCCATGCGACGCGTCAGGATCGTCTTCCACGCCTGGGCGGTCTCGTTGGCGTCCGCGGGGCGGATGACGTCGAGGCCCGGGATGGCGCGGAGGCTGGCGAGCTGCTCCACCGGCTGGTGGGTCGGCCCGTCGCCGCCGAGCGCGACGGAGTCGTGCGTCCAGACGAAGATCGACGGCGCCTTCATGAGCGCGGCGAGACGGACCGCCGGGCGCATGTAGTCGCTGAAGATGAGGAACGTGCCGCCGAAGGGGCGCGTGTTGCCGTGGAGGACGATGCCGTTGAGGATCGCGCCCATCGCGTGCTCGCGGATGCCGAAGTGGAGGACGCGGCCGTAGGGGTCGCCCTTCCACATGTCGGTGGAGCGCTCGGCGGGGACGAAGGACGGCGCGGACTCGATGGTCGTGTTGTTCGACTCGGCGAGGTCGGCGGAGCCGCCCCACAGCTCGGGCATGACCTCGGCGATGGCGTTGATGACCTTGCCGGACGCGGCGCGCGTCGAGACGTCCTTGCCCGCGGGGAACACGGGGAGCGCGTCGTCGAGGCCCTCGGGGGCGTCGCCGGCGAGGACGCGGTCGAGCAGCGTCTTGCGCTCGGGGTTCGCCTCGGCCCACGCGGCGAGCTTCTCCTCCCACTCGCGGTGCTGCTCCTGGCCGCGCTCGACGGCCTGGCGCGTGTGCTCGAGGACGCCGTCAGGCACCTCGAAGCTCTTCTCGGGGTCGAAGCCGACGATCTGCTTGACGGCCGCGAGCTCCTCGGCGCCCAGGGCGGAGCCGTGGATCTTGCCGGAGTTCTGCTTCTTCGGGGACGGCCAGCCGATGATCGTCTTGAGGATGATGAGCGAGGGCTTGCGCGTCTCGGCCTTGGCGGCCTCGACGGCGTCGAACAGCTCCTGGACGTCCTCGACGTACTCGCCGCTCTTCTTCCAGTCCACGTGCTGCACGTGCCAGCCGTAGGACTCGTAGCGCGCGGCCACGTCCTCGGTGAAGGCGATGTCCGTGTCGTCCTCGATCGAGATCTGGTTGCTGTCGTAGATCGCGATGAGGTTGCCGAGCTCCTGGTGCCCCGCGAGCGAGGACGCCTCGGAGGTGATGCCCTCCTGCATGTCGCCGTCGCCGGCGATGACGTACACGAAGTGGTCGAAGGGGCTCTCGCCCGCCGGGGTCTCCGGGTCGAACAGGCCGCGCTCGTAACGGGCGGCGTAGGCGAAGCCGACGGAGGAGGCGAGGCCCTGGCCGAGCGGGCCGGTGGTGATCTCGACGCCGTCGGTGTGGCCGTACTCCGGGTGGCCCGGGGTCTTGGAGTCCCACGTGCGGAGGGCCTGGAGGTCCTCGATCTCGAGGCCGTAGCCGCCGAGGAAGAACTGCGTGTACTGCGTCAGCGAGCTGTGGCCCACCGAGAGGATGAACCGGTCGCGACCGATCCAGGTGCTGTCGGACGGGTCGCGGCGCATGACCTTCTGGAAGAGGAGGTAGGCCGCCGGGGCCAGGCTCATGGCGGTGCCGGGGTGACCGTTTCCGACCTTCTCGACCGCGTCCGCGGCGAGGATCCGTGCGGTGTCGACCGCCTTGCTGTCGATGGGGTCCCATTGCAATGCTGCCACTTGGTTCTAGCCCTTCTGAAGATGGGGGGAGGCCCAGCCGGACCGCCTATCAGTATAGGGAACACCCACCCGGCCCTCGGTGTTCCGAGCCCGTCCGGGCGCCCGCCCGCGGCTCGGCTCGCAGGTGCCGTGGCCTACCATGGGGAGGGAATGTCCGGCGAGTTAGAGGTGCGATGAACGTTGCGGTGCAGAGCCGGGTCGATCGGGAGACGATCGGCGTGGCGAGGAAGACCAAGGCGTACGTCGCACTGACGAAGCCGCGCGTCATCGAGCTCCTGCTCGTGACCACCGCGCCCGTCATGATCCTCGCCCAGGGCGGATGGCCGAACCCCTGGCTGATCCTCGGCGTGCTCGTCGGCGGCACCCTGAGCGCCGGCAGCGCCAACGCGTTCAACTGCTACATCGACCGCGACATCGACCGCGTCATGAAGCGCACGCAACGTCGGCCGCTCGTCACGGGGGAGCTGTCGGACCGCGAGGCCCTCGTCTTCGCCTGGGTCATCGGCGTCGCCAGCATCGTCTGGCTCGGCGTCATCTCGAACTGGCTCGCCGCCGCGCTGTCGCTCGCCGCGATCCTCTTCTACGTCTTCGTCTACACGCTCTGGCTCAAGCGCCGCACGCCGCAGAACATCGTGTGGGGCGGAGCCGCCGGCTGCATGCCCGTCCTCATCGGCTGGGCCGCGGTCACGGGCGACATCTCGTGGGCGCCGGTCATCCTCTTCATGATCGTGTTCCTCTGGACGCCGCCGCACTACTGGCCCCTGTCCATGAAGTACCGCGACGACTACGCCTCGGTGAACGTGCCGATGCTCGCGGTGGTCCGCGGGCGGGCGGCCGTCGGCCTCCAGACCATCCTCTACGCGTGGGCGACGCTCGCCTGCTCGCTGCTGCTCATCCCGGTCGCCGGCATGGGCCTCGTCTACACGCTCGCGGCCCTCGCGGGCGGCGGCTGGTTCGTCTACGAGACGCACCGCCTGTACGACCTCGCGGTGCGCCACGAGCCCATCAAGCCGATGCGCGTGTTCCACGCGTCCATCTCCTACCTCTCGCTGCTGTTCCTCGCGGTCGGCATCGATCCGCTGCTGCCCTTCTGATCCGCGCGGCCGCGAGCGGGACGATCGCGAGGCGGTGCGCCCCGGCTCCGGCCCACGCGACGGTTCGTGGCGGCCAGGCCCGGCGCCTGACGTCCGACGGCCGGTCTCCGAACGGCGGACGCCTCACCGGCGGTCGCCGAACATCTGACGGCGCGTGGCGAGTCGGTCGGACGGCCGTCGCCGCGCGACCTCCTGCCGGACGGCTCCTCGGCATCCCGGGGAGGGGCGTGCCATGACGGGGACCCGCCCGGGACGCTCGCACCCGGCTGTCGGTCAGGTCGCGTGTCCGACGGAGAGCGCCTCCGGCTGTCGGTCACGCGATGTCCGCGCGCCTCGGACGCCGGTGCCGCCGCCCTCGCCCGAGCGGGGCATGGGATCGCCGTGGTCTCCGGGAATCCCGCGGGGCTCGCGCGAGGTCGCTGCGGCGACGGATCGAGGCACCGTGCGGACCGCCGTTCGACACGGCGACGCCCGGAGCGGGACCGTGCGGACCGCCGCCCGGACGGCGACGCCCGCCCGAGCGGTGCTCGGACGGGCGTCGACGGGAGCGCGTCCCGGGATCAGCCGACGTGGGCGGCGCGACGCACCTCGGCGGGCGTGAGGCGGAGCGCGTCCGCGCGACGCGTCGTGCTCAGGAGCGTCGCCGTCATGGCGGAGGCCAGCAGGCAGGCGAGCACCATGTGCAGGCCCACCAGGAACTCGGGGAGCCCGGTGCGCGCCTGGATCAGCCCCACCGCGATCTGCAGCAGCTCCACGCCGAGGAGCACGCGCGTCCACCGGGAGACGGCGGCCCAGCGGTGGCGTGCCGCGATCGCGACCAGGGCGATCGTGAGGCCGAACGTCGTGTAGGCCGGCCAGCTGTGCACGTGCTGCAGCAGCTCGGGGTCGAGGCCGTTGCGCGCGGCGCCCTGGTCCCCGGCGTGGGGGCCGGATCCGGTCACGACGATGCCGACGAGGATGGTGACGCCCACGGCGGCGGCCGTCACCCGCGCCAGCGCGAGGAAGGACGCGGGGACCGACCGCTCCGCCTCGTCGAGCGGGTGGTACGTGCGCCACACCAGGACGGTGGACAGGACCACGAGCACCACCGAGACGACGAAGTGCAGGCCCACGATGTAGGGGTTGAGGCCCGTGAGCACCGTGATGCCGCCGATGACGCCCTGCGCCGGGATGCCGAGGCCGATGGCGAGCGCGAGGGAGAAGAGCCCGCGTCCGCGGTTCCGCAGCCGCAGGACCGCCAGGAACGTGGCGATCGCGACGATCACCAGGACGAACGTGAGCAGGCGGTTGCCGAACTCGATGATCCCGTGCACGCCCATCTCCGGCGTCGACACGAACGAGTCGGCCGTGCACCGCGGCCAGGTGGGGCAGCCGAGCCCGGAGCCCGTGAGCCGCACCAGCCCGCCCGTGCCGACGACGAGCGTCTGCACGACGAGCGTGGTCCAGACGAGGATCCGCGTCGCGCGGGTGATCCCGTCCGGCAGCCGCTCCCGCAGCCTCCTCGCCACCATGGTGGTCTGACCTAGCACGCTCCCACTGGGAGACTGCCCCGCATCGGTGCCGTGAGTCACTGCCTGCCTTCCGCGCCCGCTGGATTGCCCGTAGAATCGGGTGGTTCATGGAACACGTCGGGCCTTGCGGCATCCGGCACGTCAGCGAGGACGGCGGGAACAAGTCCACCCGCGTTCATGTTCATCCTAAGAGGGGTGCGAGGCGCGAAGCCGCGGCATCCCTGAGACCCACAGTCTTCCCCTCGTCACCGAAGCGGCCCCGCCGTGCGAGGGGGTTGCCGATACGGCGCTGATACGCCCAGATCGTCAGGAAAGCAGGTAGCCATGTCAGATGTGCTCATCGACCGACCGGAGCTCGAGAGCCTGGGGCAGTACGAGTTCGGCTGGTCCGACTCCGACGTCGCCGGCGCCTCGGCCAAGCGCGGCATCTCCCCCCAGGTCGTCGCCGACATCTCGCGGCGGAAGGACGAGCCCGAGTGGATGCTCGCGAACCGCATGAAGGGCTACGAGCTCTTCGGCAAGAAGCCCATGCCGACGTGGGGCGCCGACCTGTCCGGCATCGACTTCGACAACATCAAGTACTTCGTGCGCTCCACGGAGAAGCAGGCCCAGACGTGGGAGGACCTGCCCGACGACATCAAGAACACGTACGAGCGGCTCGGCATCCCCGAGGCGGAGCGCCAGCGCCTCGTCTCCGGCGTCGCGGCCCAGTACGAGTCCGAGGTCGTCTTCCACTCCATCCAGAAGGAGCTCGAGGACCAGGGCGTCATCTTCATGGACACCGACACGGCGCTGCGCGAGCACCCGGACCTGTTCAAGGAGTACTTCGGCACCGTCATCCCCGCGGGCGACAACAAGTTCGCGGCGCTGAACACGGCCGTGTGGTCCGGCGGCTCCTTCGTGTACGTGCCCAAGGGCGTCCACGTCGAGATCCCGCTGCAGGCGTACTTCCGCATCAACACCGAGAACATGGGCCAGTTCGAGCGGACGCTGATCATCGCGGACGAGGGCAGCTACGTCCACTACATCGAGGGCTGCACCGCGCCCATCTACAAGTCCGACTCGCTGCACTCCGCGGTCGTCGAGATCATCGTGAAGAAGGACGCCCGCGTCCGCTACACGACCATCCAGAACTGGTCGAACAACGTCTACAACCTCGTCACCAAGCGCGCGACGGCGGCCGAGGGCGCGACCATGGAGTGGATCGACGGCAACATCGGGTCCAAGGTCACGATGAAGTACCCCTCCATCTACCTCATGGGCGAGCGCGCCAAGGGCGAGACGCTGTCCGTCGCCTTCGCGGGCCCCGGCCAGCACCAGGACGCCGGCGCGAAGATGGTGCACATGGCGCCGTACACGCAGTCGTCGATCGTCTCGAAGTCCATCGCGCGCGGCGGCGGCCGGGCCGGCTACCGCGGCGAGATCCGCGTCGACGCGGCCGCCCACCACTCCGCCAACACCGTCCGCTGCGACGCGCTGCTGGTCGACACCATCTCCCGCTCCGACACGTACCCCGCGATCGACATCCGCGTGGACGACGTGCAGCTCGGCCACGAGGCCACGGTCTCGCGCGTCAGCGAGGAGCAGCTGTTCTACCTGATGAGCCGGGGCATGCCCGAGGACGAGGCCATGGCCATGATCGTCCGCGGCTTCATCGAGCCCATCGCCCGAGAGCTGCCCATGGAGTACGCGCTCGAACTCAACAAGCTCATCGAGATGGGCATGGAAGGATCCGTCGGCTAGATGACGACCCCACTCGCCACCACCGAAGCCGTCGCCCCCCTGGGGAACGGCGCCCGACCGCACACCGACGGAGGGTGGGGCGTCATCCCCATCCAGACCCGCTCCGAGCGCTTCACGTCCACGGACGTCGAGGCGTTCGACGCCGTCACCGGCCGTGAGGCCGTCTGGAAGCTGACGCCCGTCCGCCGGCTCGACGACCTCATCTCCGGAGAGCTCGACGGCTCGCGCTACCCGGTCACGAGCTCCGAGGCGGCCGGCACGTCCGTCTCCTGGATCCCGCGGGACGACGCCCGCGTCGGCACCGCCGGCGCCCCCGAGGACCGCGCCCAGGCCAACGCCTGGTCGTCGTTCGGCGAGGCGCTCGCCATCGACGTCACCGGGGAGGAGCGCGTCACCGTCACGGTCGGCCGCTCCGACCTCGGCTCCGTCGCGCGCGCCGCGCACACCGTCATCACGGCCGCGCCTTTCAGCCGGGGCGTGGTCATCCTCGACAACGCCGGATCCGCGTCGCTCGTCGAGAACGTCGAGATTGTCGTCGGCGACCAGGCCGAGCTCACCGTCGTGACCGTGCAGCAGTGGGACGACGAGGCGCGCCACCTGGCCGCGCACCAGGCCGTCGTCGGCCGCGACGCGAAGCTCAAGCACGTGGTGGTGACGCTCGGCGGATCCATCGTCCGGGTCAACCCCTCGGCCCACCTCTCGAACGAGGGCGCCGACGGCGAGCTGCTCGGCGTGTACTTCGCCGACGCGGGCCAGCACCTCGAGCAGCAGGTGTACGTGGACCACGACGCCCCGAACACCCGCAGCCGCGTGACCTACAAGGGCGCGCTGCAGGGGAAGGGCGCGCGCACCGTGTGGATCGGCGACGTGCTCATCCGCCGCTCCGCGCCCGGCACCGACTCCTACGAGCAGAACCGCAACCTGGTCCTCACGGACGGCACGCGCGCCGACTCGGTCCCGAACCTCGAGATCGAGACCGGCGACATCGCCGGCGCCGGTCACGCGAGCGCCACGGGCCGCTTCGACGACGAGCAGCTCTTCTACCTGCAGGCCCGCGGCATCACCGAGGAGGAGGCGCGCCGCCTCGTCGTGCGCGGCTTCCTCAGCGAGATCGTGCAGCAGATCGGCGTCCCCGACCTCGAGGAGCGGCTGCAGGCCGCCATCGAGGCCGAGCTGGCCGGCACGACCACCGGGGCGGTCGTCCGATGACCGCCGTCCGCATCTGCGCCGTCGACGAGCTGGGCGAGAACGAGGCGCTCCGCATCGAGATCGAGGGCCTCGCCATCGCGCTCGTGAAGGACTCCTCCGGCACCGTGCATGCCATCGGCGACACCTGCACGCACGGCGACATCTCGCTGGCCGAGGGGTTCGTCGAGGGCGACACCCTCGAGTGCTGGGCCCACGGGTCGAAGTTCTCCCTCGAGACGGGCAAGCCGCGCACTCTGCCGGCGTACGAGCCCGTCCCCGTCTACCCCGTGTCGATCGTGGACGGCGACATCCACATCGACACCACCCCGAAGAGCTAGAGGAACCGCACGCATGTCAACTCTCACCATCACCGACCTGCACGTCAGCGTCGACACCGAGCAGGGTCGCAAGCAGATCCTCAAGGGCGTCGACCTCACGATCAACGAGGGCGAGATCCACGCGATCATGGGCCCCAACGGCTCGGGAAAGTCCACGCTGGCGTACACGATCTCGGGCCACCCGAAGTACCACGTCGACTCCGGTTCCATCACGCTCGACGGCGTCGAGGTCCTCGACATGACGGTGGACGAGCGCGCCCGCGCGGGTCTCTTCCTGGCCATGCAGTACCCGGTCGAGATCCCGGGCGTCACCACGACGAACTTCCTCCGCACCGCCAAGACCGCGATCGACGGCGAGGCCCCGGCCATCCGCGGGTGGATCAAGGACGTCCGCACCTCCATGGCGGCGCTCAAGATGGACCCCGCGTTCGCCGAGCGCAACGTCAACGAGGGCTTCTCCGGCGGCGAGAAGAAGCGCAACGAGGTGCTGCAGCTCGAGCTGCTCAAGCCGAAGTTCGCGGTGCTCGACGAGACCGACTCCGGCCTCGACGTCGACGCGCTCAAGATCGTCTCCGAGGGCGTCAACCGCGCGAAGGCGAACACGGGCCTCGGGCTCCTGCTCATCACGCACTACACGCGCATCCTCCGCTACATCCAGCCCGACTTCGTGCACGTGTTCGTCGCGGGCCGCGTCGCCGAGCAGGGCGGCCGCGAGCTGGCCGACCGCCTCGAGGAGGAGGGCTACGACCGCTTCCTCACCCCCTCGACCACGGTGGACGCGTGAGCACGCAGAGCACGCTGACCCCGGCCAAGTTCGACGAGGTCGAGGAGGCGCTCAAGGACGTCATGGATCCCGAGCTCGGGATCAACGTGGTCGACCTGGGGCTCATCTACGACCTCGCGTGGGACGACGAGAACGATGCCCTCATCATCCACATGACGCTGACGTCGGCGGGCTGCCCGCTGACGGACGTGCTCGAGGAGCAGACCGCGGAGGCGCTCGACGGCGTCGTGGCGGCGTTCCGCATCAACTGGGTGTGGATGCCGCCGTGGGGTCCCGAGCGGATCACCGACGACGGCCGCGACATGATGCGGGCCCTCGGCTTCTCCATCTGATCCGCGCCCCGCGTCGCCCGACCACGACGGCCCCACCCGCACCGGGTGGGGCCGTCGTCGCGTCGGCGCCCTCCCGCCCGGTCCGGGGAGGGTCCGGACGCCGCCGTCTCGTACACTGGACCGGTCGGGTCCGATGGACGCCCTCGACCGACCGGGCTCGACCCCCTCTGCTGCGGGTCGCCCTCATCCCACGGACCGTGGGACATCCGCTGATCAGAAGGACCCCTCACCGTGCTCGCTGTACACGACCTGGAGCTGCGCGTCGGCGCCCGCGTCCTCATGGAGGACGTCTCGTTCCGGGTGAGCCCGGGGGACAAGATCGGCCTCGTCGGCCGCAACGGCGCCGGCAAGACGACTCTCACCAAGATCCTCGCGGGGGAGGGCCAGCCCACGGGCGGCCGCATCGACCGCTCCGGCGAGATCGGCTACCTCCCGCAGGACCCGCGCTCCGGCAACCCGGAGGACCTGGCGCGCACGCGCATCCTCGACGCCCGCGGCCTCGGCACGCTCTCGCTCGACATGCAGCGCGCGATGCTCGAGATGGCGTCCACGGACGAGAAGGTCTCGGCGAAGGCCATGAAGGACTACGGCCGGCTCGAGGAGCGCTTCGTCGCGCTCGGCGGCTACGCGGCCGAGGCGGAGGCCGCGTCCATCGCGAGCAACCTCAGCCTGCCCGACCGGATCCTCGACCAGCCGCTCAGCACCCTCTCCGGCGGCCAGCGCCGTCGCATCGAGCTCGCGCGCATCCTCTTCTCCGGCGCCGACACGATGCTGCTCGACGAGCCCACCAACCACCTCGACGCCGACTCCGTCACCTGGCTCCGCGAGTTCCTCAAGGGGTACCAGGGCGGGCTCATCGTGATCAGCCACGACGTGGAGCTCGTGGGCGACACCGTCAACCGCGTCTTCTACCTCGACGCCAACCGCATGGTCATCGACATCTACAACATGGGCTGGAAGCACTACCAGCGCCAGCGCGCCGCGGACGAGGAGCGCCGCAAGAAGGAGCGCGCCAACGTCGAGAAGAAGGCGGGCGTCCTCCAGCTGCAGGCCGCGAAGTTCGGCGCGAAGGCGTCGAAGGCCGCCGCCGCCCACCAGATGGTGCGGCGCGCGGAGAAGATGCTCTCCGGCCTCGAGGAGGTGCGCGCGGTCGACCGCGTGGCGAAGCTGCGCTTCCCCGAGCCCGTCGCCTGCGGGCGCACGCCGCTCATGGCGAGCGACCTCAGCAAGAACTACGGCTCGCTGGAGATCTTCACGGCCGTCGACCTCGCGATCGACCGCGGGAGCAAGGTCGTCATCCTCGGCCTCAACGGCGCGGGCAAGACGACGCTGCTGCGGATCCTCGCGGGCGTCGACCAGCCCGACACCGGCCGGCTCGAACCCGGCCACGGTCTGCGCATCGGCTACTACGCGCAGGAGCACGAGACGATCGACGTGAAGCGCAGCGTGCTGGAGAACATGGTGTCCTCCTCGCCGGACATCTCCGAGATGGAGGCGCGACGCGTCCTCGGCTCGTTCCTGTTCACGGGCGACGACTCGGCGAAGCCCGCGGGCGTCCTGTCCGGCGGCGAGAAGACGCGCCTGGCCCTGGCGATGATCGTCGTGTCGGGCGCCAATGTGCTGCTCCTCGACGAGCCCACCAACAACCTCGACCCCGCGAGCCGCGAGGAGATCCTCGGCGCGCTCAACACGTACTCCGGCGCCGTCGTGCTCGTGAGCCACGACTCCGGCGCGGTGGAGGCGCTCAACCCCGAGCGCGTCCTCATCATGCCGGAGGGCACCGAGGACCACTGGAGCCCCGACTACATGGACCTCATCGAGCTCGCCTGACCCACCCGGTCGCGGCCGTCGCCCTCGGGGCGCGGCCGCCTCCGTTGCATCGGCTCAGCGGGCCTCGTCGAGGATCCGGTCCTCGACGTCGGCGTCCGAGGGCTGCTTCCGCGCGCGCTTCGCCTGGCGGGCGCGCTCCCGGTCCTGCTCCTCGGGGTCGTCCTGGTTGATGATGCGGTACTCGTTGCGGATCGCGACGCCGAGCCCCACGAACGCGATGACCGCGAACACGAGCCACTGGAACGCGTAGGAGAGGTGCGGGCCCTCGTCCTCCTCCGGCCGCGGCGTGGCGAACGGCGTGGCGTCGGCGGGCGCGGGGTCCTCCGACATCAGCAGGCCGTACGCGCCCGTGAACGTCGGCGCCTGGACGCGCTCGGCGATGTCGGGCAGGTTCACGGTGGCGATCTGCCCCTCGGGAGCCGAGCGCCCCGGCAGCTCGGGCTCGCCGGCCTTGAGGCGCGCCGTGACGGTGACCTGGCCCGCGGGCGGAGCCGGCACGGAGTCGGGGGAGTCCTGCGAGTTGCCGATGGGCACCCACCCGCGGTCCACGACGAACACCCGGCCGTCCTCGAGGCGCAGCGGCGTGAGGACCTCGAAGCCGGGCTGGCCGTTGAAGGGGCGGTTGCGCGCGAGGATCTGCTGGTCGACGAGGTACGTGCCCGTCATCGAGACGGGGGTCCACTTCTGCGTGTCGACGTACGCGGAGGTGTCGGCGAGCACCTGGTCCACCGGCTGGGGAGCGCGGTCCCAGTTGTCCTCGACCTTCGCGATCTCGGCGAGGGCCTCGTCGCGGCGCGCGAACTGCCAGTGGCTGAGCAGCACGCAGGCGATGGAGAACACCACGGCCACGAGCAGGTAGCCCGCCCATCGGCGGTTGAGGACGAAGCGCCAGCGGCTCACGCGATCGCCCCCTCGACGGGTGCGTCGACGGCGGCGACCCGCACCGGGAAGTCGCGGCCGGCGAGGAAGTCGCGGAGGAAGTCGACGTGCTCGTCGCAGGCCGTCCAGGTCTTGACGCGCTCGACCCCGTGGATCCGCGGGTTCCGCCACTCGACCCGCCAGGCGGCGTCCGCCCGGCAGCCGGCGCGCGAGCACTCGACGACGTCGGGGGACGGGCCGGAGCCGAGCCCCCAGGAGGCGAGCCCGCTCACGCGTCGGTCGGGGAGTCGGGCACGCCCGGCTCGGCGGCCGATGCGGGGCGGGCGGCGTCCGGGCGCGGCGCGGGGGCGCGGCCGGTCTCGTACGTGGTGAAGGGCTCGGGCGTCGTGAAGGGCTCGGAGGAGCGGAACGGCTCCGACGGCGCGTACGGCTCCGACATCGTGAACGGCTCGGACGGGACGTACGGCTCGGCCGGCGGCGGGAAGCCCGAGTGCCGCGCGGAGACGACGATCACGCCGCCCGGACGCTCGACCGCGGTTCCCTGGTTGCCGCCCACGTTCGCGAGGATGACCGCGAAGTAGGGGAGCACGACGGCGCCGACGGCCGCGACGGCGAGCCACCAGCCCTGGAGGAAGAGGCAGGAGAGGATGCAGACCATCCTGATGCTCATCGCGATGGTGTACTTCACCATGCGGGCGTGGCGATCCTCCTGCGGGGACCGGGGGAGGCTGGTGACCGATTGCTGCGAGGCTGGCATGCGTGGTTGGCGTCCTTCGAGGGCACGTCGCGCGCCCCATCGGGACCAGGGTACGCCCGGCCACCGATAGGCTCGTCCGCGTCCGCGAGCCCCCGCCGAGCCGTAATGGAAGGTCCCCCATGAGCACTGCACGCACCGTCCTCGTCACCGGAGGCAACAGGGGGATCGGGTTCGCGATCGCGGAGGAGATGCTCCGCCGGGGCCACCGCGTCGCCGTCACCGCCCGGTCGGGCGAGGGCCCTGCCGGCAGCCTCACCGTCCGCGCCGACGTCACGGACGCCGCGTCCGTCGACGCCGCGTTCACGGAGGTCGAGGCCGCGTACGGGCCCGTCGAGGTCGTGGTCGCCAACGCCGGCATCACCCGCGACACCCTCATGATGCGCATGAGCGACGCCGACTTCACCGAGGTCGTCGACACGAACCTCGGCGGCGCGTTCCGGGTCGTCAAGCGCGCGTCGAAGGGCATGCTCAAGGCGCGCTTCGGCCGCATCGTCCTCATCTCGAGCGTCGTCGGCCTCTACGGCTCCGGCGGGCAGGTCAACTACGCGGCGTCCAAGAGCGGGCTGGTGGGCCTCGCGCGCTCGGTCACGCGCGAGCTCGGCGGCCGCGGCATCACCGCGAACGTCGTGGCTCCCGGCTTCATCGAGACCGACATGACGGCCGAGCTCCCCGAGGCGACCGCGGCCGAGTACCGGAAGTCCATCCCCGCCGGCCGCTACGGCACCGCGGCCGAGGTCGCGGGCGTCGTCGCGTGGATCGCGTCGGACGAGGCGGCGTACGTCTCCGGCGCCGTCATCCCCGTCGACGGCGGCCTCGGCATGGGCCACTGACCCCGCTCGCGGGGGAGACGGCCGTGTCCGACCTCCTGGCCGCGTGGGACCTCGGTCCCGCCGCGCTCACCGAGCTGGGGGCCACGCACAACCACGCGTACCGCGTGGACGTCGACGGCGGATCCCGGTACCTGCTCCGCCTGCACGTCGCCCGGCGGAAGCCCCACGAGATCGACCTCGAGCTCGACTGGCTGGCCCTGCTCGCCGAGCGCGGCGGGCCCTCGGTCCCCGTGCCGCAGCGCACGCGCGACGGCGCCTGGACGGCCACGGTCGAGGCCGCCGTGCCGGACGACGACGAGGTCGGCCTGCGCCGCGCGGTGACGGGCGCGTCGGGGGACCGGGTCGAGCTGCGGCTCGCGAGCCTCCTCACCTGGCACGACGGCGACATGCTGAGCAGCCTCCCCGCGTCGTCGGATGCGGGGCCGTTCGCCGAGGCGCTGGCGTCCCTGCACTCCGCGGGGGCGGATCCGCAGGCGGTCGCGCTCGCGTCGCGCCGCCGGCGCTACGACGCCGACTACGCCGCCTTCCGGCTGGAGCGGCTGGCGGACGGGTATCCCGGGATCATGGCCGACGGATCCACCGCCGCCGCGCTCGCGGGCGCCGTCGAGGAGCTGCGGGCCACGCTCGCGCAGGCGGGCCCGCCGATCATGGTGCACGGCGACTACCACCCGGGCAACCTCATCCAGGGTCCCGCGGGCGCGTCCGTCATCGACTTCGACCGCTGCGGGCTGGGGCCCGCCGGGCTCGACGTCGCGGCCGCGATCATGTACCTCGCGCCGCGGCAGCGCGCCCAGTTCCACAGCGCCTACACGGCGGCGGGCGGCAGCACGGGCGTCCCGGACGAGCGCTTCGGCGCGTTCATCTTCCTGGCGTACCTCGACAACGTCACGCACCTCGCGAGCCTGCCGTCCGAGCGCGAGCGGATGCCCGCGAACATCGCGCAGCTCGTGGCCATCGCCCGGGCGGTCGTCACCGGCTGAGGCGGCGACGCGCGGATCGGCCGGGCGTCAGCGGGGGAGGCCGAGGAGCGCGAGCACCTGCGCGAGGTCGCGACGGTCGACGCAGACGTCGGCGCGCGCGCGGACGGCCGGCTTCGCGTCGAAGGCGACGGAGAGGCCGGCGACGGCCATCATCTCGAGGTCGTTGGCGCCGTCGCCCACGGCGACCACGCGGGAGAGCGGGATGCCGAGCCCGGCGCTCCACTCCTCGACGGCGGCGCGCTTCGCCGCGGCGTCGATGACGGGTCCGGTGACGCGTCCCGTGAGGCGCCCGTCGGCGGTCTCCAGCCGGTTCGCGCGCCAGAGGTCGAGTCCGAGCCGCTCGGCGAGGGGATCCAGCAGCTCGTGGAAGCCGCCGGAGACGACGGCCACCGCGTGGCCGGCGTCGTGCAGCCCGGCCACGAGCCGCTCGGCGCCCGGCGTGACGCGGATCCGCGCTCCGACGATGGCGTGCACCGACTCCGGCAGGCCCGCCAGCGTGCGCACGCGGGAGCGGAGGCTCTCGGCGAAGTCGAGCTCGCCCCGCATCGCCCGCTCGGTGACGTCGGCGACCTCGTCGAGCGAGCCCGCCTCCGCGGCCAGCAGCTCGATCGCCTCGTCCTCGATGAGCGTGGAGTCGACGTCGAGCACGACGAGCATGCGCGGGCGCGCCGACCGCGGCTCGGACGCGGCCGTCGCGGGTGGCGTCAGGGGGAGGACGGCGCTCACGGGGTGACGCGCACGCCCTTGCCCACGACGGTGATCCCGCCGTCGGTGACCGTGAAGCCGCGCGCGCGGTCGCGGTCGTGGTCCACGCCGACGGTGGCGCCGGGCTCGACCTCGACGTCCTTGTCGAGGATGGCGCGGCTGATGACCGCGCCGGCCCCGATGTGCACCTTGTCGAACACGATGGAGTCGACGATGCGCGCCTGCGACTCGGCGATGACCCACGGTCCGAGGACGCTGCGCTCCACGTGGGCGCCGCTGATGACGCCGCCCAGCGAGGTGATGGAGTCGATCATCGTGCCCGTGTTGCCCTGGGCGTCGCGGACGAACTTCGCCGGCGGGCTGTTGAGCTGCTGGCTGAAGATCGGCCAGTCCTTGTTGTAGAGGTTGAACACCGGCAGCGCCGAGATGAGGTCCTGGTGCGCGTCGAAGAACGACTCGATCGTGCCGACGTCGCGCCAGTAGTAGCGGTCGCGGTCGTTGGCGCCGGGGACCTCGTTGCGGTTGAGGTCGTAGACGCCCGCGTTCCCCTGCTCCACGAACCACGGGACGATGTCGCCGCCCATGTCGTGCGCGGACTCGGGGTTCTCGCCGTCGCGGCGCACCGCGTCGATGAGCTGGTCGGTGTCGAAGACGTAGTTGCCCATGGAGGCGAGCACCTCGCCGGGGGAGTCGTCGAGGCCCTGCGGGTCCTTCGGCTTCTCGAGGAACGCGCGGATCGCGTAGGGGTTCGCCGGGTCCACGTCGATCACGCCGAACTGGTCGGCCAGCTCGATGGGCTGGCGGATGGCGGCGACCGTCGCGCCGTGGCCCGACGCGATGTGCGCGTCGATCATCTGGCTGAAGTCCATGCGGTACACGTGGTCCGCGCCCACCACGACGACGATGTCGGGCTTCTCGTCGTTGATGAGGTTGAGGCTCTGCAGGATGGCGTCGGCCGAGCCGCTGAACCAGCGCTTGCCGAGGCGCTGCTGGGCGGGGACCGAGGCGATGTAGGAGTTGAGCATCTGGTTGAGGCGCCAGGTCTGCGACACGTGGCGGTCGAGCGAGTGCGACTTGTACTGCGTCAGCACGACGATCTGCGTCAGCCCCGAGTTGATGAGGTTGGAGAGCGCGAAGTCGATGAGCCGGTACTGGCCGCCGAACGGGACGGCGGGCTTGGCGCGGTCCGCGGTGAGCGGCATGAGCCTCTTGCCCTCGCCGCCGGCGAGCACGATTCCAAAGATCTTCTTCGATGCCATTGCCCCAGCGTAGATGCACCGCAGGGCATGTACTAGCGTTCGACGAATGCGAGCAGACGTGATCACCAAGGAGTATCCGCCCGAGGTCTACGGGGGTGCCGGGGTGCACGTCACGGAGCTCGTGAAGGCGATGCGGCAGCGGACCGAGGTCGTGGTCCGGGCGTTCGGGGCGCCGCGCGACGAGCCCGGCGTCTTCTCCTACCCCGTGCCGTCGGAGCTCGCGGGCGCCAACGCGACCCTGCAGACCATGGCCGTCGACCTCGCCATCGCGAGCGACGTCGCCGGCGCCGACGTGGTGCACTCCCACACCTGGTACGCGAACCACGCGGGCCACGTCGCGTCGATGCTGCACGGCATCCCGCACGTCGTCACGGCCCACAGCCTCGAGCCGCTTCGTCCGTGGAAGGCCGAGCAGCTGGGCGGCGGCTACCGCGTCTCCAGCTGGATCGAGCGCACGGCGTACGAGGCGGCCGACGCCGTCATCGCCGTGAGCGACGGCATGAAGCGCGACATCCTCCGCTCGTACCCCGCGCTCGACGATGCGCGCGTGCACACCGTCTACAACGGCATCGACCTCGAGGCCTGGGCGCCCGTGCACGACGACGAGCTCGTGCGCTCCCTCGGCATCGACCCGTCGCGGCCGTCGGTCGTGTTCGTCGGCCGCATCACCCGCCAGAAGGGCCTGCCGTACCTGCTGCGCGCGGCCGCGCTCCTGCCCGCCGACGTGCAGATGGTGCTGTGCGCCGGCGCGCCCGACACCCCGCAGATCATGGAGGAGGTGACGGCCCTCGTCCGCGGCCTCCAGGAGGAGCGCTCGGGCGTCGTCTGGATCGACCGCCTGCTGCCGCGCCGCGAGCTCTCCGCCGTGCTCACCGCCGGCACGGTCTTCGTCTGCCCGTCGGTCTACGAGCCGCTCGGCATCGTGAACCTCGAGGCGATGGCGTGCGGCGCGCCCGTCGTCGGCACCGCCACGGGCGGGATCCCCGAGGTCGTCGACGACGGCGTCACCGGCCGGCTCGTCCCCATCGACCAGGCCACCGACGGCACGGGAACGCCCACCGACCCCGAGCGCTTCGTCCGCGACCTCGCCGCCGCGCTCATCGAGGTCGTCGCGGATCCCGACGCCGCCCGCCGCATGGGCGAGGCCGGCCGGGCGCGCGCCGAGCGCGAGTTCGGCTGGGACCGGATCGCCCGGCAGACCGAGGCGATCTACGCGTCGATCCTCCGCTGACCGGCTCCCCGGCCCGGGTGCCGTCGGGCCGGAGCCGCGGCCCGGGCGGATAGACTGGCGGGCATGAGCCACGTCCTCTCCCTGTCCGGAGTGTCCTTCGTCCGGAACGGGACGACCATCCTCGACCACGTGGACTGGACCGTCGACGGCGACGAGCGCTGGGTCGTCCTCGGCCCGAACGGCGCCGGCAAGACGAGCCTCCTGCAGATCGCCTCGGCGATGGCGCACCCGTCCTCCGGCACGGCCACCGTCCTCGACCACGAGCTGGGCCGCGTCGACGTCTTCGAGCTGCGCTCGCGCATCGGCTTCGCCTCCACCGCGATGGCGCGCCGCATCCCCGCCGACGAGACCGTGCTCGACGTCGTGCTCACGGCCGCGTACTCGGTCACCGGCCGCTGGAACGAGGACTACGAGGACATCGACGTGCGCCGCGCGCAGCGCGTCCTCGCCGAGTGGCGCCTCGACCACCTCGAGCAGCGCCGGTTCGGCACGCTGAGCGACGGCGAGCAGAAGCGCGTGCAGATCGCCCGCTCGATCATGACCGACCCCGAGCTCCTGCTCCTCGACGAGCCCGCCGCGAGCCTCGACCTCGGCGCGCGCGAGGAGCTGCTGCAGCTGCTCGGCGGCTACGCGTCCGCCCCCGAGGCGCCCGGCATCGTCATGGTCACGCACCACGTGGAGGAGATCCCGCGCGGGTTCACGCATGGGCTGCTCCTGCGCGACGGCGCCGTCGTCGCGGCCGGACCGCTCGCGGACGTCATCACCGCCGACAACCTGGGCCGCACCTTCCGCCTGGAGCTCGAGGTCACGCAGGACGACGGCCGCTTCACGGCCCGCGCCGTCCGCCGCTGATCCGCCTGCGCCGTCCCTCGGCGCGCCGACCCGATCCGGGCACCCGTCTGGTAGGCTCGTCCACTGGTCGGGTGATCATCCCGGGCACCCACGCTTCCCACGCAGACACCAGAAACGACGAAGGACACCCCGATGAAGACCGACATCCACCCCAAGTACGCCCCCGTCGTCTTCCGCGACCTCGCCTCCGGCGCGACCTTCCTCACGCGCTCCACCGTGAGCAGCTCCAAGACCATCGTCTGGGAGGACGGCGTCGAGTACGCGGTCATCGACGTCGAGATCTCGAGCGAGTCGCACCCGTTCTACACGGGCAAGCAGCGCATCATGGACTCCGCCGGCCGCGTCGAGAAGTTCAACTCGCGCTACGCGAACTTCGGCACCAAGAAGTAGCAGCCCTCAGCAGCACCACGAAGGGCGCCCGGCTCCGGCCGGGCGCCCTTCGTCGTGCACGGGGTGGTGCTCTCCCCGCGGGGAGCGCGACGCCCGCCGGGATCAGCTGTCGGCGTGGCGCTCGGGCCAGGCGCCCGAGGTCGTGAACGCGGGGTCGCGCGTGCGGCGCATGTAGTCCTGGAAGCTCTCCGCCTGCACGCGGGACCAGTCCACCTGGCGGTCGTGGAGGTCGAGCACGGGGATGTCGAGCTGGTCGGCGTACCGGCCGGCGATGGCCTGCGCGACGCGGCCGGCGGCGATGGCGTCGGCGCCCGCGTCGTGCGCGTCGTCGAGCCGCACGCCGTAGTGCTCGGCGGCGACGGACAGCGTGCGCTTGCCGCGGCGGTAGGTGTCGACCGCCTTGTCGATGACGAGGGGGTCGATGACGGGGCCGGTGTCGCGGAGCGGCTCGACGCCGTGACGCACGGCCTCCCGGTTGAGGAGCGTGAGGTCGTACGGCGCGTTGTAGACCACGAGCGCGAGGCCGCGGGCGAACACCTCGCGGATGGTCGTGACGATCTCGAGCACGACGGCGGCGGCGTCGCGTCCCTCGGCGCGGGCGCGCTCCGTGGTGACGCCGTGGATGGCGGCGGCGCCCGCGGGGATCTCGACGCCGGGATCCGCCAGCCAGTCGTGCCGTTCGGTGACCTCCCCGTCGGCGTCGAGCACGACGATGCACGCCGTGACGATGCGCGCGGTCTCGACGTCCACCCCCGTCGTCTCGAGGTCGAAGGAGGCGAGGGAGTGGTGCCAGCGGGAGCTCATCCTGTAGATGCTACGGGCGACCGCCGATGGCGGGCGCACCCATGTGGAGCCAGTAGAAGCTCTGCGTGGCGAGGGTGAGGGTGAGCCGGCCGTCGTCGCCGACCGTCGGGAAGACGCCGCCGCCGAAGAGGTCGTAGAGCTGGGAGCCCGCGAAGTCGGACGCGTCGATCGTGACGGACACCGGGTTGTGCGCGAACGAGAAGACGCAGAGCACGTCCTCGGCGCGGTCGCCGAAGTGGGTGCCGCTGCCCTCGTACGAGCGCACGAACGCGAGGACGCTCTCGTGGTCGGTCGGCAGCACGCGGATGGTGCCCTGACCGAAGACCGGGTGCGCCTTCCGCACGTGGATGACGTTCCGCACCCAGTGCAGGAGGGAGCGGGACTGGGCGAGCTGCGACTCCACGTTGATCTGCGCGTAGTTGTAGACGAGCGACTGCACGACGGGCAGGTAGAGCTTGCCCGGGTCGGCCGTGGAGAACCCGGCGTTGCGGTCGGGGGTCCACTGCATGGGCGTGCGCGACGCGTCGCGGTCCGGCAGCCAGATGTTGTCGCCCATGCCGATCTCGTCCCCGTAGTAGAGGAACGGGCTGCCGGGGAGCGAGAACAGGAGGGCGTGCACGAGCTCGAGCTCGGCGCGCGAGTTGTCGAGCAGCGGAGCCAGGCGGCGCCGGATGCCGATGTTGACGCGCATGCGCGGGTCGTACGCGTACCAGCCGTACATCGCCTGCCGGTACTCCTCGCTCACCATCTCGAGCGTCAGCTCGTCGTGGTTGCGGAGGAAGACGCCCCACGCGGCGGCGTCGGGGATCTCGAACGTCTCGCTCATGATCCGCTTCAGCTCGTCCGCCGTCTGCGAGCGGAGCGAGTAGAAGATGCGCGGCATGATCGGGAAGTCGAACGCCATGTGGCACTCCGGCTCCTCCTCGGTGCCGAGGAACGCGGACACCTCGCGCGGCCACTGGTTCGCCTCGGCGATGAGGATGCGGCCCGGGTACTCCTCGTCGACCATCGCGCGGAGGCGCTTGAGGAACTCGTGCGTCGCGGGCTCGCCCTCGCCGTTGCCCTCCTCGGTCTCGTAGAGGTACGGGATCGCGTCGAGGCGGAGGCCGTCGACGCCCATGTCGAGCCAGTGGCGGATGACGCCGTAGATGGCCTCGTGCACCTTGGGGTTGTCGAAGTTGAGGTCGGGCTGGTGCGAGAAGAAGCGGTGGAAGAAGAACTGGCGGCGCACCGGGTCGAAGGTCCAGTTGGACTCCTCGGTGTCGACGAAGATGACGCGGATGTCCTCGTACTTCTCGTCGGTGTCGCTCCAGACGTAGAAGTCGCCGTAGGGGCCGTCGGGGTCGGACCGGGACTGCTGGAACCACTCGTGCTGGTCGGAGGTGTGGTTCATCACGAGGTCGATCACGATGCGCATGTTGCGCTCGTGGGACTTGGTGACGAGCTCCTTGAAGTCGTCGAGGGTGCCGAACTCGGGCAGCACCGACATGTAGTCGCTGATGTCGTAGCCGCCGTCGCGGAGCGGGGACTGGAAGAAGGGCGGGATCCAGAGGCCGTCGATGCCGAGCCACTGCAGGTAGTCGAGCTTGGAGATGAGGCCCTGGATGTCGCCCGTGCCGTCGCCGTTCGAGTCGACGAAGGAGCGGATCATCACCTCGTAGAAGACGGAGCGCTTGTACCACTGCTTGTCGAGGGTGAGGCCGGGCAGGGTGATGGGGGCGGTGAAGCTCACGGTTCTCCTCAGGGGCGCGACGGGACGCGTCGACGGCGGGGCGGGAAGGCTCGGGGCAACTCTAGGCGCGCCGGGTGCCCGGCCCGGCCCGGCGCGCCCGGGGGCGGGGGCGCCCGCCGCTCGTAGACTCGACCCCGATGAACGTCCCCTCTCCCTACGCCCCGCAGCTCGACCGGATCCCCGTCGTCCGGCGCACCGCCGACCTCCTCGGGAGCCGCACGGCGTGGTGG
Source organism: Clavibacter michiganensis subsp. tessellarius (assembly GCF_021922985.1). Lineage (NCBI taxonomy): Bacteria > Bacillati > Actinomycetota > Actinomycetes > Micrococcales > Microbacteriaceae > Clavibacter > Clavibacter tessellarius. The sequence goes on along the minus strand of NZ_CP040788.1, from coordinate 1,060,018 downwards.
GAGTACGGACCCGCCGACGCGCGCGACGTGCTCGTGGTCGTGCACGGGTTCCGCGGCGACCACCACGGGCTCGAGCCCGTGGTCGCGCAGCTGCCCGGGGTGCGGATCCTCTCTCCCGACCTGCCCGGCTTCGGCGACTCGGCGCCGCTCGCGGACGCCCGGCACGACATCCCCGGGTACGCCGCCTGGCTCCGCGCGTTCGTCGACGCCACGGGCACGCGCCACGCGACCGTGCTCGGGCACTCCTTCGGCTCCATCGTCGTCACGGCCGCGCTCGCGGACGGCCTGCCGAACCCGCGGGCGATCCTCGTGAACCCGATCGCCGCGCCCGCCCTCGAGGGGCCGCGCGGGATCCTCACCCGGCTCGCCGTGCTCTACTACCGCGCCGCCGCCGTCCTCCCCGAGCGCGCGGGCTTCGGCCTGCTGCGCAACCGCGCGATCGTGCGCGTGATGAGCGAGGCCATGGCGAAGACGCGCGACCGGGGGCTCCGCCGCTGGATCAACGACCAGCACGACAGGTTCTTCAGCGCGTTCGGCGACCGCCGGGTCGTGCTCGAGGCCTTCCGGGCGTCCGTGTCCTCCGACGCGAGCACCTACGCGCCCCGGGTCCGCGTGCCCGTGCTGCTCGTCGCGGCCGAGCGCGACGACATCACGCCCGTCGCGGCCCAGCACCGGCTGCGCGGGCTGTTCGCGGACGCGCGCCTCGAGGTCATCCCGCGCGTCGGGCACCTGATCCACTACGAGACGCCCCGGGAGGCCGCCGGCTTCATCCGCGCGTTCCTCGACGAGGGGAGCGCGTCGTGAGGCTCGTGTTCGACTGCCGGTACACGCGCCTCGGGCGCCACGACGGGATCAGCCGCTACGGCGCCGAGCTCGTCGCGCGGCTCGGGGAGCGCTTCGACGTGACCATGCTCATCAGCGACCACCGGCAGCTCGAGCTCCTGCCCGACCTGCCGTGGCAGCTCGTGAGCGCGCCGACGGGGGCGTCGGAGCCGTGGGTCGCCCGACGCGTGCGGCGGCTGCGGCCCGACGTGGTCTACAGCCCGATGCAGACGATGGGCTCCCGCGGCCGCGACTACCCGCTCGTGCTCACGCTGCACGACCTCATCTACTACCGCCACCGGCGCCCGCCGCGCGACCTCCCCGTCGGGGTGCGCGCCCTGTGGCGCGCCTTCCACCTCGCCTGGTGGCCCCAGCGCCTGCTGCTCGACCGGGCGGACGCGATCGTGACGGTGTCCGAGACGACGCGCGGGCTGATCCGCCGGCACCGGCTCACCTCCCGCCCCGTCGTCGTCGTGCCCAACGCCGCGGAGCTCGCGCCGGCGCCCGACGGCGTGCCCGACGGGCCGCGTGAGGCGCCCGCCGAGCGGACGCTCGTGTACATGGGCTCGTACATGCCGTACAAGAACGTCGACGCCCTGGTGCGCGCCGCGGACGACCTGCCCGAGCACGAGCTCCACCTGATGAGCCGCGTCTCCGCCCCCGAGCGCGCGCGGCTCGAGGAGCTGGCCGACGGCGCGCGCCTCGTCTTCCGCGACGGCGCGAGCGACGCCGAGTACGCCCGGACGCTCCGGCGCGCCACCGCGCTCCTCACGGCGTCGCGCGACGAGGGCTTCGGCATCCCCGTCATCGAGGCGATGAGCGTCGGGCTCCCCGTGGTGGTCAGCGACATCCCGATCTTCCGCGAGATCGGCGGGGACGCCGCGATCTACGTCGACCCGGAGGATCCCGAGGGCTTCGCGGCCGCGGTCCGCTCCCTCGACGACCCCGCGGAGTGGCGCCGTCGCTCCGCCGCGTGCGTCGCCCGGGCCGCGGCCTACGACTGGGACCGCTCGGCCGTCGCGCTCGGGGACCTGCTCGAGCAGGTCGCGCGGGCGCGGCACCCGGCGGCCTGACCGCGGGCGGCCGGGCCCGCCGGGGCTCGCGTGCGACGACGGGTCAGGCGGGGCGGGCGTCCGACGACGGCACGGAGGCCGCGAGCTCCGCGACGCCGCCGAACCGCAGCAGAGACAGCGTCCCGTCGACCACGCCGAAGGTGTGCGCCGAGCCGTTCTCGATCATGGGGCCGGGGCGGCCGGTGAGCGAGGCGTCGAGGCTGCGGGCGAGCGCGGCGATCACCCCGCCGTGCGACACGACGACGAGCGAGCCGCCCGGGTGCTCCTCGGCGAGGCGCAGCAGCGCGCCGCCGGCCCGCTCCGTGACGGACTCGACGGTCTCGCGGCCGGGGACGTCGCCGTCCGGGAAGCGCGCCTCGATCTCGGAGTGCGTGAGGCCCTCGGCGAGGCCGTAGCGGCGCTCCGCGAGCGCCGGCTCCGGACGGGGACCGGCGCTGGGGGAGCCGCCGAGCGCGAGGTGCTCGACGATGATCGACGCCGTCTCGAACGCGCGCCCGAGTGGGCTGGCGTACACGGCGTCCCACCCGGGTCCGCCGCGGACCGCCTCCGCGAGCAGCGCGCCCGCGGTGGCCGCCTGCGCCCGGCCGGTGTCGTCGAGGGGGATGTCGCTCGACCCCTGCACGCGGCGCTCCACGTTCCACGCGGTCCGGCCGTGGCGGACGAGCACGATGCGGGTCACGCGGCGAGCTCCGTCGCGATGGCGCGGAGGGTCTCGCTGGTGCCGCCCTCGAGGCGCACGGTGGCGCGGGTGTCGCCCTTGGTGATGCCGCGGTTGAGGATCACGATCGGCATGCGGCTCCTCCGCGCGAGCTCGAGCAGGCGGATGCCGGAGTTCACGGCGAGCGAGGACCCGGCGATGAGGAGCACGTCCGCGTCGGAGACGATGGCGCTCGCCTCCTGGAAGCGCTCGGTGGGCACGAGCTCGCCGAAGAAGACCACGTCGGGCTTGAGCATGCCGCCGCAGACGCTGCAGACCGGGATCCGGAAGCGGTCGACGTCGTGCACCTGCGCGTCGCCGTCGGGGTTCAGCTCCACCGCGTCGGGCTGGTCGAGCCAGGGGTTCTCGGCGCTGATGCGGTCGGCGATCGCCGACCGGGCGTAGGCCTGGCCGCAGTCGAGGCAGAGGACGCGGTCGAGGGATCCGTGCAGGTCCACCACGCGGCGGGAGCCGGCGCGCTCGTGCAGGCCGTCGACGTTCTGGGTCACGAGGCCCGACACGACGCCGGCGCCCTCCAGGTCGGCGAGCGCGGCGTGCCCGTCGTTGGGCCGCGCCGAGCTGAAGGCCTTCCAGCCGAGGTGGCCTCCCGCCCAGTAGCGGCGGCGGAAGTCGTCGCCCTCGCTGCGGAACTGCTGGAACGTCATCGGGTTCCGCTTCGGGGCGCCCTCGCCGCGGTAGTCGGGGATGCCCGAGTCGGTGCTGAGGCCCGCGCCCGTGAGGACCGCCGTGCGGCGGCCGCGCATCAGGTCGACGGCCTCGGCCACGGTGGATCCCGCGGGGGGCAGGGGATCGTCGCGGAGAGCGGTGCTCATGGGGCCTCCCGGTGCCGAGCGGACGCCCGGCCCCGTCGGCGGGCGACGACGGGGCAGGGCATCATTGTCCTGCCGAGTCTAGACAGCGCACCCCCGCGATGGCTCCGCGCGAGCAGCGCCGTCCACGCGGCGCACGGAGAGGACCGGCGTGCACATCCACCGCATCGAGGACCTCGACTCCCCGGGGCTCGAGGACTACTCCCGGCTCACCGACGTGGCGCTCCGCCGCGTCAGCGAGCCGGCGGGCGGCCTCTACATCGCCGAGTCGACCAAGGTCATGGGACGCGCGCTCGCGGCGGGTCACGTGCCCCGCTCCGTGCTCCTGCAGGAGCAGTGGCTCGACGACGTGGCGCCGCTCCTCGAGGCCTTCCCGGACGTCCCCGTCTTCGTGGGCGAGGCCGCGGTGCTCGAGCGGCTCACCGGGTACAACCTGCACCGCGGGGCGCTCGCCGCCATGCACCGGCCGCCGCTGCCCGCGGTCGCCGAGGTGCTGCGCGACGCCCGACGCGTGGTCGTGCTCGAGGACGTCGTCGACCACACGAACGTCGGCGCCATCTTCCGCGCGGTCGCCGGCATCGGGGCCGACGCCGTGCTCATCACCCCGCGCTGCGCCGACCCGCTCTACCGCCGGAGCGTCCGGGTCAGCATGGGCACCGTGCTGCAGGTGCCGTGGACCCGCCTGCCCGAGTGGCCGGAGGCCGTGACGCTCCTGCACGAGGCCGGCTTCCACCTCGCCGCGCTCGCCCTGGAGGACGACGCCGTGACGCTCGACGCCTTCGCGGCGGATCCGCCGGAGCGGATCGCGCTCGTCCTCGGCACCGAGGGCGACGGCCTCAGCCGCGCCGCGCTCCGCCACGCCGACTCGACGGTCGTCATCCCGATGCTGCACGGCGTGGACTCGCTCAACGTCGCCGCCGCGAGCGCCGTCGCGCTCTACGCGCTCCGGGTGCCCGCGTGAGCCGCGCCCGGCGCATCGCCCTCACCGGGGTCGCGGCCGCGCTCCTCGTCTCGGGCGGCGTCTACGTCCCGGTCACGCTGACCGCGGATCCGCCCCCGGCGGTCGCGCAGGTCGACGCGCCCGATCCGGTCGTCAACGTCCTCACGCCCGAGGCCTGGCCGGGCGCGGGCGTCTCCGCGGTGGGCGCCGTCGGCTTCGACGGGGTCCTCGCGACGGACGACGCGACGCCCACGCCGCGCCCGATGGCGAGCATCACCAAGATCGTCACCGCCCTCGTGGTGCTGCAGGCCAAGCCGCTCGCGCCCGGCGAGGAGGGGCCGCAGGTGACCTTCACGGCGGAGGACGAGGCGCTGCGCGGGCAGATCCTCCAGCAGGACGGCATCGTCGAGCCGGCCGTGCCGGGCACGAGCCTCGCCCAGCGGGACCTCCTCGAGGGCGCGCTGCTCGCGAGCGCCAACAACTACGCCGCGGCGCTCGGGGTGTGGGCGTATGGATCCAACGACGCGTTCGTCGCCGCGGCGAACGCCTGGCTCGCGGAGCACGGGCTGACCGGCACGCACGTGGCCGACGCCATGGGGCTCTCGCCCGAGACCGTGAGCACGACCGCGGACCTCGTGCGCATCGGCGAGATGGCGCTCGCCGACCCCGTGCTCTCGGGCATCGTCGACCAGCGGAGCGCGGACCTCCCCGGCGTCGGGACCATCCAGAACCGCAACATGCTGGCCGCGGTGCCGGGCTTCCGCGGGATCAAGACGGGCACGCTCGAGCAGGCGGGCAAGTGCCTGCTCTGGGCGGTGGACACCAAGGTGGGCGACCGCGACGTGACGCTCGTCGGGATCACCCTCGGCGCCCGCGACCACGCGGAGCTCGCCCGCCAGGTGGTGGCGCTCCTGCCCACCGTGACCGCGAACCTGCACGTGGTGCGGGTCGCCACCGCGGGGGAGCCGTTCGCCGACTACGCGACCGCGTGGGGCGCCACGGCGCAGGCCGTCGCCACCGAGGACGAATCGCTCCTGGTGTGGGGGGACACGCCCGTGACCACGACCGTCGACGCGCGCGGGGCGGGAGAGGCCGCGGCGGGCGATGCGGTGGGCACGGCGACCGTCACCGCCGGCGCGCAGAGCGTGGAGGTGCCTCTCGCGCTCGACCGCGCGATCCCGGGCCCCGACGGATGGTGGCGCCTGGGCAACCCCGCGCAGCTGCTCGGCTGACGACCGGCGTCGCGGGTCAGCCGCCCGCGTCGACGCGCGTCCACGGCGAGGCGTCCGGCCGCTTGGCCGTGCGCCCGTCGCCGGAGGACTGGTGGCGGAGCCGCCGCAGCACCCACGGCACGAAGTAGGACCGCGCCCAGTCGATGTCGCCCGCGCGCGCCTGCCGCCACGTGCGCGCCGGGAGCGGCTCGGGCTTCCGGGGCTCGAGGTCGTTCTCCACGGCGAGCGCGGCGAGCACCATGCGCGCCACCGTGTGGTGGCCGAGCGGCGCGAGGTGCAGCCGGTCGACGTCCCACATGCGCGGGTCCTGGATCTCGGTGAGCGACCACTGGTCGGCCACGATGCAGTCATGCCGGGCGGCGATCGCGCGGATGTCCTCGTTGTAGATCGCGACCTTGCCGCGGAGGCGCCCGAACACGGGGGAGAACTTGACGTCGGTGCCCGTGAAGAGCACCACGGTCGCGCCCTCGGAGGAGAGCCGGGCGACCATGCCGTCGAGGCGGTCCGCGAGCCGGTCGGGGTCGGCGCCCGGCCGGAGGATGTCGTTGCCGCCCGCGGAGAGGGACACGAGGTCGGGGTGCAGGGCCAGGGCCGGCTCGACCTGCTCGTCGGCGATCTGCGCGAGGAGCCGTCCGCGGATGGCGAGGTTCGCGTAGGAGAAGCCCTCGACCTGATCCGCGAGCACCTCGGCCACGCGGTCCGCCCAGCCCCGGTGCCCGCCCGGGCTGCCCGGCTCGGGATCGCCGATGCCCTCCGTGAAGGAGTCGCCGAGGGCGACGTAGCGGCGCCAGGGGTGGGGCTGGGTCATGCGGTTCCTTCCGGGTGGGGCGCATCCCATCATAGGAACGGCCTCGCGCCGGGACTCGCGTACGGGGCGCGGGAATGACCGCGGCGACGAGTTGGTTGAGCCCTCAAGCAACCTGATCCACCCCGAGCGAACCCGAGGACCCATGCCCGACCTGCTCTCCGCCGACACGACCATGGGGCCCGTGACCCTCCTGGTCCGCGACCTCGACGCCATGACCGCCTACTACCGCGACGCCGTCGGCCTCGACCTCGTCGCCGAGGGCCGGGGGTCCGCGACGCTCGGCCGGGGGAGCGCCCCCGCCGTGATCCTGGAGACCGGGCACGGCCTCGACCTGCCGAGCCCCGGGGACGCGGGCCTCTTCCACACGGCCGTGCTCTTCGACACCCCCGCGGCCCTGGCGCGCTCGGTCGCCTCCGTCGCGCGTCGCGCGCCCGGCACGTACGCGGGCAGCGCCGACCACCTGGTGAGCCGCGCGTTCTACTTCACCGACCCCGAGGGCAACGGCGTCGAGCTCTACACCGACCGCCCGCGGGACGAGTGGACGTGGGAGGACGGGCACGTCGTCATGGGCTCGCTCCGCCTCGACCCGAACGCCTACCTGCAGCAGGAGCTCGCGCCCGTCGCCTCGCCCGCGGACGACGCGGCCGGCATCGGGCACGTGCACCTCCAGGTGGGCGACACGGAGACGGCGAGCGCGTTCTACGTCGACACGCTCGGCTTCGAGCTCGTCGCCGGCTGGCACGGCTCGGCGATCTTCGTCTCGGCCGGCGGGTACCACCACCACATGGCCATGAACACCTGGAACAGCCGCGGCGCGGGTCGGCGTCCGGCGACGCTCGGGCTCGGCACCGTCCGCATCGAGGTGCCCACGCGCGACGAGGTCGAGGCCGTCGACGCGCGGCTCCGCCACGCGGGCGTGGCCACGCGGGACGACGGGCGCGCGCTCGCGTTCGAGGACCCGTGGGGCAACGCGCTGGTCCTGTCGGCCGGCTGAGCGGCGGGATCCGGGCCCCGGGCTGCCGCCTGCCCGGGGGAGGATGGGCGCATGACGCCGGCCGACCCGCTCGATCCGCACGCGCTCCTCGACGACGCCCTGCTCGAGCGGATCCGCTCCCGGGCCGCCGGCTACGACGAGCGCGCCGCCTTCTTCACGGAGGACCTGGCGGAGCTGCGGGAGGCGGGGTACCTGCGCCTCCTCGTGCCGCGCGACCTCGGCGGATCCGGCGCCTCGCTCGCGGACGCCGTGCGCTGCCAGTCGCTCCTCGCGGAGGCCGCTCCCGCGACGGCCCTCGGCGTCGGCATGCATCTCGTCTGGACGGCCGTCGCGCGGATCCTCGCCGACCGCGGCGACGACTCCCTCCGCGGCGTGCTCGAGGACGCCGCCCGTGGCGAGGTGCTCGCCTTCGCCATCAGCGAGCCCGGCAACGACGCCGGCCTCGGCGACGCCCGCACGCGCGCCGTGCCCGACGGCACGGGCGGCTACAACTTCACGGGCACGAAGGCGTCCGCGAGCATGTCTCCCGCGTGGACCCGGCTCGGGCTCTTCGGCCGGGACGACGCCGATCCCGAGCGGCCGCTCCTCGTGCACGCGTTCGTGCGCCGCGACGCGCCGGGCCTCGAGATCGTCCAGGACTGGGACACCCTCGGCATGCGCGCGACGCGCAGCGACAGCGTCGAGCTGCGCGACGTGCATGCCCCCGCCGCCGACGTCGTCCGCCGCCGCGAGGCGGGACGTCGCGACGACCCCTTCGCGCTCGCGGTCCTCCAGGCCTTCGAGCTGCTGATCGCGTCCGTGTACGCGGGGCTCGGCCGGCGCGCGCTCGACCTCGCGGTCGCGTCCGCGCGGAGCAGGACCTCCCACGCCGCGGGCGGAGCGTCCCTCGCCGTCGACCCCGCCGTGCGCGCGCTCGTCGCCGAGGCGGCCCTCCAGCAGGACGCCCTCGCCCCGCAGCTGCGGGCGCTCGCCGAGGACGTGGACCGCGGCGTCGACCACGGCGACCGGTGGCCGTCGCTCCTCGTGGGCGCCAAGGCCCGCGCCACGCGCACCGCGGCGGACGTCGTGCGCGCGGCCGTCGGCGTCGTCGGCGGATCGGCGTTCCGCACGGGCGACGAGCTCGGCCGCCTGCACCGCGACGCGCTGGCCGGCGGCTTCCACCCGCCGAGCGACCGGCAGGCCGCCGAGACGCTCGCGACGGCGCTCCTCGGGCCCGCCGGGCGCCCGGTCTGAGCGCACGCCGGGCAGCCGGTCGACGTGCGCCGAGGGGCAGGGGAGGCGACGCGCCCGGCCGTCCGCCGGGCTCCGGATCCGCCGGACGGGGAGCGCCGGGACGCCTCGCCGACGGCCGTGCGGATCCGCTCCCGCCGTCCTCCCCGACGGGGGCGCGAGCCGTCGGGCCGACGGTCGCGGGCGGGTATCGTGAGGTCGAGTGAGCACCCTGCCGTCCCCTCCTCCGCACGTCGGATCCGCCGCGGCCGAGCACCTCTCGCCGGCCTTCCCGGAGCGCGCCGCCTGGGGCACCGTCAGCAAGCTGCGGGCCTGGCAGGAGGAGGCCCTCACCGCCTACTTCGAGAACGAGCCGCGCGACTTCCTCGCCAACGCGACCCCGGGCGCCGGCAAGACCACGTTCGCGCTCCGCCTCGCCTCCGAGCTGCTGCACCGCAAGACCGTCGACCGGATCACGGTCGTCGCGCCCACCGAGCACCTCAAGAAGCAGTGGGCCGACGCCGCGGCGCGCGCGGGCGTGCGCCTCGACCCGATGTACAGCAACAGCTCCGGCGCCCTCGGCCGGCACTACCACGGGGCCGCCGTCACGTACGCGCAGGTGGCCGCGAACCCGTACCTGCACAAGACCATGACCGAGTCGAGCCGCACCCTCGTGATCCTCGACGAGGTCCACCACGGCGGCGACGCGCTCAGCTGGGGCGACGCGATCCGCGAGGCCTTCGAGCGTGCGACCCGCCGCCTCTCGCTCACGGGGACGCCCTTCCGCTCGGACACGGCGCCCATCCCGTTCGTCAGCTACCTCCGCGACCACCGCGGCGTCCGCCTCTCGCAGACCGACTACGACTACGGCTACGGCCGCGCGCTCGCCGACGGCGTCGTCCGGCCCGTCATCTTCCTCGCCTACGCCGGCAGCATGCGCTGGCGCAACAAGATGGGCGACGAGATGGAGGCGCAGCTCGCCGAGGGCAACACGAAGGACATCACCTCGCAGGCGTGGCGCACGGCGCTCGCCCCGGACGGGGAGTGGATCCCTCAGGTTCTCGCCGCGGCCGACCGCCGCCTCAGCGAGGTGCGGCAGTCGATCCCGGACGCGGGCGGCCTCGTCATCGCGACCGACCACACCACCGCGCGCGCCTACGCCGCGATCCTCCAGCGCCTCAGCGGCCAGCCCGTCACCCTCGTCCTCTCCGACGACGTCGAGGCGAGCGCGAACATCGACCGCTTCTCCGCCGGCACCTCGCGGTGGATGGTCGCGGTGCGCATGGTGTCCGAGGGCGTCGACGTGCCGCGCCTCGCCGTCGGCGTGTACGCCACCAGCGCGTCCACCCCGCTGTTCTTCGCGCAGGCCATCGGCCGCTTCGTGCGGGCCCGCCGCCGCGGCGAGACGGCGTCGATCTTCCTGCCCAGCGTCCCGAACCTCCTCGTGCTCGCCAACGAGCTCGAGCGCCAGCGCGACCACGCCCTCGACCGCGACTCCTCCAAGGAGGGCGACCTCTACAACCCCGAGGACGCCATGATGGGCGAGGCGAACCGCAGCGAGAAGGGGTCCGACTCCCTCCTCAGCGAGTTCTCCTTCGAGGCGATGGGCTCCGAGGCCACCTTCGACAAGGTGCTCTTCGACGGCGCCGAGTTCGGGCAGATGGCCGACGTCGGCAGCCTCGAGGAGGAGGAGTTCATCGGGCTCCCCGGGATCCTCGAGCCCGAGCAGGTGCGTGAGCTCCTCGCCCAGCGGCAGCACCGGCAGTCCAAGCACGCCAGCGAGCGGGAGCGCAAGCAGGCGGAGAGCGGCGCCCCCAAGGACCCGGACGACATCCCGCTGTACCGCACGCTCAAGGAGCAGCGGCAGCTCCTCAACAGCCTCGTCGGCATGCGCGCCAAGCTGCACGGCGAGCCGCACGGGCTCGTGCACGCGGAGCTCCGGCGCGTCTGCGGCGGGCCCGCGGTCGGCCAGTGCAGCGTGACGCAGCTGCAGCAGCGCATCGACCAGCTCCGCAGGTGGATGCGCAGCTAGCGGGCGCGGTCGTGGTCCGGCGGGCAGCTCCGCAGGTGGATGCGCAGCTAGCGGGCGCGGTCAAGGTCCGCCGGGCAGCTCCGCGGGTGGATGCGCAGCTGACGGGCGCGGTCGTGGTCCGGCGGGCAGCTCCGCAGGTGGATGCGCAGCTAGCGGGCGCGGTCGTGGTCCGGCGGGCAGCTCCGCAGGTGGATGCGCAGCTGACGTCCCCGGCGACGCCGGCCTACGGCGCGGTCACGAAGCCGTGGTCGACCATGAAGCGGTAGGCGACGTCCGCGGGCTCCTCGCCCTGGTCGTCCACCTCCAGGTTCATCTTCCGGAGCGCGTCGTCGGTGATCTCGGGGGAGATGCGGTCGAACACGTCCTCGAGCCCCGGGTACTCGGCGAGCGTCGCGCTGTCGAGCACGGGCGCCACGTTGTACGCGGGGAAGAACCCGAGGTCGTCCTGCAGGATCGTGAGGCCCAGCTTGTCGATGCGCCCGTCCGTCGTGTAGACCTCGCCGAACTGGCAGGTGCCGCGGTCGGCCGCCGTGTAGACCGCGCCGGTGTCGAAGATCGAGACGTTGCCGTCGGGCACGCCGTCCGCGGATCCGCGCGGGATGCCGTAGGCCTCCAGCAGCGGCGACAGCCCGTCGCTCCGGGAGTTGAACTCCGCCTCCACGCAGAACGTCCGCTGGTCCACGGGCAGGTCCGCGATCTGCGACAGCTTCGTGATGCCGAGCCGGTCGGCCTCCTCGCTGCGCATCGCGAGCGCGTACGTGTTGTTGAGCGGCGCGGGGGTCAGCCAGGTGAGCCCGTTCGCCGCATCCGCGTCGCGCACGGCCTCGTACTGGGCGCGCTGGTCCGGGATGCCGGACTTCTCGCCGAGGTAGCTGAGCCAGGCCGTGCCCGTGTACTCCCACGTCATGTCGGCACCATGGCTCGTCATGAGCTCGCGCGCGGGCACGCTGCCGGGCACGTTCGTCTCGTCCGTCACCTGGAAGCCCGCCGCCTTCGCCGCGATGACCGCGATCTTGCCGAGGATCAGCTGCTCGGTGAAGTTCTTCGACGTCACCGTGAGCGATGCGCCCGGCGGCAGGTCGAGCGGCCGGATGGAGCCGGGCGCCGCGTCCGGCACGTAGGCGGTCGCGGGCTGCAGGCCGCACCCGGTGAGGGTCGCGAGCGCGGCCACGGCGAGCGCGGGGGCCGCGAGCATGCGGCGCCGGCGGCGGGATCGGGGGAGGAGCGGCACGGTCAGAGTCCCTTCGGGCGGGCGACGTGCTCGACGATGCGGCCGAGCCAGTCGATGGCGAGCGCGAGGAGCGCGATGAGGAGGGCCCCGGAGACGAGGACGGGGTAGAGGTAGAGGCTCACGCCCGTGGTGATGAGGACGCCCAGGCCGCCGCCGTTCACGAACGCGGCGAGGGCGGCGGTGCCGACGAGGAGCACGAGGGCGGTGCGGATCCCGGCGAGCATCACGGGCACGGCCAGCGGCAGCTCGATGCGGAACAGCACGGCGACGCGGCTCATGCCCATCCCGCGGCCGGCTTCGACGAGGCGCTCGTCGACGCCGCGGATGCCGAGCATGGTGTTCCGGAGGACGGGCAGCGCCGCGTAGAGCACCAGGGCGACGAGGCTCGCCGTGAAGCCGTCGGGCACGGCCATGGCGAGCAGCACCACGAGCCCGATCGCCGGCGCCGCCTGCCCGAGGTTCGCGACCGCGAGCACCGGCGCGGAGAACGGCCGGAAGCGGGCGCGCGTGAGGAGGACCCCGAGCGGGATGGCGAGCAGCAGGACGATCGCGGCGGCGGTGAACGTGAGGACGAGGTGCTCGAGGGTCGCCTTCCCCAGCGCCGCGGGGGCGAGGGTCGTGCGCTCCACGGCGGTGAGCGGCGCGATCAGCAGCCAGGCGACGTAGCCCGCGAGGACCACCGCGATGGCGACGGGCTGCGCGACGAGCCCGCGCCAGGTGCTCGCGCCGCGGGGGACGCCGGTGCGGGCGTCGAGGGCGATGCTCATGCGCCCGGCCCCTCCGCGACGTCGGACGCGGCGGCGGCGGACGCGGCGGGGTCGGCCCGCTCGGCGTCGGCGCCGACCGTGCCGATCGTGCCGGTGTTGGTCCCGACGGGCGCGTCGTCCTGGCCGTCGGCGGCCGAGGCCCGGGCGCTCGTGATCGCGTCCATCACCGTCTCGACGTCGATCACGCCGAGGAAGGCGCCGCCGCGTCCGGTGACGAGCGCGGCGCCGGCGCTCGAGACGAGCATCGTGTCGAGGGCGTCGTTGAGGGTCGCGCGGGCGCCGATCACGGGCAGCCGCGGCTCGGGGACCCGACCGACCGCCTCGAGCCGGCCGAGCTGGCGGCGGGACAGCCACTGGAGGGGGCGCTCGCGCGCGTCGACGACCACCGCGTGGCCGTGGCCGACCTCGTCCATGCGGGCGAGCACGTCGCGCGCCGCGTCGCCGGGGTGCGCGATCACGGCGGAGGCGAGCGGCACCTCGTCCACGCGCCGGAGCGTCAGCTGCTTGAGCCCGGCGCCGGAGCCGATGAACTCCTCCACGAACGCGTCGGCGGGCTCCGCGAGGATCCGCTCCGGGGTGTCGTACTGGACGATGCGCGCGCCCTCGGCGAAGACGACGATCCAGTCGCCGAGCTTCACGGCCTCGTCGAAGTCGTGCGTGACGATGACGATGGTCTTCTGCAGCTCGGCCTGGATGCGCAGCAGCTCGTCCTGGAGCCGCTGCCGCGTGATCGGGTCCACGGCGCCGAAGGGCTCGTCCATGAGCAGCACGGGCGGGTCGGCGGCGAGCGCCCGGGCCACGCCCACGCGCTGCTGCTGTCCGCCGGACAGCTCCTTCGGGTAGCGGTCGCGGTACTGCTCGGGGTCGAGCGAGACGAGCTCGAGCAGCTCGTCGACGCGGGCGCGGATCCGGGCGGCGTCCCAGCCGAGCATCTTCGGCACGACGGCGATGTTGGCGGCCACCGTCATGTGCGGGAAGAGGCCGCCGGCCTGGATCACGTAGCCGATGCGGCGCCGCAGCTCGTCGCCGTCGATCCCCGTGACGTCCTCGTCGCCGAGGACCACGCGTCCCTCGGTGGGCTCGATGAGCCGGTTGATCATCTTGAGCGTCGTGGTCTTGCCGCAGCCGGAGGGGCCGACGAGCATCACGATCCTCCCCGCGGGGATCTCGAGCGTGATGCCGTCGACGGCGGGCTTCGCCTGGCCGGGGTAGCGCTTGGTGACGCGGTCGAGCAGGATCGACCGGCCGCTGATCTCGGGGGTGCCGGGGGTCGTGGTGGTGGTCTCAGACACGGATGCCTCTCGGTGTGGTGAGCCGGCCGATGCCGACGAGGACGAGGTCGAGCAGGAGGGCGAGCAGGACGACGCCGACGACGCCGGTGAGGACGGACTCGGTGGAGTTCTGGCCGCCGAGCCGGGAGAGCCCGGAGAAGATGAAGCCGCCGAGCCCCGGTCCCAGCACGTAGGCGGCGACCGCGGCGATCCCCATGACCATCTGCGCGGACACGCGGATGCCGCCGAGGATGACGGGCCAGGCGAGCGGCAGCTCCACGCGGAGGAGCGTGCGCATCCGCCCCATGCCGATCCCGCGCGCCGACTCGACGATCGTCGGGTCGATGCCCGCGAGCCCCACCACCGCGTTGCGGAGGATCGGGAGCGTCGCGAAGAACGTGACGACCGCGACCGCGGGGGGCACGCCGAAGCCGAGGGGCGCGATGAGCAGTCCCACCAGCGCGAACGCGGGGAGCGTGAGGCCGACGGCGGACACGCTGTTGGCGAGCGACGTGAGCGGGCGGCTGCGGTACACGGCGGCCGCGATGCCCACGGCGATCAGGGTGGCGAGCACCAGGCACTGCACCACGAGGCTGAGGTGCTGCCAGGCGGAGAAGGCGATCTGGTCGGCTCGGGCGGACAGGAAGTCCCACATGTCGGTCTCCTCTGCGTCGGTCGGTCACCGGGAGGGGCGTCGGCGGGGGACACCCTACGCAGGCTTGCCGGGAGGCGCGAAGTTCGCGGGCGCGGCGTGGCAGGTGGTATCACGCGCGCGGCGCGGGCGGGCGCGCCCGTGGTCGAGAGGTGCGCGGGGCGTGCATCCGGCGCTCGGGCGTCGCCCAGGCGACCTCGCCTACGCTCGGCATCCTGGGAGCCGCCCGACCGGCGCCCGCGAGGAGTCCCATGCCCGTCCCGTCGCGCGACGCCGACGCGTACGCCGTGCTCGGCGTGGACGCGGCCGCGTCCCAGGACGAGATCCGCCGCGCCTACCGCCGCCGCGTCCGCGCCGCCCACCCGGACATGGGCGGGAGCGCCGACGAGTTCCAGGCCGTGCGCGACGCGTTCGAGGCCGTCGGCGATCCCGAGAGCCGCGCCCGCTACGAGCGCACCCTCCGCGACGCTCCCGCCGCCCCCGAGGACGCGGGACGCGCGCACCCCGCGCACCCGGAGTCGACCGCGGGACCGGCCTGGGATCCGGCCGCGCGCCGAGGCCGCCCGGGAGCGCCCCGGCAGCGCGGTGCCGCCCGCACCCGCAGCTTCGGCCACCCCGGCGGCTTCGCCCGCCTCCGCTACCTGGCGCTCGTGCGGGAGTGGCTGGCGGATCCCGCCGAGCCCGTCGTGCCGGCGACGCCCGTCCCGCCGCGGGGCGGCCCGGCGCTGTCGCCCGAGCCCGGACCGTACGTGCGGCGGACGCGCGCCGTCGCCCCGCCCGTGCTCGCCGTGGTCCTCGCCGTCGTGCTGCTCGTCGCGGGCCTCGGGGCGATCGGCGCGCTCGCGGGCGCGGTCCTCGGCGCGAGCGCGGGCCTCGCCCTCGCCGGCCCCCTCGGCCGCGCCTGGTTCCGCTCGGAGGAGCCGCGTCGCGTCGCCGCCCGACGTCTGCAGGAGGACGTGCTCGCGCACGAGCGGGCGCTGCGCGCCTACCCCGACCTGATGGCGGCCTACAGCGACCGGCTGACGCGCCTCGAGGGGCTCCGCCGGCGCTTCGAGGCCGACGCCTACGCAGCCGACCTCGTCGCGGAGGTCCCCGAGGAGGCGGCCGCGGCCCTCCGCGCCGCCGTGGCCCAGGAGGAGACGGCGCGCGAGCTCATGGAGCTCGGGCCGTCGTACGCGTTCTGGAACAGCGTGGCCGTGCCGCGCTCGGGCGACGCCGTCGACCACCTGGTGCTCGGGCCGCAGGGGCTCGTCGCCGTCGAGTCGGTGCCCGGCGGATCCGCCGCGGCGACCGACCCCGCGGCGCGCGCCGGGGTCCTCCGGAGCCTCGACGCCCGAGCGCGCGCGCTCGCCCGGGAGATGGACGTGCCGGTGGTCGGGCTCGTGCTGTCGCTCCCCTCGGGCGTGCTCGGCGCGGCGCCGGTCGTCCTGCACGGCGCCGACGACCCGCACGCGATCCCGGCCTACGCCGTCGCGCGCACGCTGCTGGCCGACCACGTCGCCCAGGGACTGCCCGGCCTCACCGCGATGGAGCCCGAGCGCCTGCTCGCGGTCCGCACCCGGCTCGTGCTCGACGCGCGCTTCGTCTGAC
Organism: Clavibacter michiganensis subsp. tessellarius; assembly: GCF_021922985.1. Classification (NCBI taxonomy): domain Bacteria; kingdom Bacillati; phylum Actinomycetota; class Actinomycetes; order Micrococcales; family Microbacteriaceae; genus Clavibacter; species Clavibacter tessellarius. Next base: position 1,043,870 of record NZ_CP040788.1, on the reverse strand, counting down.
GTCGCGCGGCGGGAGCCGGGACGCCGGGGGCGTCGTATCCTCGCGCGCTCAGCGGGGGAGCGGCACGTCCAGCTCGCCCGACCGCACCATCCACTCGACGGCCTCGCGGGCCGCCTCCTCGCTCGTGTACCGCGGCGCGTAGCCGAGCACGTCCCGCGCCTTCTCGATGCTGGCGACGTGGCTGCGGCTGAGGTGCTCCCAGCTGGCGTCCGCGTGCTCCGGGTCCGTGCGCGCCCGGAAGCCGTCCCAGTCGAGGTGCTCGAGCTCGGGCTCGCGGCCGAACCAGGCCGCGGCGGCGTGGGCGAAACCGCGGACGGACAGGGCGCGCTCGGAGACGGCGTGGAAGCTCTCGCCCACGGCCGTCTCGCGGTTCACGACGGCCAGCTGCACCACCTGCGCGACGTCGTCGGCGTGCACGTGGTGCATGGTCTCGCTGCCGGATCCCGGCACGGCGAGGGGCGCGCCCGTGGCGAGCGCGGTCCAGACGGCGGGATCGAGGTTGCCGACGGGTGTGATGACGGGCCAGCCGCCGCCGCTGATGTGGCCGGGGTGCACCACCGTGGACGGCACGCCGCCCGACCGCGACTCGTGGATCAGGTACCGCTCGATCTCGGCCTTCCGCACGCCGTACTCGCCGAACGGCTCCTTGGGGTCGTCCTCGCGGAGGGGGAGCGCGGCGCTCAGGCCGTGGGTCCAGATGCTGCCGACGTGGACGAGGTGGCGGATGCGGCCGCGCAGCCCCTCGACGAGGTGGCGCGCCGACTCGGGCGTGAAGCACACGAGGTCGATCACGACCTCGGGCGCGAGCGCCGCGATCCGCTCGGCGAAGGTGCCGGCGGCGTCCTCGGCGTCGCGGTCCGCCGTGACGCGCTCGACGCGATCCCAGAGCGGGGACCCGCGGTAGGGCTCGCGGGTGCCGCGGCTGACGGCGACGACGTCGTGGCCGGAGTCGACGAGGCGGGGGACGAGGAAGGTCCCGATGTGGCCGGTGGCTCCGATGACGACGACGCGCATCCCGTCACCCTATCGGCGCGGCGGACGGCCGACCGGCCCGGGGATCAGATCCAGCCGCGCTTCCGGAACGCGGCGTAGAGGATGCCGCCCATCACGACCATGAGGCCGAGCGCGAGCGGGTAGCCGTAGGTCCACTTCAGCTCCGGCATGTTGGTGAAGTTCATGCCGTAGATGGTGCCGACCAGCGTGGGCGCGAAGAGGATCGCGGCCCAGGACGAGATCCGCTTGACCTGGTCGTTCTGCGCGAGGCTCGTCTCGGTGAGCCGCTTCATCTCGTCGTTCTGGCGCTGGCCCACGAGGGTCGTGTGCACCGTGAGCGCGTTCTGCAGCAGCGTGCGGAATGCGTCGGCCCGCTCGGCGACGCGGATGACGTGGTCGTGGACGTCGCGGAAGCCCCGTCGGAGCTCCAGGTCCACATCGCGCCGCTCGGCGGTGACCCGCAGGTCGTCGAGCATGGCGCCGAGGGGCGCAGTCGCGCGCTGGAAGGCGGTGACCTCGCGCATCAGGGCGTAGATGCGGCGGGAGACGTCGGGGTCGGCGCCGAAGATCTGGTCCTCGATCTCGTCCACGTCGTCCTCGAGGCCCGCGGCGACGGGGCCGTACTCGTCGACGACCTGGTCGAGGATCGCGTAGAGCACGGCGGTGGCGCCGAGCCCGAGCAGCTCGGGGTCGTCCTCCAGGCGGCGGCGGACGGCGGACAGGTCGGGCGACTCGGCGTGGCGGATGGTGACCACGAAGTCGGGGCCCACGAACACGTGCAGCTCGCCGAACTCGACGCGCTCGTCGGCGTCGACGTAGCGGGCGGGCCGGAGGACGACGAACCACGTGTCGCCGTAGCGCTCCATCTTCGAGCGCTGGTGGCCGGTGAGGGCGTCCTCGACGGCCAGCGGGTGCAGCCCGAACTCGTCCGCGACGTGGCGGAGCTCGTCGGCGTCCGGCCGGTAGAGGCCGATCCAGGCGAGGCCCCGGCGTTCGCGCAGCACCTCGAACGTCTCGTCGAGGCTCTCCGGATCCGCGGTGCGGACCCCCTGGACGTACACGGCGCTGTCGACGACGGTCATGCGATCTCGCTCTCGGGTCCGGTGGCCTCGTGCGGGCCGAGTGCGACTGTAGCCCGACGCCGGCCGAGGAGCCCGGGAACGGGCGCGCGGTCGTCGCCCGCGGCGACGAGGAGAAAGAGAGAGCCGGCCGGATCCCGAAGGATCCGACCGGCTCTCGTGTGTGTCCGAAGGGGGACTTGAACCCCCACGCCCTAATACGGGCACTAGCACCTCAAGCTAGCGCGTCTACCAATTCCGCCATCCGGACAGGATGTGCGGCCCGCCGTCTCCGGCTGCCGAGAGACGACATTAGCACGGCTCGGGAGGCCTCTCGACCACCCGCGGGCCGGACGCCCGTGCCCGGCCTCGATAGCGTGGACCCATGACCGACACGCTCCCCGACGACCTCGACGCCACCGCCCGGATCGCCCGCGACCTCATCCGGTTCGACACGACCAACCACGGCGAGGGCCGGTCGGAGGGGGAGACGGAGGCCGCCGAGTACGTCGAGCAGCACCTGCTGGACCTTGGGCTGAAGCCGGAGCTGATCGACGCGGCGCCCGGTCGCACGAGCGTCCTCGCGCGCATCCCGGGCCGCAACCGCGACAAGCCCGCGCTCGTCGTGCACGGCCACCTCGACGTCGTCCCCGCCGACCCCGCGAACTGGTCCGTCGACCCGTTCGGCGGCGTGATCAAGGACGGCATGCTCTGGGGCCGCGGCGCGGTCGACATGAAGAACATGGACGCGATGATGATCACCGCGTTGCAGGAGATCATCACCTCGGGCCGCGCACCCGAGCGCGACCTCATCATGGGCTTCTTCTCCGACGAGGAGGCCGGCGGCGTGCTCGGCTCCGCCTACGTCGTCGAGAACCGCCCCGAGTGGTTCGCCGGCGCGACCGAGGCCATCAGCGAGGTCGGCGGCTACTCGATCGACCTGGCGGGCAAGCGCGCGTACCTGCTGCAGACGGGGGAGAAGGCGCTCATCTGGATCCGCCTGGTCGCCACCGGCACCGCGGGCCATGGCTCGCAGGTCAACCGCGACAACGCCGTCACCCGGCTCGCGGGCGCGGTCGCGCGCATCGGCATGGAGGAGTGGCCCGTCCACCTCACCGACACCACGCGTCAGCTGCTCGACGAGATCGCCCGCATCGTCGGCGCCGACCCGACGCAGGTCACCCCGGACGACCTGGCGATCGCCACGGGCACGGCGTCCAAGTTCATCGCCGCGACGCTCCGCACCACCACGAACCCGACGCTCCTCGCCGCCGGCTACAAGCACAACGTGATCCCCGACACCGCCGAGGCGCTCGTCGACATCCGGGTGCTCCCGGGCGAGGAGGACCAGGTGCTCGCGCGCGTCCGCGAGCTCGCGGGCGAGGGCGTCGAGGTGCGCATCGTGCACCAGGACGTCGGCCTCGAGAACCCGTTCGACGGTCCGCTCGTCGACGCCATGGTCGCCACCCTCGGGACGCACGACCCCGACGCCGAGGTGCTGCCGTACATGCTCTCCGGGGGCACGGACAACAAGGCCCTCAGCCTCCTCGGGATCACCGGATACGGCTTCGCGCCGCTCAAGCTCCCGGCCTCGATGGACTTCCCGGCGATGTTCCACGGCGTCGACGAGCGCGTCCCGCTCGACGCACTAGTCTTCGGGAGGCAGGTCCTCCGCGACCTCCTCCTGACGTACTAGAACCGAGCCCCAGGTGGGCCACCCGACACTTGGAGCACCCGTTTGAGCTATCTCGAGGCGATCATCCTGGGCCTCGTCCAGGGCCTGACCGAGTTCCTGCCCATCTCCTCGAGCGCGCACCTCCGCATCGCCGGGCTCTTCATGGGCGGCGACCCGGGCGCCACGTTCACCGCCATCACGCAGCTCGGCACGGAGCTCGCGGTCGTGGTGTTCTTCCGCAAGCGCATCGGCAAGGTCCTGTCGGCTTGGTCCCGCTCGCTCCGCGGCGGCATGCCGAAGGGCGACCCGGACGTGCGCATGGGCTGGCTCGTCATCATCGGCACCATCCCCATCGGCATCGCGGGCTACCTCTTCCAGGACACGATCCGCAGCACCTTCCGCTCCCTCTGGATCGTCGCGATCGTGCTCATCGTGTTCGGCATCCTGCTCGGCCTCGCCGACCGGTACAGCCGCAGCGATCGCGGGGAGAAGGACATGACCTACGGGCACGGCGTGAGCATCGGCATCGCCCAGGCGCTCGCCCTCGTGCCCGGCGTCTCGCGCTCGGGCGCGACCACGACGGCGGCGCGCGCGTTCGGCTACGCCCGCCCGGTCGCGGCGGAGTACTCGTTCCTCCTCGCGGTGCCGGCGGTGTTCGGCAGCGGCCTCTACGAGCTCGTGAAGAGCTTCGACGAGACCGGGCAGGCGGGCGCCGGGCAGACCGCGGTCGCGACGCTCATCGCCTTCGTCGTCGGCCTCGCGGTCATCGCCGGCCTCATGCGCTACATCTCCACGCGCACGTTCATGCCCTTCGTCGTCTACCGCGTCGCCCTCGGCGTCGTGCTGCTCGTGCTGCTGGGCACGGGCGCGATCGCGGCCTGATCCCGTGCGCGCCTGGTCACGCCCCGCCGTCCCCGCCGTCCCGGGGGAGCCGCCCGTCCCGCACCTGCACGACACGAGCACCGGATCCGTGCGCCCCGCCGAGTGCGTGGGCGACGGCCGCGTGGGCCTCTACGTCTGCGGCATCACCCCCTACGACGCCACGCACCTCGGCCACGCGTCCACGTACCTCGCGTTCGACACGCTGCAGCGCGTGTGGCTCGACCGCGGCTACGACGTCGCCTACGTGCAGAACGTGACCGACGTCGACGACCCGCTGTTGGAGCGCGCCACGGCCACGGGCGTCGACTGGCGCGACCTCGCCGCCGAGCAGGTCGAGCTCTTCCGCACCGACATGGAGGCGCTGCGGATCCTGCCGCCCGACTCCTACGTCGGCGTCACGGAGGTCGTCGACGAGGTGGCGGCCGCGGTCGCCGAGCTCGTGCGCCGCGGCACGGCGTACCCGGTCGCGACGCCGGACGCCGCCGAGCCCGGTGCCCGGGACCTCTACTTCGACGTCGCCCGCGCGGGCGAGGACGGCCCGTGGGCCCTCGGCGACGAGAGCGGCTACGACCGCGACACCATGGCTGTGCTCTCCGCCGAGCGTGGCGGCGACCCGGACCGCCCCGGCAAGCGCGACCCGCTGGATCCGCTGCTGTGGCGCGCCGAGCGCGCGGGCGAGCCCGCGTGGGACAGCGTCGTCGGCCGCGGCCGGCCCGGCTGGCACATCGAGTGCGCGGTCATCGCCCTGCGGAAGCTCGACCGCCCGGTCACCGTTCAGGGCGGTGGCAGCGACCTGATCTTCCCGCACCACGAGATGTCCGCCGGCCATGCCTCCGCCCTCACCGGCGAGGACTTCGCGTGCGTCTACGCGCACTCCGGCATGGTCGCCTACCAGGGCGAGAAGATGAGCAAGTCGCTCGGCAACCTCGTGCTCGTGTCGCGCCTGCGGGCCGCGGGCGTGGATCCGCGCGCCATCCGCCTCGCGCTCCTCGCGCAGCACTACCGCGCCGACTGGGAGTGGACGGACGCGCTCCTGGAGGAGTCCGTCGCCCGGCTCGCCGCGTGGGACGCCTGGGCCGCCGACGCGACGCCGTCGGCCGACGCCGACGCCGACGCCGACGTCGTAGCTGGGGAGCCCGGGGAGCCCGGCGAGCTGGTGCACCTCGTCCGCGAGCGCCTGGCCGACGACCTGGACACCCCCGGCGCGCTGCTGCTGGTCGACCTCCGCGTGGCCACGGGCGTGCCCGCCGCGCCCGTCGAGGTCGAGGCCGTCGACGCGCTCCTCGGCGTGCGGCTGGGGAGCCCGGCGGCCTGACCTCCGCGACGGCCCGTGCCCGCGCGGCGCCGCGCGGGAGGAGCCGCCGGTCCCGGCCTCCGGGGCCTACGGCTCCTACGGCTCCTTCGGGTCCTTCGGCTCGCGGGGGCGCCACGGCTCGTCCGGCCGGTCGTCGCCGCGTCCGCGCGGCCCGTCGCCCCGGCGGAGGTACTTCTCGAACTCCTGCGCGATGGCCTCGCCGCTCGCCTCGGGGGAGTCGACCGTGTCGCGCGCCTGCTCGAGCTGCTGGATGTAGGACGCCATGTCCTCGTCCTCGCCCGCCAGCTGGTCGATCCCGGCCTCCCACGTGGCGGCCTCCTCGATGAGCTCGCCGCGCGGGATCACCACGTCGACCATCTCCTCGAGCTTGTCGATGAGCGCGAGCGTGGCCTTCGGCGACGGCGCGCTGTGCACGTAGTGGGGGACCGACGCCCAGAGCGAGACCGTGGGCATGCCCATCTCCTCGGCGCGCTGGGCGATGATGCTGAGGATCCCGACGGGGCCCTCGTACGTGCTCCGCTCGATGCCGAGCTCGGCGCGGACGTCCGCGTTCTCGCTCGTGGAGAAGACCGTGATCGGCCGCGTGTGCGGCACGTCGGCGAGCAGCGCGCCGAGCAGCACGACGCCCTCCACCCCGGCGGCCCGGGCGGCGTCGAGCACCTCGGCGGTGAACGCCGTCCAGTGCCGCGACGGCTCGACGCCGAGGAGGAGGTGGATGCTGCCGCCGTTGTCGCCGCTCACGCCGAGCTGCGCGTCGGCGGCGAGGTCCTGGGCGGGTCGTCGGGGGTCCTTCGGGCCGTAGAGCGTGGCGCCCGGCCACTCGAGCTCGCGGGTGCCGTCCTCGGCGAAGCCGATGGTGGGGCGGTTGAACTGGAAGTCGAAGTAGTCCTCGGGATCCACGGACGACACCGCCTCGAGGTCGAGCAGCTCCTTGAGCGCCCGGACCGCCCCGCTGGCCGCCTCGCCCGCGTCGTTCCAGCCCTCGAAGGCGACGACCAGCAGCCGTCCGCTCACGAACCTCTCGGCATCCGCCACGTGACTCCCGTCCCCGTCCGCCCGGCCGGCGGTCGTCGTACGATCCTAGGACGCGGCGGCCCCCCGATAGACTCGCTCCCCGTGATCAGCAACAGACCCGCGGCCGTCCTCTGGGACATGGACGGCACCATCGTGGACACCGAGCCCTACTGGATGGTGGCGGAGGAGGCGCTGGTCGGCTCGTTCGGCGGCACGTGGACGCACGAGGACGGGCTCCGCCTCGTCGGCAACGGACTGCCCGACTCCGCGCGCATCCTCCAGGAGGCCGGCGTCGACCTGCCCGTGGGCGAGATCATCGACCGCCTCAGCGACCGCGTGATGGAGCAGATCCTCGTCGAGGTGCCGTGGCGCCCCGGCGCGCGCGAGCTCCTGCGCGCCATCCGCGAGGCCGGCGTCCCCACCGCGCTCGTCACCATGAGCATCGGCCGCATGGCCCGCCAGGTCGCCGACGCCGTGCCCTTCGACGCGTTCGACCACGTGGTCGCCGGCGACGACGTCGCCCGCAGCAAGCCGCACCCCGAGGCGTACCTCGCCGCCGCCGACCTGCTCGGCGTCGACATCCGCGACTGCGTCGCCATCGAGGACTCGGTCCCCGGGGTCGCCTCCGCCGTGGCCGCCGGCGCCACCGTGATCGCCGTCCCGCACCACGTCCCCCTGCCCGCCGACGACGCCTACGTCCTCTGGGACACGCTCGCCGGCCGCACGCTCGCCGACGTCGAGGCCGCCCACGACGCGCGCCATGCCGTCGCCCCGACCCGCGACGAGGTGCGCGCATGACCGTCGACACCGCGGCCGCGCGCTTCAGCGGCCCCTTCCGCGCGGGCGACCGCGTGCAGCTCACCGGCCCCAAGGGCCGCCTCAACACGATCCTGCTCGAGCCCGGCAAGGTGTTCCACACCCACCGGGGCATGATCGACCACGACGACCTCATCGGCCTCCCCGACGGCAGCGTCGTCACGAACAGCGCGGGGGTCGAGTGCCTCGCGCTCCGGCCGCTCCTGTCGGACGTCGTCATGTCGATGCCCCGCGGCGCCGCGATCATCTACCCCAAGGACGCCGCCCAGATCCTCGGCCTCGCCGACGTGTTCCCGGGCGCCACGGTCGTGGAGGCGGGCGTCGGATCCGGCGCGCTCTCCATGTGGCTGCTGCGCGCCCTCGGCCCCACCGGCACGCTGCTCTCCTTCGAGCGCCGCGAGGAGTTCGCCGACGTCGCCCGCGGCAACGTCTCGAGCTACTTCGGGCACAGCCCGGAGAACTGGTCGATCACGCTCGGCGACCTCGCCGAGGCGCTGCCGACCGTCACCGAGCCGCACTCCGTCGACCGCGTCGTCCTCGACATGCTCGCCCCGTGGGAGTGCGTCGTCGCGGTCGCCGAGGCCCTCACGCCCGGCGGCGTGCTGCTCTGCTACGTGGCCACGGTCACGCAGCTGTCGCGCGTCGCCGAGGCGCTGCGCGACACGGGCCTGTTCACGAACCCCGACGCGAGCGAGACGATGATCCGCGGCTGGCACGTCGAGGGCCTCGCGGTCCGCCCCGAGCACCGGATGATCGGGCACACCGGCTTCCTCATCACCGCCCGGCGCCTCGCGCCCGGATCCGTCCTCCCGCAGCTCAAGCGCCGCGCCTCGAAGTCCGACTTCAGCGACGAGGACATGGAGGCCTGGACCCCCGGATCGCTCGGCGAGCGGCGCGTCAGCGACAAGGTCCTGCGCAAGCGCGTCCGCATCGCGGAGCACGGGGCCGAGCTGGCCGGCGCGCGCGACGCGGCCGAGGCGGACGGCGCCGCCGCTCCCGAGGTCCCGGGCGATGCGCCGGAGCCCGCCGACCCCACCGCCTAGGATGACAGGGCCGATCACGCGGGTGCGTGCCGGCCGCCCCCACCATCGAAAGAGGAGTCACGTGCGCCGTTCCGCCGCGCTCACCGTCTGCGCAGGGATCGTCCTGTCGCTCGCCGCCTGCAGCCCCTCGGGCTCCGGATCCGGTTCCGCGGCCGACTGCACGCCCCTCGGGCAGCCCGGCACCTCGTCGAGCACGGTCACCGCCACGGGCGACGTCGGCAGCGCGCCGGCGTCCGTCACGTTCCCGACCCCGCTCAAGCCCTCGGGCACCGAGGTGTCCGTCCTCGTCGAGGGCGACGGCGCGCGGGTGCAGCCGCACCAGGGCATCACCGCGGCGGCCTCCATCGTCGACGGGAAGACGGGCGAGACGCTCGCGGACTACGCCCGCGTCGCCCCGAACTCCCGCACCACCGGGTCGGACGTGTTCACCACGGCGTCGCTGCACGAGGGGCTCCCGTACCTCGAGGACGCCATGACCTGCATGCCGGTCGGCTCGCGCCTCGCCGTCACCGTGCCCGTCTCCGCCGTCTTCCCGGGCCAGGACCTCTCCTCCCGCGGGCTCGCGGCGACGGACGGCCTCGTCCTCGTCGTCGACATCACGTCCTCCTTCCCGGAGCGCGCCACCGGCGACCCGCGTCCCGCGCAGGCCGGCTTCCCCTCGGTCGTCACGACCGACGACGGCGTCCCGGGCGTCACGATCCCGCCGAGCACGCCGCCCACCGAGTACCGCGACGCGCTGCTGCGCGCGGGCGACGGCGACGAGGTGGCCGGGGGCGACGTCGTCACGATGCAGTACACGGGCGTCGTCTGGGGCACGAGCGCGTCGGCCGAGAAGCAGGCCGTCTTCGGATCCAGCTGGGCCGCCGGCGGCCCGCTCCAGGTGCCCGCCACGGCGAGCACGGGCGGCGCGTCGGCGGCGCCCTCCGCGGTGGTCGTCACCCCGGGGCTCGCCAAGGCCCTCGTGGGCAAGCACGTGGGCGACCAGGTCATCGCGGTGGTCCCGCCCGCCGACGGATTCGGCGACCAGGCGTCCGCCAAGGTCCCCGCGGGTTCCACGCTCGTCTACGTGGTGGATATCCTCGGGACGAGCAAGCCGAGCAAGTAAGCGCATCGCCACCGGCCGGGGGCTGCACCACCGTGAGGACATCCGAGTGCCCGAGTCATCCCCCCGCCCCGCCGTGCCGGTCGAGGAGCGGCTGTTCAGCCTGGTGCTGGCGCTGCTCGCCACCGAGCAGGGCCTGACCAAGAACGAGGTCCTCTCGAGCGTCCAGGGATACCGGCAGCGGTACCGGGCCGGCGGCGACAACGCGAACCTGGAGCGCCAGTTCGAGCGCGACAAGGACGACATCCGCGACCTCGGCGTGCCGCTCGAGACGGTCGAGTCCCCGGGCCAGGAGGGCAACAACCAGCTGCTCCGCTACCGGATCCCGCGGGGCGCCTACGAGCTGCCCGCCGACCTGTCGTTCACGCCGGAGGAGACGACGCTGCTCAACCTCGCGGCCATGGTGTGGCGCGAGGGGTCGCTGTCGGGGGAGTCGCGCCGCGCGCTCATCAAGCTGCGCTCGCTCGGCGTCGAGTCCGACGACCCGGTCATCGGCTACGCGCCGCGGCTCCGCACCCGCGAGGCGGCGTTCGGGCCGCTCAGCGTCGCGCTGGAGCGGCACGTGCTCGTCACGTTCGGCTACCTCAAGCCCGGCGAGCGCACCGCCCGGACCCGCACCGTCGCGCCGCTCGCGCTCGTGCAGCACCAGGGACGCTGGCACCTGCACGGCGTCGACCAGGACGCCGACGGCCCGCGCACCTTCCTGCTCTCCCGCATCGTCGACCGCGTGCGCGTGACGAGCCGCGCGTTCACCCCCGAGGGGGAGGACCACGCCGAGCGCGCCCTCGCCGACCTCGACCGGGTCTGGGCGAACGGCGTCGGCGAGGTGGCGGTCGCCCCCGGGTCCGACGCCGAGATCCGCCTCCGCCGCCGTCGCGACACCGAGGACCTCGGCGACGGGCGCCTGCGCGTGCACTACTCCGACACCAACCTGTTCGCCGATGAGGTGGCCGGCTTCGGCCCCGAGGCGCGCGTCGTCGCGCCGCCCCGGCTGCGCGACGCCGTGCGCGCCCGCCTCGCCGAGACCGCCGCCGCCCACCGGGGGGACGCATCGTGACCGACCGCGCCGCACCGCTCCAGGCGCAGGACAAGCTCGCCTTCCTGCTCGCCCTCGTGCCCTACCTCACCGACCACGGCCGGGTCGGCGTCGCCCAGGCGGCCGCGCACTTCCGGGTGCCGGCCGAGCAGATCCGCCAGGCCGTGCGCCTCATCGCGGTCTCCGGCGTGCCCGGATCCACGTCCTCGTACCAGCACGGCGACCTGTTCGACATCGCCTGGGACGACTTCGAGGACAACGACCAGATCGTGATCACCCACATGGTGGCCCTCGACGACTCGCCGCGGTTCTCCGCGCGCGAGGCGGCGGCCCTCATCGCGGGGCTCCAGTACGTGTCCTCCCAGGCCGACGCGAGCGACCTCGACCTCGTCGGACAGCTCATGGCGAAGCTGGCGCGCGGCTCCTCGGCGAGCCCCAGCCAGGTGGCCGTCGCCGCGGGAGCGGGGGACCGCACGCGCGAGGACCTCCGCCGCGCGATCGCCGACGAGCGCCGCGTCGAGTTCGACTACCGCAGCCCCCGGGGCGGCACGGAGCGCCGGGTGGTGGATCCGCTGCGCCTCGAGTCGGTCGACCAGGACTGGTACCTGCGTGGCTGGGATCTGGCGCGCGGCGCCGTCCGCACCTTCCGCCTCGACCGCCTCGACGAGCTGCTCGTCACGGATCTGCCGCCGGAGCACCGCCCCCAGGACGTGGTCCTCGGCGACACGCTGTTCGAGCCGAGCCCCGACGACCTCCGTGTGACGCTCGAGGTGGCGGAGTCCGCGCTGCCGCTCCTCGGCGACTTCGTGGGCGACGAGCGGCCCGTGCCGATCCCCGGCAGCCCGGGCCGCGTGGGCATCACGGTGCGCGTGGCGCACTACCAGGGCCTGGTCCGGCTCGTCTCGGGCATGGCCGGCGTCGTCGTGGTCACCGGGCCGCCGGAGGCGCGGGCGGCCGTCGCCGACTGGGCCGAGCGCGCCGCCGCGGCCTACGACGCGGAGGGCTGAGGGGACGCCACCCACCATGACGGGGGTCCGCTCCGAACACCTGTCACCTCGGAGCCCTCCGCGAACACCGGTAGGCGCCCGAGGCGAACTCCGCGTGAACCGCTCGCCGGCACCCTGCCGTCGCCGGGGTCGCGACGTTAGACTCGTCGCGGATCCGACAACGACTGTCCGGCCCCTCCCGACCTGAAGGAACGTGAACCACATGCTCGGAAACCTCACCGGATGGCACCTCGTGATCATCCTCGTCGTCATCGTCCTGCTCTTCGGCTCCACCAAGCTGCCGGCGCTGGCGAAGAGCGTGGGCCAGTCGATGCGCATCTTCAAGGGCGAGGTGAAGACCATGAAGGAGGAGAGCGGATCCGACCGTCGCGACGACACCCGCGACGAGAACCGCCGCCGGGACGAGGAGCGCTACCGCTCGGACGACCGCGACGCTCCTCGTGACGCAGCTCCCCGCGACTACGTGCGTCCCGCGGACGCCCGCGTCGACGAGCCCCGCTACGACGCCCCGCGCTACGACTCCCCGCGTGACGGGGACTCCCGCCCCCGCGCCTGATCCGTGAGCACCACCGAGCGGCCCCGCGCCAAGAAGCGGGACGCCGAGGGGCGCATGTCCCTCGTCCAGCACCTGCTGGAGCTGAAGAAGCGCCTGTTCATCGCGGGCGTCGCCATCATCCTGGCGATGGTGGTGGGATGGTTCCTGTCGTCGTTCGTGCTCGAGGCGCTGCGCGCGCCCATCGAGCAGATCAACGCGGAGCAGGGGCGGAACGCGAGCCTCAACTTCCCCACGATCACGTCCGCGTTCGACCTGCGGCTGCAGATCGCGCTCTACGTGGGCCTGATCATCTCGAGCCCCGTGTGGCTCTACCAGGTGTTCGCGTTCCTCGTCCCCGGCCTCACCAAGACCGAGCGCCGCTACACCTTCGGGTTCTTCTTCTCCGCGGTGCCGCTGTTCCTCGGCGGCTGCGCGGCCGGCTGGTTCGTGCTGCCGCACATCGTCGCGCTGCTCACGCAGTTCGCCGGATCGGGGGACTCGTCGTTCATCACGGCGCGCGAGTACTTCGACTTCGTCCTGAAGCTCGTGTTCGCGGTGGGCATCGCGTTCGTCCTGCCGGTGTTCCTCGTGCTGTTCAACTTCATGGGCATCCTCACCGGCAAGGCGATCATCAAGTCGTGGCGCATCGCCATCCTGCTGATCATCCTGTTCTGCGCCATCGCGACGCCCGCCGCGGACGTCATGTCGATGTTCCTGCTCGCGGTGCCGATGACGATCCTGTACCTGATCGCCGCCGGCATCTCCCTGCTCAACGACCGGCGCCGCGCGCGCCGCGCCGCGTCGCTCGCGGACGACCTGCTGCCCTGAGGCGATCGCGTCCCGCACCGCCCGACGCCCGTCCCGGAAGGGGCGGGCGTCGTCGCGTCCGCGCCCGGCCGATGCCCGGATCCGACGCCTAGACTGGCAGAATCGTGACAGACCAGCTCTCGCCCGCCGAACGCTACGCCGCCTCCCGGAGCCGCCGCGGCCTCCCGCTCCTGGAGCAGTTCGCCAGCGGGCTGCGCTTCGACCTCGACCCGTTCCAGCGCGCCGCCGCCGCGTCCCTCGAGAACGGGCGCAGCGTCCTCGTCGCCGCGCCCACCGGGGCGGGCAAGACCGTGGTCGCCGAGTTCGCGGTGTACCTGGCGATGCAGCGGCCGAGCGCCAAGATCTTCTACACGGCGCCGATGAAGGCGCTCAGCAACCAGAAGTACGCCGAGCTCGTCGCCGAGTACGGGCCCGACGAGGTGGGGCTCCTCACCGGCGACACGAACGTGAACAGCCGCGCGCGCATCGTCGTCATGACGACCGAGGTGCTGCGCAACATGCTCTACGCGGACTCCGACCTCCTCCGCGACCTCGCCTTCGTGATCATGGACGAGGTGCACTACCTCGCCGACCGCTTCCGCGGGGCCGTGTGGGAGGAGGTCATCATCCACCTGCCGCAGAGCGTGCGCATGATCTCGCTGAGCGCCACCGTCTCCAACGCGGAGGAGTTCGGCGACTGGCTGCAGGCCGTCCGCGGCGAGACGGACGTCATCGTCTCCGAGGACCGACCCGTGCCGCTCGAGCAGCACGTCATCGTGCGCCACCGGATGGTCGACCTCTTCGACTCCTCGGGCCTCGCGGCCACGCACCGGGTGAACCCGGAGCTCGTCCGGATGACGCACGGCGGCGGCCGCGAGTCCGCCCGCGTGCGCGGCGGGCAGGGCCAGGCCCGCGGCCGCGGGGGAGCGGGCGGCGCCGGTCGGCGCGCTCCGGGCCCCTGGGAGCGCGGGCGCATGGACCGGCCCGAGGTGGTCGCCCTCCTCGAGGAGCGGAACCTCCTGCCCGCCATCTTCTTCATCTTCAGCCGCGCCGGCTGCGACGCCGCGGTCAAGCAGGTGCTCCGGGCGGGCGTCCGGCTCACGCATGCGGACGAGCGCGACGAGATCCGCGCCGTCGTGGAGGAGCGCTGCCGCACGCTCCGCGACGAGGACCTCGCCGTCCTCGGCTACTGGGAGTGGCTCGAGGGTCTCGAGCGCGGCGTCGCGGCCCACCACGCCGGCATGCTCCCGGCCTTCAAGGAGGTCGTCGAGGAGCTGTTCCAGCGCAAGCTCGTGAAGGCCGTCTTCGCGACGGAGACGCTCGCCCTCGGGATCAACATGCCCGCGCGCACGGTCGTGCTCGAGCAGCTGGAGAAGTTCAACGGCGAGGCGCGCGTGCCGCTCACGCCGGGGGAGTACACGCAGCTCACGGGGCGCGCCGGGCGTCGCGGCATCGACGTCGAGGGCCACGCGGTCATCCAGTGGAAGGACGGTCTCGACCCGCAGGCCGTCGCCTCCCTCGCCTCCCGCCGCACCTACCCGCTCAACTCCAGCTTCCGACCCACGTACAACATGGCCGTCAACCTCATCGACCAGTTCGGCCGCGAGCGCACGCGCGAGGTGCTCGAGTCGTCCTTCGCCCAGTTCCAGGCCGACCGCGCCGTCGTCGACCTGGCGCGCAAGGTCCGCACGCAGGAGGAGTCGCTCGCTGGCTACGAGAAGGCGATGGCCTGCCACCTCGGCGACTTCCGCGAGTACTCGGGCCTCCGCCGCGAGCTCAGCGACCTCGAGCGCGCCACCGCGGTGCGCGCCGACACGCAGCAGCCCGGCCAGCACGGCGAACGCGACAAGCGCCAGCGCCAGCTCGCCGACCTCCGCCGCCGCATGAAGGCGCACCCCTGCCACGCGTGCAAGGACCGCGAGTCGCACGCGCGCTGGGCGGAGCGCTGGTGGCGCCTCAAGCGGCAGACGGATGCCCTCGGCCAGCAGATCCGCACGCGCACCAACGCCGTCGCGAAGGTCTTCGACCGGGTCACCGAGCTGCTCCTCTCCCTCGGCTACCTCAAGCGCGCCGCCGACGGGCAGGTCGCGCCGACCCCGAACGGGCGCATGCTCAAGCGCATCTACGGCGACCGCGACCTCCTGGTCGCCGAGTGCCTGCGCACGCAGGTGTGGGTGGACCTCGATCCGGCCGGGCTCGCCGCCATGGCCGCGTCGCTCGTCTACCAGCCGCGTCGCGACGAGGGCGACCGCAACGACCGGAACCTGCCGCGGGGCGCGTTCCGGCCGGCGCTCGAGCGCACCGAGGAGATCTGGTCGCGGCTCGACGACGTCGAGCGCGAGCGCCGCCTGCCGACGACCGAGCCGCTGTCGACCGGCCTGTGCGCGCCCATGCACCGCTGGGCGCGCGGCGGCAGCCTCGACGCCGTGCTCGACGAGGCCGACCTCGCCGCGGGCGACTTCGTCCGCTGGACCAAGCAGACCATCGACCTCCTCGACCAGCTGTCGATCGTCGCCGACGGCCCCGTCTCCCGCAACGCGCGCACGGCCCTCGACAGCATCCGGCGCGGCATCGTCGCGTACTCGTCGGTGTGACCGCGCTCGCCCGCGCGCCCCGGCGGGAGCGCCCCCTGCCCGCGCCGTCGGCCGGGCTCGCGCCCGTCGAGCCGACCCGTCCGCCGCTGCCGCTGTGGGGTGCGCTCCTCGCCGCCGCCGCGTCCGGACCCGTCCTGGACGCGGCGTTCCCCGACCGCGGGCTGTGGCCCCTCGTCTTCCCGGGCATCGCCCTCGTGCTCCTCGCGCTGCGGGGTCGGCGGGCCGGGCCGGCGTCCCTGATCGGGCTCGTGGCCGGCCTCGCCTTCTACCTCACGCACATCGAGTGGGCGTCCCTGTACCTCGGCCCCGTGCCGTGGATCGCCCTCTCGGCCCTGGAGTCCCTGTTCGTCGCGGCGGGTGCGGCGGTCATCGCGACCGCGTACCGCTGGATCCCGCGGGCGTTCCCCACGGTCGCCGGCCGGGTCGTCCTCCTGCCCGTCGCCGTCGCGGGCCTCTGGACGGCACGCGAGGCGATCTCCGCGGTGTGGCCGTACGGCGGCTTCGCCTGGGGGAGGGTGGCGCTGTCCCAGTCCGAGAGCCCGTTCGCGCACCTCGTCACCTGGCTCGGCCTGTCCGGCCTGTCCTTCGTGCTCGTGCTCCTCGTGGCCCTGCTGCTCGAGCTGGCGGCCGAGGAGCGCGTGCGCCGCTCGGCCCGCGCGCTCGTGGCGGGGATCGCGGTCGCGCTGGTGCTCGTCGTCCCCGCCTTCCCCGTGGCGACCACGGGGACCACCCGGGTCGCCGCCGTGCAGGGGAACGCGAAGGCCGGCTACTTCGACGGCGCGCGCTACGGCGACATCCTGCGCGCGCACCTCCAGGCGACGGAGGCGATCCCGTCCGACGCGGGCGTGGACATGGTCGTCTGGCCCGAGAACGCGGCCGACGCGGATCCGCTCCGGGACGCGGGGTCGGCCGCGGCGCTCGACCGCGTGGTGGCGCGGCTCGGCGCGCCGCTCGTCGTGGGCACCGTCACGGAGCGCGACGGCCGCTTCTACAACGAGTCGATCGTGTGGACCGGGGGACGGGCGACCGACCACTACGACAAGAAGCACCCGGTCCCGTTCGGCGAGTACGTCCCCGACCGCGCGTTCTGGGAGCCGTTCGCCCCCGACCTCATCGGCCTCATCCAGCGGGAGTACACGCCGGGCACCACCGACCAGGTCATGGACGTCGCCGGCGTCACCGCGGGCATCGCCATCTGCTTCGACATCGTCGACGACCAGCTGACCACCGACATGGTGCACGAGGGCGCGGGCCTCATCCTCGCGCAGTCCAACAACGCCGACTTCGGCCGGACCGACGAGAGCGTCCAGCAGCTGGCCATCGCGCGCATGCGCGCGCTCGAGACCGGCCGCAGCGTCGTCAACATCTCCACCGTCGGGACGAGCGCGATCGTCGGACCGGACGGCCGCGACCTCGACCGCCTGCCCTGGTTCACCGCCGGGTCGATGGTGGTGGACGTGCCGACCGCGGACGTCGTGACGCCCGCGATCCTCGTCGGCCGCGACATCGAGTGGTTCGTGTCGGGCCTCGGCCTCGGGGCCCTCGCGGTGGCCGGGCTGGCGCTCGGCCGCCGCGGGCGGCGCGCGGCCCGCTGACCCGGGCGGCGGCGCGGGCCCCCCCGGACGCACGAGAGCCCCCGGCCGCAGCCGGGGGCTCTCGTGACGCGTCGCGATCGGAGGCGGGGTCAGGCGCCGATGCGATGCTGTCCGCGCCGTGCGCGGAGGACGGCGAGGCGCTCCTCGAGGAGCTCCTCGAGCTCGGCGCGCGTGCGGCGCTCGAGCAGCATGTCCCAGTGGCTCCGGGGGATCTTCGCCTCGACCTCGTCGTGGGCGACGGGCGCGCCCTCGGCGTCGAGGAGGCGTCCCTCCTGGCCGCTCTTCGGCGACTCCCACACCTCGGGGACCTCGGCGTCCGCCGAGAACACGACCTCGAACGTGGTGCCGTCGGCCGTGCGATAGGTCTTCCTCTGCCGGGGGGAGAAGCTCACGCCCTCCTCGCTCTGCAGGCTCGTGGAACCGAGCCGCATCCCGCGCAAGCTGCGATCTGCCATGGTGGTCTCCTCTCGCGATGCACTCCCCGTTGTAAACCGCGCGGCTGTGAGGATCCTTTCTCAGGGCAGCCGGTTCCCAGGCGAATCCCAGTCGTGGGTTCGGAGTTCGGCGATGGCGAGCTCGGGCCGGTCGGTGACGATGCCGTGGACCCCCGCGCTGACCAGGCGGATCACCTCCGCCGGGTCGTCGATCGTCCACACGTGCACCTCGCGGACCGCGCGGGACAGTCGGCGGACCATCACGGGGGACGTGGTGCGGATCCCCAGGACACGACGCGGCATCTGCACGGCGTCGACGCGGCCGAGGGCCGTGCGGACGACGGGGGCGAGCCCGATCCGCGCACCGAGCACCGCGACGACGAGGCGGCCGGCGTCGGCCGACGTCGCGACCCCCGGGAGGAGCGCGACCGCGCGTCGGCGCCGCGACCCCGAGAACGAGGTCACCAGCACGCGCCCCACGGCATCGGCGTCGCGCACCTCGCGCGCCACCGCCGCGGGCGCCGACCGGCCCTTCACGTCGACGTTGACGCGCGCGGACGGCAGCGCGCGGAGCAGCTCCGCCAGGGTCGTCACGCGGGCGCCCGACCCGAGGTCGATCGCGCGCAGCTCGGCGAGGGTCATGTCCTCGACGCGGCGCCGGTCGCCCGTCAGCCGACGCAGGTCGGCGTCGTGCCAGAGCACGCACGCGCCGTCGGCGGTGGCGCGCGCGTCCGTCTCGAGGTGCGTGACCCCGGCGTCCCACGCGGCGCGGAAGGCGCCCAGGGTGTTCTCGACGGTGCCCTGCCGGATCCCGCCGCGGTGGGCGAGCACGCGGGGGAGCGCGTCGTCGAGGTAGCGGACGGGGCGCGCGTCGTCGGGAGCGTCGTCGGGGCGGTGCGCCATGGTCCGTGCCTCCCCCTCGTGGCCTGCTCCGAACCTAGACCCGGGCGCGACCTCGACCCGGGCGCGCGGGGCCGTTGGTAGGCTCTCAGGCGCCGTCGGCGTGGTGCCCAGCCCGCCCGTCGGAGTCCCGGCAGCAGCCGGAAGACCCGTCGCGCGCCCGCGGGTGCGCACCCCCGAGGAGGAGACCCCTGTGAGCACCGTCGACGAGATCCGCCCGTTCGCCCCCGACGAGCTGCGCGGTCGCCGCGCCCTGGTCACCGGCTCGTCCCGCGGCATCGGCGCCGACACCGTGGCCTACCTCGCCGGCGCCGGCGCGGACGTGGTCGTCAACTACCGCAACAAGGCCGCGCGCGCCGAGAAGCTCGTCGCGAAGCTCGCGGAGGGCGGCACGAAGGCCGTCGCGGTCGGGGCCGACCTCACGGACCCGGCGTCCGTGGACGCGCTGATGGACACCATCCGCACCGAGCTCGGCGGGCTCGACGTGCTCGTGCTCAACGCGTCCGGCGGCATGGAGAGCGGCATGGCCGAGGACTACGCCATGACCCTCAACCGCGACGCGCAGCTGAACGTGCTCCGGAGCGCCCTCCCGCTGCTGTCCGACGGGGGCCGCGTGGTGTTCGTCACCAGCCACCAGGCCCACTTCATCCGCACCACCGAGACGATGCCCGAGTACGAGGCCGTCGCCCGCAGCAAGCGCGCGGGGGAGGACGCCCTCCGCGAGCTCATCCCCGAGCTCGACGCCCGCGACATCGGCTTCGTCGTCGTCTCGGGCGACATGATCGAGGGCACCATCACGGCCACGCTCCTCAGCCGCATGAACCCCGAGGCGATCCAGGAGCGCAAGGAGGCCTCGGGCGGCCTCTACAACGTCTCGCAGTTCGCGGCCGAGGTCGCGCGCGCGGTCGTCGACCCCATCCCGGCGGACCACCTGCGCCTCGTGGGCGACACGAGCAGCTTCCGCCCCGAGTGACGCCCGGCGGCGTCGGCCCGGCCGGCCGCGGCTGACCGGCCCGGGCTAGGCTCGGGGCGATGAAGACCACGGATCTCGACCTCCTCCTGTCCGTCTCCCGCCCCGCCGTCTCGCCCGACGGCCGCCGTGCCGTCGCGTCCGTGACGCGGCCGCGGGTGCACGCCGACGCGTACACCGGACAGCTGTGGGAGGTGGCGACGGACGGATCCGCGCCGCCCCGCCGCATCACGCGCGGCTTCCGCGACACGGCCCCGCGCCTCTCGCCGGACGGCGCCGTGCTGGCGTTCCTGCGCGCGGAGCCGAAGGGGCCGCCGCAGCTGCACGTGGTCCGCGCCTCCGGGGGCGAGCCCGTCGCCGTCACGGACGAGCTGCTCGGGGTCGGCACGTACGACTGGTCGCCGGACGGCACGCGCATCGTGTACGCGGCGCGGGTCGCCGAGCCCGGCCGGTACGGCAGCGTCGAGGGCGTCCCCGCCGCCGCCGAGCCGGCCCGGCGCATCACGACCACCAAGTACCTCGCCAACGGCCTCGGCTGGTCGACCGACCGGCACGTGCAGCTGCACCTCGTGGAGGTCCCGGACCTCGAGGCCGAGCCGTTCGCGGCGGCGGCGCCCTCGGGGTACCCGGACGCCGCGGATCCGGCCCTGCGCGGCCAGGGCGCGGACGCCTCGCCGTCCGCCGCCGAGCGCGCCGGGGTGCCGCCGGTCATCCGGCTCACCGACGAGCCCGTGGACCACGGCTCCCCGCGCTTCTCGGCCGACGGCACCGAGGTCCTCTTCGTGGCCTCGCGGCACGCGGGCCGCGACGACGACCTGCTCGCGGGCGCCTACGCCGTGCGGGTCCCCGCACCAGGCGAGACGCCCTCCGGCGTCCCCGAGGTGCGCACGGTCGTCTCGCACGAGGCCGGGCTCGGCGTCGGCGAGGCGGTCGCCGTGGACGGCGGGCGCGTCTACCTGCTCGCCCAGGAGCTGGGGGAGAGCGGCGTCGACTTCGTCGCCCGCAACACCTCCCTGTACGTGCTCGACGCGGCCGACGCCGCCCCGCGCGTCCTCACCGACGCGGAGACGGTCGACCTCGGCCGCAGCGACATCACCGTGCTCGACCGCGACGCCGTGCTCGTCCTCAACGCCTCGCGCGGCACCGTGCAGCTGCTGCGCGTCACCGCGGACGGCGCGGTCGAGGCCCTCGTCGACGACCAGGTGGAGGTCACCGGGGTTGGCGTCGGGGGAGGGGCGATCGTGGTCTCCCTGACCGACCCGCGCACCCACGGCGACCTCGCGCTCGTGCGCGACGACCGCGCCCCCGAGGCGGGCTCCGCCCTCGTCCCGCTCACCGACTTCTCCGCGTCCCTCCGCGAGCGCGGGATCCGGCCGCTGCACGAGCTCGTCGTCGAGGGCCGGGACGGGTACCCGGTGCACGGCTGGGTCGTGCTGCCGGAGGGGGAGGGGCCGCATCCGGTGCTCCTCGTGATCCACGGCGGGCCCTACGCCGCCTACGGGGTGCACCTCTTCGACGAGGCGCAGGTGTACGCCGACGCGGGGTACGCGGTGCTGCTCTGCAACCCGCGCGGCGCGGCCGGATACGGCCAGGAGCACGGCCGCGTCATCAAGGAGCGCATGGGCACGGTCGACATGCACGACGTGCTCGACTTCCTCGACGGCGCCGTCGCCGTGCACGACTCCATCGACGGATCGCGCGCCGGCATCATGGGCGGCTCGTACGGCGGCTACCTCACCGCGTGGACCATCGCGCACGAGCACCGCTTCCAGGGCGCGATCGTCGAGCGCGGCTTCCTCGACCCGGAGCTCTTCACCGGCACCTCCGACATCGGCACGTTCTTCGGCGAGGAGTACACGGGCCACGACGAGGGGACGCGTCGCGCGCAGAGCCCGCAGGCGTTCGCCCACCAGGTGCGGACGCCCACGTTCGTCGTCCACTCGGAGGACGACCTCCGCTGCCCGCTGTCGCAGGCCGAGCGGTACCACCTGGCGCTCGTGCGCGCCGGCGTCGAGACCGAGATGCTCGTCTTCCCGGGCGAGGACCACGAGCTGAGCCGGTCCGGGCGGCCGCGGCACCGCGTGCAGCGCTTCGAGGCGATCCTCGAGTGGTGGGCGCGGCACCTGCCGGTCGGCGACGGCCGATGACCGCCGACGGGGTCGTGCGGCACGTCCGCGACACCGCGCGGATCCTGCTGGTGGACGAGCGCGACCGGCTGCTGCTGTTCCTCACGAACTACTCCGTGGTCGTCGACCTGCCGCCGCGCTGGCTGACGCCCGGCGGCGGCATCGACCCGGGCGAGACGCCGGCGGTCGCGGCGCGCCGGGAGCTCTTCGAGGAGACCGGGCTCCGCGTGGAGTCCGTCGGCGAGCCGGTGTGGGAGCACGACTACGCGCGTCCGCGCATCGACGGCGGCCTCGACGTCGGCCACTCGACCTTCTACCTCGTGCGCGCGGACGCGTTCACGCCGGTGTCGGACAACTGGATGCCCGACGAGTTCGACGACATCCACGCCCACCGCTGGTTCGCGCTCGACGAGCTCGCGGCCAGCGTCGACCCGATCGAGCCGGCGGAGCTCGTCGACGTCGCGCGCGCGGCCCTGGCCGGCTGACGCGGCGGCGCGCGATCGGCCGCGCGTCACACCGGATCCGCTCGATTGACATCACCGGGTGCACATGGGAAGGTCAGGCGATGTCCACCTCCGACGACCGGCGACCCGATGCCCGGAGTCGCCTGGTGGCCGCGGCCCGCGACGAGCTGGTGGAGCGCGGCGTCTCCGGCATCAGCGTCCGGAGCATCGCGCGGCGCGCCAAGGTCACGCACGCGGCGCCCCAGTACTTCTTCGGCGACCGCGCGGGGCTCCTGACGGCCATCGCGGCGCAGGGCTTCATCGAGCTGTCCGAGGAGCTGGCGAAGGCCGAGGCGGCCTCGGGCTCCCGGCTCGGCGTCCTCGGCCGCGTCTACCTGCGCTTCGGCCTCGACAACCCCGCGCTGTTCGAGCTGATGTTCCGGCCCGACCAGCTGCACCCGGACGACCCGGACCTCCGGGCGGCGCAGGCCCAGAGCATCAGCTTCCTCTCCGCCGCCGCGACGTCCGCCGGCGACGAGCCGGAGGAGATGCGGGCGCCCGTCCTGGCGCTCGTGAGCTGGGCCTTCGCGCACGGGCTCGTAGCGCTGATCCGCGACGGCGCGCTGCAGCGGATGGCGACGGACGGCGACATCGAGCGGCTGGCCGACTCGATGGTCGACGCCTTCGAGCTCGCGGCGTCCTGACCGGCTGAGGGCCCGAGGGCCCCGGTGACCCGGCGCCGTGCCGTCCTGGTCGGACCGCCTCCGTCGTGCCCTCCGGCCCGTGGGGCGCGACGCCGTCGGGGGCGCGTTCGCGTTCGCATCCGCATCGCATCCCCGGGCCCGCGTCCCCGCGCCCGCGCCCACGGCCGGGCGAGGGCGGTGCGCGTGCACGCATGATGACGTCCCGGCGAATGTCGCTTGACACTGTCCAGCGACACGTAGACAGTGCTACTATCGACGCGATACCGACCCCTACGGATTGGAAGCACGTGTCCCGCGAATCCCCCGAACGTCCGCCGCACGGAGCCGTCCTCGCCGTCGTCGCCGCGTCCCTGCCGATGTTCATGGCGGCCCTCGACAGCCTCGTCATGACCTTCGCCCTGCCCATCATCAAGGTGGACCTCGACGCCTCCGTCGAGCAGCTCCAGTGGTTCGTGAACGCCTACAGCATCGTCTTCACGGCGCTGATGCTCCCCGTCGCCGCGCTCGGGGACCTGATCGGGCGCCGCCGCGTGTTCCTCGGCGGCGTCGTGCTCTTCACCGCCGCGTCGATCGCCGCCGCGCTCGCCTCCAGCTCCGAGATGCTGATCGCGGCACGGGCCGTCCAGGGGCTGGGCGCCGCCGGCATCGTCCCCCTGTCGCTCGCGCTCGTCTCCGCGTCGACCACGGCGAAGGCCCGGCCCATCGCCATCGGCGTCTGGGGCGGCGTGAACGGCCTCGGGATCGCGGCGGGTCCCATCATCGGCGGCGCGGTCGTCGAGGGCTTCACCTGGCCGGGCATCTTCTGGCTCAACGTGCCGATCGGCGTCGTGACGGTGGCGCTCGTGCTCGTGGCGCTGCGGGAGTCCACGGGGCGGAAGCTCCGGTTCGACGTGCTCGGCTCGGTCCTCGGCATCGTCGTGACGCTGCCGCTGATCTGGGCGGTCGTCGAGGGCGAGCGCCGCGGCTGGACGGACTGGCGCATCCTCGCGGCCTTCGCCCTCTCGGCCGTCGGGCTCGCGGCCTTCATCCTCCACGAGCACCGCAGCCCGCACGCGTTCCTGCCGCTCCGGTTCTTCCGCGAGCGCGCCTTCGCGCTGGCGAACTTCGGCGGCCTCCTGTTCAGCGCGGGCGTGTTCGGCGCGATCTTCCTCCTCAGCCAGTTCCTGCAGGTGTCGATGGGGTACGGGGCCCTCGAGGCCGGACTGCGCGCCGCCCCCTGGACGCTCGCGCCGATGGTCGTGGCGCCCCTCAGCGGCTTCATCGTGCAGCGCCTCGGCGTGAAGCCCGTGCTCATCACGGGGCTCGCCCTCCAGGCCGCCGCCATCCTCGTGATCGCCCTGCGGATCGAGGCGCGGACGGAGTACGCGGACGTCGTGCTGCCGATGGTGGCCGCGGGCATCGGCATGGGCCTGACGTTCGCGCCCCTCGCCAGCGCCGTCCTCACCGGCCGCGTCGAGTCCGAGCAGGGCATCGCCTCGAGCGTGAACAGCACGCTGCGGCAGCTCGGCATGGCCGTGGGCATCGCCCTGGCGACGGCGATCTTCGTCGGCAGCGGCGACTACCTGCCCGGCCAGCCGTTCGTCGACGGCATGCGGCCGGCGCTCCTGACCTGCGCGGCCATCACGGCCGCCGGCGCGGTCGCCATGATCGGCCTGCCGCGCCGCGCGACGGCTGCGGACGCCGGCCCCCGCGCATCCGCGTCCGCTTCCGTCCCGTCCCCCGAGCCCGCGACCGCGGGCCGATCCCTCTAGGAGGAACAGCATGGTGCAGCTCAGATGGTCGGCCGGCCCGGCCGCGGGATCGGCGACGGGCGAGGTCGTGGTGATGGCGTCGAGGTTCGAGCTCACGGGTCTCCGCGCGGTGCCCGGGTTCTTCGCCGACTCCATCGCCTCCTGGCGGCAGTCGCGGCGCGCTCCGGGGTGCGTCGGCGTCGCGCTCGAGGCGCTGCCGCTCCGGCGGACGTTCTGGACCCTGTCCGCGTGGGAGTCCGAGGAGGCCATCCAGGAGTACGCGCGGACCTCGCCGCACAGCGGGGCGGCCCGCCGGCAGAGGGTGAGCATGGCCTCGAGCGTGTTCGTGTTCTGGCGGGAGTCCGCCGAGCTCCTGCCCGTGGACTGGAGCGAGGCGCGCAGCCGGGTCGCGGCGAGGTCCGCCGAGGGCTGACGCGTCGTCGCCGGTCCGTCGCGGACGGCGGGTGACGACGAGGAGGGGCGCAGGGGCGGGATCAGCCGCTGCGCCCCTCCGCCGTGCCGCCGCTACCCGGCCGCGGTGCTCGGCTCCCGCACGGGGACGAGCGCCCGGACGGCGCGCACGCCCGACGCGTATCCGGCCTCGTGGGAGCCGATGACGTCCCAGCCGAGGTCGGAGGAGTGGAAGTAGGAGCCCGCGAGGGCCACGCGCGGGCTGACCGTGAGCCGGTGGATCTCCCGCTGCAGCGCCCGGAGCTCGAAGTCGATGATCGGGTGGCGGACACGGTCGTCGGCGAGGACGAGGGCGGGGTCGATCTCGCCGACGTGGTCGAGGGTCACGATGTAGTCGGTCGTCGACTCGAACCCCTGCAGCTTGTTCAGGTACCACGCGACGTAGGGCACGCGGCCGTCGGGGCCCTCCGCGTCGCCGTAGTTCCAGCTCGCCCACCGCGACCGGTCGGCGGGGAGGACGCGGACGTCGGTGTGGAGCACGACGCGGCTCTCCGAGTAGCGGATGCCGGCCAGCGCCCGGCGCTGTCCGTCGGTGGGCGAGGCGAGCAGGTCGCGCGCCGTGTCGCCGTGCGTCGCGACGACGGCGGCGTCGAACCGCTCGACGCGGCCGTCCGCCGTCGTGACGGTGACGCCGTCCTCGTCCTCGGCGACGCTCGCGACGGGGGTGGAGAGGCGGACGTCCGCGCCGGCGGCGGCGAGGGCCGCGTCGACGTAGCGCCGGGAGCCGCCGGCGACCGTCTCCCATCCGACGCCCCGGCCGCCCAGCGAGCTGTTGCCGTGCGCGACGAAGTACGCGATCACGGTCGCGGCGGGCATGTCCCAGATCAGGTCGTACGGCACCGACCAGACCGCGGTGCTCAGCCGGACGATGTAGCCCTCCTGGAACGCGCGCGAGTACCCGTTCGCGTCGAGGTACTCGCGGAGGGGCACGTCGGCCCGGCCGCGGATGAAGTCCCGCGGGCCCTCGACGCCGAAGCGCGCGGACTCCCGCCAGATCTCCGCGAGCTCGGGATCGGCCGGCTCGGTGTCGGACTCGAGCTCCCGGGATCCGTAGACGCGGCCGGTCGAGTCGTCGAAGAACGTGAACTCGCCGACGTGGGGGATGGTCGCCACGCCGAGCTCGTCGAGGAACGCGGAGAAGCGGGGGTAGTTCGGCCGGTTGAGGACGACGAACCCCGTGTCGAGCCCGATGCCGGGGGCGACGTCGTGGGAGTCCGCGTGGCCGCCGGCCCGGTCCGCGGCCTCGAAGACGACGACGTCGGCGCGGTCGCGCGCGTCGTGGGCGGCGGCGATGCCGGAGACGCCGGCGCCGATGATCGCGAGCCGGGGGAGGTGCGTGGTCATGTGGGTCTTCCTTCTGCGGGGGTCGGGGCGGGGGTCGGTGCGCACCGCGAGTCGTGGCGCGCGCCGGGGGAGGGGGAGTCGATGGCGACGTGGACGGCGACGTGGACGTCGACGGCGTCGGCGGGCGGGTCGAACGCGTGGGCCAGCACCGACCCGTCGGGCAGGCGCCGCGCGTCGACGCGGGCGGAGCGCCCCGCCTCGTCGTCGTGGACGAGGGTCCGGATCCCGTCGGCCTCCCAGCGGAGCACGTCGAGGCCGTGCGCGAAGCCGGTCCCGCGCCACTTGAGCGCGGCCTCGACGGTCGCCCACATGCGGGTGAGGGTCGCCGGGGCGGTCGCGTCCCCGCCGTCCGCGAGGGCGTCGGCCCAGCCCGGCGGCAGGTAGCGCTGGAGGACGGCGCGGGTGAAGGCCCGGGGATCCAGCGGCGACTGCACGTCGACGCCGCAGCGGTCGTCCGCGGCGAGGGCGACCGCGACCCAGGTATCCGTGTGGGAGATGCTGATGGAGAGGCCGCACGACGGCGGGAGGAACGGCCGGCCGCGGGGATCCGCGCGGATCGCCTGCGGCTCCGGGATGCCGCGCTCCCGCAGCATGTCGGCCGCGAGCGCGCGGGTCGCGGCGAAGCCCGTGCGCGCGCGTGCGGAGCGCATGCGGTCGTGGCGCGCCCGGTCAGCGGCGGAGGCCAGCGGTCGGGCGGCGAGCGCGGCCGCGGTCGCGGCGTCGGCGATCCGGAGCGCGTTCCGCGCTAGCGCCACGGCGGCGCCTCCCGCTCCGGGGCCAGCCGCACCGGCAGGTGCGAGAACAGGCGCCCCTCCGCGTGGAGGCGCTCGGCCACGCGCATGACCCGCTCGACGATCCCGTCGTCGACGTCGTCGGCGGTGCCGACCTGGAGGGCCAGGCCGAGCGCGAACACGGCGAGGGTGTCCTCCTCGTCCCCGAGGGCGCGCGGGTTCCCGGCCCAGGCCGCGGCGGCGCATCCGGCCATGACGACGACGCAGCCGAGCTCGGCCGTGCGGAGCGGATGCACGGACGACAGGTACGCCGCGCCCTCCGCCCGCGCCCGGGCGGCGTGGCGCAGACGGGCCGCGCGGCCGAGCTCCCAGAGCGCGTCGAGGTCGGCCGTGACGCGCCGGGCCAGGTCGCCGGCGGGTCCGGGCTCCGCCGCGTCGGCGGCCAGCCGCCGGGCGGCGCCGGCCAGGGCGACGGTCACGACGTCCGCCCCCTGGGGCGCGACCGTCTGGCGCTCGGGGCGGAAGCCCGGGAGCTCCGCGTCGAGGTCGGCGACCCGGGCGAGCGCGTCCCCGGGATCGGCGACGTCGGCCATCCGGACGTCGGCGGGGAGGACGCGGTCGAGGGCCGCGGCGACGACCTTGAGGTTCACGACCCCGTTGCCGTCCGCGAAGTGCGCCACCCGGCCGTCGCGCACGGCCTTCGCGTGCGGCCACGCCCGCGGGGCGTCGCGGTCGAAGTGCCGCGCGCCGAGGACGTCGGTGAGGACGTCCTGCAGCGCCGCGAGCTGGCGCGGGATGCGGTACTTCACGGCGCTGCTCAGGATCGACGCGTGCCCCGGGAACGCCTGGATGCCGCGGATCGCCGTCGTGTTCGCGCTCTCGGCGAAGAGGAGCTGCGCGAAGCACTCCGCGAGCTGCCGCCGGCTGTAGGGGCTCTCGGCGACGGTCCTGCCGAAGATCCGGCGCCAGCTGGCGAAGTCGAGGGCGAGCCGGAGCGAGGTGTCGGCGCCGCCCAGGGGCAGCGCGGTGACGAGCGCGCGGGCGACCTGCCCGGAGCGGAGGACGGTCTCGAGCCCGTGGCCCTCCTGCCCGATCAGACCGGATGCGGGGACGTGCGCGTCGCGCAGGGAGACGTCGCCGAGCGCGAAGCCGCGGAGCCCGGTCAGGCGCCAGGTCCGCCCCGAGCGCACCGTCTCCGGATCCGCGCCCGCCGTCGTCCGGTCGACGAGCAGGAGGGAGAGGCTCCCCGGGCCCGGCCGCGCCCCGGTGCGCGCGACGCAGGTGAGGAAGCGCGCGAGGGGCGCGTTGCCGATGCCCTCCTTGCGTCCGGAGACGCGCCAGTCCGCGCCGTCCCGCACGGCGACCGTCTCGTTGCCCAGCACGTCGCTCCCGTGGGCCTCTTCGGACAGCGCGAAGGCGACGCGGTCGCCGGCGAGGATGCGCGCGCCGAGCTCCCGGCGCTGCGCATCGGTGCCGTCGACCCAGACGGGGAGGTAGCCCACCGACGTGGCCATGGCCGTGACGGCGAGCGTCTGGTCGCGCCGGGACAGCAGCCGGGTGAGGAGGAACGTCTCGTCGACGTCGACCGCGAGGCCGCCGGCGCTCGCCGGGATGGTCCACTCGAGGAAGCCCATCCGACGGAGCGCCCCGTACTCGTCGCTCGCCTCGCGCTCGTCCTCGTCACGTCGCCGGCTGGCGGCGTAGCCGAAGGGGCCGGAGCCCCAGGCGTCGCCCATCGCCGCCTCGAAGGAGGCGCCGAGCGCGAGGCGGCGGGGGCGGCCGCGGGAGCCGCGAGGAGCGTGCAGGCCCGTGCCCGGCTCAGTCATCGTCCCGCCGTCCCCGCAGGTCGCCGCGGAGGGCGTCGAGGAGCCCGCGTCCCCGGTCGACCTCGTCGTCGACGCGGCCGCCGTCGTGCCCGTGCCCCGCGCCGTCGAGCAGCGCCGAGGTGAGGACGGGGACGTGGTCCACGCCGAGCCGTGCGGCGAGGGGGCCGACGAGGCCGCCGTGCCGGGCGCAGATCGCGCTCGCGGCGCTCGAGAGGAACGACCGGCGCCGCATCTCGGCGACGAGGTGCGCGGAGCGGGACTCCCGGGAGGAGGCCGCGCTCGAGCGGATGCGGGCGTCCGACCGGTCGAGCGCGTCGAGGAGGCGCTCGACGTCGGATCCGAAGCCGCCGTCGGGCGAGGCGCGGAGCGCGTCCGCGTCCAGCCGGAGGCCCGCGACCGCCCGGTCGCGGCGCGGGGGCGCGACGGCGAGGCGGGCCGGGTCGAGCCCGTCCGGCGCGCGACCGGGCGGCGGGTGCGCCTCCCCGGACCGGTCGTCGTCCTCCTCGGCGGCGATCCGGGGGAGCGACCCCGCGACGGCGCGCAGGGTCGACATCGGGCTCCCGTCGATGACGCGGATCATCCGCGCGTTCCGGGCGACCTGCTCGTGCATGCCCCACGGCCCGGCGCCGTCGACCCCCCGCGTCGACAGGGCGTCGCCGACGAGGTCGTGCACCTGCTGCACGCAGCGGGACACGACGTGCTTGGCGCACGCGGAGCGGAGCACGGCGGACGCGGGATCGGTGAGGAGCTCGCGCAGGGCGCCCTCGGCGACGGCCTCCGCGGCGAGCGCCCAGGCGGCGATGCGGCCCGCGTCGGCCAGGAAGACGTGGTCGTCCCGGAGCGCGCGACCCCCGCGGCGCTCCTCGGCGATGCGGCCGAGGAGCATCAGGTCGGCGTCCATCCCCGCGAGCGACGCGGGGAGGCTGAGGACCCGCACGACGGACTGGGACCGGAGGATCGCCTCCATCGCGGATCCCTCCGCGCCGAGGAGCGCCGTCGACGGGATCGCGACCCCGGAGAGGCCCACGTCCGCGAACGCGGTGCCGGGGAAGCCCGCCGTCCCGTGCGGCGCGTCCACCGAGAGGCCCGGGGCGTCGGCGGGGACGTCGTAGGCGGAGAACGCCGTGGGTCCGCGTCCGCCGCTCCGGGCGACGACGACGAAGCGCTCCGCCGTGGGCGCCCGGCCGACCCACCACTTGCGGCCGTCGAGGACCACCCGGGAGCCGTCGGTGCGCGCCGTCGTGTCCATCCGGAGCAGGTCGGAGCCGTGCTCGCGCTCCGAGAGGGCGTAGCCGACGTCCGCGCCGCGGGTGACCGCGTCGACCGCGGATGCCCGCTGGGCCCCGCTGCCGAGGAGCCCGGTGACGAGCACGGGGGTGAGCGACATGAGGAGGTTCGTCATGACGTCGCCGTCCCGGGCGACCAGCGTGCGGGCGGTGCGACCGGCGCGCACCGGGTCGTCGAGGGTGCCGCCCCAGGCCCGCGGCGTGTAGAGGAGGTGGAGGTCCTCGGCCCGCGCGCGCTCCAGGAGCGCCGTCGGGCGCTCGCCGCGGCGCGCCCGCCCGACCGCCTGCGCGAAGCCGGCGGGGTTGTCGGGCGCGAAGGGATCGCCGAGCCAGCGCAGGTCGTGGTCGGCGGCGTCCGCGGGGGCTCCGGTGGGGACCGGGGCGACGGCCGGGACGTCGGCGACGGTCACGGCGGTCATGCCCGGGACCCGCCCGTCGTCGCGGCCGCGTGGGCCGCGGCGTGCGCGTCGAGGAGGCGCTGCGGATCCACCGGTCCCGAGCGGATGCCGCCCGCGGTGAGGATGCTCTTGCGCATCATGACCGCCGCGCCGCCGAGGAGCACGTCCGTCACGAGCGCGACCCGCCGCTCCTCCGGCCGCGCGAGGGCCGTGCCCGCCACCCAGTCGTTGAACGCCCCGAGGGCGGGGCCCGCCCAGATCTGGTAGTCGGCGGCGCGCTCGGCGTCCCCCACGGCGGCCCAGCGGGACGCCATGCCCAGGTACCACCGGAAGACGAGGGCCATGCGGCGCTTCGGGTGGTCCCGGGCGCGGAGCAGCTGATCCGGGTCGCGGCGCGTGAAGTACTCCACGCAGCTCTCCCAGACGGCCTCGACCGGCGCCCGGAGGACCGTGCGCTCGAGCCACGCGCGGTCGTCCTCGCCGAGGTCGTCGAGGGAGTCGTGCGCGCGGTAGAGGGCGGAGAGGCGGGCCGCCCGCATGGGGAACATGGTGCCCTTGCGCAGCACCTGCAGCTCGACCCCGAGCTCGAACATGTCGGCGGCCGGCGCCATCGCGAAGTCCGCGATCCCGGCGGCGACGAGCATCGACCGCGCCGCGTCGCTCGTGCCCGACTCGACGCAGGACTGGTTCACGGATCCGGTCACCACGTACTCGGCGCCCATCGCGAACGCCGCGGCGATGGCGTGCGGCGTCCCCAGCCCTCCCGCGGCGCCCACCCGGGGCGTGGTGCCGAGGCCCGGGGCGAGCCGGTCGCGGAGGACGAGGATGCTCGAGAGCAGCGGCAGCAGGGGGCGCCGGTCGGTGTGCCCGCCGGAGTCCGCCTCCACCGTGATGTCGTCGGCCATCGGGAGGGACGGCGCCAGGGCCGCCTCCTCCTCGGTGATCGCGCCGCGGTCGCGCAGGCGGCGCACGAGGGCCTCCGGCGCGGGCGCGAGGAACAGGCGCGCGGTCTCCGGCCGCGACACCTTGGCGATCACGCGGTTGCGCCCGCGAACGCGCCCCTGACCGTCGCGATGCGCGCCGGTGAGGCGGTACCGCACGAGGGGCTCGGTGAGCTCGAGGTACGCGGACGCCTCGACCAGGCGGACGTCGCGGTGCAGCAGGACGTCGACCACGCCCTCCTCGAGCGCGGCCTCGCTCGGGCTGTGGATGACGTTGACCGCGAAGGGGCGGCCGGGCGCGGCCTCGCGGATCCGCCGCACGGCCTCGTCGATGCGCTCCGGGAGCTGCCCGGCCGCGCCGTAGGAGGCGAGGTGCCCGGCCCGGGCGAGGGCCGACACGAGCTCGACGGACGCGATGCCGCCCGCCATGGCCCCGGCCATCGCCGCGGCGCGGACGCCGTGGTCTTCGCGGAACGCCGCCGATCCGAGGCCTCCCGGGTCGACGGGCCCCGCCGCGGCGAGCAGCCGGTGCCGCGGCGTCGCGCTGAGGGCGCCGTCGGTCGCGACCGCGACCCCCTCGGGCGTCTCCACGACGAACACCGGTCGTGCCACGTCGTGGATCGCCCGCTCCAGGGCGTCGGCCGACGTCGCGGGCCTCCCCGGTCCGCTCCAGCCCCATGGGTCAGTCATCGTGCTCCTCCTGGTCGATGTCGTCGTCGGTGTCGTGCGGGTCGTGCAGGTCGTGCTGGTCGTCGTCCGCGCCGCTCGCGATGCGGATCGCGAGCCCGGTGACCGCGTAGATGCGCAGGTCGCCCTTCCAGAGCGAGCCGTCGGCGACCACGGTGACCGACCCGGGGGTCCTGTCCACGCGCGTGACGCCGACCTCGACGGAGCACTCCGCGTCCGTCGTCCCCACCTGGCCGCGGTAGCTCCAGGTGGTGGTGACGCCGGTGGCGAGGCGGAGGCGCGGATCCGGGATGCCGTCCGCGAGGCCGGCCTCGAGCACCAGGACCTGCAGCGCCTGCAGCATCGACTCGATCCCGAGCGACCCCGGCTGCACCGGATCCCGGTGGAAGTGGCGCGTGAAGTACCAGTCCTCCGGCGTCACGTCCCGCCGGCCCCAGACGCGCCCGAGCCCGGCCGGGCCGGCATCCAGGTGGATCCGGACCTCGTCGAGGAGGTCGAGCCGTCCGCCGGGCAGCGCGAGCCGATCCGGGCGGCCGCGGTGGCGGGCGGCGAGCGCGGCGCCGTCGAGGACCGCGTCCGGCTCGCCCGCGCCCGCGCGCAGGGACTCGGGGACCGTCCGCCGGCCGGCGTCGAGCCCGACCTGGGTCGCGAGCGCGTCGTCCGAGAAGTACCCGAACACCGACTCGCCGCGGTAGAAGGGCCCGTCCGGTCCCGACAGCTCGTAGCGGAACCGCTGCAGGACGTTGCCCTGCACGGCGGAGCTGGAGACGAGCTCCGTGCGCTGCCGGATGGTGGACCCCGGCGCCGGGACGGGGGCGACGAGCTCCGCGGATCCGTCGAGGTTCCGGATCGCGAACTCGACGTCCGGCTGGTCGAGCGTCGCGCCCTGGTAGTAGCCGAGGAGGATCGCCGCCTGCAGCGACGACTCGAGCAGGACCGCGTGCGGCATGGCGCCCGCCGGGTTCTCCCGGAAGTACCAGCTGTCGGCGTGGGCGTCGTACTCGCTCACCATGACCATCCCCGGCGCGAGCGCGCCGCGGGCGCCCGTCACCGACTCGATGCGGTCGACGAACTGGAAGTCGCGGTTCGGGATGTGCGGCGCCCGGCGGTCGCCGTAGACGTCGAACTCGGGGCCCATCGCGGTGCCGAGGTCCCCGCGCGCGGCGTGGGCCAGCTGCAGCTCGTTGACCACCGTCGGCACGCCGCGGCTGCTGGTGCGGCCGAGGAAGGGCGAGACGCCGCCGTCGCCGGGGCGGAAGGGGGCGCCGTCCTTCTCGCGGATCTGCATGCCGAAGTCGCGCATCCGCACCACGGCCTGGTCGTCGCGGTAGACGACGACGTCCGCGACCACGGTGGGCCGGGGGAGCAGGGTCAGCTCCGTGACGTCGAGCTCGTAGCGGAGGGCGGCGTCGCCGGGGACGATCTGGCCGCGCACCGACACCTCGGTCGTGATGCCCCGGATCGTCTGGAAGCGCGCGTCCGGCAGCACCAGGTGGAAGCCCCGGTGCAGCAGCAGGACCTGGAGGGCCTGCACGGCCCCCTCGGCGACCAGCGATCCGGCCAGCACGGGGTCGTCCGTGAAGTGGCACCGGAAGTACCAGGCGTCGGGATCGAGGGCGAACGAGGCGGTGACGTGCCCGAGGCGGCGGGTGCCGCCCTCCGGGTCGACGACCACGCCGTCGATCATCCGCAGCTGCGCGGTGGGGAGCCGGAGGGCGCGGTTGGCGCCCGCGGGCTGCGCGTGCTCCGGGCCGAAGACCGCGCCGACGTCCCCGTCCGCGAGGAGCGCGAGGTCCGCCGCGTCGAGCACGTGGTGGTCGGTGCGCGCGACCGGCTTCAGCCAGGGGCGCTCGGGGCCGGTCTCCGGGACCCGCGGCTCGCCGGCGTCGGACAGGATCCCGAGCGGCGCGGCGAGCTCGTCGGCCGAGAAGAAGCCGGCCGTCGCGCGCGTCAGCTCGAGGATCAGGACCCCGTCGGCGAAGCAGCGGTAGCTGAAGTAGAACAGCGTCGTCGGGCCGTTGCGGATGAAGCGCTCGATCGTGATCTCGTACCGCAGCGTCTGCCCGGCCCGCGGCAGGTCGCCGTGGAAGACCAGCGTGCTGTCGAGCAGCCGGTAGACGCGCCGGCCCTGGTTCTCCGCGTCGATGCCCAGCCAGGCGACCAGGACCAGGTCGCCCTGCCCGGCCTCGATGGCGACGGCCGGCGGCACCCCGCCGTCCACGAGGTACCACGCGTCGAGCGGCACGTCGTACTCGGTCGTGATGGTGGAGCGGCCGAAGCGACCGCGCTCGCCGTCCACCGCGAGGACGCGGGAGACGAAGTGGTACGGCGGGGCCGGCAGCCGGACGCGGACGGCGAGGTCGTCGATGTCGGCGTACGCGGGCCCGAACACGGGGGCGATGCGGCCCGTCGCGAACTCCACTAGGTCGTCCGCGTCCCAGAGGACGGCGTCACCCGGGGGCGCGGGGCGGTCGGCGGCGGGCGGTGGGGTCGATGCGGGCGGTGGTGTCGCGGCGTCGGCGTCGGCGTCGGATCCGCGGTCCGCCGCAGCGCCCCGCATCTCGGCGGCGGCGGCCGTGAGGAGCGCGTGCTGCAGCTCGAGGGAGTCCCGGTGCGCCTCGAGCACCTGCCAGCGCAGCGCGTCGCGGCCCTCCGCCACGAGGGCGCTCGCGCCCTCCGGCGATCCGTCCGGCGGGACGTCGTCCCCGAGGGGACCGGCGTCGTCCGCCGCGCCGGGATCGGCGGGTGCGCCCGCATCCCCGGGGGCCCCGTCATCGGCGGGGAGGGGACGCCCGCGGTCGTCCCACCACGGGCTCAGGGCGACCGCGGCCGCCTCCCACGTGATGGCCGCGGCCGCGGCGGCGGCGGACGCCGAGCCGGGGGCGGGGGCGGGGGCGGACGAGCCGGCGTCGGCGTCGGCGGGCGCGGACGCGGCGGGGCGGGCGTCCGCGCGGGTTCCCCGCACCGCGCCCGCGTCCGCCGTGCCGAACGCCGCCGCCACGTCCTGGCGGATGGATGCGGTGCGTCCCACGAGCGGGCCCTCCGGCGGGGTGGTGCGGGGATCGACGGCCAGGTCGGCGATGTCGACGTCGATGCCGGAGGTGACGAGCTCCGCGAGGAAGGCCGGCCAGGTGCTCCCGAAGGGCGCGCCGCGATGGTCGGGCGCGAGCGCGCGCAGCCCGGGGATCCGCGTGTCCGTGATCCAGCGCGCGCACGTCCCCCCGGGGCCGGCCTCCAGGACGAGGTCCACGCGCTCGGCGACGGCCCGCGCCAGCGCCGGGAGGTCGACGGGCTCGATGACGGAGCGCGCGATGCGGGTGGCGAGTTCGTCGGATCCGGCGTCGGGGGAGATGGCCGCGCCGCCGACGGCGTCGAGGAGCGCGGCGTCGGATCCGGGACCCGTGGGGAAGCGGTGCAGCTCCACGAGCTCGTCGGCCCACCCCTCGGCCAGCGGCGAGTGCAGCGGCGAGACGACGGGCGACGGCGCCGTGCGGAAGCCGGTCTCGCGGACGAACGCCTCCACGTCGGCGGACAGCCCGGCGACCACGACCTCGGCGGGCGTGTTGACGTGCGTGACGAACAGCCGGTCGCGCCCGGCGACCCGCGCCGCCACCTCGTCGGACGGCGCGAGCACCACGACCGCGCGCCACACCTCGGCGACGGGCGTCCCGTCGTCCGTCGCGAAGGCGCGGCGGACGGTGCGGAGGTCGCCCGCGAGCTCGTCCCGGAAGACGGGAGAGGCCGTGATCCGCGCGAGGCTCCGATGCTCCCGGTCCCACCGGCGGGTGGCGAAGAGCATCGACGACGCCCCGAGGGAGTAGCCGATGGTCGCCGCGGGCGGGCGCCCCGTCACCCGCTCGAGCAGGTCGGCGTAGACGATGGCGAAGGTCGTGCCCACGCCGAGCATGAACGGCACGTCGGCCTGCAGCTCCGCCTCCCGGCGCATGAGGTCGGCGGGGCCGGGGGCCTCGGAGCGCCGCGGGTACAGGCGCGCCAGGGTGACGTCCTCCCGCGATGCGCGGACGAGCCCGTCGAGGGCGTCCATGGCTGTCGGCACCGTGCGCAGCAGGTCGGCGCCGAACCGGGGGTACGCGGTGAACGCGCCCGGGAAGGCGTAGCCGATCCGCGGGACGCGCGCCGGATCGACGGTCGCGTACCTGCTGCCCCCGGGCGCCGCCCAGCGGGCGCCGGGCGGGAGCGTCGCGAGCGCGTCCCGCGCCCGGGCCGCCTCGCGCGGCAGCGCGGCCCGGTCGCGGAACACCAGCACCAGGCGCTCGGATCCGGCGCCCGTCGCCGGGAGGTCCTCGGGCGCGACGCCGTCCGCGAGCAGCCGCAGCCGCTCGACGAGCGCATCGCGCGTCCCCGCGTCGAGGCGGAGCAGGCGCGCGCCGCCGCCCGCCCGCCACGCCGCGCGGCCGTCGACGCGCCGGGCGTCGTCGGGCTCGCGGACGCGGAGGGCGCCGGTCGCGCCGCCGTGGCCCTCGACGGACACCAGGCCGATCCGCGGGCGGTCCCGTCGCGCGAGCCAGGGGGTCCCCGGCACGACCTCGCCGGCGCGGGCCACGTCGAGCCCCCGGCGGCGGTCCTCCGGCAGGTCGACGTCGGCGGGGGTGCCCGGCAGGACGCGGCCACGCAGCGCGAGGACCATCCGCACGACCATGAGGCCGGCCGCGGCGTTGGCCGCGTCGCCCCACGTCTCGCGGGTGCTCGCGACGGCGGTGCCGTCGGGGTCGTGGTCGGCGCCGCGGGGGAGGGCGGCGTCGAGGAGGGCCGCCCGGCCCGCGGCGGTGGCGGCGTGCACGTCGACGACCTGCGGCGCCGCATCCTGCCGCTCCGCCGGGTCGACGGGGTCGAGGAGGGCGGAGGCGCCCGGCGCGTCCTCGGGGCGGCGCAGCACGAGGGCGGTCGCGGCCTCGAGGGGGCGGTCGGACGCGCCGGGGAGGAGCGCGCGCTCGGCCGTCACCGAGAGGTCGACGCCGGCGACGACGACCTGGTCGATCGTCGGGTCCGAGAGGAGCAGCTGCGCCGCCTCGATCGCGCGGAGCACGCCGAGCGGCCCGGCCGAGACGGTGAAGGAGGGCCCGGTGAGGTTCCACGTCGCGCTGATCCGCGCCGCCGTGATGCTCCCGATCCAGCTGAGGACCTCGTTGGCGCTGAGCCGCGCGTGGAGGGCGTCGCGGAGGAGGGAGGCGGTGGCGGCCGTCCGGGACCCGGCGATCGACGGGTCGAGGACGCGGCCGAGCATCGTGTCCGCGTGCAGGTGCGCGAGCCGCTCGTGGGCCCGGGCCTCGAGGTCCAGGGCGACGACGACGGCGGTCCGCGTGCCGGGAGCGGGCGGTCCGCCGGCGTCCGCGAACGCGTCGCGCACCGCGCGGGCGACCGCGAGGGGGGCCGGGTTCATGTGCCGGACGTCCGTCGGCGGGATCCGGTCGGCCATGGGCTCGAGCGCGATCGGGCCGAGCGGGGCGCCGTCGCGCGGGGCCCGGGTCGAGCGGGCGGTGGTGTCTGCGTCGAGGAGCGGGGCGCGGTCGCCCGTCCCCTCGACGCGCAGGAGGTCGTCGATCCGCGCTCCCGCGCCGACGTACGCGCCGACGCCCGTCACCGCGAGCGTCGTCCGCGCCGCCGGCCGCGGGGCGGGGCCGGGCGTGGGGGCGGACTCCCCGTCGGGCGCGTGCGACAGCACCACGTGGGCGTTGGCGCCGCCGAAGCCGAACGCGGACACGGCCGCGCGCCGCGGACGCCCGGCGACGTCGGGCCACGCCGTCGGCCGCTCCACCACCCGGTCGTGCAGGAGCGGGGCGCTCGCGTCGCCCCCCACGGTCGCCGGGATGGTGCCGGAGCGGAGGGCGAGCACGACCTTGATGAGGCTCGTGATGCCCGCCACGGTCAGGAGGTGCCCGATGTTGCCCTTCACGGATCCGAGGAGCGGCATGCGCTCGCCGAAGAAGGACGCGAGGGACGCGAGCTCGGTGCGGTCGCCGACCGGGGTGCCGGTCGCGTGGCACTCGACGTAGTCGACGTCGGCGGGGAGGACCCCCGCGTCCGCGTAGGCGAGCTCGTAGCAGGAGCGCTGCCCGTCCCGGCCCGGGACGAGCGGGTGCTGCCCGGCGCCGTCGTTCGTGATCGCCGAGCCGTCGATCACGGCGAGGACCTCGTCGCCGTCGCGGATCGCGTCCTCCAGGCGCCGGAGGACGACGACCGCGGCGCCCTCGCCGGTGAGGATCCCCGTGCTGCCCGCGCGGAAGGGCGCGGAGAGCCCGCTCCCGTACGCGCCGAGGTCCGAGAAGGAGACGTGGAGCAGCGGCAGGTCGGGCGCGCACACCGCGCCGGCGACGACGGTGTCCGCCGTGCCCTCGGCGAGGGCGTCGCAGCCGAGGCGCACGGCGTAGAGGCCCGACGCGCAGGCGGCGTCGAGGACGAGCCGTCGGCCGCCGAGGCCCGCGGCGTCCGCGACCGCGTCGGCCACGGATCCGGCGACGTCGACGTGCCCGGGCAGGGCCGCGTCGGGGGCCGAGCGCGGCGTCGTGGCGATGCCGGCGTCGTCGAGGCCGGCCCGCACCTCGTCCTCGATGAGGGACAGCGACACGCGCGCCGAGCGGTCCGTGGGGAACGTGTAGCAGCCGAGCAGGAGGCTCGTCCGCGAGCGGTCGGCCCCGGGACCGCCGACCCGGGAGAGGGCGCGGCGCACCACGTAGGACGCCCAGGCGCGCGCGTCGTCCGCGTCGGCGTCGAGCCCGCTGCCGGCGCGGGCGCGTTCCCGGGAGGCCGCGTCGAGGAAGCCGCCGCGGCGGGAGGCGAAGGTCGCGCCCGCCGAGGAGCCCGCGGCGGGGAGGCGGGGGTCGTCGGCCCCGCGCGCGTCGGTCGCGTCGGCGAGCAGCCGCTCGAAGGCGGGCACGCCGTCCGCGCCGGGGAGCAGGCACTCCATGGACACGACCGCGATGCGCTGCGTCATGACGCACCCGCCGTCACGAGCGCGTCGGCGGCGCTCGGGGCGGTGACGGCCGCCGGGCGGCGGGTCACCTCGACGTCGTCCAGCGTGGCGACCACGTGCTCCCGACCCGCGCGGACCGCGGTCACGACGAGGTCCATGCGCGTGCGGTCGGCCAGGGCCCGGATGCCGGTCGCCCGGATCCGCAGCGCGTCGCCGGCCGCCGTGCCCCCGGTCCACCGGAGCGATCCGACGGCGGAGGGCAGGGCGACCATGCCGCCCGCCTCGTGGGCGGACACGAGGGCCGCCTGCATGGCCACGTCGAGCGCGACCACGTCCATCGCGCCGGCCTCGGTGGCGAGCGGGCGCGCGACGGCGGGGTTCACCGCGTGCACGGTGACCGCGTCCTCGTCCCGCTGGACGCCGGTGACGGCCTGTAGCGCGTCGGCGTGGAAGAGCAGGCCCGAGGCGTAGGGGTCGAGGGGGCGCACGGGGGAGGTGGATGACGGCGGCGCTGCGGGCGTCCCGCCAGGGAGGGCGGGGGAGGCGGAGGCGAGGGTCGCCGCGAACCGCGGGCGGTCGCGTCCGCCGGGACCGTCGCCCGCGCTGGCGAGCACCGCGTGGATCCGGGCGTCGCCCGGGCCGTCGGCCGTCGCGTCCTCCAGCAGCACGACGAAGGGGCCGGCGTCCGCGTCCCCGACGCCCGCGGAGACGCGGACGTCCCGGAGCTCGGCAGGGAGGCGCCCGGTGTGGCGTCCGCCGGCGGCGGCGAGGAGGCACGCGGCCGCGGCGAGGGGCAGGATCCTCGTGCCGTCGAGCGCGTGCGCCCGCACCAGCTCGGAGCCGAACAGCCCGTCGAGGAGCAGCGCGGACCGGGTGCGGCGGGCGAGGACCGGATCCCCGGAGAGCGGCTCCGCGGGGCCGATGAGCACCTGCCGCTGGTCGACGTGCGGCGCGGTGGTCTGCTCGACGAGCATCCGCGCGCCGGTGCCGGGGGCGACGAGCGCGTAGCCGCGGGCGCGGAACAGGGCCCGCACCGCGTCGGAGACCATGCCGCCGTCCCACGCGCCCCAGTCGATCGAGACGACGTGCGCGGCGGGCAGGTGCGCGGCGAGCCCCTCGGCCCACCGGTCGAGGACCGTGTTCGCCATGGCGTAGTCGCCCTGGCCCCGGTTGCCGAAGAGCCCGGCGACGGACGAGAAGAGCACGACGTGACGGAGGCGGGTCGAGCCGCCGAGGCCCGCGAGGACGTTCTCGAGGCTCCGCAGCTTGGTGGCGATCACGCGGCGGGCGTCCTCCGGCGCCTTGTCCGCGATCAGCTTGTCGGCGATGGCCCCCGCGCCGTGCACGACGGCCGTGATGCGCGCGGCGAACGGCGCCAGCGCCTGGCGGGTCGCGTCCGCGTCGGTCAGGTCGACGCGGACGTAGTGCGCGCGGACGCCGGCCCGCTCCAGGGCGGCGAGCTGCTCCGCGACGCGACGTCCCGCGAGGACGGACTCCGCGAGGGCTCCCACGGCGCGGGGCGTCGGGCGCTTCCCGGCGTCGCGCAGGAGCGTCGCCGCGGCGTCGCGCAGCTCGGCGGGCGAGGCGAGGCCCGTCGCCCACGCCGGTTCCGCGGACGGGGTGCGGCCGGCGAGCACGTAGGCGGGGCGGGGGTTCGCGGCGGCGAGCTCCCGCACGCAGAGCGCGGTGATCCCCTGCGCGCCGCCCGTGACGAGCACGGCGTCGTCGACGTCGAGGTCGTCCCAGCGGGCTCGCGCGGAGGGGACGGCGGCGTCGGCGTCCTGGGCGGCGGCGGCGGCGGCGGTGTCGTCGGGCTCGACGCGGACCGCGGAGCGCTCGCCCGCGCTCCACCGGACGGTGTCGAGGCCGTCGGCCGCGTCGTCGAGCTCGTCGACGAGCGCGGTCGCCGCGGCGTCCGGGTCGAGGCCGCCCCCGTCCTCGAGCATCACCGCGCGGGACCGGATGCCCGGGTGCTCGATGCGCGCCGTCCGCACGAGGCCCGCGAGGCCGGCGGCGGCGATCCCGTCGGCGGAGTCCGGGTCCCGGCCGTCGAGGAGGCCGACGGCCAGGAGGCGGGGCGCCGCCTCGTCGTCGGCGGGGCGCGGGCCGTGCGCGCGGACGAACGCCTGGACCGCGATCAGCGCGGCCACGAGCGCGCCGGTGGCGTCCCCGCCGGGGCCCGCCACGAGGACCATGTCCCCGGCGAGGTCGCCGAGGTCGTCGGGCGTCGTCACGCGGACCTCGTGGCCCACGCCCTCGAGCGCCCGTCGCAGGGGCGCGGTGAGCGGAGCGTCGGCCAGGTCGACGAGCGCCACCCGCCGCCGCGGACGGCTCGCGGGGAGGTCAGGCCCCGGGATCCGCCGCCATCGCACGACCGATCTGC
Organism: Clavibacter michiganensis subsp. tessellarius; assembly: GCF_021922985.1. Classification (NCBI taxonomy): domain Bacteria; kingdom Bacillati; phylum Actinomycetota; class Actinomycetes; order Micrococcales; family Microbacteriaceae; genus Clavibacter; species Clavibacter tessellarius. The sequence goes on along the minus strand of NZ_CP040788.1, from coordinate 1,002,093 downwards.
GGATCCCTGGCGCCGCCTCCTCGTCGTCGGCCGCCGCGGCGGCGCGACGCTCGCGGCTGGTGCCGGAGCCCGGGGTGCGGAGCGCGTCCACGATGTCGCCCAGCGTGCGCAGCTCGGCGACCTCCTCCGGCGAGAACGGGGCGCGGCCGGGGAAGCGCTCGCCGATCGCGCCGAGGATCTCCACGCGCTTGATCGAGTCGATGCCGAGGTCGGCCTCGATGCCCATGTCGAGCTCGAGGATGTCGGCCGAGTAGCCGGTCTTCTCGGCGACGACCTCGCGGACGAGCGCCTCCATGTCCACGTCCACCGCGGGGGCCGCGGGAGCGTCCGCGGCCGCGGTGTCGGCGACCACGTCGGGCGACGCGTCGGGGGCGGCCGGGGTCGCGTCCTCCTGGACGGCGGGCGGGGCCGTCGCCGATGCGGCGGCGTGCGCTCCCGGGTTCGCGGCCGCCGCGTGCACGACGGCCTCCGTCGCGGTCGGGGCGCCCATGCGGGTCATCTCGGACCCCGCGCGCACGTGGTCGTCCCGGAGCGCGATCGACCGGGGCGCCGGGCGCTCGGCGAGCGCGCCCTCGTGCCGTGCCGGTCGGCTCCCGCCGCTCCCGCCGCTGCCGCCGCCGTCAGCCGGGGCTCCGATGCGGGCCCGCCCGGAGCGCGCTCCGCGGCTCGACCCGTCGGCGGGCTCGTCGGCGCCGCCGGCGGAGATCATGCGGTTCACCTGCACGTGGGCGTCGCCCACGGCGATGCACTGGGCGACGATCTCGCGGATCCCGTCCACGGGGACGTGGTCGTGGTCGCCCTCGAGCATGGACAGCAGGGCGCGGCTCACGTCCTGCTGGCCGGACAGGAAGTCGGCGTGGACGTTCAGCTGCTCCCGCGCCAGGTCGAGGTGACGACTGGGGGTGGTGTGGATGACGCTCATGTTCTCCGGCTCGCTTCGTGTGCGGTGGGTGGTGATCGGGATGGGGGCGCGGACGGGGAGGGGGACCTCGTCCGCGACGCGGCCGGCGGGCGCCGGCGTGGGGGGAGCGGCGTGCGGGGGGACGGCGACGGCGCTCGACGCGGCGACCGCGAGGGCGGCCGACGCGGCGACGTCGGGGGAGCGGGGCGCGCGGGACGTGAGCTCGTACGGCTCGGCCAGGAGGCGCTCGTACCCGTCCGCGCGGGCGGCGGACACGTGGTTGACGCCCGTGAGCATCACCGCGGGCCCCGTGCCCTCGCGCGGGACGGGCCGCTCCCGCAGGCCGGCGCTCTGCCAGCGCTCGAGGGCGCCGGCGACGGCGAGCCGGGCGATCGTCGTGGCCAGGACGTGCTGCGAGGTCGCCGGATCCCCGGCGTCGGCGGCGACGACGAGCACGTCGTCGGCGTCGCCCAGGATCTCGGTGACCAGGCGCGCGAGCACGTTTCCCGGGCCGCACTCGACGAAGACGCGGACGCCGTCCTCGTGCATCCGCCGGACGCCGCGCTCGAAGTCCACCGGGTGCGCGAGCTGCGCGGCGAGGAGCTCCGCGTTGGCGGCGACGTCGGATCCGTACGAGCCGCCCGGCGTGTTCGCGTGCACCGAACCGCGGGTGGGGGCCCCGACCCCGGCAGCCCGGACCGCCTCGCCGAACGCGTCGACCGCGCCGGCGACCGCCGGCGTGTGGAACGCCGCCGCGACCGGCAGCTCGACCACGCGCACGCCCCGCTCCTCCGCGAGGCGCACGACCCGGTCGACGGCCTCGCGCGATCCGCCGACGACGTGCTGCCGGGGGCTGTTGACGTTGCAGAGGACGAGTCCCTCGGTCGCCGCGACGAGCGCGTCCGCGGTCGCGCGATCCGCGAGGACCGCGACCATCGCCCCGGCGTCGCCGTGCCCGCTCGCGGCCGCGGCCATCGCCTCGCCGCGGAGGCGCGCGAGGCGCAGGAAGGACGCGTCGTCGAGCGATCCGGCTGCCCACAGAGCCGTCAGCTCGCCGAAGCTGTGGCCGGCGAACGCCGACGGCGCGAGCCCGAGCCCGGTGAGCAGGCGGTGGTGCGCGGCGGACAGCGCGCCGATGGCGGGCTGCGCGTCCTGCGTCTCCCGGAGCCGGGCCGTGCGGGCGGACCGGCCGGCGTCGTCGGTCGCGGGCGGGGGATAGGCGATCGCCGCCAGCCCCTCCAGGCCCGCGGTCGCGTACGCGTCCTCCAGCGCGTCCATGAGGACGGGCTCGCGGAGCACGGCGGAGAGCGCGGCGTCGACGTGCTGGCTGCCCTGCCCGGAGAACAGGAGGCCCACGCGGGCGCCGTCGAGGGCGGCCGGGCGGTAGTGGGATCCCCGCGGGTCGGACCACGCGGCGTCGGACTCGGCGCGGATGCGGCGGGCGGCGCCGGACCGCATCGCGTCGGCCGCGTCCGTGGTCGGCGCGACCAGCGCGATCCGCGGCCAGCCCGGGTCGATCGCCGTGCCCGACGCCACGGGCGCCGCGCCGTCCTCGAGGGCCGCCGCGAGCTCGGCGGGCGTGGGCGCGGCCCACAGCCGCACGACGCTGCGGTCGAGGGCGTTGCCGATCGCCCGCGAGGCCGGGTGCTCCTCGAGGACCACGTGGAAGTTCGTGCCGCCGAAGCCGAAGGCCGACAGCCCCGCGCGGCGCACGGGCTGGTCGGGGCTCCGGAACCAGGGGCGCGGCTGCGTGCTGACGTGCAGGGGGCTGCCGGCGAACGCGCTCGCGGGCGTCTCGACCTTGATGGTCGGCGGCACGATGCGGTGCTGCAGCGCGAGGGACAGCTTGATGAGCCCGGCGGCGCCCGCCGCGGCCTTGGTGTGGCCGATCTGCGACTTCACCGACCCGATCGCGATGGACCCCTCGGCGGCGCCCGCCTCGGCGAGCACCTCGCTGAGCGCGCGGAGCTCCGTCGCGTCGCCGACGGCCGTCCCCGTCCCGTGCGCCTCGACCACGGAGACCGAGGTGGGCGCGCAGTCCGCGTCCTCGTACGCCCGGCGGAGCGCCAGCTGCTGGCCGCTGGCGCGCGGGGCGTAGATGGACTTGTAGCGGCCGTCGCTGGCCGAGCCGATCCCGCGGATCACCGAGTAGATGCGGTTCCCGTCCCGCTCCGCGTCCTCGAGGCGCCGGAGGGCGAGCATGCCGATGCCCTCGCCGATGAGCGTGCCGTCCGACGACGCGTCGAAGGGCCGCACGTCGCCCGACGGGCTGAAGGCCGGCGTCTTCGAGAAGCACAGGTACATGAAGACCGTGTTCTCCGCGTCGCAGCCGCCGGTGATCATGGTGTCCGCCCGGTGGTCGACGAGCTCCGCCGCCGCCGCGCGCAGGGCGCCGAGCGAGCTCGCGCACGCCGCGTCGACGGTCATGTTCATCCCGCCGAGGTCGAAGCGGTTGGCCACCCGCCCCGCGACGACGTTGCCGAGCATGCCGGGGAAGGAGTTCTCCTCCCACGGCGCGAACCCGGCGCGGAAGCGCCGCGCGATCTCCGCGGCGTCCGCCTCGCTCAGCCCGACGGACCGCGCGGCGCGCAGGATCGCGGGCGTCTGGAGCCGCGCCGACAGGGGCTGCGTCAGCTGGTTCGCGCCGGTGACGCCGAGGACGACGCCCGTCCGCGCGGCGTCGTACCAGTCGCCGGCGTCCGTCCCCGCGTCGCGGAGCAGGTCCCGGGTCACCACGAGGCTGAGCAGCTGGAGCACGTCGGTCACGTCGAGCTGGGACGGCGGGATGCCGAAGTCGATGGGGTGGAACGGCACCGGGTCGATGAAGCCGCCGCGCCGCGCGTAGGTCTTGTCGGGGGCGGTCCGGTCGGGGGAGTAGTGGTCCTCCACGTCCCAGTGCCAGTCGGGGATGTCCCGGATCGCGTCGACCCGGTCCACGATGCCGTTCCAGAAGCCCTCGACATCCGTCGAGCCCGGGAACAGGCTGGAGAGGCCGACGACCGCCAGGGGCGTGCGGGCGAGTCGTCGGTCGAGGGTTCCTGCGTCTGCGGTGTCGTCCATGTCGATCTCCAGGGTCTGCGAGGAGGGGCCTCTCGCGCGGTCGGCGGCGAGCGGCCCTCGAGGGGTGGGGGAAGGCGGTCAGCGGTGCGGGATGAGCGCGAGCACCGCCGGGGAGGCGGAGCCGAGCGTGAGCATCGAGTAGTGGTCGCCCGGGCAGGCGACGACGGGGAGGTCGGGGGCGACGGCGTCCCAGCCGTTGGACGCGGTGTCGGGCAGGAGGCCGACCTCCGGCTTCACGAGGGTGGCGTCGGTCACGTCCGGGACGTCGCTCGACCCCGTGATCCGGACGTTGCGCTCCAGGCCGCCCGTGTAGGCGCGGACGAGGGCGCGGAACCCGCCGATCGTCACGTCCGGGGCGACGGCCCCCGCGGCCACGGCCGCGGCGTGCAGCGGCGGGAGGGGGTCCTCGCCGGGGACGGCGGCCGGCAGCGCCAGGGGACGTCCGGCGCGCGCGCCCAGGTAGTCGGCGAGCCACCGCCGGGTGAGCGACCGGGTCCCGTCCACGTCGACGACGGGGGCGACGGTGTCGAGCAGGCCCACGTGGACCCGCAGGTCGGCCTCCCGCCGCAGGGCCAGGGCGACGAGGCCGCCGAACGACCAGCCGACGAGCAGCTCGGCCCGGCGGACGGCGTCCCCGTCCTCCGCCAGGATGTGCCGCGTCAGGGAGTCCATCGTCGGCGTCGGGATGCGGGCGTCCAGTCCCGCGTGGACGTACTCCCGATGCGCGCCCAGGTCGCTGACGGAGAGCGCGACGTCCGGGGCGGACGCCGTGAGCCCCGCGTAGACCGACGCGGGCAGCGTGCCGGGGTGGATCACGTGGACGCGGCGCTTCGAGGAGGTCATGACGCGGGACGTCGCTCGTCTACCGCGAGGCCGACTCGGCCGCGATGTGCTCGGCGAGCTTCTCGACGGTCGGGAAGTACCACAGGGCCGTCGGGGCGACGTCGAATCCGAGCCATTCCTCCAATTCCCCGGCGAGCACGAGCGCCTCCGTGGAATCGAGCTCGAATTCGTCGAAGTACCTCTCCGGATCCACCTCCGCCCTCTCCATCCCGGTGCGCGCGGCGATCTTCTCGACGAGCCAGGATTCCACCGATGTTGCATCGACCATGTGCCGCTCCCTCTGCGCCTGATGGCGACGGGCAGCCTGCGGCGCCCGTCCGGTCGGTCGTCGACCAACTCCGAGTCGTAGACAAGCGTTCGGCACTAGACGTTGTCAAGTGTTCAAGCATCCCGACTCCGCGGCGGATGAAGTCCTCGTTATCGCGGACCGGGCCCGCACCCCCGGGCGGGGGCGCGGGCCCGCTGGCGAATATCCCGCGAGATACCCGGCGGATCGGCCATTCCTTTGGACCGCGGTCCGCTCCGACCGAGCCTTCGGATGCCGTCATGGAGGGAGCTAAACGCGCAGAACGCGGAGAACGATCTTCCGCCCGGGGGCAAGGTTCACCTAGGTGCTCAGATGCGTGGTATTCTGCGGCGCCGATCGGGCGATCCACCGCGTGCGGCGAGGGGAGCGCTCCTCAGTCGTCCCGTGCCTCGAGGTCCAGCCCCATCTCGTGGTGCGCCACCCGGCGCAGGGCGAGGAGCACCGGCTCGTATAGCGCCGTGCCCAGGACGGCGAATTCCACGGCGGCCCGCGGGTCGTCCCAGGGCACCCGCGAGAAATCCGCACGAGCGATTCGCCGCACCGCCGCGAGGTATTCCGTGATCTGGTGCTCGTCCAGCGCGATCCCCGCGGATCCCGCCAATTCCAATGCGCGTTCGAGCTGCTCCACGGGAACGGAATCCTCGCGATGCCGCACGCCGAGCCGGTCCAGGAGCTCGCGCGTGGGGGAGGGGTCCCGCGACCCTGCGGTCCCGTGGTCGGGCGACGCGGCGCGGCCCACCGACGGGAGGGCCTCCGTGGCCGCGCGCATCGCCCCCGCGACGCTCTGCTCGGGATCCGACATCAGCCGCAGGATCGTCCCGGCCTGCTCCACGCTCACGCCGACGACGTGGATGAGGCCCCGCACGAGCCGGATGCGGGCGAGGTGGCTGTCGTCGAAGGTCGTCTTCCGGGCGTTGACCTTGGTGCCCGCGTGGAGCAGTCCCTCGCGCAGGTAGTACTTGATGGTCGCGACGGGGCAGTCGGACCGGGCGGAGAGCTCGGAGATCGTCATGTCGGGCATGACATGATGATAGCGTCACTATCGACCAGATGTCCGCGTCGGCCGCGGACGAGCCGCTCGCCGGACGTGCGGCGGCTACTCCGCGGCCGTGCCGGACGGGCGCCCGTCGGCGGGATCCCGGCGCCGACGCGTCAGGCGCAGCTCGCGCACCCCGAGGAACAGCGGCAGCGCGAACGCCACGGCGCCGACGAGCGAGATGGGGACGAGCAGGACGGGGAACCAGGTCGGCAACCCGACTCGCCGTCCTTCGACGACGTAGAACGGCACGGTGACCGCGAACACGACGATGATGTCGACCGCCGCGGACGAGCTGGCCGGGTTGGCGAACCAGTCCGCGACGTAGTCGTCGCCGCGATACCGGAGGTTGAACCACCACGTGGCCACGAGGCCGACGGCGGCGAGCGCGAAGTACGCGACGGGCAGGATGCGTGCACGGGACATGGGGGGGCCTCCGCTGATCTCGACGGGGCTCCGGCGCCGGATCGTCCCTGCCGTCGGCTTCCGTGCGCGGCGCACGTCAGCTCACGCGACAAAACGTCCGGTGGGGAGCTGGATGGCCCAGAGCCTAGGGGTCGCCCGAGCGTCGTGCGACGATGAGATGGAGCCCCTCTCGGCCGCTCCCGGAGTCGCCGATAATGCACATTATGTCATGTAGGCGGTCTCGACCGGGGTCGTGCCCGGCCGGCTCGGCGCAGGCGACCCCTCTCCGCATCTCCCGGCGAGCTCCGCGCCCACCTGGTCGACCTCGACGAGCCGAAGGGGCGGGCGGCGCCTTCGCGGATCCGCGCCGCGGACGGCGGAGTGGCTCCGCTCGCTCGAGGCGCGCCCGCCGCTCCGCGCCGGCCGCTCCGCGTCAGACGGGACAGCGCACCTGGGTCCGAGCGCCCGAGCGGTCGATGTCGTGGTCCGGCATCGGCTTCCCGCACATCGGGCAGAGGCGCGACCGCGGCGTCGGCACCGGGTCGTCCGTGTACGGGCCCAGCGGAGGTGCGCCCAGGTAGGGACGCAGCCGTGCGTTGAACCTCTCGACGGCCGCCCCGAAGCCGCGCTCGCGTGGCGTGCCGTCCTTGTCCCCAGTACCGCGTGTCATAGTGTTTAGTGTACGCGGTAAATGCTCGCCGGTCCACGGGCGGCGGCCGCGCCGGAGGAAGGGCACGACATGAGCACGGATCCCCTGACGCTCGACAACCAGGTCTGCTTCGCCGCCGTCCTGGCCGCCCGGACCGTCGTGTCGCTGTACCGGCCGATCCTCGAGCCGCTGGGGCTCACGCATCCCCAGTACCTCGTGATGCTCGCGCTCTGGGAGCGCGACGACAGGTCGATCTCCGACCTCGGCGGTGCCCTGCAGCTCGAGCCGGCGACGCTGACGCCCCTCCTCAAGCGCCTCGAGGCGGCCGGGCTCGTGCGACGGGCGCGCAGCGCGGACGACGAGCGCGTCGTGCGCGTGACGCTCAGCGACGCCGGGCGCGCGCTGCGGGAGCAGGCCGAGCAGGTGCCCGGCCGCATCGCTGCCCGGACCGGGATGTCGATCGCCGAGCTCATGGAGCTCCGGGACACCCTTCATTCGTTCGTCGACCGCCTCGGAGCCGACCCCACGGCCAGCAGCTGACCGACACCGCTGGTCCGGGATCGGAACCGGATGGCCGAGATCGGCGGTCCGGTCCGGTCGGCACCGCGCAGCAGCTCACCTCCGCGGTGACACCGGCCACCACCGCCCGCGCCCGCTCCGGCGACGTGATGATCACCGGGGCCGACGCCTCGGCCGCGCTCGTGCCCGCCGCGGTGCAGAGGACCCCGCGGATCGGGATCGACCGGACCCCGTCCGGCAGGCCCGCGTGGACGCGCGTGCCCGCCCACTACCTCATCGCCTCCGACGACCGCGCCCTCGACCCCGCCACGCAGGCCGAGCTCGCCCACCGCATGTGCGCTCGCGTGGACACGGTCGCAGCACCCCACGCCGCGATGCTCACCCACCCGGGCGAGGTCACGCGCTTCCTCGTCGACGTGGTGTCGTCCACGACGGGACTCTGACGCATCGGGACCGCTCCCGGAGGGCGGTCCGGGAGGGGTGCCGGAGTGGACGGGCAGGACGGCGTGGCGATCGAACCCCGTGCTCGCCCGCCGGACACGCCAGCGGCTGCTCCGTCGCGATGGTGAGCGGACTCGAGACCCCTGCGTCATGGCTCGTCCCGATGGACCGGTCCGCTGGAGGGGGCTGAGCGAGACGCACTCCGTGCCCTCCCCGCTCGTGATCGCGCCCGCCGCTCCGGCTGCCGGGGACCCCGTCGGGGTCGCGGTGTCGCCGTCTCCCGCATCGAGGTCTGCCGGCGCTCCCGGCTCCGTTCGTGGGACGTCCCATGACCCGAGGCTCCCGAGCCAGGCCGCGGAGCCCGAGCGCCGTGCCGGCCCGCTCCCATCCGCCGGTGGCGGTCCTCATGTCATGCGACCGGTCCGGACGCGCGGCTCGGAGCGGTGGACGCCTGGTGCGAGACCGTCGCGCTTCCCGCGGCCAGCTCCAGGACTGTCGCGTCCGGACGGTCGAGCGCGTCCACGTCGTGGGTCGCGCAGACGACGGCGCCTCCGCGACCGAGGTGCTCGTCGATGGATCCCCGGAGCCGGCGGCAGCTCGCGTCGTCCAGCCCGTTGAACGGCTCGTCCAGCACCCACAGCCGCGGACCGTGCAGCACCGCCAGGGCGATGCCCAACCGCTTCCGCTGCCCCAGGGAGAGCATGGTCGCCGGCAGCTCCGGCGTGCCCTCGAGCACGCCCGCGGCGGCCGCCATGCCGGTCACCGGCAGCCGCGAGGCGCGCCACAGCGACATCGCCAGACGCAGGTGCTCGGCCGGGGTGAGCTCCTCGAACAGGTTCGGCGGGTCGGTGACGTAGCCGATGTCGTGCCGTGCGCGGGAGGACTGCGTGGGGCGCCCGGCCACCGTGACCGTCCCGGCGAGGGGGGCGCGGATCCCCGCCACGGTGCTCAGCAGCGTGGACTTGCCCACGCCGTTGGGACCGCGCACGAGCACGAACTCCCCCGGTGCGACGAGGAGTCGCACGCGTTGGATGGCCGCGCCGTGCGCGTACCCGATCTCGGCATCAACCTCGAGCATGTCCGACTCCGATTCTCGTGGGGAGGGTGGCGGTGACGCCGGCGGCGACGAGCGGGGTGAGCAACGCCGACGCGAGGGCGACCGCGGTGGCCTCCCCTGCGGTCCAGTCGCGTCCCGACGCCACGGCGGTCGTGAGCGCCATGCCGGCACCCAGCAGGTAGGTGATGCCCGATCGCGCCCAGCCGTGTCGGCCGATCTCCCCCACCTCCTTCCACTCGGTGTGCGGGTGGCGGAGCGACACCCAGCAGCCGAGGGTCGGTGCGAGGAGGGCCACTGTCGCGCAGGCGGACGCGGCCGTGCCGACGGCGCGGGGTCCGAGGGGCGCGAAGGCGCAGAGCACGCCGAGGAGCAGGAGCCCCGCGGCGCCGATGACGAACGCCCCCGAAGCGGCTCGGGCCGCGGCCAGGATGCGGATGCCGTGCGGGAGCGAGCGCATGAGGACGGTCCCGCCCCGGTCCGAGTCGAGGGACGACCACGCGGATGCGGTGGTCCAGACGATCAGGACGTACCCCGCCGTCACTCCCCCGGCCAGCGTCGCCCCCACGTCGCTCGAGAGCAGCGCCTCGGCTCCGTCGCCCAGGATCCACGAGGCCATCGCGCCGAGCAGCGCGGCGGAGACGGCGAGGGAGAGGAGGAGGTACGCCGCCGGACGGACGCGCCATTCGAACGCCCGGATCGCGCGGCGGAGGTCGAGCAGCATGACCTCGACGAGCACGCGCGCTCCCCCGGTGCGTGCGGGTCGGCGGGGTGCACGGGGACCGGTCAGGTCGGATCGCGTCGTCACGGTGGACCAGGTCAGGGCGCCGGCGCGGTGGAAGCGCGTCGCGGCCAGGACCGCGCACGCGACGCACGCCGCCCCGAGGACCGCCGCCCTCGGCCAGGGCACGGCCGGGAGGGCATCCGGCGTCGTGCCGGCCAGCAGCGCCTCGACCGGACCCGGCAGCCAGGAGGCCGCCCACCACCAGCAGGACGCGACCAGCGCCCCGACGACCGCGATCGGGAGGAGCACGGCCCGCGTCGGCGACGCCCGCCGGATGCGCTCGAGGCGGACGGTCGCGTGGAGGACGCCCACGGAGAGGCCGCCCCCCGCGGCGAGCGGGATGAGCGCCCAGTGGGCCGGGGTGAGGGCCTCGGGGCGGAGGAGGGACGCCGTGGCGCAGGTGCTCAGGGCGCCGCAGCACGCCGCTCCGAGCCGTGCCGCGCGGGGCACCAGGAGCCGGCCGATCAGGTAGGTGCGCGGCCTCGTCCCCATCTGCGCGAACAACGACCAGCTGCGCGGTTCGGCCAGGGCCGCTCGGACCTCCGCCCAGAGGGAGCCGGCCCCGACGCCGGCGAGGAGCACGAGCACGGTGGCCGCCGTGAGGACGGTCCCCGCGTCGACGCCGAGGGCCACGACGACGAAGCCCGCCCACACGCCCGCTCCCGTCCACGCCGCCGCGGCGAGGCCCGCGGCGGCGAGGCCGAGCCGGGGGGTGAGCACGGGGACGGCGACGAACCGCCGCCACCGCCGCGTCGACGTCGATGCCGCGATGATCGCGGACGTCCTCGTCTCGGCGATCACCGCGCGCGCCCCGGCGTCGCCTGTCCGCGGCCGGGCCGCGCGGCGCCCTCGGCCCGCCAGACGGCGTAGGCCAGCCCCAGCGCCGCAGCGGCCCAGGCCAGCAGCGCCGCCAGCGCCAGGAGCGCGCCCTCGGCGTCGCCCACGGCGGCGGACTCGACGACCGCGCCCAGGCGGCCCGCCGGGAGCGCGGTCGCCGCCCAGGAGAGGGCCTCGAGGGAGGCGGTCGCGCCGACCGTGCCCAGCGCGGCGGGGCCGATCACCATGATCCCGAGGAACGCGGTGGCCCCCACGACGCCGTGTCGGGCGACGAGGCCGATCGCCGCGGCCAGCACCACGGTCAGCGTGACGCCGGCCGTGGTGCAGGCGACGATCGCGAGTCCATGCGCGCCGAGGGCGTCCGCGGTCCGCCCCGTCAGCGCGCACACGCCCGCCACGAGGATCGCGCCCGTGAGGAAGGCGGCGACCGCGACGCCGGCCGCGATGCCGCCCGCCACGACGACGCGCGCGACGAACGTGCGGCTCGTCGCGGGGACCATCTGGTGCGTGAGGCGCTGCCGACCGGTGGACCGCTGCCCGGCGGAGAGGTGGATGGATGAGAGGCCCAGGAGCAGGGCCACCGTCGCGGCTCCGCTGACGGAGGCGCGGCCGACGAGCGCGTCCACCTCCGAGGCGGCCGCTCCCCCGACGGCGGCGAGCACCTCCACGAAGACGAGCGCCGTCCCCGTCCCCACCAGCCCCCCGACCAGCGCCGCGGTCCACAGGATCCGCTGCGACCCGAGGGTCCAGGCCATGAGGAGCTCGGATCGCAGCACGTCGCCCGCCGTCTGCCGTCGCCGCGTCCGCAGGGTGGGCTCGTGCTCCCCGGTCACGCCGGCCGTCCCTCGAGAGGGCGCCGGGACGCGTCGGGGCGCGGCCGCGCGTCGGCCAGGACGCGGCGGTACTCGGATTCGAGCGACTCCGTCGATTCGCACAGGGTCTCCACGAGCATCCGGTCGCGGAAGGCCAGCTCCGCGACGGTGCGGGCGCGCATGCCGCGCACGCGCAGGCTCCTCCCCTCGCCCTCCGTCGTCGCCCCATGCCGACGCAGCAGCGCCGCCAGCTCCACGGGCGAGTCGGTGACGACCAGCACCTCCGTGGGCGGAGCCCCCGCGGCGGAGGCCACGGAGCGGTCGCGGGACGCGATCCGGCCCCCCACGAGGATGCGGACGTCGTCGCTGACGCGCTCGACCTCCGTGAGGACGTGGGAGGAGATGAGCACGGTGCTGCCGGCGGAGGCGCTCGCGAGGAGGAGCTCCCGCACCCACTGGATCCCGTCGACGTCGAGGCCGTTGAGGGGCTCGTCCAGGATCAGGTTCCGGGGTCTCCCGAGGAGTGCCACGGCGATGGCCAGCCGCTGCCGCATGCCCATCGACAGGGTGCGCACCTGCTTGCGCTGGGCGTGCGCCAGGCCGACCTCCTCCAGGACCTCCGGCACGCGACGCCGCCCGATGCCCCCGGCGGCCGCGGCGATCCGGACCTCGTCGACGGCTCGACGGCGCGGGTGGAACGACGACGAGTCGATGGCCGCGCCCGCCACCCGCTGGGGAGACGCAGCCCGGGCGAAGGGGACGCCGTCCACGAGGGCGCTGCCGCCGTCGAGCCGCTCGAGCCCGAGGATCGCGCGGAAAAGCGTCGACTTCCCCGCGCCGTTCGGGCCGACCACGGCGGTCACGGCGCCCGCTCGCGCATGGAGCTCCACGTCGTCCAGGGCCGCGACCTGGCCGTAGGCCTTGCGCGCGCCCGCGACGTCGATCACCTCTCGCCCAGCCCGGATCCGCTCGCCGTGATGACCGTGGCCTCGACGACCGCCCCGACGGCCAGCAGCGCGAGGCCGATCCCGAGCAGGACGGCGGCGGGCGCGAGGGCCGACAGGTACCGGCGCCACGCGCTGCTGCGCACGCCCCTCATCCCGAGCACGACGTGCGCGGCGGGCAGCATGCCGGCCACGCCGGCGAGGAGGAGGCCCAGCATCTCCAGGCCCACGTAGGCGCCCACGGAGTCGAGCAGGGGCCCGGCGCCGACGGTGTTGACCGATCCGGCGACCGTGGCGCCGAGGTAGACGCCGAGCAGCACGGCGAAGAGCGCGGAGACCGCGCCGAACGTGACGAGGCCGGCGGCGAGGGAGGCGGCGACGGGCACGTTCGCGGCCAGGACGCCGAGGAGCGTCTCGTCGAATCCGCTCCTCCCCGCCAGCCCGGCGCGGACCCCGGACGCGCCGGGGATCGCGATGCCCGTCATCGCCACGGCGCCGGCGGCGGAGCCCGCTCCCGCGAGCACCAGCACGACGGAGGCGGACAGCAGGTAGGCCTTCGGGCGGGGAGGGGCCGCGACGGCGCCCCTGCGCACGGCCGGGGTGGTCGTCATCCGACGAACGACGGCTCGCGCGCGGGGTCCTGCGGACGGCGTCGCGCCGCCGTGCGCTCCGCGACGTAGCGGCTGGAGGCCGGAGCCCAGATGAGCACGAGCGCGCCGACGATGAGAGCGAGGCTGACGACGGAGGCGGGCGACGGGGCCGTCACGGTGCCCACCGCCTGGAACACGGCCAGCACGACCGCGACGATGCGGATGTACGCGCGGCCGGAGCGCATCGCGAACGCGATCCACAGGGCGATCGCCATCGACACCACGATGAGGAGGACCTGGATGGCGACCGCGGTCGCACGGGCGATGCCCACGAGCGACTCCATGTCGATGTCGCCTCCCGCGGCCTCCGGTGTCGCCTCGATCGTCCGGCGGAGCTCCTCCGAGCCCTCGGCCGAGAGGAGGGCCTGGATGGCCAGGAACGCGGAGACGGCCGCGACCGCCGCGGAGAGCAGGACGAGCCAGAACGCCGCCGTCACGGTCGTCGGGCGGGCGGCGGAGCGGTGCTCCAGGGAGGTGGACGACATGGATGGCCTCGATCTCTGATGCTCTGGGTGAGGAGAGGGGGTCGGACGTACCGGACGTCCGACCCCCGGTGGGGCGATCGTCAGGCGATGGCGGGACCGGCGGCCCAGCTGATCGCGATGAACGCGATGGTCGCGGTGATGGCGGATGCGACTCCCGCGCCCGCGATCGCCGCGACGACCGTCACGGCCGTCCGGCCGGCCTTGATGGCCGCCACGATCTGGCTCGCGGCAGCGGCGCTGATGCCGAGCGATCCGGCGATCCACATGGGGTCGAAGCCGGTGACGACGAGTCCGACGACGGCGAAGGCGAGTGCGGCCCCGACGGCCGCCACCTTCCAGGTGGACGTCCGGCTCGAGTTCGTGATGTCCGTGCTGATGGCGCTCATGGTGACAACTTCCTGATCCGGCACCAGGTGGACCCGTCCGTGGCAGGTGCGGGTGCTCGATGCCTGGTGCACGGCCCACGCTAGGCAGGACCGTCCGCGGGGGCCGCCTCCTCACGGCCAGCGCGGGACGACGTACGTCTACTCGCGATGGTCCGATGGGATGCCCCGGACCGGGCCCCGCGGGGACCCGCGGCGCCGGCGCGGCGGGGACGGGCCGCCACGACGGCCGAGGAACCCGGTCCCGGAGGTCGATACCTTCGTCGGTATCGAGAGCGACTAGTCCGGGACACGATCTAGTCATGGATCACGACGACGGGCACGAGGCGGGGACGTCGCCCGCCCTGGAGCCGAGCGGCGAATGGGTGAGGGCGCTCCTCCCCCTCCTCGTCCTCACCTCCCTGAGGGACGGGCCGTCCTACGGCTACGCCATGCTGACGCGGCTCGAACGGGCCGGGTTCCGGGGCGTGACCGGCAGCGGCCTCTACCCCCTGCTCGCGCGGCTGGAGCGCCGGCGGCTCGTCGCGACGGAATGGCGCCCGGGCGACGGGGGCCCCGGCCGCAAGTACTTCGTCCTCACCGAGGACGGCCACGCGCACGCGGCACGGCTCCGCGAGGCGTGGGCGCGCTTCACGGGCACGGCCGACGCATTCAACGAGATCGACAGGAGCAGCTGATGGACACGACCGACAGGTGGATCGACGAGTTCGGCACCGAGCTGGACAGGAGGCACATGGCCCCCGACCGGATCGAGGAGGCGGTCGACACCGTGCGGCAGCACGTGCGCGAGGCCGGGGGCGACGCCGGCACGGCGTTCGGCGACCCCGTCGTCTACGCCGCGGCCATCGCGGATCCCGACGACGAGTCCCCCGCCGGGGCCCCGGCGCTCATCGTCCTCGCGCTCATCGCCACGTTCGTCCTCGTGGCCCTCAGCGGGTCCGCCTGGATCGACGGCAGCGCCGACATGGCGCCGGCCGCGATCGCGAGCGGGGCGGGCCTGCTGGTCGCCGCGGCCGCGCTGTCCGTCTCCCTGTCCCGGCAGGCCGTCGCCGAGGCGCTCCGGGAGCGTCTCTCCCGCGACGCGGACCGGCGCTGGCGGGTCGCCTCCTCGGTGCTGCTGCTCATGCCGTGGACCATCGTCGGCTTCGCGGCGCTGGTGCTGGTCATCTCCGCGCTGCGCTGACGCACGGATCCCGCGCCGTCCGGGAGGACGGCGCGGGATCCGCGAGCGGCGGTCAGCTGCCGGCGCGCGTCACCACCACGTCGAACGTGGTCGTCCGCACGTTGCCGGCGCGGTCCTCCGCCGTGCAGGTGACCGTGGTCGTCCCCACCGGGAAGACCCCGCTGCGCGGCGGGTCGCACACCACGCGCACGTTCCCGTCGCGGGTGTCGATGGCCGACGGCAGCGCGTACGGGACGCGCGTGCCCGTGGCCTTGGTCGCCACCGCGGCGATGTCGTCCACGTCCGCGATGCGCGGCGCCGAGAGGTCGGCCGGACGCGCCGGCAGCCTCTTCGCGTCCACGATCCCCCAGTAGGCGGGAGCCGCCTGCAGGGCGTCGTCGAACGGGAGCGGCTGCTCCCACGGTCGCGCGATGGGCCACGTGCGCAGCCAGCTGCGCGCGTTGCTCACGCCCCAGAAGGTGATCGAGTCGATCGACGCGGCCTGCTGCCGGATCATCTGGAAGAGGTCGCGGTAGTAGTAGCCGACCTCCGCCCCCGCCTCGGCGTCGTCCGCGTACACCGGCGTGTACGGATCCTGCGGCGCCCCGCTCACGTCGGCGCCCTCGTTCTGGTTCGACGCGTTCACGTCGAGCTCCGTGATCGCCTGCAGCAGGCGCGTGTCGATGCGCTCCACCGCGCGGATCGAGTCGCGCAACCACGAGACGGGCCGCGCGAAGTCGACGTGCGCCTGGTGGCCCACCCCGTCGATCGGCACGCCGCGGGCGACGAGCGCGGAGATCAGCTCGAGGTAGTCGGCGCGCTTGGTCGGCAGCTCCGTGTTGTAGTCGTTGATGAAGAGCTTCACGCCCGGGAAGTAGGCGCGCGCCAGGCGGAAGCCCTCGTCGACGAAGCCCTCCCCCAGCACCTGGTACCAGCGGCTGTCGCGCATGTCGTGCGCGTTGTCGTTGGGGCCGTCGTCGATGACCTCGTTCACGACGTCCATCGCCCAGATCGGGCTGCCGCCGTCCGGGTAGCGGGCCGCCACGTGGTCCGAGATGCCCTTCACGTGCGCCTCCATGCGCGCCCGGAGGATCGCCTGGTCGGCGGGGCTGTCGGTGAGCGGGCGGTCGCCGTCGAGGAAGAACCACGCGGGCGTCTGCGAGTGCCAGAACAGCACGTGGTAGTAGACCTTCGTGCCCGTCCGGTCGGCGTAGTCGAGCAGCTGGTCGATCTGCGCGAACGTGAACCGCCCCTCCTCCGGCTGGACGCTCTCGGGCTTCCCGGCGTTCTCCGGCGTGAAGGCGTCGAACTGGCGGCTCACGAGGTCGGCGCCCGCGCCGACGGTCTCGCGGCCGTCGATGGCGACGCCGACGTGCTCGATGCCGCGGGCACCGAGGACGTCCTTGAGCGCCGGGATGTCGGTCTGCACGGGCGTGCCCACGGCGTCGCCCAGCTGGAAGTCGTCGAGGAGGAAGTCGGCGCCGACGGTGCCCTCCACGTAGACCTGCGCCTTGTCGACCGGTCCGCCGAGCGTGTAGGTGCCCGTCAGCTCGGTCCACGCGTCGGCGGTGACGCGCGCGGCGGCTCCGGCGACCCCGTCGTAGCCGCTGCCGCCGCCGGTGTCCCGCTGCACGGAGACCTTGAGCGACGCGGGCTCCTCCCCCGGCGCGAGGCGCGCCCACACGGTGACCTCGACCTCCTGGCCGACGGCGAGCGACGACGTGACGTCGAGGGCGGCGCCGTGCCACTCCTGCGTGCGGTCGGTGACGAGGAGGCTGCCGGACCCGGTGCGCGCCTCGGTGCTCGGGGCGATGCGGACACCGTCGCCCCGCGGGGCCCAGCCGTCCGTGCCGGACTCGAAGTCGGATCCGACCCCGGCCGGGACCCGGTCGGCGGCCTGGGCGGCGGGGGCGGTCAGGGCGCCCGCTGCGGCGAGGAGGCCGAGGGCGGTGAGGGCGGCGAGGCCGCGGCGGCGGTCGCGTCGCGGGCGGGCCCCGAGGCCGCTGCGGCCGGGGCTCGGAGGGCTGACGTCCGCGAGCGCGGACGTGGTGGTGCGGGGAATGCTCATCGTCGAACACCTTCCATGTGGTCCGACTTCGGTGTCGGATGCTCGCACCGTAGGCACCCTCCCCTGCGGGGGGCAAGGTATTCGAAAACCTTTGTTGCGTATGGCAACGAACGCACAGCGGCCCCCGTCCTCGACGAGGACGGGGGCCGCTGTGGTGACTCAGGAGGTGATCAGGCCTCCGGCAGCGGCGGACGCGCCGGGAGCTTCGACGGGTCCACGATGCCCCAGTAGGCGGGCATGGCCTCCTGGTTCACCCCGAACGGGAGCGGCTGGTCCCACGGCTGGTCGATCGACGGGCTGTGCAGCCAGGTGCGCGAGTTGTCCGATCCCCAGAAGGTGACCGAGTCGAGGTTCGCGGCCTCCTGCCGGATCATCGTGAACAGGTCCTTGTAGACCCAGCCCACGGCCGCGGCGGTGTCGTCCGGGTTCGAGTAGATCGGCGCCGTGTGCGCGCGGTTCTGGCTGTTGCCGGTCGCGGCCGCCTGCGAGGCGCCGACGTCGAGCTCGGAGATGGCCTCGATGAGGTTCGGATCGAGGGCCTTCACCGCGTGGATCGTGTTCCTCAGCTGCTCGATGTCGGTGCGGAGCCCGATGTGGCTCTGCTGCGACACGCCCTCGACCGGGATGCCGCGCTGGAGGAGGGCGGAGATCAGCCCGAGGTAGTCGGTGCGCTTGCTCGGCGAGTCGGTGTTGTACTCGTTGATGAAGAGCTTCACGCCCGGGAAGTACTTCTTCGCGAGCTGGAAGCCCTCGTCGACGAAGCCCTCGCCCAGCACCTGGAACCAGCGGGTGTCCTTCATGTGGTGCGGGTTCGCGTTGGGGCCGTCGTCGATGACCTCGTTGACGACGTCCATCGCCCAGATGGGGCTGTTCCCGTTCGGGTAGCGGGACGCGATGTGGTCGGAGATCGCCTTGACGTGGGCCTCCATGCGCGCCTTGAGCAGCGCCTGGTCGGCGGGGCTGTTCGTGAGCGGACGGCCGTTGTCGAGGAAGAACCAGGCGGGCGTCTGCGGCATCCAGAAGTCGACGTGGAAGTACATCTTCATGCCGTGGGCGTCGGCGAAGTCGAGGAGCTTGTCGACGCCGGTGAAGTCGAAGCGGCCCTCGACGGGCTGGATGGCGTCGGCCTTGCCCTCGTTCTCCGGGGTCATGGCGTTGAAGTGGCGGGCGATGAGGTCGGCCGAGGTGCCCTGCACCTCGCCGCTGCCCATCGCCACGCCGACGTGCTCGATGCCGGCGGCGCCGAGGACGTCCTTGAGCGCGGGGACCTGCATGCCGGGGACGGGCGTGCTCGGGGCGGCGGCGGATGCGGAGCCCGCCGGGAGGCCGACGGCGACGGCGGTGACGAGGGCGGCGGCCGACGCGAGGGCGGCGAGGCCGCGACGGGGGCGACGGCGGGCGTCGCGGTTCGGGAGGGACGGCGTCGTGCGGACGGACGCGTCGGGACGGGATGGGGTGGGGGTCACTGGTGCCTCTCGTACGGTGGATGGGACACCTGGACCCTAGGGAGGACCGGCCGGCCGCCGAGCGGGTTGTGGACAGGAGGCAACGATATCCGCAGCGGGGTGCGGATGCGCGGCGCGCCTCCCCCTCGGCCCGCGACGTGGTGCCGGCCGGTCAGCGGCGGCGTCGGCCGGTCACGACCCGCGTGCCGTCGTCCTCGTCCTCGGCCGCGTCGTCGCCCGGGTCTTGCGCGTCGCTCGCGTCGCCGGGCTCGACCCGCGCCTCGAGGCCGGCGCGCGCGATCGCGTCGAGGGCGGCGTCGACCTGCGCGTCCGCGACCTCGACGAGGAGGAGCCCGTCGGGCGCGAGCCACGGGCCGCTCCCCCGCGCCACGCGCCGCAGCACGTCGAGCCCGTCGACCCCGCCGTCGCGCGTCGCCTCCGGCTCGTGCAGGCGGGCCTCGGGCGGCATGAGGTCGAGCCCGGCGCGCGGCACGTAGGGCACGTTGGCCACCAGGACGTCGATCCCGCCCTGCAGCGTCGCGGGCAACGCCGCCATCAGGTCGCCCTGGTGCACCGAGGCCCCGCGCGGGACGAGGTTCTCCGCCGCGCACGCGACGGCGACGGGATCCACGTCGGCCGCGTGCACGACCGCGCCCGGCGCGTCGTCCGCGAGCACGGCGGCGATGGCACCCGAGCCGCAGCACAGGTCGACGACGACCGCATGCGCGACCTCGCCCGCCGCGGCCACCGCCGCCCGCGCGAGGCGTTCCGTGCGTCGGCGCGGCACGAACACGCCGGGGCGCACGATGATCCGCCGTCCCGCGAACGCGGCCCAGCCGAGGACCGTCTCGAGGGGCTCCCCGTCGACGCGGGCCGCGACCATGCGCTCGAGCCCCTCCGCGCGTCCGTCCCGCCCGGCGCCCGGGCCGGAGCCGTGGTCGGGATGGCGGTGCGCCGCCTCGGCGACGAGCAGCGCGGCCTCCTCCTCGGCGAACACGCAGCCCGCGGCCCGCAGGCGCGCGACCAGGTCGTCGTCGCGCGCATCCGGTCTCGCGTCGCGCGCATCCGGGCTCGCGCCGTGCGCGCTCAGATGTCGTCCGTGGCGCGCAGGTGCTCCAAGAGCGCCGCGGCGCGCAGCAGGTCGTCGCCGTGCACCGGGGGCTTCGACAGACGCGCGGCCTGCTCCATCCACTCGGCGCGGGCCGTCCGGACGCCCAGCAGGAGCTCCCGTCCCCCGTCGGAGAGGTGCAGGTAGGACCCGACGGGGTCCTCCGACTCCAGCACGAGGCCCTTCTGCATGAGCGACGCGAGGCTCGGCACGGTGGCCGCGCGGGCGGTGCGGGTGTCGAGCGCGAGCGACGCGCGGTCCATCCGCTCGGTGCCGGAGAGCCGACGGAGGATGAGGACCTGGACGCCGGTGAGCCCGTCCCAGCTGGCGTCGACGGACGCGTCGATGCGCTCGGACACGGAGCTGAGCGCGTCGGCGAGCCGGGCATGCGGGACGGTGGGATCGATCACGATGCTCCTGACGGTGGGCCGCGCCCCGACGGGTCCGAGGCGATCGCCTCCGGCCTGAGGGAGCGTCGTGTGGCTCAGGCTAGCCCCCTCGGGGCCCGTGCACGAGCGCCGCGTGATGCGGGGTCCGCGCGTGACGACGCCCGCCGCGGCGAGGGGGCCGGGCGGGCGTCGTGCGGCCGGGATCCCGGCGGGTGGATCAGGACGGGAACTGCGTGAAGTCCGCCGTCGCCGGGTCGGCGCCGAGGCGCGTGCCGGTCTCCAGGGTGTCGATCTCGGCGAGCTCCTCGACGGACAGCTCGACCTCGATGCTCTGGAAGTTCTGCACGATGCGCTCCGGGGTGACCGACTTCGGGATCACGATGCGGCCCTGCGCGAGGTGCCACGCGAGCACGATCTGCGCGGGGGTGGCGTCGTGCTCCTTCGCGAGGCGCGTGACGACCTCCGACTCGAGGTCGGCGCCCTGGCCGAGCGGGCTGTACGCCTCGACCTCGATGCCGCGCTCGACCGAGAAGGTCGAGAGATCGTGCTGCTGGAACGTGGGGTGCACCTCGATCTGGTTGACCGCGGGCACGACGTCGGACTCGGCGGCCAGCTTCTCCAGGTGCTCCGGGAGGAAGTTGGAGACGCCGATCGCGCGGATGAGGCCCTCGGCGTGCAGCGCCTCGAAGGTCTTCCACGTCTCCACGTAGAGGCCGTGCTTCGGGTAGGGCCAGTGGATCAGGTAGAGGTCCACCGCGTCGACGCCGAGCTTGCGGCGGCTGTCCTCGAAGGCGCTGCGGGCGCTGTCCGCGCCCTGGTCGCCGTTGCGGAGCTTGGTGGTGATGAAGAGCTCCTCGCGCGGGATGCCCGTCGCCTGGATGGCGGCGCCCACGCCCTCCTCGTTGTAGTAGCCGGCGGCGGTGTCGATGTGGCGGTAGCCGGCCTCGAAGGCGCGCTCCACGGCCTGCTGCGTCTCGGCGGGCGGGGTCTGGAAGACGCCGAAGCCCAGCTGCGGGATGGTGACGCCGTTGTTCAGGGTGATGAGGGGGGATGCCATGTGCTCTCGTCTTCTTCGTCTCGATGGTCACGGGGAGCGGGGCGCCGTCGTGCTCGGCTCCCCGCGTCCGTCCACCGTACGCCCGGCCCGCGCCCCGACGGCCCGCAGGACGCCGGGCTCCGCGCTGGGCGAACACGCGGCCGCGCGCCGGTCGCGTCCCGGACACGTGCCGCTCGCGCCCCGGACGCGACGACGGGCGCCGTCCCCTCGCGAGGAGCGGCGCCCGTCGGTGGCGCGGAGCGGCGGGTCAGCGGCCGGAGGTCTCCAGCACGTAGCCCTCCTCGCCGTGGACGATCGTGTCGATGCCCGCGATCTCGTCCTCGTTCTTCACCCGGAAGCCCATGGTCTTCTGGATGATCGTGCCGATGACGTAGGAGAGGACGAACGAGTAGATCAGCACGGCGAACGCGGCGAGGGCCTGCTTGCCCAGCTGCTCGAGCGAGCCCGAGTAGATGAGGCCGACGTTGGTCGCGAAGATGCCGATGTAGAGCGTGCCGATGAGGCCGCCGATGAGGTGGATGCCCACCACGTCGAGCGAGTCGTCGAAGCCGAGCTTGAACTTCAGCTCGATGGCCACGGCGCAGACGGCGCCGGCGACGAGCCCGAGCACGATCGCCCAGGTCGGCGAGAGCGCGGCGCAGGCCGGGGTGATGGCGACGAGGCCCGCGACGGCACCGGAGGCGGCGCCCACCGAGGTGGGCTTGCCGTCGCGGATCTTCTCGACCACGAGCCAGCCGAGGATGGCCGCGGCGGGCGCCGCGATGGTGTTGAGGAACGCGATGGCGGCGATGCCGTCGGCCGCGAGCTCGGATCCGGCGTTGAAGCCGAACCAGCCGAACCACAGCAGGCCGGCGCCGAGGAGCACGAAGGGCGGGTTGTGCGGCACGTGCATGCCCTTGGCGAACCCGACGCGCTTGCCGAGGACGAGCGAGAGGGCGAGGGCCGCGGCGCCCGCGTTAATGTGCACCGCGGTGCCGCCGGCGAAGTCGATGGCGCCGACGTTGTAGGCGATCCACCCGCCGTCGACGGTCGCGCCGTCGGCGAGCGTGAAGTTGAAGACCCAGCTGGCGACCGGGAAGTAGACGATCGTGGCCCAGACGCCGGCGAAGACCATCCACGCGCCGAACTTGGCGCGGTCGGCGATGGCGCCGGAGATGAGCGCGACGGTGATGATCGCGAAGGTCGCCTGGAAGGCGGCGAACGCCAGCGTCGGGTAGGCGGAGGTCTGCTCGCCGAGGGCCGCCGTGTACGCGTCCCCGAGGCCGAGTTGGCCGAGGTCGATGCCGAGCACGCCGTCGATGCCGACGAAGCGCGGGTTGCCCGCGGCGCCGTCGGGGCCGTTGCCGAACGCGATGGCGTAGCCGTACAGGACCCAGAGCAGCCCGATGAGGCCCATGGCCCCGAAGCTCATCATCATCATGCTGATGACGCTCTTGGCCTTGACGAGCCCGCCGTAGAAGAACGCCAGACCCGGCGTCATCAGGAGGACCAGCGCCGCGGCGATCAGGAGGAAGGCGGTGTTGCCTTGGTCCATGGTGTTTCACCTCTCGTAGATCGTGCAGGGGTCGCACCGACGGGGGCGAGCGGCCGCCCGTGTGGTCGGGTGGTTCGGCGCGTGCCGGGTGCCGGGTACGGAACCAGTGTCCGGGGGCGAGGTTTCGCGGGCTCGCCGGACGTGTTTCGGGCGCGTTACACGGGAGGCGGCCGTGTGAACATCGTGTTACCGGACGCTCGGGAGGCCGCCTCGGCGGCCCCGGACCCAGCTCCGTGGGAGCCGCGTGCGCTACAGCTCGCGGGCCGAGGCCGTGAGCGAGATGAGCCGCGAGATCGCCCGCAGGTACTTCTTCCGGTACCCGCCCGCGAGCATCTCGGCGGAGAAGGCCTCGTCGAACGGGGTGCCCGTCGCGAGCAGCGGGATCTGCGCGTCGTACACGCGGTCGACGAACGCCACGAAGCGGAGCGCGTCCGTCTGCCCGGTCAGCTGGGTGACGTCGCGGAGGGCGATCACGTCGACGCCCTCGATGAGCTTCACGTACTTCGACGGGTGCAGGCGCGCGAGGTGCCCCACGAGCTCGGCGAAGCCGTCGACCGTGACCTGTCGCCCGCCGGCGCCGGCCGCCTCGGCGCGCGCGTCGAGGTCGGCGTCGTCGACCGTCACCGCGTGGCCCTCGAAGGCGCGGCGGCGGTAGTCGAGGCCGTCGATGCGGATCGTGTCGAACCGGTCGCTCATGGCCTGGATCTCGCGGAGGAAGTCGGCCGCGGCGAAGCGCCCCTCCCCCAGCGCGTTCGGCGGGGTGTTGCTGGTCGCGGCGATGCGCGTGCCGTCGGCCACGAGGTCGGAGAGCAGGCGCGTCATCATCATGGTGTCGCCCGGGTCGTCGAGCTCGAACTCGTCGATGGCGACGAGCGTCGCGCCGCGGAGGATCTCGACCGCGCCCTGGTAGCCGAGGGCGCCGACGAGCGCCGTGTACTCGATGAAGGTGCCGAAGTACTTCGGCCCCGGCATCGCGTGCCAGAGGGAGGCCAGGAGGTGCGTCTTGCCGACGCCGAAGCCGCCGTCGAGGTAGACGCCGGGCTTCACGGCCGGGGCCTTCCGCCGGGAGAAGAGGCCGCCACGGGATCCGGCGCGGTCGCCCGAGAACGCGCGGAGCACCTCGACGGCCTGCGCCTGCGTGTCGTACTCCGGGTCGGGCCGGTAGGTGTCGAAGCGCGCCTCGTCGAACTGCCGCGGGGGCACGAGGTGCGCGGCGATCTCCTGGCCGGTGATGCTCGGCGACCGTCCGACGAGCGCCCCCGGTCCCGCGCCGCGCTCGTCGTGGTGCCGGGATCCGGTGTCGGTGTTCGTCACAGGTGGGTCTCCGGCTGTCATGGGAAGGTCCCGCGCATCGCGAACCGTTACCGTGGATGGTGGTCGTCGCGCGCGCCGAGCGCCCGCGGGAGACCCCCAGACTAGACCGCGTCCCACCCAGCGCGGCCCTCGAGGCCGCGAGATCAGGAGAGCCCCATGGCCGTCGAGCCGGACACCACCCCCAGGTTCGCCGAGTACGCCCACCCCGAGCGGCTCGTGAGCGGCGACTGGCTGCAGGAGCGCCTCGCGGACGGCGCGCTCACGCCCGGCCTCGTGGTCGTCGAGTCCGACGAGGACGTGCTGCTGTACGAGACCGGCCACATCCCCGGCGCGGTCAAGCTCGACTGGCACACCGACCTCAACGACCCGGTCCAGCGCGACTACGTCGACGGCGAGCGGTTCGCCCAGCTCATGTCGGAGCGGGGCATCTCCCGCGACAGCACGGTCGTCGTCTACGGCGACAAGAGCAACTGGTGGGCCGCCTACGCCCTCTGGGTCTTCACGCTCTTCGGCCACGAGGACGTGCGCCTCCTCGACGGCGGCCGCGACAAGTGGATCGCCGAGGGCCGCCCGACCACCACCGACCAGCCCGAGGTCGCGCCCGTCGAGTACCCCGTCGTCGAGCGCCGCGACGAGGAGATCCGCGCGTTCAAGGACGACGTGCTCGCGCACCTCGGCCACCCGCTCATCGACGTCCGCAGCCCGGAGGAGTACACGGGCCAGCGCACGACCGCTCCCGCGTACCCCGAGGAGGGCTCGCTCCGCGCCGGCCACATCCCCACGTCGCGCAACGTGCCGTGGGCCAAGGCCGCCGCCGAGGACGGCTCCTTCAAGACGCGCGCCGAGCTCGACGCCGTCTACCGCGAGGGCGCGGGCCTCTCCGACGGCGACGACGTCGTGGTCCTCTGCCGCATCGGCGAGCGGTCGAGCCACACGTGGTTCGTGCTCACGCACCTGCTGGGCTTCGAGGGCGTCCGCAACTACGACGGATCCTGGACCGAGTGGGGCTCCGCCGTGCGCGTCCCCATCGTCCAGGGCGCCGAGCCCGGGGAGCTGCCCTCCCGATGAGCGGCTCCCCCGCGCTGCCCGCGGCGCTCGCCGAGATCCGCGACGACTTCCTCGCGCTCGGGCAGCGCGACCGGCTGCTCCTCCTGCTCGACTTCAGCAACGACCTGCCGGAGCTGCCGGCGCGCTACGCCGAGCACCCGGACCTGCTCGAGCGGGTCGAGGAGTGCCAGTCGCCCGTGTTCATGTTCGTGGAGGTCGTGGACGGCGACGTGCACGTGCACGCCCAGGCGCCGGCCGAGGCGCCGACGAGCCGCGGCTTCGCGTCGATCCTCGCGCAGGGGCTCGACGGGCTCCCGGCCGACGATGTGCTCGCGGTGCCCGACGACTACCCGTCGACCATCGGGCTCGACGCCGCCGTCTCGCCGCTGCGCATGCGCGGCATGACGGCGATGCTCGGCCGCGTCAAGCGCCAGGTGCGCGAGCGGCTCGCCGGGTGAGGATCTCGCGGGTCCTGCCCGTGGCGGGCGCAGGCGACGCCGCCACCCGCGGGCTCGACGACGACGGCACGCGGGTCTGGCTCGAGGGCCTCTACCGGCCCGGATCCCCCGTGCACGTGCGCCTCAACTTCGTGGCGTCCGTCGACGGCAGCGTGATCGGGGCCGACGGGTCCTCTGACAGCCTCAGCAGCGTCGTGGACCGCCGCATCCTCGGGGTGATCCGCGAGCTCGCCGACGTCGTCCTGGTCGGCGCCGGCACGGTGCGCGCCGAGCGGTACGTGCTCCCCCGCCGCACGCCCCTCGCGGTCGCCACGTCGTCGGGCGACCTCGCCGGGCACCGCTTCGACGCCGACGCCGAGGCGGGCCGCCTGCTCGTCCTGTGCCCGCCCGAGGCGCGCGACCGCGCCCTCGCCACCCTCGACGGGGTCCCCGCCGATATCGTGCCGGTCCCGCTGGGCGCGGCCGCGGACGGCCGTCTCTCGGGCGACGACGTCATCGACGCGCTCGGCCGCCACGGCCTCACGAGCGTGGTGTGCGAGGGCGGGCCGGCCCTCGCCGCGGCGCTCCTCGCCGCCGGCCGCGTCGACGAGCTCTGCCTCACCACCTCCCCCGAGCTCGTCACGCCCCTGATGCCCCTCGTGCCGGCGGGCTCCGGGATCCACGCGCCCATGCGCCTCGCGCAGCTGCTCGTGGACGACGACCACCGCACGTACGCCCGGTGGGCCGTCGACCGCGGCTGATGCCCTGGTCGCGGGCGCATCGCCCGGAGCCGACCGGCGTGGCTCCCGGCGGGCGCGACCGCGGAACGTAGTCTGCCCACGTGGTAGACACCCGTGACAGCGCCGAGGATCCGCCCGAGTTCCGCGCGGCGCTGGACGCGCTCCGGCGGGCCACCACCCGGTCCGAGCTCGTGCTGACCAAGATCCCGTCGCCGTCGTCGAACCTCGCGCCCTACGCCGTGGCGCTCGCGGCGGACGTGTCGCCGTCCGGCCACGCGTCCGACTCGGAGCTCGGCACGGGCCGCTTCATCCTGCTGCACGACCCCGAGGAGCCCGAGGCCTGGGGCGGCGCGTTCCGCATCGTCTGCTTCGCGCAGGCGCCCCTCGAGACCGACATGGGCACGGACCCCTTCCTCGCGGATGTGGCGTGGTCGTGGCTCGTCGACGGGCTCGCCTCCCGCGGCGCCCGCTACTCGGCGCCCTCGGGCACGGCGACGCGGATCATCTCCACCGGCTACGGCGAGCTCGCCCGCCAGGGCAGCGGCGCGAAGATCGAGCTGCGCGCCTCGTGGACGCCCGCCGACGCCGACGTGACCGCCCATGTGGAAGGCTGGGGGGAACTACTGTGCATGCTCGCCGGACTCCCTCCCGCGGGCGAAGGAGTGACACTGCTATCAGCGCGACGCACCCGGACGTGAACGCCCCGTCCGACATCCCCGACCCCGCCGACGGCCGCGCGGACGCCTCCGGATCCGTCACCTCACCGCGGCTCCGCCGCCCGGCCATGGGCGCCTCCCTGTTCTCGGACGTGCCCGGATCCACCGCCACCGACGCCGTGGTGGCGCGCACCCGGACGCGTCGGGCCGCCCCCGCGGAGACCGCGGCCGTCGCGGACGCCACGGCGTCGGACGCGTCCGTCGCGCCCGTGCCCGACTCCCCCGCGGCGGAGCCGGACGGCTCCGAGGCCCGCCCGCGCACGACCCGCGGGCGCGGCCGTCGCGCGTCCTCCGCACCCGCCGAGGCCGCGTCGGCGCCGTCCGCGGAGTCCGCCGACCCGTCGACCGCCGTCCAGGACGCGCCCGCGCGCCCCGCCCTCCGCGAGGCCGCGGCCACGGGCGACCTGACGGTCATCGACACGCGCGAGGAGTACCTGCGCGCGGTCGACGCGATCGCCGCCGGCACCGGGCCCATCGCCGTCGACGCCGAGCGCGCCTCCGGCTTCCGCTACAGCCAGCGCGCCTACCTCATCCAGGTGTTCCGCCGGGGCGCGGGCACGTTCCTGTTCGACCCGCCCGCCGTCGGCTCGTTCGCGGAGCTCGACGCGGTGATCCGCGACGTCGAGTGGGTCCTGCACGCCGCGAGCCAGGACCTCGCGTGCCTCCGCGAGGTCGGGCTCGACCCGCAGCGCATCTTCGACACCGAGCTGGCCTCGCGCCTCCTGGGTCTGCCCCGCGTGGGCCTCGGCACCGTGGTGGAGGAGCTGCTCGGGATCCACCTGGCCAAGGAGCACTCGGCCGCCGACTGGTCGACCCGCCCGCTCCCCCGCGCCTGGCTCGTCTACGCGGCGCTCGACGTGGAGCTGCTCGTCGACGTCCGCGACGAGATCGCGCGCCGCCTCGACGAGCAGGGCAAGACGCGCATCGCCGAGCAGGAGTTCGCCGCGACCATCGCGAAGGAGGCGAAGCCGGCGCGCGTGGAGCCGTGGCGTCGCCTGAGCGGCCTGCACGGCGTCCGCGGAGGACGCAACCTCGCGGTCGCGAAGGAGCTGTGGGAGGCCCGGGACGCCTACGCGCGCGAGGTCGACACGAGCCCCGGCCGCCTCGTCCCCGACGGGTCCCTCGTGGCCGTCGCGCGGGTGCTGCCGCAGTCCAAGCGCGACCTCGCGGCCGTCCGGGAGTTCTCGGGCCGCGCGAGCCGCAGCGAGATCGACCGCTGGTGGGCCGCCGTCGAGCGCGGGCTCGCCGCGACCGAGTTCCCGTCGCTGCGCGGCGCCGGCGAGTCGATGCCGCCCGCCAAGGCCTGGGCCGACAAGGACCCCGCCGCCGACCGCCGCCTCAAGCGCGCCCGCGCGGCCGTCCAGGAGGTGGCCGACGGCATGTCCCTCCCCCAGGAGAACCTGCTGACGCCCGAAGTGCTCCGTCGCGTCGCGTGGACGCCGCCCGCCGACCTCGCCCCCGAGGCCGTCGGCGAGGCGCTCGCCTCGTGGGGCGCGCGTCCCTGGCAGATCGAGGCGGCGGCCCCCGCGGTCGCGGCGGCCTTTGTCGATGCGGACCAAGCGGACGACGCAGCCGACGACGGGGCCTCGTAGGAACAGTCAACGGATTCGGCCCCCGTCCGGCTTCTTCCTAGGGTGGGGGAAATCGATGCGAGGAGGCGTCAGTGGTCGAGAGAGCCGAAGTCCATTTCGTGGACGGGGTACGCACCCCGTTCGGACGAGCGGGCGAGAAGGGCATGTACTGGCGGACCCGGGCCGACGACCTCGTCGTCAAGGCCATGATCGGGCTGCTGGAGCGGAACCCGGAGGTCCCGAAGGACCGGATCGACGAGGTCGCCATCGCGGCCACGACCCAGACGGGCGACCAGGGCCTCACGCTCGGGCGCACCGCGGCGCTCCTGGCCGGGCTCCCCCGCTCCGTGCCGGGCTTCGCCATCGACCGGATGTGCGCGGGCGCCATGACGAGCGTCACCGCCACCGCCGGCGGCATCGCGTTCGGCGCCTACGACCTCGCGATCGCGGGCGGCGTCGAGCACATGGGCCGCCACCCGATGGGCTTCGACGCGGATCCGAACCCCCGCTTCCTCGCCGAGCGCCTCGTGAGCCAGGACGCCCTCAACATGGGCAACACGGCCGAGCGCATCCACGACCGGTTCCCCGCGCTCACCCGCGAGCGGGCCGACCGCTATGCGCTCGCGAGCCAGCAGAAGACAGCCCTCGCGTACGCGAACGGCGAGATCCAGCCGGACCTCGTGCCCGTCGCGACCCGCTCCGAGAGCGGCTGGGGGCTCGCGACGCGCGACGAGGCCATGCGCCCCGAGACGACGCTCGAGGGGCTCGCCGGCCTCCGTACCCCGTTCCGCCCGCACGGGCGCGTCACGGCCGGCAACTCGTCGGGCCTCAACGACGGCGCCACGGCCGCGCTGCTCGCGAGCGGCGACGCCGTGAAGGAGCTCGGCCTCACCCCGAAGATGACGCTGGTCTCGTTCGCCTTCGCGGGCGTGGAGCCCGAGATCATGGGCATCGGCCCGGTGCCCAGCACCGAGAAGGCGCTCCGCAAGGCCGGCCTCACGATCGACGACATCGGGCTGTTCGAGCTCAACGAGGCGTTCGCCATCCAGGTGCTCAGCCTGCTGGACCACTTCGGCATCGACGACGACGACCCGCGCGTCAACGAGTACGGCGGCGCGATCGCCGTCGGGCACCCGCTCGCGTCCAGCGGCGTCCGGCTGATGAACCAGCTCGCGCGCCAGTTCGCGCAGCACCCCGAGGTCCGCTACGGCCTCACGGCGATGTGCGTGGGCCTCGGCCAGGGCGGCAGCGTCATCTGGGAGAACCCGCACTTCACCGGCAAGAGGAAGAGGACCAAGTGACCGACACCAGCCGCTTCCGGGAGCTCGTGGCGCTCGATCCCGACGAGGTCGTCACCCACTCGTTCGTCCGCGACGTGCCGCTGCCCTCCGGCGGCGTGCTCGCGCTCGTCACGCTCGACAACGGGCGCGACCACACCCGGCCGTCCACCCTCGGCCCGGCCACGCTGCTCGAGCTCGCCGACGTGCTCGACCGGCTCGCGGCACGCGCGGCCGCCGGGGAGATCCGCGGCGTCGCGATCACCGGCAAGCCGTTCATCCTCGCCGCGGGCGCCGACCTCAGCAAGGTCGGCGAGATCCCCAGCCGCGAGGTCGGCCGGCAGATGGCGCAGCTCGGGCACGACACGCTGGGTCGGCTGCACCGGCTCGGCGTCCCGTCGTTCACGTTCGTCAACGGGCTCGCGCTCGGCGGCGGGCTCGAGATCGGCCTCAACTCCGACTACCGCACGGTCGACGAATCCGTCCCCGCCGTCGCGCTGCCCGAGGTGTTCCTCGGGATCATCCCCGGCTGGGGCGGCGCGTGGCTGCTGCCGAACCTCATCGGCATCGAGAACGCCCTCAGGGTGATCATCGAGAACCCGCTCAAGAACAACCGCACGCTGAAGGCCGCGGACGTCATGGAGCTCGGCATCGCCGACGCGTCCTTCCCGTCCGCGTCGTTCCTCGAGCAGTCGATCCGCTGGGCCGACGGCGTCATCTCCGGCGCGATCGAGGTCACGCGTCCGAACGCGCCCGGCCGCCTCGAGCGCATCGCCAAGTGGGACGTCGCCATCGGCATCGCCCGCAGGTCGCTCGAGCAGCGCATCGGCACGGTCGCGCAGTCGCCGTACCGGGCGCTCGACCTGCTGCAGGCCGCCAAGCGCAGCACGCGCGAGGAGGGCTTCGCCGCCGAGGACGAGGCCCTCGCCGACCTCATCTCCGGCGACCAGTTCCGCGCGAGCATCTACGCCTTCGACCTCGTGCAGAAGCGGGCGAAGCGGCCGGCGGGCGCCCCGGACAAGGACCTCGCGCGGCCCGTGACCAAGGTCGGCGTCGTCGGCGCCGGGCTCATGGCCTCGCAGTTCGCGCTGCTGTTCGTCCGCCGCCTCCAGGTGCCCGTGGTCATCACCGACCTCGACCAGGCGCGCGTGGACGCGGGCGTCGCCGGCATCCACGGCGAGATCCGGAAGCTCGCCGAGAAGGGGCGCGTCTCCCGCGACGAGGCCAACCGCCTCACGGCGCTCGTCACGGGCACGACCGACAAGGCCGACTTCGCCGACGCGGACTGGGTCATCGAGGCCGTCTTCGAGGAGCTGGGCGTGAAGCAGGCGGTCTTCGCGGAGATCGAGCAGCACGTCTCCGACACCGCGATCCTCGCGACCAACACGTCGTCCCTCTCGGTGGAGCGGATCGGCGAGCGGCTCGCGCACCCGGAGCGCCTCGTGGGCTTCCACTTCTTCAACCCGGTCGCGGTCATGCCGCTCATCGAGGTCGTGCGCACGCCGCAGACCACGGACGCGACGCTCTCCACCGCGATGCAGGTCGCGCGGAAGCTCAACAAGAACGCCGTCATCACGCGCGACACCCCGGGCTTCGTCGTCAACCGGATCCTCGCCAAGGTGCTCGGCGAGGCCATGCACGCGGTCGACACGGGCACGCCCTTCGAGGTCGTCGACCGGTCGCTCGCGCCCTTCGGCCTCCCCATGACGCCGTTCGAGCTGCTCGAGCTCGTCGGCCTCAAGGTCGGGGCGCACGTGCTGGACACGCATCACGCGGCGTTCCCGGACCGGTTCTTCGAGAGCCCGAACCTGCACCGGCTCGCGGACCTCGGGCGCATCTACGCGCGTGACGCGAAGGGCCGGCCGACGGGCTTCGACAAGGAGGCCGTCAAGATCGTGAAGGGGGGCAAGGACCCGATGACGGCCGAGGCGATCCGCGAGCGGGTCGAGACGGGGCTCGCCGACGAGGTGCACCGCATGCTCGAGGACGACGTGGTGCACGCGGCGGAGGACATCGACCTGTGCCTCATCCTCGGCGCCGGCTACCCGTTCCAGATGGGCGGCCTCACGCCCTACCTCGACCGGGTCGGCGCGAGCGAGCGCGCGTTCGGCACGACGTTCCACCGGCCGGCGATCCGCGGCGTGGCGTAGCGCTCCACCGGACGACGGAGGGCCCGGCCGTGATGGCCGGGCCCTCCGTCGTGCGACGCGGCGGTTAGGCCTGCTCGTCCTCCTCCGGCGCCACGGAGACGCGGTCGGCGTCGTCGCGCAGCGGGCGGGCGGACGGCACGCGGCTGCCGAGGACCTGCGCGACCACGTCGCGCGCGATGTGCTGCGGCGTCAGGCCGACGCGCTCGAGGATCTCGCCGCGGCTCGCGTGGTCGAGGAACTCGTCCGGCAGGCCCAGCTCGGTGACGCCCGTGTCGATGCCGGCCTCGCGGAGGTCCTGGCGGATCCGGGTGCCGATGCCGCCCACGACCACGCCGTCCTCGATGGTCACGACCAGGCGGTGCGTGCCCCCGAGCTCCACGACGCTCCGCGGCACGGGGACGACCCAACGCGGATCCACGACGGTCGCGCCGATGCCCTGCGCCTGGAGCCGCTCGGCGACCTCGATGCCCATGGCGGCCATCGGGCCCACGGTGACGATGAGGACGTCCTTCGCCTCCGACTCGTGCAGCACGTCGACACCGTCGTCCAGGCGCCGCAGCGCCTCGATCTCGTCGCCCACGGTGCCCTTCGAGAAGCGCACGACCGTGGGCGCGTCGTCCACCTTCACGGCCTCCCCCAGCTCCTCGCGGAGCCGCGTCGCGTCGCGCGGGGCGCTCAGGCGGATGTGCGGCACGATCTGCAGCAGCGCGAGGTCCCACATGCCGTGGTGGCTGGGCCCGTCGGGGCCGGTGACGCCCGCGCGGTCGAGCACGAAGGTCACGCCGGCGCGGTGCAGCGCCACGTCCATGAGGACCTGGTCGAACGCCCGGTTCACGAAGGTGGCGTAGAGCGCGACGACGGGGTGGAGGCCGCCGTACGCGAGGCCGGCCGCGCTCGTCACCGCGTGCTGCTCGGCGATGCCGACGTCGTGCACGCGGTCGGGGTGCTTCTCCGCGAACTTGTGGAGGCCCACGGGACGCAGCATCGCGGCCGTGATGCCGACGATGCGCGGGTCCTCGTCCGCGAGGGCGAGGATCTCGTCCGCGAACACGCTCGTCCAGCTCGCCGCCTGCGCGGCGTCGATCGGCTCCCCCGTCTCGGGGTCGATCTGGCCGACGGCGTGGAACTGGTCGGCCACGTCCCGGCGCGCGGGCTCGTAGCCGCGGCCCTTCTCGGTGATGGCATGGACGATGACCGGGGCGCCGTAGTCGCGCGCCTGCTCGAGCGCCTCCTCCATCGCCTGCTGGTCGTGGCCGTCGATGGGCCCCAGGTACTTGATGTCGAGGTTCGAGTACAGCGCCTCGTTGTCGGTGACCCGCGTGAGGAAGCCGTGCAGCCCGCCGCGGAGCCCGCGGTAGAGGCTGTCCCCCGGCGCGCCGAAGACGCCGAAGACGCGTTGGCTGGTCTCGTACAGGCCGCGGTAGGTGCGGCGCGTGCGCACGGTGTTGAGGAACCGCGCCATGCCGCCGATGGTCGGCGCGTAGGAGCGGCCGTTGTCGTTGACGACGATGATCAGCTTCCGCGTGTTGTCGTCGGAGATGTTGTTGAGCGCCTCCCACGTCATGCCGCCGGTGAGGGCGCCGTCGCCCACCACCGCGACCACGTGCCGGTCGGTCTGCCCCGTGATGCCGAAGGCGCGCGAGATGCCGTCGGCCCAGCTCAGCGAGCTGGACGCGTGCGAGCTCTCCACGATGTCGTGCTCGGACTCCGACCGCTGCGGGTAGCCGGCGAGGCCCCCGGAGGCGCGGAGCCGGCTGAAGTCCTGGCGGCCCGTCACGAGCTTGTGCACGTACGACTGGTGCCCGGTGTCGAAGACGATGGGGTCCTTCGGCGAGTCGAAGACCCGGTGGATCGCGAGGGTCGTCTCCACGACGCCGAGGTTGGGGCCCAGGTGGCCGCCGGTCTTGGACACCTCCGCCACGAGGAACTGCCGGATCTCCGCGGCGAGCTCGAGCATCTGCTCGCGGCTCAGCCGGTCGAGGTCCCGGGGTCCCGTGATGGTCTCGAGGATTCCCATGCTGACCGCCTTCCCTCGGACGCCATGTCGCGACGTCCGCCGATTCGAGTGTACGCAGGGCCCTGCATGCACGAAGGAGGCCGGGCGTCGCCGCCCGGCCTCCTCAGGGTGCTGTTACGCGACGAGGCTGCGCAGCACGTACTGCAGGATGCCGCCGTTGCGGTAGTAGTCCGCCTCGCCGGGGGTGTCGATGCGGA
Source organism: Clavibacter michiganensis subsp. tessellarius (assembly GCF_021922985.1). Taxonomy (NCBI): domain Bacteria; kingdom Bacillati; phylum Actinomycetota; class Actinomycetes; order Micrococcales; family Microbacteriaceae; genus Clavibacter; species Clavibacter tessellarius. The sequence continues at coordinate 967,754 of NZ_CP040788.1, read as the reverse complement.
CGAGCGCGTCGAACTCCACCGTCTCCTTGCCCGCGGGCGAATCGGAGGTGGGGGCGGCGACCACGCGCACGGTGCGCGGCGTGGTGCCGGAGTTCAGCTCCTCGAGGCCCGTGATGCTGATCTCCTCGGTGCCGTCGAGCCCCAGGGTGTCCCAGGTCTCGCCCGTCGGGAACTGCAGCGGGACGACGCCCATGCCGATGAGGTTCGAGCGGTGGATCCGCTCGAAGCTCTCGGTGATGACGGCCTTGACGCCCAGCAGGCTCGTGCCCTTGGCCGCCCAGTCGCGCGACGAGCCGGAGCCGTACTCCTTGCCCGCGAGGATCACGAGCGGGGTGCCGGCGGCCTGGTAGTTCTCCGACGCGTCGTAGATGAACGACTGCGGGCCGCCCTCCTGCGTGAAGTCGCGCGTGTAGCCGCCCTCGACGCCGTCGAGCAGCTGGTTCCGCAGGCGGATGTTCGCGAACGTGCCGCGGATCATCACCTCGTGGTTGCCGCGACGCGAGCCGTAGGAGTTGTAGTCCTTACGGCCGACGCCGTGCTCGTCGAGGTAGTGGCCCGCCGGGCTGTCCGCCTTGATGGAGCCGGCCGGGCTGATGTGGTCGGTCGTGACCGAGTCGCCCAGCTTCGCGAGCACGCGGGCGCCCGTGATGTCGGAGACCGGCGTGGTCTCCATCGTGAGGCCCTCGAAGTACGGGGGCTTCCGCACGTAGGTCGACTCCGCGTCCCACTCGAACGTGGCGCCCGTGGGCGTGGGGAGCGAGCGCCAGCGCTCGTCGCCGTCGAAGACGCCGGCGTACTGGTGCGTGAACATGCCCGTGTCGATGGAGCTGTCGATGGTCGACTGGACCTCGGCCGCGTCGGGCCAGATGTCCTTGAGGAACACGTCGTTGCCCTCGGTGTCCGTGCCGAGCGCGTCGGCGTCGAAGTCGAAGTTCATCGACCCGGCCAGCGCGTACGCGATCACGAGCGGCGGGCTCGCGAGGTAGTTCATCTTCACGTCGGGGTTGATGCGGCCCTCGAAGTTGCGGTTGCCCGAGAGGACGGCCGTCACGGCGAGGTCGTTGTCCTGCACCGCGGTGGAGATCTCGTCGAGCAGCGGCCCCGAGTTGCCGATGCAGGTCGTGCAGCCGTAGCCGACCGTGTAGAAGCCGAGGTCCTCGAGGTACGTGGTGAGGCCGGACTTCTCGTAGTAGTCGGTGACGACCTTGGAGCCGGGCGCCAGCGTGGTCTTCACCCACGGCTTGGCCTTCAGGCCCTTCTTGCTGGCGTTGCGGGCGAGGAGCCCGGCCGCCAGCATCACCGACGGGTTCGACGTGTTGGTGCACGAGGTGATCGCCGCGATGGCCACCGCGCCGTGGTCGAGCGTGAAGTCGCGCCCGTCCTCGAGGGTGACGCGCGTCGGCTTCGTGACGCTCGCGGGGCTGTGCGACGCGTGGTGCGTCTCGTGCGTGGAGTGCTCGTCCTCCGGCTGGAGCTCGCCCGGGTCGGACGCGGGGAAGCTCATGGCCGACGCGAGGTCGACGATGTCGTGGTCGACCTTCGCGTAGTCGTTGAGGTCGCGCTCGAACTGGCCCTTGGCATCCGTGAGCTCGATGCGGTCCTGCGGGCGCTTCGGGCCGGCGATGGACGGGACGACCGTGGAGAGGTCGAGCTCGAGGTACTCGCTGAACGACGGCTCGACGTCCGCGTCGTGCCACAGCTTCTGCTCCTTGGCGTAGGCCTCGACGAGCGCGACCTGCTCCTCGCTGCGACCGGTGAGGCGCAGGTACTCGAGCGTGACGTCGTCGATGGGGAACACCGCGGCGGTGGAGCCGAACTCGGGGCTCATGTTGCCGATGGTGGCGCGGTTCGCGAGCGGGACGGCGCCGACGCCGGTCCCGTAGAACTCGACGAACTTGCCGACGACGCCGTGCTTGCGGAGCATCTGCGTGATCGTGAGCACGACGTCCGTCGCGGTGACGCCGGTGGGGATCTCACCCGAGAGCTTGAAGCCGACGACCTTGGGGATGAGCATCGAGACGGGCTGGCCGAGCATGGCCGCCTCGGCCTCGATGCCGCCGACGCCCCAGCCCAGCACGCCGAGGCCGTTCACCATGGTGGTGTGCGAGTCGGTGCCGACGCAGGTGTCGGGGTAGGCCTGGAGGACGCCGCCCACCTCACGCGTCATGGTGACGCGGGCGAGGTGCTCGATGTTGACCTGGTGGACGATGCCGGTCCCGGGCGGGACGACCTTGAAGTCCTCGAACGCCGTCTGGCCCCATCGGAGGAACTGGTACCGCTCGCCGTTGCGCTCGTACTCGATGTCGACGTTGCGCTCGAGCGCGTCCTCGGAGCCGAAGAGGTCGGCGATGACCGAGTGGTCGATCACGAGCTCGGCCGGCGCGAGCGGGTTGATTCGGGTCGGGTCCCCGCCCAGCTCGCCGACGGCCTCGCGCATGGTGGCGAGGTCGACGATGCAGGGGACGCCGGTGAAGTCCTGCATCACGACGCGGCCGGGGGTGAACTGGATCTCGGTGTCGGGCTCCGACTCCGGCACCCAGTCGCCGAGGGCGCTGATCTGCGATCCGGTGACGTTCTTGCCGTCCTCGGTGCGGAGCAGGTTCTCCAGCAGCACCTTGAGGCTGAACGGGAGACGCTCGTGGCCCGCCACGGTGTCGATGCGGTAGATCTCGTAGTCGGTGTCCCCGACGCGGAGTGTGTCCTTCGCGCCGAAGCTGTTGATTGCAGACACGTGGCCCTCTTCCCTCGCTGGATGGGCGCGGAACCCGCGTTCCGCCCGTCATCCGATCTTGGTCGCCCGCCGCGGCCGGGTCCAGTAAGGCGACCCTGAGCGGGCGCGCCGACGCGAGGCGGGGACGGCGTCGATGTATCTCGACGTCGAGATAAACGTATCACCGCATCGGTGGCCCGGCGCCGCGGCGCGCCCGGGCCGGCGGGTGACGGCTCAGGCGGCGGGCCGAGCGGACCGCTCGCCCGCGTACACCGCGCGGACGAACAGCCAGGAGAGCACGAGCAGCACGCCGTAGAGGGGCGTGCCCATGACGAGGCGGGCGACGCCGAGCGCGTCGATGGAGTCGGCCAGGTAGAGCGGGAGCTGCACCGCGAGGCGGAGGCCGAAGAAGCCGACCCACACCACCGTGAGGAGGCGGAGGGCGCGCGCCTTCCGGCGATCGCGTCGCCAGGCGGTGCCGTCCCCCATCAGGAACCCGACGGCGACGCCGACGAGCGGCCAGCCGACGAGGACGGAGACCAGCAGGGCCGTGAAGTACGCCCCGTTGGTCCAGAGGCCGAGCGCGTAGAAGTCCCGGCCCTCCCCGGAGCGGAGGGCGAGGACGGCGGAGATCACGATGCCGACGAGGCCGCCGACGGCCGGCGCCACGGCCGATCGCTGGATCAGCCGCGCGACGACAGCCGCGACCGCGACCGCGACCGGGACGGCGACGGACAGCACGACGTCGCGCGTGATCGTGAAGGCGACGAGGAAGAGGAGGCCCGGCACGATCGCCTCGAGGACGCCGCGGACCCCGCCCATGGCGCCGATCAGGGCGGAGGCGGTCATCTGCTCGCCGCGCGCGGCCTGGCCGAGCCCGGCGCGCTCGGCCGCCTGGGCCATGCTCGCGCCGATCGCCTCACCGGGAGCGGGGGCGGGAGCCGGCTGCTCGGGCCGCGCGTCGGGACCGGGCTCCGGCCGGCGCGGCTCCTCCCCCGCCGTCATGCTCAGGAGCCCAGGGCCGGAGCCGCGGCCTCGCCTGCGGGTGCGGCGCCCGACGTGGTGCCGACCTGCGCGGCCGGCATCTTCAGGGGGATGAGGTCGCGCGGCGGCATGGGCGAGGATCCGCGGACCACGACGACGCTGCGGAACAGGTCCTCGACGGCGGCGGCCGCCTCGGGGTCGGACACGGCCCGGCCCGTGATGACGCCGCGCAGGAACCAGCGCGGTCCGTCGACGCCGATGAAGCGCGCGTCGCGCGTGGTCGCCGCGGGCTGGCCCGGCTGCGGGACGACGGGGATGACCGCGTGCAGCTCGGGGCCGAACGGGCCGTCGGCGAGGCGCGTCGTGCCGCCCTGCCGCTGGATCTGCTCGCCGATGGTCGTGCGGATCTCGTGCCACAGCCCTCTCGAGCGCGGCGCCGCGAACGGCTGCACCTGGAGGCTGGACTCGGCGAAGTCGAGCCCGACGGCGACGACCTGCTGCGTGCCCTCGGCCACCTCGAGGCGGAGGTGGAGGCCCTCGCGCGGCAGGATCTTGATCCCGCCGAGGTCGACGTAGGGACGGACCGGGTTCGCCTCGGTCTCGTCGAGGGGACCCTCGTCGGCCCGGTCGTCGGGCGCGGACTTCGCGTCGAGGACGTGCTCGGCCTCGTCCGCGACGGCGTCGTCGGGCTGGTCGGTGGTGTCGTCGGTCATGTTCGGTCTCCTGACTCTCGGGCGGGGAGGGCGCCGGTGCCCGTGGAGCCGAAGCCCCCCGAGCCGCGGTGGCTCCCGGGCAGCTTCTCCACGGGCACGAAGCGCACCCGGCTGACCGGCATGACGACGACCTGCGCGATGCGGTCGCCGACCGCGACATCGTACGCGTCGTCGGCGTCGGTGTTGAGGAGCGTCACCCGGATCTCGCCGCGGTAGCCGGCGTCGACGGTGCCGGGCGCGTTGACGATGGTGATGCCGTGTCGCGCGGCGAGCCCGCTGCGCGGCAGCACGAAGGCGGCGTAGCCGTCGGGGAGGGCGATCGAGACGCCGGTCCCGACGGTGGCCCGTCGTCCGGGCTCGAGGCGCACGGCCTCCGCGCTCACGAGGTCGGCGCCGGCGTCGCCGGGGTGCGCGTAGGCGGGGATCGGGGCGTCGCCCGCGATGAGGACGTCGACGGGATCGGGCACGGTCCGAGGCTAGTGCAGGAATCTGATCGAATAGGCGCATGCACGCCTCCCCCTACGCGGAGCGGCTCCGGCCGGCTCCCTGGCTCTTCGTCGCCACCGCCCTGGTCATCCCCGCGAGCCTGCTCGTGTTCCTCCCCATCAGCGTGCTGGCCGGCGTGGTGGTCGCGATCGTCCTCTACGGGGGCGTCGTCGCCGTCCTCGTGCTCACCAGCCCAGTCATCGAGGTGGCCGACGGACGGCTGCGCGCCGGTCCCGCGTCCATCGACGTCGACCAGCTCGGCGACCCCGAGGGGTTCCGCGGTGCCGAGGCGACGGCCGAGCGCGGCGTGCGCCTCCACGCGCGGGCGCACCTCGTGATCCGCGGGTGGGTGGATCCGGTGGTCCGCGTACCGCTGCTCGACCCGACGGACCCGGCGCCGTACTGGCTGCTGTCCACGCGGGACCCGGAACGACTGATCGCCGCGATCCGGGGATCGCGGCGATCATGACGTGCGGTGAGGCGCGGGGCCTCTAGGGGCTCTCGCCCGGCGTCGCGCTAGGCGGCGCACTCCTGGCAGATGGGCCCGAGCTTCTCCTGGTGGTCGATCTGCGAGCGGTGCTTCACGAGGAAGCAGCTCACGCAGGTGAACTCGTCCGCCTGCGGCGGCAGCACCACGGTCTCGAGCTCGAGGTCGGAGAGGTCGGCTCCGGCGAGGTCGAAGCTCCCGGGGTTGTCGGCATCGTCGACGTCCACGACCCCGGACATGCGGTCCGGGACGCGCTCCTTCAGAGCCTCGATCGAGTCGGAGTCGTCCTCCGTCTTGCGCGGGGCGTCGTAATCAGTTGCCATTCCTGTCCACTTCTCGAATAACCGCCGAACGGAATCGGCGGGCACAGTTTGCATGAATCGCATCCGGATAGCAAACCGCTCCAGGACCCCTCGCGAGGCGCCTGATCGGCCGTTCCGATGCGGAGCGCCGACCCGTCTCCGGGCCGCGGATGCGGACTCACACGGTACACCGTTCGCGCACTAACTGAGTGCCGTCCGGCGCCGCGATCCCGCCTCCCGGCGCTCTCGTCCGACACAAGTCGCGGCGCGCCACGCGTATTCCCCGGAAGAGGGGCCGGTTCGTGTCATCGTGAATCGTCCAGTGAGCGCGAGAGGCGTGGAACACATGCAGGATCTGAAGATCGTCGGAGTCGAGGACGGCGCCCTCGTCGTCGAGGCGGCGGGCGGCGAACGCCACCGCCTCGCCATGGACGACGCGTTCCGCCAGGCGCTGCGCCGCCAGACGGGGGACGGCGGCGCCGTGCGCAAGGCCGCGCCCCGCATCATCCAGTCGTTCATCCGCCAGGGCATGAGCGCCGAGGACGTCGCCCGGGAGACCGGGGCGTCCGTCGAGTACGTGCGCAAGTTCGAGGGCCCCGTCGTCGCCGAGCGCGAGCACGTGGTCCGCAGCGCGATGAAGGTCCCCGTGCACACGGCCATCGAGGTCGACCCGATGGGCCAGGGCACGCTCTTCGGCCAGGTCATCGAGGAGCGCCTCGAGTCGCTGGGCGCGACCGAGGTGCGCTGGAGCAGCTGGAAGGAGCAGCTCGGCGGATGGGTGGTGAAGGTGTCCTTCACCTCCGAGGACATCGACCACGACGCGCGCTGGACCTACGACCCCAAGAAGCACGCCCTCTCCCCCGCGAACAACGAGGCCGTCACGCTGTCCCAGCAGGGCGAGATCCGCGGCGCACTCATCCCGAGGCTCCGGGCGCTGCCGCCCGAGGCGGTGGACACGCACCAGGAGGACGGCGTCACGCGGTTCGACAGCGGGGCGTTCCGCCTCCCGGAGCCCACCCCGTCCGCGACGCAGGACACCGCGCCCCAGCAGTGGGACGTCCCGCGCCGCGAGGAGGGCGCGTCCGTGGCCCACCTCGGGCGCCAGGGCAACCACCCCGCCGGCAGCCAGCAGCCGGCCCGCGTCGCGCAGGCCGAGCTGAACGAGACCGCCGACCTGCTGGAGGCGCTCCGCCGCCGGCGCGGGGAGCGCGAGTCGGTGCCGCGCGAGGACGAGGGCGACGACGCCGTCGAGTCGCCCGTGCCCGCCGCGCACGGCGGCGAGCAGCTCACGCGTCCGCGCGGCGGGCAGCGCGGTTCCGCCCCGGTGCGCTCCACGGTGATCCCCGGGATCGGCCGCGGGGAGACGGGACGCGAGCGCTCTCCGGCCGACGACGAGGACGAGGGCCTGCGGACCCCGGGCGGCGCCGAGTCGCGGGGAGCCGGCAAGGCCTCCGGACGACGCGGCCGGACGGCGATGCCGAGCTGGGACGAGATCGTCTTCGGCGCGCGCAGCGACGACGACCTGGCCTGACGCGGTCCGCCGCGGCGCCGCATCCGGGTCAGTCGCGCGCGAAGGCCCCGGCGCGGATGAGCGGCACGAGCCGCTCCTCGTCGGAGAAGGACCCGTGCTGGCCGACCATGCGCCGTGCGCCCTGGTCGCGCGGGCGCCCGTCGTAGTAGGCGATGAGCGCGCGCGCGGCGACGACCACGTCCCCGATGCGCGCGGCGACCCCGTCGCGTACGCCGCCGTACCAGTCCGCCGCGACGGCCTCCTCGCGCGTGGCCACGTGGGCGCGGCTGCCCTCGGAGGCGCGCCACGCGTCGGCCAGCGCGTCGGCGTCGACGCCGGGCTCGAGGTGCAGGTGCAGGCAGCGCGGCTCGCCGGCGACGTGCCGGACGCCCGCCACGAGCTCGGGCACGCGGTCGAAGAGCACCTGCGACTCCGCGGGCACGTCGACGATCCCGTGGTCCGCGGTGACGAGCAGCCCCTCGCGGGCGCCGAGGCGGTCCCGGAACGGGCCGAAGGCCGCGTCGAGCTCCTCGAGCCCCCGCAGCCAGCGGTCGGACTGCCAGCCGTGCGAGTGCGCGGCCTGGTCGAGCTCGGGGACGTACAGGTAGACCAGCGCGCGCGGCGTGCGGTCCAGCAGCGCCCGGGTCGTGGCGAACCGGTCGGCCATGGACTCGGCGGCCACGTACGTCGCGCCGCGGAGGGCGGCGCGCGAGAAGCCGGATCCGGAGTAGCGCGCCGGCCCGACCGCGAACGCCGCGAGGCCCTGCGCGGCCGCGCGCTCGAAGACCGTGGGGACGGGCTGCCACTCCTCCGGCACGCTCCAGGCATCCCAGCCGGAGAGGAGCTTGAGGACGCGGTCGCCCGCGGGGTCGAGCGCGCTGTAGCCCACGAGGCCGTGCTCCCCGGCGCGCACCCCCGTGGTGAACGAGGTGATGCTGGCGGCGGTCGTGGTGGGGAAGCCCACGTCGACGAGGTCGCGCTTCCGCCAGTCGCGCACCAGGTTCCGCGCGTGACCGGCCCGCGCGCGGAGGGCGGCGGATCCGAGCCCGTCGACGAGCACGACCACGGCGCGGTCGACCGGGGGCAGGGACGCCTCCGACCCCTCCCCCGCGAGGGCGGCGAGGCAGCCGGGCAGGACCGCGGTGAGGCTCATCCGGCCGGATCCGGGCGCCGGTAGCATGGGGGCCATCCGGCCCAGTCTGCCACAGCAGCCCGACGCGCATCCGCGTCGTGACGCCGATCCGAAGCAGCGCGATCCCGACCCAGAGAGTCCATGAGTCCCTCCACCACGAACACCACGCCCGACGAGCCCGCCGAGCGGATCGAGGACGTCGACGTCTCCACCGAGATGGAGAACTCGTTCCTCGAGTACGCCTACTCGGTCATCTACTCCCGGGCCCTGCCCGACGCGCGCGACGGCCTCAAGCCCGTGCAGCGCCGGATCCTCTACCAGATGAGCGAGATGGGCCTCCGCCCCGACCGCGGGCACGTGAAGTCCGCCCGCGTCACGGGCGAGGTGATGGGCAAGCTGCACCCGCACGGCGACTCCGCCATCTACGACGCCATGGTGCGCATGGCGCAGCCGTTCACCCTGCGCGTGCCGCTCATCGACGGGCACGGCAACTTCGGGTCGCTCGACGACGGCCCCGCCGCGCCCCGCTACACGGAGGCCCGGCTCGCCGCCTCCGCGCTCGCCATGGTCGAGGGCCTCGACGAGGACGTCGTCGACTTCGTGCCGAACTACGACAACGCGTTCATGCAGCCGGCCGTGCTGCCGGCGGCCTTCCCGAACCTGCTCGTCAACGGCGCCAGCGGCATCGCGGTGGGCATGGCGACGAACATGGTGCCGCACAACCTCATCGAGGTCGTGGGCGCGGCGCGCCACCTCATCGACCACCCCGACGCCTCGCTCGACGACCTGATGGCGTTCGTGCCGGGCCCCGACCTGCCCACGGGCGGCACGATCATCGGCCTCGCGGGCCTCAAGGACGCGTACCTCACGGGCCGAGGCAGCTTCAAGACCCGCGCGCGCGTCTCCGTCGAGAGCCTCACGCCGCGGAAGTCGGGGCTCGTCGTCACGGAGCTGCCCTACCTCGTCGGGCCCGAGAAGGTCATCGAGAAGATCAAGGACGGCGTCCAGAACAAGAAGCTGTCCGGCATCACGAACGTCACGGACCTCACCGACCGCACGCACGGGCTGCGGCTCGTGATCGAGATCAAGACGGGCTTCAACCCGGAGGCCGTGCTCGAGCAGCTCTACCGGTACACGCCGCTCGAGGACGGCTTCAGCATCAACAACGTCGCGCTCGTCGACGGCAGCCCGCAGACGCTCGGGCTGAAGGAGCTGCTGCAGGTCTACGTGGCGCACCGGCTCGACGTGGTCACGCGCCGCACGCGCTACCGGCTCGCGCGCCGCCAGGAGCGGCTGCACCTGGTGCTCGGCCTCCTCATCGCGATCCTCGACATCGACGAGGTCATCCAGGTCATCCGCGGCAGCGACGACACCGAGCAGGCGCGCGCACGCCTCATGGACGTGTTCGACCTGTCGACGCTGCAGGCCGACTACATCCTCGAGCTCCGTCTCCGCCGGCTCACGCGGTTCAGCCGCATCGAGCTGGAGGAGGAGCGCGACCGGCTGCGCGCGGAGATCGCCGAGCTCGAGGCGATCCTCGCGGATCCCCTCCGCCTGCGCGCGCTCGTCTCCAGCGAGCTGCAGGAGGTGGCCGACCGCTTCGGGACGCCCCGGCGCACGCTGCTCACGGAGGCGGCGCCGAGCGTCGCGGGAGCGTCGAGCCGCCGCTCGGCGCCCGTGCTCGAGATCGCCGACGTGCCCTGCCGCGTGCTGCTCTCGACGACCGGCCGCGCGGTCCGCGTCGACCTGCCGACCGACGCCCCGGGCACGCCGCTGCAGACGGTGCGCCGCAGCTCGCACGACGCGGTGCTCACGGCGATCGAGACCACGAGCCGCACGCGCATCGGTGCCATCACGAACACGGGGCGCCTCGTGACGATGACGCCCGTCGACCTGCCCGTCGTCCCCGTCGCGAGCGTGCAGCTCGGGGCGGGCGTGCGGATCCGCGACTACCTCGGCCTCGCGGACAGGAAGGAGCGGGTCGTCGCGCTCGTCGCGCTCGAGTCCGACGAGGCCATCGCCCTCGGCACGCGGCAGGGCGTCGTCAAGCGCGTCGCGCCGTCGTCGCTGCCCGCGAAGCCCGAGTACGAGGTCATCGCGCTGAAGAAGGGCGACGAGGTCGTCGGCGCGCGCCAGGGGGCCGAGACGGACGAGCTCGTCTTCGTCACGAGCGAGGCCCAGCTGCTGCACTTCCCCGCCGTCTCCGTGCGGCCGCAGGGCGTGCAGGCGGGCGGCGTGGCCGGGGTCAACCTCGGCGCGGGCGCCCGCGTGCTCTTCTTCTCCTCCGTCGCCCCCGAGGGCGCGCAGGTCGTCACCGTCTCGGCGTCGTCGGCCACCATCGCCGGCGTCGACCCCGGGCGCGCCAAGGTGTCCGCGTTCGGCGACTTCCCGCGCAAGGGACGGGCCACCGGCGGCGTGCGCGCGCACGCGTACCTCAAGGGCGAGGACCACCTCGCCCTCGCCTGGGTGGGGCCCGGCCCCGCGCTCGCGGTCGGCCCCGCCGGTGAGGTGCGTCAGCTCCCGCCCACGGGCATGAAGCGCGACGGGTCCGGCATCCCGCTCGAGAAGGCCATCGGCGGCGTGGGCCAGGCGGTCACCCCCGCCGAGGTCCCGGACGCCGCCTCGGGCGCCGCGGCGGGCGTCGTTGAGCCCGCCGCCGAGGACGGGTCCGCCCCGCTCGAGACCTAGGCCCGCGCGCACGACGACGACGGCCGCGGACCCTTCCAGGTCCGCGGCCGTCGTCGTGCGCGCCCTCGGGCGCCCCGCCTCACACGTCGATGCGGTCCCGCACGGCTCCGGCGCCGTCGATGATGAACTCCTTGCGCGGCGCCACGTCGTTGCCCATGAGCAGCTCGAACATGCGCGTCGCCGCCTCCGCGTCGTCCACCCGGACGCGGCGGAGCGTGCGGTTGCGGCGGTCCATTGTGGTGGTCGCCAGCTGGTCGGCGTCCATCTCCCCCAGGCCCTTGTAGCGCTGGATGGGGTCCTGGTAGCGCTTGCCCTGCCGCTTCGCCTGCGCGAGGACGCCCGCGAGCTCCCGCTCCGAGTAGGTGTAGATCACGTCGTTCGGCTTCGAGCCCGGGTTCATCACCACGACGCGGTGCAGCGGCGGGACGGCGGCGAACACGCGGCCCTCGTCGATCATCGGCCGCATGTAGCGGAAGAGCAGGGTGAGCAGCAGGGTGCGGATGTGGGCGCCGTCGACGTCGGCGTCGCTCATGATGATGATCTTCCCGTAGCGCGCCGCCGACAGGTCGAACGTCCGACCGGATCCGGCCCCGAGCACCTGGATGATCGACGCGCACTCCGCGTTGGAGAGCATGTCCGGCAGCGACGCCTTCTGCACGTTGAGGATCTTGCCGCGGATGGGCAGCAGCGCCTGGTACTCGCTGTCGCGCGCGAGCTTGGCCGTGCCGAGCGCCGAGTCGCCCTCGACGATGAACAGCTCGCTGTTGGCCACGTCGTTCGACCGGCAGTCCACGAGCTTCGCCGGGAGCGACGAGCTCTCCAGCGCGTTCTTCCGACGCTGGGTCTCCTTGTGCGTGCGGGCCGAGATCCGCGACTTCATCTCGCCGACCACCTTCTCGAGGAGCACGGCCGTCTGCGCCTTGTCCTCCCGTCGGGTCGACTCGAAGCGCTCCGCCATGGCCTTCTGCACCACCTGCGAGACGATCTGGCGGACGGCGGGGGTGCCGAGCACCTCCTTCGTCTGCCCCTCGAACTGCGGCTCGGGGAACCGCACGGTGAGCACGGCCGTGAGGCCCGCGAGCACGTCGTCCTTCTCGAGCTTGTCGGTGCCGACCTTGAGCTTGCGGGCGTTGGCGTCGACCTGCGCGCGGACGAACTTGAGGAGGCCTGCCTCGAAGCCGGCCTGGTGCGTGCCGCCCTTGGGCGTCGCGATGATGTTGACGAACGACTTGAAGCGCGTGTCGTACCCGGTGCCCCAGCGGAGCGCGATGTCCACGGCGCAGTCGCGCGTCAGCTCGGTCGGCACCATCGCGCCGCCGTCCGTGAGCACGGGCACCGTCTCGGTGAACGTGCCGGACCCCTCGAGGCGCCACGTGTCGGTGAGGGGCGCGTCGACGGCCAGGTGGTCGACGAACTCGGCGATGCCGCCGTCGAACCGGAACGACTCGCGCACGGGCTGCTCCCCGCGGAGGTCCTCGATGTCGATCGCGAGGCCGGGGACGAGGAACGCCGTCTGGCGCGCGCGGCCGAGCAGCTCCTCGGTGAGGAAGGACGCGCCGCGGGTGAAGATCTGCCGGTCGGCCCAGTAGCGGATCCGCGTGCCGGTGACGCCCTTGCGCACCTTGCCGACGACCCGCAGCTCGCTGCCGGACGTGAAGGGCCGGAAGGGGGCGTCGGGGCTCGGCTCCCCCTGGTCGTCGAAGATGCCCGGCTCGCCGCGCCGGAAGCTCATCGCGTGCGTCTTGCCGCCGCGGTCGACCTCCACGTCGAGGCGCTCGGAGAGGGCGTTGACGACGGACGCGCCGACGCCGTGCAGGCCGCCCGAGGAGGCGTAGGAGCCGGATCCGAACTTGCCGCCGGCGTGCAGCTTCGTGAAGACGACCTCGACGCCGGACAGGCCGGTCTTGGGCTCGATGTCGACGGGGACGCCGCGCGCGGTGTCCCGGACCTCGACGCTCCCGTCGGCGTGGAGCCGGACGTCGATGCGGTCGCCGTGCCCGCCCAGGGCCTCGTCGACGCTGTTGTCGATGATCTCCCAGAGGCAGTGCATGAGGCCGCGCGAGTCGGTGGAGCCGATGTACATGCCGGGCCGCTTGCGGACCGCCTCGAGCCCCTCGAGGACGGAGAGATGGCGGGCGGAATAATCGGATGCTGCCACGTGCTGTCCTCCATGTGCGTCCGGCGTTCGCCGGACGCGAGCCGGTGTCGATCTTAACCGCCACCCGGTGCCTCCCCCTCCGACCCGCCGTCCCGGCCCGCGCCTACGCGCAGAGCGAAACGGCGGGCGCGAGGACAGCGGTCACCCGGGAGCACGTGGTCTACTTGACGCATTCGGCTCGACCCAGACCCGACCCGGAGGGGAGCATCACATGACACCGACCGCGACCGAGCGTCCCGTGGACGAGCTCGACAACCACCAGCTCACCGCCAACGACCGCTGCGACAGCTGCGGGGCGCAGGCCTACATCCGAGTCGAGGTCAACAGCTCCGAGCTCCTCTTCTGCGCCCACCACGGCAAGAAGTACCAGGAGAAGCTGTCGGCCATCGCCACGAGCTGGCACGACGAGTCGAGCCGCCTGCTCGACGAGCGGGCCTAGCCGCCGATCCGGCGCCGGTTCCGCCCGGCACGACCCAGGGCGCATCCTCCTCGGAGGGTGCGCCCTTCGTCGTCCCCGGTCGCCCGCCTTCCGCGAGCGGCCGCGCGGGCGGTCGACGGACGACCGTCAGTAGTGGGCGGGACGGGCCATGACGGTGGCGCGCGCCTCGCGCGCCCAGCCGTCGAGGCGCTCGAGCGTGCCCGAGATGTCCGCGGGGAGCTCCCGGCCGTGACGCGCGAGCGCGGCGCCGAGCAGCTCGTCCGCGAGCCGCGGGTTGAGCGCGAGCACGGGGCCGCCCAGGTGCGTGCCGATCGAGGATCCGACGCGCACGCCCTCATGGCCGCCGCCGTTGCCGGATCCCGCCCGCACGGTGCCGAGGGGCGCGTGGTCGCCGACGTCGAGCGTCGAGCCGTGGTTCTCGTAGCCGACGAGCTCGCCCTCGGCCGTGTCGACGACGAGGTCGCCCACCTGACGCGACGCCGTGAGCGTCGTGCGCACGGGCAGCACGCCGGCGCCCACGAGCTCGCCGCCGTCGACGAGCCGCACGGTCTCCCCCAGCAGCTGCAGGCCGCCGCCCACGGCGAGGAGCGGCACGCCGGCCGCCTGGAGCGCGACGAGGTGCGCCGCGTGCGCGACGAGGTCCGGCAGCACCGTGCGCTGCGCGGAGAGCGGACCGGATCCCGCGAAGACGAGGTCGGCGTCGCCGGGGTGCCCGCCGCCCGGGGCGTGACGGACGACCTCCGTGCGGATGCCGCGGATGCGCGCGCGCTCGACGAGCACCGTCACGTTCCCGCGGTCGCCGTTGATGCCGAGCTCCTCCGGGTAGAGGTGCAGGATGCGCAGGACGTCGCTCACGCCGGTCCCCCCTCGAGGTCCGTCCGCCCGAGGATGCGGCGGATCGCCATCATCTGCTCGTAGTTGACGATCATGGTCTTGACCCCGCGGGACGGCTTCTCCAGCGCGAGGAACGTCTGCACGGCGCGGCGAAGGTCGGGTTCTACGCGGCCGACCTCGAGCCCCTCGTAGCCGAAGCGCACGGCGAGCTGGTAGCCCTTCGTACCCGAGACGACGTCGGCGTGCGTGAGCGCGGACAGGTCGGTGTCGTAGATCCACGACGGGTCGGGCGTGCCGTCGTCGACCGCGAGGAGCACCTGCTCGGGCGGGTCGTCCAGCGCGTCCAGGTTCATCTGGAGGCTCGCCGGGTTCTTCATCATGATGATCTCGATGTCCTCGTCCCCGGCCCGCAGCACCTCCCCGCGTCCGTAGACGGCGGCGACGGAGCCGAGGCCCTGGGCGGCGAGGGCGGGGTCGAAGCGGTCGCCGAGGACCCGGCGGGCCGTGGCGAGCGCCCCGGCGGCGTCGACCGCGTAGTGCAGCCCGCGGGACGGGAGCGTCGCGGTGAGGTCGCCCGAGGCGAGGCGGAAGACGGCGTCGCGCCCCTCGAGCGCCACGGCCTCCACCGCGGCGCGCGCCTCGACGGGCGCCGGCTCCTCGGAGCCGTAGCGCGGCGCGGAGGCGAGCCCGTGCTTGCTGTCGCCGAGCAGGCCCGGGGAGACGCCGAACCAGTCGACGGCGACGCGGCCGGACGACGTCGCGTCCGCGGCGATGGCGTTGACGTTGGCGTCGTCGCGGTTCGCGACCACGGCCTCCGTGGCGGTCGCGGCGATGCGCTCCAGCATGCCGACCACGCGGTCGGGCTCGTGGAAGCGGTTCAGCTGGTCGATCTGGATGTTGAGCAGGAGCACCGTGCGCGGGGTCAGCAGCGCCGAGAGCGCGACGCCGTAGGCCTCGTCGATCTCGAGCACGGCGACGTCGGCGTCCAGGCGCCCGGAGGCGTCCGCATCCGCCAGCACGGCCGACGCGATGCCCTGCGGCAGGTTGCCGCCTGAGGGGTTCGTGAACACGCGGAGCCCGTGCGCCCGGAGGACGGCGGTGAGCATGTGGGTGGTCGTCGACTTGCCGTTGGAGCCGGTGACGGCGACCACGCCGTGCGGCAGGTCGGCGATGGTGCGCTCGAGGAAGCGCGGCTCGAGGCGGAGGGCGACGACGCCGGGCACGGCGGAACCGCCGCCGCGGAGACGGGCGGCCCAGCGGGCGGCCCGTCCCGCGGCGACGGCGAGGCGCAGCGGCACGGCCTACTCGAGGTAGTCGCGCAGCGACTGCGAGCGCGACGGGTGGCGGAGCTTGGCCATGGTCTTCGACTCGATCTGGCGTATCCGCTCGCGCGTGACGCCGAACGTGTCGCCGATCTGGTCGAGCGTCTTCGGCATGCCGTCGCCGAGGCCGAAGCGCATGCGGATCACACCCGCCTCGCGCTCGGAGAGCGAGTCGAGGAGCGACTCGAGCTGCTTCTGCAGCATGGTGAAGCCGACGGCGTCGGCCGGGACGACCGCCTCGGTGTCCTCGATGAGGTCGCCGAACTCGCTGTCGCCGTCCTCGCCGAGGGGCGTGTGCAGGGAGATGGGCTCGCGGCCGTACTTCTGGACCTCGATGACCTTCTCGGGCGTCATGTCGAGCTCGCGCGACAGCTCCTCGGGCGTGGGCTCGCGGCCCAGGTCCTGCAGCATCTGGCGCTGGACGCGGGCGAGCTTGTTGATGACCTCGACCATGTGCACCGGGATGCGGATGGTGCGGGCCTGGTCGGCCATGGCGCGCGTGATCGCCTGGCGGATCCACCACGTGGCGTACGTGGAGAACTTGAAGCCCTTCGTGTAGTCGAACTTCTCGACCGCGCGGATGAGGCCGAGGTTGCCCTCCTGGATCAGGTCGAGGAACTGCATCCCGCGTCCCGTGTAGCGCTTGGCGAGGCTGACCACGAGGCGGAGGTTGGCGCCCAGCAGGTGGCTCTTCGCGCGCTGGCCGTCGCGCGCGACCCAGCGGAGCTCGCGCTCCAGCTCGCGCGAGATGCCGGGGGTGTTCGCCAGCTTGTCCTCGGCGAAGAGGCCCGCCTCGATGCGCATGGCGAGCTCGACCTCCTCCGCGGCGTTGAGCAGCGCGACCTTGCCGATCTGCTTGAGGTAGTCCTTGACGGGGTCGGCCGTGGCGCCGGTGATGGTCGTCGAGTAGACGGGGACGTCCTCGTCCTCCTCCTTGTTCGACAGGACCATGGCGCCGGTGGGAAGCGGCTCCAGCACGACGGGCGGCTTGGGCGCGCCGTCCTCGACGGCCTCGTCCTCCGAATCGTCCTCGACGGCCGGGACCACGACCTCCTCGGCGTCCTCGTCGGATGCGTCGCCGGGGCCGTCCGTCGCGGGCGCGGCCTTCTTGGCGGCGGTCTTGCGGGGCGCCTTCGCCGGAGCGGCGGCGTCGTCGCCCGCGGCGGCGGCGGCCTTCTTCGCGGCAGCGGCCTTGGCGCGGGCCGTGGGCGCCTTGGCTGGAGCCGCGGGAGCGTCGTCGGCGGTGGGCTCATCGGCAGCGGCGGCCGCAGCAGCGGCCTTCGCGGCGGCGGCCTTGGTCGGGGCCTTGGCGGCAGTGGACTTCGCCGCGGTGCTCTTCGCGGCCGGCGCCTTGCGGGCGGGAGCGCGCTTGGCGGGTGCCGTCGCCTCGCCCGTCGCGGCGTCGTCGGCCGTGCCGGTCGCGGTCGCCGCGTCCAGGGTGGCGGACGGGGTGGAGGGGGTGGCCATGCGAACACCTTTCGTCCCCACGGGCGACCGGTCTCGCGCTCCGCGGTGGCTCTGCGGGGTGACCTGCCGGAGGTGGGTCGGGGTTGTTTTCGGACATTGCTAGGACCCATGTCAAGTCCGCTGCTCGTGCACCACCGGGGCGGCGCGAGATGCGGGACATGAACGGGTCCGTACCTGATTATTGCACGGATGCGCGTGAGGACGAGCCACCGTCACGCGCGGCGGCGGCGTCGCCTGTCGAGGTAGGCAACCCACAGGGGCCCCACCCGCATTCCCTCGTCGGCCATCGCCCGACGGGTGCGACGCCGGGTGCGGACGAGCATGACGACGCCGAACCCGACCACGAGGTACTGCACCGCGAACGCGAGCCGGAACGCGTCGAGGGAGTAGAGGTCGCTCGCCGCGCCGCCGGCCACCCGGATGCCGTCCTGCACGTCCAGGGCGATGCCGATGAGCAGCATGGTCGTGAAGCTCGCGGTGAAGCCGCCGACGTTGACCACGCCAGAGGCCGCGCCGAGGCTCCGCGGCGGGTTGAACGTGCGGGCGAAGTCGAGGCCGACCTGCGATCCCGTCCCGCCGATCCCGATCGCCACGACCATCACGAGCACCGCCCCGAGCGGCGGGACGCCGGGCCAGAGGAGCACGAGCGCCCAGGCCGCGCCCATCATCACGACGATGCCGAGGACGAGGTTCGAGCGGCGGAACGGGAACCGCCCCGTGAGGATCCCGATGACCGGGCCGACCACCATTCCCGAGGCCACGATGACGATGAGGAGCCCGGAGGCGAGCGCCGGGCTGTAGCCGAGTCCCCCGACGAGGAACGGGAACCCCCAGAGCAGGCTGAACACGCCGCCGGGCGACTGCGTCACGAAGTGCGACCAGAAGCCGAGGCGCGTCCCCGGCCGGCGCAGGCTCCGCCCGAGCTCCCGCATCGAGTCGGCCCACGGCACCCGGGGAGGAGGCGGATCCCCCGCCGGGCGGTCCCGCACCGCGACCGCGACGGCGACCAGCGCCACGACCGCGACCGATGCGGAGCCGACGAAGGCCGGGGTCCAGCCGGCGGTGTGCAGCACGAGCGAGAGGGGGACGGCCGAGAGCACCTGCCCCAGCTGCCCGACGTTCGCGAACCACTGCGAGAGCACGGGGACCCGCGGCCCGGAGTACCAGGCGTTGATGAGGCGGAGCCCCGACACGAAGGTCATGGCGTCCCCGGCGCCCACCAGCACGCGTCCCGCGACGGCCACCTCGAGGGTCGTGGAGAAGGCGAGCGTCAGCTGCCCGGCGACCATGAGGAGGGCGCCGCCGGCGAGGAGCGCGCGGGGGCCGACCCGGTCGATGAGCACGCCGACGGGGATCTGCAGGGCCGCGTACACGATGAGCTGGGTGACGGCGAGCGTGGACAGCAGCGCCGCGGAGACGTGGAACCGGTCGCCCGCCTCGACGGCCGCGACGCCGAGCGACCCCCGCTGCAGGACGGAGGAGAGGTAGGCGACGGTGGCGACGCCGAAGACGATCCGGGCGCGGCGTGTGCTCATCGCCCCCGAGACTAGCGGCGTCGTGCGCGGGACCGGCGCGCCCGTCCCGGCGGGCGGATCAGACCGCCTCGCCGTCCCCCGGTCGGCGTCGCGCGAGGAACTTCTCGAGCTCGGCGGCGATCTCGTCTGCGGAGGGCAGCGCGCCGTCCTCGTCCGTCAGCGGCGACTTGAGGGGCGTGTCCTCCATGTAGCTGTCGTAGCGCTCCTCGAGGGTCGTCACGAGCCGGGCGAGCTCCTGGTTGCCGGCGACCTGCTCGTCGATGCGGCCGACGAAGTCCCGGCCCTCCTCGCGCAGGCGGTCGGTGGGGAAGATCAGGCCGGTCGCGGCGCTGATGCTCTCGAGCGCGGCCACCGCGGCGAGCGGGAACTCGGTGTCGGCCAGGTAGTGCGGCACGAGCAGGACGAACCCGGCCACGGGGTGCCCGGCGTCGTGCAGGCGGTGCTCCACCAGGTGCAGGGCGTTCGCCGGCACCTGCGTGTGCGGCTTCCAGACTGAGAGCGCGTCGATGAGCTCCGTGCGGTTCCCGCTCACCGTCACGTTGATGTCGCGCGTGTGCGGCACGGGCATCGGGATGCTGTGCACCCACGTGGTGGTCGAGACGCGGTAGCGGTCGACGATGCCGAGGACGGCGGCCGTGAACGCCTCCCAGCGGAAGTCCGGCTCGAAGCCCGTGAGCAGGAGGAACGGCTGGCCGATCTCGTCGTGCGCGAGGTAGAGGGCGAGCCGCGCCGGACGGTAGTCGGCGAGGTGGTCCTGGTCGAAGTAGATGGTGGGACGGCGGGCGCGGTAGTCGAGCAGGGTGTCGGTGTCGAAGCGGAGCACGTCGCGGTGGCTCAGCGTGTCGAGGAGGTAGGCGCTGACCTGGGAGACCCCGGACCCGGCGTCGGAGAACCCGGTGAGCCCGGCGACGAGGGGGAGGCCTGTCGGGACCTCGCCGATGTCGGTGTCGATCTCGTACAGTCCGTCCGCGTCAGCCATGTCCCAACTCTAGGCCGCGCTCCCGACGGCCTCCCGCGGCGGCGGCCGGGAGCGGTGCCGCCCAGAGCGAACACGCGAGCTGCCCGGCCGGCGGACCCGGCCGGCGCGGGTCCGCGCGTCGATAGGCTCGTGGCCCATGACCACACCCCTCCTCTCCGTGTCCCCCGACCGCGCCGTCGAGACCTCGGCCGACGTCCTCGTCGTCGCCGTCTCCTCCGACAAGGAGGGCATCCGCGTGCACGCCCCCGAGGGGCTCGAGCTGGATGCCGCCGACCTCGTCGCGCTCGGCGTGACCGGCGGACGGGACGAGGTCACGCGCATCGGCGGGACCGGCACGGCCGCCCGCACCGTCGCGCTCGTCGGCGTGGGCTCGGCCCCGCTGGACGCGGTGGCCCTCCGCTACGCCGCCGGCACGGCGACGCGCCAGCTGCGCGGGATCGAGAGCGTCGTGCTGGCGCTGCCCGTGTCCTCCCTCGAGGAGCTGACCGCCGTGCTCGAGGGCGCGGCGCTCGGGGTGTACGCCTTCGACGCCTACCGCCACGACTCCCTCGCGGGGCAGAAGGCGCGCGCCTCCGCCGTCACGGTCGCCGCGTCGGACGACTCGTGGACCGCCGAGGACGCCGACGAGGCGGTCGCGCGGGCGACCGCGGTCGCCGACGCCGTCGCCGGCACCAAGGACCTGGTCAACACCCCGCCGCTCGACCTCTACCCCGCCACGTTCGTCGACGCCGTGCACGCGCGCACCGCCGACCTGCCGGTGGACGTGCGCGTCTGGGACGAGGAGGCGCTCGCCGCGGACGGCTTCGGGGGCATCCTCGGGGTCGGCCAGGGATCCACCCGGCCGCCGCGCCTCGTCAAGGTCGCCTACTCCCCCGCAGGCGCCACGCGCCACCTGGCGCTCGTCGGCAAGGGCATCACCTACGACACCGGCGGCATCTCGCTGAAGCCCGCCGTGCCGATGATCGGGATGAAGTACGACATGACCGGCGCGGCCAGCATCCTCGAGGTCGTCGTCGCGGCGGCGCGCCTCGAGCTGCCCGTGCGGCTCACGGCCTGGCTCTGCATCGCGGAGAACATGCCATCGGGGTCGGCCATCCGCCCCGACGACGTCCTGCGCATGCGCGGCGGCACGACCGTCGAGGTGCTGAACACCGACGCGGAGGGGCGCCTCGTCATGGCGGACGGCCTCGTCGCGGCGAGCGAGGAGCACCCCGACGCGGTCATCGACATCGCCACCCTCACCGGTGCGCAGGTCGTCGCGCTCGGCGAGCGGTACTCCGCCGTGATGGGCGACGACGAGCTCGTGGCCCGGCTCCTCGGCGTCGCGCGCGAGCAGGGCGAGAGCATGTGGGGGATGCCGCTCCCCGAGGAGATGCGCGCGCTCCTCAACTCCGACGTGGCGGACATCGCCAACGTCAAGCCCGGCAACCCCGCGGGCGGCATGCTCGTCGCCGGCGTCTTCCTCAAGGAGTTCGTCGGACGCACGAGCGACGCCGAGGACGCCCCGCGCATCCCGTGGGCGCACATCGACATCGCCGGGCCCTCGCACAACAAGGGCGGCGGGCACGGGTTCACGGGCAAGGGCCCGACGGGCGTCGGGGTGCGCACGCTCCTCGCCCTGGCCGCCGGTTTTACACGCGCGTAGTAGGCTCGGAGAGGCCTCCTGAGGGGGTCCCGCGCCTGCCCGGTCGGGCGGTCGCATGAGACGACCTTGATGCATACGAGGGAGATCCTGGGTGTCGGAACAGAACTTTGACGTGGTGGTGCTCGGCGGCGGGAGCGGTGGCTACGCAGCCGCCCTCCGCGCGGTTCAGCTGGGCAAGACCGTGGGCCTCGTGGAGAAGGGCAAGCTGGGCGGCACCTGCCTCCACCGCGGCTGCATCCCCACGAAGGCGCTCCTGCACTCGGCCGAGGTGGCCGACGTGTCGCGGGAGTCGGAGAAGTACGGCGTCAACGTCACGTTCGACGGGGTCGATATCGCGCGCGTCACGGCGTACCGCGAGGCCATCGTCGCCAGCAAGTACAAGGGTCTCCAGGGCCTGATCAAGGCCCGCGGCATCACCGTCATCGAGGGCGAGGGCCGCCTCACGTCCGGCACGACCGTGCAGGTCGGCGACCAGACCATCACCGGGAAGAGCGTCGTCCTCGCCACCGGCTCGTACTCGCGCACCCTCCCCGGCCTCGAGATCGGCGGCCGCGTCATCACGAGCGAGCAGGCCCTCGAGCTCGACTACATCCCGAAGAAGGTCGCCATCCTCGGCGGCGGCGTCATCGGCGTCGAGTTCGCGTCCGTCTGGCGCTCCTTCGGCGTCGACGTGCAGATCATCGAGGCGCTCCCCCACCTCGTGCCGAACGAGGAGGAGTCGATCAGCAAGCAGTTCGAGCGCGCCTTCCGCAAGCGCGGCATCGCGTTCTCGCTCGGCGTGCGCTTCAAGTCGGTCACGCAGGACGACCAGGGCGTGCAGGTCACGCTCGAGGACGGCACCGCGTTCGACGCCGACATCCTGCTCGTGGCCGTCGGCCGCGGACCGGCGACCCAGGGCCTGGGCTTCGAGGAGGCGGGCGTGAAGACCGACCGCGGCTTCGTGCTGACGGACGAGCGCCTCCAGACCAGCGTCCCCGGCGTCTACGCCGTCGGCGACATCGTCCCCGGCCTCCAGCTCGCGCACCGCGGCTTCCAGCAGGGCATCTTCGTCGCCGAGGAGATCGCGGGCAACAAGCCCGTCGTCGTCGAGGACATCAACATCCCCAAGGTCACCTACTCCGACCCCGAGGTCGCGAGCGTCGGCTACAGCGAGGCGAAGGCCGTCGAGAAGTTCGGCGCCGACAAGGTCTCCAGCTACGAGTACAACCTCGGCGGCAACGGCAAGAGCTCGATCATCGGCACGGCCGGATCCGTGAAGGTCGTGCGGGTGCAGGACGGCCCGGTCGTCGGCATCCACATGATCGGCGCGCGCGTCGGCGAGCTCATCGGCGAGGGCCAGCTCATCGTGAACTGGGAGGCCTACCCCGAGGACGTCGCCAACCTGGTCCACGCCCACCCCACTCAGAACGAGGCGCTCGGAGAGGCCCACCTGGCCCTCGCCGGCACCCCGCTGCACGCCCTGTAGCACCCCGCCACCACCGACACACAAGCCGGGTCCGGAGTCGGGCCTGAAGGAGACAACCCCATGAGCGAATCCGTCAACCTCCCCGCACTCGGCGAGAGCGTCACCGAGGGCACGGTGACCCGCTGGCTCAAGAACGTCGGCGACCACGTCGAGGTGGACGAGCCCCTCCTCGAGGTCTCGACCGACAAGGTCGACACCGAGATCCCCTCCCCCGTGGCGGGCGTGATCGAGGAGATCCTCGTGCAGGAGGACGAGACCGTCGAGGTCGGCGCCGTCCTCGTGCGCATCGGCGACGGCTCCGGCGGCGGCGACGCCCCCGCCGAGCAGCCCGAGGCCGAGGCCGAGCCCGAGCCCGTGCAGCAGGACGAGCCAGCCGAGGACGCCGTCGACGACCAGGTGACCCCGTCCACGGAGGCGGACGACGACTCCGAGGCGCCCGCGCCCGTCGAGCCCGAGCCCGCACCCGCCGCCACGCAGGCTCCTGCCGCCCAGGAGGCGCCGGCTCCCGCGCCCGTCGCCGCGGCTCCTGCCCCCGCGCCTGCCGCGGCTCCGGCGGCTCCGGCGCCTACCGCGGCTCCCGCCCCGGCCGCCTCCGGCAACGCCGGCTACGTGACGCCGCTCGTGCGCAAGCTCGCGAACGAGCGCGGCGTCGACATCGCGTCCGTCACGGGCACCGGCGTCGGCGGACGAATCCGCAAGGAGGACGTCCTCGCGGCGGCCGAGGCCGCGGCCTCCGCCGCGAGCGCCTCGACGCCGTCGGCTCCCGCCGCTCCGGCCGCCGCTCCCCTCGAGACGTCTCCGCTGCGCGGCACGACGGCCAAGATGTCGCGCATGCGCAAGCTCATCGCCGACCGCGCCGTCGTCTCCATGCAGTCGACGGCGCAGCTCACGAGCGTCGTCGAGGTGGACGTCACCAAGGTCGCGCGCTTCCGCGACCGCGTGAAGGCCGAGTTCGTCGAGAAGACGGGCGTCAAGCTCTCCTTCCTCCCGTTCTTCGCGCTGGCCGCCGCGGAGGCGCTGCGCGCCTACCCGGTCGTCAACGCGACCGTCGACGGCGACAGCATCGTCTACCCGGACCACGAGAACATCAGCATCGCGGTCGACACCGAGCGCGGCCTGCTCACCCCCGTGGTCAAGGACGCCGAGGGCAAGAACCTCGCGCAGTTCGCGACCGAGATCGCCGACCTCGCCGCCCGCACGCGCGACAACAAGCTGTCGCCGGACGAGCTGGCCGGCGGCACGTTCACGCTCACCAACACGGGTTCGCGCGGCGCGCTGTTCGACACGCCGGTGGTCTTCCTCCCGCAGTCGGCCATCCTCGGCACGGGCATCGTCACGAAGCGTCCCGTCGTGATCACGGCCGACGGCCAGGACACGATCGCCATCCGCTCCACGGTGTACCTGGCGCTCTCGTACGACCACCGCATCGTCGACGGCGCGGACGCCTCGCGCTTCCTCGTCGCGGTGAAGAACCGCCTCGAGGCCGGCGCCTTCGACGCCGACCTCGGCATCTAGCGCCGGGGCCTGATGGCCGACCTCACCGGTCGTCCATCAGGTCGCGGATCCGCCACCCGGCCTCCCCCCTGACCATCAGGAGGGAGGCCGGTCGGCGTCGGGGGGCGTCGGCGTCCCCGTGCAGCGTGATCAGCGCCGAGTCGCCGAGGCGCTGGGCCGGATCCAGGCGGTCCGTCGCGTGCAGGGCAGCCGCGTCCGCGGATCCCGTGCGCGCCCGGGAGCGGTCGGCATCCTCCATCGCGGAGTCCGGCTGATCCACCCCGCCGAGGCACCCGTCCTGGGAGGAGCGCAGGCAGTCGGCCCGGAGGCGCAGCAGGGCCGGTGCGGCGACGTCGGGGTCCGGGGAGGATGCGGCGTCGACGTCGGGCTGCAGCGGGGCGGCGTCCGGCGGCACCGCATCGGTCGTCCCGCCGTCGGCCTCCGGGTCCGCGGACGGCATCGTCGGTCCGACGACCGCCTGCGGGGCCCCGTGCGCGGCGGCCCCCAGCATCGGCACGGCCACGGCGCCCGAGGCGGCGACGAGGAGCGCGGCCGCGCCGCCCATCCACACGCGTGGGCGCACGAGGGCCATCTCCTGTCGGACGGTCGCGACGGCTCCACGGAGACGGGCGCGCGTCCGCCGAATGGGGGTCTCCTGGGGAGCCCGGTGCCGGCGGGCTCGGGCGGAGGCGTCCCTGCTCGTGGACGGCTCCCGTCGCCTCCCTCGCCGCTCGGGCTCGGGTCGACGCACGAGGACCGCCGGGTCGTCCCCGGAGCCGGCCGTCCCGCCCACCGGGCCCCGGTCGTCGCCGGGGCCGTCGGACGCCACGTCCGCCAGCGGAGCCGCGTCCGCGATCTCCAGCAGCCGATCGGCGAGGTCGTGGGCGGTGAGGTCCGATTCGCCGTGCACCGCGTCGTCCAGCGTGGCGAGCCAGTCGTCCCAGGAGGCGTCGGTCGAGCGCGCCGTCGGCCTGCCGGGCGTCCAGAGCGCCGCCGCCATGCGCGCCACCCGCGCCAGGTCCTCCGCCATCGGGTCCATTCCGTGGTGGCGTCCGGCTGCCGGCTCGTCGCCTGGGGCTCCACCCGGCAGCTGCGCGGACCCGAGCCCGCCGAGGATCGGGCGTCCCGTCGCGTCGAGGAGGACGTGCGTGAGGTCGAGCGCGCCGTGCGCGACACCGACCTGGTGGAGGTCGCCGAGGCCCCGCAGGACGGAGGTCAGCAGGGTGCACACCTCCCCGGGCGTCAGCTCGCCCCTCCTGCCCACGAGCGCTGCGGCCGTGCCGCGAGCGCACAGGGACTGTACGAGGCACACGCCGCCGTCGGCGAGGGACGCGACGTCGAGCAGGTGCACGACGTGCTCCGAGTCGACCGCCTGGAGCGCGAGGATCTCGGTGTCCCCGCGGCTCCGCCGCGAGGCGGGGACCACCTTGACGGCGACGTTGCCTGACGACCCGTCGGAGGTGCCGTGCGGCGCCGTCGGACGCCCGAGGTACACCTGCGTCCGCTCCCCTCGCCCGATGAGCCGGACGAGCCGATATCCCGCGAGGACGGATCCGTCGTCGACGGATCCCGCACCGGTCCGCCGCCGCGTGCCGCCGCGCGTCCGCGCGGGCGGTCGCTCCCCCTCTCGCGTGCGCGCCTCGCGCGGACCCCGCCCTGACTCGCGTGCTCCCTGCACGTCCACCGTCCTCCCCGGGCAGCCGCTCCCCTGTCGGGAGGGGCGGGCCCTCGTGCACGGAGCATCCGCGACGCCGCGTATCGAGACGGCACCGCCGCGGCCGTCCGGGGACGGCGTCGCGTTCTCGAACCTGAGGAGGAGCCGACGCGTCGCGGTGCCGGGACGCGTCCGGGCACCGGGTATCCTGAGCACCATGGCCCGCAAGACAGCCTCTCCGAAGGCACCCAAGGAACCCGGCCGCATCAAGCAGATGTGGCAGGTCTTCCAGATGACCCGGCGCTACGACAAGAGCTCGGTCTGGTGGATGCTCCTCGCGCTGCTCGGGCCCATCGTCGTCGGCATCCTCCTCGCGGTCTTCGCGACGGGCGGGAACTGGCTCACGGCCATCCTCTTCGTCATCGCGGGCGTCTTCGCCGGAGTCCTCGCATTCCTCATCGTCCTCGGGCGCAAGGCGGAGCGCGCGGCCTACCTCCAGATCAAGGGCCAGCCCGGCGCCGTCGGCGTCGTGCTCCGCAGCTCCCTGAAGCGCGGCTGGGTCGGCAGCGAGATGCCCGTCGCCGTCAACGGCAAGTCGCAGGACGCCGTGTACCGCGCCGTCGGGCGGCCGGGCGTCGCCCTCATCGGCGAGGGGCCGAAGAGCCGCACCACGCGCATGCTCGAGGACGAGCGGCGCAAGATCGCGCGCGTCCTCCCCAACGTGCCCGTCCACTTCGTCTTCGTCGGCCCGGACGCGGACTCGGTCGAGCTGCACAAGCTCGCGGGTCGTCTGCAGCGCTTCCCCCGCACCATCACCAAGGCCGAGGTGCTGGCCGTCAACAACCGGCTGACCTCGCTCGGACAGAACAGCATGCCGATCCCCAAGGGCGTGGACCCCTTCAAGGTGCGCCCGTCGCGCGCCCGCTGATCCGCCTCTCGCCGCCCGTTTGCGCGGGCATCCGCCCCGGCGCAGACTGACCACATGGATCCCGTCTCCGCCGCGGCTCTCCTCGGCGTCGACGTGGACGCCGATCGGACGGCCGTCCGCCGCGCCTACGCCCGCCGGGCCCGGGACACGCATCCCGACCGGCTCCCCGGCGCGACGCCGCAGCAGCTCCGCTCGGCGCACGAGCGGTTCGTGCAGCTGACCCTCGCGCGGGACGCGCTGCTGATCCCCCGCGAAGCGGCGTCGCCCCGACCGGCAGCGGCGGCGTCGGCGCGTCCGGCCCCCGCGGGCGCTTACCGCGGCGATCGACCGGCCGCCTCCCCGGCGCCGGAGCGGCGGCACCCCTACGGACGGTCCCGCCGCGAGCTCGCCCGTCGGGGACTGGGCCCGTCGATCGCCGCGGTGTGCGGCCTCGCCGGCATCCTGGTGGTCCTCGTGACGTTCCAGGACTCGACGCGCGCGCAGTTCACGACGATCGGCGCCGACCTCACGCAGGGCGCGGTCGTCGTGCCGGTCCTCGACCCGGCCTCGCGGGCCAGCGAGTGCGTCGACCCGACGTCGTGCACGCTGCTGGACATGACGGCGCCCGAGGACTGCAGCGCGGCGCTCGCGCGCTTCGAGGTGACCACGGGACGCTCGGACGACGGCCGCGAGACCGAGAGCCGCGAGCTGGGCGCGGTCCGCGCCGGGTCGCCTGCGCGCGTGGTGCTCGGAGGGGTCGACCCGGAGCTGGTCTACCTGGGGTGCGAGCCCGGCTGATCCCGGTCCCCGTCAGCGGGATGCCCGACCGACGGCCCGCGATCAGGAGGTGCGGACGAGCACGGTGCCCGAGAAGACGTCGTGGAGGCCCCGCTGATCCGCGTTCCAGACCACGGCCGGCACGACCAGGCAGAGCAGGACCGTGCGCAGCGCGGGGCGCCAGAGGGAGACGTACCCGCCCGTGAGGGGCCGTACGCGCATGCCGAGCACGACGTGGCCCACGCTGCCGCCGAGGGTGACGATGAGGACGTACTGCATCACGGCGAAGATCGCGAGCGTGGCCGAGGCGTCGTAGGCGAAGAACGCCCACGAGACGAGCACCGCGAGGGCCCAGTCGATGCAGACGCCGACGAGTCGGCGCCCCGCGCGGGCCACCGAGCCGCGCCCCCGCTCCGGGAGGCCGAGGCGCTCCCCCGGCCACCTGTTCCGGCCGGGATCGCCGAGGTCGGGGCTGTACGGGGTCGCGGGCACGCCTCGATCCTAGGCGCGCTGCCGGCGGATCCCCTGATCCCCCGGGCATGCGGACAGTCGGCGACGCGCCCGGGGCAGCCTGCGTAACATCGCGGAAACACGGCGGTTATGGCGAGGTAACCCCTTCCCCCTAGGGTCGGAGAGGCTGAAACCGTCAGTCTCATCCGCTCCGGCCCCCTTTTGGAGACACCACATGTTCAGAGACTCATCCGAGGTGCTCGCGTTCATCAAGGACACCGACGTCAAGTTCCTCGATATCCGGTTCACCGACCTCCCCGGGGTGCAGCAGCACTTCAACATCCCCGCGTCCACGGTCGACGAGGAGTTCTTCTCCGTCGGCCAGCTGTTCGACGGCTCGTCCATCCGCGGCTTCGCGAGCATCCACGAGTCGGACATGCAGCTCATCCCCGACGTGACGACGGCCTACATCGACCCGTTCCGCATCGAGCGCACCCTCATCATGGTGTTCGACATCTACAACCCCCGCAACGGCGAGATCTACGCCCGCGACCCGCGCCAGGTGGCCAAGAAGGCCGAGAAGTTCCTCGCCGCGTCCGGCATCGCCGACACCGCGTTCTTCGCGCCCGAGGCCGAGTTCTACATCTTCGACGACGTCCGCTACGAGGTGAACCAGCACACGAGCTTCTACTCGGTCGACTCCGAGGAGGGCGCCTGGAACTCGGGACGCGAGGAGGAGGGCGGCAACCTGGGAAACAAGACGCCCTACAAGGGCGGCTACTTCCCTGTCAGCCCGGTCGACAAGCAGGCCGACCTCCGCGACGACATCAGCCTCAAGCTGATCGACGCCGGCCTCATCCTCGAGCGCGCGCACCACGAGGTGGGCACGGGCGGCCAGGCCGAGATCAACTACCGCTTCGACACCATGGTGCACGCGGCGGACGACATCCTGAAGTTCAAGTACATCGTCAAGAACACGGCCGAGCAGTGGGGCAAGACGGCCACGTTCATGCCGAAGCCGCTGTTCGGCGACAACGGCTCGGGCATGCACACGCACCAGTCGCTCTGGAACGACGGCAAGCCGCTGTTCTACGACGAGGCCGGCTACGGCGGGCTGTCGGATGTCGCGCGCTGGTACATCGGCGGCATCCTCAAGCACGCGCCCGCCATCCTCGCGTTCACGAACCCGACGGTGAACTCGTACCACCGCCTCGTCCCCGGCTTCGAGGCGCCCGTCAACCTCGTGTACTCGGCGGGCAACCGCTCGGCGTCGATCCGCATCCCCATCACGGGCACGAACCCGAAGGCGAAGCGCATCGAGTTCCGCGCGCCCGACGCGTCGAGCAACCCGTACCTCGCGTTCGCCGCGCAGCTCATGGCCGGCATCGACGGCATCAAGAACCGCATCGAGCCGCACGAGCCCGTCGACAAGGACCTCTACGAGCTCCCGCCCGAGGAGGCGAAGAACATCCCGCAGGTGCCCGCGTCGCTCGGAGCCGCCCTCGAGGCGCTCGAGGCCGACCACGAGTTCCTCACGGCCGGCAACGTGTTCACGCCCGACCTCATCGAGACGTGGATCGAGTACAAGCGCGAGATGGAGATCAAGCCCCTCGCGCAGCGCCCGCACCCGTTCGAGTTCGAGCTGTACTACGGCGTCTGATCCCGCCGGCGCCCCGCAGCGGGGCGAATGACGCACGGGCCGTCCTCCTCCGGGAGGGCGGCCCGTCGTCGTGCAGGAGGGTCCGCGAAGTCGATGGCGATGGCGATGGTGATGGCGTCGTGGACGGCGGCTCGGCGTTCGCGCGGGCGCCGTGCCTCGGCGTCAGGACCCGCGGGGCCGATGCGGCCTCAGGACCCGAGGGGGTCGACGCGGTCGTCGAGCCCGTAGAAGAGCCGCTCGAACACCGCGCGCGACCGGCGCGTGACCCCGAGGTACTCCTCCTCGAGGACCGACGCGGATCCGGGCGGGTACTCCAGCAGGCGGGCGATGGCGTCGAGCGCCGCGCGGTCCGCCGGGAGGACGTCGGCCGTGCGGTTCGTCCAGAGGGTCATCGCCGATCGCACGCGGGACGCGAGCAGCCAGGCGTCCCGCAGCCGACCCGCGTCCTCGGCCTCCACGAGCCCGGCCTCGACCGCCGCGTCCAGGGCGCCGAGGGTCGTCGGCGTGCGCAGGGCCGGGTGCCGGTGCGCGTGCTGCAGCTGCAGCAACTGGACGAGCCACTCGACGTCGCTCAGGGAGCCGCGGCCGAGCTTGAGGTGACGCGTCGGGTCCGCGCCCTGCGGCAGGCGCTCGTTCTCCACGCGCGCCTTGATGCGCTTGATCTCCCGCACGTCGGCCTCGCCGATGGCGGACGGGTACCGGATCCGGTCGGCGAGCTCCGTGAAGTCCGCGATGAGGCCGCTGTCGCCGACCACGCCGCGGGCCCGCAGCAGGGCCTGGGCCTCCCAGGTGAGCGACCAGCGCTCGTAGTAGGCGCGATACGAGGCGAACGACCGGACGACGGGCCCGTTGCGCCCCTCGGGGCGGAGGCCCGTGTCGAGGTCGAGCGGCAGGCGCGAGTCCTCGGTGAGCCGCGTCAGCTCCGAGGAGATGAGCTGGGCCCGGCGCTGCGCGAGGTCGGGGTCCATGCCGGCGATCGGGCGGTACACGTGCATGACATCGGCGTCGGACCCGAAACCGAGCTCCGCCCCGCCGTAGCGCCCCATGGCGACCACGGCGTACTCGGGCCAGGGCCCGTCCTCCCGGCGGATGGCGCGCATCACCCCGCGCAGGGTGACCGTGGTGATGGCCGCGAGCGACGGCCCGAGGGTCTCGACGTGCGTGACGCCCACGATGGCGCCGATCGCGAGGCGCAGGACCTCGCGGCGCCGCAGCGTGCGCAGCGCCGCGGCCGCTGCGTCGGCCGTGGGGTGGCGGTTGACCGTGGCGAGGGCCTCCTCGTCGAGCGCCGCCCGGGAGCGGGGGCGGAGGTCCTCGTCGCGGGCGAGCCAGGCGGCGGCCTCGGGGACGCGGTCGAGGAGCTCCGAGACGTAGCGGGATCCCGACAGCACCTGCGTGAGCCTCTGCGCCGCACCCGCCGAGTCCCGCAGCATCCGGAGGAACCACGTCGCCTCGCCCAGCGCCTCGCTGAGCCGGCGGAACGCGAGGAGTCCGTGGTCCGGATCCGGGCCGTCGGCGAACCACTGCAGCAGCACGGGCAGGAGGTGGCGCTGGATGGCGGAGCTCCGCGAGACGCCCTGGGAGAGCGCGCGGATGTGGCCGAGGGCGCCGCGCGCGTCGACGAACCCGATGGCCGAGAGGCGCGCCGCCGCCTGGTCGCTCGTGAGGGCGAGGGTCTCCTCCGGCAGCGACGCCACGGCCGCGAGCAGCGGTCGGTAGAAGAGGCGCTCGTGCAGCGTGCGGACGCGCGTCTTGGTGGCCGTCCACCGCGCGACGAGCTCCTCCGCGCGCCCGTCGAGGCCCGTGCTGCGCGCGAGGGCGCGCAGGCGCTCCTCGTCGACGGGCATGAGGTGCGTGCGATGCAGGCGCTCGAGCTGCAGGCGGTGCTCGAGCAGGCGCAGGTAGCGGTAGTCGCGTGCGAAGTCGCCGGCCTCGACGCGGCCGATGTAGCCGGCGTCGGCGAGGGCGACGAGCGCGGGCAGGGTGCCGCGCTGCCGCACCTCCTCGTCGGTCTGGCCGTGCACCAGCTGCAGGAGCTGCACCGTGAACTCGATGTCGCGGATGCCGCCCGGCCCGAGCTTGATCTGCTGGTGCAGCTGGTCGGCGGGGATGTTGTCGGTGACGCGCGTGCGCATCCGCTGGACCTGCCCGACGAAGCCCTCGCGGGAGGCGCTCGACCAGACGAGCGGCGCGACCGCGGCGGCGTACCGGTCCCCCAGCTCGGCGTCGCCGGCGAGCGGCCGTGCCTTCAGCAGCGCCTGGAACTCCCAGTCCTTGGCCCACCGGTCGTAGTAGGCCAGGTGCGAGTCGAGGGTGCGGACGAGCGCGCCCGCCTTGCCCTCGGGGCGGAGGTTGGCGTCCACCTCCCAGAGCGCCGGCTCGACCTCGTGCTCGTCGATCCCGCGCATGGTGAGCACGGCGAGCCGCGTCGCGAGCTCGACCGCCCGATGGGGCTCGATGACGGGCTCGCCGTCGGCGTCGAGCGCGGCCTCGGCCACGAAGATGACGTCCACGTCGCTCACGTAGTTCAGCTCGCGCGCCCCCGCCTTGCCCATGCCGATGACGGCGAGCCGGGTCGCCGCGATCTCCTCGGGACGCGCGCGCCCGAAGGTGCCGGGCGAGGACAGCTCGGCGCGCGCCACGGCGAGCGACGCCTCGAGGGCGGCGCCGGCGAGGTCGGCCAGGGCGGCCGTGACGGGGCGGACCGCGACGAGCGGGTCCGGGTGCACGAGGTCCCAGGCGGCGACGCGCGCCACGAGCGCGCGGTACCGGATGCGGAGCGCCGCGCGCGCCTCCGCTCCGGTGGTCGCCGCGACGCCCTCGACCGCGCCGACGGACCGGAGCAGCACGTCGCGGACGTCGCCAGGAGCCGGCAGGTGGGCGAGCGGACGGGCGAACCCGTCGAGCTCGGCCGGGTGCCGCGCGAGGAAGTCGGCGAGGCCCGCGGAGGATCCGAGCACCCGGGCCAGCCGGTGCCGCGCGTCGCCGTCGCCGAGGACCGCGCGGGTGCGCTCCGGGTCGATGCGGAGCAGCCGGACGAGCGCGTCGAGCGCCGCGTCGGGGTCCGCGCTCGGGGTCAGCGCCTCCACGAGGTCGGCCTCGGCCCACCCCGAGAGGTCCGCCGCCTCCGCCAGCGCGGCTCCCACCTCGCTGAGCCGGGCGAATCCGGCGCGCGCGAGCGCGCCGGTCAGGGTCTGTCCGCGTCTCATCGGGGGCTCCGGCCTCGTCGTCGGATGTCGGTGCGGGTGCGTCGGGCGCGGATCCGCGTCAGAGCATCTCGAGGTTCGAGCGCAGCTCGTACGGCGTCACCTGGGCGCGGTAGTCGCGCCACTCCTGCCGCTTGTTGAGCAGGACGTAGTTGAACACCTGCTCCCCCAGCGTCTCGGCGACGAGCTCCGAGCGCTCCATGAGCTGGATCGCGTGGTCGAGGCTCGACGGCAGCGGCGCGTAGCCCAGGGCGCGACGCTCGGCGTCGCTCAGGCTCCAGACGTTGTCCTCGGCCTCGGCGGGGAGCTCGTAGCCCTCCTCGATGCCCTTGAGGCCCGCGGCCAGCATGAGCGAGAACGAGAGGTACGGGTTCGCGGCGGAGTCGATGGCGCGGTACTCGACGCGGGAGCTGTTGCCCTTGTTCGGCTTGTACAGCGGGACGCGGACGAGCGCGGAGCGGTTGTTGTGGCCCCACGTGACGAAGCTCGGGGCCTCGCCGCCGCCCCAGAGGCGCTTGTAGGAGTTCACGAACTGGTTGGTGACCGCCGTGATCTCGGGGGCGTGCTTGAGCAGGCCGGCGATGAACTGCCGCCCGATCGTGGACAGCTGGTACTCGGCGCCCGACGCGTAGAACGCGTTGACGTCGCCCTCGAACAGCGACATGTGCGTGTGCATGCCGCTGCCCGGCTGGTGCGCCAGGGGCTTCGGCATGAACGTCGCGTAGACGCCCTGCTCGATCGCAACCTCCTTGATGACCGTGCGGAAGGTCATGATGTTGTCGGCCGTGGTGAGCGCGTCGGCGTAGCGGAGGTCGATCTCGTTCTGGCCGGGCCCCGCCTCGTGGTGGCTGAACTCGACCGAGATGCCGAGGTCCTCGAGCATCCGCACCGAGCGGCGGCGGAAGTCGTGCGCCGTGCCGCCGGGGACGTTGTCGAAGTAGCCCGCCGCGTCGACCGGCTCCGGGCCGTCGACGCCGAACTCGCTCGACTTGAGCAGGTAGAACTCGATCTCGGGGTGCGTGTAGAAGGTGAAGCCGCGGTCGGCCGCCTTCTCCAGCGTGCGCTTGAGGACGTTGCGCGGGTCGGCGATGGCCGGCTGCCCGTCGGGCGTGGAGATGTCGCAGAACATGCGCGCGGTGGGGTCGATCTCGCCGCGCCACGGGAGGATCTGGAACGTCGTCGGATCCGGGTGGGCGAGCATGTCGGCCTCGTACGAGCGGGTGAGGCCCTCGATGGCGGAGCCGTCGAACCCGAGGCCCTCCGCGAACGCGCCCTCGACCTCGGCCGGGGCGATCGCGACCGACTTCAGGGTGCCGGTCACGTCGGTGAACCACAGGCGCACGAACTTGATCCCGCGCTCCTCGATCGTCCGTAGGACGAAGTCACGCTGCTTGTCCATCCACCACCCTCTCGTCGGTGTCCAACCTACCGGCTGACCAGGGGCGGCGCGGATCGCGGCGGGGCCCGCCCGTAGACTCGCGGACATGCAGAGCCCCGACGCTGCCGTCACCCCGCCCGAGCCCGCCCGCCTCCCGTCCGAGCCCTCGGCGGCCCCGAAGCGCGTGCGCGTCCGCCACTTCGCCCGGGCCAAGGAGCAGGGCCTCAAGATCACCGGGCTCACGAGCTACGACATGCTCACCGCGGGCGTCTTCGACGAGGCCGGCATCGACTTCCTGCTCGTCGGCGACTCGGCCGGCAACACCGTGCTCGGCTACGACACCACCGTGCCCGTCACGGTCGACGAGCTCCTCCCGCTGGCGCGCGCCGTCGCCGCATCCGCCCAGCGCGCGCTGGTCGTCGCCGACCTGCCCTTCGGCTCCTACGAGTCGGGGCCCGACCAGGCGCTCGCCACCTCGGTGCGGTTCATGAAGGAGGCGCGCGCCCACGCCGTGAAGCTCGAGGGCGGCGTGCGGAGCGCCGAGCAGATCCGCCGGGTCGTCTCCTCCGGCATCCCCGTGATGGGCCACGTCGGCTTCACCCCGCAGAGCGAGCACGGCCTGGGCGGGCACATCATCCAGGGCCGGGGCGACGCGGCCGAGGCGCTGCTCGCCGACGCGCGCGCCGTCGAGGACGCGGGCGCGTTCGCGGTCGTGCTGGAGATGGTGCCGCAGGAGATCGCGCGGCGCGTCACGGCCGAGCTGCGGATCCCGACCATCGGCATCGGCGCCGGCCGCGGCACCGACGGGCAGATCCTCGTGTGGACCGACTTCGCCGGTCTCACCTCGGGGCGGGTCCCCCGCTTCGTGCGCCGCTACGCGGACATGCGCCGGGTGCTGCTCGACGCCGCCACGCGCTACCGGGACGACGTCGTCGCGGGCGCGTTCCCGTCGGAGGCGGAGAGCTACTCCGACTGACGCCGTCAGTCGGCGTCGCGCTCCTCGGCGGCCCACTGCTCGGAGCGCTCGCGCAGGCGCTGCGGCGCGGCGGCGGCCTCCTCCGCGGTGGCGAACGGGCCGATGCGGTGGACGCCCGGGGACAGCATCCCCTTCTCCACCTCGCCCGTGCGGTCGTCGTACCAGTACTGCTCGTCGCTGTCGCTCATGCTGCCGATGCTAGGCCCGCGGGAGCCCGCCGGCCGGGCGGGACGCGGTCGGACGAGCCGGTAGGGTCGCTTGCATGAGCGAGGACGCGACGACCGCAATCGGCATCGACATCGGCGGCACGGGGATCAAGGGCGCCATCGTGGACGTCGCGACCGGCGAGCTGCGCAGCGAGCGCGTGAAGCTCCCGACGCCGCAGGGCGGCGAGCCCGAGGACATCGTCGCCACCGTGAAGCAGATCATCGAGGCGCTCGGCGAGGTCCCGGCGGGCACGCCGCTGGGCGTCTGCTTCCCCGCGGCGATCGTGCACGGCACGACCATGTCGGCCGCGAACGTCTCCCCCACCTGGATCGGCCTGGAGGCCGAGAAGCTGTTCGAGGAGCGCCTGGGCCTCGAGATCACCTTCGTCAACGACGCCGACGCGGCCGGCTACGCCGAGGCCCGCTACGGCGCGGCCAAGGACGTGCGCGGCCTCGTCATCATGACCACGCTCGGCACCGGCATCGGCACGGCCCTCATCCACGACGGCGTCCTCATCCCGAACGCGGAGCTCGGCCACATGGACGTGGCGGGTCGGCGCGACTTCGAGCGCCGCGCCTCGTACGCCGCCAAGGAGCGCGCGCACCTCAACTGGAAGCGGTGGGCGGCGCGTCTGCAGGTCTACTACGGCCAGCTCGAGAAGCTGATGTGGCCGGAGCTCTTCATCGTGGGCGGCGGCGTCTCCAAGAACCACAAGCACTTCCTGCCGCTGCTGCGCCTGCGCACGCCCATCGTGCCGGCGGAGCTCCGCAACAACGCGGGCATCATGGGCGCGGCGGCCCTGGCCGCGCACGCGGTCGGCGCGAGCACGCACGCCCCCGCCGCCGAGCTCGTGGACAAGACGAAGCCCGAGGACTGACGCGCGGCATCGCCTAGACGACGGAAGCGGCCGGATCCCCAGGGGTCCCGGCCGCTTCTCCGTGCGGGGTGCGGATGGGCCGGCTGATACGCCGGGTTCTGTCCCGGTGCCGAGGCACCATGGACGGCCATCTATCTCGGAGCTGCGTCACCGCAGCCCTCCAGCGGTCTACCCGGGGACTGGACGAGCAGCCTGTGCGTCCCCTGTTCGACCTTGCTCCGGGCGAGGTTTGCATAGCCGACCCGATCACTCGGGCCGCTGGTGGTCTCTTACACCGCCGTTTCACCCTCACCCGCCGCTCGCGCGACGGGCGGTCTGCTCTCTGTTGCACTGTCTCGCGGGTCGCCCCGGGTGGGTGTTACCCACCGCCCTGCTCTGCGGAGCCCGGACGTTCCTCGACGCGGTCTCGCCCTCTCGGGCTCCTCCGCGGCGCGACCGTCTTGCCGACCCATCCGCGGGACGAGTCTAGGGCAGGCGCCCGCGGGCGACGCCCCTAGAGGCCGGACTCGTCGGTGCGCACGAGGATCGCGTTGCTCTCGGGGTCGATGACGACGTCGTCGGGCGCGCGCTTGCGGAGCGCGTCGAGGTCGCTCTGGTGGAGCGCGATGTTGCTGCCGAGCGAGATGCCGCGGTGGAGCATCGCGGCGCCCACGCCGTAGCGGGCGCGCTGCTTCTCGTAGAGCGCGAGGAGGTCGGCGGGGAACCGCGGGGCGAGCGCGTCGCGGTCGTCCTGCGCCTGCTCGGCCTGCACGCGCAGCTCGAGGGCCGCGGCATCGCGCTCCGCCTCGAGGGTGGCGATCCGCTCCCCGAGGGCGTCGCGCTCCACGGCCACCTCGGCCTGCGCGGCCTGGGCCTCCTCGAGCCGCTGCATGACCTCCAGCTCGACCTCCTCGAGGTTGCCGCGGCGACGCAGCAGCGACTCGAGCTCGCGCTCCAGCGCCTGCACGTCCTTGGAGCTGCCGCCCGCCTCGATGCGGCTGCGGTCGCGGTCCATCCGCGCCTGCACGACGGCCACGTCGGACTCGATCCGCGCGAGCTCCGTCTGCGCGTCCTCGACCACGCCCGTGCGCTCGGCGAGGCGACGGCGGACGCCGTCCATCTCGCGCTGCAGCGCGTCGATCTGCTTCAGCTGCGGGAGCTGCGCGAGGCGGCCGCGCAGGTGCGTGAGACGGGTGTCGATCTCCTGCAGGTCGAGGAGCTCCTTCTGGACGCTCGGATCGGCTTTCATGCTCTCCCTCTCGTGGTGCGGCGGTGCGGCGTGCGCGCCGGCCGGTGGTGCGGGTGCGGCGCGAGCCGCGTGCGTCACTGGGTGACGGCGAAGTCCCAGGGGTCGGTGCGGATGTCGCTCACCGTGACCTCGGTGCCGGGCAGGGCGGAGCGGAGCGCCTCGGCCGCGACGTCGAGCCACAGCCACTCGCTCGCCCAGTGCGACGTGTCGAGGAGGTACGGGGTCCCGCCGCGGAGCGCCGCGGACTCGCGCGCCTCGCTGGCGGGGTGGTGGCGGAGGTCGGAGGTGATGTAGACGTCGGCGCCCGTGACGGCGGCGGAGCCGAGGAGCGAGTCGCCGGCTCCCCCGCACAGCGCGACGCGCCGGACGGGAGCGTCGTAGGGCCCTGCGGCGCGGATGCCGGTGGCCGTCGGCGGCAGGATCCGGGCGAGCTCGGCGGCGAGGCGCCCGAGCGTCGTCGCGGCGGGCAGGTCGCCGACCCGGCCGATGCCGCGGACGCCGTCGGTGGCCGGCTCGATGGGCCGGAGCGTCTCCGGCAGGATCCCGAGCAGCGCGGCGAGGCGCCCGGACGTGCCGTCCTCGACGACGTCGGACGTGGTGTGCGCGGCGTAGAGCGCGCAGTCCGCGCGGACGAGGTCGGCGAGGAGGGCGCCCTTGTAGCCGGTCTCGGCGATGGTCGTCACGCCGCGGAGGAGCAGGGGGTGGTGCGTGAGCAGGAGGTCGGCGCCGACGTCGACCGCCTCGTCCACCGTCGTGCGCACGGCGTCGACGGCCAGGTGGATCCGGCGGACGGGACGCCGCGGATCGCCGCTGACGAGGCCGGAGGAGTCCCAGTCCGACGCGCCCGCGGGCGGCCAGGCGTCCTCGATGGCGCGGACGGCGTCGGCGAGGGTGGGGGTCACGTCGCCCATCGTAACGAAGGGGCGTCGGGCGCCGGCGCGCGGGAGGGCGTCAGCCGCGGCGTCCGCGAGGCGCGGCGGATCCCGCGCCGCCGGCCGCCGTGACCTCGGGCAGGATCCCTGCGGTCGGCACGAGCGGCTCCAGCGGCCAGAGCGCGCGCTGCGACGATCCGGGGTGCGTGCTCGACCCGTGGGTCGCGGCGTCGACCACGGACCAGGAGGCCTCGTCGTCGGCGGTGTCGGGGCTCATGGTCGAACAGTAGCGGGGAAGACCGTGAGGACCCTAACGGATGCACGGGGCGCTCCCCCGCGCCCGCGTCCCGTCAGCGCACGCCGCGCGCCGCGAGGGCGTCGCCCAGGTCGTCCGCGTGCTTCAGGGCGACGACGAGGAACGGGACGACCGAGGTCGTGATCCCCGCGCGTCCGCCGCGGGCCCTTTGCGCGTCGCGCACGTCGCGGGCGAGGCGCGCGAGCACGGGCACGGTCGAGACGGTGACCGCCAGCAGCAGCGCGACGCGCTCGGAGTCCAGGCCGAGCCGTCCGGCCGGCCGCAGTCCCCGCTCCACGGCGTCGAGGAGCGCGGTCGTCGAGGTCGTCAGCATCAGGAGGCCCGGCAGGGCGATCGCCGCCGCGATGCGCGCGGTGTTCGACACCGCCGGCTCGACGCCCAGGAGGACCAGCTGGGTCACCAGGGTGAACAGCAGGATCCACCGCGTCGCGCGCACCTGGCGCCCGAGCGCGCGCAGCCCGATGGCGCCGTCCCCGAGGCCGGCGACCGCGTACGCGACCACGGCGATCCCGGTCGCGGCGACCGCCCCCGCCCACGTCGACGGCAGCAGGGAGACGCCGAGCACGACGGCCGCGACGAGGACGAGCTTCGGCCCGGTGGGCATCCGCGCGAGGCGTCCGGCGGCGGATCCCGTCGCCGTCACGCGAGCATCGCCTCGTACTCGGCGACGACCTCGTCGGGGGTCCCGACCCGGCGCACGCGCCCCTCGGCGAAGAGGACCGCGACGTCGCAGCGCCGCGCGGCGGCGAGGTCGTGCGTGACGAGGACCAGCCGGTGCCCGTCCTCGAACAGGTGGTCGGCGACCCGCCGGGCGTTGCGCGCGTCGAGGTACGCGGTCGGCTCGTCGGCGATCACCAGCTCGGGCCGGCGGACGAACGCGCCCGCCAGGGCGAGCAGCTGCTTCTGGCCGCCGGACAGGTCGTGGGCGGGACGGTCGGCCAGGTCACCCAGCCCGAGACGCGCGAGCGCCGCATCCACCCGCGCGTCGGCCTCCGCCCGCGGCAGCCGCTCCGGCCGCAGGGAGAAGGCGACGTCCTCCCGCACGGTCGGCATCACGATCTGCGCGTCGGGGTTGCTGAACACCAGCGCCACGCGGCGCCGCAGCTCGCGGGCGTCGCGCTGCGGATCGAGGCCGAGCACGCGGAGGTCGCCCGCGTCCCGCCGGATCAGCCCGCCGACGAGCCGGGCGAAGGTGCTCTTGCCGGAGCCGTTCTCGCCGACCACCGCGACCGTGCGCGCGTCGAGGTCGAGCGTCACGCCCTCGAGCACGTCGACGTCGCCCAGCCGGACGCCCACGCCGTCGAGCCGCAGCGCGGGATGCGTCACGTCGTCGGGACCGGGCGCGCGGCGGGGCTCCGGGTCCAGCCTGCGCGGCGACGGAAGGCGCGCGGGTAGCCGCGGACCAGGGTCATGACGATGCCCGTCGCGATGACCGCCTTGATCGCGTCCCCCGGCAGGAAGACGAGGCTGGTGAGGAGGGTCTCGCCGAGGGGCAGGCGGGTCACCGCGCTCTGGACGGGGATCCCGACGGCGTAGATCGCGAGGATCCCGCCGGCCGCCATGCCGATCGCCGTGCGCCAGGCGACGGGTCTGCGCCCGCCCGCGTGGACCACGAGCCCGACCACGAGCGCGCCGAGGATCCAGCCGACGAGGTACCCGGCGCTCGGGCCGGCGAACACCCCGAGCCCGCCCGCGCCGCCCGAGAGGAGCGGGAGGCCGACGGCGACGAGCAGCAGGAGCACGACGATGCAGAGGGCGCCGAGCCACGGGCCGAGGATCGCGCCGGCGAGCATCACCCCCAGCGTCTGCGCCGTGATGGGCACGCCGCCCAGGACGCTGATGCCGCCGGGCAGGCCGAGCACCGCGATCACGGCGGCCAGGACCGCTACCCGCGCCAGGTCGGTGGCGTCGACGCGCGGGGCGCGCTCCACCTGCTCGGAGACGCGGGCGGGGTGGGAGGACGGGGTCACGGGCATCCTTCGGGTCGGCGGGCGGGACGGGCGCGGACGTCGGCGCCGGGGTCCCTCCTGAACGCCGTTCACTATAGTGAGCGCATGGCCGATGCGCGCGGCGGGAGGCGCCTCACCCGCGACGACGTCGCGTCGGCCGCCCTCCGGATCCTGGACGAGCACGGCCTCCCCGATCTCACGATGCGGCGCCTCGGCGCCGCCCTCGACGTGCAGCCGAGCGCGCTCTACTGGCACTACCCGGACAAGCAGACCCTCCTGGCGGCGGTCGCCGACCGCATCGTGGCCGGAGCGGCGTGGGACCGCCACGGCTCGGGCTCCGCGCGTGCCCGGACGGCGGGCGTCCGCGCCCAGGCGTCGGCGCTGCGCCTCGCGCTCCTCGCCCACCGCGACGGCGCCGAGGTCGTCGCGAGCACGACGGCGCTCGGCCTGGGCGCGGCGGACGCCCGGGACGCGCTCGCCCTGGCGGTGGCAGCCGACGGGTTCCCCGCCGACACGGCCGACCGCGCGGCGGGCGCGCTGCTGCACTTCGTGCTCGGCCACGTGGCCCATGAGCAGCAGCGGACCCAGCTCGTCCGCCTCGGCGTGGTCGCCGCCGACCCCGACGCGGAGAGCGAGGCGGCGGACGCGTTCGACTTCGGGATCGACCTGCTGGTGCGCGGCCTGTCCTCGATCGGCGCACGGGGAGCGGGACCGGAGGTGGGCCCTGCCGGGCTCGAACCGACGACATCCACGGTGTAAGCGTGGCGCTCTACCAACTGAGCTAAGGGCCCCGACGGCCGGGGATCCGGCGCCCCGCCATGCTAGTCGACCGCGTCGGCGCGCCCCGGCTCCCCCGGCGGCGATCGCCGTAGCCTCTCCCCCGTGCCCACCCACCCCTCGCGCCGTGCCGTCGCGGAGTCCCGCTGGCCCGCCGCGCTCGGCCTCCTCGCCGCGGTCGCGCTGTACGGCGTCGCGCCGACCGCCGTGCCCGGGGGCGTGCGGATCGCCGTGGTCGTCGGGGCCGTCGCCCTGCTCGTCCCGCTGGTCGCGCTCAACCCGCGCCGCCTCGACCGGGAGACGACGTGGTCGCGCGGCCTCGGCCTCGCCCTCGGCGGCCTCCTGCTGGTCGCGAACCAGGTGAGCCTCGTGCTGCTCGTGGTGGCCCTCGTCGACGCCTCGGAGGCGGGTCCGGAGCTGCTCCTGACGGCGCTGCAGGTGTGGACGACGAACATGCTGGCGTTCGCGCTCGTCTACTGGGAGATGGACCGCGGCGGGCCCATCGCGCGCCGCACCCACGCCCGGGCGTCTCTCGCGCCGGCGGACTTCCGCTTCCCCCAGGACGAGGACGCGGGGGCCGTGTCCGAGGTGGCCAGGCGCTCGTCGGAGCACGCGGACTGGGTGCCGGGCTTCGTCGACTACGCCTACTTCTCGCTGACCAACTCGATGGCCTACAGCCCCACCGACGTCATGCCGCTGTCGCACCGGGCCAAGGGCCTCATGGCGCTGCAGGCGTTCGCGGGCTTCGTGATCCTCGCGCTCGTCATCGCGCGTGCCGTCAACATCCTCAGCTGACGGCGAGCGCCGACGGGATCAGGCGGGGACGAGCGCCAGGTCGCGGATGGCGGAGCGGTACGCGTCGAGCTCGCGGGCCTCGCCGGGCGCGGTGATGAAGCTGCGGCGGATGATGCCGCGCGTGTCGATGAGGAAGGTCGCGCGGTTCGCGAAGCCCTTCTGCTCGAGGAACACGCCGTACTCCTTGGCGACCTGGCCGTGGGGCCAGAAGTCGGCGAGGAGCTGGAAGTCGATGCCCTGCTGCTCGGCCCAGGCCCGCAGCGTGTGCTTGCTGTCGACGCTGATGCCGATGAGCTCCACGCGGCTGTCGGCGAACATGCCGAGGTTCTCCTCGAGCTGGCACATCTCGCCGGTGCACGTGCCGGAGAACGCCAGGGGGAAGAAGACGAGGGCGACCGCGCGGTGACCGCGGTACTCGCTCAACCGGACCCGCTCGCCGAACTGGTTGGCGAGCTCGAAGTCGGGAGCCTGTGTGTCGTTGGCCAGGGCCATGGGGTGCGGATCCTTCCGTGCCGGCAGATGTCCCCTGTCTGGCACGAGTGACGAGCTTACGCCGGGGATCCGCGATGTCCAGCGGGGGCCGCCGAGACGCCGTCCGGGGGCTCGCCGCCCGTCGTCCGTGACCGTCGGTCGGCATGGGTAGGCTGGCCCTCGGCGTACGCGCGGTCTCGCACCCTTCGAGCCCCGTGGCACCGAAGACGATGTCTGCACACCACAGGAAGAGGTCGAGGGTGACTGTCAACGACCAGGATCCGTACTCGGTGAACCACACCGACAGCGATCCGGAAGAGACCGCCGAATGGAACGAGTCGCTCGACGGGCTCGTCGAGGCGCAGGGTCGGGGTCGCGCGCGCGACGTCATGCTCAGCCTCCTCAAGCGCTCCAAGGAGCTGCACCTCGGCGTGCCGATGGTCCCGACCACGGACTACATCAACACCATCGCACCGGAGAACGAGCCGGAGTTCCCCGGTGACGAGGACCTCGAGCGCCGCTACCGCGCGTGGATCCGCTGGAACGCGGCCGTCACCGTGCACCGGGCCCAGCGCCCCGGCATCGCGGTCGGCGGCCACATCGCCACGTACGCGTCCTCCGCCGCCCTCTACGAGGTCGGGTACAACCACTTCTTCCGCGGCCAGGACCACCCGGGCGGCGGCGACCAGGTCTTCGTGCAGGGCCACGCGTCCCCGGGCACCTA
Organism: Clavibacter michiganensis subsp. tessellarius; assembly: GCF_021922985.1. Lineage (NCBI taxonomy): Bacteria > Bacillati > Actinomycetota > Actinomycetes > Micrococcales > Microbacteriaceae > Clavibacter > Clavibacter tessellarius. The sequence goes on along the minus strand of NZ_CP040788.1, from coordinate 924,180 downwards.
CGCCCGCGCGTTCCTCGAGGGACGCCTGAGCGAGCACCAGCTCGACGGCTTCCGCCAGGAGAAGAGCCACGACGGCGGCGGCCTCTCGTCGTACCCGCACCCCCGCCTCATGCCGGAGTTCTGGCAGTTCCCCACGGTCTCGATGGGCCTCGGCCCGATCAACGCGATCTACCAGGCGCAGGCGAACAAGTACCTCACCAACCGCGGCATCAAGGACGCCTCCGACCAGCAGGTCTGGGCCTTCCTCGGCGACGGCGAGATGGACGAGGTCGAGAGCCGCGGACAGCTCCAGGTCGCGGCCAACGAGAAGCTCGACAACCTCAACTTCGTCATCAACTGCAACCTGCAGCGCCTCGACGGACCCGTCCGCGGCAACGGCAAGATCATCCAGGAGCTCGAGAGCTTCTTCCGCGGCGCCGGCTGGAACGTCATCAAGGTCGTCTGGGGCCGCGAGTGGGACGACCTGCTCGCCCGGGACACCGAGGGCGCGCTCCTCGAGCTGATGAACCGCACGCCCGACGGCGACTACCAGACCTTCAAGGCCGAGAGCGGCGCCTACATCCGCGAGAACTTCTTCGGGCGCGACGAGCGCACCGCGAAGCTCGTCGAGGGCTACACCGACGACCAGATCTGGAACCTCAAGCGCGGCGGGCACGACTACCGCAAGGTCTACGCGGCCTTCAAGGCGGCCAGCGAGCACACGGGCCAGCCCACGGTGATCCTCGCCAAGACCGTCAAGGGCTACGGCCTCGGCCCGAGCTTCGAGGGCCGCAACGCGACCCACCAGATGAAGAAGCTCACGCTCGACAACCTCAAGCAGTTCCGCGACGAGATGCGCGTGCCGATCACGGACGCCCAGCTCGAGGCGGACCCGTACCTGCCGCCGTACTACCACCCCGGCCAGGACGACGAGGCGATCCAGTACATGCAGGAGCGCCGCCGCGCCCTCGGCGGGTACTCCCCCGAGCGCCGCACGAAGCACACGGCCATCTCGCTGCCGGACGACTCGGCGTACCGCATCTCCAAGAAGGGCTCGGGCACGCAGGAGATCGCCACGACGATGGCGTTCGTCCGGCTGCTCAAGGACCTCATCCGCGCGAAGGACTTCGGCAACCGCGTCGTCCCGATCATCCCGGACGAGGCCCGCACCTTCGGCATCGACGCCTTCTTCCCGACGGCGAAGATCTACAACCCGAACGGCCAGCACTACACGTCGGTCGACCGCGAGCTGCTGCTCTCCTACAAGGAGAGCCCGCAGGGCCAGATCGTGCACGTGGGCATCAACGAGGCGGGCGCCCTGGCGGCGTTCACGAACCTCGGCACCACGTACTCGACGCAGGGCGAGCCGCTCATCCCGATCTACGTCTTCTACTCGATGTTCGGGTTCCAGCGCACGGGCGACGCGATCTGGGCGGCCGGCGACCAGATGGCGCGCGGCTTCCTCATCGGCGCCACGGCGGGACGCACCACGCTCACGGGCGAGGGGCTCCAGCACGCCGACGGGCACTCGCTCGTCCTGTCGGCCACGAACCCCGCCGTCGTCTCCTACGACCCGGCGTACGCCTACGAGATCGGGCACATCGTGCGCACGGGACTCGAGCGCATGTACGGCGGGGAGCACGAGGACCCGAACGTCATGTACTACCTCACGGTGTACAACGAGCCGATCATCCATCCGGCCGAGCCCGAGGGCGTGGACGTCGACGGCATCGTCCGCGGCATCCACAAGCTCAAGGACGGCTGGGTCGACGGCCCGAAGGCGCAGCTCATGGCGTCCGGCGTGGCCGTGCCGTGGGCGCTCGAGGCGCAGCAGCTCCTCGCCGACGACTGGGGCGTGTCCGCCGACGTGTGGTCCGTCACCTCGTGGGGCGAGCTGCGCCGGGACGGCCTCGCGGCGGAGGAGCACAACCTGCTCCACCCGCACTCCGAGGAGCGCGTCCCGTACCTGGAGGAGAAGCTCCGCGGAGCCGAGGGCCCGTTCGTCGCGGTCACCGACTTCTCGCACGCGGTCCCCGACCAGATCCGCCAGTTCGTCCCCGGCGACTACTCCACCCTCGGCGCCGACGGCTTCGGCTTCTCGGACACGCGTCCGGCGGCCCGCCGCTTCTTCGCGATCGACGGCCCGTCGATGGTCGTGAAGACGCTGCAGCGCCTGGCCAAGCAGGGCAAGGTCGACCGCGACGCGCCCAAGTGGGCGATCGACAAGTACCGCCTCCTCGACGTCAACGCCGGCACGACCGGATCGGCGGGCGGCGAGGCGTGAGCTGCGCCCACCTGACGTGACGACGAGCGACCGGCACGACACCGACGTGGAGACCGGGGAGACGAAGGCGGAGACGCTGGCGTGGCTCCGGTCCCTGTCGGGCGAGCTCGCCAGCGCGACGCTGAAGCGGCTCGAGGACACGCTGCCCTGGTACGGCGGGATGCCGCCGGGGCGGCGGTCCGCGGTCGGGCTCGTCGCGCAGGCCGGCATCACGTCGTTCATCCACTGGTACGACGATCCGGACTCGACGCCGTGGATCGCGGCGGACGTGTTCGGCGCGGCTCCGCGGGAGCTCCTGCGCTCGGTGACGCTGCAGCAGACGCTGCAGCTCATCCGCGTCACCGTGGAGGTCGTCGAGGACCGCGTGCGCGACCGGCACCGCACGGTGCGCGATGCGATCCTGCTCTACTCCCGGGAGATCGCCTTCGCGGCGGCGGACGTCTACGCGCGCGCCGCCGAGGCCCGCGGCCTCTGGGACGCGCGGCTCGAGGCCCTCGTGGTCGACAGCATCCTGTCGGGCGAGTACGACGACGAGCTGCCGTCCCGCATCGCCGCCCTCGGGTGGCACGGGCACGGCGAGGTGTCGGTCCTCGTCGGAACGGCGCCTCCCGTCCTCGACGTCGACCAGCTGCGGCGCACGGCCCGGCACCTCGACGCCGACGTGCTCATCGGCGTGCAGGGCAGCCGGCTCGTGCTCGTGATCGGGCGCGCGTCGCCCGCGGTCGCGGATGCGGACGCCCCGGACTCCGAGGCGCCGCCCGTGACGTTCCTGGAGATCGCCACCCAGCTCGAGCCCGGCTTCGGGAACGGCCACCTCGTGCTCGGCCACGAGGTGCCGAGCCTCGTCGAGGCCTCCCGCAGCGCGCGGGCCGCCCTCGCCGGCTTCGCGGTGGCGCGGTCCTGGCGCAACGCCCCGCGTCCCACGCTCGCCGACGACCTGCTCCCGGAGCGGGCCCTGGCCGGGGACCCGCTCGCGCGCTCCACGCTCATCAACCGCATCTACAAGCCCCTGCAGGCGCACTCGACCGAGCTGCTCGCGACGCTGTGGTGCTACCTCGACACCGGGCGTTCGCTCGAGGCGACCGCCCGGGAGCTGTTCGTGCACCCCAACACCGTGCGGTACCGGCTGAAGCGCGTGTCGGACGTCATCGGCTGGGACGCGACCGGGGCCCGGGAGGCCCTCATCCTCCAGGCGGCCCTCATCATCGGCAGCATCGCGGAGGCGGGGACGGTCGTGCCGAAGCAGCAGGCGTCCGGTCGGGCGCGCCCGAAGCGCCAGGCGGCGCGGTGAGCCGCGGATCGTGTGGCGTCGTGACAACGTCGCCGGGGATCCTCTGTAGGACCTCGACTCCGACGGGCCTCCCCCGCGCTGGGAGGATGGACGGATGATCATCGTCGTCTGCCCGGGTCAGGGCTCCCAGAAGCCCGGCTTCCTCTCCTCGTGGCTCGAGCACCCCGAGCACGCCCGGCTCCTGGGCGAGCTGGGCGACGCCGCCGGGCTCGACCTCGTCACCCACGGGACCACGTCGGACGCGGACACCATCCGCGACACCGCGGTCGCGCAGCCGCTGATCGTGGCGGCGGGCATCATGGCCCTGCGCGCGCTCCTCGCCGACGGCCGCGACGCCTACGTCGCGGGCATCGCCGGGCATTCGGTCGGCGAGATCACGGCGGCCGCCGGAGCCGGCATCCTCACGGACGACGAGGCGATGCGCGTCGTGCGCACCCGCGGCGACGCCATGGCCGAGGCCGCGGCGATCACCCGCACGGGCATGAGCGCCGTCGTCGGCGGCGACCAGGACGCGGTCCTGGCGCGGCTGGCTGAGCTGGGCCTGGAGCCCGCCAACTTCAACGGCGGCGGGCAGATCGTCGTGGCCGGCGAGCCCGAGGCCCTCGCGGCCCTGCAGGCCGAGCCGGTCCGCGGGACCCGCGTCATCCCGCTCCAGGTGGCGGGCGCGTTCCACACGCACCACATGGCCCCCGCGGTCGACGTGCTGCGGGACGCCGTCGCCCCGCTCGCGCCCCGGGACCCCCGGTTCCCCGTCTGGACGAACCGCGACGGCAGCCGGGTCGACTCCGGCGCCGCCTACCTCGACCTCATCGTGGGCCAGGTCGCGAGCCCCGTGCGCTGGGACCTCTGCATGGAGGCCTTCGACGCGGCCGGCGTCACCGGCCTCATCGAGGTCGCCCCCGCCGGTGCGCTCACCGGCCTCGCGAAGCGCGGCCTCAAGGGGCTGCCGACCCTCGCCCTCTCCACCCCCGAGGACCTCCCGGCGGCCATCGACATGCTCGACGCGCACGCCTGATCCCGCCGCACCCGACACCGAACAGGGACACATGACCGCCCAGCCCCGCCCCACCATCCAGACCGCGCCCGTCGTCGAGCGCTTCACCCGCATCTGGGGCCTCGGCGCCGCCCGCGGCGAGCTCGACGTGCCCAACGACGACCTCGTCGGGCCCATCGACTCGTCCGACGAGTGGATCCGCCAGCGCACCGGCATCGTCACCCGCAAGCGCGCGGGCGCCGACGTCGACGCCGTCGACCTCGCGACCACCGCCTCGCTCGAGGCCATCGCGAAGGCCGGCATCCGGCCCGAGCAGATCGGCATCGTCCTCGTCTCCACGGTGAGCAACACCGTGCAGACGCCGTCGATGGCGGCGCTCCTCGCCGACCGCATCGGCGCCAACCCGGCCCCCGCCTACGACATCTCGGCCGCGTGCGCCGGGTACACCTACGGCATCGCGCAGGCCGACTCCTTCATCCGGTCGGGCCTCGCGGAGTACGTCCTCGTCGTGGGCGCGGAGAAGCTGTCCGACATCGTCGACCCCACGGACCGCTCCATCTCGTTCCTCCTCGGCGACGGCGCCGGCGCCGCGATCGTCGGGCCGAGCGACGCCCCCGGCATCTCCCCCACCGTGTGGGGCTCGGACGGCTCCAACTGGGACGCCGTCGGCATGACCGGCACCCTGAAGAGCATGCGCGACGGATCCGCGTGGCCCACCCTCCGCCAGGACGGCCAGAAGGTCTTCCGCTGGGCGGTCTGGGAGATGGCCAAGGTCGCCAAGGAGGCGCTCGACCGGGCCGGCGTCGCGCCCGACCAGCTCGCGGCGTTCATCCCCCACCAGGCGAACATGCGCATCGTGGACGAGTTCGCCAAGCAGCTCGGCCTCCCGGATACGGTGGCAATCGCGCGGGACATCGAGACCACCGGCAACACGTCGGCCGCCTCCATCCCGCTCGCCACCCACCGTCTGCTCGAGGAGGACCCGTCGCTCTCGGGCGGACTCGCCCTGCAGATCGGATTCGGCGCCGGACTCGTGTTCGGCGCGCAGGTCGTCGTCCTGCCCTGAGCCCCGCCCCATAAGCTGTTCCGGTCATCACGAACCACGAGGAGATACACATGGCACTGTCCACCGAAGAAGTCCTGGCCGGCCTGGCCGAGCTCGTCAACGACGAGACCGGGATCGCCACCGACACCGTCGAGATGGACAAGTCGTTCACCGACGACCTGGACATCGACTCGATCTCGATGATGACGATCGTCGTCAACGCCGAGGAGAAGTTCGACGTCAAGATCCCGGACGAGGAAGTCAAGAACCTCAAGACCGTCGGCGACGCGGTCACGTTCATCACCAACGCGCAGTCCTGACCGCGCGGAGGACGGCCGGTCCCGCTCGCGGGGCCGGCCGTCCCCCTCCCCCGTTCCCGACGTCGAGGAGACGCCACGCATGACCACCCCCAAGAAGATCGTCGTCACCGGCATCGGCGCCACGTCCCCCCTCGGCGGGACCGCCGAGGAGACCTGGCAGGCGCTCCTCCGCGGAGAGTCGGGCATCACCACGCTCGAGCAGGACTGGGTGGCGAAGTGGGACATCCCGGTCACGTTCGCCGGCCAGGCGAAGGTTCCCTCGTCCGAGGTCATGGCGCGCATCGAGACCAAGCGCCTCGACCCGTCCAGCCAGTTCGCCCTCACGGCGGCGCGCGAGGCGTGGGCCGACGCGGGCTCCCCCGAGGTCGACCCGCTGCGCTTCGCCGTCGACTGGGCCACCGGCATCGGCGGCGTGTGGACCCTGCTCGACGCGTGGGACACCCTCCGCGAGAAGGGCCCGCGTCGCGTCCTGCCCATGACGGTGCCGATGCTCATGCCCAACGGGCCGGCGGCCGCGGTCGGCATGGACCTCGGCGCGCGCGCCGGCATCCAGACCGTGGTCTCCGCCTGCGCGTCGAGCACCGAGTCGATCGCCAGCGCCTACGCGCACCTCCAGGCGGGCCGTGCCGACATCATCGTGGCCGGCGGCTCCGAGGCCTCCATCCACCCCCTGCCGATCGCCTCCTTCGCGGCGATGCAGGCCCTCTCGAAGCGCAACGACGACCCCGCGGGCGCCTCGCGTCCCTACGACATCTCGCGGGACGGCTTCGTCCTCGGCGAGGGCGGCGCGGCGCTCGTGCTGGAGACCGAGGAGCACGCCACGGCCCGCGGAGCGCGCATCTACGCGGAGCTCGTCGGCGGCGCGGTCACCAGCGACGCGTTCCACATCACGGCCCCGGATCCCGAGGGGACGGCGGCCGCGCGGGCCATGATCACGAGCATCGAGGGCGCGGGCTACTCGCGCTCCGACGTGTCGCACATCAACGTGCACGCGACCAGCACGCCCGTCGGCGACATCGCGGAGTACAAGGCGCTCGAGCGCGTGTTCGGCGAGGCCGTCCACGGCATCCCGGTGAGCGCCACGAAGGCCTCCACCGGGCACCTGCTCGGCGGCGCCGGCGCGATCGAGGCGGTGTTCACGGTGAAGGCGCTGGCCGAGCGCACCGCTCCCCCGACGATCAACCTCACCGAGCAGGATCCCGACATCAAGCTCGACGTGGTCACGTCGCCGCGGTCGCTGGGCGACGGCGACCTGCTCGCGATCAGCAACTCGTTCGGCTTCGGCGGCCACAACGCCGTCATCGCCTTCCGCAGCGTCTAGCCGGCGCGTCCACGAGGAGAGGTGCCGACCATCCGGTCGGGGCCTCTCCTCGTGCGTGCGGGGCCCCGGAGGCACCGGGCTTGCCCCGACGTGCGCCCCGGTCGTGCCTAGGTGGGGATGCCGGTGCGGGTCGGCGCCGCGGCGCCCCGCGTGAGGCCCTGCGTGCTCGGGGCCGGCTCCGCGACCGCGGCCGATGGACCCTGCAGGGTCTTGGCGTGCAGTCCGCTCGCGATCGCCACGGTCGCGAGGAGCAGGGTGAATCCGAACCCGCGGTCCTCCAACGGCGTGCCGAAGGGGATGTTGCAGAGCATCACGAGGAGCAGCCCCCACCACGCCGTCGTGGCGGGCGACGGGCCGATGGCGCGCGTCGCCTTCCAGATCGACCAGCCCATGGCCGCGATGAACGCCGCGACCGCCACCGTCCCGAGCCATCCCAGGCGCACGACCGTGAGGAGCGGGGTGTCGAGGGTGATGGGGATCGTGTAGCCGAGCCCCATGCCGAACACCGGGCTGCTGTCGATGAGGCTCGTGGCGACGACGTAGGCGTTCTGCCGGATCGCGTACGACTGGTCGGCGCCGCCCTCGCCGTTGAGGACGGTCAGCGAGGCCCGGATGCGGCTCTGCAGGAAGTCGGGGTCGGCGATCGCGACGGAGGCGACGATCGGGAAGACCAGGCCGCCCACGACGCCGCCGATCACGAGGAGGCCGAGCATCTTCCCCGGCGGCACGCGCATGCTCCGCTGGAGGCCCAGGACGGCGAAGACCGCCGCGAAGACGATGAGGTTGGTGCGCGTGCCGGTGACCAGCATCGCGATGGGGATGCCGACGACCGGCACCAGCCAGAGGATGCGGGCCAGGCGCTTCTCCGCGTGGAACACCATGACGAGGGCCAGCGCGAACGCGAACGACGGCAGCATGAGGCTGGAGAGGATGAACCGTCCGGACGAGAGCGCGGTGACGCCGCGCCTCTCCAACCAGTCGAAGGCGAACCCGATCGCCGCCACGAGGCCGAGGACGCCCACGAGGGGGTACGTGATGCGCGGGGGGATGTCGCGGCCGGCGTCCAGCCCGATGACCGGGCCCAGCACGATGAGGAGGTAGAAGATCGCCTGCCGGCCGAACGTGCCCAGGTCGGAGCCGGCGGGCGACGCCAGGTAGCTCAGGCTCACGATCGCCAGCAGGGCGAGCCCCACCCAGATCAGCGACTTGAAGTGGCGCGCGTAGGACGGGGGCGAGGCGATGAGCCGGCCGACGGAGACCGCGGCGCACAGGATGAGGAGCCCCGCGTAGACGATCTTGTTCGCGCTCAGGTCACCGCTGGAGCCGAGGACGAGCAGCCCGCCGACGACGACGAAGAGGAACCGGACCACCGAGTTGCGGACGATGAAGAAGAGGACGATGGGCGCCAGCCCGACCGCGGTCCCCACGAGGGGGTCCCGGGCGAGGAGGTAGGTCGACCCGAGGATCCACGCCGCGCAGGCGACGACGAGGGCCGGGCCCGACAGGCGGGCCAGCGCGGGGCGTTCGGTGGAGAGTCGTTCCCGCATGGTGTCGTCGCCGATCTCGCTGTGCTCGTCGCACGTCCGGTAGGGGGTGGTCCCGCGGAGCCGTCCGGTCGGATCGCGCTCCACGTGCCCCGAGCAGCGGCGGCGAGGCCCCCCGGTCTCATCACGTGGAACCTATCACGCACCGTCGGCGTCGCCGGGCTGCGCCGGGCGGGAGGAGTCGCCCGACGCGGCCCGGTCAGCCGACCTTGTGCAGCCAGACGACGGGACTGAAGTCGCTCGCGTGCCGGAAGGCCTCGAGCTCGTCGTCCCAGGCCTGGCCCATGGCCAGGCGCAGCTCGCGGTGGAGCTCCAGCGTGTTGGAGCCGGCGACGTCGAGCGCGTAGCGGATCCGGTCCTCGGGGATCACCGTGTTGCCGGCGGTGTCCGTCTGCGCGAAGAACACGCCGAGGTCGGGCGTGTGCATCCACCGGCCGCCGTCGCGACCGAGGCCGGCGTCCTCGGTGACCTCGTAGCGCAGGTGCTCCCACCCGCGGAGGCCGCTCGCGATGGCGGCACCGGATCCTGGCGGCCCCTCCCAGTAGTGCTCGGCGCGCATGGCGCCCTTGAGCACCGGCTGCGGGTCCCAGGTGAAGTTCACGGCGTGACCCAGCGCACGACCCGCTGCCCATTCGACATGGGGGCAGAGCGCGCGAGGAGAGGAGTGCACGTAGAGCACCCCTCGAGCCGGTCTTGAGTTGTCGACGGGCGCTTCCATGGGTCTCCTCCATCCGATCAGATGCGTCTTCCCCAACGATCTGCGTGCGATGGACGAGCTCCACACCTGTCGGTGCGGCCGGCGCGGACGCCGACGGTCCTCATCATGACGGGTGATCCTGGGGATCGGCAACATCGCGGGCGCGACGCGCCGGTGGGGACGCGTCGCGGCCGGATCAGGACCCTGCGGCGGCGGGTCCCGTCGGCGTGCATGCCGGGAATGCCTATGCTCCAGGAGGCGGCCCGCGGGGCCGGGGACGGGGGACGCATGTCGGTGCGGCACGCCCTCCTTGCGATCCTCACCGAGGGCACCTGCTACGGGTACCAGCTCCGGACGGAGTACACCGCCCGCACCGGGACCGCGGCGCCCCTCAACGTCGGCCAGATCTACAACACCCTCGACCGGCTCGAGCGCGACGGCCTGGTCGTGAAGGGCGCGACCGACGAGGCCGGGCACGTGCCGTACACGATCACGGACGCGGGCCGTGCCGACGTCGGCGCGTGGCTGGAGGCGACGATCGGGCCGCCGGCGACGCGCGACGAACTGCTCGTGAAGGTCGCCCTCGCGCTGTCCCTGCCGGGCGCGGACGCGGGCGCCCTGGTCCGGGCGCAGCGGGAGCGCACCCGCGCGGACGCCCGGGAGCTCGCGCTGTCGCGGGAGGCGGACGGCGCCGACGTCCCGCTCGCCGCCGCGCTGGCGGCCGACGCCCTGGAGGCCGCCCTGACCGCGCGCCTCGCGTGGCTCGACGCGGCCGAGCGGCGGATCCTCGACGCCGGTGCCGCGGGCGCACGCCCGACCGGCCTCGCCGCCGCCCCGCGTCGCGGTCGGCCCGTCCGCCGCGACGCGCGACCGTAGGCCGCGGCGGCCGGCGAGACCCGGGGGCTCAGTGCAGGAGGCCGCCGTCCTTGGCGAGCACGTTCTTCTCCCCCGCCTCGATGGGCACGGCGAAGCGGTTCTGCTTCGGCGGCATCGGGCAGTTGAAGTTGTAGCTGAACGCGCACGGCGGCAGGTAGGCGCGGTTGAAGTCGAGCGTGATCGTGCCGTCGGGCGACGGCGCCACCATCAGGAACCGGCCCACCCCGTAGGTCGACTCGCCGCTCGTGGCGTCGGAGAAGACGAGCAGGAGCGCGCGCCCCTCGCGGAACGCGGCGAGCGAGTAGTCGATGCCGTCCTTCGTGAACGTGATCTCCCCGGGGACCACCTTGTCCTTGGTCGCCCCGTCGTCCTTGAGGTGCTCGAAGCCCATGGCGCGTCCGCCCTCGATGGGCGTGAAGTCCGCCTTCACGACCCACTCCTCGGAGTAGGGGAACGCGTCGATCCCGCCGAAGTCGCGGATGGCCTCGGACCGTGCGTCCCAGACGCGGAGCGCGTAGGTGCTCTCCTCGCTCGCGATGACGAAGGCGGAGACCGTGTCGCTCGCGACCACGGCGGAGGGCGCCGCGTCGTCGCGGCCGCGGACGACGGCCTCCCCGTCCACGAGCACGCCGTCCACCACGAGGCCGTCCGCGGCGGAGGCCTGCACGCGCAGGCCCGACGCTCCGGGCTCGAGCGGCGACCAGGTGCCGGGGATGCCGTAGACGGGCTGCGGCGCCGCGTCGTGCGAGATCCACTGGGTGTTGACGAGGGCCAGGTTGCCCTGCGGGAGGACGACCATCTGCTCGCGGCGCGCGCGGAAGACCGCGAGGACCTGCGCCGGGTCGGTGGGCACGGGGGCGGCGGGGGCGACGGGATCGGTCATGCCCCCATCCTCGCCGCCCGGGGGTCGGCGGCCAAGTCGGCGCGGCCCGTCGCGGTCGTCGTCGGCGGGGTTCCCCCGGGCGGGAGGCGGGCGTACGGTCGGGGCATGAGCACAGACCACGAGAGCACCTCGACCGACGACGACGGCACGACGACGCACACGGAGGAGCACGTGGAGTCCTCCTCGGTCACCGAGGAGAGCGGGTCCTCGGACTCCACGCCCGACGGCTCGGGCAGCAACACCGCCGAGGGCGACGACCACGAGGGCGACGTCGGCTCCGGCGGCTGATCCTCCCCGCAGCATCCGATGCCCGGTCCCCCAGGGGGCCGGGCATCGTCGCGTCCGGAGGGCCGCGTCACTTGGCCTGGGCGTAGTCGTCGACCACCGCGATCGTCACGGGGAAGTCGACGGGGGCATCGCCGAAGAGCAGGCGCCCGGCCTCCGCGGCGGCCTCGGCGACGGCCGCCCGCACCTCGTCGACGCGGTCGTCGGGCGCGTGCACCATGACCTCGTCGTGCAGGAAGAAGACGAGGTGGGGACGGGATCCGGGTCGCTCCAGCGCCGCCAGCCGACGACGCAGGCCGGCGAGCCAGCTGAGCGCCCACTCGGCGGCGGTGCCCTGGACGACGAAGTTGCGGGTGAAGCGGCCCTGGTCGCGCGCCGAGGTGCGCGCGCGAGCGGCGTCCGCCGGCGACGCCTCGGCGCCCTGTCCGCGCTGTTGGACGTCGCGCCAGGCGTCGGCGGGCGGCGGCGAGGACCGGCCGAGCCGCGTGCTGACGATCCCGCCGCTCTCCCCCGCGCGCGCCGCCTGCTCCACGTACCCGGTGGCCCGCGGGTACGCGCGGACGAGGCGGGGCATCAGCCGGCCGCTCTCTCCCGACGTGGCCCCGTACATGGCGCCGAGCATCGCGACCTTGGCGTGGGCGCGGGTGTCGACGACGCCGGCGTCGACGAGCCCCTGGTACAGGTCGGTGCCCCGGCCGGCGTCGGCCATCGCGCGGTCCTCGGCGAGGGCGGCGAGGATCCGCGGCTCGAGCTGCGCGGCGTCGGCCACGACGAGGCGCCAGCCCGGGTCCGCCCGCACGGCCGAGCGGATCTGCCGGGGGAGCTGGAGCGCGCCGCCCCCGCTGGCCGCCCACCTGCCGGTGACCACGCCACCGGGCACGTAGCCGGGGTAAAATCGACCGTCGCGGATCCAGGTCTCCATCCACGTCCAGCCGTTGGCCGTGAGCAGGCGGGACAGCTTCTTGTGCTCGAGGAGGGGCGCGATGACCGGGTGGTCGATCTCCTGCAGCTCCCACTGGCGGGTGCTGGAGGCGTCGATGCCGGCGCGGCGGAGGGCGCGCAGCACCTCAGGCGGGCTGTCGACGTTGAGGTCCGGGGCACGGAGGACGTCGCGGATGCGCGCGGCGAGGCGCTGGAGGGCCGCCGGCGTGCCGCCCGCCGCCGGGCGCGGCCCGAGCGCCGCGACGAGGAGGGCGTCGTGCACGCCCGTGTCCCAGGGCAGGCCGTCGTGCTCCATCTCCGCGGCGACGAGGGCGCCGGCGGACTCGGCGGCCAGCAGCAGGCGCAGCCGACCGGGCGCGGCGCTGCCGGCGACGGCCTGGAGCTGGAGCCGGAGCTCGACGAGGAGCTCGTCGGCGGACCGGCCCTCGGCCGCGTCGAGGTCGTCGAAGAGGGTGGCGCCCTGCGCCGGGTCGCGAGCGATGCCGGCGGGGCGGTCCCACGGCCCGGGCGGCGTGCGCGCGAGGGCGCTGTCCGCGGTGAGGGTGGAGAGGCGGAGGATCGCGTGGCAGAGCCGCAGGTCGTGGCACCGCGCGACCCGGACGCCCGCGGCCAGGAGCGGGCGCGCCCACGTGCGCGTGTCGTCGAACACCCAGCGCGGCGGGTCGGCGGCGCGCTCGCGCTCGGCGGCGAGGCGCGGCCACGCGTCGGATCCGACGTCGCGCACGGCGACGACCTCGCCCGCCGCGTCGAGGTCGACGAGCCGCACGCCCTCGGGCGTCCTCGCGACCAGGATGTGCACTCCCCCATCATGGCGGCCGCCTCCGACGCCGCCGGCCGACCCCGCGCCGACGGTCCGGGGACGCGGCGTCACGCGACCCCTCCACGGCGTCACGCAGGGAAACACCCCCGCGAATGTCGCCGCATCCCCCTTTTGCGCCGCGGTACCCGCTAGGGTTGCTCACAAGTCGTCAGGTCCTCGGATCCGCCCGGTCCGCCGGAGTCGTGTCAGAGGGGCGGATGACCCGCGGTCCCGGGTCCCGGGATCGATGCATCTCTTTTTGAAGGAAATTTCGTCATGGCAACAGGCACCGTCAAGTGGTTCAACGCTGAAAAGGGCTTCGGCTTCATCGCTCCCGACAACGGAACCGCGGATGTGTTCGCTCACTACTCCGCTATCGCGACGGGCGGCTACAAGTCGCTCGACGAGAACCAGAAGGTGGAGTTCGAGGTCGCCCAGGGCCCCAAGGGTCCCCAGGCTGAGAACATCCGCCCGCTCTAACGCCACCCGCCCACCCTGGTGGGCGACGCACGCTGAGCTTCCGGGAACGGCTCCGACCATGCGGTCGGAGCCGTTCTCCCGTTAACGGACCATCCGCTCGTGCGAGAGCATGGGGCGTGCCCTCCTACCGCATCACCATGACCGTCGGGGCCCTGCGCGCGGGCGCGGATCCGAGCGCCGTCCTCCCCGCCGCGGCCCGTGTGGCCGCCGAGCGCGCGACGCTCGAGGCGAACGACATCCAGGTCGTGCGGGGCGAGCCGCGCCTCACCGTCCGCTTCACCGCCGACGACGACGACATGGCCGAGCGCGTCGCCGGAACCGTCCGGGCGCGGACCGCGGAGCTCGTGGACGTGCCCCGGGCGAGCATCACCCGCCGCGACGGCGGCACGTGGACGCGCATCTGACCCACCCGATCGCGGCCTCCGGTCCATGACCTCACGTCCGGTGAGGGTCGCGCCGCCGGGGATGCGGGGGTTCGCCTGTAGTCTCGGAACCTGGAGCCGATGACGCCTCAGGGGGATGCACCATCGGCTGGGGGGGACAGTGATCGGACAGAGGGCGACGCACGGACAGGACGCGCGCGAGACGGACCCGCGGTTGCATCCCGAGGAGCGCGCCGCGCGCGGCACCCGGCCCGACGCCGGACCCGTGACCGAGGCCGACGGCGTCCGCGCGAACGACTGGCGCCGCACCTACGCGATCGGCCTCGTCATCACCGACCTCCTCGTGCTCATCTGGGTCGTCTTCGGCGTGCAGATCGCCTGGTTCGGCGTCACGACGTCGGACGTCGCCTTCAACGGCGACTACGACGGCGTCACCGTCAGCTACTCCCTCATCTCCATCGTCATCGTCGCCTCCTGGATGCTCGCCCTCGGCCTCTACGGCACCCGCGGCTACCGCGTGCTCGGCACCGGGCCGCAGGAGTACCGGCTCATCCTCTCGGCCACGGTCCGGCTCTTCGGCATGGTCGCGATCGTGGCGTTCCTCGGCCGCATCGACTTCGCCCGCGGCTACATCATCATCGCCCTCCCCCTGGGCCTCGTGACCCTCGTGCTCAGCCGCTGGATGTGGCGGCAGTGGCTCAACGTGCAGCGGGCCAAGGGCCGCTACTCGTCCCGCGTGCTCCTCATCGGCTCCGAGGCGTCGACGGGCTTCCTCGCCCGGGAGCTCGCCCGCCAGCCGTACGCCGGCTACCTCGTGGTGGGGGCGTGCATCCCGTCGGGCGTCATCGCGGCGACGATCCCCGGCACCGGGATCCCCGTGCTCGGCAAGCTGGACGACCTCCCGGCCGCCATGCGCGCCGTCGACGCCGACACCATCGTCATCGCGAGCAACGACGAGCTCGCGCCGGAGCGGATCCGGGAGCTGAGCTGGTCGCTCGAGCCCGGCAGGCAGCACCTCGTGGTCGCGCCGAGCCTCACGGACATCGGGGGTCCGCGCATCCACACCCGCCCGGTCGCCGGCCTGCCGCTCATCCACGTGGAGACGCCGCGCTACGAGGGCACGAAGCTCTTCGCGAAGCGGGCGTTCGACATCGTGGCGAGCGTGCTCATCCTCGTGCTCGCGTCGCCGCTCTTCCTCGCCATCGCCGCGACGATCCGCCTGAGCACCCCCGGCCCCGTGCTGTTCCGGCAGGAGCGCGTCGGCATCAACGGGCGGCCGTTCCCGATGCTCAAGTTCCGCACCATGGCCACCGACGCGGAGGCGCGCCTGCTGGACCTGCAGAAGCAGGACAGGGACGCGGGGAACTCCGTCCTCTTCAAGATGAAGGACGACCCGCGGGTCACGCCGGTCGGCCGCTTCCTCCGCCGCTACAGCCTCGACGAGCTGATGCAGCTCGTCAACGTCCTCAACGGCACCATGTCGCTCGTCGGCCCGCGGCCGCCGCTCGCCCGCGAGGTGGAGGCGTACGAGACGAAGGTGCACCGCCGGTTCCTCGTGAAGCCGGGCATCACGGGGCTCTGGCAGGTCAGCGGCCGCTCGAACCTCTCGTGGGAGGACAGCGTCCGGCTCGACCTGTACTACGTGGAGAACTGGTCCATCGTGGGCGACCTCGTCATCCTCTGGAAGACCGCGCGGGCCGTGCTGCAGCGGGACGGGGCGTACTGAGGCGCGTGCGGCGCTCGACCTGACCGGCTCGTCGTCGGCACGCGCGGATGCCGGAGCCCGGGCATCAGGGGCCGCGCCGTCCGCGGACGGCACGTGAGCGGCGCCGACGCGCGAGGGCGAGGTCCTGCTCCCCCTCGCGTCGGCGGAGCCGGATCAGCGAGGTGCCGGCTCCCTCGGGCCCGCGACGCCGGCGATCCGGAGGTACGCGCGCGCCGTGGCGCCGATGCTGTACTCCTCACGGACGCGCGCGCTCGTCGTGACCGCTCGGGCGAGGGCGGCGGGATGGTCGTCGAGGACGGAACGGATGGCGGCGACCGCGGACGCGGCGTCGCCCGAGACGAAGGTCGCGGCGGGCACGTAGGACGGGAGGGTGGCCGCGACGTCCGCGCTGCAGACCACGGGCAACCCGACGGCCGCCGCCTCGAGCACGCCGATGCTGTGCGCCTCGCGGCTGGACGGGTGGAAGCAGAGGTCGGCGGCGGCGAGGTCGGCGCCGACGTCGCCCGAGGGCCCCGGGAGGAGGTCCTCATGGCCGTGCGCCCGCACGGTCTCCCAGAAGCGCGCGATCCGGGGATCGGACAGGAGCACCGGGCCCCTCCACGAGAACGCCACGCCCGGGTCCGCGAGGGCGAACCGGTCGACCACGTCGAGCCAGAGCTCGGGCTCCTTCTGGCTCGCCACGCGCGCCATGGTGATCACGCGCGGAGGGCGCGGCGTGCGTTCGGGCCTCCGCGGCAGGTCGCCGGAGATGCCGTTCGGGACGAGCACCGGACGGGGTCGGCCCGGGAAGTGCGCGGCGTACTCGTCGACCTGCTTCCGGCTCACCGCGACGACGGTCCGGGCCCGGGTCCGGCTGCGCGCCTCCGCCTGCCGGAGCAGGGTCGACGCGAAGTCGTCGGTGGCGCTGTGCAGCACGGACAGCAGCGGCGTCCGGCGCGGGGTCACGATCGCCGAGTAGAGGTTCGGGAGGGCGGAGTGGCTGACCACGAGGTCGGGGTCGACGTCGCGGATGACGCGCCGCAGCCGCAGCCCGCGGGCGACCTTCCCCGTCGAGGCCCCCTCCGGATCGAGGTAGGCCAGCTCGCTGGTGTGGCCGAGCCGCCGCCACTCCGCGGCGAGGCTGGCGACCAGCGTCTCGGCGCCGCCGATCTGCGGGCGGAGGAGGAGCTGCAGGATCCTCATGACGGGTCTCCCCCGCCGGTCCGCGCGCGTCCGGTGCGGGTGAGCAGCAGGAGGAGCAGGAGCATGCACGCCTGCGTGAGCAGGAAGGCGAACGCGGCGCCGACCGCGCCGTAGAGCGACGCCAGCACGGCGACCAGCCCGAGCTGGATGGCGACGAGGGAGAGCGTCACGAACGACACCGCCCTGTCCCGACCGAGGCTCTGGAGGAACACGGCGACGGGCTGGTTGACGATGGCGAACAGGGTGCCGAACGCGAGCACCCGGAGGACGGTGGCCGACTCCGCGTAGGCGTCCCCGACCAGGACGTCCACGAAGACCGGGGCGCCGATGATCACCACGACGCACGCGGCCAGCGCGGCGCCCGGGAGCCACAGCGCCCTCTTCACCTGCGGCCACGCCGCGCTCCACGACCGCGCGCGGGCGACGACGGGGACGGCGGCGGCCGCGAAGGCCGAGACCGCGAGGCCCATGGGCTGCGTCCACCGGTTGACGGCCCCGTAGATGCCCGCCGCGGCGGGGCCCGCGACGGCCGACATGATGGCGACGTCGAGGACCTGGGACGTGGCGGCCATCGAGCTCAGCCCGTAGAACCCGGATCCGCGCCACGGGTGGTGCCGGAGCTCCGGGGACACCAGGAGGCGACGGCGTCCCGGCATCTGCGACACCAGCAGCAGGGTGCCGCCGATGGAGCCGCAGACGAGCGCCAGCCACAGCGAGGCGGCGCCGTCCGCGCCGAGCAGCATCCCGCCGAAGAGGACGAGCATGCCGACGAGGCGGTCGACGACCAGGGACAGCGCGACGACGCCGATGCGCGAGTGCGCGCGGAGCGGGACCTGGGCCGTCTGCGAGATCAGCAGGAACATGGCTATCGGGGCGGCCGTCCACAGCCACGGGTTGGGCGAGAGGACGAGGAGGAGGACGCCGCCGATCGAGAAGGCCACCAGGGCGATCAGGGTCTTGGCCAGCGCACGGCGGGCGAGGTCGTGCGTGGTGAGCGCGCCCTTCGCCGTCTCGCGGATCCAGAGCGAGTTGGTGCCGAAGTCGAGGACGCCCACGGCGCTCGTGGCGATCGCGATGGCCGTGACGACCTGGCCGAACGCGGTGGGGCCGCTGACCCGCGCGGCGAAGAGGTAGATGAGCGCCGTGAGGATCTGCGCGAACGCGGTCGACGCGGCCAGGAAGGTGGCCTGCCGGCCGAGGCCGCCGGAGGGCGCGGGGGCGGGTGCGGCGTCCGTCACAGCAGCGCCGCCGTGAAGCGGGAGGTGCCCATGTCGGTCACCGCGGCGGGACGGTCG
This sequence comes from Clavibacter michiganensis subsp. tessellarius, assembly GCF_021922985.1. NCBI lineage: Bacteria > Bacillati > Actinomycetota > Actinomycetes > Micrococcales > Microbacteriaceae > Clavibacter > Clavibacter tessellarius. The sequence goes on along the minus strand of NZ_CP040788.1, from coordinate 905,854 downwards.
GCGCGGCGCGCGTCCGCCATGCCCGTCGCGATCGCGTCGACCGTGAGCGGGGTCCAGCTCGCGTGCGCGGGCACGGCCTCCGCGTCGCGCCGGAGGCTCGCGGCCCCCGACAGGAGCAGGCGCGTGCCGGACATGACGGCCTTGCCGAGGATGCCGCTCGGGCCCTCGTTCGAGTGCGCGAGGACGACGCAGTCCACCGCGCCGATGGCGGCGTCGAGCTCGACGTCCTCGAGCATCCGGTCGACCACGACCACGCGGGCTCCCCGCCGGCGGGCCTCCGCGAGGTGCGGCTCAGCCGCGGCGAGCTGGCCGTCGAACACGGCCCCGCCGACGAACAGGCCGACGCCCTCGTCGGCGACCCGCGCGAGGGCCTCAGCGACGAGGGGCAGGTTCTTGCGGGCGGTGATGGCGCCGACGACGCCGAACCACCGGCGATCCGCCCCCAGGTCCCACCGCTCGCGGAACGCGGCGACGTCCGCCGTCGTGGCGGCCAGCGTCACGGGATCCTGGGCGACGGGGAAGCGGGAGCGACCCGCCCACACGGACGACTTGAGGACCGTCACGGTGGTCGACCGGCGCAGTCCGGCGAGCGTCATCGTGGCGCGCTTCAGCCACTGGCGGGCGAGCGGGCGGAGCCGTTGGTCGCGGCGCAGCACCGGCTCGCGCATCACGAGCGCGGTGACGTGGGGCAGGTCCCTGCCGCGGCGCGTGACGAGCGACACGAGATGGCGGTCGCCGTCCGGGACGACGATGCGGCGCGCACCGAGCCGCCGCGCCACGACCGACGCGGAGGCGACGTCGGCCTGGGCGACCTCGACCGATCGGAAGGAGGTCGGGAGCCCGGCCAGGAACTCCGCCGCCTGCGGGCTGTCCATCTGCCCGGGACGGGTCACGAGCACCGGGCGTCCGCCTGCGGCGAGGATCGCGTCCGCGAGGAGGCGCACGTAGTAGAAGCGGTGGCCGTCGCCGTTCCCCTCGAGGACGAGGACGGGGGCGGCGTCGCCGGCGGCGGGCGGCGAGGGCCGGTCGGCGCTCATGCGCGGCGGTCCTCGGCGTGGAGGCCGCGGCGGTGGGGTGCGGCGCGCGGGATCAGCACGCGCGCCCGTGCCGTGCGGCGCGACGGATGCCCGTGGTGGCCGCCGTCCCGTGCGCGGACCCCGACGACAGCTCCCGACATGCCCACTCCCCCATGCGAATCCGTCCCCTCCCGACGTCGACCAGGAGGACGCGCCCCCTGCCCGGACCAGTATGCCGGACCCCGTGCGGGCGTCCGCCCCGCAGCGGCACCGGAGGCCGCGGTGCCGCGGTGCCGCTCCCCGGTGGCGGCTAGGCTCGTCGGAAGGGGGTGGCGCCGTCGTGATGACGCGCACCTGGTCCGGTCAGCGGACGAGCGGGCGGTCGGGTGGAGCCGAGGTCGCCGACACCCCCGATCGTCGATGGGGGGAGACGATGGACGACATCGTGCGCACGGGCCAGGCAGACGGGGGACGGTCGTGAACCGCCGGGTGGCGGTGACGCAGCCGTACGTCCCCGGCTATCGCGAGCGGCTCTGGTCCGCCGTGATCGACGAGCTCCGCGAGGCCGGCGTGGACTGCCGGGTCTTCTACGGCGGCGACCGGGAGCAGGAGCGGGACGTCGCGGCACGCGGCGACGGCATCGAGCCGGGCTGGGCCAGCCGCGTCGGCGTCCTGACGCTGCAGCCCGTGCGGTCCGTGCCGAAGTTCATGTTCCGGCGCCTCCCGCGCACGTGGCGCGGACGGGACGTGCTCCTCGTCACCGAGATGCAGGGCACGAACCTCAACGCGTGGCTGCGTGCCGGGCTGCGGCAGCCGTTCGTCACGCTCGGCCACGGCATCTCGGCGACGACGACCCAGTCCCCGCTCGCCGACGCGGCGGAGAACCTCCTCAACTCCCAGGCCACCCGCGCCCTGACCTACACGGAGACCGGTCGACGCCACGTGCTCGCCTCGACGCGGCTGCGCGAGGACCAGGTCTCGGCGTTCCGGAACTCCACGGACACGTCCCGGCTCCAGCGGGCGATGGACGACGTCACCCCGGCGGACACGGCGGCGTTCCGCGCGCGGCACGGCATGCCGGACGACGCGCGCGTGTCGCTCTTCCTCGGGGCCCTCAACCGCTTCAAGGCCGTCGACCTGCTGGTCGAGGCGGCCCGCATCGTCTTCGCGGCGGATCCCGCGCAGTGGCTCGTGGTCGCGGGCGACGGCGAGTCGCGCGAGCTGGTGGACCGGCTGGCGCGCGAGACGGGACGCGTCGTGCTCCTGGGGCAGTCGGGTCCCGCGGACTTCGCCCCGGCGGCTGCGATGTCCCACTCGCTCCTGAACCCGGGCCGGGTCGGCCTCGTGGCGGTGGACGCGCTCGTCATGGGCCTCCGGGTCGTGACGACCTCCGGTGCGGCGCACGCCCCCGAGTTCGAGTACCTGCGCCCCGGCGTCGACGTCGTCGAGGTCCCGCCGACCGCCGAGGCGTACGCCCGCGCGTGGATGGCCGAGGACGCGCCGGTGGATGCGCCGCCCGCGGACCACCCGACCATCGAGGCCGCCGCGCGCACCATCAGCGCGACCATCCTCGACGCGCTCGGACCCGCCTGACGGGAGGCCGGCGGGCCCCGCCCCGCCCGCGGGCACGCCGGTGCGCACAGCGGCGCTCCCCCGGTGGACAGTTCGCGGGGACGCCGCGTCCTGCGCTCCTAGACTGCAGCCGCCACACCACGCTCGCCGTCACGGACCAACCCGGGTCCTCGGCGGGCCCGTGACGAGGGAGAGCAGTGGAGCACGAGCACGCCCATGCCCGGGGGCTGTCCGACATCGTCCTGCGCGCCGCCGCGCCCCGGGATGCGCACGACGACCGGCGCCCGCTCCGATGAGGATCGTGCAGTTCGTCTCCGCGGCCTCCGCGGACGGCGTCGCGTCCGGCACCCTCGCCGACGCCGTCGAGCAGTGCGGCGAGATGGCGCGCCGCGGACACGACGTGACCCTGCTGGTCGCGCGCCCCGGCGACGCCGGGCTCCGCGTCCCCGGGGTCCGGGTGGTCCTCCCGCTCGTCGAGGCGATCCCCGGATCGCCGGCCCTGCGCTCCCCCGCGCTGCGCGCGTGGCTCGTCGACAACGCGCGCGACGTCGACGTCCTCCACGTGCACGCGGACGCCGACCCCCTCCACCTCGAGGTGGCCTCGTCGGCGAGGCGTCTCGGGATCCGGTACGTCGTGCAGACGCACGGCTCCGGGGAGACGGCGGGCGGACCCGCGCCGCTGTCCGGGGACCGCAGCGCATCCGCCCGCATGGTCCGGGGCGCCTCCGCCGTCCTGGCCCGGTCGGACGACGAGGCCGCCGCGCTGCGCGCGCGGTTCGCCGGGGTGACCGTGCTGCGGATCGCCGCCCGCGTCGGCAGCGCCGACGCCGTCCCCCTCGCCGAGGCGCTCGAGGGCGGGATCCCGGACGACCTCCGCGAGCTCGGACCCGTCGTCGTCGACGCGCCGTCGGAGGCGCTCCCCCGCGCCGCCGGGTCGGCGCTCGCCGACGGCGCCCTCCGCGAGCTGGTCGTCGACGCGACGGGCGGGTCCGTGCCGGACGGGGCGTCGACGCGCGCGACGGTCGAAGCGCTGCTCGCCCTCCACGAGCCCGACCCCGACGCGGCCCGCCGACCTTCGGTCGTGTGGATGACGAACCTGGCCCCGCCCTACCGCGTGCCCGTCTGGGACGCGCTCGCCCGCGAGGTCGACCTGGAGGTGTGGCTCCTCGAGAGCGACGAGCGCCTGCGCAGCGACGACAACAACCGGGGCGACGACTGGACGGCGGGCGACCGGGCGTCCGCGTATCGAACGCGGTTCCTGCCGAACCGCGTCGTCCGCCGCGGGGAGGCCCGGCACTACGTGACGGGATGGATCCCGCGCTCCGAGCTCCGCGGCAGGGACGCGATCCTCATCGGCGGGTGGGACTCCCCGGCGTACTGGGTGGCGTCCTGGTCGGCGAAGCTCGCCGGCGTGCGGCGCGTGGGCTTCTACGAGTCCCACCGGCTCTCGCAGCAGCATCACGGCGGCGTCATCGCGCGTGTGCGCCGCGCGTTCTTCGCCGGCATGGACGAGATCGTCGTGCCGGGCATCGCGGCCTGGGAGGCCCTCGTCGCCGAGGGGATCGACCCGCGGCGCATCCGGGTCGGCTTCAACGCGGTCGACGTGACGGCCATCCACGCGCGGACGCGGGCGGCGCGCCTCGCCGCGGGACCCGCGGTCGGACCGGTGGGCTCGCGCCTACTCTGCGTCGGCCAGCTGATCCCGCGCAAGAACGTCGTCAGCCTCATCGAGGCGCTGGCGGCGCCCGAGCTCGCGGCGTGCACCCTCACCGTGGTCGGCGCGGGCCCGGAGCGCGAGGCGCTCGAGAGGCGGGCCGACGAGCTCGGCCTGGGCGGGCGGATCGCGTTCGCCGGATACGTGCCCGCGGACGAGCTCCCCGAGCTGTTCGCCCGTCACGACGTCCTCGTGCACCCCGCGCTCCAGGAGGTGTGGGGCCTCACGGTCAACGAGGCCCTCGCGGCCGGCCTCACGGTGGTGGTGGGCGAGCACGCCGGCGTCACCCCGTCCGTGCGCGACATGCGCGGGGTCGTCGTCGCGGGGGTGTCGGTCGAGGGGCTGCGGGTCGGGATCGCGTCGGCCCTGCCCGCCGTGCCCATCGACGAGCCGGAGATCCTCCGCCGGACGCCCGAGGACTTCGCCGCCACGTTCCGGGACGCGATGCGGACGACCCGCGTGGCGTCGAGGCGCGGCGCCGGCGGCACGCGCCGGTGACCCGCCCGGCCCCGTCGACCGGTCCCTGACGAGGATCCGCCCGGGAGGCGCTCCATCGCTGACGACGTTCCGCCCCTGGCCGGGCTTCGTCCCTGATGGCGTCCCGCCCGTCGCGATTACGGTCGGACGAGCGCCCGGGCAGGTAGCGCGGAGCTCAGCGGGCGGCGGTCGGGGTCGGCGTCCCCGTGGCGGGTCCGCGCCGTCGTGCCCCGCGCAGGAGCCGGTCGCCGGGCAGCTCCACCAGGCGGTGCAGCAGGGACGCGCCCACCAGGGCTAGGACGAGCGCGAGCGCGAACGCGGGCGCCCCGTCGAGCCCGAGGTCGCGGAACCCCGGCTGGGCGAGGCGGATGACGAACACGTGGTGCAGCAGGTAGAAGCAGTAGGACGCCTCCCCGAGCTGCACCGGCAGCCGTGCCCGCAGGAGGCCCGGCGTCCCGGCGACGTCGCGCTGGGCCGCCGCCACGATCAGCAGGCCGAACGGGAGCACCACGAGCGCTGCGACGCCGTAGGCCGACGGCCACACGCCCACGGAGAGGTAGACGGCCGCGGCCAGCGCGACGGCGGCGTGCCAGTCCACCGCGGGGAGCGCGTCCCTCCGCGCCAGCACGCCGAGGATCATGCCCACCACGAACTCGGGGAGCCGCGACGGCGGGAAGTAGTAGGCGAGCCAGATCGAGACGGTGTCCGCGTCGAGGCCCGTCGCGCCCGCGTCCCGGGAGACGAGCGCGGCCAGCGCCACCGGGACGGCGACCATCGGCACGAGCAGGAGCGCCAGCCCGCGGGTCGTCAGCCGTCGGAGGCCGCGGATGAGGAACGGGAACGCCAGGTAGAAGAACGCCTCGACGGACAGCGACCACGCGGGCACGTTGACGGCGAAGTAGGAGTCCGACGTCGGCGCCCACGCCTGCAGGAGGAACGGCGTGAGGGGTCCCCGCCCGAGCGAGGCGGGGTCGAGCACGGCCCAGAGCGCGGCGGCGAACAGCAGCGACGCGAGGTAGGCGGGGTAGATGCGCGCGAAGCGCCTCCGGTAGAACGGCACCGCGCGATCCGCGGGTCGCGACGACCAGGCGAGCAGGAACCCGCTGAGGACGAAGAAGAAGGTCACCCCGCTCCGGCCCTGGCCGAACAGGACGTCGAGGACCCGGAGCGTGTCGCCCTCGAAGAACACCAGCCCGTGGAAGCCGAAGACCACGAGCGCCGCGACGAACCGCAGGCTCGTGAGGCGGTCGAGGCGGGCCGGCTGCCCGGACGCGACGGCGGGGGGGGGCTCAGGGGCGGACGACATCGCCCCGGCCCGCGTCGTAGACGTCGACCAGGCCGTCGACCACCGCCCGGATGCCGAAGGACTCGGCGACGGCGCGGCGCATGCCGGCGACGAGCGCGTCGCGGACGGGCTCCCGGGTGAGGATCGCCTCCACGGCATCCGCCAGCTCCTCGGCCGAGCCGTCGGTGACGGCGGCCGCCCCGAAGGCCTCGAGCTCGTCGGCGATGCCGCAGTCCCGGGTCATGACCACGGGCGTCGCCACCGCCATGGCCTCCAGCACGGTCATCGGGAAGACCTCGCGGACGCTCGGCAGCACGTACACGTCGGCGGCCGCCAGGCGCGCGCCGGAGGTCCCGGGGGCGATGCTGCCCTCATGCGCCAGCGGCAGGCCCGGATGCGCGGCGACGAACGCGGTCAGCGCGGCGAGGTCGCCCTCGTCCGGCCCGACCACGGCGAAGCGCGCGCGGACCCCGCGCCCGTGCAGGAGCGCCGCCGCCTCCGCGAACGCCAGCACGCGCTTGCGCGGGTGCAGGCGGGCGAGGAAGAGCACCTCGGGATCGCGGTCGGCGTCGCGCGGGCGCGCCACCGACGCGGGCGACACCCCGTTGCGGATGCGCACGACGCGCGCGCGTCCCCGGGAGACGACGCCGAGCCCGCGCTCCTCCTCGTCGGTGAGGGCCAGCACGGCCCGCGCCCCGGCCAGGGCGCGCCGCACGGCCAGCGCGTCGAGCGCGCGCGACCTCGCCCGCGCGTCCTCGGCGACCATGCCGTGGGTCTGCAGCACGTAGGGCACGCCCGCCCGACGGCAGACGTCGGCCGCGGCGAGGGCCAGCAGGTGCCGGCCCAGGTGGAGGTGGACCACGTCGAACTCGCGGACGTGGCGGCGGAGGCCGGCGAGGAGCGCGCCCGACAGGAGGCCGCTGAAGCCGAGGCCCGGGAGGGCGCGGGCGCGGAAGAGGCGCACGTCGACGCCGGCGACCCCGAGCTCCACCTCGCCGTCCCAGCCGGCGATGAGCACCACGCTGTGCCCCTGGCGGGCGAGCTCGCGGGACTGCTCGACGGCGACGGAGACCGGGCCCCCGAACGCGCCGTCCGCGGAGACGTAGGGGATGACGTGCGCGATGCGCAGCGGGCGCGTCACGAGGCGGGGAAGCGCGAGCCGACCACGGCGCCGTCGGGCCCGGACACCACGGCGCCGTCGGGCACGTCGCCGGAGACGACGGTCATCGGACGGGCGAGCGCGGAGCGGCCGACGTGGGCGCCGCCGAGCACCATGCAGCGGGACGTGATCCAGGCCCCGGGCTCGATGACGATGGGCCGCGTGACGAGCGCCATGTCCCGTCGGTGCGCGTGGCTGCCGGTGGTGAGCATCGTCTCCTGGGAGAGGACGACGTCGTGGCCCACGGTGATGAGGTCCTGGTTGTGGAACCAGACGCCCTCGCCGATCCACGACCGGTCGCCGATGCGCAGCTTCCACGGGAACTTCACGCGCGTCCGGGGCCGGAACACCACGCCGTCGCCGATCTCGGCGCCGAACGCCCGGAGCGCGCGGACGCGCAGCGCCGAGCTGATCTGCCACGGGTTCGTGACCAGCAGGAGCTCGACGACCGCCCACAGGTACACCGTGCGCCTCGGCCGGTCCCAGGACTGCCGCTCGCCCGGCGCCCGGGAGAGGTCGATGACGGGCACGGTGGTGGCGCGCCGGGCGTCCGCGCTCACGCGGAGACCCCGCTGCGCAGCCCGGCCAGCTGCTGGGCGAAGCGCACGTAGCGGGCGTGGGCGCTGACGGGCGAGTAGCGGTTCTGGAACATGCGCTGGGCGGCGGACGTGAGGTCGGCCGCCTGCGCGGCGTCGCAGCGGAGGTCCTGCGCGGCCTGCAGCAGCCGCTCCGGGTCGCCGGGCGGGATGATCGCCGCCGCCCCGTGCTCGCGGACCACGCCCTCCGTGATCCCGCCGTCCTCGACGGCCGCGATGATCGGCCGTCTGCTGCTCGTGTAGGACGTGAGCTTCGACGGCATGCTCATCTCGCGCACGCCGGGCTTCTCGTTGAGCAGGAGCGCGTCGGCGGCCGCCAGCGCGTAGGGGTAGTCGTCGCCGTCGAGCGACGGCACGAACCGGAGCGAGCGGATCCCGGCTCCCTGCTCCTCGAGCGCGGCCCGCTGGTTGCCGTCGCCCACGAGCACGAACTCGATGCCGAGGTCGCGCGCGTCCGACAGGCGGGCGGCCTCGACGACCGAGTCGAGGCCCTGCTTCATGCCCATGTTGCCGGTGTGGACCACGGTGAACGCGTCGCGGGTCCAGCCGAGGCGCGTGCGCGCGGCGGCCGTGGAGACGTCGACGGGGGTGATGTGCGTGAAGTTCGGGAGGCTGACGATGCCCTCGTCGGCGACGCCCTGCTGGATGAGGAGGTCGCCGAAGCGCGGGGTGATGACGCCGATGCGGTCGGCGCGGCGGAGCAGCGCGTACTCCCCCGACGCGATCAGCCGCGACGCCCGGCCGCCCGTGGTGCCCGACTCCCCCGCGGCGTTGCCGGTGAGGTCCTGGACGAGGACGCCGAACGGGCGCCGGCCGTGGCCGAGCGCCCCGGCGGCGAGTCCGGCGAGCGAGGGGGTGACCGCGATCACGACGTCGCTGCGGTCCCGGCGCACCTCGCGGAGCGCGCCCTGCAGGAACGAGGCCTCGAGCTTCGCGCGGCCGACGAGGTCGGGGGTCTCGGGGATGGCGTGGCGGACGCGGGTGATGCGGACGCCGTCGCGCATCTCCTCCCAGCGCCGGCCGCGCTCGTACCTGGCGTCCTGCAGCTTCCACTGCGGGTAGTGCGGGATGCCCGTGACGACGTGCACCGTCGCCCCCGCGTCCGTCAGCGCCTCGGCCATCGCGGTCGTGTACGGCGCGATGCCCGTGGTCTCCGGCCAGTAGTTGATGCCGACCAGGCAGACCGCGAGGCCCCCCAGGTCGTCCGCCGCGCGCGTGCGGGCAGCGTCGGTCGTTCGAAGATCCCCCATGAGGACATTGTGACCCCTCGATGTTTCGATGGCGTGAATCCTGCGCCCCGCGGCGCTCCCCGATTCCCGGGCCCAGCGCCGAGACCAGTAGATTCGTCGGGACGGCCGGCCGACGCGGAGCGACTCCGCGGGCGCCGCCGAACGGACATCTGGGGGGATCCATGGCCAAGAAGGCTTTCATCACCGGCATCACCGGGCAGGACGGCTCGTACCTGGCGGAGCTGCTGCTCCGGAAGGGCTACGAGGTCCACGGCCTCATCCGCCGCTCGTCGACGTTCAACACGTCGCGCATCGACCACCTGTACCAGGACCCGCACGAGGACGGCGCGAAGCTCTTCCTGCACTACGGGGACCTGAGCGACGGCTCGCGCCTCACGACGCTCATGATGCAGATCCAGCCCGACGAGGTGTACAACCTCGCGGCGCAGTCGCACGTGCGCGTCTCCTTCGACGAGCCGGAGCACACCGCGGACACCACGGGCACCGGCACCATCCGCCTGCTCGAGGCCGTGCGCCTCTCGGGCATCGAGACCCGCTTCTACCAGGCCTCCTCGAGCGAGCTGTACGGGGCCACTCCCCCGCCGCAGAGCGAGACCACGCCGTTCTACCCGCGCTCGCCCTACGGAGCCGCGAAGCTCTACAGCTTCTGGATCACGAAGAACTACCGCGAGGCGTACGACATGTTCGCCGTGAACGGCATCCTCTTCAACCACGAGTCGCCCCGCCGCGGCGAGACGTTCGTGACGCGCAAGATCACGCGCGCGGTCGCGGCCATCAAGGCCGGGAAGCAGGACCACGTCTACCTCGGCAACCTCGACAGCATCCGCGACTGGGGCTACGCCGCGGAGTACGTCGAGGGCATGTGGCGGATGCTGCAGGCCGACGAGCCCGACGACTTCGTCCTCGCCACCGGCGGCAACTTCACCGTGCGCGACTTCCTCGAGACCGCGTTCTCGCACGCCGGCCTCGACTGGTCCGAGCACGTGCGCTTCGACCCGCGGTACCTCCGGCCCACCGAGGTCGACGCGCTCGTCGGCGACGCCTCGAAGGCGCGCGAGAAGCTCGGCTGGGAGGCGACCGTCGACACCACGATGCTCGCGCGCATCATGGTCGACGCCGACATCCAGGCCCTCGAGGCCGAGGGCAGCCCGTGGATCGACACCGTGCGCCTCGCCAGCTGGGGCACGGCCGAGTCCACGGCGGACCAGGCGTGACCGGCGCCGAGCGCGTGGCCGACGAGCGCGACGCCGTCGCCTTCACGCCCGCCCCGCTGGACCGGTCCGCGCGGATCTACGTGGCCGGCCACCGCGGCCTCGTCGGCTCCGCCATCGTCCGACGGCTCGAGGCGGAGGGGTTCACCGACGTCGTGGGCCGCACGTCCGCCGAGCTCGACCTGAAGGACCGCGACGCCGTCTTCGCGTTCTTCGCCTCGGAGCGGCCCGTGCACGTGGTGCTCGCGGCGGCCAAGGTCGGCGGCATCCTCGCGAACAGCACCTACCCCGTCGACTTCCTCAGCGACAACCTGCGGATCCAGGTCAACGTGCTCGACGCGGCCCTGGCCCACGGCGTCGAGCGGCTGCTGTTCCTCGGCTCCTCGTGCATCTACCCGAAGCTCGCGCCGCAGCCCATCACGGAGGACAGCCTCCTCACCGGGCACCTGGAGCCCACCAACGACGCCTACGCGATCGCGAAGATCGCGGGCATCATGCAGATCCAGGCCGTGCGCCGCCAGTACGGCCTGCCGTGGATCTCGGCGATGCCGACGAACCTCTACGGCCCCGGCGACAACTTCTCGCCGCAGGGCTCGCACGTGCTGCCGGCGCTCATCCGCCGCTACGACGAGGCGCGCGCATCGGGCGCGGAGTCCGTCACGAACTGGGGCACCGGCTCGCCGCGCCGCGAGTTCCTGCACGTCGACGACATGGCCGCCGCGTGCCTGCACCTGATGGAGCACTACGACGGGCCCGAGCAGGTCAACGTCGGGACGGGCAGCGACGTCACGATCCGCGAGATCGCCGAGACCATCGCGCGCGTCGTCGGCTTCGAGGGACGCACCGAGTGGGACACCACGAAGCCCGACGGCACGCCCCAGAAGCTGCTCGACGTCTCCAAGCTCGCGGACGCCGGCTGGACCGCGTCCATCGGGCTCGACGCGGGGCTGCGCTCCACCGTGGAGTGGTACCGCGAGCACATCACGACGCTGCGCGAGTAGCGCCGCGGCGGCCCCGGGCCGCACCCGCCGAACGAGGAACCGCCCACAGACAGGTGCCCGATGTCCGTCTTCCTGATCTACACGTTCCGCGAGCCGGAGCTGCTCGCGCGGACGATCCGTCGGCTCGCACCGCACCCGGTCGTCGTGCACGTCGACCGGAAGGTGGACCAGGCGCCCTTCGTCGCGGCCCTCGCGGCGGAGGACCGGGACCGCGTCGAGTTCCTCGCGGACCGCGTGCGGGTCAACTGGGGTGGGTACTCGCAGGTGGAGGCCATCCGGCGGCTGGTCGCCGCGGGCATCGCGCGCGCCCGCCCGGAGGAGCACCTCGTGCTCCTGTCCGGGCAGGACTACCCGATCCGGCCGGTGGCGGAGCTCGAGGCGATGCTCGCCGGGTCGGGCGGGAAGCAGTTCCTGCGCTACTTCGACGTGGCGGGATCCGAGGAGAAGTACACCGCGCAGGTCGACCGCCGGTACCACCGCGACCTCGCGCTCCTCAGCGCCCGCACGACGGATCCGCGGCTGCGGCGCGCGCGCAACGCCGCGATCCGGGTGCTCGAGTCCGCGTCCCGCGCCGCCGGCCCGCTCCGGCCGCCCGCGGGCTTCCACGTCGCGCACGGCGTGACGCACTTCGCGATGACGGCGGGCTTCGCGGCGGAGCTCGAGGCGTCGGTGACGCCCGCGATCGAGCGCTACTTCCGTCGGGTCTTCGTCGCGGAGGAGAAGTTCTACCAGTCCCTGGCCCTCAACTCCGCGCGCGGACGGGAGACGGGCGGTCCGCACGCGGACGGCTCCGAGCCCTACGCGGGCCCGGGCAACTGGCGCTACGCCAACCTCCACCACATCGACCCGTCGCTCACCAAGGTCTACACGGAGGCGGACTGGCCCGAGGTGGCGGCGTCGTCCGGGTGGTTCCTGCGCAAGCTCGAGACCGGGCGGAGCGCCGCGCTCCTCGACCGGATCGACCGCGAGCTCCTGCACGCGGAGCGGTAGCCCGACGCGGCGGGCGGGTCGCACGGCCTCGGCGGGTCGGCCGGGCGGACCGGCGTCGCATGCGGTCCGCCGAGGACGCAGGAGACCCGAGGACGGATCCCGGATCCTGCTGCGCGGGAGTAGGGCGGATGGGACTTGAACCCATGACCGACGGATTATGAGTCCGCTGCTCTGACCAGCTGAGCTACCGCCCCGAGTCGGGAGGCCTAGGCGGCACCTGAGCCGTCCGTGCGTCCGCGTGCCTCGTCCGTGACCGGGGCGGCCACGGGCTCCCCACGATACAGGCTCTCGAACGTCGAGATCGTGCGCTCGATGTCGTGGCTGGCGACCACGGCGAGGCTCTCGCGCTTCATCCGCTGGAGCTCCTCCTCGGGCAGCTCGAGCACCTTCCGCAGCTTGGCGGCGAGGTCGCCCGCGTCGCTCGGGCGGAACAGGTAGCCGTTCTCCCCGTCGTGCACGAGGTGCGGCAGCGCCATCGCGTCGGCCGCGACGACGGGCAGCGCGGACGCCATCGCCTCCATCGTGACGATGGACTGCAGCTCGGCGATGCTCGGCATCGCGAGCACCGTGGCCCGGGTGTACGCGCGGCGCAGCTCCTCGTCGGTGACGTAGCCGGTGAAGGTGGTGCGGTCGGCGATGCCGAGCTCCGCGGCCAGCCTCTCGAGCGCGTTCTTCTGGTCGCCGCCGCCGACGATCTCGAGCTCGGCGTCGAGCGAGGCGGGCAGGAGCGCGAACGCGCGGAGCAGCACGTCGATCTGCTTCTCCCCCGTCACGCGGCCGACGAAGACGATGCGGTTGCGCGTGCGCGGCGTGAAGTCGGGCGTGTAGTTGCCGGCGTCGATGCCGCAGGAGATCGCGATCACATCGGTGAGACCGGTGTACCGCTCCAGGAACTGCGCGGCACGGTGGGTCGGCGTGGTGACGGCCTCGGCGCGCCCGAAGGTGCGGCGCGCGGCACGCCAGGCGGCCTTGATCGCCTTGTCCTGCCACGCCACCGGCAGCAGCGTGTGCTGGAGCATGTTCTCGGGCATGAAGTGGTTCGTGCCGATGATGCGGATGCCGCGCTTCGCCGCCTCGATGCTGAGGCCGCGGCCCGTCACGATGTGCGACTGGAAGTGGACGACGTCGGGCTGGACGGCGTCGAGGATCCGCGCGCTGTTCTGGTTGATGGTCCACGGCAGGGCGAACCGGAGCCAGTCGTGCGGGTACCAGCGCCAGCTGCGCAGCCGGTGCGCGGTGACCTCCTCGCCGTCGTGCAGCTCGGTCCACGTGCCGTGCTTGCGGCTGGCCGCCGGGGCGACGATGTGGACCTCGTGGCCGCGACGGACGAGGCCGGCCGCCAGCCGCTCCGCGAACCGGGCGGCGCCGTTCACGTCCGGCGGGAACGTGTCCGCGCCGATGACGATGCGCAACGGGCGTTCGGGATCAACGGGGTGCTGGGCGTTCGGGTCCGAGGTGTTCGGCACGAGGTGTCTCTCCAGGGGTGTCGGCGTCCGGATCCGTCACCCTCGTGGGGCGGGGACCGGGTGTCGAAAGGCAACGTATCGCAGGTGTTCCGCGGCGGCCGCGCGGCGCACCGGACGCCGCGAGGACGGCCGGTGGGCTCGCCGGGACGTCAGGTCGTGTGCGGGTGGTGCTTCGCCAGCTGGAAGACGCCGACGACCGCGACCGCCCCCGCGACGAGGAACATGACGCTCGCGTAGACGGGCGCGTCGGCCGCCTCGCCGAGGATCGTCACGCCGATGCAGACCGCGACGAGCGGGTCGACGACGGTGAGGCCGGCGATGACGAGGTCGGGCGGTCCGGACGAGTACGCGGTCTGCACGAAGTACGCGCCGAGCAGCGTGGCCGCGACGAGCGCGACGACGCAGACGACCGTGAGCGCGTCGAAGGCGCCGATCGTGATGCGGTTGATGACGACCTTGGCGAGCGTCGCGACGAAGCCGTAGAGCACGCCCGCGCTGATGATGTAGAAGATCGCCTGCACGCGGCGGCGGAAGTAGAGGAAGAGGCCGCCGAGCATCGCGAGCACCAGCGCGAGGATCACCAGGATCGTGATGAGCTCGGGCGTCTGGATGGGCGTCTCCTTGGCGAACACGGCCGCGAAGACGACGAACAGGCCGACGCCGCCGATGCAGAGCGCCACCGCGCGCTTGGCCTTGCGGTCGAGCCGCTTGCCCGTGGCCCGGGAGTTGAGGATGGCGGTGACCACGAGCGCGACGGCGCCGAGCGGCTGCACCACGATGAGCGGGGCGAGGCGGAGGCTCGTGAGCTGCAGCACGATGGCGAGGCCGAGCATCACGGTGCCGGCGACCCACGAGGGCCGGCCGAGGAGCGCGCCGAGCTGCCGCAGGCTGAGGCCCGCCGTGCTCTTCTTCCCGCGCGCCTCCATCTTGGCCACTCCCTGCGACTGCAGCTGCGCGCCGACGGAGAGGAAGACCGCGCCGACGAGCGCGATGGGGATGCCGAGCGCCTGGTACGGGGTGAGCGATGCTGCCTGGAGCACGGGGCCGGCGTCGAAGTCCACTCCCCGACCCTACCGGCCGCCTCGGCGGCGGACAGCCCGCCACGGTAGCGCGCCTATCATCGGCAGCATGCCCGTCCTCCCCATCCGGATCACCGGAGACCCCGTCCTGCACGCCCGCGCCCGGGAGGTGGAGGCCTTCGACGACGACCTCCGCGCCCTCGTCGCCGACATGTTCCTGACGATGGACGAGGCGCCGGGCGTGGGCCTCGCGGCGCCCCAGGTGGGCGTGCCGCTGCGCGTCTTCGTGTACTCCTACGAGACCGAGGCGGGCGAGCCGCTCCGCGGGGTCGCCGTGAACCCCGACCTCTTCATCACGCCCGTCGCCGTGCGCGACGCCGACGAGGACCTCGAGGAGGAGGGCTGCCTGTCGTTCCCGGGCGAGCGCTTCCCGCTGGTGCGCGCCGAGCGGGCGATCCTCCACGCGGTCGACCTCGACGGGCGGCCGTTCGAGATCGAGGCGGAGGGCTGGTTCGCGCGGATCCTGCAGCACGAGTTCGACCACCTCGACGGCCTGCTCTACACCGACCGGCTCGCGCACGAGCACCGCAAGCCCGTGGCGAAGGTCATCCGGAAGAGCGGATGGGGCGTGCCCGGCAACTCGTGGCTCCCGGGGCGCGACCACCTGGAGGACTGAGGCGCGCGGGGCGCGGCGTCGGTCGCGACCGGCGCCGCTCCCGGCGTGTGCCGTGCGCCGTGCATGCGGGGAAAGGAAAAGGCCCCGCGGGTGGAGCCGCGAGGCCTTCGCTCCCCGAGTTGGACTCGAACCAACAACCTGCCGGTTAACAGCCGGCTGCTCTGCCAATTGAGCTATCGAGGATCACGTGGAGCAACCTGGAAAGCGTAGCAAAGAATTCAGGCGCCTCCGATCACCTCGGGTGGTCCGGGGCGTCCGCGGCGTCGGGGACCGGCAGGTCGGCCAGCCGCGGGGCCCGGCGGAGCCCCGAGGCGAGCGCCCCGACGAGCGACGCGAGCGCCCCGAGGCCGGTGACGAGGATCGCGACGCGGATGCCGACGGAGGCCGCGAGCAGGCCGCCGAGGCCGGCGCCGACGGGCTGGCCGCCCCAGGCGACCATGCGCGCCGTCGTGTTGACGCGGCCCTGCAGCTGCGCGGGCGTCACGGTCTGGCGGACGACGATGCCGGACAGCGCGACCGTCGATGCCGCGGCCTGCCACGGCGCGAGGACGAGCACGGCGACGACGAGGGATCCGACGGCCGCCCACGCCGCCGTGAGGGCGGTCTGCGCGGCGAGCGCGCAGATGGCGACGACCCCGACGCCGAGCCGCCGCTGGACGGCGCCGAGCGCGCGCGACGCGACGAGCGTGCCGACCGCGGCCGCGGCGGCGAGCACGCCGAGGGCCGGGCCGTCGGCGGGCTCGTGCAGGCCGCGCGCGATCATCACGACGAGCGTCCCCGTCACCGCTCCCCCGGTGAGGCTGCTGCCGAGGCCGAGGAGCGTGAGGTCGCGGACGAGCGGGGTGCGGCGGATGTGGCCGAGCCCCTCGAGGACCTCCGCGGCGAGGCGACGGCGGGCCGGCGCCGCGGGCCGCGCGACGGGCGTCCACCGCACGCGCGCGAGCAGGAGCGCGGAGGCGGCGTAGCTGAGGGCGTCGAGCGCGAGGACCGCGGGCGCGCCGAGCCCCGAGACCGCGGCCGCGCCCGCCAGGGGCCCCGCGATGCCGATGACCGTGTAGACCGTCGTCATGCGGGTGGTCGCGGCGCCGACGCGGTCGCGGCCCGCCAGCGCGGGGACGGCGGCGAAGCTCGCGGCGTCGAAGAAGACGAACAGCGACGAGACGACCGCCGCGACGCCGACGAGGAGCGCGGGGTGCGGCGTGCCGCCGAGGGCGGCGAGCGGGACCGTCGCGGTCGCCGCGGCGCTCAGCCAGGTGGTGGCGAGCATCGTCCGGCGTGCGTCCCAGCCGTCGACGAGCGCGCCGACGGGCAGCGCGAGCACCAGGTACGGGAGCGCCTCCATCATCGCGACGAGGCCGAGGAGCGCCGCGTCGCCCGTGGTCGTGTAGACGAGCACGGGGAGCGCCACGGCCGTGAGCGCGTTGCCCGCCCAGGACACGCCGCGGGAGAGGACGAAGGTGCGCATCCTGCTGGTGGCGCTCGGGGCGGGTCCCGGGGCGGGCGCGTCCGCCGGATCCGCCGTCGCGTCAGCCATGCAGCAGCGCGTCCAGGGCGACGACGCCGTCGACCGCGCGGGAGCCGATGAAGTCGGTGGAGGGCAGTGCCAGCATCCGGCCCTCGCGCACGGCCCGCACGCCCGGCAGCCGCGCCTCGAGGTCGGCGCGCACGCTGTCGCGCTCGGCGTCGGTCGAGTAGAGGAAGACGATGGTGCCCGGGTCCCGCCGGGCGACGTCCTCGACGCTCACCTCGGCGTAGTACTGGTCGGCCGGGAGCGCGTCCTCGTAGACGTCGCGGCCGCCGGCGCGGGCGACGACGTCGCTGTAGAGGCCGCGGGCGTCGGCGTAGACGGCGCCGTCGAAGACCTGCAGGACCGCGAGGTCGACCGGATCCGCGCCCCGCACGCGGTCGTCCACCGCGGCGAGCCGGGCGCGCTGGTCGGCGACGGCGTCGGCGGCCGCGGGCTCTGCGCCGAGGAGCGTGCCGAGGGCCGTGAGGTCGGTCGCCGCGTCGTCGACGTGCCCGGTGGTGACCTGGCCGTGGCAGAACGAGCTGATGACGTAGACGCGGATGCCGAGCGCCGCCAGGTCGTCGATGGTCGGCAGCTCGGTGCCGTCGAAGTGGTACTCGCCGTCCGCGACGATGAGGTCGGGGTGCGCGGCGAGCAGCGTCTCGCGGTCGACGGCGCCCGTGGCGAGGACGGGCACCCGGTCGTAGGCGTCGCGGTACGCGTCGAGCGGCGGCGACTGGTCCGTGAACGCCTGCCCGACGAGCCGGTCGGCCGCGCCCAGCTGCAGCAGCATCTCGGTCACGGCCGGCCAGAGCGAGACGATGCGCTGGGGCCCGGTGGGGAAGGACAGAGTGCGGTCGCAGCTGTCCACGGAGACGGGCCCGGAGGTCGCGGCCGCGTCGGGCGCGCCCGCGCCCGCGGTGTCGGCGGCGCAGCCCGCGAGGAGCAGGGCGGCCGCGGCGGCGGCGCCGGCGAGGGCGGCGAGCCGGCGCGGGGCCGGGCGGCGGCGGCGCGCGGATCCGGGCGCGGCGGGCCGATGCGCGTGCGGCCGATGCGCGGGGGGCGTGGATGAGGCGGGGGCGAGGGGGGTCATGGGCGTCCGTCCGGGATCGTGGTGGGCTGGGGCGAGCTGAAGAACAGGTGGCGGCGACCGGAGACGGGGTGCTCCCCCAGGTGCGCGTCGACGCCGAAGACGTCGCGGATGAGGCGCGGCTGCAGCACCTCGTCGGGTGTGCCGCCGGCGACGATGCGGCCGGCCTGCACCACGTGGATCCGGTCGCAGTACGCCGCCGCGAGGTTGAGGTCGTGCAGGGCCACGACCACCGTGACGCCGAGTCCCCGGACGAGGTCCAGGAGCTCGAGCTGCGTCGCCACGTCGAGGTGGTTGGTGGGCTCGTCGAGCACCAGGATGCGCGGGCGCTGCGCGAGCGCCGCCGCGAGCATCACCCGCTGGCGCTCGCCGCCGGACAGCGACCGGACGGAGCGGTCGGCGAGGGCCGTCGCGCCCGTGCGCGCGAGGCAGGCGTCGACGAGCTCCCGGTCCTCGGCCGTGTCGCGGTCGAGCGCGCCCTTGTGCGGGGTGAGACCGGTGGCGACGACCTCGCGGACGTCGAGCGCGCCGTCGTCGCCCGGGTCCTGCGTGAGGGCGGCGACGACGCGCGCGGAGTCGCGGGGCCGCATGCCGCGGAGGTCGCGGTCGCCGACGAGCACGCGGCCGTGGGCGACGGGCAGCGCGCGGTACAGCGCCTTGAGCAGCGTCGACTTGCCGCTGCCGTTCGGGCCGACCAGCCCGACGAGCTCGCCGTCGCGCGCCTCGAGCGTGGCGTGCGCGACGGGCGTGGCGCGGCCGATGCGGACGGACACGTCCTCGATCGCGAGCCTCATCGCGCGCGTCCCGCGTCGGACCGCAGCAGCACCGCGAGGAAGACGGGCACCCCGACGAGCGCGGTGACGATGGACAGCGGCAGCTCGCGCGGCGCCGTGAGCGTGCGTCCCGCGAGGTCGGCGAGCACGAGGAACAGGCCGCCCACGAGCGCGGCGAGCGGGAGGAGCCGCCGGTGCGCGGGGCCGACGACGAGCCGGACGAGGTGCGGCGCGATCAGCCCGACGAAGCCGACGCCGCCCGCGACCGACACCGCGGCGGCGGTGAGGAGCGCCGACACCACGAAGAGGAGCGTCCGGGCCCGGGAGAGGTCGACGCCCAGGGACGCGGCGCGGTCGTCGCCGAGGAGCAGCGCGTCGAGGGTGCGCCCCGCCGCGAGGAGGCCCACGAGGCCCGCGGCCAGCGCGATCACGGGCAGCGCGAGGGACGACCAGGCGGCGCCCGAGACGCTGCCGAGCAGCCAGAACAGCACGCCCGCGATCTGGTCGGGCGAGGCCTGCAGCTGCAGCCAGCTCGTGAGCGCCTGGAGGAGCGAGGAGATCGAGACGCCGACGAGCACGAGGCGCGCGGGATCCACGCGGCCGCCGCGCCGCCCGAGGGCCAGCACGAGCGCGAGGGTTCCGATCGCGCCGGCGAAGGCCGCGCCGGTCACGCCGAGGGTCGCGAGGAGGCCCGCGGCGGACGCGCCCACGAGGAGCGCGGCGACGGCCCCGAGCGAGGCGCCCGAGGCGATCCCGAGCACGAAGGGGTCGGCGAGCGGGTTCCGGATGAGCGTCTGCAGCACCGTGCCGGCGAGCGCGAGCGACGCGCCCGTGACCAGCGCGAGCAGCACGCGCGGCGCCCGGTACACCCAGACGATCTGGTCGTCGATCGGGTCGAGGTCCGCCCCCTCGAGCGGGGTGCCGAGCAGGTGGTGCAGGACGACCTGCAGCACGTGCGGCGGCGAGACGGCGACGGCCCCGACGCCCATCGCGACGGCGAGCACGAGCGGCGCGGAGAGGACGAGCGCGGGGACGAGGATCCGACGCACGAGCCGCGCGCGCCGGGCCGGGGCGCCGGGTCGCGCGGGGGTCGGTGCGGCGATGGGCGATCCGGCGGCGGCGGACGGCGTCGCGGTCGTGGTCGGGGGCGGGGCGGAGGTCGGGGGCATGGCGGCTCTCGGTCGGGTGCGGGCGGTGGTCGGGCGAGGATCGGGCGGATGCGGCGGCGGACGCGGCGGCCGGTGCCGGGCGCGCGCGGTCAGTGCGGCAGCGGCACGGGGCGCGGCGGGCGGGGCGGCGCGGGATCCGGCCCGCCGAGGAACGGCAGCGCGTGCGGCGCGTTCGAGCGGAGGCCCGGCACGACGACGCGCGTCACGTGCAGCCCCGCGCGCCGGATCTCCGGGAGGGTCACGTCGACCGCGATCGCCTCGCGGCCCGCGTCCCCCAGCGCGGTGACGAGCTCGGGTAGCCGCTCGGGTCCGTCCCAGCGGTCCGGGACGTCCGCGAGCGCCCGGCGCCCGGTGATCGACCGGTCGAGCTCGTCGAGGAACGCCAGCTGCAGCACCGGGTCGAGGTGCAGCTGCAGGTGGCAGCCGTAGTCGACGACGTCGGACAGGTCCGGCCGGTAGGAGAGCCGGTACGCGCGGTCGGCGCGCCACGGCTTCAGCGGGCTGCCCGGCAGCCGGGCCGCGGCCATGTACGGGCCATGCGGATCGTCGAGGTCGGCCTGGAACAGCTGGAGCTGCAGCGCCTCCCCCAGCGCCTTGCGCGCGGCGCGCATCGGCCGGCCGCCGCTCGCCATGCCGAGGGTGAGGTACCCGGTGCGCGCGTCGCGGAGGAGCGCGCCGATCACGGGCGGTCCGGCCTCGGACGGGAGCAGGAGCCACCGGCAGGAGAGCGCGTCGGCGGGTCCGCGGGCGAGGTCGTGCAGCGCCCGCGGCACGTCGAGCTCCTCGAACCCCGCGCCGTCCGTCCACGCCCGGGTCATGGCCTCGCGCTCGAGCACCTCGCAGAGGGCGCCCCAGCGCGCCTCGGCGACCGAGCGGCCGGTCGCGAGGCCCGCCTGCATGATCGGGTGCACGGCGGGCGGCACCAGGAGCGCGTGCGACACCCAGACGAGCGAGGCCGGCACGAGCACGGCGTCGCCGGTGCCGAGCAGATGCGGGGCGGCGCCGAGGCGCTCCCCCTCGGCCCAGTCGACGACGGTGCGCGCGTCGAGCGGCACGACCGGCAGCCGGCCGCTCGCGTGCTGGGCGGCGGAGTACAGGGCGAGCGCGGCGGGATCCAGCACGGGCCGGGCAGCGGCACGCAGGTCGTCCGCGGAGGCGCGGACGAGGCCCGCCGGCACGAGGTTGCCGCAGTACCGCTCCACCGCCTCGCCGACGGCCGCGCCGAGCACGGCGTCCGGGTCGGCGAACGCGTGCCCCGCGCCGGACGCGTCGGAGGCCCAGCCGCAGTGCGCCGCGGAGTCGGCGAGCACGGCGTGGGCGAGCGCGAAGGCGGGCGGGAAGTGCGCGGGCGTCGCGCGCGGCTCGACGCGGCGGACGATCCCGGTGCGGGCGTCGACGAGGTCGGCGGGCGTGGGGTCGGCGGGTGCGAGGCCGGGTGCGGCGGCGAGGCCGGGTGCGGCGGCGGGTGCGGGTGCGGTCTCCATCGGGCCTCTCATGCCAGGGGGATCGGGTCGGCGACGAGGTCGTCGGCGGTGGCGGGGATCCGGTCGAACCCGAGTCGCCGCGGCACGTCGAGGTGGCGGGCGGATCCGCGCAGCGGGTACGCGGGCGGCCCGTTCCCCACGAGCCCCGGCACCACGACGCGCACGACCTCGAGCCCGGCGAGCCGGACGTCGGGCGTCGTGAGGTCGACGGAGACGGCCCGCATGCCGAGCCGGGC
The DNA here is from genome assembly GCF_021922985.1 of Clavibacter michiganensis subsp. tessellarius. Taxonomy (NCBI): domain Bacteria; kingdom Bacillati; phylum Actinomycetota; class Actinomycetes; order Micrococcales; family Microbacteriaceae; genus Clavibacter; species Clavibacter tessellarius. The sequence goes on along the minus strand of NZ_CP040788.1, from coordinate 884,163 downwards.
CAGCGCCTCGAGGTGGACGGGGGTCGGGTCGGCGGCGTCGATGCGCGGCAGGTCGTCGAGCGGGGCGGTCGCGGTCGGCCGCAGCCGGTCGAGGTGCGCGCCGTTCCTCCGCGGATCCAGGTGCAGCTGCGCCACGGGCGGCAGGTCGGTGAGCCGCGCGTAGCCGGGGCCGACGTCGTCGAGGTAGCGGCGGTCCTCCCGGTACGGCAGGAACACGTGCTCCTCGATGCCGCCCGCGCGGACCGCCCGCCACACCTCGCTCGCGGGGTCGACGAGCTGGCGGGTGAGCTGCAGGAGGCCGAGCGCCTCCACGAGCGCCTTGGTCGCCGCGTGCTCCGGCGTGCTGCGGCAGGCGCTGCCGAAGGCCACGAGCCGGGATCCGTCGGCGTGCTCCTCCTCCAGGAACGCGGCGACCACGGGCGCGGGCGACTCGGACGGCACCTCCAGGAGCCGCACGCGCACGGGCGGCGTCGTGGCGTCGTCGGCCCAGCCGAGCGCGCCCGTGATCCGGCCGCCGTCGTCGAGCGCGCGCGTGGAGGCGCCGCTCGCCCACCAGATCGCGCAGGCGTCGCGCTCCCACAGCTCCTCGAGCGCGTTCCGCTCGGCCATCCTGCGGTCCGCGCCCGCGGCGATGCCCGAGTACGCGAGCGAGTGCCGCGGCACCTCGTCGGCGCGCGCGCCGTGCACGAAGTCGAGCCAGGCGAGCGAGGCGGGCACGAGCACCGGACCGCCGTCGTGCAGGTCCGTGCCCTCGGTCCACAGCACCTCGTCGCGCCGCGTGAAGGGCCGGAACGGGAAGCCGGGGGCGGCGTGCTGGGCGGGCGAGTAGAGCGCGAGGTCGTCGGGATCCACCGCGCGGAGGCCGCGGGCGGTGAGCGCGGCGTGGGAGGCGCGCATCAACCGCTCCGGCACGGCGTTGCCGCAGTACCGCTCGACGGCCTCGCCGCACGCCGCGAGCCGCGCCGGCACCGGATCCCCGGAGGACGCGCCGAAGCCGAAGCCGTCGGCCCGCCACGGCGCGAACCGGTCGGCGCGGGAGACCGTGGCGCCGTGCCCGACCCACGCGAACGGGAGCCGCGGGTCGGCGGGCTGCCGCGCGAGGGACGTGAGGAGGCCCGTGCGGGCGTCGACGAGGTCGTGGACGCTCATGCGCCCACCGCGTCCGCCGCGTGCGCGTGGTGGCGCTCGGCCGTGGCGGGCGCACCGCCCGCCGTCACGTCGTCCGCGACCGGGGCCGCCCCCGCCGCGATCGGCAGCACGAGCGCGAGCGGCGTCGCGGCGCCCGTGAGCACGGCCTGCCGCACCGGCTCCTGCCCGGAGGATCCGTACCGGTCCGCCGGAGGCCCGCCGAGGTTGCGCGCGAGCCGCGGCGCGTCGGCTCCCGCCAGCTCGAGCACGAGCCGGGTGCCGGGCGGGAGGACCGCCGCGACGGGACCCAGCGGGATCGCGAGGCGGCGGTCGGCGTGCGGGCCCGCGACGGTCGTCTCCCCCGCCGCGAGCTCCTGCTCGGCCCCGTCGGGGTCCTGCGCGAGCAGCCGGGCGATCCAGTCGACGCCGGGCGCGTCCGAGGCGGAGGCCAGCTCGACGGAGACGCCGCCGGTCAGCCGCAGCGGCTCCTCCAGCGGGAGCGTGCGGGCCCGCACGGCGTCGGGCCGGGACGCGAGCGCGCGCCGGTCGACGCCCGCGTGGCGGGAGGGGCGCGGATCCCGCGGGTCGTGCACGAACCCGTGCGCGCCGTCCGCGGTCCACGCCACGCGCGTCGACGCGTGCGGAGGCGGCCAGTCGTCGTGCCGCTCCCAGCCGGCGTGGCGCACGTGCACCTCGGCGCGCCGGGGCGGGAGGGAGCCGTCGAGGGCGTCGCGGATCCAGTCGACGAGCATCCGGCCCCACGGGACGACGGCGTCGTCGCCGTGGTCGAGGTCGCCGACGCGGCCGGACGCGCTGGCGACGAGGTCGTGCTCCCAGGGGCCGACGAGGAGGTGGGACGGCGTGCCGGGCACGGCGGATCCGGCGACGCGGTGGTGCTCGAGGGTCTCCGGCAGCAGCAGGTCGTGCCAGCCGCCCACGTGCAGCGTCGCGGCGGAGAGGCCGGCCAGCTCGGCGGGGGTGATCTCCTCCCCCGTGCGCGCATCCGCGCCGTCCTCCACGATCCCGGCCCACGACGGCAGGTGCGCGCCCATCGCGCGCGGGAGGTCGAGGACGGGGAGGTGCCGCAGGATCCCGGGCCGCTCGCGGAAGACGCGCGCCGCGAGGCCGTCGCGGCTCGTGCGGGCGTCGCCGCGCTCCAGCCACCAGGACGCGTGCTCGGCGAGGCGCAGGATCCCGCCGCCGCCGAACTTCGTGCGCGCGAGCGACATCGACGGGCCGAGCGAGACGACCGCCCGCACGGCGTCGGGGCGCTCGACCGCCATCGCCCAGGCGGTGTACCCGGAGTAGGAGCCGCCGTACGCGACGACGCGGCCGTCGCTCCAGGGCTGGGCGGTGATCCAGTCGACGAGCGCGGCGCCGTCCTCGCGCTCCCCGCGGTACGGGGCCCAGGCGCCGTCGGAGTCGTGGCGGCCGCGGACGTCCTGCACCACGTACGCGAGGCCGCGCTCGCGCCAGCCGCGGCCCTCGGCGAGGTGCGCGGACCGCCCGTACGGCGTGCGCGTGACCACGCACGGCACGCGCCCGATGCCGTCGGCGCGGCCCGCGCCCTCCGGCACGTGCGCGTCGAGGACGAGGGCGCAGCCGTCGGATGCGGGCAGCGGCAGCCCGGCGATCGTGCCGCCGGTCACCGGGCGCCCAAGGCGGGCGCGGCGAGGGCGGCATCCGCGGCGCCGGTCGCGGAGGCGGAGGCGGCCGCGGGCGGCGCGGCCAGGTCCACGGGGAGCGGTAGCACCGGATGGCGCTCGACGCGCCCCGACGCCAGGTCGATCGTGTGCTCGTGGCGGATGCCCGGATCCGCGCCCCGCAGGTGCGCGGCGAGCTCGTCGAGGGCGATGCCCGCGGCGATGGCGGCCGCGCCCGTCCCGACGCCGTGCCAGGCGTGCGCGGGCGCGACGCCCGCGGCGACGCGCGCGTCGGCCTCGGCCCACAGCCGGTCGAGCTCCTCGACCACCCGGTGGGCCGCGCGGCGGCGTCCGCGGTAGTCGGCGTAGGTCACGGATCCCGGACCCGACGCCGCCTGGAGCGGGCCCACGACGAGGAGCTCGCCCTCCTGGTGGATGCGGTGCCAGGGGAGGCCGGTGCCGGCGAGCTCGCGGCCGAGGCGGCTCCAGGCGGCGTCGGGCTGCTCGGGGGCGACGGAGATCAGCGCGCAGGCGTCGGCGAGGGCGCAGGACTCCGCGAGGGCGGATGCGTCGGCACCGCTGCCGGCGCCGTCCCCGCCGACCGCGATGGCGCGCCCGCCGAGGAGCGCGCGCAGGGCGTCGGCCACCGGACCGTCGCCGTGGATCGCCACGGGAGCCGTGCCGGGCAGGGGCCCTGCCGCGTCGGGGATCCCGGGCACGAGGGCGCCGCGCTCCTCGAGCAGCCGCACGAGCGGGGCCGCGGGGTCGTCGGCGGATCGCGCATCGTCCGACGCGGGGACGCCCTCCCCCGCGAGTCGCGCGACGACCTCGGCGATGAGGGCGTCGGGTCCGCTCACGCGGTGGAACTCGCGGGCGGGGTTGACGTGCCGCCACTCGTCGGCGGCGACGCGGTAGAGGAGGTGGTGCGGGGCGAGGCGGAGCATCGGGTCTCACGTTCGGGTGGGGCCGGCAGGCCGGGCGGCGGATGCGGGAGGTCGTCCCGGCCGGCGCGCGGGGCGCGCCGGCCGGCTTCCCTCTCCTAGTGCTGGAGAGCGAAGGGGTTGTGGACGAGGGCGTTCGTGCCCGGTCCCTGCGGCGCGCTGAGCACGTCGTCGCCGGCGATGGCCTCGACGGCGAAGGGGTTGTGGACGAGGGCGTTCGTGCCCGGTCCCTGCGGCGCGCTGAGCACGTCGTCGCCGGCGATGGCCTCGACGGCGAACGGGTTGTGGACGAGGGCGTTCGTGCCCGGTCCCTGCGGCGCGCTCAGCACGTCGTCGCCGGCGATCCTGGTGATGGAGACGTCGATCATGTCGGCATCCTTCCTCTCTCTTATTGAGAACGGTTCTCAATGGAGTCACGCTAGGCCGGATGGGGACGCGGACGGATCGCCTGTCCACAGGTAGCGTCGGCGCATGGGGATGTTCCGGGTTGTGCAGGCGCGGCCGAACGACGTGGACCGGCTGTGGTCGCTGCTCGACGAGGACCACCGGGAGCGCGCGACGGCGGCCACCGCGCCGGACGGCGACGCGGCGGGCACGGCGGACCCGGATCCGGACCCGGACCCCGTGGACGCCGTCGTCGCCGAGCCGCCCTCCGCCGACCGATCGCCCGCGGACGCCCTGCCCCTGCTCGAGGCCCGGCGGGACCGCATCGTCGCGCTGGTCTCGGATCCCGGGCGGCCCGTGCTCCTCGCCTACTCCGGGATCCGCGCGGTCGGCTTCGCGCTCGTGGACCGCAACGGCGTCGGCGGACGGGTGTTCACCTCGGCGGGCTGGCGCGGGCTGGGCGTCGAGGAGGAGATCCGGGCGGCCGCGCCGATGCTGCTGCGCTGAGCCGCCGGGCGGGAGGCGACCCCGTCAGCCCCCGGGCGGGAGGCGACATCATCCGCCGCGGGTCGTGCGTCGCACGACGCGCCCTAGGCGACGGGCAGCAGGTACGTGGGGCTCGGCACCGCGAGGACCGCGGGGGCGGCCGTGGGCAGCCCCGTCGCCGGGTCGAGCCGGAAGGTGGTGACGGTGCCGGACGCCTGGTTGGCGACGTGCAGCCGGTCCCCCGCGAGCACGTGGTGCCGCGGCATCGCGCCCCCGCAGTCGAACGCGGCGACCGGCGCGAGCCCGCCGTCGGCGCCGATGCCGACCACGGCGATGCGGTCGGATCCGCGGAGGCCGACGTACGCGAGCCGCCCGTCGGCGGACACGCGCACCTCGGCCGCGGAGTCGCGCGGGTCGGGCTCCGCCGCGCACGGCGTGGAGGCGGCGACTCGCCACGTCGTCCCGGTGCCCTCCAGCGCGTGCAGCGTGCCGTCGAGCTCGCCCACGAGCAGCACGCGGCCGGAGTCGAGGAGCGCGAGGTGGCGCGGGCCGGTGCCGGCGGGCAGGTCGACGGCGGCGACGCGCTCGAGCCGTCCGCCGCGGAGGACGTGCACGTGCACGGTGTCGGTGCCGAGGTCGGCGGTGAGCACGACGCCGTCGCCCACGTGCAGGGCGCTGTGCGCGTGCGGGCCGTCCTGCTGCGGGCGCGGTCCGGATCCCTCCGCGCCGAGGAGCTGGACGGCCGCGCCGATGGTGCCGTCCTCCGCGAGCGGGTGGACGGCCACGGTGCCGTCGCCGTAGTGGGAGGTGAGGAGCAGGTCGTCGACGACGTGCAGGTGGCAGGGGCCGGATCCGCCGCTCGGCTGGCCGCCCGCCCAGCGGAGCGATCCCCCGGGGCCGCGGCGGAAGGCCTCGACGCGGTCGGCCGCCTCCCCCACCGCGTAGACGACGTCGCCGCGCGCGAGGAGGAACGACGGCGAGGGCGTCTCGACCGCGGTGCCGACGACGGCGAGCTCGCCCGTGACCGGGTCGACCGTCAGGCCCGTGATGCCGATGCCGGACCCGCCCGAGTCGGACGTGTACCCGCCCGCCCACATCGAGACCTCGGGCACGGCGGCTTCCTCGGGCGTCATCACGCGGATCACCCTACGCGGCGCCCCCGACGCGCACGCCCGGCCGCTCGCCCGGGCGCTCGCGCGGGCCCCGCCTCAGTACCCGGACGACGGCTCGACGATGCCCACGAACGCTCCCGTGCGGAGGAACGCCTCGGTGTTCAGCCGGATGCGCTCGGCGAGCAGCGGCCGCACCATGTCCGGGGTGTCGGCCGTGTGCGGCGTGATGACGCAGCGCTCCTCGGAGAACAGCGGGTGGCCGTCGGGCAGGGGCTCGGGCGAGGTGACGTCGAGGCCGGCGCCGTGGATGGATCCCGCCCGCAGCGCCTCGAGCAGCGCGTCGGAGTCCACGAGCGCGCCGCGGGCGATGTTGACGAGGACCGCGGTCCCCTTCATGCGCGCGAGCTGCGGGGCGCCGATGAGGCGGGCTGTGTCGTCCGTGCTGGCGGCCGCGAGCATCACGACGTCGGCGTCGGCGATGACCTCGTCGAGGCGGTCGGCCGTGACGGTGCGGTCGGCGCCCTCGACGGGGTCGCCGCTGCGGCGGACCACCGTGACCGTGACGTCGAACGGGCGCAGCAGCCGGATGTACTCGAGCGCGATGCCGCCCGCGCCCACCACGACGACCTCGGCGCCGTACAGGGAGAGGCCGCTGGACGACGCCCACGACGTGGCCCGCGCGCGCTTCGGGAGCTCGCGCAGGGCGGCGAGGGTGAGGGCGAGGGCGTGCTCGGCGACGGGCTGCGAGTACGCGCCCTTCGCGCTCGTCCAGACGAGGCCCGGGCGGTCGCACGCGCGCAGCGTGTCGGCGAAGGCGTCGACGCCCGCGAACGGCAGCTGCACCCACTGCACCTGGGGGTTCGCGGACAGGGTGTCCGTGAGCTCGGCGGCCCGCGTGATCGAGAGCCAGACGATGCCGCGCGTCTCGGGCGAGAGCTCGGCGACCTCGCCGCCGCCCGCGCGGACGGCCTCGAGGTAGGCGTCCTCGGTGCGGGGCAGCATCGCGATGGGGCCGGGCTCGGGGCGCGCGTCGCCCTCGAGGCGGTGGGGCGTGGCGCCGTCGACCGCGCGGTGGACGCGGCGGGGGGCGGGGGCGGATGCGGCGGTGTCGGTCATGCGAGGGGCCTCCGGGGGTGCGGGACGCGGGCGGGGGGTGCGGGCTGGTCGATCACGACGGGCGGTGCGGTGGGGTCCGGATCCGACGCCGTGACGGCGGTCGGGCGGCCGTCGGCCGCGGCGCGCGACTCGGCGAGCCCCTGCACGTAGGGGTGCGTGGGATCCGCGAGCACGTGGTCGATGTCGCCGTAGCCGACCAGCGTGCCGCGGTGCATCACGGCCAGCCGGTCGGTGAGGCGCTCGACGACGGCGAGGTCGTGGCTGACGATGAGGGCCGAGAACCCGCCGCGGGCCTGGAGGTCGCGCAGCAGGTCGAGGACCGCGACGCGGCTCATCACGTCGACGCCGGAGGTCGGCTCGTCGGCGATGAGGAGTCGGGGCCCGAGCACGAGCGCGCGGGCGAGGGCCACGCGCTGCCGCTGGCCGCTGGAGAGCTCGTGCGGGTAGCGGTCCTGCGTGCCGGGCGGGAGGTCGAGGGCGGTGAGGAGCGTGACCACGCGGCGGGCGGCGACCTGGCTGTCGAAGCGGCGGTCGCGGGAGAAGATCGGCTCGGCGATGGCCTCGCTCGCCGTGAGCTGCGGGTGGAGCGTCGTGCCGGCGTCCTGGGGCACGTAGCCGATGGCGTAGGTGGTGCGCGTGCGGGCGCGGCGGCCCATGCGGCGGAGGCCCTGGCCGAGCACCGACGCGTCGCCGCCCGTGATGCGCGGGACGGCGGCGCCCTCCTCGCCGGGCGGCACGAGGCCGGCGAGCACGCGCGCGAGCGACGACTTGCCGGAGCCGCTCGCGCCGACGAGGCCGAGCACCTCGCCCGGCCGGATGCGGAGCGTGACGCCGTCCACCGCGGGCGGGGTGTCGGCGCCGCGGCGCGGGGCGTACGCGAGGCGGAGGTCGCGCGCGTCGAGCACGGGCTCGGTCGACGCGGATCCGGCGGCGTCGGGCGCGCCCGGCTCGGCGTCTCGGGGGGTGTGCGTCATGCGGCTGCTCCGTCCTCGGCGAGGCCGTCCGGCCGGGCGTCGTGCCCGGCCGGACGCCTGCGCGGGTCGCGTCCCATCATGCCCGGCATCGGCCGGGCCCCGCTCGGAGGCCGCCTAGCCGTCCGCGCGCTCGGCGGCCCGGAGCGCGTGCAGCCGGCCGCGGCGCTCGGCCTGCTCGGCGGGATCCGGGACCGGCAGCGACGCCAGCAGGCGCTGCGTGTACGGATGCTGCGGGTTCCCGAGCACCTCGGCGCCCGTGCCCTCCTCCACCAGCTCGCCGCGGTACAGCACGGCGATCCGGTCGGCGAGGAGGTCGACGACGGCGAGGTCGTGGCTGATGAACAGCGCCGCGAACCCGAGCTCGCGCTGCAGCTCGGCGAAGAGCTCCAGCACGCGCGCCTGCACCGACACGTCGAGCGCGCTCGTGGGCTCGTCGGCCACGAGCAGCGACGGCTCGAGCGCGAGGCCGCGGGCGAGGCTCGCGCGCTGGCGCTGGCCGCCCGAGAGCTCGTGCGGGTAGCGGTCGCCGAACGCCTTCGGCAGCTGCACGGCCTCGAGCAGCTCGTCGACCCGGGAGCGCGCGGCCTGGGGACTCTTCGCCCGCCCGTGGACGATGAGCGGCTCGGCCACGCACTCGGCGATGGTGAGGCGCGGGTTGAAGCTCGTCGCCGGATCCTGGAACACGAACCCGATGTCGGCCCGCTTCCTCCGGAAGTCGCGCTCGCGCACGCCCAGCATCTCGGTGCCGAGCACCTGCAGGGATCCGCCGGACACGCTCGTGAGACCCGCGATGGCGCGGCCGATGGTGGTCTTGCCGGAGCCCGACTCCCCCACGAGCCCGAGGACCTCGCCCGCCTCGATGTGCAGGTCGACGCCCTTCACGGCGCGGAAGGCGGGCGAGCCCAGGCGGCCCGGGTACTCGATCTCGAGCCCCTTCGCCACGACGACCGGCGCGGCCTGCGTGGTCGACGCCGCGCGCGCCCGGGTGCGCACCGCGGCGCGCTCCTCGGTCGCCGCGACGCCCTCGCCGAGCTTCGGCACGGACGCCAGGAGGTTCCGCGTGTACTCCTCGCGCGGCGACGCGAAGAGCGTGGCCACGTCGGCCTGCTCCACGAGCCGCGAGCGGTACATGACCGCCACCCGGTCGGCGAGGTCGGCGACGACGCCCATGTTGTGGGTGATGAGGATCACGGCCGCGCCGAACTCGTCGCGGCAGCGGCGCAGCAGGTCGAGGATCTCGGCCTGCACGGTCACGTCGAGCGCCGTGGTCGGCTCGTCCGCGACGATGAGGCCGGGGTCGAGCACGAGCGCCATCGCGATGACGACGCGCTGCTTCTGCCCGCCGGAGAACTGGTGCGGGTAGTGGTCGACGCGCGTCTCGGGATCCGGGATGCCGACGCGGCGGAGGATGTCGATCGCCTTCGCCCGCGCCTCCTTCTTCGAGACGCGGCCGTGGGCCCGGAGGCCCTCGATGATCTGCCAGCCCACCGTGTGCACGGGGTTCAGCGCCGTGGACGGCTCCTGGAACACCATCGCGACGTCGCGGCCGCGCACCCGGCGCAGCTCGTCGGCGGAGAGCGAGAGCACGTCGACCGCGCCCTGGCCCGTGCGGTCGCTGAGGAGCACGGCGCCGTCGGTGACGGCCGTGTCGGGGAGGAGCCCGAGCACGGTGCGGGCGGTGACGGACTTGCCCGATCCCGACTCCCCCACGATGGCGAGGATCTCGCCGGGCGAGACGGTGAGGGACACGCCGTCGACCGCGCGGACGTCGCCGCCGTCGGTCGCGAAGGTCACCCCGAGGTCGCGGATGGAGACGACGTCGCTCATGCGGCCACCTTCTTCGTCGAGGCGCGCTTGCGGGCGCGCAGCTTGGGGTCGGAGATGTCGTTCACGCTCTCGCCGACGAGCGTGAGCCCGAGGACGAGCAGCACGATGGCGACGCCCGGGAAGACGCCCGTCCACCAGACGCCGCTCGCGGTGTCCGCGAGCGCGCGGTTGAGGTCGTAGCCCCACTCGGCCGCCGACGTCGGCGCGATGCCGAAGCCGAGGAAGCCGAGGCCCGCGAGCGTGAGGATGGCCTCCGACGCGTTGAGGGTGAGGATCAGCGGCAGCGTGCGGGTGGAGTTCCGCAGCACGTGCACGAACATGATCCGCGGCGTCGACGTGCCGATGACCTTGGCGCTCTCGACGAACGCCTCCGCCTTCAGCCGCACGACCTCCGCGCGGATCACCCGGAAGTACTGCGGGATGTAGACGACCGTGATGCTGACGGCCGCCGACAGGATGCCGCCCCAGAGGCTCGACTGCCCGCCGTTCAGCACGATGCTCACCACGATGGCGAGCAGCAGCGTCGGGAACGGGTAGATGGCGTCGGCGATGACCACGAGGATCCGGTCGAGCCAGCCGCCGAGGTAGCCGGAGACGACGCCGAGCAGCACGCCGGCGAACAGCGAGAGCACGACGGCGATCACGACGACGGAGAGGGCGGTCTGCGTGCCCCAGACGACGCGCGAGAACACGTCGTACCCGCCGACGGTGGTGCCCCAGACGTGGGTGCCGTCGGGGGCGGACTGGCGCGGGAACGACCCGGAGTCGTCGCGGCCCTGCGCGAAGCCGAACGGCGCGATGACGGGCGCGAGGGCGGCGAGCACGATGAAGATCCCGGTGATGACCATGCCGGCGACGAGCATGCCGCGCTGGAGGCCCACGCTCTGCCGCACGTGCGAGAGGAGCGGCAGGCGCGACAGGAGCGAGCGGCGCGCCGGGGCGGCCGCGGGGACGGTGGTGGTGTCGGTCATGTCAGTACCTCACTCGCGGATCGATGAGCGCCGCGACGACGTCGACGATGAAGTTGGTCACGGCCACGATCACGGCCAGCAGCGCCACGATGCCCTGCACGGCGACGAAGTCGCGCGCCGCGAGGTACTGCGCCAGCTGGAAGCCGAGGCCGCGCCACTCGAACGTGGTCTCGGTGAGCACAGCGCCGCCGAGCATGACGGCGATCTGCAGGCCCACGACCGTGATGATCGGGATGAGCGCGGGCTTCAGCGCGTGCCGCGTCGTGAGGCGGAACTCGCCCACGCCGCGCGAGCGCGCCGCGTCCACGTACTCGGTGCCGAGCGTGGAGATGACGTTGGTGCGCACGAGCCGCAGGAAGATGCCCGCGGTGAGGAGGCCGAGCGCGAGCGCCGGCAGCACCGCGTGCTCGAGCACGTCGCTCACGGCGGTGGGGCTGCCGAGGCGGAGCGCGTCGATGAGGTAGATGCCCGTCGGGTTCTCCAGCCGCCCGAGGGCGACCTCGACGCGCGTGTCCGCGCGGCCCGACAGCGGGAGGATCCCGAGCCAGACGGAGAAGACGAGCTTGAGGAGCAGGCCCGCGAAGAACACCGGGGTGGCGTAGGCGAGGATCGCGAGGATCCGCAGCACGGCGTCGGGCGTGCGGTCCTTGAAGTACGCGGCGACGAGCCCGAGCGGGATGCCGATGAGGAACGCGACGATGAGCGAGTAGATGACGAGCTCGAGCGTGGCGGAGCCGTACTGGAGCAGGACCTCGCTGATGAGCCGGTTGTCGGTGAGCGAGCGGCCGAAGTCGCCCGTCGCGATCTGGCCGAGGTACTCGAGGTACTGCACGATGATCGGCCGGTCGAAGCCGGCGGTCGCCAGGCGCTCCTGGAGCTGCTCCGGCGTGAGGCGGTCGCCCACGGCCGCGGAGATCGGGTCGCCCACGATGCGCATGAGGAAGAACACGAGCGTCACGAGGATGAAGACGGTCGGGATGATGAGCACGGCGCGGATGAGGATGTACTGGCCGAGCCCGATCCCCTGCTTCCGGGCCTTGGGCGGCTTGGCGCCGGGGGGTGCGGACGCGGGGACGGCGTCCGGGATGACGGTCACGGCGGATGTGCCTTTCAGGTCGGCGGAGGAGCGGTGCGGGGCGGGCGGGCGGTGCCACCGCGGGTGACACAGGAGTGGGGCGTCCCGCCGCAGCGGGACGCCCCATCCGGGGAGGGCGTCAGCCTATCGACCGCCCTCCCGCCGGTCGGCTCAGCCCTTGGTGATCGGGGCGTAGCGGAACTTGAAGGACGCGTCGAGCGTCACGCCCTTCACGTCCTTGCCGGCCACCGCGACCTGCGAGCCCTGGAGCAGGGGCAGGGTCGGCAGGTCGGCGGCGACCTCGTCCTGGATCTGGCCGATGAGCGCGGCGCGCGTGGAGGCGTCTGCCTCCGACAGCTGCTTCGTGATGAGGTCCGTCACGACGGGGTTGTCGTAGTGGTTCTTCACGAAGGACTGCGGGGAGAAGAACGGCGTGAGGTAGTTGTCCGCGTCCGAGTAGTCGGGGAACCAGCCGAGCTGGTACGCCGGGTACTCGTCGTTCACGCGAGCCTTGCTGTACTGGTCCCAGATGGTGGACTGCAGGTTCACCTGGAAGAGGCCGGTCGCCTCGAGCTGCTGCTTCACGAGCGCGTACTCGTCGTCCGAGCCCGCGCCGTAGTGGTCCGGGTTGAACTGGAGCTGCAGGGCCACGGGGGTCTGCACGCCGGCGTCGGAGAGGGCCTTCGCCGCCTTGTCCGCGTCCGGTCCGCCGTCGCCGTCGCCGTACAGGCCCTTGAGCGCCTGGTTGGCGCCGGAGAGGCCGTCGGCCACGTAGGAGTAGAGCGGCGTGTAGGTGCCGTTGTAGACCTGGGTCGACAGCTCGTCGCGGTCGATGAGGTCGGCGGCGGCCGCGCGGACCGCGAGGGCCTTGGCCTCGTCGGCCTCGCCCGTGGTCTTGCCGAAGGGCTGCGTGTTCAGGTTGAACGTGATGTAGCGGATCTCGCCGCCGGGGCCGTCGATGACCTGGACGGAGTCGTCCTTCTTGAGGTCGGCGATGTCCGTGGCGCCGAGCGAGCGGCCCGCCACGTCGATCTCGCCGTTCTGGACGGCGAGCTTCATGGTCGTCTCGTCCGCGTAGTAGCGCGCGGTGACGCCGCCGTTCGCGGCCTTCGGCAGGACGCCCTGGTAGTCGGCGTTCGGCGCGTAGGCGACGAGCTGGTTGAGCTGGAAGTCGGTGATGACGTACTGGCCGGCGAACGCGTTCGCGGAGACGATGTCGGCGGGGTCCGCCAGCGCGTCGGCCGGGAACACCTCCTCGTCGACGATCGGGCCGGCGGGGCTCGAGAGCACCTGCTCGAAGGTCTGGTCGTTGGCGGTCTTCAGCGTGAAGACGACGGTGGTGTCGTCGGGCGCCGCGACGGACTCGACGTTCGCGAGCAGCGAGGACGGGCCGTTGCCGTTGTCGGCGCCGTTGGCCGCGATGGTCGCGATGCGGTCGAACGTGAACTTGACGTCGCTCGCGGTGAGCGCGTGGCCGTTCGCGAACTTCAGGTCGGGCTTGAGCTTCACGGTGAAGTCGTTCGCCGAGGTGTACTCGCCGGAGACGGCGAGGTCGGGCTCGACGTCCGGGCTGCCGTACGGGCTGTTGAACAGGAACGGGTAGACCTGGTTCTGCACCGCGAACGAGCCGTTGTCGTAGGAGCCGGCGGGGTCGAGCGACAGGACCTTGTCGGTCGTGCCGACGACGATCGAGCCGCCGCCGGACGCGCCGTCCTCGGCGAGCGGGTCGCCGGATCCGCCGGAGCAGCCGGCGAGGACGAGGGCCGCGGCGGAGAACCCGGCCGTGGCGAGCAGGACGCGTGAGCGCCGGGAGAATGCGGACGTCATGTTCCGAATGCCTCTTTCGTGGAGGGGATCGCGCCCGCGCATCGGGAAGACACGGACGCTGTGCTGTGCATGATTTCTAACACACGGGAAACAGCAGTCCGGACCCCGGGGACGCGCGACGACGCTTCTTCACACGAATGAAACAAAGCCGCCTATGCGCGGCGGGGCCTATTCGCGGAGGGCGCGGCGCTCGGCCTCGACCTGCATCAGCTCGCGCTGGATCTCCTGGTAGCGCTCGCGTTCGTGCGTCGCGTCGGTGCGCTGCAGGCGGCCGATGAGGTCGGCCTTCCGACGCAGCAGGTCGCGCCCGACGAGCTCGGCCGTGACGCCCTTCACGTAGATCGCGAGCTTGTCGGCGTCGCCGCGGTTCGGGAGCGGCGCGACGCCCAGCTGCTTCACCAGGGTGGCGAACGACTCGGGCACCTCGAGCGCCACGCGCGACAGCCAGTCGGCGCCGCCGAGCGCGTCCATGCTGCCGATGACGCCGTCGCGCACCACCGCGAGGCTCTCGTTGACGAAGGTGACCTGCGCCGCGCGCATGACGAGGTCGTTCCCGACGAGCTCCGGGTGCTGCAGCATCGCCATGAGCGCGTCGCGCTCGAGGCGGGTGGCGAGGTCGGTGGGCAGGTCCATGAGCGACATCGACCGGGAGCTCTCGACGACCGGGCCGTCCTCGTCGCGGCCGTGCCCGCCGGATCCGCCGCGCCCCGAGGGCGTGCCGCCCGAGCGGTCCGCGCCGTCGGCCGGCATGCTGCGGCCGGCCGTCTGGACGGCGCGGCCGACCTCGGTGAGGTCCATGCCCAGCCAGCCCGCGAGCTCGCGCGCGTAGCCCGGCCGGAGCGAGGGGTCGCGGATGTCCGCGACCACGGGCGCGGCCGCCCGGAGCGCGGCGACGCGGCCCTCGACGGTGTCGAGGTCGTGGTCGGCGAGGATCTGCTTGATGGCGAACTCGAACATGGGCTTCTTGCCCTGGATCATGCGGCGCACCGCGTCGTCGCCGCGCGTGAGGCGGAGGTCGCAGGGATCCAGTCCCTCGGGGCCGACGGCCACGTAGGTCTGGGCGGCGAAGCGCCGCTCCTCGGAGAAGGCGCGCATGGCGGCCTTCTGGCCGGCCGCGTCGGGGTCGAACGTGAACACGACCTCGCCGAGCCCGCTGTCGTCGCCGAGCACGCGGCGGAGCACCTTGATGTGGTCGACGCCGAACGACGTGCCGCACGTGGCGACGGCCGTGGTGACGCCCGCGAGGTGGCAGGCCATGACGTCGGTGTAGCCCTCGACCACGACGACCTGGCGGCCGCGGCTCACGTCGCGCTTGGCGAGGTCGAGCCCGTAGAGCACGGAGCTCTTGTGGTAGACGGGCGTCTCCGGGGTGTTGAGGTACTTGGGGCCCTTGTCGTCCTCGCGGAGGCGGCGCGCGCCGAAGCCGACCGTGGCGCCCGTGAGGTCGCGGATGGGCCATACGAGCCGGCCGCGGAACCGGTCGTACGCGCCGCGGTCGCCCTGGCTGAGGAGGCCCGCGGTCACGAGCTCGGCCTCGGAGTAGCCCTTCGACTTCAGGTGCGACGACAGCGCGTCCCAGCTCTGCGGCGCGAAGCCGACGCCGAAGCGCTGCGCCGCGCCCTGGTCGAAGCCGCGCTCCCCGAGGAAGGTGCGGCCGATCTCCGCCTCCTCGGATCCGAGCTGCTCGACGAAGAACTCGGCCGCGGCCTCGTTGGCGCCGAGCAGGCGCGACCGGTTGCCCTGGTCGGTGGCGGCCTGGCCGTCCTCGTAGTGGAGCTGGTACCCGATGCGCTGCGCCATGCGCTCGACGGCCTCGGCGAACGTGACGTGGTCCATGCGCTGGAGGAACGTGTAGACGTCGCCGCCCTCGCCGCAGCCGAAGCAGTGGTAGAAGCCCACCTGGGGCCGCACGTGGAAGCTCGGCGTGCGCTCGTCGTGGAAGGGGCAGAGGCCCTTCAGGGATCCGACGCCGGCGGACTTGAGGGTGACGTACTCCCCCACCACGTCGCCGAGGTTGACCCGGGAGCGCACCTCGTCGATGTCGCTCTTGCGGATCAGGGCCATTGGCTCATCCTACGTCCGGGCGCCGGCGCGCTCCCGGGCCGCCGGGCGTTCCGCGCGGGGCTCAGAAGACGGGCCGTGCGCACAGGCGCTCGTACCAGGCGATGGCCGACTGGTCGGTGAGGCTGGCGACCTGGTCGACGATGACGCGCTTGCGCGCCCCGTCGTCCGCGGCCTCGCGCCAGTCGCCCGCGAAGCCCGGGTCGAGCTCGTCGGCGCCGCGCGCGTGCAGGGCGTCGGCGAGGCCCGCGAGCACCTCGCGCTGGCGGGCGTAGATGGGCTGGCGCGTGTTCTTCGACATGACGAACGCCGCGACGATGCCCTTGAGCACGGCGATCTCCGCCTGGATGGCCCGTGGCACCACCACGTGCGCGCCGAAGCGGATGAGGCTGCGGTCGGTGTGGGTCGCGCGCGTGAGCTGCGTGGCGGCGCCCGCGAAGCGGCCGATGAGCTGGCTCGTGAGGTCCTTGAGCGCCGCCTGCGCGCCGCGGCCGCCGTCGTACTCGTCGACCCAGACGTCGAGCGAGTCGAGCCGGTCGAAGGCCTGGATGAGCTCCTCGTGCGAATGCGCGCCGCCGATCCACGCGACCATCGAGTCCACGAGCTCCTCGTGGTCCACGCGGGCGCCGAGCGCGCGCACGTCCACGTAGCCGCCGACGATGGCGTCCTCGAAGTCGTGCACGGAGTACGCGATGTCGTCGCTGAGGTCCATGACCTCCGCCTCGATGCAGCGGCGGCTCGTGGGCGCGCCCTCGCGGAGCCACTCGAAGGCCGCCACGTCGTCGTCGTAGAAGCCGAACTTGCCGCGGCCCGACGGATCCGGCACCGACTGCGAGCTCGGCCACGGGTACTTGCAGCTCGCGTCGAGGCTGGCGCGCGTGAGGTTGAGCCCGTAGGGCCGCCCCTCCGGCCCGATGACCTTGGGCTCGAGCCGCGTGAGCAGCCGGAGGGTCTGCGCGTTGCCCTCGAAGCCGCCGATGTCGAACGCCCAGTCGTTGAGGGCCCGCTCGCCGTTGTGGCCGAACGGCGGATGCCCGATGTCGTGCGCGAGGCACGCGGTGTCGACCACGTCGGGGTCGAGGTCGAGGCTCGAGGCGAGCTCGCGGCCGACCTGCGCCACCTCGAGCGAGTGCGTGAGGCGGTTGCGCGCGAAGTCCAGGCCCGCCATGGGGCTGAGGACCTGGGTCTTCGCGGCGAGGCGGCGGAGCGCGCTGGAGTGCAGGAGCCGGGCGCGGTCGCGCGCGAAGTCGCTGCGGCGGGAGGAGTGCTGCTCCGGGTACCAGCGCTCGGCGTCGGTCTCGCTGTACGTGGACCGTCCGGTCATGCCCTCAGCCGCCACTGTTGTGGATCTCCCCGTCCGCGATGTCCATCGCATCCTGCGCGTCGATGTCGCGGCTCTCGAGCCACCTGTCCGGCAGCGCCGTGCGCTTCATGCTGCCCTGGCGGCCGCGCGCTCCCTCGGCGCCCGCGCCCGGGTAGGGCTGGTCGCGGTCGAGGGTGGCGAGCAGGCCGTCGATCTCCTCGAGCGACGACGCCGAGGCGAGCGCCGCCCGCAGGTCGCCGCCGACGGGATAGCCCTTGAAGTACCAGGCCACGTGCTTGCGCGCGTCGCGGCAGCCGCGCTCCTCGCTCTCGAAGAACTCGGCGAGGAGCTCGACGTGGCGGCGGAAGGTGTCGGCCACGGCGCCCTGCGAGGGGTGCGCGCGGGGCGTGTCGGCGGGATCGAGGCCGGCGGCGCGGGCGTGGAACGCCGCCGCGAGGTCGCCGAAGAGCCAGGGGCGGCCGAGGCAGCCGCGGCCGACGACCACGCCGTCGGCGCCGGTCTCGTCCATCATGCGGATGGCGTCCTCCGCGGCCCAGATGTCGCCGTTGCCGAGGACGGGCACGCTCGTGATGGCCTGCTTGAGCTTCGCGATGGCCGACCAGTCGGCGTGGCCGCTGTAGTAGTCGCTCGCCGTGCGGGCGTGCAGCGCGATGGAGGCGACGCCCGCGGCCTCGGCGGCGCGGCCGGCCTCGAGGTAGGTGAGGTGGTCGGCGTCGATGCCCTTGCGCATCTTGACCGTGAGCGGCACGTCGCCCGCGGCCTTCACGGCGCCCTCCACGATGTCGGTGAAGAGCCCGAGCTTCCACGGCAGCGCCGCGCCCCCGCCCTTGCGGGTGACCTTGGGCACCGGGCAGCCGAAGTTGAGGTCGATGTGGTCGGCCCGGTCCTCGGCGATGAGCATGGTGACGGCCTCGCGCACGGTCTTCGGGTCGACCCCGTACAGCTGGATGGAGCGGACCTTCTCCGACGGGTGGTGCGTGATGAGCCGCATGGACTCGGGCGTGCGCTCGACGAGCGCGCGGCTCGTGATCATCTCGCTGACGTAGAGGCCGGCGCCGAACTCGCGGCAGAGGCGGCGGAAGGCGGTGTTCGTGATGCCGGCCATGGGCGCGAGCACCACGGGCACGTCGAGCGGGATGCCGCCGATGCGGAGGGCCGGCTCGGCGGCGGGCGCGGGCGCGCCGGGCGCGTCGGCCGCGGAGGGCACGGGGGTGAGGGTCGGAGAGGACATGACGGCTCGATTCTCCCAGACGGGACGGCGGGCGGCGGACGCGGGCGGGCATCCGCCCCGGGAGGCGGACCGAGCCGCCTGGGGAGGGACGGTCAGATGGCGCGGCCGGAGTCGATGGCGTCGCGCACGCGCGCGAGGTCGGCGGCGGGATCCGCGTCCGCGGCGGCTCCGGATCCGGCGGCGGCCGGGTCGGCGACCATGCCGGGCACGAGGCACGCGTCGCCCTCGCAGGCGGCGGCGTCGGCGGATCCGCGCATCGCGAGCAGCGGGACCTGCGGCGCCGGCGTCGCGGCCGGAGCGACGACGGCCGGCGCGACCACGGGCGGCGTCCCGGTGGCGGGCGCGGCGCTCATCGCGTCGCCTCCTCGCCCGCGACGACGCGCACGGTCTCGCCGTCGCGCGCGGCCAGCGCCTCGGCGAGGGCGGACGCGAAGACCGTCGGGTCCTGCGCGCCGGAGATGCCGAAGCGCTCGTCGACCACGAAGAAGGGCACGCCCTGGATCCCGTAGGCCACCGCCTGCGCCTGGTCGGCCCGCACGTCGTCGAGATGGCGGTGCGACTCGAGCGCCTCGCGCGCCGCGTCCGCGTCGAGGCCGACCTCGGCCGCGAGCTCGACGAGGTCCGCGACGCGTCCCACGTGGCGCCCCTCGGTGAAGTACGCGGACAGCAGGCGCTCGACCATCTCGAGCTGCAGCCCGTGCGCCCGCGCGTGGTGGAGCAGCTCGTGCGCGAGCACCGTGTTGGTGTGCTGCAGCGCGTCGTAGTCGTAGGCGAGGCCCTCGGCGGCGGCCAGCGCGGTCATGTCGGCGAGCATGGTGCGGACGCGCTCGGCGGGGATGCCCTTGTGCCCGGCGAGGAAGTCCACCTCGGTGCCGGCGAAGTCGACCGGGGTGTCGGGCGCGAGCTCGAAGGAGCGGTAGGTGACCTCGACCGCCGGGGCGTCGGGCGTCTGCGCCGCGAACGCCCGGACGCCGGCCTCGAACCGGCGCTTGCCGACGTAGCACCACGGGCAGGCGATGTCGGACCAGACGTCGACGCGGAGGGCGGGCAGGGCGGAGGCGGGGGTGTCGGTCACGGGTGGGCAACCCGTCGGGAAGGCGGGGCATTCCCGCGGTGTTGCCCGAGCATGGCCGACAGCTCCCCCGCCCCCGTCCCGTCCGGATCCGACGACGCCGCGCCCCGCGGACGGGCGCGCGTGCTCGCCCACGCCGCGCGCCTCGGGATCGGCGTCGAGGTCGTCGAGCGCCCCGACGCCTCCTCGCTCGAGGAGGCCGCCGCGGGCCTCGGCATCCCCCCGTCGCATCTCGTGAAGTCGCTCGTCGTGAAGCGCCACGACGGCGCGCTGCTCCTCGCGCTCGTGCCGGGCGACCGGCAGATCAGCTGGGCGAAGCTGCGCGCGCTCGTGGGCGTCAACAAGCTCTCGATGCCGGCGCCCGAGGTCGCGCTCGAGGCGACGGGCTACGCGCGCGGCACCATCACGCCGCTCGGCGCGGAGGGCGACCTGCCGGTGTACGCCGACGAGCGGGTCCGCGGCCGCCGCATCGGCATGGGCGCGGGCGAGCACGGCGTCTCGGCGCTCGTGGACGCGGACGCGCTCGTCGCGGCGCTCGACGCGACCGTGGGCGACATCACCGACGAGCTGACGATCCGCCGCCCCTGATCCCGCGCGGGGCGGGATGGGGGACGGCGGACCGGTCGTGCGCGGAGCGGGTCAGGCGCCGATGAGCTGCCCGGCCAGGTACCCCATGAGCTCGTCGAGCGGGATGCGCTCCTGCGCCATGGTGTCGCGCTCGCGGACCGTGACGGCCCGGTCGTCGAGCGTGTCGAAGTCGACCGTGACGCAGAACGGCGTGCCGATCTCGTCCTGGCGGCGGTAGCGGCGGCCGATGGCGCCCGCGTCGTCGAACTCGATGTTCCAGACCTTGCGGAGCTCGGCGGCCAGCTCGCGCGCGACCGGCGACAGCCGCTCGTTGCGCGACAGCGGCAGCACGGCCACCTTGACGGGCGCGAGCCGGCGGTCGAGGCGGAGGACCGTGCGCTTGTCGACGCCGCCCTTCGCGTTCGGCGCCTCGTCCTCGTGGTACGCGTCCACCAGGAACGCCATCATCGAGCGGGTGAGGCCGGCCGCGGGCTCGATGACGTACGGGATCCAGCGCTCGTTCTTCGTCTGGTCGAAGTAGGAGAGGTCCTGGCCGGACGCCTCGGAGTGCGTGCGCAGGTCGTAGTCGGTGCGGTTCGCGATGCCCTCGAGCTCGCCCCACGCGCCGCCCGTGAAGCCGAAGCGGTACTCGATGTCGACCGTGCGGGTCGAGTAGTGCGAGAGCTTCTCCGCGGGGTGCTCGAAGAGGCGGAGGTTCTCGGGGTCGATGCCGAGGTCGGTGTACCAGGCGTAGCGCTGGTCGATCCAGTACTGGTGCCACTCGGCGTCGGTGCCGGGCTCGACGAAGAACTCCATCTCCATCTGCTCGAACTCGCGCGTGCGGAAGATCCAGTTCTGCGGCGTGATCTCGTTGCGGAAGCTCTTGCCGATCTGGCCGATGCCGAAGGGCGGCTTCTGGCGCGCGGCGCTCAGGACGTTGGCGAAGTTGACGAAGATGCCCTGCGCCGTCTCGGGGCGGAGGTAGTGCATGCCCTCCTGGTTGTCGACCGGTCCCAGGAAGGTCTTGAGGAGGCCGGAGAAGTTCTGCGGCTCGGTCCAGGAGCCGGGCTGGCCGGTGTCCGGGTCGTTGACGTCGGCGAGGCCGTTGACGGGCGGGTGCCCGTGCTTCGCCTCGTACGCCTCGAGGAGGTGGTCGGCGCGGTAGCGCTTGTGCGTGTGCAGCGACTCGACCAGCGGGTCGCTGAAGACCTCGACGTGGCCGGAGGCCTCCCACACGCGGCGCGGCAGGATGACCGACGAGTCGAGGCCGACGACGTCGTCGCGGCCGTTGACCATGGTCTGCCACCACTGGCGCTTGATGTTCTCCTTGAGCGCCACGCCGAGCGGCCCGTAGTCCCACGCGGAGCGCGAGCCGCCGTAGATCTCACCCGCCTGGAAGACGAACCCGCGCCGCTTGGCGAGGTTGATGACCGGGTCGAGACGCGAGGGGGTTGCCACGTTTGCTCCTTGGTGGGGCCGGACTGGGTGCCCGGTCGGCGGACGGCGACCGCCGGCGGGGCGCCGGCGTCGCCGGGGGAAAGGCGGCCCCCAGTCTACGGGCGCGGGTCGCTCAGTCCTCGTCGCCCGCGGACCGGCGGTGCGCCAGCTCGACGATGCGGATGGTCTCGAGCGCGTCGCGCGGCTCCACCGGCACGGGTCCGCGGCCGCGGACGGCGTCGGCCATCGCCGCGTAGAAGTCGGCGTAGCGGCCGCGCTCGGTGGGGATCCGCTCGCCCGCGGGGTCGCCCGCCGCCTCGACGAGGGTCCCCCAGTCGGACTCCGGCGCCTCGCCGAAGCCGGCGTCGGTCGGCGCCGCGCCGTCCTTGAGGAGCGGCTCCTGCGGGTCGAGCCCGCGCACGGCGTACGCGCCGGCGGTGCCGAGCACGCGGAACCGGGGGCCCGCGAGGGCGGCGACGCGGCTGACGGTGATGTGCGATTGCACGCCCGACTCGTGCAGCAGCGAGTAGAAGGCGTCGTCGTCGCTGGCGGATCCGTCGCGGACGGTCGCGAGCTCGGAGGCGAAGTCGACGACCGGGCCGAAGAGCTGGAGCGCCTGGTCGATGAGGTGGCTGCCGAGGTCGTACGAGATGCCGGCGGCGTCGGCCGGGGTCTCGCGGTCCTGCCAGCGGTCGCGGACGGGCCCACCCCAGCGCTCGAAGGTCGACTCGAAGCGGTGCACGTCGCCCAGGCGTCCGGACTCGATGAGGCGGCGGACGGTGAGGAAGTCGCCGTCGAGGCGGCGGTTCTGGAAGACGGAGAAGGCGACGCCGAGCGCCTCGGCGCGCTCGATGAGCATGAGCGCCTCGTCGACGGTGGCGACGAACGGCTTGTCCATCACGACGGCGAGGTGCGCGTCGAGCGCCTGGAGGCCCTGCTGGAGGTGCGCGGAGGCGGGCGACGCGATGACGACCATGTCGAGCTCGGCGGACCGCGCGAACAGCTCGTCGGCGGAGGCGACGACGTCGGCGCCGGGGTGGCGCTCGCGCACGAGGGCCGCGCGGTCGGGGTCGGACGTGGACACCAGCGCGATGCGGTACTCCGGGCTCGCCTCGAGGAACGGCGCGTGGAAGACCCGGCCGGCGAGCCCGTAGCCGACGATCCCGACGCGGATCGGCGCGTCGGCGGCGGCGTCGGCGGCGGGGTCGGACGGGGCGGCGGGGGCGGTGTCGGGTGTGCTCACCCGTCCGATGCTACTGAGCGCCGGCCTCCCGGTCGCCGGCGTCCGGGGCGTCGGGATCCTCCGCGGACCCCTCGTCGTCGCCTGCCGCGTGCGCGTCGACCGCGCCGCCGAAGCGCCGGTCGCGGTGGACGTAGCTCTCGACGGCGTCCCAGAGGTCCTTCCGCCGGAAGTCGGGCCAGAGCCGGTCGAGGAACACCATCTCGGCGTACGCCGACTGCCAGAGCAGGAAGTTGCTCGTGCGCTGCTCGCCGGAGCTGCGGATGAAGAGGTCGACGTCCGGCACGTCCGGCAGGTAGAGGTAGCGCTGGATCGTGCGCTCGTCGACGCGCGACGCCTTGAGCCGGCCGGCGTCCACGTCCTCCGCGATGCGCTTGACGGCGTCGCCGATCTCGGTGCGCCCGCCGTAGTTGATGCACATCGTGAGCGTCATGCCGGTGTTGTCCTTGGTCATCTCCTCCGCGACCCGCAGGTCGTCGATGACGCTGCGCCAGAGGCGCGGGCGCCGGCCGGCCCAGCGGATCCGCACGTTCCAGGCGTTCAGCTGGTCGCGGCGGCGGTGGATCACGTCGCGGTTGAAGCCCATGAGGAAGCGGACCTCCGCGGGCGAGCGCTTCCAGTTCTCGGTCGAGAACGCGTACACGGACAGGTGCGTCGCGCCGAGCTGCACGGCGCCGGCGACCGTGTCGAACCAGGCCTCCTCGCCCGCCTGGTGCCCGGCGGTGCGCGGGAGGCCGCGCTGGTTGGCCCAGCGGCCGTTGCCGTCCATCACGACCGCGATGTGCTTCGGCACGAGCTCGGCGGGGATGGCGGGCGGCCGCTCCCCCGTCCAGTCGAGCGGCAGGTCGGTGCGGCCGGGGACCTCGGGGCGTCGGCTCATGGGGTCGTCTCCTGTGCTCGGGATCGGTCGGCGGGGTCGGTGGTCGCGCGGGCGGCGGTCGCGTCGTCGGGCTCGGCGTCGCGCGGCGTGGCCCGCACGACGGACGCGGTCGCGGCGGCGAGGGCGGCGGCGGGATCCGGGTCGGCGCCGTCGAGGTCGGGCGCGTCGAGCGGCACGGGCTGCTCGGTCGGCGGCAGCAGCTGGCGGGCGTCGCTGCGGTCGACGAGGCCGAGCGAGCGGATCCCCCGGTCGAGGTGCCACTGCGCGTACGCCGCGACGACGCCGCTCGCCCGCGCCTGGGACCGCAGCGTCGCCGCCTCGGCGTGCCGCCAGTCGCCCGTGAGGAGGGCGGACAGGAGCGCGAGGGTGTCCGGGTCGAGGCGCGGGGATCCGGGCGGGGCGGCCGCGTCGGCGACCACGCCGCCGAGCTGCACGACGAACGCGGAGTGGGGTCCGGGCGCGCCCGTGACCGCGCAGTCCTGGAAGCTGGGCGCCCAGCCCGCCATCGAGAGGCTCCGCAGCAGGTACGAGTCGAGCGTGAGGCTCGCGCCGTGCTCCCGGCGGCTCAGCGACCGGAGCGCGCCGACGAGGAGCAGGTACTGCTGCAGCGACCCCTCGTCCTCGGTGACGCGGTCGGCCGTCTCCACCATCGCGCTGGCCGCCGTGTAGCTGCCGTAGTCGGTCGCGATGAGGGCGCCGTAGGAGGCGATGGACTCGGCCTGCGTGATGATGTCGAGCGTCCGGCCCTCGAAGAACTGCGCGTCGGCGACCATGAAGGGCTCGAGCCGCGCGCCGAACTTCGACTGCGTGCGGCGCACGCCCTTCGCGACCGCGCGGATCTTGCCGTGCTGCCGCGAGAGCATCGTGACGATCCGGTCCGCCTCGCCCAGCTTGTGGGTGCGCAGGACGACGATCTCGTCACGGTAGAGGGGCACCTGTCGATTATCCGCCCCGCGGCCGGGCTCCCCCTCCGCCGCCGCGCGGGGCGGGTCCGGTCCGCCCGGCGTCACGGGTCCGGGAGCGACGCCCGCGCTGTGCTATCAAGGGGAGGCCATGGATCCCGTCCCCCTCACCATCCCGCTGTGGGCGGACCTCCTGGCGGTGAGCATCGGCAGCCTCCAGGGCGCCATGTTCGCGGCGGGCTTCCGCGACCGGCGGCTCGACCTGCTGGGCGTCGCCATCATCGGCACGGCCACCGGGCTCGGCGGCGGCCTCCTCCGCGACGTGTTCCTCAACGTCACGCCGGCCGCGCTCTCCAGCAACTGGCTCATGCTCGTCGCCGTGGCCGCAGCCCTCGGGGGCATGCTGCTCGAGCGGATCTTCACCCGGCTCGACGTCGTCATCACCGTGCTCGACGCGCTCACCATCGGGCTCTTCTGCGCCATCGGCACGTCGAAGGCGATGGCCGCCGGCGTCCCGGAGGTGCCCGCCGTGTTCATCGGCGTCGTCTCGGCGGTCGGCGGCTCGTTCGTGCGCGATCTGCTGCTCAACCTGCCCATCGCCATGATGCACGTCGGCTCGCTCTACGCGGTCGCGGCCGGCGTGGGCGCGATCATCGTGGTCGCGCTGGCCGCGTTCGGCGTGCCGATGTGGATCGCCGCCATCGTGTGCGTCGCGATCACCGCCACCACGCGGCTCCTCGCGGTGCGCTTCGGCTGGAGCCTGCCCGAGCAGCGGGCGCTCAGCCGCCTGCGGTTCACGGCGCTGCGCCGGCCGCGTCCGCGCCGCTGACCCGGCGCGACGGGAGCCCGCACGCGTCGCTCCCCGCGCACGACGGACCCCGCACCGAGGACCGCGCGTACGACGACGGCCGGGCGTCGCCGCCCGGCCGTCGTCGTGCCCCGCGGATCAGACCGCGGCCAGCTCCGGCTCGCGCACGCGGCGGCGGATCGCCCGGTTGACGCCCGAGACGATGGCCTCGAGCGACGCCGTGGAGCTGTCCTCGTCGATGCCGACGCCCCAGAGGCGCACGCCCTCGACCTCGAGCTCCACGTAGGACGCGGCCAGCGCGTCGCCGCTCGCGCTGAGGGCGTGCTCCACGTAGTCGAGGAGGCGCACGTCGACGCCCTGGTCGGCGAGCACCTGCAGGAACGCCGCGATCGGCCCGTTGCCCGCGGCGGACGCCTGCCGCACCTCGTCGCCGTCGCGGAGCTCGACGTCCAGGGAGACGGATCCGCCCATGTCGCTCGAGGTGCGCGTGGAGGTGAGCTCGAACCGGCCCCACTTCTCCTCGACGCGGTCCAGCGGCGCGGGGAGGTACTCGTCCTGGAAGATCGACCAGATCTGCGCGCTCGTGACCTCGCCGCCCTCGGCGTCGGTCTTCGCCTGCACGACGCCGGAGAACTCGATCTGCAGCCGGCGCGGCAGGTCGAGCGAGTGGTCGGCCTTCAGCAGGTAGGCGACGCCGCCCTTGCCGGACTGGGAGTTGACGCGGATCACGGCCTCATAGGAGCGGCCGAGGTCCTGCGGGTCCACCGGCAGGTAGGGCACGGCCCACGGGATCTCGTCGACCGTCCTGCCCTGGGACGCGGCGTCGACGGCCATGGCCTCGAAGCCCTTCTTGATGGCGTCCTGGTGCGACCCGCTGAACGCGGTGTAGACGAGGTCGCCCGCCCAGGGGCTCCGCTCGGGCACGGCCAGCTGGTTGCAGTGCTCGGCGGTGCGCTTGATGCCGTCGAGGTCGCTGAAGTCGATCTCGGGGTCGATGCCCTGCGTGAACAGGTTGATGCCGAGGGCGACGAGGTCGACGTTGCCGGTCCGCTCGCCGTTGCCGAACAGGCAGCCCTCGATGCGGTCGGCGCCGGCCAGGTAGCCGAGCTCAGCGGCGGCGACGGCCGTGCCGCGGTCGTTGTGCGGGTGCAGCGACACGATGACCTCGTCGCGGCGGTCGATGTGGCGGCACATCCACTCGATGGAGTCGGCGTAGACGTTCGGGGTCGCCATCTCCACGGTCGCCGGCAGGTTGAGGATCACCTTGCGCTCGGGGGTCGGGTCGAGGACCTCGACGACCCGGTTGCAGATCTCGGCCGCGAACTCGAGCTCGGTGCCCGTGTAGCTCTCCGGCGAGTACTCGTAGTAGACGTCCACGTCCGGGATCGTCTCCTCGTACCGCTTGCAGAGGCGCGCGCCCTCGAGCGCGATGTCGATGATCCCCTGGCGGTCGGTGCGGAACACCACGTCGCGCTGCAGCACGCTCGTGGAGTTGTAGAGGTGGACGATGGCCTGCTTCGCGCCGCGGATCGACTCGTAGGTGCGGGCGATGAGGTGCTCGCGCGCCTGCGTGAGCACCTGGATGGTGACGTCGTCGGGGATCGCGCCCTCCTCGATGAGGCTGCGCACGAAGTCGAAGTCGGTCTGGCTGGCCGACGGGAAGCCGACCTCGATCTCCTTGTAGCCCATGCGCACGAGCAGGTCGAACATGATCCGCTTGCGCTCGGGGCTCATCGGGTCGATGAGGGCCTGGTTGCCGTCGCGGAGGTCGACCGCGCACCAGCGCGGGGCCTGGGTGATCCGGCGGGCGGGCCAGGTGCGGTCGGGCAGCTCCACGGTGATCTGCTCGTGGAACGGGCGGTACTTGTGGATCGGCATCCCGCTGGGGGTCTGCGTGCTCTTCATGGTCGTCTCCTCGTCGATGTCGGGTCAGCCGTGACGGGACTCCGCGACGAGGAGGGCCGGATCAGGCCTCGCCGCGGCGACTAAGGAGGAGGCGGCCGGACTGCATGCCTCCACGGTACACCGGCCTCCGGGCGGTCCGCACCCGCGGGCGCGCGGCCGCGTCGGTCAGCGGGCGGAGCGGAGCACGCGCGTGAGGTCGCGCACCGACGTGGACGGCAGGTAGGCGCGGGTGAGCGCGAGCCCGATGGTGGGGAGCGCCGTCGCGTCCGGGTAGGCCATGATCAGCGGCACCAGCTCGGGCTGGAACTTGCGCTTGAACTCCAGCAGCGAGCGGAAGCCGTACACGGGCTCCAGCGAGTCGGCGAGGAACTCGAGGATCCGCTCCACCGCGCTCTCCCGGGGCTCCTCCCCCGCCGCGTCCGACTCCCCGGCGGAGGACGCGGCCCGGGTCTGCGCGAGAGGCGCCGCGGACAGGCTCATGAACTCGATGCCGTCCTCCTTCATCCGCATCGCGGAGCGGGCGATGAGGAACTCCATCACGCCGTTGATGCCGTCGGGCCGGCGCCGCATGAAGTCGAGCGTCCAGCCGACCACCTGTCCGTCGCGCCAGGTGGGGAGCCAGCTCGTGGCCGCCTGCACCCGGTCGTCGGCGTCGACCGCGAGCATGAGCCGCACCTGCGGGTCGCGCAGCTCCTCGACGCCGCCGAGCGTGAAGCCCATCTCGGGCAGCTCCTTCTCGGCGACCCACTCCTCGGACATCTGGTCGATCTGGCCCGCCCAGGCCAGCGGCAGCTCGCCCCACGTGGTCCACTCGGCGCGGATCCCCGCCCGGTCGGCGCGGTTGATCGAGGTGCGCACGTCCTGCCACTTCTTGCCCGTGGTCTGCCACGTGCCCGGGCGCACGACCGTCTCCTCGGCGACGACGAGCGTCTCCCAGCCCATGTCGCGGAAGATCGGGGTGAGGGTCGCGGGCACGCTGTAGAAGACCGGCGTCCAGCCGTTGTCGTCGGCGTAGCGCGCGAACTGGCCGAGGACGTCGCGGAGGGCCCGCTCGTCGTCGGCGGGCGCGCCGAAGGGCGCCGCCGTGGTGATCGCGACGCTGCCCACCACGCGGTAGGCGACGACCGTCGCCCCGTCGGCGGCGATCCAGTACGAGTTGCCGGGCCAGGTGGCCATGTGCGAGAGCGATCCGATCGCCCCGCGCTCGAGCGCCGGTCGCACGAGCGACGCGGCCCGGGGCACGGCGGCCATGCGGACGTCCGCGATGGCCCGGAGGCTCGCGATCACGAGGATGATCCAGAACGCGGGGCCGACGCCGCGGTACACGACGTCGGTGATCGGGTCCGTCGGCAGGAAGTCGAGCGACTCGCCGCGGAGGAACGACGCCGGGATGAAGCGGTCGGGCGCCTCCGCCACCAGGTCGTTGAGGTCGACGGTGCGCGTGAAGCCGTCCGCCAGCGCGAGGCCGACGCCCACGAAGAGCGACATGAGGCCCGCGAGCGCCGCGCCCACCGTGATGAGGAAGCGGCGGATGGCCGGGGCCGTGGAGAGGATCGTGAAGTGCCGCCGCATCAGCACGAGCACGATGGCGCTGCCGAGCGGCAGCAGCACGGACGCCACGAGCGCCGCCACCGCCTCGGGGTGCGCGGACGGGGACGCGGACAGGCGGGGCGAGACCATGTCGCGGTGCACGAGCATCCCGAAGGCGTACGCCGACAGGACGGCGAGCAGCGCGTTGACCGCGACGGCGAGCCACACGGCGAAGCGGCGCCCCCGGGCGAGGCCGTAGGCGGCGACGAGGAGGGCGAGCAGCGGGGCGACGGACAGCAGGATCGGGCCCACGCCGCCGCCGATGCGGGCCAGCATGATCTCCTGCAGGCAGTCGTGCGTGAAGTCGCTCGACAGGCAGCGCGTGGAGATGGCGTCGCCCGGCACGCGGTCGTCGACGAACAGGAGGGCGATGGGCGCGAGCGGCCCGTAGCGGCTCCGCGACAGCAGGGCGATGGCCGGGCCGGTGCCGAGGATGCCGACGACGGCGGCGAGGATCACCCGCACCTCGTGGTGGGAGCTGCGCTGCCAGCGCGCGCCGCCGCCCGGCCGGTGGAGGAGCCCGCCCGCGACGCCGCCCGCGATGATCGCGAGGAGCCGGTACAGGTCCGACGGCTGCCCGGAGTACAGCAGGAACACGAGCACCACGACCGCGAGGACGACGCGGATGCGCCGCCGCCACAGCACCCCGGCCCACGCGCTCGAGAGGGCGAGGACGCCGGCCACCGCCGTGAGCGGATCCGCCGTGGCGATGCCGCGCACGCCGTGCGACCACAGCTCGCCGTCCACGAGGCCCTGCGCCTGCACCGCGATGCCGAGGAGCGATCCGACGGTGCCCGTGAGGACGAAGCCGAGGAGGGTGCGCCACCAGCCCATCAGCCGCTCGGCGGCGCCGACGAGCACGAGGACGGCGAGGAGGGACACGACGAGCTCGACCGGGCCGTCCGTGAGGAAGGCGGCGGTCGCCGTCGTCCACCAGTGGCCGCGTTCGACGACCGGGAGGTAGCCCGTCGCGAGGTCGTGGTGGATCACGTGCGCCCAGTGGTCGGACACCGCGGGGAGCACGCCGAGCAGCAGGATCACGGCGGCGATGCCGAGGGTCACCGGCTGGGCCAGGAGCCGGGCGGCCAGCGCGCGGGCGGCGCCACGGACGGTGAGGATGCGGGGGCGGGCGCTCATCGCGTGAGCCCCAGCCGCTGCGCGAGCGTCGGGGTGACGTCGGCGACGCAGAGGTTGACGGCCCCCCAGTCGTGCGCGCGTCCCGGTGCCGTGCTCATCCGCGTGACCATGCCCGCGGCCTGGGCCGCTGCCTGCACCTGCTCGACCTCGGGCCGGTACTGCTGGTCGTTCTCGCCGACGCAGAAGTACGCCGCGCTGTCCTCGTAGGGGCGCCTGGCCTCCATGATGGCCGCCGGGAACGCCGCCGCGTACTGCGCCTGGGAGCCGCCGAAGCCGGCTGCCACGGTGTCGCCGCCGCGCGACGGGGCGACCTCGCCGGAGATGTCGACGAACGTGCCGAAGAGGTCGGGGTGCGACGACCCGAGCTGCGCCGCGCACGTGCCGCCCTGCGAGAAGCCGAGCACCGCCCAGTGGTCGCGACCGGGCAGCACGCGCAGGTGGGCGGTGATCCACGCCGGGACGTCCACCGTCAGGTACGTGTCGGTGTTCCCGAGGGGCGAGTCGACGCACATCGGGTTGGCGCCCTGCGCCCCGAGCTGGTCGGGGATCACCACGATGGGCGCGAGGCCCCCGTGCGTCGCGGCGAAGCGGTCGAGGACCTTGTCCATGCGGCCCGAGTCGACGAGGTCGAGCGGGGAGCCGGGCTGCCCGGACATGGCCACGACCACGGGCAGCGCGGGGGCGTCGGCCACCAGCGCCGCGGGCGGCAGGTAGACGAGCGCGTCGCGGGCGGGGAACCCGGACTGCGTGCCCGGGATCGTGACGCTGCCGACGCGGCCCCGCGGGGGCAGGTTCTCCTGCGCCTTCCAGGTCGCCTCCACCGGGTCGCTCGACGCGGGTTCGGCGGCGGGGTCCTCCGGACCCGCGACGGACGACAGGTCGAGCGGTCCGATGCGCGACAGGCCGAAGGCGGCCGCGATGTTCGGGTACTCCTGGATGTCCGCGTTGATCCCCACGGCGGCCGAGAACGCCACCGCGGGCACGGTCACGGCCGCGACGACCGCGTGCAGGACGCGCAGGCGGCGCGGCGCCGGGCCGAGTCCGCCGACGCCCGTGACCGCGCGCCTGCTGCCGAGCAGCGTCACGACGGCGAGTCCGAGCCCGAGCCCGCCGAGGGCCGTCCACGCCCGCGTCGGGCCGGACAGGATGACGCCGAAGAGGTCGAGGGCGTCGCCGAGGATCCAGGTGAGGGCGAGGCCCGCGACGGCGCCGGTCGCGGCGCCGATGAGGAGCGCGCGCCGGGTGCGCCGGGGATCCGCGCTGCGGGCGCCGGTGCGCAGGCGCGCCCGGCGGGCGATGACGGCGAGGAGCACGAAGACGACGATCGAGCCGACCGTCGACGCGGTCACGAACGACGCCGAGATGATCGGCAGGTCGGCGAGGTCGTGGAGCACGGAGGGTTCCTCTGGAACGGGGAGCGATGGCGGCGATCGAATCTAGCCCACCGGCCCGGGCGGACCCGGGTGGGCGTGCAGAGCGGCTAGGCGCGCGGCTGCGTCCCCGTGAGCCGGTGCTCGAAGGCGAAGACCACGAGTTGCACGCGGTCGCGGAGGCTGAGCTTCGCGAGGATGCGGCTCACGTGGGTCTTCACGGTCGCCTCGCTGAGGAACTCGGCCTGCGCGATCTCGGCGTTGCTGAGCCCGCGCGCCGCCAGGACGAAGATCTCGCGCTCCCGGGAGGTCAGCGCGGCGAAGGCGGGCGGGGCGACGCGCGGCTGGGATCCGGGGTCGAAGTGCTCGAGCAGCTGGCGGGTCGCGGAGGCCGCGATGACCGAGTTGCCGGCGTGGACCGTGCGGATGGCGGCGAGCAGGAACTCGGGGTCGGCGTCCTTCAGCACGAAGCCGCTCGCGCCGGCGCGGATGGCGCGCGCGGCGCTCTCGTCGAGGTCGAAGGTGGTGAGCACGAGGATCCGCGGCGGCCGTTCGCCCCGGGCGTCGGCCGCGCGCAGCACCTCGGCGGTCGCGTGGATGCCGTCCATCACGGGCATGCGGATGTCCATGAGGATCACGTCCGGCCGCTGCTCCCGCGCGAGGCCCACGGCCTCCTCGCCGTTGGCCGCCTCCCCGGCGAACTCGAGGTCGGGCTGCGAGGAGATGAGCATGCGGACGCCCGTGCGGAACAGGGCCTGGTCGTCGACCAGGGCGACGCGGATGGGGGGTGTCGGCACGGGGGTCCTTCTGTCGGAGCGGAGCGGGCGGGGTGGAGCGGCTGTGCGGTGCGGCGGAGGGCCGGGTCAGGGCCGCGCGGGCGGGTCGTCGGCGGCGCGCCGGGCCGCGGCCGCGACGCCACGGGCGGCGGCGGTGCGGTGCGGGCTGACGGCGGCGCCCAGCGTCGCGGTGCCGGCGGCGGCCGCCTCGGGCGGGAAGAGCTCGTCGAGCGTGAGCGGCCGGCTGCGGGCGTCGGGTCCGGTCGCGGCCTCGGCGCCGGCGACCGGCACGCGCGGGACGGGCCGGGTCGCCGGCGCGAAGGGGACCCACGCCGAGACCGTCCACACGCCGTCGCGCACGCCCGCGGAGAACCGGCCGCCGGACAGCGTCGCGCGCTCGCGCATGCCCGCGAGCCCGTGGCCGACCGGCTGCGGGGAGGTCGCGGGAGCGGGCGGCAGCACGGGCAGCGCGATGATCCCGGTGGTGGTGCGCGGCGGCCGGACCGGGTCCGGCAGCGTGCGGCTGCGCACCGCGACCGACACGCCGTCGGGCTCCCACGCCAGCTCCACGTCGACGGGATGCGCGACGTCGCCGTGCCGCAGCACGTTGGTGAGCGCCTCCTGCACGATCCGGTAGACGGCGAGCTGCTGGCCGGTGCCGAACGCGCCCGGCTCCCCCGTCTCGACGAAGGCGATCGTGAGGCCCGTGGAGCGCATCTGCTCGATGAGGTCGCTGAGCTCCTTGAGCTCGGGCTGCGGGCTGTCGTCGGAGCTGTGCCGGAGCTGCGCCAGGAGGATCCGCACGTCGCCCAGCGCCTGCCGGGCGGTCGTGGAGATGGTGCGGAGCGCCTGGTCCGACGCCTCGGGATCCACGAGCCGGGCGTAGCGCGCGCCGTCGGCCTGGGCGATCACGACGGCCAGCGAGTGCGCGACCACGTCGTGCATGTCCCGGGCGATGCGGTTCCGCTCCTGCTCGACCACGACGTCGTGCAGCGCCCGCGCCTGGTCGCGCTCGGCGGTCTCCTGCGCGCTCCGGCTGGCGTGCGACGCGCGCGACGCGACGACGAGGCGGCCCGCCGTCCACGAGGCGAGCAGAACGCTCCACGCGCAGAGGAGGAGGAAGAGCACGAGGGTGGCGTACGCCGTCCACTCCCCCGTGCTGAAGGCCGCGCTGCCGATGGGCACGCGCCCGGACTCGTACGAGAGGTAGAGGGCGGCGACGACGCCGCCGACGAGCGCCGAGGCGAGGCCGAGCGCGCGCACGAGCCGGCCCCCGTAGGCGGCGGTGCAGTAGACGACGCCCGCGACGGCGAGGTCGCCGGGCTCGACGCCCACGCCCGCGCCCATCTGGATGACGGCGCCCGCCCACGCGACGGCGAGCGAGAGGCCGGGCGACAGGCGGCGCACGGCGAGGGCCGCGCCCATGACGAGCACGAGGACGAGGGAGACCGGCGAGGTCGTGAACGAGAAGACGCCGAAGGCGCCGGCGGCCATGACGCCGATCGACCCGGGGGCGAGGAGGGCGACGAACGCCACGGCGAGGACGACGTCGAGGACGACCTGGTACCTCGGGATCCTGCGCAGCATGGGACCACCGTACGGGCCGCGCCCGGCGGACGCGCCCGCCTCGGTCGAGGATCCGCGGCCCGTCGCCCCGATCTCATCCGCGCGATGTACGCGCGGCGGCCGACGGGCGGCCGCGCCACCGGGAGGCCCGGCCGCCGGTCAGAAGCCGAGGCGGCCGAGCAGCTTCGGGTCGCGCTGCCAGTCCTTGGCGATCTTCACCCGCAGCGAGAGGA
This sequence comes from Clavibacter michiganensis subsp. tessellarius, assembly GCF_021922985.1. Taxonomy (NCBI): domain Bacteria; kingdom Bacillati; phylum Actinomycetota; class Actinomycetes; order Micrococcales; family Microbacteriaceae; genus Clavibacter; species Clavibacter tessellarius. The sequence continues at coordinate 850,580 of NZ_CP040788.1, read as the reverse complement.
AGACGCGCTTCCCGACGAGCGGCTCGATCTGGGCGCGCGCGACCTGGCCCACGTGCTTGAGCCGCGACCCCTGGGCGCCGATGACGATGCCCTTCTGGCTGTCGCGCTCGACGAAGAGGTTCGCGTAGATCTCGAGGAGCTCCTTGTCCTCGCGCTCGATCATGTCGTCGATCGTGACGGCGAGGGAGTGCGGGAGCTCGTCCTGCACGCCCTCGAGCGCGGCCTCCCGGATGAGCTCGGAGATGCGGGCCTCGAGCCCCTCCTCGGTGACGGCGTCGTCCGGGTAGAGCTGCTCCGAGACGGGCAGGGCCTTCAGCAGCTCGCCCACGAGCGCGTCGAGCTGGATGGCCTCGACCGCGGAGACGGGCACGATCGCGTCCCAGTCCCGGAGCTCCTGCACGGCCAGGAGCTGCTCGGCGACCGCGTGGCGCGACGCGGAGTCCGTCTTGGTGACGATCGCGATCTTGCGGGCGCGCGGGTACTCGTCGAGCTGCTCGTTGATGAACCGGTCGCCCGGGCCGATCCGCTCGTCGGCGGGGATGCACAGGCCGATGACGTCCACGTCGCCGAGCGTGGTCTGCACGAGGGAGTTGAGCCGCTCGCCGAGGAGCGTCCGCGGGCGGTGGATCCCGGGGGTGTCCACGAGGATCAGCTGCCCGTCCGGCCGGTGCACGATGCCGCGGATCGCCTTGCGCGTCGTCTGCGGCTTGGAGCTCGTGATGGCGACCTTCTCCCCCACGAGCGCGTTCGTGAGCGTCGACTTGCCCACGTTCGGGCGGCCGACGAAGGAGACGAAGCCGGCGCGGTAGGCGGGCGCGCCGCCGCGGGGCTTGCGCTTCGGGCGGGCGGCCGCGGTGTCGGCGTCGCGGTCGATGCCCCACGCCTCGTCGGAGAGCGGCGCGGGCGCGGCCGCGTCGGCTGTCGCCTCGGTCCCCGCTCCCGGCGCCGTGTCCGCGGCGGTGGTCGCGTCGTCCGCGGCGTCGTCGTCCCGGGGGTCAGTCATGGTCGTGTCCTCTGCTGGCGGCGGCGCCCGCGGGGGCCGCCTCGTGGTCGTCGTCCTCGTCCGCGCGGTCGCGCTCGACGAGGATCGTGCTGATGCGCGTGCGGCGCCCCTCGACCCGGTCGGCCGTGAGCACGAGCCCGCCGACCCGCACGACGGATCCGCGCTCGGGCAGCCGGCCCAGGGTCTTGGCGAGCAGGCCGCCGGCGCTGTCCACGTCGTCGTCGTCGAGCTCGAGGCCGAACAGGTCGCCGAGCTCGTCGATCGGGAGCCGGGCGCTCACACGGTACACGCCGTCCCCGAGGTCCTCGAACTCGGGCACGTCGCGGTCGTACTCGTCGCTGATGTCGCCCACGAGCTCCTCGATGAGGTCCTCGAGCGTCACGAGGCCGGCGATGCCGCCGTACTCGTCCACCACCATCGCGAGGTGGTTGGACTCCAGCTGCATCTGCCGGAGCAGCGCGTCGGCCTTCTGCGACTCGGGGACGAAGACGGCGGGTCGGGCGAGGTGGTCGACCGTCGTGCGCTCGGCCTCCTCGGGCCGCTCGTAGACCATGCGCGCGAGGTCCCGCAGGTAGAGCACGCCCTCGATCTCGTCCGAGTCGCGACCCGTGACGGGCGCCCGCGAGATGCCGCGGGAGAGGAAGAGCCCGAGGGCGCTGCCGACCTGGGCGGTCTGCTCGACCACGACCATGTCGGTGCGCGGGATCATCACCTCGCGCACCACGGTGTCGTTGAACTCGAAGATGGAGTGGATGAGCTCGCGGTCGTCCTCCTCGAGCACCTCGAGCTCCGTGGCCTCGTCGACCATGCTCAGGAGCTGCTCCTCGCTGGTGAACGTCGCCACGGTCTTGGGCCGGCCGGGCGTGACGCGGTTGCCGAGCGCGACGAGCGCGTCGGCGACCGGGCCGATGGCGACGCGGATCACGCGCACCATGAGCGCCGTCCACGCGAGCAGCGGGCGCGCGTGGACGCGGCCGACGGAGCGCGGGCTGGCGCCGACGAGCACGAATGAGACGGCCGTCATGATGGCCGCGGCGAGCAGCAGCGTGATCCACCACTCGGCGATCGTGTACGCCAGCGCCAGGGTGACGAGCACGGCGGCGCTCGTCTCCGCGATGATGCGCACGAAGCTCAGCGAGTTGACGTAGGCGCCCGCGTCGGTCGAGATCGCGAGCATCGACCGCCGGGCGCGCGACGCGAGCGCGAGCTCCTGGATGTCGGCGCGGGAGAGGGACGAGATGGCCGCCTCGGAGGCGGCGAAGAGGCCGCCGAGGACCACCAGGAGGAAGGCGGGGACGAGGAGGGCGAGCATCGTCGGCGGGTCAGCGACCGCGCTCGCTCATGGCGAACCCGATCAGGATGTCGCGCTGGAGCCCGAACATCTCGCGCTCCTCGTCGGGCTCGGCGTGGTCGAAGCCCAGCAGGTGGAGGATGCCGTGCGCCGTGAGCAGCAGGATCTCCTCCATCGTCGAGTGCCCGGCCGTCACGGCCTGCTCGGCCGCGACCTGCGGGCACACCACGATGTCGCCGAGGAGGCCCGCGGGCGTCGGCCGGTCCTCCGTGCCGGGGCGCAGCTCGTCCATGGGGAAGCTGAGGACGTCGGTGGGGCCGGGCTCGTCCATCCACTGCACGTGCAGCTGCTCCATCGCGCCCTCGTCCACCATCACGATGGCGAGCTCGGCGTCGGGGTGCACGTGCAGGGTGTCCAGCGCGTACGTCGCGAGCCGCTGGATGAGCGGCTCGTCGACCTCCACGGCCGACTCGTTGTTGATCTCGATGCTCATCGGGTGCTCCCAGGGGCGGTGCGGCGCTCGGCGCGGAGGTGGTCGGCGGCCTGGCGCTCCGCGTCGTAGCGCGTGTACGCGTCCACGATGCGGCCGACCAGGGTGTGCCGCACGACGTCGTCGCTCGTGAGGCGGGAGAAGTGGATGTCGTCCATGCCGTCCAGCACGCGCGTGACGAGCTGCAGCCCGCTCGAGCCCGTGGGCAGGTCGACCTGCGTGATGTCGCCCGTGACCACCATCTTCGAGCCGAAGCCGAGGCGGGTGAGGAACATCTTCATCTGCTCGGGCGTGGTGTTCTGGGCCTCGTCGAGCACGACGAACGCGTTGTTGAGCGTGCGGCCGCGCATGTAGGCGAGCGGCGCGACCTCGATGGTGTTGGAGGCCATGAGCTTCGGGACGAGCTCCGGGTCCATCATCTCGTTGAGCGCGTCGAACAGCGGGCGGAGGTAGGGGTCGATCTTGTCGGTGAGCGAGCCGGGCAGGTAGCCGAGCCGCTCCCCCGCCTCGACGGCCGGCCGCGTGAGGATGATGCGCTCGACCTCCTTGCGCTGCAGCGCCTGGACGGCCTTGGCCATCGCGAGGTAGGTCTTGCCGGTTCCGGCGGGGCCGATGCCGAACACGATCGTGCTCTCGTCGATCGCCTGCACGTACTCCTTCTGGCCCTGCGTCTTCGGCCGCACCGTGCGGCCGCGCGACTGCACGATGGCCTCGCTCAGGACGTCGGACAGGGTCCGCCCGTCGTCCTCGCCGAGCCGGCGCGCGCTCGTCTCGATCTCCTGGGGTTCCACGTGCTGTCCGTCCTCCACCATCGCCACGACCTCGTCGATGAGCCGACGGGCCGCGGCCACGTCCGCCCGGGTGCCGACGAGCGTGATCTCGTTGCCGCGGACCCGGACGTCGACGTCCGGGTGCTCGCGCTCGATCTGCCGGAGCAGCCGGTCCTGCGGTCCGAGGAGGCGCACCATGAGCACGCCGTCCATCGTCGCCGTCTGCTCGACGCGGTCCGCCGCAGCCGACGCGCCGCCCCGCGGGTCAGAGCCCGACATGGTCCTCCCGGCCGCCGAAGCCGGCGAGCACGTGGGCGTGAACGTGGAACACGGTCTGGCCGGCGTCGGCGCCCGTGTTGAAGACGAGGCGGAACTGCCCGCCCGCGCGCTCGGCGCCGATGCGCGACGCGACCTCGACGACCTCCGCGAGGAGCGCCGGGTCGCCCGCGGCGAGCTCGACGACGTCGCGGTACGCGGCCGTCTTCGGCACCACCAGGACGTGCACGGGGGCCTTCGGGGCGATGTCCGCGAACGCGATGACGCGCTCGGTCTCCGCGACGATCTCGGCCGGGATCTCCCGGGCGACGATGCGCTCGAAGACGGTGGGCTCTCGGGTCTCGCTCATGCGTCCAGCCTACGCGGCACCCGCGACGTCACCATCGCCCGAGCGCCGCGTTGACGAGCGCCAGCGCGGCGGGTCCCGCGGTCGACGTGCGGAGGATCCCGGACCCCAGCGCGACGGGGATGGCGCCCGCCGCGCGGAGGGCCTCCACCTCGGCCGGGCCGATGCCGCCCTCGGGGCCCACGACGAGGAGCACGTCGGACGCGGCGTCCGCGCCCGTGGCCCCCAGGTCGAGCCGGGACAGCCGCATCGCGGCCGTCGGGTCGAGCACGAGGACGCGGGCGGTCGCGGCCATCCGCACGAGGTCCTTCGTGGTGGCGAGCTCCTCCACCGCGGGCACGCGGGGCCGGATGGACTGCTTCACGGCCTCGCGCACGATCGCCTGCCAGCGGTCGCGGCCCTTGGCGACCTTGGCGCCCTCCCACCGGGAGACCGAGCGCTGCGCCTGCCACGGGATCACCGCGTCGACGCCGAGCTCGGTCGCCGCCTGCACGGCCAGCTCGTCGCGGTCGCCCTTGGCGAGCGCCTGCACGAGCACCACGCGCGGCGACGGCTCGGGGTGCTCCTCGACGCGGTCGACCCGGAGCTCCAGCCGCTGCGCATCCGCGGTCGTGACGGTGCACGACGCGATCGTCCCGCGGCCGTCGCCGACGAGGAGCGCCTCGCCCGCCCGGATGCGCCCCACGGTGACCGCGTGGCGCGACTCCGCGGCGCCGAGCGCGACGACGCGGCCGACGGCCAGGTCGCCGTCGCCGAGGTCGTCCGCCAGGTGGAAGTGCGCCACGGTCAGACGTTGAGGAAGCGGTCGCGGAGCTTCTGGAACAGGCCCTGCTGGAAGTGCGCCAGGTGCGGGGCCGGCGCCTTGTTCCGCTTGGCGAACTGCTGGATGAGGTCGCGCTCCTTGTGGTCGAGCTTCTGCGGCGTGATCACCTGGATGCCGATCTTGAGGTCGCCGCGCCCGGAGCCGCGGAGCTTCGTGACGCCGCGGCCGCGCACCGTGATGATCTCGGCGCTCTGGATGCCGGGGCGGAGCTCGAGGTCGACGTCGCCGTCGAGCGCCTCGATGCGCGCGTCGCTGCCGAGGATCGCGTCGACCATGCTCACCTCGACGGTGGCCAGGAGGTCGTCGCCGTTGCGGCTGAAGACGTCGTGGTGCGCGACCTTGATCTCCATGTAGAGGTCGCCGTTCGGCCCGCCCGCGGGGCCGACCTCGCCGGAGCCCGGCATCTGGAGGCGGAGGCCCGTGTCGACGCCGGCCGGGATGTCGACCGGCACCGTGCGGCGCGCGCGGACGCGGCCCTGGCCGGCGCAGGTGGGGCAGGGGTGCGGGATGACGGTGCCGTAGCCGCGGCAGGTGCCGCAGGGGCTCGACGTCATGACGTTGCCGAGGAGCGAGCGCACCTGGCGCTGGATGCTGCCGGAGCCACGGCAGATGTCGCACGTGACGGCGCTCGTGCCGGGCTGCGCGCAGGATCCGTGGCAGGTCTCGCACACGACGGCCGTGTCGATCTCGAGGTCGCGGTGCACGCCGAAGATGACCTCCTCGAGCTCGACCTCCACGCGGAGCAGCGCGTCCTGGCCGCGCTCCTGGCGCGAGCGGGGACCGCGTCCGCCACCGCCCTGCTGGCCGCCGAAGAACGTCTCGAAGATGTCGCCGAAGCCGCCGAAGCCCTGGCCGCCGCCCCCGCCGAACCCGGCCTGCGGGCCGAGGTCGTACTGCTGCCGCTGCTGCGGGTCGGAGAGCACGTCGTACGCGTGCGTCACGAGCTTGAACCGTTCGGCCGCGTCGGGGGCGTCGTTGACGTCCGGGTGCAGCTGGCGCGCCTGCTTGCGGTACGCCTTCTTGATCTCCTCGGGCGTCGCCTCGCGGCTCACGCCCAGTACTTCGTAGTGGTCAGCCACGTCGGGCCCTTCGGTGGTGATGGTCGTGGGGAACAGGGGCGGTGCGCCGGCGTGCGGGCGTCACCGCTCCTCGAGCAGGCGCGAGAGGTAGCGCGCGACCGCGCGCACCGACGCCATGTTGGTGGAGTAGTCCATGCGGGTCGGGCCGAGCACGCCCAGGCGCGCGAGCACGCCTCCCGACGAGCTGTAGCCGCTGGTGAGCACGCTCGTCTCGCCGAGCCCGAACGGGGCGTTCTCCCGGCCGATGCTCACGGAGACGCCGTGCTGGTCGGCCTCCATCTCGCCGAGCAGGCGCAGGAGCACCACCTGCTCCTCGATGGCCTCGAGGACGGGCGAGATGCTGCCGGGGAAGTCGCGCTCCGTGCGGGCGAGGTTCGCGGATCCGGCGAGCAGCAGCCGCTCCTGGCGGTTCGCGAGCACCTGCTCCACGAGCGTGCCCGCGAGCGCGGAGGCGGCGGCCCGCTGGGCGGGCTCGACCTCGTCGGCCAGGGTCTCGAGGCGCGCGGCCGCCTCGGCGAGGCCGAGGCCGCCGACGGCCGCGTTCACCCGCGTGCGCATGGCCGCGAGGAACTCCTGGTCGGGATCGCCCTGGAGCTCGACGACGCGCTGCTCGACGCGGCCCGTGTCGGTGATGAGCACGGTGAGCACGCGCGTGGCCGACAGCGCGACCAGCTCGACGTGCTTCACGTGGCTCGTCGCGAGCGACGGGTACTGCACGAGCGCGACCTGGTTGGTGAGCTGCGCGAGGAGCCGGACGGTGCGCGCGAGGACGTCGTCGAGGTCGACGGACTGCCCGAGGAACACGTGGATGGCCTGGCGCTGCGCGGGCGTGAGCGGACGCACGTCCGCGAGCTGGTCGACGAAGAGCCGGTAGCCCTTGTCCGTCGGCACGCGCCCCGAGGAGGTGTGCGGCGCCGCGATCAGCTCCTCCTCCTCGAGCAGGGCCATGTCGTTGCGGATGGTGGCGGCCGAGACCCCGAAGGCGTGGCGCTCCACGATGGACTTGGAGCCCACGGGCTCACGGGAGGACACGTAGTCCTGCACGATCACCCGGAGGACGTCGAGTCCGCGTTCCGAGACCATGGCGGCTCCCTCCTGGCACTCGTCGGTTCTGACTGCCAATCGTACCGCGTGGATCCGACCGTCCGGCATTGCCGGTCGCGCGTCGGCGGAGGTAGCGTGGAGGCGCCGGGCGAGGCCGGGCACCACCCACGATCCCGCGCGATCCCCCGGCCTCCCGCCGTGCCGCGCACCGAGAGGCCCGCGATGTCCGCACCCGATCCCCACCCCTACGGAGCCCCCGCCCCCCTGACCCCGGCAGAGGACCGGCTGTGGGCGTCGCTCACGCACTTCCTCGCGATCCTCATCGTGCCGTCGTTCATCGTGTGGCTCGTGTTCCGCGAGCGGGGCCGCTTCACGGACCAGGAGGGCAAGGAGGCGACGAACTGGACGATCAACGTCGCCGGCGCGCTCGTCATCCTCAACGTCCTGCAGGCCGTGTTCGTGGTCATCCCGTTCCTCGGGATCCTCATCTCCGTCCTGCTCGGCCTCGTGATCTTCGCGGTCGTCGTGGTCAACATCGTGTTCGCGATCATCGGCGGCGCCCGCGTCCAGGGCGGCCGACCGTACCGCTACCCGCTCAACATCCGGTGGATCAAGTAGGCGTCACCCGGTGAGCGCCCGGATCCGGCACGTCGCCGTCGACTGCCTCGACCCGCACGGGCTCGCGATCTTCTGGGCGGGCGTCACGGGCTTCGCCGAGGACCCCGACGAGCCCAACCGGCCCGGCGAGGACGCCGCGTGGCTCGGCGACCCCGTGTCCGGCCTCGGGATCATCCTGCAGCGCACGGACGCCCCGAAGACGTCGAAGAACCGCGTCCACCTCGACCTGGCGCCCGACGACCGCACGCGCGACGAGGAGGTCGACCGGGTGCTCGCGCTCGGCGCGACGCTCGTCGCCGACCGCCGGAACGCGGACGGCAGCGGCTGGGTGGTGCTCGCCGACCCCGAGGGCAACGAGTTCTGCGTGGAGCGCAGCGACGCCGAGCGCGAGGCCGGCGACGAGGTGGGCGCGGTCGTCCTCTGACCCGTCCGGGCCGCGCGGCGGTCCGCCAGCCGGTGGTCGTCCCGCGCCGCGTCAGTCCGCGAGGAGGCGGCGCACCACGGCGTCGGCGAGGAGCCGCCCCGACAGGGTGAGCACGAGCGTGCCCGCGAGGGCGGCGCGCGGATCCACGAGGCCGTCGGCGATGAGCCCGGCGACCTGGCGGCGGCCCTCGACCGTGAGGGTCGGGATGGCCAGGCCGTCGCGGATCCGCGCCCCCAGCAGCACGCGCTCGACCTCGCGCGTGGCGTCGTCGAGCGTCTCGCGGCCGGCCCCGGGCGAGGCCCCGGCGAGCACGCGGTCGGCGTAGGCGGCCGGGTGCTTCACGTTCCACCAGCGGACGCCGCCGACGTGGCTGTGCGCGCCCGGGCCGACGCCCCACCAGTCGTGGCCCTGCCAGTAGGCGAGGTTGTGCCGGCTGCGGCGGCCGCCGCGGGCCCAGTTGCTCACCTCGTACCACTCGTAGCCGGCCTCGCCGAGCATGCGGTCGGCGAGCTCGTACATGTCCGCCTGGAGGTCCTCGTCGGGCTCGGGCACCTCGCCGCGTCGGATCTGCCGCGCGAGCTTGGTGCCGGGCTCCACGATGAGCGCGTAGGCGGAGAGGTGGTCGGGCTCCTGGGCGATCGCCTGCTCGAGCGAGGCGCGCCAGTCGTCGATGGTCTCCCCCGGCGTCCCGTAGATGAGGTCGAGGCTCACCTCGAGGCCGGCGGCGCGGGCGCCGCGGACGACAGGCGCGATGCGCGCGGGGTCGTGCGTGCGCTCGAGCGTGGCGAGCACGCGGGGCACGGCGGACTGCATGCCGAACGAGACGCGCGTGAAGCCGCCCGCGGCGAGAGCGGCGAGGTAGGCGTCGTCGACGCTGTCGGGGTTCGCCTCGGTCGTGACCTCGGCGCCCTCGGCGATGCCCCACGTCGCCCGCACGGCGTCGAGCATCCGCACCAGGTCCTCGACGGGCAGGAGCGTGGGCGTGCCGCCGCCGAGGAACACGGTGGACGCGGGGCGCGCGGGGACGCCGGAGGCCCGGAGCGCGGATCCCGCGAAGCGCAGCTCCTGCACGGCCTGCGACGCGTAGTCCGACTGCTTGACCCCGCGGAGCTCGGGCGCCGTGTAGGTGTTGAAGTCGCAGTACCCGCAGCGCACGCGGCAGAACGGCACGTGCAGGTAGACGCCGAACGCGCGCTCGTCGGCGCCCTCGGCGGCGGAGGCGGGCAGCAGGCCGTCGGCGGGGGCGGGATCGGCGAGGGGCAGGGCGGACGGCATCCGTCCATCATCCCCCGGCGGGGAGGGCGGTCCGCGCAGCGGGCTCCGGCAGGATGGGCGCATGACCGACGCCCCCTCGCCCCGGCCCCTCCACGTCCTCTGGGACGTCGACGGCACGCTCCTCCACAACAGCCCGCGCTCCGGCAGCATGTACCACCGCGCGATCGAGCTGGCGGCCGGCGAGCCGCTCGAGGACCGCACGGTGCACGCGCACGGCAAGACCGACGGGCAGATCATCTGGGAGACCCTCGACGTCTACGGCCTGCCGGAGTCCCTGCACGCGCCGGTGCGGCAGCACCTCGAGGAGCTGTCGCGCGTCGAGCACTACGGACCCGGTCGGCGCACCATCCCGGTCGGCGTCCCCGAGCTGGTGACCGACGTCGCCGCGCGGGGGTGGGTGAACGCGCTGCTGACGGGCAACTCGCCGCTCCGCGCCCGGTACAAGCTCGACGGCGCCGGGCTCGACGTGGATCTCTTCGACTGGGACGCGTCCGCGTTCGGGCACGAGGCCAGGATCCGCAGCGACCTCACCCGGCGGGCCGCGGCCGAGCTCGTCGGCGCGCCCGTCGTGATCATCGGCGACACCCCCGCGGACGGCGTGGCCGCCGAGGCGGCGGGCTTCCCGTACGTGGCCGTCGCGACCGGCGCCTACGACGTGGACGCGCTGCGGGCGCCGGACGCGCACGCCGCGCTCGTCGTGCCGGACCTCCGCGCCGGGCACGATGAGGTCCTCGCGTTCCTGGACGGGCTCGCCGCGCGCTGAGCCGGGCGACCGAGGGTCCGGATCGCGCCGTCCCCCGGGATCAGGCGGAGGCGACGGCCGGGTGCAGCGAGCGAAGGTAGCGGCGCGTGAAGACGCCCTGGACGACGCGCAGCACGGGGCTCGCGAGCCGCAGCGGCCACGAGGCCGGCCGGGAGAAGACGCGGAGGGTGAGCCAGACGCTGCCGTCGGGCTCGCGCGAGACGAGGAACGCCTCCTCGCCGCTGAAGGGGTGGCCGGGCAGCGTGCCGTAGGCGAAGCCGACGCGGTCGGCCTCCTCGACGGTGTACACGACGCGCACCGGCGCCTCGGGGTGGAGCGGGCCGAACGGCATGCGGAGCACGGCCGAGGTGCCCGACGTGATCCACGCCGTGCCGTCGTCGCCGTACAGCGCCTCGCGCGGGCGGTCGGCGGGCGCCTGCGGCACGCCGTCCTCGTCGAACTCGAGCCCGCGGTAGCCGGGCTCGTCCGGCACCTCCTGCTCGATGCGCGTGACGTCGATGCCGCTGCCGCGCTGCACCCCCCATGTCATGAGGAGGGCGACGGCCTGCTCGAAGCGCTCGTCGCCGCTGCCCAGACGGGCGCTCGCCTCGGAGGGGCGGTAGCCCTCGGGCGGGTAGGTCATGAGGTCGACGGCCTGGGTGCCGCCGACGGAGCCGTACGTGACGGCGGTCGCGGTGTAGGTGCTGCGGCGCATGCGGATCAGACTACGGCGTGGGGCTGCGAGACCCCGGCGGAGGACCCGGACGACGTCCCGCGTGCGAGCCCGCCCGGCGCCCCTCGACGGACGCCCACCCCCGATCTGGGGTCCGCCGGAGGCCCCGGTCATCCGTGCGGATGACGCCGGGGCGGGTGCCCTCATCCGGGCGCTGTAGTCCCGGTCAGAAGCGTTATCCGTCCGTGACCCGGGGTTCTCTTCCGCGTCTTCCCGGGCAGATAGCTTTCAGCCATGGCCGGTTCGACCGGCTCAGGGGAACGTCAGCTCACGCGTCGTCGAACCGGTCCGCTCGCGGGTCGGAGATGGTCGAGGCGCGGATGCGACGCCGCCCGGCATCCACTCCCATCACCCCTCGACCACCGCGTCGACCATCGGAAGGCCACCGTGAACCGCTCCATCCCCGCCCTCGTCCTCGCCGGAGCCATCGCGCTCGGAGGCGCCCTCGTCGCCACGCCGGCGCAGGCCGCGCCGGGTGACGGCACCTACTACTCGATCCCCGCGTCGTCCAACCTGTTCCAGGTCGACGTCGCCGACGGGCAGTCGCGCCTGCTCGTGGCCACGTACGACGAGTGGAGGGCGGACGGATTCCCCGCGCCCCGCCCGGCCGCCGTCGACTACGTGAAGTACACGTGGGGCGACACCATCTACCAGGACGTCACCGTCGAGGACATCTCGTTCTCGACACTGGTCGACTACCCGACCTGGCGCTCCCTGGGCTTCCCCTCGCCTCGGACGAACCAGCTCGCCGCGGACTCCACGGTCCGCGCGTACACGGGCTCCGACGAGCTCTTCGTGTGGGAGGGCCTCGGCCTGAGCGACAACTTCATCGTGCACAAGCTCACGTTCGCCGAGTACGCCCACCTCGGCTACCCGAGTGTCGACGACGAGTCGGAGCCCGCCTTCCGCAAGCTCTCGTGGAACCCCAACATCGTCGGGCCGGTGGACCAGACCGGCCGCATCGGCGTCGTCGACTTCGGGACGTGGGACTTCTTCGCCCGGCCGACGCCGCAGATCGTGAAGTCCTTCGACGGCGACCGGTTCTGCAAGGCCGCGGGCTCCGCGGACATCCGCTACGTCGGCATCGCGGCGCCGAAGGGCGTGAAGCTCAGCTACGCCCAGTGGCGCGAGGCCGGATTCCCCGCTCCCGGACGCTGCTGATCCCCGGGCGGGCAGCCGACCGGCTGCCCGCCCTCCCGTTCTCCCGTTCTCCCTCCTCTCCTCATCCCGTCTCCTGCTCCTCCCCCCTCGCCTCGGAAGGCCACCGTGAACCGCTCCATCCCCGCCCTCGCCCTCGCCGCAGCGCTGCTGCTCGGGGCTGCGCTCCCCGCAGCATCCGCTGCGCCGGCGAGCGCAGCACCCGCAGGGACCGTCGTCTACTACTCGAACCCGTTCGACGACACGCTCATCGCCGTGCGACCGGGCGACACCTCGCTCGACCCCTCCGGCGCCACCTTCGACGAGTGGCGTACCGACGGATTCCCCACGCCCGTGCCCGCGACGGTCACCTACATCGGCTACTCCTGGGAATCGACGATCTGGGCGGACCAGACCTTCGGCCGCTTCTCGTCCACCACCATGCTCGACTTCGACCGATGGACGCACGCAGGCCGGCCCGCGGCGCGCGACGACCGGCTCGCCCACCAGCACGAGATCATCCGATACGACGGATCCGACGAGCTCTTCGTCCTCGAGGGTGCCTCGTTCACCGACGAGCCCGGCTTCCACAAGCTCACCTTCCGGGAGTACGCGCACCTCGGGCAGCCGCCCGTGGACCGCGTGGAGGCGACCACCTTCCGGAAGCTCGCATGGCTCCCCGCCGTCGTCGGACCGAAGGACTTCACGGGCGAGGTCGGTGTCATCGACTTCGCCGCGTGGGACTACTACGCCCGCCCGACGCCGCAGATCGTGAAGTCCTTCGACGGCGACCGGTTCTGCAAGACCGCGGGCTCCGCGGACATCCGCTACGTCGGCATCGCCGCGCCGAAGGGCGTGAAGCTCAGCTACGCCCAGTGGCGCGAGGCCGGGTTCCCGGCACCCGGACGCTGCTGATCCCCGGGCGGGCAGCCGACCGGCTGCCCGCCCTCCCGTTCTCCCCTCTCCCTCCTGCTCCTCCCACCTGAATCCCCCTCGCCTCGGAAGGCCATCGTGAACCGCTCGATCCCCGCCCTCGCCATCGCCGGAGCCCTCGCGCTCGGCGGCGCCCTCGTCGCCACGCCGGCGCAGGCTGCCCCGAAGCACCAGGCCTACTACTCGGTCCCGTTCAGCGGCGACCTCTACGTCACGGAGTCCTACGAGGGAAGTCGCTACTCGGCGCCGGCCTACTTCGACGACTGGAAGGCGGACGGCTTCCCGAAGCCCGCCGCGGCGACCGTGGCCTACCGCGGCTTCACCTGGTCTCCGGACATCTACGCCGACATCCAGACGGAGCCGGGTGCCGTGTCGACGCTCGGACTGTCGTACTCGCAGTGGGCCTCCGCAGGCTCGCCCGCGCCGACGAAGAACGTGCTGCCGGCGGCTTCGAGCCTCTACAAGTACAGCTACTCGGACGAGCTCTTCGTCTCCGTCCTGAGCTTCGCCGATGACGTGCCGGTCAATCACAAGCTGACCTTCGCCGAGTACTCCGCGTTGGGTCGTCCGACGCCGACCGTGAGCTCCGACAGCTTCCGCAAGCTCGGCTGGTTCCCGGCAATCGTCGGTCGCACCGTGCCCTCCTACGACATCGAGGCCATCGACTACGACATCTGGGAGTACTGGGGCAAGCCGACGCCGCAGATCGTGAAGTCATTCGACGGCGACAGGTTCTGCAAGGCCGCGGGTTCCGCCGACATCCGCTACGTCGGCATCGCCGCGCCGCAGGGCGCGAAGCTCAGCTTCAGCCAGTGGCGCGAGGCGGGTTCGCCCGCCCCCGCACGCTGCTGATCACCCGGTGGGCAGCCGACCGGCTGCCCACCACCGCACGACCTAGAGGCAAGAAGGAACCCGCACCATGAACCGATCGTTCGCCGTCATCGTCGCCGGAGCGCTCGCGCTCGGCACGACCCTCACCGCCGCACCCGCCCTCGCGGCCCCCGCAGCGGCCGCGCCCTCGGGCGCGACCTACTACTCGCTCCCCTTCACCAGCGACCTGTACCGGGCCGCTGGCGATGCGGAGCCGACGACCGCCTCCTACGCGGAGTGGCAGGCCGACGGCTTCCCGTCGCCCGTCCGCGCGACGTTCACGACGCTCAAGTACACCTGGGCGCCGGAGATCTACGCGGACGTCGACCTGCCGGGTCAGACCATCACCCTGGAGCTCGACTACGCCGGATGGCGCGCGGCCGGCTTCCCGACGCCGCGCACGGACGTGCTCGCGTCGGGCACCTTCATCTTCAAGTACGCCAGCTCGGACGAGCTGTTCGCGTCCACCGTCCGCTGGCAGACGGACACCGCTGCGATCCACAAGCTGACCTACGGCGAGTGGAGCCGCCTCGGATCCCCCGCGGCCGACCTCGAGCCCGACGTCTCCTACGAGAAGCTCTCGTGGCTCTCGACTATCATCGGGCCGGACTACCAGACCGGCGAGCGCGGCTTCGTCGACTACGACGAGTGGGTCTACCTCGACCGACCGACCCCCCGCGTCGTCGCGTCCTTCCGCGGCGACCGCTACTGCCAGGCGGCTGGATCCGCCGACATCGTCTACCGTGGCGACGCCGCTCCCCAGGGCCTGAAGATGAGCTACGCGCAGTGGGTCACGGCCGGGAAGCCGGCGCCGACGCGCTGCTAGTCGAACAGATCGAGCGAGGCGGTCGGATCCGGGTCATGCTCGGGTCCGACCGCCTCGCGGTCTCCCTGCCCGCAGCATCGTCCGAAAGGCCCTCATGAACCGTCCGCTCGTCTCCATCGCCCTCGTCGGCGCGGTGCTCGTCGGAGGAGCCGTCGCGGCTGCTCCCGCCGCCGCCGAGGGCAACGGCAACGTCATCTACTACTCGCTCCCGTTCCGCGGCGACCTCGTGCGCGTCGACCAGAGCACCGAGACGCAGGGAGCCTCCATCACCACGGCGACCTACGCCCAGTGGCGGGCCGACGGCTTCCCTGCTCCGGTCGCCGCGGGGGTCACGTACCACGCGTACACCTGGTCGTCCGACGTGCTCGCCGACCTCACCTTCGGCACCGACGACCGAGCCGAGGCGACGCGGTTGTCGCTCGCCGAGTGGCAGCGGGTCGGCTCGCCCCGCCCGATCACGACATCGCTGCCGTCCTCCGCCATCGCCTACAGCTTCGCCTCGTCGTCGGAGGTGTTCGTGAACACCTCGCTCCTCCAGCAGGGCAGCAGCGCACCGACGACCACGCACAAGCTCACGTACGCGGAGTACACCCACCTCGGATCCCCTCGGCTCGCCGAGGAGTTCGGACACGACAGCTACCCGTTCTCGGACATGTACGTGCGGAAGCTCGCGTGGAGTCCCGCGATCGTGCAGGAGATCCCGAAGAACGGGAGCGGCGACGCCCTGACCTACGACGAGTGGGCGGCACTCGCATTCCCGACCCCGCAGGTCGTGAAGTCCTTCCCCGGGGACCGGTACTGCCAGGCCGTGGGATCCTCCGACATCACCTACCGCGGATACGCGGCGCCGAAGGGCGTGAAGATGACCTACTCGCAGTGGGTCACCGCGGGTCGCCCGGCTCCCGCCCGCTGCTGACCGACCGCTCCGGGACATGCGACGCGCCCCCTGCCTCTCGAGGCAGGGGGCGCGTCGTGCATGCGGAGGACGCCGCTACTTGGCTTTCTTCTCCGTGTCGCCCGAGAGCGCGGCGATGAACGCCTCCTGGGGGACCTCGACACGGCCGACCATCTTCATGCGCTTCTTGCCCTCCTTCTGCTTCTCGAGCAGCTTGCGCTTGCGGGTGATGTCGCCGCCGTAGCACTTGGCGAGCACGTCCTTCCGCATGGCGCGGATGGACTCGCGGGCGATGATCCGCGCGCCGATGGCCGCCTGGATCGGCACCTCGAACTGCTGGCGCGGGATGAGCTCGCGGAGGCGGCCCGTCATCAGCACGCCGTACGCGTAGGCCTTGTCGCGGTGCACGATGGCGCTGAACGCGTCGACCTGCTCGCCCTGCAGCAGGATGTCGACCTTCACGAGGTCGGACTCCTGCGAGCCCGCGGGCTCGTAGTCGAGCGACGCGTAGCCGGCCGTCTTGCTCTTGAGGTTGTCGAAGAAGTCGAACACGATCTCGCCGAGCGGCATCGTGTAGCGGATCTCCACCCGGTCCTCGCCGAGGTACTCCATGCCGAGCAGGATCCCGCGCCGCGACTGGCACAGCTCCATGATCGTGCCGACGTAGTCCTTGGGCGCGAGGATCGCGGCCTTCACCACGGGCTCGGACACGCTCACGATCTTGCCGCCCGGGAACTCGCTCGGGTTGGTGACCGTGACCGTCTTCTTGTCCTCGCTGGTGACCTCGTAGATCACGGAGGGCGCGGTCGTGATGAGGTCGAGGCCGAACTCGCGGGAGAGGCGCTCGGTGATGATCTCGAGGTGCAGGAGCCCGAGGAACCCGCAGCGGAAGCCGAAGCCCAGCGCGACCGAGGTCTCGGGCTCGTAGACGAGCGCGGCGTCGGAGAGCTTGAGCTTGTCGAGCGCGTCGCGGAGGTCGGGGTAGTCGGATCCGTCGATCGGGTAGAGGCCCGAGAAGACCATGGGCAGCGGCTCGGTGTAGCCGGGCAGCGCCTCGGTCGCGGGACGCGCGGCGGTCGTGACGGTGTCGCCGACCTTCGACTGGCGCACGTCCTTCACGCCCGTGATGAGGTAGCCGACCTCGCCGACCCCGAGGCCGTCGGACGGCGTGGGCTCGGGCGAGCTGACGCCGATCTCGAGGATCTCGTGGGTGGCGCGCGTCGACATCATCGCGATCTTCTCGCGCGGGCTCAGCTTGCCGTCGATCATGCGGACGTAGGTGACCACGCCGCGGTAGGCGTCGTAGACCGAGTCGAAGATCATGGCCCGGGCGGCGCCGTCGGGGTCGCCGACGGGCGCGGGGATGGTGCGGGAGACCCGGTCGAGGAGCTCCTCGACGCCGGCGCCGGTCTTGCCGGAGACGCGCAGCACGTCGGCGGGGTCGCCGCCGATGAGGGAGGCGAGCTCGGCCGCGTACTTGTCCGGATCCGCCGCGGGCAGGTCGATCTTGTTGAGCACCGGGATGATCGTGAGGTCGTTCTCCAGCGCGAGGTAGAGGTTCGCGAGCGTCTGGGCCTCGATGCCCTGCGCGGCGTCCACCAGGAGGATCGCGCCCTCGCACGCGGCGAGCGAACGGGAGACCTCGTAGGAGAAGTCGACGTGCCCCGGGGTGTCGATCATGTTGAGCGCGTAGGTCTTGCCCTCCAGCTCCCACGGCATGCGCACCGCCTGGCTCTTGATGGTGATGCCGCGCTCGCGCTCGATGTCCATGCGGTCGAGGTACTGCGCGCGCATGGCGCGCGACTCGACGACGCCCGTGAGCTGCAGCATGCGGTCGGCCAGCGTGGACTTGCCGTGGTCGATGTGGGCGATGATGCAGAAGTTGCGGATGGACGCGGGGTCGGTCGCGGCGGGCCGGAGGGCCTTCGTTGCTAGGGGGCTCACGCGTTCCTTCAGGGGGGTCAGTGCGGTGGGGCGGAACCACGATCATCCCATGCGACGCCCGCCCGGGCGCCCGCCGGGCCGTCCCCGCGGCGCGCGACCGGACCGGCCGGGCGCGCGCCGCGCCGGGTCAGCGCCGGACGATGTCCCGCACGGCCGCATCCAGCTCCGGCCACCGGAATCGGTAGCCCGCCGCCTCGAGCGTCTCCGGGACGACCCAGCGGCTCTTGAGGACGAGCTCGGGCTCGGTGCGGAAGAGCCACATGCCGACCTCGAGCATCCACCGGTTCGCGGCGAGGCCGACCGGCATGCCCACCGCCCCGCGGAGCACCTTCATCAGCCGGCGATTAGTGACGGGCGCCGGGCTCGACGCGTTGACCGGTCCCTCGAGGGAGGGCGTGTCGCGGACGAAGCGGATGATCCCTACGAGGTCGTCGATGTGCAGCCAGCTGAAGACCTGGCGACCCTTCGTCGGCTGGAAGACGTGGTGCGCGCCCGCCCGGATGCGCGACGGGCGCCCCGGGAACCGCCCGTCGAGCTGCGGCCCGCCGAGGCCGAAGCGCGCGAGGCCGAGGAGCGGCTGCAGCGCGCCGTCGCGGCCGAGGACGATCGCGATGCGGAGCGCCACGCGGCGGGTGGCGGGCAGCTCGGGCGCGAAGAACGCCCGCTCCCAGGCGCGGCCGACCGACGGCGAGAAGTCGTCGCCGAGCTCGCCGGTCGACTCGGTCTGCGGACGGTCGGTCGCGTGCCGGTACACCGTGGCGGTCGAGGCGTTGATCCAGACGGGCACGGGCGACGCGCTGTCGTGGATCGCGCGCCCGAGCTCGGCGGTCGTCTCCACGCGCGAACGCAGGATCTCCCGGCGGTTCGCCACGCCGTAGCGGCAGTTGACGCTCTTGCCCGCGAGGTTCACCAGCAGCTCGGCGCCGTCGAGGAGGCGGCGGATCCCCTCGGCGTCGCCCCAGCGCGCGTCGGCCCCCGCGCGTCCGATGGTGCGGACGCGGTAGCCCTCCTCCGTCAGCTCGCGGACGAGGACCTGCCCGATGAAGCCGGACGCGCCCGCGACCACCGCGGTGCGCGGGGCGCCCGGCCCCGGCGCGTCGCTCATGCGCCGAAGCGCGTGCGGCGCTCGACCGTCGTGCCGACGCCGTCGGCCCAGGTGTAGACGGTGTCGCCGCCGATGATGACGTGCTCGGCGCGCGACTGCACGTCGAGCGGGTCGCCCGACCAGATCACGACGTCGGCGTCGAGGCCCGGGGTGAGCGCGCCGACGCGGTGGTCGAGGCGCAGGATCGCGGCCGGGTTCGCGGTGATCGCCCGGATCGCGACGTCGGCGGGCAGCCCGTCCTTGACCGCGAAGGACGCCTGGTGCACCAGGAAGTCGATGGGCACCACGGGCGCGTCGGTCGTGATGGCCACGAGGACGCCCGCGCGGTGCAGCGCCGCGAGGTTCGCGACGGCGCGGTCGCGGAGCTCGACCTTGGAGCGCGAGGTGATCATCGGGCCGAAGATGACGGGGATGCCGCGCTCGGCGAGGACGTCGGCGATCTTGTCGCCCTCGGTCCCGTGGTTGACGACGAGCCGGTAGCCGAACTCGTCGGCGAGGCGGATCGCGGTGGCGATGTCGTCGTGGCGGTGCGTGTGCTGGTCCCAGGCGAGCTCGCCGTCGAGCACGCGCACGAGCGTCTCCTTGCCGAGGTCGCGCGAGAACGGCTTGCCCTCCTTCTCGGCGTGGTCGCGGGCCGCGCGGTAGTCCTCCGCGTCGCGGAAGGCCCGGCGGATCACCATGGCGACGCCGAGGCGCGTGGACGGCGTGCGGTCCTTGGCGCCGTACACGCGCTTCGGGTTCTCGCCGAGCGCGCTCTTGACGCTCACGGAGTCGCTCACGAGCTGCTCGTCGATCGTGCGGCCGCCCCACGACTTGATCGCGACCGACTGGCCGCCGATCGGGTTGCCGGAGCCGGGCTTCACGACGATGGTCGTGACGCCGCCCTTGAGCGCGTCGCGGAAGCCCTCGTCGTCGATGTCGATGGCGTCGATCGCGCGCACCGAGCTCATGTCGGGGTCGGTCATCTCGTTCGTGTCGTTGCCCGCGGGGCCGTTGGCCTCCTCGTGGATGCCCACGTGGCCGTGCGCCTCGACGAAGCCGGGGAGGACCCAGCGGCCGGCGGCGTCGATGACGGTGGCGCCCTCGGGGACCTCGACGTCGGCGGCCTGCCCGACGGCGGCGACGAGGCCGTCGCGGAGGAGGACGGTGCCGCCGGGGATCGGGGCGCCGTCGACGGGGACGACGTGGCCGCCGACGACGGCGGTGACGGTGGATGCGGAGGCGCGGACGGGGGCGGTGGGATCTGCGGGGAGGGCCATGCTCCGAGCCTAGGACGGCGACGGCGTGCCGGACGCGGCGGGCGGGGCGCCGCGGGCGGCGGGCGGGGCGCCGCGGGCGGCGGGCGGGGCGCCGCGGGCGGGGGACGGGGCCGCGGGATGCGCGTCGATAGGCTCGCGGCATGGGCATCCCCGACTTCATCGTGTCGCTCCGCGAGCGCATCGGCACCGAGCCCCTGTGGCTCTCCGGCGTGACCGCCGTGATCCTCGACGGCCCGCGCGTGCTCCTCGTCCGCCGCGGCGACACCGGCGGCTGGGCGCCCGTCTCGGGCATCCTCGAGCCCGGCGAGGAGCCCGCCGTGGGCGCCTGGCGCGAGGCAGCGGAGGAGACGGGCGTGGAGGTCGAGGTCGAGCGCCTCGTCGCGGTGGGCACGACCGGCGAGATCACCTACCCGAACGGCGACCGCGCGAGCTACCTCGACCTGACGTTCCGCTGCCGCTACGTCGGCGGCGAGGCGCACGTCGCGGACGACGAGTCGCTCGAGGTGGGCTGGTGGCCGGTGGACGCGCTGCCCGACATGCCCGCGGACTTCCGGCGGCGCATCCGCGACGCCGTGGACGACGTGCCGGAGACCCGCTTCGTGCGCCCGGGCGAGCCGTCCCCGCGGGCGGACCGCGACGCGCCGGGCTCCGCCACCTGATTTCCCGGCCGCGACCTGGTATCGTCGCCTGTTGGCTTGCGTGTGATCCTCCCCGATCACGCGGTATCGCCGCAGGCGCCCTCTCTCGCTGAGCGGCAATCCATCTGACGAAAACTCGAACGGAAGACATAACACGTGGCAAACATCAAGTCGCAGATCAAGCGCATCGGCACGAACAAGAAGGCCCAGGAGCGCAACAAGGCCGTCAAGAGCGAGCTGAAGACGGCGATCCGCTCGGTCAAGACCGCCATCACCGCGGGCGACAAGGACGCGGCCGTCAAGGCCGTCAGCCTCGCCGGCAAGAAGCTCGACAAGGCCGCCAGCAAGGGCGTCATCCACAAGAACCAGGCCGCGAACCGCAAGGGCGCGATCGCCAAGCAGGTCGCCAAGATCGGCTGATCTCCGCACCACGCACGACGAAGGGCCCCGCATGGCGCGGGGCCCTTCGTCGTGCGGGGGACGTGCTCGTGGACGGGTTTTCGTCGTCCCACCCCGTTCGTGGAAGGGGGCGCGTGGGCGTTCCGTCGGCCGCCGGGCGCAGCGTCAGTCGCGGCCGCGGGAGGCGACCATGCGGACCATGCGCTCGAGCGAGTAGACGGCATCGCGCCCGCCGCCCTTGACCTGCGCGTCCGCCTCGGCGAGGGCCTCGACGGCGCGGCCCAGGCCCTCGTCGTCCCAGAGCTGCAGGTCGCGCCGCGCGCGATCCACCTGCCACGGCGCCATGCCGAGCTTCGACGCGAGCTGCCCCGAGGGGCCGGAGACGCCGGAGACCTTGGCCATCGTGCGGATCTTCATGGCGAAGGCGGCGATGAGGGGAACCGGATCCGCCCCCGAGGTGAGCGCGTGCCGGAGGAGCACGAGGGCCTCGCCGCGGCGTCCGGCGATGGCGGAGTCGGCGACGGCGAAGGCGTTGATCTCCACCCGGCCGCCGTAGTACTCGTCGACCGTGACCTCGGTGATCTCGTGCGCCGTGTCGGAGATGAGCTGCTGGCACGCGGACGCGAGCTCGCTGACGTCGTCCTGGAACGCCGCGACGAGCTGGCGCACGGCGCCGGGGGTGATCGACCGCTTCGCCGCCCGGAACTCGGCGACCGCGAAGTCGTGCTTCTCGCTGTCCTTCTTCAGCTCCGCGCAGACGACCTCGATGCCGCCGCCCGTGCCCGCGCGCACCGCATCGAGCAGCTTCTTGCCGCGCACTCCGCCGGCGTGACGGAGGACGACGTAGGTGTCGTCCGCCGGCGAGTCGAGGTAGGCCACGGCGTCGAGCAGGAACTGGTCGGAGCACTTCTCGACGTTGACCACGCGGATGAGGCGGGGCTCGGCGAACAGCGACGGGCTGGCGAGCGTGATGAGCTCCCCCGGCGCGTAGGAGTCGGCCTCGATGTCGGAGACCTCGATGCTCGGGTCCTCCGCCGTGAGGATGTCGCGCAGGCGCCGGATGGCCCGGTCCGCGAGGAGCGACTCGGTGCCGGAGACGAGCACGATCGGGGCGGGCCGCACGGCGTCCCACGCGAGCTGCGGGATGGCGGCGGACGCCTTGGCCGCGGCGCCGCGGGTGGTCCTGGTCGCCATGCGGGTCCTTCCGGGCGGGGGTGGGAGACGGGTCCGCGGCGGAGGGCCGCGAGCGGATCCAGGTTAGCCGTCGGGTGGGACATCGCCGGTCGCGGGGAGCGGCGCGGGGGCCGCCTCGGATGCGGGCGGCGGGGCCGCTGACGGGGCGGGAGCGCCGGCGGCGGAGATGGCGGGCTCGCGCTCCCCCGGTCCGCGTCCCAGGGCGAGCGCCGCGACCACCAGCGCGCTCGCCAGCGTGAGCGCGACGACGCCTCCCGGGCCGGTGGGCCACGGGATCCTCCCCCACGGCAGCTCGGACATGACGCGGGCGACGGCGGCGATCCACGAGGACGGCAGCCACGCGATCCGCAGCGCCAGCCCGCCTGCGGCCGGCCAGACGGGCAGCAGGACGCAGGCGACGAGCCCCGCCACCGTGGCGGGCGCCGCCGCCGGCTCGGCCAGCAGGTTGGCCAGCACGCCGTGGACGGGCAGGCCCGGCTGCAGCACGAGCAGGACGGGCTGGCACGCGACCTGCGCGGCGACGGGGATCGCGAGCGCCTCGGCGAGGCGGCGCGGCATCCGACGCGCCAGGCGGTCGGCGAGCGGCGGCGCGAGCGCCAACAGGCCGGCGGTGGCCAGCACGCTCAGCGCGAAGCCGAGGTCGCGCGCGAGCCAGGGATCGGTCGTGAGGAGGATCACCACCGCCAGGGCGAGGGCGGGCAGCCCCCGCGACGGGCGGCCGGTGACGGTGGACACGATCAGCACCGCGGCCATGACGGCCGCGCGCAGCACGCTGGGCTGCGGGGTCACGAGCACGACGAACGCGGCGAGGGCCGCCACCGCCGCCACGGCGCGGCCGGGTCGCCGCAGCCCGACGGCCGCGGACAGCGCGAGCACGAGTCCCACGATGACCGCGCAGTTGGCGCCGGAGACGGCCGTCAGGTGCGTCAGGGAGGTGTCCTTCATGGTCTGGACGAGGTCGGCGGGCACCTGGGACACGTCGCCGATGGCCAGCCCGGGCAGCAGCTGCGCTCCCGGGCCGGGCAGCTCGGACGCGGCGCGCGTGAGGCCCGCGCGCAGCCCGTCCGCGAGGGCCAGCGGCCCGTCCGGTCGGGCGACCCGTTCGAGGGTGCCCCGGGCGAGGAGCAGGTAGGCCGCCTCGTCGCCCGGATCCGCCGGTCGCACCGCGGCGCTCAGCCGGACCGTCGATCCCACCCCGGACCGGGCGCCGCCCACGGCGGAGGCGGACGCGAAGACGACCACGGGGACCGGTGCCGGCGGGGTCACCGTGAGGTCGGCGGCCCGTCCGTGCGCCTCCGCGCCGACGTGGATCGCACGGAGGTGGCCAACGATCCGGACCCGGGCGGGTGCCGCGGACCCGCCCGACGGGCGACCCGCCACCGGAGCGGGCGACTCGTCGAGGACGACGTCGGCGACGACCATGCCGTGAGCGGCCGCCGCGGCCTCGAGCTCGGCCGGGTGGCGCAGCGGCTCGCGAGCCGCTGCCGCGCCGAGGAGCATCGCCGCCATGCCCGCCGCGACCGCCAGGCCCGCCGAACCGCGCAGGATCCCGGGCCGTGCCCGGGCCGGACGCCGTGATCCGTCCCGCACTCCGCGTCGCCGTGCGAGCGGGCCGCGTCGGTGCTCGGCGCGTCGGGATCTCCGTGACGCGACGACCGACGTCAGCGCGACCACGGCGGCCAGCGCCGCGGCGAGGGCCGCCGCGGGAGCCGCGGAACCGGAGACGCCGATCGCCGCGGCCGTCGCGCACCATCCGACCGCCGCGGGGATCGCGAGGCGCAGGTCCAGGGGCGCCGCTGCCGCGGCGGCGGTCCGCGCGCGCTTCCGGCCGCCGCGGACGTCGCCCGGCCTGCGAAGCGGGTGGTCGCGCGGGCTGCGACCCGGGTGGTCGCGGGCGGTCGGGTCCGCGCGCGGGGGCGTCACACGCGGACCAGGGGCGTCAGCGAGGCGAGCGTCCGGTCGCCGACGCCCGGGACGCGCCCGAGGTCGGCGACGCGGGCGAAGCGGCCGTGCGCGGACCGCCAGGCGATGATGCGCCCGGCGAGCGCGGGGCCGACACGCGGGAGCGTCTCGAGCTGCTCCGCCGTGGCGGTGTTGAGGTCTACGGGCGCGGAGGGGGACGCGCTGCCCGTGCCCCCTGCGGCCGCCCCGGCGGAACCCGAGGCGACGGGCGGGGTCTCCCCCTGGCGCGGGACGACGAGCTGCTCGCCGTCCGCGAGGACGCGCGCGAGGTTGACGCCCGCGGGGTCGGCGCCCGCCGCGAGGCCATGCGCCGCCGCGAGGGCGTCCACCACCCGGCTGCCGGACGCCAGCGGGTACAGGCCGGGAGAGACGACCGCGCCGACCACGTGGACGTAGATGGGGGTGGCGTCGACGGGCGCGGATCCGCCGCTCGCGGAGTCCGCGGCGTCGGCGCCGGCCGCGTCGCCGGAGCGGGAGCCCGCGCCCGCCGCGTCGCCCTCCGCGCGGGTGGATCCAGCCCCGTCGGAGCGCGCGTCGGATGCGGCGCCGCCCATGCCCGAGCCGTCCGCGTCGTGCCCGGTCGTGGTCCCCGCCCCGTGGGAGGACGGGCGGGCCGACGGCGACCCCGATCCGTCGGACCCCGTGGGCCCGGCCGCCTGGACGGCCGTGACGAGGATCGTGACGACCAGCGCCGCGGCCACGAGCACGGCGGCCGCCCCGACCCCGGTGCGGAGGCGGATCCGCGGACGCCTCCCCGCGAGCTCCGCCGGCAGCCGCGTCGTGGGGACGGGCGTGGTCCCGTCGGCGTCGGCGCCGTGCCCGTGGGGCGCGTCGATGCGCCGGCGCCCGGACGCGCGGTCGCGACCCGCGTGCTCGACCCCGCCCGCGGGCTCCGCCTCGCCGTCCGCATGGGCGTCGGCGTCCGGGTCGGGGTCCCCGGGCGAGGCCGCCGGGTCCGGAGGGAACGGCTCCTCCGTCGGGAACGGATCCTCGTCGGGCTCCCACGCGGGGCCGGTCTCCGCGAAGCCCGCGACGACGTACGGGTCTTCGTCGGGGGGACCGGGCCGGGAGCGGCGGTGGGGGCGCATGCGCGCACGGTAGGCCGCGACGCCGGTGCGGGCGACGCCGCGCAGCCGGACTGGGGATCGTCCCGCGCGGAGGCCCCTGGGATGGAGCGAGGGCGGCCCGGATGCCGGACCGCCCTCGTGACCGCGTGCGCGGCGACCCGCTACGACGCGGGCGTGGTGGTGATGCTGACGATCTTCGGAGCGCGCACGATGACCTTGTCGATCGTGCGGCCGGCGGTCGACCGCTTGACGCCCGCCGTCTCGCGCGCCAGGGCCTCGAGCTCGTCGGCGCCGATGCGGGCGTCGACCTCGAGCTTGTCGCGCACCTTGCCGTCGACCTGCACGACCGCCGTGACCGTGCTCACGACGAGCAGGTTGCGGTCGGCCTTGCGCCAGCCGGCGAACGCGACCGAGCCCGTGTAGCCGAGGCGCTTCCACATGTCCTCGGCGGTGTACGGCGCGAACAGGCTGAGAGCGACCGCCACGACCTCGGTGGCCTCGCGCACCGCCGCGTCGCCGCCGCCCGCGCCCTGGTCGATGGTCTTGCGGATGGCGTTGACGAGCTCCATGGTGCGCGCGATGACGACGTTGAACTTGAAGGCCTCGAGCAGACCCGGGCCCTCGGCGAGGAAGCGGTGCGTGACGCGGCGCAGCGCCTCGTCGCCCGTCTTCCACTCGACCTCGGGCGCGCTCGTGACGTCGCCCGTGAGGCGCCAGGCGCGCGCCAGGAACTTCGCGGACCCGGACGGGGAGACGTCCTCCCAGTCGATGTCGTCCTCCGGCGGGCCGGCGAACGCCATGGTGAGGCGGATGGCGTCGACGCCGTGGCGGTCGATCTCGGAGCCGAGGTCGACGCCGCCCTTGCTCTTCGACATCTTGCTGCCGCCGGAGAGCACCATCCCCTGGTTGAGCAGCGCGCTGAACGGCTCGGTGAAGGTGACGTAGCCGAGGTCGAACAGCACCTTGGTGATGAAGCGCGAGTAGAGCAGGTGCAGGATGGCGTGCTCCACGCCGCCGACGTACTGGTCGACGGGCGCCCAGCGGTCGGCGTCGGCCGGGTCGAACGCCTTGGTGGCGTCGTTCGGCGACAGGAACCGCAGCCAGTACCAGGAGCTGTCCATGAACGTGTCCATGGTGTCGGGGTCGCGCGTGGCCGGGCTGCCGTCCACGGGGCTCGGCACGTTCGTCCACGCCGTGGCGGCCGCGAGCGGCGACTTGCCCTTGGGCGTGAGGTCGAGGCCCTCGGTGTCGGGCAGGCGCACGGGGAGCTGGTCCTCGGGCACGCGGATCTCGCGGCCCTCGGCGTCGTAGACGATGGGGATGGGCGTGCCCCAGAAGCGCTGGCGCGAGATGAGCCAGTCGCGCAGGCGGTAGTTCTTCGCCGCGCGCCCGCGCCCCTCCGCCTCGAGCTGCTCGATGACGCGCTTGATGGCGGGCTGCTTGCTCAGGCCGTTGAGCGATCCGGAGTTGATGAGTCGGCCCTCGCCGGGAAGCGCGACGCCCGTGCGGCCGGGCAGCACCTCCTCGAGGTCGGGCAGCTCGCCGTCCTCGGGGATGATGCGGATGGCGCCCGTGACGGGCTGCGTGGTGTCGACCACCACGCGCACCGGCAGGTCGAAGGCGCGCGCGAAGTCGAGGTCGCGCTGGTCGTGCGCGGGGACGGCCATGACCGCGCCCGTGCCGTAGTCGGCGAGGACGTAGTCGGCGGCCCAGACGGGGATCCGCTCGCCGTTGACGGGGTTGATCGCCGTGCGGCCGAGCGGGATGCCGGTCTTCGGGCGGTCCGTCGTGGAGCGCTCGATCTCGTTGAGGCGCTGCGTGCGCTCCAGGTATCCGCGGAACTCCTCCCGGACCTCGTCGGACGCGCCCTCGACGAGCTCGGCCGCGAGGTCGCTGTCGGGCGCGACGACCATGAAGGTGGCGCCGTGCAGCGTGTCCGGACGGGTGGTGAAGACCGTGACGGGCTCGTCGCGCCCCTCAACGACGAAGTCGACCTCGGCGCCGACGGAGCGACCGATCCAGTTGCGCTGCATGTTGAGGACCTTGGAGGGCCACGTGCCCTCGAGCTGGTTGAGGTCGTCGATGAGGCGGTCGGCGTAGTCGGTGATGCGCAGGTACCACTGCGTGAGCTTCTTCTTGACGACCACGGCGCCCGAGCGGTCGGACGTGCCGTCCGGCAGGACCTGCTCGTTCGCGAGGACCGTCTGGTCCACCGGGTCCCAGTTGACCCAGCTGTCCTTCCGGTAGGCGAGGCCCTTCTCGTGCATCTTGAGGAACAGCCACTGGTTCCACGTGTAGTACTCGGGGTCGCTCGTGTGGAGCTCGCGCTCCCAGTCGAAGGACAGGCCGTAGCGCTTCATCGACTGCTTCTGCGTCTCGATGTTCGCGTAGGTCCACTCGCGCGGGTCGACGCCGCGCTTGATGGCGGCGTTCTCCGCGGGTAGGCCGAAGGAGTCCCAGCCGATGGGGTGGAGCACGGTGAAGCCCTGCTGGCGCCAGTAGCGCGCGACCGCGTCGCCGAGCGCGAACGCCTCCGCGTGCCCCATGTGCAGGTCGCCCGACGGGTACGGGAACATGTCGAGGATGTACTTGCGGGGGCGGGTGTCGTTGGCGTCCGGCGTGCGGAAGGGCTGCTCGCGCTCCCACACCTCCGACCACTCGGCCTCGATGGCGCGGAAGTCGTAGGTGTCGCCGGGGGTGTCGGGGGTCTCGTGTGCCAAGGGCGCTCTCGATTCGATGCGGGGGTCGCGGCCGTGGAGGCCTCGACAAGACTAGTGACCCGGCCGGGGGGATCCCGAACCGGCGGCGGGGTGACGGATCAGGCCCCGGCGGCGCCCCTGGGGAGGGAGGACGGGAGGCTCTCCGGACGCTCCGCCACGCGCCCGGCGGCCACGGCCGCGAGCAGCGGCGCGGCCTTCACGCGGACCTCCTCGAGCTCCTCGTCGGGCACCGACAGCGCCGTGATGCCGCCGCCCGCGCCCACGGTGGCGCGGCCCTCCGCGACGACGACCGAGCGGATGACCATGGCGAGGTCCGCGCGCCCGTCGTCCCCGAACCAGCCGAACGCGCCGGCGTAGATGCCGCGCGGCCCGCGCTCGAGAGCCCGGAGGATGCCGACGGCGGCGGACTTCGGGGCGCCCGTCATGGATCCGGCGGGGAACAGGGCGCGCACCGCGTCGACCGCCGTGACGCCCGGCGCGAGCTCCCCCTCCACCCGGCTGACGAGCTGGTGCACCTGCGCGTAGGCCTCGACGGCGAAGAGGCTCGTGACGCGGACCGAGCCGAGCACGCACACGCGGCTGAGGTCGTTGCGCATGAGGTCGACGATCATCACGTTCTCCGCGCGCTCCTTGTCGCTCGCGAGCAGCTCGTCGCGGGCCCGCGCGTCGGCCGCGGGATCGGCGTGGCGGGGCCGGGTGCCCTTGATGGGGAGCGTGCGCAGCGTGCCGTCGGCGTCCACCTCCACGAAGCGCTCGGGCGACGCGCTGACGAGCGTCGTGCCGCCGATCCGGAGGAAGCCGCCGTGGTGGGTGGGGCTGAGGGCGCGCAGGGCCGTGTGCACGCGCACCGGGTCGACGCGCCCGGGGACGCGCGCCTGGTTGGTGAGGCAGAGCTGGTAGGCGTCGCCGCGGCGGATGGACTCCTGGCAGGAGCGGATGAGCGCCAGGTAGGCGTCGTCGTCGTGGCGCCAGGCGGGGGCGGATCCGGGGTCGGCGTCGGACGGGCCTGCCGACGGCGCGGCGGCCGTCCGCCGGGGGCGCGCCGGGACGCCGTCGAGGTCGCCCTCGACCGCGTCGAGCCACGGGTCCCCGGCGCGCGCGACCGCCCACACGGCGGACGCCACGTGGTCGAAGGCGAGGAGGCGCTCCACCCGCAGGAAGGCGGCCGCGACCGGCTCGGCGGGATCGGGCGTCGCCTCGGACGTCGCGTCGGACCTCGCGCCGGCGACCGGCGCGTGGTGCAGCGGCACGGTCTCGGGCCAGGCGTCGTGCGGGATCCAGCCGACGACGCCCAGGCGGAAGGCGAGGCCGGGCGGGAGGCCGGGGTCGGGGTGGGCGGCCGGCGCATCCGCCAGCAGGCCGGCCAGCCCGGCGAAGACCCCGTCGGGCCACCGGGTGACGCTGCCCGCGGACGCGGCGAGGTAGCTCCAGCCCTCCCCCGCCGAGTCGTCGAGCCACGCGACGTCACCTGCGGCCTCGTCGGCGAAGAGCGCCGCGAACACGGCATCGGGGTCGTGCCACCCGCCCATGCGGCGCCCCCGGACGGCCGCCCTCGCGTGCGCGTGCGCTCCGTCCATGCGCGGCCTCCCGGTGTCGTGGCCGCACCCCGTGGCCGCCTAGCCTCAAGGGTATGAGCTCCGAGCAGATCCTCCGGTGGACCCCCGCGGGCTGGGCGCCCGACGCCGGGGACGCGACCCGGGGAGGAGCCGAGGAGACGCGGCCCGCCGGGCACCGGGTGCTCGCGGCCGACTCGTTCCTCGTGGACGACGGGCGGGTCCTCGCGCTCGACGTGCACCGGCAGCGGTTCCTCGCGGCGCTCCGGACGCAGGCGGCCGCGGTGCCGGATCCCGCCGCCTTCCTCGACGCGGCCGTCGCCGCCCTGCCGCGCGCGGGCGCCTGGTTCCCCCGCGTGGAGGCGCTGCGCGGCCCGGACGGCGACGTCGCCCGCCTGCTCGTGCGGCCGGCCCCGGAGCGCACGGCGACGGTCGTCCTGCGCGACCACGACGGGCCGGATCCGCGCACGACGCCGCGTCTCAAGGGCCCGGACCTGCACGCCCTCGGCGCCCTGCGGAGCCGCGCGGCCCGGCACGGCGCGGGCGAGGCCGTGATCCTCGCCGCCGACGGGACGGTCGTCGAGGGCGCGTACAGCGCGATCCTCTGGTGGCACGGGGACGCGCTCGCGGTGGTCGAGGGCGACGTGCCGCGGATCCCGAGCGTCACCGAGCGCAGCATCCTCGCGCTCGCGACGGCCCTCGGGGTCGACGTGCTGCACGACCGGGTGCGTCCCGCCGACCTCGACGGGCACGAGGTGTGGGCCGTGAGCGCGCTGCACGGGATCCGCCTGGTGCGCGCGTGGGTCGACGGGCCGGCCGTCGCCGCGGAGCCGGGCCGCGTGGCGGCGTGGCGCGCGCGGCTCGACGCGCTGCGGCGCGAGCTGCCCGCGGGCTGAGTCACCCGGCTGCGGAGGGCAGGCGCTCCGCTCCCCCGACGGCCGCGAGCTCCACCGTCCGGTCGACGAGGTCGGCCGGCACGTCCGTGTGCGTGAGGAGCAGCACCCCGCGGCCCCGGTCGCGCGCCGCCTGGAGCACGTCGCGGAGGACGGCGCGGGCGCGGTCGGCGTCGACGTCCGCGGTCGGCTCGTCGAGCACCAGGACCGGGAAGTCGGCGAGGAGGGCCCGGGCGAGCGCGATCCGCTGCGCCTGTCCGCCGGAGACGAGGCCGCCCCGGTCGCCGACGCGCGCGTCCAGGCCGCCGCGCTCGGCCGTCCAGTCCGCGAGGCCCACGCGGTCGAGCGCCGCGAGCAGCTCGGCGTCGGTCGCCTCCTCCCGCGCGAACAGCAGGTTCTGGCGGATGCTCGCGTCGAAGAGGTGCGGCGCCTGCTCGCAGAGGCCGACGATCCGCCGCACCTCGGAGGGCCGCAGCGAGCGGGCGTCGACGCCGTCGAGCTCGTAGCGGCCGGTCGACTCGAGGAACCGGACGAGCGCGGCGGCGAGCGACGACTTGCCGGATCCGCTCGGGCCGCGCACGACGACCGTCTCCCCCGGCCGCACCGCGAGCGACACCGGGAGGAGGGCGTCGCCCTCGGCACCGGGCCAGCGGGTCACGAGGTCGCGGAGCACGAGGGTCGCGCCCCCGCGGGGCGCGGAGGGCGCCGGGCCCGTCGCGGTCGCCGGGTCGTCCGCCTGCTCCGTCGGGATCTCGGCCGGGACGACCGCGGGCGCGGCCCCCGCCACCCGGTCCGCGCTCGTGCGCACCCGCGTCCACGCCTGCACCGCGAGCGGCACGGCGGTCGCCGACTCGACGAGCGCCAGCGGCACGAGCGCCGCGAGGACGAGCCAGGCCGGATCCATCGCCCCCGACGCGAGGCCGGGCACGCCCTGCAGCACGGTCCAGCCCGCGACGGCGCCCGTGCCGACGAGGACGACGCCCGTCGTGGCGCCCGCCGCCGCCGCGCTCCGCAGCTCCTCCCGCCGGAGCCGCCGGGCGACCCGCTCGAGGTCGGCGAGCCGCGCGTCCACCGCCTGGAACGCCGTGAGCACGTCGAGCCCGCCGACGAGGTCGAGCACGCGGTCCTGCACGGCCGCGCGCAGCGGGGCGATCCGCGTCTCCGCGCGCCCCGCGAGCGCCCCCGTCGCGACGACGCCCACGGCCAGCGCCACCGCGAGCACGACGGCGAGCGCCAGCCCCGCCGCGGGGAGCACCGCCGTCACCACCGCGACGCTCGCCACCTGGACGAGCACCGACACGGCGAGCGGCTGCACGACGCGCAGCGGGAGGTCCTGGAGGCGGTCGACGTCGCCGACGAGCCGCGCGAGCAGGTCGCCGCGCCGGGTGTGCCGGAGCCCGGCCGGCGCGTGCGGCAGGAGCCGCTCGAACACCCCGACCCGCAGCGTCGCGAGGGCGCGGAACGCCGCGTCGTGGCTCGTGATCCGCTCGAGGTAGCGGAACGCGGCCCGTCCGAGCGCGAAGGCCCGCACCCCGACGATCGCCATGCCGAGGAACAGGATGGGCGGCTGCTCCGAGGCCCGCGTGATCAGCCACGCCGACGTGGCGAGGAGCGCGACCGCGCCCGCCGCGCTCGCGAGCCCCGCGAGGAGCCCGGGAAGCGCACGGCGGAGGGGCGGCTGCGCGAGGCGCAGCACCTCGTCGCGGTTCACGGCGCCACCTGCGCGCGCCAGGCGGGTTCGGGCGCGGGGCGCGCCGGGTCGGCTTCCGTCAATGCCGGGGCGGCGGCGCCGGCCCGCTCGAGCCCGGCGTCCCATGTGTCGGGAGCGCGACGTGCCGCGGCGGATCCCGGTGCCTCCAGCCGCAGCTCCACGTCCGCGGCGGCCACCAGGGCCGGGCGGTGGGTCACGACGACGACGGCGCGGCCCTGGTCGGCGAGCGTCCGGATGCCGCGGGCGAGGCGCTCCTCGGCGTCGGCGTCGAGCGCCGAGCTCGGCTCGTCGAGGAGCACGAGCGGGCAGTCGAGGGCGAGCGCGCGGTGCACGGCGCGCGCGACGGCGACCCGCTGGGCCTGCCCGCCCGAGAGGCCCTGGCCGCCGACGCCGAGCGCGAGGTCGGGGTCGATGTGGTCTGCGGCCGCGAGGGCGAGCGCGCGGCGGACGAGCGCGTCGTCCGGATCCTGGACGCCCAGCGCCACGTTCTCCCGCACCGTGCCCGCGACGAGGCCCGGCCGCTGTCCGGCCCAGGCGATCTGCGCGGGCGCGAGCGGCCGGAGCGCGCCCGGGTCCCCCGCGGCCGCGTCGCGGTCCGCCCAGCCGATGCCGCCGCTCGCGGGCAGCTGCCCCAGCACCGCCGCGAGCAGCGACGACTTGCCGGCGCCGCTCGGTCCGGTCACGGCCGTGACGCGTCCGCGGGGAAGGCGCGCGGTGAAGCGGTCGACCGCGCACCGGTCGCCATGCGCGACGACGAGGTCGCGGATCACGAGCTCGTCGCCCGGAGCCACCTCGCCGGGCGCGGTGCCCGCCCGGTCCCGCGCCGACCCCGGAGCGGGAGCGGCTGCGGCTCCCGCGGCGCGGGCCGCCCGCCCCACCCGCTCCTCGTCGAGGATCCCGAGCACGTCGGCCGCGGCCGCGACCCCCTCCGCGGCGGCGTGGAACTGCACGCCGACCTGCCGGATAGGCAGGAACGCCTCGGGCGCGAGCAGCAGCACGAACAGCCCCACCTCGAGGTCGAGCTGCCCGCCGATCAACCGCACGCCCACCGAGACCGCGACGAGCGCGACCGACAGCGACGCCGCGAGCTCCAGCACGAAGCCGGACAGGAACGAGATCCGGAGCACGCGCATGGTCTCGACGCGGTGCTCCTCGGTGACCCGCCGGATCCGCGCCGTCTGCCGCCGGGCCCTCCCGAACACGAGCAGCGTCGAGAGCCCGTCGACCACGTCGAGGAACCCCGAGGCGAGCTCCGTGAGGCGCGCCCACTGCCGCCGCTGCACCTCCTGCGTCGCCCAGCCGACCAGCACCATGAACACGGGGATGACGGGCAGCGTCACGAGCACGGTCACGCCCGTGAGCGGGTCGGCGAGGAGCAGCACCGCGACGACGATCGGCGTGGCGAGGGCCGTGAGGATGAGCTGCGGCACGTAGCGCGCGAAGTAGGGGTCGAGCGCGTCGAGGCCGGGGCCGATCACGGTGGCCACGCGGGCGCGGCTGCGGCGCGCGGTCCACGCGGGGCCGAGGTCGACGACCGCCCGGAGCGCGCGCCGCCGGAGCTCCGCCACGACCTGCGCGGCGCCGCGCGCGCCGACCACGTCGAGCAGCCAGCCCGCGAGGCCGCGGACGAGCGCCGAGACCACGACCAGCGCGAGCACGGGCGCGAGCTCCTCCGGGGTCCGCCCCGCGATCGCCCGCACCACGAGCTGCGTGAGCGACCAGCAGAAGCCGACGAGCGCGGCGGTCTGCACGACGCCCGCGAGGGCGCCGACGACGAGCATCGTCCGGGCGGCGGCGGACGCCCGCAGCAGCCGCGGGTCCAGGGGCCTCATCGCGCGCCTAGTGGGCGGCCCGGGTGATGACGGCGCGCGTGATGCGCTTCCGGAACACCCAGTACGTCCACGCCTGGTAGGCGAGGATCAGCGGCAGCGCGAAGCCCGCGGCCCACGTCATGATCGTGAGCGTGTACGGCGACGACGACGCGTTCGCGATCGTCAGCCCGTGCGCCGGGTCGTTCGACGCCGGCATCACGTACGGGTGCAGCGCGGCGAACAGGCTGGCCACCGCGAGCGCGATGGTCGCCGCGAGCAGCCCGAAGGCCCAGCGCTCCCGACCGCACACGTTGGCGAGGTACGAGGCGACGAGCGCGGCGGCGGCGAGCACCGAGACGAGCCCCGAGAGCGCCGAGCCGTGCGCGAGCGTCGTCCAGATGAGGAACGTCGCCGCGACGACGATGGTCACGGCCCCGACCCGCATCGAGAGGACACGGGCACGCGCCCGGATCGGCCCGTCCGTCTTCAGCGCCGCGAACTGCAGCCCGTGCACGAGGAACAGCGACTGGGTCGTGAGCCCGCCGAGGAGCGCGTAGGGGTTCAGCAGGTCGAGCGTGGATCCCGTGTAGTCGTGGCCCGCATCCATCGGCACGCCGCGCACGACGTTCGCGAACACGACGCCCCAGAGGAACGCCGGCACGACCGAGCCGACCACGATCATCGCGTCGAAGGACCCGCGCCACCGGTCGGACGCCCCCTGGTGCCGGTACTCGAACGAGACGCCGCGGAGGATCAGCGTGATGAGGATCGCGAGCAGCAGCAGGTAGAAGCCGCTGAACATGGTCGCGTACCACTCCGGGAACGCCGCGAAGAGCGCGGCGCCCGCGACGATGAGCCACGTCTCGTTGAGGTCCCAGACGGGCCCGATGGCGTTGATGAGCACGCGTCGGTCGGTGTCGTCCTTCGCGAGGAACGGCAGGCTCATCCCCACGCCGAAGTCGAAGCCGTCGAGCACGAAGTAGCCGACGAAGAGGAAGGCGATGACGCCGAACCAGAGCGCGGGGAGGTCCATCTCAGTACACGCTCGCTTCCCGGACGACCTCGCCCGTCACGGGGTCGGGCTCCCGCTCGGGCTCCGGCCCCTGCTGCGCCGCCCTCAGGATCAGGCGGAACTCCACCACCGCGAGCGAGCCGTAGACGATCGTGAACGCGACGAGCGAGATCAGCACCTGGAGGCCGGTGACGTTCGGCGACACGGCGGAGGACGTCTGCAGCAGGCTGAAGACGATCCACGGCTGGCGGCCCATCTCCGTGAAGATCCAGCCGACTGTCATCGCGAGCAGCGGCAGCGGAGCGGCCCAGATGGCCACCTTCCACATCCACGGCTTCGTGATGCGGCGGCCGCGGCGGGTGAGCCAGAGGCCCGCGACGGCGACGCCGATGGCCGCCATGCCGAAGCCCATCATCCAGCGGAACGCCCAGTAGGTGACCCAGATGGTGGGCGTGTAGTCGCCGGGGCCGTAGCTGGCGACGTACTGCGCCTGCAGGTCGTTGATCCCCTGCACGGTCCCGTCGAGCGTGTGCGTGGAGAGGAACGACAGCAGGTACGGGATGCGGATGGAGAACAGCTCGCTCGACCCGTCCGGCGTGCCCCAGGTGAAGAGCGAGAACGACGCGGCCGCTCCCGATGAGGTGTCGTAGTGCGCCTCGGCTGCGGCCATCTTCATCGGCTGCGTCTGCACCATGGCGAGGCCCAGCTGGTCGCCCGACAGGATGGTGAGCGCGCCGGAGACGACCATGAACCACATGCCGAACCTCATGGCCGGCATCATCGTGTCGAGGTGCTGGTTGCGCGACAGGTGCCAGGCGGCGACCGAGATGATGACGGCGGCCGCGCACATGAAGGCCGCGAAGATCGTGTGCGGGAACGCGGCGAGGGCCACCTTGTTGGTGAGCAGCGCCCCGATGTCGGTGAGCTCCGCGCGGCCGCGGGCCTCGTCGATGCGGTAGCCCACCGGGTTCTGCATGAACGCGTTGGCCGCGAGGATGAAGTAGGCCGAGAGGATCGACGCGACCGAGACCACCCAGATGGACGCGAGGTGCAGCCGCTTCGGGAGCTTGTCCCAGCCGAAGATCCAGACGCCGATGAAGGACGCCTCGAGGAAGAACGCGAGGAGCCCCTCGAGCGCGAGCGGGGCGCCGAACACGTCGCCCACGAAGCGGGAGTACTCCGACCAGTTCATGCCGAACTGGAACTCCTGCACGATGCCGGTGACGGTGCCCATCGCGAAGTTGATGAGGAAGATCCGCCCGAAGAAGCGCGTGAGCCGCAGGTACTGCTGCCTGCCGGTGCGGACCCAGGCGGTCTGGTAGAGCGCGCAGACGACGGCCATGCCGATCGTGAGCGGCACGAAGAGGAAGTGGTAGACGGTCGTGAGGCCGAACTGCCAGCGCGAGAGGACGAGCGGGTCGAGGAGCTCGTTCACGCGGGGGCCCCGGTCCGAGCGGCGACCGGGCGGCGGGCGGGATCCGTCGGGCGCGACGCACGCGACGGGTCGGCGGCCGCGGGACGGCTCGGGTGCGGGTGGTCGAGGCGGGCGGGATGCGGTGTCATGGCGACCGGCTGCGCTTCCTGTGGAGGGCGGATCGTGCGGTTCGAGGCTCCATCGCGACCCCTCCATTCTACGACTTGTAGACGATCCGCGCGAGGGGCGCGGCGGATGCCGGTCGGACCGCGTTCGTCCGACGGCGGCGCGCGCGACACCCGCCGTTCATCCGGCCGGGCGAGCCTTCGATGACGCACCAGGTCGGCGTCGACCCGGTGCGCCCGCGTCCACGCGCGGCCCGCCGGGTCGCGCTCCCGCCGAGCCCGACCCGTAGCTCCCCGGCCCCGCACGACCCGAACCGCACGACGACCGAAGGGCCGCCATGACCTCCTCCGCCCCCGCCTCCCGGGCGCCCGGCTCCGCCGCCGGCCCCGCCGCCGCGGCACCCGCGACCGCCTCCGCCTACGTCGCCGTCCTCGTGGCCGACGGCGCGCTGCTCGCCGGGCGCGTCGCCGAGGTCGCCGAGCGGGTCGAGGCCGAGGCGCCCGAGCGCTACGACGCGCGCACCGCGTCGGTCGCGGACGCGCTCGTCGTGGCCCTCGCCCTGGTGGCCGGCGGCCTCGACGTGCGCGACGCCGCGCAGCACGCCGTGGCCGGGGATCCGGCGCCGGTCATCCAGGCCCTGCACTCGCTGGCGGGGCGCGGCGGCGTCGAGCCGTACCTCCTCCGCAACGGCCTCGAGGTGCACCACTTCCACGCCCTGCGGGACGCCGTCGTCGCCGTCGGCGCGCGCGAGCTGGACGAGTCCCAGGACTGATCCACCGCGCGCCCCTCTTTCTGGGGCCACCCCGGTGTGTCCGCATAAATGAGGACCGGGCTAGAGTCGTCTACGAGCGGACGGCCCTTACCCCCCCCCTTGGGCCCGACGCTCGCAACCCGACGAGCACGTCCGTCC
Organism: Clavibacter michiganensis subsp. tessellarius; assembly: GCF_021922985.1. Lineage (NCBI taxonomy): Bacteria > Bacillati > Actinomycetota > Actinomycetes > Micrococcales > Microbacteriaceae > Clavibacter > Clavibacter tessellarius. The sequence goes on along the minus strand of NZ_CP040788.1, from coordinate 813,287 downwards.
ACCCCCCCCCGGACGGACCGCTCCCGGACCACGACGGCCCCCTCTCCCCCGAAGGACCGAGGCCGTCGGAGAGGCCCGGCACCGTGAGGCGTTCCCGCGCCCCGTGCCGGGCCTCTCGACCGTCCGGCGTGCATCGGCGACGCATCCGCGGGCGACCCCGTGCCGGGCCTCTCGACCGTCCGACAGCGATCGGCGGCCTCTCCGCCAGCGACCCCGTGCCGGGACGCGTGCCTCATGCCCGCCGCCGGGCCGCCCCCTCAGTCGCGGGGCGCGTCCTCGAGCGGGAGGTGCAGGATCGCGAGGTCGAGGGACCGCCCGAACTTGACGCCGATGCCGGGCAGCAGCCCCACCCGGCGGAACCCGAGCCGCTCGTGCAGCCGGATGGATCCCGCGTTGCCGGCCTCGATGTCCGCGAACATCGCGCGCTTCCCCGCCGCCCTCGCATGCGCGATGAGCTCCTCCACGAGCGCCCGGCCGATGCCCTGCCCCTGGAACTCCTCGCGCACGTAGACCGAGTCCTCCACCGAGAAGCGGTAGCCGGACTTGTCGCGCCACTGCCCGTAGGTGCCGTAGCCGGCGACGCGCCCGTCGATGTCGGCGATGAGGATGGGCTCGCCCGCGGCCGTGGTCGCCGCGTACCAGCGCTCGCGCTCGGCCCGGTCGACGGGCTCGTCCATCCAGAGGGCCGTGCCGTGCAGGATCGCGTCGTTGCGGATGTCCAGCAGGTCGTCGATGTCGCGGGGCTCGGCGGGGCGGATCAGCATCCCACCAGGGTATCGGCGCGGTCGGCGCGGGCCCGCGCGTGCGGCAGGATCGACCCATGCACTGCACCATCGCGCCGGTCCCGTGGGACGACGAGGACGCGACCCTCCTCCGCCGCGCCCAGCGCGACGAGCTCGACCTCCGCTACGGCGGCGACACCGAGCCCGGCACGAAGCCCACGGCGGCCGACGTCGCCGTCTTCCTCGTCGCGCGCGACGACCGGGGCGCGCCCGTCGGCTGCGGCGGGATCCGGATGCTCCCCGAGCGCCCGGACGGCCCGCGGTGGGCGGAGCTCAAGCGCATGTACGTCGTGCCCGCCGCGCGCGGCACGGGCGTCGCCACCGCGCTCCTCCGGGCGCTCGAGGAGGCGGCGCGCGCCCTCGGCGTCGTCGACCTCGTGCTCGAGACCGGCGACGCGCAGCCCGACGCGATGCGGTTCTACGCCCGCGAGGGCTGGGCGGCCATCCCCTGCTTCGGCGCCTACGCGGGATCCGCGGGCTCGCACTGCTACGGGCTGACGCTCGCGTGAGGCGCGCCCTGCGGCTCGTCCGCCTGCTCGCCCTCTCCTCGCACCCGGGGCCGACCGCAACCGTCACCGTGCTGGCCGCCGGGCTGGCCGTGGCGCTGGGATACGGGCCCGGACGCGTGGTCGCGGTCGCGCTGGCCGTCCTCCTCGGCCAGCTCTCCATCGGGCTGTCCAACGACTGGATCGACGCGGGCCGCGACCGCAGCGTCGGCCGCGACGACAAGCCCGTGGCACGCGGCGAGGTCACGGTGGCGCAGGTGCGGGCCGCCGCGCTCGGCACCGCGGCGGCGTGCCTCGTCGCGTCGGCGGCGCTCGGGCCCCTGTTCCTCCTCGCCCACGTCGTCCTGGTGGGATCCGGCTGGGCCTACAACGCGGGGCTGAAGCGCACGGCCGTGAGCGTCGTGCCGTTCGTGGTGGCGTTCGGGATCCTCCCGACGGTCGTCGCGCTGGGCGCCGCCGACCCCGTGCCCGCCGCCGCATGGGCGTGGGCGACGGGCGGGGTGCTCGGCGTCTCCATCCACTTCACCAACGTGCTGCCCGACCTCGAGGACGACGCGCGCACGGGCGTCCGCGGCCTGCCCCACCGGCTCGGCCGCGTGCCGTCGGGCCTCGTCGCGTTCGGCGCCCTCGCGGTCGGGGCGCTGGCGGCGGCTGTGGGGCCCGTGCTCGCGGATCCCGGCCTCCCCCTCACGCCGCTCGCCGTCGGCGGCCTCGCGGTCACCCTCGCGATCGCCGCGTGGGGCGCCGTGCTCGTCGTCACGCGCCCGCCGGGGCGGCTGCTCTTCCAGCTGATCATGGCGGCCTCGCTGCTGCTGGTCGCCCAGGTCGCGCTGAACGCGACGCGCCTCACCTGACGCGCGCGCCCGCGTCCCGCCCCATGGCGTAGACGGAGGCGAGGCCCGCCGCGGCGGGCGACGCGAGGACCGCGCGGAGCCCGGCGTCCCTGGCCACGCGCGTCAGCCCGCGCACGGGCCGGCCGAGCGCCGTGTTGATCTCCGACTGCACGGCCGCGCGTCGGGCGCTCGCCATGCGGTCGCGCTCCCAGCGGGCGAGGCGGGCGGGATCCGGCACGCCGTCGCGGGCGCGCACGGCGTCGACGAGGATCGGCGCGAGGGAGTCGGCGTCGAGCCAGCCGAGGTTCATGCCCTGGCCGCCGATGGGGCTGATCTCGTGGGCCGCGTCGCCGATGAGCATCGCGCGGCCCGCGGACATCCGCCGCGCCAGGCGCCGGCGCACGCCGAAGCCGCTCACCGGATCGAGGTCGGCCGCGCGCACGACGTGCCCGGTGCGCTCCCGCACCGTCGCGGCGACGGTCTCCGCCGGATCGCCGTCCCGCTCCCCCGCTCGCAGCCCGACGACCCAGCGCCGCATGCCGCCGGGCAGCGGGAAGGACTCGACGACGCCGTCCGGGTGCAGCGTGACGACGGCGTCGTCGCCGCCGTCGGTGGTGTCGGGCGCGTCGCCCATGAGGAAGCGGTCGGGCAGGGGGCGCTCGTCGACGCCGATGCCGAGGAGGCCGCGCACCGCGCCGCGCGTGCCGTCGGCGCCGACCAGGAGGCGCGCCTCGACCTCGACGGTCCGGCCGTCCGCGTCGGCACCGGTGGCCCGGACGCCGCCGCCGGGCTCGCCGAGGGGATCGACCTCGAGCCCCGTGAGCGCGACGCCGCGGCGGAGGGCGTCCGGCGCGAGCCCGGCGAGACGGCGGGCGAGGATCGCCTCGCTGCGCCACTGCGGCAGCGCCGCGACGTACGGGTGCGTGGCGGAGACGCCGGCGAAGGACACGCGGCCGATCTCCCGGCCCCGGGCCATGGCGATGCCGTGCCGCACGAGCACGGCCTCCGCGACCATCTCGTCGGCGACGCCGAGCCGGTCGAACGCGTCGAGCGCGGGCGCGTGGATGCCGATCGCCCGCGACAGCAGCGCGGGCTCGGGCCGCGCCTCCCAGACGCGCACGTCGAGGCCGGCCTGCGCGAGGAGCGCGGCCAGGTGGATCCCGACCGGGCCGCCGCCCACGACGAGCACGTCGACCCGGCTCATCGCGCCACGCCGGCGCCGGCGGTCGCGTCGCGCACGAGCAGCACCCGCGCCGGCAGCGCGCCCTCGACGCGCCACCCCGCGGGTGCCCGCAGCGCGAGCTCGACCGGGGTCCAGCTGCGGCGGATGGAGCGCAGCCCGTCCACGTGCACGAACGACCCGCGCGCCACGAGGCGCGACGCCGGCCCGTAGGCGGCGTAGGCCAGGCGGCTCCGGGCGATGTCGCTGTGGATCGCCCGCGGCGCGAGCGCGGCCGAGTCGGCGAGCAGCGCGTCGAACGCGGCGTCGTCGAGGTGGTGCAGCACGTGGTTGCTCGTCACGAGGTCGAAGCGCCGGCCGTCGCCCACGAGGTCGGAGCTCGACGCGCGGAGGAACGTCACGTCGGGATCCGCCGGGAGGGCCCGCGTGAACGCGGACGCGCGCGCGTCCGGGTCGATGCCCGTGACGCGCAGGCGCAGCCCGTCGCGCCGCGCCCACCTGGCCAGCGCCAGCGGCACGTCGCCGCCGCCCGACCCGACGTCCAGCAGCGTCGTGACCCGCGCGGCCGACAGCAGCGGACGGATCCGGGACCGGTACACCCCGCGCCACCCCGACACCACGCGGTTCACCAGCGCGAACCGCGCGTAGGTGCGCTCGAGCGCGACCGGATCGCAGTCGGGGTCGTCCATGAGCTCGGTGAGCGCGGCGTCCCGGCGGGAGAGGTCCATCAGGCGGTGCGGCGGGTCATGAGCGCCGTCTCGACGGTCAGCCCGGGGCCGAACGCCATGGCGCACACGCGGCCGGCGCCCGCTCCCGGGGTCGCGACGGGCGCGGCCAGGTCGGCGCGGTCGAGGCCCGGCACGTCCGCGGGCGGCGTCCGGTGCAGGATCCGCGCGAGGACGAACAGCACGGTCGCGCTCGACATGTTCCCCACCTCCGCGAGCGTCGACCGGGACGCCTGCAGCTGCGCGGGCGACAGCGCGAGCCGGTCCTCCACGCGGTCGAGGATGCTGCGGCCGCCCGGGTGGATGGCCCAGTCCTCGACCTCCGCCGGCGCGACGCCCGCGAGCGCGGGCACCTGCGCCCACAGCGGCTCGAGCGCGCCCGTGATGTGGTCGTCGATGATCTTCGGCACGTAGCTCGACAGGATCATGTCGAAGCCCTGGTCGCCGATGGTCCACGCCATGTCGTCCTCGCCTACGGGCGTGAGGACGGTCTCGAACGCGTCGAGGTCGAGCACGGTGGATCCGGCGGGCGCGGGTCGCGCGGTCACGATCGCGGCCGCGGCGCCGTCCCCGAACACGGAGGACGCGACGATCGTGTCGGCGTCGCCCGAGGAGTGCAGGTGCAGCGAGCACAGCTCGACGCACACCACGAGGACGACCGCCTCCGGGTCGGCCGCGCAGAACTGCGACGCCATGCGGAGCGCGGGGAACGCGCCGTAGCAGCCCATGAAGCCGAGGTGGAAGCGCTGGGTGGACGCGCCGAGCCCGAGGCCGCGCACGACGGCGTAGTCGGGGCCGGGCGCGTAGAAGCCGGTGCAGGAGACGGTGACGACGTGCGTCACGTCGGACGCCTCGATGCCACCCGCCTGCTCGACGGCCTGGCGCGCCGCGCCGAGCAGCAGCGCGGGCGCCTCGCGGATGTACGTGTCGTTGCGGGCGCCGGTGCCCGGGGTGAGGATGCGGCCGGTCGTCCGGTCGTAGTACACCGGCGGCTCGTCGGCGGCCTCCGGCTCGGCGGCCTCGGCCGATGCCCCGGCCATCCCGGGCGCCGTGCCGAGCTCGCGGATCACCGTGTGCCGGGTGCGGATGCCCGACGCCCCGAAGGCGGCCGAGACGAGCCGCGTGCCCAGGCGCCCGAGCTCGGGCTGGCTCCCGAAGAGGTCGCGCACCCCCTCCTGCGCGAGGACGGTCGGCGGGACCTCGGTCGCGATGGAGCGGATCGAGGCGGTCAGCGTCGGCCGCCGGAGACGACGGCGGCGCCCACCGCGAGGACGACGGCCACGGCGCCGGCGCCGAGGGAGGCGGCGAGGGCCGGGTCCTTGCGCGTGAAGGCACGAGTGCGGGCCGATACGTCGTCGGCCGTGGTGCGGACGCGCGCGACGACGTCGTCGCGGATCCCGCGCACGCGGCCCCTGGCCTCGGCCTTCAGCTCGGACGCCCGGGCGGGCACGTCGAGCGCCGTCTCGAGCTCGCGGACGGTGCGGGCGAGCTCGTCGCGGCCGGAGCGGATGTCGCGCTTGAGCTCCTCGGGGCTGCGCTTGGGCGCGGGAGGGATGTTCGCCCCCTGCCCGCGCGGGGCCGACTCGGCGACCACCTTGTGCTTGCGGACCTCGCGGGCCACGGTCGTCACGGCGCCGAACACGCTCACCTCGCCGGTCGGGGACTTCTTCTTCTTCGCCATGCGCGGGCTCCTGCCGTCGGGTCGTGCATCGGTGCGTCCATTCTGCTCCGTCGCGTGCGCGTCGGAGGCCGATGCGACGAGGGGCCGGCGCTCGCGCGTCGGCCCCTGTCGCGGGACGGGCCTCGCGGCCCGGTCGCCCGCTCCTAGAAGAGGGCCTTCTCCTTCAGCCAGTCGGCGGCGATGGCGGCGGGCTCCGCCTTCTCGTCGCCCTGGTTGCGGCGGTTCATCTCGGTGAGGTCCTCGGTGGTCAGCGCGGCCGACACCTTGTCGAGGATGGAGGTGATGTCGGGGTTCATCTTCGCGGTCTTCACGAGCGGCACGACGTTCTGCGCCTTGATGAGGTTCTCGGGGTCCTCCAGCGTGACGAACCCGTTGTCGAGGATCGACGGGGTGGTCGAGTAGATGTTCGCGATCTGCACCTGGCCGTCGACGAGGGCCTTGACGGTGTTGGGGCCGCCCTGGTCCTCGATGGTGACGAGCTTCGCGTCGATGCCGTACGTGTCGGTGAGCCCGGGGATGCCGTACTCGCGCTCGCCCAGGACCGCGCCGCCGCCCACGTTGATCGTGCCCTTGCCCGCGAGGTCGGAGAGGCTCGTGACGCCGTTCGACTCCGAGTACTCCTTGGTGACGTTGTAGGAGTCCTTGTCCTCGGCGGGCGACTGGTCGAGCACCTCGAAGCCGTCCGGCAGGGCGGATCCGAGCGCCGAGTAGACGTCGTCGCTGGAGGTGGTGGTCGAGTCGGCGTCGTAGGCGGCGAGCAGGTTGCCGGTGTACTCGGGGATGAGGTCGATGGACCCCTCCTCGAGCGCCTTGAGGTAGACCTCGCGCTCGCCGATCTGCAGGTTGCGCGTGACCTTCACGTCGTTGGCCTCGAGCGCCTGCGCGTAGACCTCGGCGAGGATGACGTTCTCGCCGAACGCGGCGGATCCGACGGAGATGGTGTCGCTGGGAGCGGCGGACGCCTGGCCGCCCGAGGTGTCGAGGGGGTCGCCGGACGAGCAGCCGGCGAGGGCCATCGCGGTGCCCAGCGCGACGGTGCCGACGAGGAGCCGGCGGGAGATGCTGTGGGACATTGCTGTGTTCCTTTCAGGAGGTGGTGCTGACCGCCGGCCTCGACGAGGTCCGGGCGGAGTCGGGGGTGCGGCCCGCGGCGGCGACGACGCCGCGCGGGATCACGAGGCGCTGCACGATCGCGAACACGCCGTCGACGACGAGCGCGAGGGCGGTGACGAGGAGGGCGCCGCTGAGCATCAGCGGGAAGTTCCGCGTCGTCAGGCCGGTGAAGATGTACGGCCCGAGGCCGCCGAGGCCGAGGTAGGCCCCGAGCGTGACGGTGCTGATGACCTGCAGGGTCGAGGCGCGGAAGCCGCTGATGATGAGCGGCAGGGCGAGCGGGATCTCCACGCGGCCGAGGATCTGCCACTCGGTGAGCCCCACCGCCCGGGCGGCGTCGACGGTCGCGCGGTCGACGGCGAGCACGCCGGCGTAGACGCCCGCCAGGAGCGGCGGGATGCCGAGGATCGCGAAGGTGACGATGGGGCCGGTCAGCCCGATCCCGAAGTACAGCCCGAGGAGGACCAGCACGCCGAGCGTCGGCAGGGCGCGGAGCCCGCCGGAGAACCCGACGGCGAGGTTGCGCCCGCGCCCGGTGTGGCCGATGTAGAGGCCCGCCGGGACCGCGATCACGGAGGCCAGCGCGATCGCGAGGAACGTGTACCAGAGGTGGTCGCGGAGGCCGAGGGCGTAGCCGCCCGTGCCGCCCCAGCGGGAGGGGTCGAGGAGGAGCTGGAACGCCTCGGCGAACGAGTTCACAGCGTGCTCCCCTTCGTCACGAGGGCGCCGCGGCGCAGGCGCCGCCGGGTCGGGCTGGAGGTCACGGCCGCCCAGGGCATGAGGACGCGTCCGATGAGCAGCAGCAGGAGGTCGAAGGCGAGCGCGATGAGCAGGATGCCGACGACGCCCGTGACGATCTCCGTGTAGAACGAGCGGCGGTACCCGGTGAGGATCATGGTGCCGAGGCTCTGGATGCCCGTCAGCGCGCCGACCGTCACCATGCTCACCGTGCTCACGGAGATGACCCGGAGGCCCGCGAGGAGCACGGGTCCGGCGAGCGGCAGCTCGACGCGCCAGAAGCGCGCCCAGCCGGAGTAGCCCATCGCGGTGGCCGACTGCTTGACGTCCTCCGGCACGGCGGCCAGCGCGTCCGACGTGATGCGCACCAGGAGGGCGAGGGCGTAGACGGTCAGCGCGACGACGACGTTCCGGGGGTCGATGATCGTCGTGCCGATGATGGCCGGGATCGCGATGAGCAGCGGGAGGGACGGGATCGTGTACAGGATCCCGCCGACCGTGAGGAGCGGTCCGCGGACGGGCCGGTAGCGGTTGGCCAGCCAACCGAAGGGCAGCGACAGCACGAGGCCCACGATGATGGGCGGCGCCGCCAGCGTCACGTGCGCGACGGCCAGGTCCAGCACCGTCTGGATGTTCGTGAGGACCCAGTTCACGCGGGTCCCGCACCCTGCGCCGGAGCACCGGGGGCGTGCGCGGCCCCCGCCTCGGTCGTGGCGCGCTCGGACGCGGCGGCGGTCCGGGCGGCGCGGTCCTCGCCGTCGAGCACGCCGACGAGCCGGCCGTCGCGGTCGACGAGCACGCGGCCGGTGCCGGTGTCCTCGAGGTGGAGCGCGCGCTTGCCCTTGTCGGCGCCCACGAAGTCGCGCACGAAGTCGTTCGCGGGGTCCGAGAGGATCTCCTGCGGCGTGCCCTGCTGGGCGATGCGGCCGCCCTTCTCGAGGATCACGACCTGGTCCCCGAGGAGGAAGGCCTCGTCGATGTCGTGCGTGACGAAGACGACGGTCTTGTCGAGCTGGGTGCGGAGCCGGATGAGCTCCTGCTGGAGGTCGTCGCGCACGAGCGGGTCGACGGCGCCGAACGGCTCGTCCATCAGCAGGATGTTCGGGTCGACCGCGAGCCCGCGCGCCACGCCCACGCGCTGCTGCTGGCCGCCGGAGAGCTGCGACGGGTAGCGGTCGGCCATCGAGCGGTCGAGGCCCACCGTGTCCATGAGCTTCAGCGCGTCCTCGCGCGCCGTCCGCTTGTCCACGCCCGTGAGGCGGGGGACGGTCGCGATGTTGTCGACGACCTTGCGGTGCGGCAGGAGGCCCGAGTTCTGCATCACGTAGCCGATGCTGCGGCGGAGCTTCACGGCGTCCTGCGTGGCGATGTCGGTGCCGTCGATCTCGATGCGGCCGCTCGTGGGATCGACCATGCGGTTGATCATGCGCATGAGGGTCGTCTTGCCGCAGCCCGAGGACCCGACGAGGACCGTCGTGGTCTGCGAGGGGACGACGAGGCTGAAGTCCTCGATCGCGAGCGTGCCGTCCGGGTACTGCTTGCGGACGTGGTGGAACTCGATCATGGGTGGCTCATTCCTCGTAGGCACTACGAATCGACACTTGCCAGGCACACCAGCGAACCACGCCCGCCGCGGATCGACCGCACCGGAGGGTCCGCTGACGCCACTTCGTAACAAATGGACGCTCGCCGGACAGCCCACCGGATGCCGCCCGCGGGACCCGGCCGTCCGGGCGTCGGCCAGGATGGAGGGCATGACGCGCATCCTCGCCCGGGCCCTGTCCGCCGACGACCTGGTCGCCCTGCTCGACGTCGACCACGCGGGCGGCGCCGTGCCCGCCCCGTCCTGGCGCATCGAGCCGGGCCAGCGCGTCGCCGTGCTGGTGGACACGCTCCCCCGCCGCCCCGAGGGCGACACGGAGGACCAGGTGCCGGTCCGGCGGCTCGAGTCCGCGCGCTGGGGCCTCGTCCCGGCCGGATCCCCGGGGCCGGACCAGGGCCCGCCGCTCGCCGAGGTCCCCGCCGAGTCCCTCGCCTCCCGGCCCGAGCTCCTGCCGGCGCTCGTCTCCCGGCGCGCGGCCGTCCCCGTCTCCGGCTACTACGAGCACCACGAGACCGACGACGGCCTCCGCACGCCCTACCTCGTCGGCGCGGGCGACGGGATCGTGCTGCTCGCGGCGCTGTACGAGTGGTGGCGGGACCCGTCGCGCGCGGCCGACGACCCGGCCCGCTGGGTGCTGAGCTGCGCGGTCCTCACGCGCCCCGCGGCCGGCACGGTGGAGGCGCTGGCCGAGCGGATGCCCGTCGTGCTGTCGCCGGACGTCGTCGAGGAGTGGCTCGACCCCACGGCGGAGGGCTCGCCCGACCTGCTGCGCGCGGTGGCCGCGCAGGCCGAGGACGTCATCGAGGAGCTCGCCATGGACGAGGTCGGCCCCGGCGTCGACCAGGGCGCGCCGGACACCGCGGAGCTCGCCCGCCCGGTGTGATCGGCGTCCCGCTCCGCCCGGGTCTGCTTGACTGAGCCCGTGGCCCCCTCCTCGAAGAAGAAGAAGCACGCGACCCGCACGCTCCTCGAGTCCCCCGCCGCCGCACCCGTGCTGCACCGGGCGGCGCGCATGGAGGACCGCATCCACGAGATCCGCGAGGGCCGCGCCCGCAAACGGGGCCTCCAGCCGACCGTCATCCCGTACGCGGGCTACGGATCCGTCCGGTGGGTGCGCGTGCTCTGCCGCGTCCTCCTCACCGACCCGAAGAGCAAGCGCGCGCTGGCGGGCGACAAGGTCGTCCGCGGCTGGCGCAGCTTCACGAGCGTGCCGCTCACCGACGTCGACGTGGTCGTCGAGATCGACGGCACCGAGCACCACGTGCGGGCCGACCGGGGCGGCGTCGTCGACACGGTCGTCGAGGCGGCGCTGCCGAGCGGGTGGCACACCATCCGCATCCGCTCGCAGGGGTCCGAGACCGTCGAGGCGCCGGTGTTCATCGTGGGCGACGACGTGCGCACCGGGATCCTCAGCGACATCGACGACACCGTGATGGTCACCGCGCTCCCCCGGCCCTTCCTCGCCGCGTGGAACACGTTCGTGCTCGACGAGCACGCGCGGACGCCCACGCCCGGCATGGCCGTCCTCTACGAGCGGCTGCGCGTGCGCCACGCGGGCTCGCCCGTGCTGTACCTCTCGACGGGCGCGTGGAACGTGGCGCCGACGCTCACCCGGTTCCTGTCGCGGAACCTGTACCCGCCGGGCCCGATCCTCCTCACCGACTGGGGTCCCACGGTCGACCGCTGGTTCCGCAGCGGCATGGAGCACAAGCGGCTGAACCTGCAGCGGCTCGCCGAGGAGTTCCCGCGCGTGAAGTGGATCCTCGCGGGCGACGACGGCCAGCACGACGAGCTGCTCTACGGCGAGTTCGCGGAGCGGAACCCCGACAACGTGAAGGTCGTGCTCATCCGCCAGCTCAGCGCCGGCGAGGCCGTCCTCGCGGGCGGCCGCGCGAAGGCCGAGGAGCGGGCGCTCGACAGCAGCGTCCCGTGGGTCTACGCCCCGGACGGCGCGAGCCTCCTCGCGCAGCTCGACGACCTCGGCCTCGCCGACGACTCCGGCACCCGCATCGGCACCTAGCGGCGCCATCGCGCGGCACCGCGCGCACGGCACGACGCACGAGGGCCCCGCAGGATCTCCTGCGGGGCCCTCGCGCGCGCGGGGATCAGACGGCGTCGGTGAGCGCCTGGAACTCGTCGTCGGTGAGCTCGATCGCCGCCGCGGCGATGTTGTCCTCGACGTGCCCGACTGACTTGGTGCCGGGGATCGGCAGCATCACGGGCGAGCGGCGGAGGAGCCACGCGAGGGCGAGCTGCGACGGGCTCGCGTCGTGCTGCTTCGCGAGGGCGTCGAGCGGGCCGCCGTCCTTCGCGAGCTCGCCGGTCGCGAGCGGGAACCACGGGATGAACGCGAGGCCCTCGGCCTCGGCGTACTCGAGCAGCGGCTCGGCGTCGCGCTTGGCGAGGTTGAAGAGGTTCTGCACGGAGACGATCTCGGCGATCTCGCGCGCCGCCTTCACGTCGTCCACGGAGACCTCGGACAGGCCGATGTGGCGGATCTTGCCCTCGGACTGCAGCTCCTTGAGCACGCCGATCTGGTCCTCCAACGGGACGGCCGGGTCGATGCGGTGCAGCTGGTAGAGGTCGATGCGCTCGAGGCCGAGGTGGCGGAGGCTCAGCTCGGCCTGCTGGCGCAGGTACTCGGGGCGGCCGACGGGGCGCCAGTCGCCGGGGCCGGGGCGCGTGAGCCCGCCCTTGGTTGCGACGACGACGTCGTCGGCGTACGGGTGGAGCGCCTCCTTGAGGAACTCCTCGGCCACGAACGGGCCGTAGGAGTCGGCGGTGTCGAAGAACGTGACGCCGAGCTCGGCGGCGCGGCGGATGACGCGGACGGCCTCGGCGGGATCCGCGGGGGCGCCCCAGACGCCCTCGCCGGTCAGCTGCATGGTGCCGTAGCCGAGACGGACGACGGGCAGGTCGCCGCCGATGGTGAACGTGCCGGATGCGCCGGCCGCGGTGGTGGTGTCGGTCATGTGGACCCTCCTCGGGTGTCGATGACGAGGGAGGCGTCTGCCGCCCTCGGGACTCCAGGGCCAACGCGCGCGTGCCCGGATCCATGCCCGATCGGCCGGCCGCGCCCGACCCTCGACCTCCGGTGGAGGGTGAGGCGGATCCGCCCGCTCCCCTCGTGGATGTCGGCGCCCGTTCCTACACTCGGATCAGACGTTCGAACACCCGTTCGAACGCACGAGGCGCGGCCGGCGCGACGATGGGAGGAGCGGCATGATGCGGATCGACGAGGACGTGGAGGTCGAGCTCTCGGGGGACGGCTCGCCGCTCCGGTTCACCTGGCGGGGCGTGGTCTACGGCGTCGTCAGCTCGCCCGAGCGGTGGATCGCGCGGGTCGACTGGTGGCAGCGCACGGGCCGCGCGCCCCGCGGCGCGAGCGGGCACCTGCTCGAGCTCCGGATGTGGCGCGTCGAGGCCGTGCCGCTCACCACGGGCGCGCGCCGGGTCGACGGGTCGTTCGACCTGAGCGTCGACGGACGCGGCCGGTGGTCGCTCGTCACGGCGTCGGACGAGGAGCTCGACACGCGCCTGTTCGCCTGAGCGCCCGCCCACCCGGGCGTGCGGCGTGCGGGGAATAGCGGGCGGCGTCGCGGCCTTGGATCCCACGGCGCCGCGCACGGCGTCGGCACGCGATCACCCGGACCGCGGCGCACGGAGGGATCCCGCATGGCGGCACTCGAGTGGCTGTTCGACGCGCAGCTCCGCATCGGCGACCAGACCATCCTCTGGCGCGAGATCGTCGGCAACCTCTTCGGCCTCGCCAGCGCGCTCGGCGGCATGCGCCGGAAGGTCTGGGCGTGGCCCGTCGGCATCGTCGGCAACGTGCTCCTCTTCACCGTCTTCCTCGGCGCCGTCTTCGGCACGCCGAACCCCGTGAACCTCCTCGGCCAGGCCGGACGCCAGGTCATGTTCATCGCCGTGTCCGTCTACGGCTGGCACCGCTGGCAGCAAGCCCGGCACAGTGGCGCGCCCGTGGTGCCGCGCTGGGCGTCCGGCCGCCAGCGCGCCCTGCTCGTCGTCGCGCTCGTCGGCGGCACGGCGCTCCTCACGCCCCTCTTCCGCGCGCTCGGCTCCTACGAGCCCGTGTGGGCCGACGCCTGGATCTTCGTCGGCTCGCTCCTCGCCACCTACGGCATGGCCAAGGGCTGGGTCGAGTTCTGGCTCATCTGGGTGGCGGTCGACCTCGTCGGCGTGCCGCTCCTCGTGGGCGCGGGCTACTACGCGTCGGCGTTCATGTACGTCTTCTACGGCGCCTTCACCCTCACGGGCTTCTTCGTCTGGATGCGCGCCCGCGGCACCGCGTCGCCCGCGGTCGAGACGGCGTTCCCGGATCCGCGCGTCGTCGAGGCGCCCGCCGACCGCTGAGCGTCGACGGCTGACGGCTGATACTCGACCGACCGCTGGCGCCGGTCGCTCGACATCCCAGCGGGTGGGCGGCGCTAGCGGCCCTGGCCGTTGGAGCAGGTGCTCTGCGCGGCCGTCTGCCCGGTGATGCTCTGGTCGAGCACCTCCGACGTGGGCGACGGCGCCGGGGCGGGCGAGGATCCGTCCGCCGGGGCCGCCGACTCCGCGGCGGGCGGCGTCGTGGCGGCCTCGCCCGGCACGCTGCCCGGGACGCTGCCGGCCTCGTCCGTCGCCGCGGGCTGGCCGAGCGAGAAGTCCGCGTCGGACGCGAGCAGGCCCACGAGCTGGGCGGCCGCGGCCTCGTCCGGCTGCACCCGCCCGTTGGCGAGCACCGTGCCCGGGTACTGGAGGAACACGACGTCGTCGAGCGGGATGTCCTTGAACGTGAGCGCCACGGAGACGAGCGTGTCGAGGTCCGCGAGCGACGTCGACAGCTGCATGTTGTCGACCACGGCGCGCGCGATGCCGTAGAGCTTCGCCGGGTTCGTCAGGGTGTCGGTGCTCTTGATCGTGCGCACGAGCGCGCTGAGGAAGACCTGCTGGTTGCCGATGCGCGAGATGTCGCTGCCGTCGCCCACGCCGTAGCGGGTGCGGAGGAACTGCACCGCGTCCTTGCCCTGGAGGGTGTGCAGGCCGGGATCCAGCGCCAGGTCGGTCTTCTTGTCGTAGATGCCGTTGGCCACGCAGACCTCGACGCCGCCGACCGCGTTGGACATCTCGACCACGCCGTTGAACTGGACGACGCCGCCGTAGGGGATGTCGAGCCCGGTGAGGCCCTCGACCATGCGCACGGTGCACTCGAAGCCGCCGCGGGACAGCGACTCGTTGAGCTGCGCGCGGGCGAGCGCCGGGTACTGCGTGCCGTCCGGGCCCTGGCACGCGGGGATCGGGACGAGCATGTCGCGCGGGAACGAGATCACGGTGGCGCGCGAGCTGTCCTCGCTGATGTGCAGGAGCATCGTCACGTCGTTGAGCGTCGCGGTGCCCACGTCCTTGGCCGCGCCGTAGCCGTCGCCCTGGCCGGCGCGGCTGTCGCTGCCGACGATGAGGATGTTGGCGCCGCCGTCGATCCCGCCGAGCGACGGTGGAAGCGCCTGACCGCCGGAGATGTCGACCTGGTTGGCGGAGACGGTGCGCGAGAGGTCCCAGGCGGCGATGCCCACGACGGAGAGCGTGCTCGCGAGCGCGACGGCGACGACGGCCGCGACGCCCTTCATCACGGTGCGGCCGGCGCTCGGCGTGCGGAGGCGTCCGTGCCGCGCGATGCCGCGGACGCGGGCCCGGTCGGCGCGGGTCCTCTGGGGGGCGTGCTGCATGGGGGGATCTCTCGTCGCCGGGCGGGGAGGTTCGGGCACGGCGGCCCGCATGCCCCTCAGGCTAACCGAGACCGGTGGATGGTCCGCACGGCGACGGGCCGGATGCGCTATGGCGACGAGCGCGCGTCTCGCGTGCGCGTCGGGCGGGTCAGCCCCGCAGGTGCGCGCCGAGGAAGGCGTCGATCCGCCGCCAGGCGTCCGCGGCGGACGCGGGCTCGGGCCCGAGCCCGGTGGCGCGGAGCACCGGGCGGAGGATCCGCGGCCCCGACTCCGCGTCGTTGAGGAACGCGTGCCCGGCGTCCGGGTACTCCCGCACGTCGTGGTCGATGCCGTGGGCGACGAGCCCCGCCTCGAGCCGGGCCGCCGCCCCGGCGAGCTGCCGGTCGCGTCCGCCGTAGCTGGCGACGATCGGGCAGGCGCCCGCGAGGACGCCGTCGAGGTCCTCGGGCAGCATGCCGTAGTTGACGCTCGAGGCGTCGAACCCGCGGGAGGCCGCCGCGAGGGCGAACCCGCCGCCCATGCAGAAGCCGATGACCCCGATGCGCCCGGTGCAGTCGTCGCGGTCGAGGAGGAGCCGGCGGGCCGACTCGACGTCGACGAACGCGCGGCCCTCGCCCGCGGCCAGCGTGCGGAAGGTGGCGACGAGGCACCGGCGCGCGCCGCCCGCGGAGAACAGGTCGGGCATCAGTGCGAGGAAGCCGGCCGCGGCGAGCCGCTCCGCCTGGCGCCGCATCACGTCGGTGACGCCGAAGGCCTCGTGGACCACCACGACGGCTGGCCAGGGCCCGACGCCGTCCGGGACCGCCAGCACGCCGTGCAGGCCGGGCGAGGCGCCGGGGCCGGCGGCGGGGAGCGGGATCTCGGTGAGGGTCACGGGCATGACCTCACGCTAGGGCGCGACGACCGCGCCGCCCGGGGAGGCGCCGGACCCCCAGCGATCCGTCATGCCGGTCGACCGCACCGGGCGGCGCGGCGGCCCGCGGTCAGCGCCAGGCGGTCGGGCCCGTGGAGCCGGCGCGGTACTCGGCCATGGGCACGCGGTCGCCCTTCCAGGCGCGCATGACGGGCGCGACGATGCGCCAGCACCGCTCGGCCACGTCGCCGCGGACCGACAGCCGCGGGTCGCCCGCGAGGATGCCGTCGAGCACCTCGCCGTAGGGCGTGAGCTCGGGCTGCGCGAACTCGGTGCGGAAGGCGGCCTGCGTGAGGGTGAAGGGCTCGCCGGTGCCGTCCATGGTGACCTCGAGGGTGATGGCGTCGGGCTTCAGCTCGATGACCAGGCGGTCCGGGCGGGCCGAGCCGTGCAGGCCGCGCGGGAGGTGTGCGACGGGCTTGAACGTGACGACGATGCGCTTCGACGCCTCCTTGAGGGCCTTGCCCGAGCGGAGGCGGAAGGGCACGCCCGCCCAACGCGCGTTGGCGATGCCGAACGTGACCTCGGCGAGCGTCTCCGTCTCGTTGCCCGGATCCACGCCCTCCTCCTTGACGTACGCGGGGATGCGGGTGCCGTCGATGGTGGCGCCCGTGTAGCGGGCGCGCCGGCTGTTCGCGACGGGGTCGTTGTCCCAGACCTCGGTGGCGCGGAGCACGGAGGCGATGTTCGAGCGGAGGTCGTCCGGGTCGATGCTCGCCGGCGGCTCCATCGCGAAGACCGCGAGCACCTGCAGCAGGTGGCTCTGGATCATGTCGACCAGCGCGCCCGACTTGTCGTAGTAACCGGCGCGGCCCTCGAGCGCGAGCGTCTCGTCGTAGAGGATCTCGACCTCCTCGATGTCGCGCGCGCTCCACACCGACTCGAAGAAGCGGTTCGCGAAGCGGAGCGACACGAGGTTGAGCACCGTGGAGAGGCCGAGGAAGTGGTCGGTGCGGTGGATGCGGTCCTCCGGCACGAGCTTCAGCAGCTGGCGGTTGAGCTGGGCGGCCGTGCGGCTGTTCGAGCCGAAGGGCTTCTCGAGCGCCAGCGTGGTGCCCTCCGGCAGGTCGAGCTGCTCGAGCTTCTCGCACACGGCGATGGAGATGGCCGGCGGCAGCGCGAAGTAGAGGGCCGGCGCGCCCTCGCACGCGTTGAGGATGCGCTTCAGGTCGTCGAGGTCCGTGGGGTCGGCCTGGATGTACTTCGTGGACGAGACGATGCCCGCCGCGCGGCGCCCCTTCGCGTCCACCGAGTCGAACGCGGTCTTCACGGTCTTCCGCCACTCGTCCGCCCCGCGCTCGCTCCGGCCGGTGCCGATGAGCTGGATCCGCCGCCCCCGATCGCTCGCCACGAGGCTGCCGAGACCCGGCAGAAGGAGGCGTTCCGTGAGGTCGCCGCTGGCGCCGAGGATGACGAGGGTGGAGGGTTCGCTGGTCATCCTCCGAGACTACGGGTCGCGGCTGCCGGGCAGCCGACCTACACTGGGCGAGTCGAACATCCGTTCGAACGACGCGTCCGGGGAGGACGCGCGGCGACGAGCACGGGAGGCGCGCGTGAGCTTCACCCACCTGCACGTCGCGTCCGCCTTCTCCGCCCACTTCGGCACCACGGCGCCCGAGGCGCTGGTCGACGAGGTCGCGTCCCGGGGCGCGTCGGCCGCGGCCGTCACCGACCGCGACGGGCTCTACGGCGCCGTCCGCCACATCCGCCGCGCAATCGCCGCGGGGGTCTCCCCCGTCGTCGGCGCCGAGCTCGGGCTCACGGGCGAGCACCCGGGCCGGATCACGGTGCTCGCGCACGGCGGCACGCACGGCCAGGGGTGGGCGGCGCTCAGCCGGCTCATCAGCGCGAGCCACGGGCGGGGCACGGCGAGGAGCACGGCCCGCAGCGCCCAGGCGGGCATCTCGCGCACCCGGCCGCCCGGGTTCCTGCTCGGCGACGACGGGCCGGTCGGCACCGTGATGCTCGGGCCCGACTCGGACGTGGGCCGCGCGGTCGCGGCGGGCGACCACGCGCTCGCCTCCCGGCACCTCGCGGAGTGGGCGCGGCTCCTCCCGGGCGCGATCGCCGTCGAGGTGGTCTGCCACTACACGGAGCCCGGCGAGGCCGCGAGCCTCCGCCACGCCGCCCGGATGCTGGAGCTCGCGGACGCGCACCGCGTCCCGGCCGTCCTCACCAACGCCGTGCGCTACCTCGCGCCCGACGACGCGCTCACGGGCGACGTGCTCGACTCCGCGGGCACGCTCCGGCCGCTCGGCTCGTTCCGGGCGCAGCCGAACGGCCAGGCGTGGCTGAAGACCCCGGAGGAGATGCAGGAGATCGCGCGCGAGGTCGCCGGCGCCTCCGCCCTCGACCGCCGCGCCGGCGAGGCCCTGCTGCGCGCCACCGAGGAGCTCGCCGACCGGTGCCGGCTGGATCCGGACGCCGACCTCGCCTGGCGGAAGCCGAAGCTGCCGGAGAAGGAGGTCCTGGGCGTCACGGGCGACCCGGACGAGGCGCTCTGGCGGAAGGCCGAGGCCGGCGTCACCGAGCGGTTCGGCCACGTCGACGAGGCCATGCGGCAGCGCGTGCTCGCGCGGATGCGCACCGAGCTGCAGACCATCACGGGCTTCGGCTTCGCCACCTACTTCCTCACCGTCGCCGACGTGTGCTCGCTCATGCGCGACATGGGCGTGCGCAACCAGGCGCGCGGATCCGGCGCCGGCAGCCTCGTCAACTACCTGCTGCGCATCTCCAACGTCGACCCGCTCGAGCACGACCTGCTCTTCGAGCGCTTCCTCGGCAAGGTGCGCTCGACGCTGCCCGACATCGACATCGACGTGGAGTCCGCCCGCCGGCACGAGGTGTACCACCGGGTGTTCGAGCGGTACGGCAGCAACCGGGTCACGCTGCTGTCGATGCAGAACACCTACCGGGCCCGCGGCGCCGCGCGCGACGCGGGGCTCGCGCTCGACCTCGACGAGCAGCAGATCGACTTCATCGCCAAGAACATCTGGCGCTTCAACGCGCGCGAGTTCCGGGCGGTGCTCGAGACGAAGCCCGAGCTCAAGCCCATCGCCGACCTCGTGCGCGACGACCCGAGCATCGACCTGCTGGTCGACCTCACCGAGCGGCTCGACCGGCTCCCCCGGCACATCTCCATGCACCCGTGCGGCGTGATCCTCGGCGACTCCGACCTGCTGAGCACGAGCCCCGTGCAGCCGAGCGGCATGGGCCTGCCCATGAGCCAGTTCGACAAGGACGACATCGACGACATGGGGCTGCTCAAGCTCGACATCCTGGGCGTGCGGATGCAGAGCACCATGGCGTACGCGCTGGACGAGATCCACCGCATCCACGGCGCGCGCTCGGCGGTCGCGGGCGGCATCCCGGTCGACGCGCGCTACGTGCACCGCGACGGCCGCATCGAGCTCGACGAGATCCCGCACGACGACGAGGAGACCTTCGCCGCCATCCGCACCACGCACACGCTCGGCATGTTCCAGATCGAGTCGCCGGGCCAGCGCGAGCTCATCGGCAAGATGCAGCCCGACGTCTACGAGGACCTCATCGCCGACATCTCGCTGTTCCGGCCGGGCCCCATGAAGGGCAACATGGTGGCGCCCTTCCTCGACACGAAGCACGGCATCACCCGGCCCGACTACCTGCACCCCCGGTTCGCGCCGTTCCTCGCGCCCACCTTCGGCGTCGTCATCTACCACGAGCAGGTCATCCGGATCTTCGCCGACTGCATGCAGGTCTCCCTCGCGGAGGCCGACGAGCTGCGCCGCAACATGGAGCGGCAGGACACCGTGGTCGAGCGGGCCTTCCGGGAGCGCACCACGACGCACGTCGACGGGCGCACGGGCCGGCGCCCGTTCTCCGACGCCGACGTCGAGCGCATCTGGAAGGCGCTGAAGGGCTTCGGCTCGTTCGGGTTCTGCAAGGCGCACGGCGCGGCCTTCGCGCTGCCCACCTGGCAGAGCGCGTGGCTGAAGACGCACTACCCGGCGGAGTTCCTCGCGGGGATCCTCACGCACGACCCGGGCATGTACCCCAAGCGGCTGCTGCTCACCGAGGCCAGGCGCATGGGCGTGCCCGTGCTGCCGCTCGACGTCGACCGGTCGACCGGCGTCTACCGGGTGGAGCGCGTCGCGGGCGAGGCGACGACCGGGCGCACGCGCATCGGCGAGCTCGGGATCCGGCTGTCGCTGCAGGACGTGCACGGCATGAGCGAGGCGGAGATGGCGCGCATCGTCGCGGGCCAGCCGTACGACTCCATCAGCGACTTCTACGCGAAGGCGCAGCCGTCGCGCGCGCTGCTGGAGCGGCTCGCCGCGGTGGGCGCGCTCGACTCGCTGGCCGCGTCCGCCGACGACGCCGCCGGCGCCCGCGGTCCCGCGTCCCGGGGCGACGTGATGGCGTACGTGCGGCGGCTCACGGCGCGGGCGGCCCGGCCCGCGGATCCGGCCGGGCAGCTGCCGCTGTTCGTCGACGACCGCGACCTCATCCCGCGCGGCTCGCCCGACCCCGACGGCCGCGCGCGGGTCGCCGCCGAGCTCGACATCCTGCAGATGGAGGTCACCGCGCACGTGCTGGAGAGCTACCGGCCGATGCTCGACGAGCTCGGCGTCATCCCGGCGAGCCAGCTGCTCGAGGTGCGCAGCGGATCGGAGGTGGTGGTCGCGGGGATCCGCATCGCCACGCAGACGCCGCCCATGCGCAGCGGCAAGCGCGTGGTCTTCATCAGCCTCGACGACGGCTCCGGCTGCTCCGACTCCACCTTCTTCGACGAGGCGCAGCAGAAGGCGGGGCCCATGCTCTTCGGCACGCGGCTGCTCGTCATCCGCGGGCGCACCCGGCGCACGGGCGAGCGGGGCGTCTCCATCCAGGCGGAGGACGCGTGGGACCTCAAGGAGATGTGGGCGCGCTGGCAGGACGCCCGGCGGCAGGGCGGCGGGGACGGCATGGACGGGATGGACGACGCGGCCGAGGTCGCCTGATCCGCGGGTCGCCGCCGCGCCCGCGCTCCGGGATGATGGAGGCACCCGAGACGGAAGCCCGAGGCCGCACGTGCGCATCACCACGACCGTCCGCACCACCACGCGGATCCCGTTCGTCCAGGTGGTCAAGACCAGCGTCGCCGCGATCATCGCCTGGTTCGTCTGCATCGCCCTGCTCCCGGCGCAGCTGCCCATCTTCGCGACCATCGCGGCGCTGCTCGTGGTGCAGCCGAGCATCAACCAGACCTTCGGCAAGGCGGTCGAGCGCAGCCTCGGCGTGATCACCGGGGTGCTGCTCGCGCTCGTCCTCGGCCTCGCGCTCGGCACGTCGAGCGGGGTGGTGCTGCTCGCGGTCGTCGTCGCGGTGCTGGTGGGCTGGGTGTTCCGGCTCACGCCCGGGTCGAGCACGCAGATCCCCATCAGCGCGATGCTCGTGCTCGCCATCGGGCAGCTCTCGCCCGTGTACGCGGTCGACCGCATCGTGGAGACGATCCTCGGCGCGGCGATCGGCGTGGTCGTCAACATCGCGATCGCCCCGCCGGTGCTGCACGAGGCGAGCCGGCGCGCGGTGGTCGGGCTCGCGGGCGACTGCGCCGCCGCGCTCGACCGGCTGGCGGGGGCGCTCGCGGAGCCCGTCGATCGCGAGGAGCTCGACCGCATGCTCGTGCGCGCCCGCGAGCTCCGGCCGCGGCACACGAAGGCCGTCGCCGAGGTCGACCGCGGCCTCGAGAGCCTCACGCTCAACCCGCTCCGCCGCCGGCACCGCGCGCTGCTGGAGGCCGACCGGGAGCTGCTCGCCACCCTCACCGTGCTCGTCAACCGCGTGGTCGGGATGACCCGGGCCGTGCACGACCGCTACGACCCGTCGCTCGCCGAGGAGCCCGTCGTGCGCGGCATCGCGACCGAGCTGACGCGCGCCGCCCACGACGTGCGGCTGCTCGCCGAGCACGCGCTGCCGGGCGGCGGATCCGCCGACGCCGCGCAGGAGGAGCCGGCGCTCACGGCGCCGCTCGTGGTGCTCCAGCCGAGCGAGGAGCACTGGATCCTCATCGGCTCGCTGCTGGAGGACATCCGCCGCATCCGGTCGGAGATCATCGGCGGGGCCGAGTGACCCGGCCGCTCCCGGGCTACAGCCCGCGCGAGCTCGACCCGGACCCGCGCGCGTCCGGCCTCGTGCGCGGCACGACGCCCACGCCGCTCGGGGTCGTGCGGCACCACCACCCGGCGCGCCGCGGCTCGGACACCGCGACCGTCCTGCTGCACGGCGCCGCCGGGTCCTGGACCACGTGGACGCCGCTGCTCGGGACCGCCCGGGAGGCCGGCGCCCCGTTCGCCGACGTCGTCGCGATCGACCTACCGGGCTGGGGCGGCTCCCCGCTCGACGCCGCCGACGCGGACGCGACCGTCGACGCCATCGCCGACGCCGTCACGCGCGTGGTCGACGGCCTCGGCTACGCGCGCTGGCGCCTCGTCGGCCACTCGATGGGCGGGTTCATCGCGCTGCACCTCGCCGCGCGCGATCCCGCGCGCGCCGAATCGCTCGCGCTCGTCTCCCCCACCACGTACTCGGTCATCCGGAGCGTCGCCCACCCGGTGCGCGCCTTCCGCATCATCCCGGGCTTCACGATGATGCTCGGGATCATGCGCACCATGCGCCGCCTCGGCCGCCCGGGCGCGGCGCTCATCCGGGGCGTCGGCCGCGTCCGGCTGATGCGCGCGATCGCCCTCCCGCTCTTCGCGCACGGCTGGCGCGTGCGGCGGTCGATCGTCGACGCGATCGCGACGGAGGCCCGGCCCCGCGCGTTCTCGCTCGCGGCGGAGGTCACGCGCGGCTACGACGCCGACGGGCTCTGGTCGCGCATCGTCTGCCCGGTCGTCGCGGTGCGCGGCGACGACGACGTGTTCGTCTCCCGGGACGACCTCGACCGGCTGGCGCGCGCGGTCCCCGACCTCCGCCACGCGGTGATCCCGGACGCCGGCCACTTCGCGCACGTCGAGCGGCCGGCCGAGACGCTGCGGGCGCTCGGGCTGCTCCCCGGCGTCTGATCCGCAGGCCGCACCCGATCGGCCGGACCCAGGTGATCCGCCGGCGGCGTCCGACCAGCGCGCCGCGGCGAGCACCGGGGCTGGGGACGCCGCCCGCGCGGCGAGGCCGCCGTCGGGGACCCTGGGCGGATCCCCGACCCGGAGGCCGTCCGTGCGCATGCCCCGCTCCGCTCCCCCTCGTCCGCCCCGGCGACCGCGCGCCCCCGCCGCGGAGCGCGACGCCCGCGGCATCGCGAGCCGATCCCCCCGGTCCGGCGACGGCTACTGCCCGTCCGGGCTCGACCCGGATCCCCGCGCCTCCGGCCTGGTCGCCGGCGCGACCGGCACGGCGCTCGGCACGGTGCGGCAGCAGCACGACCCGCGACGGAGCTCCGCCACGGCCACGGTCCTCCTCCACGGGGCCGCCGGATCCTGGACCACCTGGACGCCCGCCCTCCGCGCCGCCCGCGACGCCGGCGCGCCCCTCGGCGACGTCGTGGCCGTCGACCTCCCCGGGTGGGGCGACTCAGTGCTCGGCGTCCCGGACGGGGACGTCACGCTGGACGCCATGGCCGACGCGGTGCTCCGCGTCATCGACGACCTGGGCTACGCCGACTGCCGCATCGTGGGCCACTCGATGGGCGGCTTCCTCGCCCTCCACGCCGCCGTCCGCCATCCGGACCGCGTGCGCTCGGTGGCGCTGGTGTCGCCCACGCTGCGCTCGGTCCTGCGCTCGGCCGCGCATCCCGTCCGGGACCTCGCCGTGCTCCCCGGCTTCAGCATGATGCTCGGGGCGATGCGCACGACCCGGCTCCTCGGCCCGGCCGGGCTCCCCCTCGTCCGGCTCCTCGAGCGCTCGGGGCTCCTGCGCCCGCTCACCTCCCCGCTCTTCGCGCACGTGCGACGGGTGCCCGCGACCGTCATCGCGGCGCTGGCGGCGGAGGTCCGGCCCCGCGGCTTCCTCCGGGCGACGGGGATCGCCGTCGCGTACCCCGCCGACGACCTGTGGCCGCGGATCTCCTGCGACGTCACCGCCGTGCGCGGCGGTCGCGACGTCTTCGTCGGGCCGGACGACCTCCCCGGGCTCGCCTGGGACGTCCCGGGCACGCGCTTCGCGGTGGTCCCCGACGCCGGGCACTTCGCGCACGTCGAACGGCCGGCCGAGACCCTCCGGGCGCTCGGGCTCCTCCCCGTGGCCTGATCGCCCGCCAGACGGCCGCTCGCGGGAGGGCGGGCCGCCCCGCCGGCCGCTCCCGGCATCCGCCCCGCGCACGACGGCGCCCCCTGTCCGCGAGGGACAGGGGGCGCCGGTTCCGCCGGAGCGGAGGCGGCCGGGACGGTGCCCGGCCGGGAGCGCTAGGCCGCGGGGGTCGCGAGGACCGCCTGGATGTCGAGCGTGATGGTGACCTTGTCGCCGAGCAGCACGCCGCCGGTCTCGAGGGCCGCGTTGTAGGTGAGGCCGAAGTCCTCGCGGTTGACGACCGTGGTCGCCGTCGCGCCGAACTTGGTCTGGCCGTACGGGTCCTGGCCGAAGCCGCCGAACTCGACGTCGAACGTGACGGGCTTGGTGACGCCGCGCATCGTGAACTCGCCGTCGATCTTCGCGTCGCCGTCCTTCTCCACGCGGACAGCGGTGGAGACGAAGTCGATGGTGGGGTGGTTCTCGGCGTCGAAGAAGTCGTTCGTGCGGAGGTGCTGGTCGCGGTTCGGCTCGTTCGTGTCGATCGAGACGATGGTCGCGTGGGCCTTCACGGAGCTCTGCTCGGGCGTGGCGCCCGTGACGATCTCGGCGTCGAAGTCCTTGAACGTGCCCTTGACCTTGCTGATCATGATGTGGCGGATGCTGAACCCGACCGAGCTGTGGGTCTTGTCGATGGTCCAGGTGCCGGCGATGTAGCCGGGGACGGTGCTGGTGTCGCTCATGTGCGTGCCTCTCGTGCGGGGTCATGGGGTGCGGGCCGACGGCCTCGAAGATATGCAAGCGCATGGATCCGACATCCATTCCCGGATCTCGTTGCGAGTTCATGCACTTCCGGTGACGAGCCGCGACAGGGCACCCGGGGAAGCGCGCGCAGCCCGCGCGGACCGCCCGGGCGTACCGTGGCCGGATGCGTGCCATCACCTTCGACTCCCCCGGCGGCCCCGACGTCCTCACCCTCACCGAGCTCCCGGATCCCGTCGCGGGTCCCGGCGAGGTCCTCGTCCGCGTGGCGGCCGCGGGCGTCAACCGCGCCGACCTCAGCCAGCGCGAGGGCGCCTACCCGCCGCCCGCCGGGGCGCCGACGCACCTCGGCCTCGAGGTGTCCGGCACGGTCGCGGCCGTCGGCGAGGGCGCGACGCGCTGGAGCGTCGGCGACCGCGTGTGCGCCCTCCTCGCGGGCGGCGGCTACGCGGAGCTCGTCGCGGTCGACGAGCGGCACGTCCTCCCCGTCCCCGAGGGCCTCGACCTGGTCGAGGCGGCGGGCCTGCCCGAGGTGGTCGCGACCGTGTGGTCGAACGTCGTGCTCGACGCGCGGCTCCAGCCCGGGGAGACGCTGCTCGTGCACGGCGGATCCAGCGGCATCGGCACCATGTCCATCCAGCTCGCGACGTGCCTCGGCGCACGGGTCGCCGTGACCGCGGGCAGCCCCGCCAAGCTCGAGGCGTGCCGCGCGCTCGGCGCGGACATCCTCATCGACTATCGCCAGCAGGACTTCGTCGAGGCGCTCCTCGCGGCGACGGACGGGCGCGGCGCGGACGTGGTCCTCGACGCGATCGCCGGGGACTACGTCGACCGCGACATCCGCGCGCTCGCCCGCGACGGCCGGATCATGGTCATCGGCGCGCAGAGCGGCGCGCCGACGAGCATCGCGATCGGCCAGCTCATGGCCCGGCGCGGGCGGATCTGGGGCACGACGCTCCGGGCGCGCGACGCCGACGACAAGGCGCGCATCGTCGACGCGATCCGCGCGGACGTGTGGCCGGCCGTCGCGGACGGCTCGGTGCGCCCGGTCGTCGACCGCGTGTTCCCGCTCGCCGAGGCGGCCGCCGCGCACGCGCACGTGGCGTCGTCGCAGCACGTGGGCAAGGTGCTGCTGGCGGTCTAGGCCGCGGGCGCGTCCGTCGACGCGGCGTCGGCGGACGCCGTGTCCGACCCCGCCGCCCGGCGCGACCGGATCCCCACGAGGGACACCAGCCCGCCCGCGACCAGCAGCGCCGCGGTCACGAGCACCACCCGGTGGAACGCCGGGACGTCGAGGTCGGGCCCGGCGACGAGGCCGATCGCCGCGATCGCGACGAGGCCCGCCACGCGCGACACCGCGTTGTTGACGGCCGACGCGATGCCCGCCTGCGCGGACGGCACCGCCTCGAGCACGGTCGAGGTGAGCGGCGCGACCGTCATCGAGAGGCCCACGCCGAACACGACGATCCCCGGCAGCAGCTGCGACCAGTAGTCGACCGGCTCGGCGACCCCCAGCATCAGCAGGTAGCCGGCGCCCGCCACGATCGGGCCGACGCCCATCAGGAGCCGCGGCCCGATCCGCCCGGCCAGCGCGCCGAAGCGCGTCGACAGCAGCAGCATGATCACCGTCGTGGGCACGAGCGCGAACCCGGCCTGCGTCGCCGACAGCCCGCCGGTCTGCTGCAGGAACACGGCGATCACGAAGCCGCCGAGCGACAGGGCGCCGTAGATCCCGACGGTCGCGACGTTGCCGACCAGGAAGTCGCGCTCGCGGAAGAGCGACAGCGGCAGCATCGGGTGCGGCGTGCGGCGCTCCCGGAGCACGAACAGCACGAGGCACGCGACGCCCACGACGAGGCTGCCGACGACGAGCGGATGCCCGAGCCCGAGCCGCGACTGCTCGATGAGCGCGAACACCGGGCCGCCGATCCCGAGGGCGCCGAGCACCGCGCCCGGCACGTCCACGCGCGTGCCGTCGGCCGCGGGCGCGGCGTGCGGGAGCCGCGCGAGCAGCACGAGCGTGACGGCGATGGGGAGCACGTTGATCCCGAACACGAGCCGCCAGTCGAGCGCGTCCACCAGCACGCCGCCGAGCACCGGCCCGACGAGCATCGCGGTGCCGGTCCACGCCGTCCACGAGCCGATGGCGCGCGATTGAGCGGCTCCCCGGAACGTCTGGGAGATGAGGGCCAGCGAGCTGGGCACGAGGAGCGCGCCGGCCGCGCCCTGGGCGGCGCGGGCCGCGATGAGGATCCCCGCGGTCGGCGCGATCGCGCAGACGAGCGACGTCACGCCGAAGCCGACGAGCCCCCAGCGCAGCACGCGCACCCGGCCGAACGCGTCCGAGAGCGAGCCGGCCAGGAGGATCAGCGCGCCGAGCGTGATGAGGTACGCGTCCACCACCCACTGCTGCACGACGAGGCCGCCGCCGAGGTCCTCGCCGATGGCGGGCAGGGCGACGTTGACGACCGTGCCGTCGAGGAACGCGACGAACGAGGCGAGGATCGCGACGACGAGGACGGTGCGGCCGCGGCCGTCCGCGGGGCCGTCGGCCGGGCCGCGCGATCGGGCGGGGGCGGCGGGGTCGGGCATGTGCCCAGTATGCGCCGGGCGGCGCGCCCGCTCAGGCCTGAGGGCCCGTCGCCGGCCCGGAGCGGTCGATCGCGGCCTCCACGCGGCGGAGCACGTCCTCGTCGCCCATGATCCGGAAGTGCCCGGCCGCCGGCACCCGCTCGTTCACGGCGCCCTCGAGCGCGCTCCCGCCGGGGATGTGCGGGTCGAAGCGCGCGTGGATGCTCGTGATCCGCGCGTTGGCCTCCCGCGACCGGCCGAGCGCCACGAGCGCGCCGTTCCGCGGCGAGAAGTCGCGGATGCTGCGGATCGGGATGAAGCGCGCGTACGACGACCCGCCGAACGGCGCGTTGATCGCGACCATCGCCCGGATCCGCCGGTCGGGGTCGTCGAACGCCATGAGGTGCTTGCCGATGAGCCCGCCCTTGCTGTGCGCGACGACGACGACGTCGCGGAGGTCGGCGGCCTCCAGGTGCGCCCGCGCACGCCGGGCCATCTCGGCGACCCGGCCCACGTTCGCGCCGAGCGCGCCGACCACGTGCACGCCGTGGCCGCGCGCGTGGAGCCGCCGGATGATCGGGAGCATGAACTGCCAGCGCTCGTAGACGCCCGGCAGCACGAGGATCGTGGGGCGGTCGTCGCGCCCGTCCTCGAACGCGTGCGCGTCGTCGCGGGAGAGGGTGGCGGCGGCCTGCCAGCGGAGGACGTAGGCGTAGTCGAGCGCCCAGTCGACGGCCTTCGCGAGGGCGGACAGCGGCGGGAGGGCGTCTCGTCCGTCGGCGGTCACCCCTCCATCCTGGCCGCGGGACGCGTCGGCGGGGCCTGAGGGATCAGCCGAGGCGGGCATGCTCGACGATCGCGCGGGCGACGCCGACCGGATCCGTGAACATCACGACGTGCGGCCCGTGCGCCACGTGGAGGCGGCCGCGCGGGATCGCGTCGGCGAGGTCCCGGGCGAAGGAGCGGTCGACGACGGCGTCGCGGTCGCCCACGACGACGAGCGTGCGGGCGCGGATCCGCCCGGCGCGGTCCTCCACCCGGTCCTGGATGAGGTGCGGGAGCTGCCGCAGGTAGTACGGGATGCCGCAGCGGAGGAAGTAGTCGCCGAGCACGACGGCGTTCGAGAGCAGCGGCTCGCGCAGCGTGTCGTGGGCGAGGGCGAGCCCGGCGCGCACGACGCCGCGCTTCCGCGGGTCGAGCGTCGGCGCGATGAGCACGATGCGGTCGGCGACCTCCGGGTGCTCGGCCGCGAGGCGCGCGACGATCTGCGAGCCCATCGAGTGGCCGACGACGACGGGGTCGACGAGGCCGTGCGTCCGGATGACCTCGGCCACGACGGCCGCGTGGTCGTCGAGCGTCACGTCCCGGTGCACCCGGGGCGACTCGCCGTAGCCCGGCAGGTCGATCGCGTGGACGTCGCCGTGCTCGGCCAGCAGCGCCGCGACGGGGTGGAAGTAGCGGGAGGAGACGCCGATCCCGTGCACGAGCACGAACGACGGCCGGCCGGCGGCGGGCCCCGCGGACCCGATCCCCGAGGGCGCCGCGGAGAGGGTGCGCCCGGCGTTCCCGCGCGGCGAGCGGAACACCTTGATCGCGATGCGGAAGCCGAGCACGGTGCGGCGCTCGAGGTCGTGGTCCACGGGGATCGCCCGCGACCCGTAGCGGCGGGAGAGCAGGAGCCAGCGCGGCGGCGAGGACTCGGTGCGGTGCACGTCCCCCGGGCGCCGGACGCGGGTGAGCCGGGCGAGGGGGGAGCGCATCCGACGACCCTAGCCGCCGCGCCCCGTGCGTCCGCCGCCCGTGCGCGCACCGGCTCCCGACGACCCGCCCCGGCCTCGGCACGCCCGGGCGCGTCGCGATGGGAGGATGGGATCCCGCCACCCGAAGGAGAGCCATGAGCCCCGACTGGTCGAGGACCACCCTCGCCGACCTGCCCCTCCGCGACGACCTGCGCGGCGAGGAGCCCTACGGCGCCCCGCAGCTCGACGTGCCGGTGCTCCTCAACGTGAACGAGAACCCGCACCCGCTGCCCGAGGAGGTGGCCGTCGCCGTGAGCGAGGCCGTGCTCGAGGCGGCGCGCGGGCTCAACCGCTACCCCGACCGCGAGTTCCTGGAGCTGCGGACCGAGCTCGCCGACTACCTCACGGCCGACAGCGGCCTGCCGCTCGGGCCGGAGAACGTGTGGGCGGCGAACGGATCCAACGAGGTCCTCCAGCAGGTGCTCCAGGCCTTCGGCGGCACCGACCGCGTGGCCCTCTCCTTCGCGCCGCACTACGCGATGTACCCCGAGTACGCGCGCAACACCCTCACGCGCTGGGTCTCCGGCCGCCGCCAGGAGGACTTCACGCTCGACCTGGCGAACGTCACGGCGCTCATCGAGCAGCACCAGCCGAGCGTCGTGTTCCTCACCTCGCCGAACAACCCGACGGGCACGGCGCTGACGATCCCCGAGATCGAGCACGTGCTGTCCGTCGCGCCCGGCGTGGTCGTCATCGACGAGGCCTACGCCGAGTTCCGTCGCGAGGGCGTCCCGACGGCCGTCTCGCTGCTGCCCGAGCACCCGCGCCTCATCGTCTCGCGCACCATGAGCAAGGCCTTCGCGTTCGCGGGAGGACGGCTCGGGTACCTCGCGGCCTCCCCCGCCGTGGTCGACGCGCTGCGGATCGTGCGGCTGCCGTACCACCTCTCCCGCATCACCCAGGTGAGCGCGACGGCCGCGCTCCGCCACAGCGCGGTGCTGCTCGCGCAGGTCGCGTCGCTCCGGGAGGAGCGCGACGGCCTCGTCGAGTGGCTCCGCGGACGCGGCTTCGAGGTCGCGCCGTCCGACGCGAACTTCGTGCTCTTCGGGCGCTTCCCCGACCGGCACGCCGTGTGGCAGGGCCTGCTCGACCGGGGCGTGCTGATCCGCGAGACCGGGCCGGAGGGCTGGCTGCGCGTCTCCGTCGGCACGCCCTCGGAGACGGCCGCGTTCCGCGACGCGCTGGACGACGTGCTCGGGACGCCGCGGGGCTGATCCCGGCGGTCGTCGTCAGGGCCGGAAGCGGATCCCCGTCGCGTCCTCGGCGGCGGCCCACAGCTGATCCGCGACGGCCGCGGACCGCGCGTGCTCGGCGACGAAGGCGGGCGCCGGCGGGCCCTTCAGCTCGAGCGGCCCGGCGGGTCCCCAGGAGGCGCCGCCCGTGACGCCGTCGGCGACGGCCGCGTGCGCGACCGGCCAGGCTCCGGCGTCCTTCCCCTGCACCAGGACGCGTCCCACCCGGGCGAGGCGCCGGCGGGCGGCGTCCACGCCCCGCGCGCGCTCGGCCGGATCCTGCGGCGGGGTCAGCGCGTCCACCGCGTAGCCGGGGTGCGCGGAGAGCGCGACGCGGTCGGATCCCGCCGCCCGCCAGCGCCGGTCGAGTGCGTCCGCGAGCATCATGCACGCCGTCTTCGACCGGCCGTACCGGACGAGCGCGGGCATGCGACGCTCCCCCGCGAGGTCGCCGAGGTCGAGGGGCGAGAAGCGGTGGGCGAGGGATCCGAGCATCACGACGCGCCCGCCCGCCCGCAGCCGCGGGGCGAGCCCGGCGACCAGCGCGAAGTGCCCGAGCGCGTTGGTGCCCGTGAGCTCCTCGAACCCGTCGACCGTCGTGCGGCGGTGGCGGGCGCGACCGCCCGCCGGCGTGAGGCCGGCGTTCGCGACGATCGCGTCGAGGTCCTCCCGCACCGCGGCGACGCATGCGTCCACGCTCGCGAGGCTGGCCAGGTCGAGGGGCACGACGTCCACGTCCGCGCCCGGCACGCGCGCGACGAGGGCCCGCGCGGCCCGGTCCCCGCGCTCGGCGGAGCGGCAGGCGAGCAGCACCCGCGCGCCCGCGCCGGCGAGCTGCGCCGAGGTCCAGAAGCCCACGCCGCCGTTGGCTCCCGTGACGAGGACGGTCCGGCCGGCGAGGTCGGGCAGGAGCGGGGCCGCGCTCACGAGAGGGTGCCGACGCGCGTCACGCGCACGACCGCCTCGCCGGCCTCGTTCGACGCGTCGAGGTCCACGGTCGCCTCGATCCCCCAGTCGTGGTCGCCCTCGGGATCGTGCAGCGCCTGGCGCACGGTCCACGCAGTCGCGCCCTCCTCGATCGTCACGAGCGCCTGGCTGCGCGCGTCGCCGTCGGTGAGGATGCGGTCGTACTCGCCGAAGTACCCGTCGAGCGCGTCGCCCCACGCGTCGGCGTCGAATCCGGCCGCGGCGTCGAGCTCGCCGAGCGCCGTGAGGTCCTCGCGGGCCGCGAGCTGCACCCGCCGGAACATCTCGTTGCGCACGAGGATCCGGAACGCGCGCGTGTTCGAGGTCAGCAGCTTGGGCGCGGGCGGCAGCACGGGCGCGTCGCCGGGCGCCGCGGTCGGGTGCGACAGCTCCTCCCACTCGTCGAGCAGGCTCGAGTCGACCTGGCGCACGAGCTCGCCGAGCCACTCGATCACGTCGAGCAGCTCCTCGGTCTTCGCCTCGTCCGGGATCGTCTGCCGCAGCGCCCGGAAGGCGTCGGAGAGGTAGCGGAGCACGAGGCCCTCGGAGCGCATGAGCCCGTAGAAGGAGATCAGCTCGCTGAAGCTCATGGCCCGCTCGTACATGTCGCGGACGACCGACTTCGCGCTGAGCGCGAAGTCGCCGATCCACGGCTGGCTCGCCGCGTAGGTCGTGAAGGCCTGGTCGAGCAGCTCCTCGAGCGGCTTGGGGTGCGTGACCGACTCGAGCAGCTCCATGCGCTCGTCGTACTCGATGCCGTCGGCCTTCATCGCCTGCACGGCCTCGCCGCGCGCCTTGAACTGCTGCTGCGACAGGATCGGCCGCGGGTCGTCGAGCGTCGCCTCGACCACGCTCACCATGTCGAGCGCGTAGGTGGGCGACTCCCGGTCGAGCAGCTCGAAGACGGCGACCGCGAACGGCGAGAGCGGCTGGTTGAGCGCGAAGTCGGCCTGCAGGTCGACCGTCAGCGTGATGCGCGCGGGCCCGCCGTCGGGGTCCGCCTCCTGCTCGACGATGCCCGCCGTGCGCAGCGTGCGGTAGATGGCGAGGGCGCGGCGCGCGAGCGCGAGCTGGCGGGTCCGCGGCTCGTGGTTGTCCTCGACGAGCGCGCGCATGTGGGCGAACACGTCGCCGCCGCGCGCGATGACGTTGAGCATCATCGCGTGGCTCACCTGCATGCTCGAGGTCAGCCGCTCGGGCTCCGCGTCGATGAGCTTGCGGAAGCTCGGCTCGCCCCACGACACGAAGCCCTCGGGCGCCTTCTTGCGCACGAGCTTCCGCCGCTTCTTCACGTCGTCGCCGGCCCGCTCGAGCATCTTGATGTTCTCGGTCTCGTGCTCGGGCGCCTGCGCGACCACGGTGCCCGCGGTGTCGTAGCCGGCGCGGCCCGCGCGCCCGGCGATCTGGTGGAACTCGCGCGCGTTCAGCTGCCGCATCCGGGTGCCGTCGTACTTGGTGAGGCCCGTGAACAGCACCGTGCGGATCGGGACGTTGATGCCGACGCCGAGCGTGTCGGTGCCGCAGATCACCCGGAGGAGCCCCTGCTGCGCGAGCTGCTCGACGAGCCGCCGGTACTTCGGCAGCATGCCCGCGTGGTGCACGCCGATGCCGGCCCGCACGAGCCGCGACAGCGTCTTCCCGAACGCCGTGCTGAACCGGAATCCGCCGATGAGCTCCGCGATCGCGTCGCGCTGCTCCCGGGTCACGATCTTGATGCTCGAGAGCGCCTGCGCCCGCTCGAGCGCCGCGGCCTGCGCGAAGTGCACGATGTAGACGGGCGCCTGCTTCGTGTCGAGCAGCTCCTCGACGGTCTCCTGCACGGGCGTCACGGCGTAGTGGAAGAAGAGCGGGACGGGCCGCTCGATGCCCGTGATCCGCGCGGTCGGCCGCCCGGTGCGCCGGGTGAGGTCCTCCGCGAGGTCGGTGACGTCGCCGAGCGTCGCGGACATCAGCACGAACTGCGCGTGCGGGAGGAGCAGGAGCGGCACCTGCCAGGCCCAGCCGCGCTGCGGATCCGCGTAGAAGTGGAACTCGTCCATCACCACCTGGTCGACGGGCGTGTCCGCACCGCCGCGCAGCGACCGGTTGGCGAGGATCTCGGCGGTGCAGCAGATGATCGGCGCGTCCGGGTTCACCGACGAGTCACCCGTGACCATGCCGACCTGCGCGGCACCGAACAGCTCCACGAGCGCGAAGAACTTCTCCGAGACGAGCGCCTTGATCGGCGCCGTGTAGTAGGACCGGCGGCCGCGGGCGAGCGCCGCGAAGTGCGCCGCGACGGCGACGAGCGACTTCCCCGTGCCCGTCGGCGTCGAGAGGATGAGGTTCGCGCCGGACGCGATCTCCAGCGCCGCCTCGTCCTGCGCCGGGTACAGCTCGATGCCCTGCGCGAGCGCCCACTCCGCGAACGCGTCGTAGATCGCGTCATCGGTGGCCCCGTCCACGGCCAGGCGGGCCGCCTCGTCAGTGAGCGTGGGGGCGAGCGAGGTCTCCGGCATGATGCGTCCATCCTCCCCCACGACCGGGCGGCCGGGCCGCGGCTGGAGTTCTCCACAGGCGGCGGCGGCTCCCCGGCTGCAGCGCGTACGGTCGCCGGATGCCGACCCTCCCCCTCGAGCCCAGCCCCGACCGCGCTCGATCCGCCGACCCGCACGCCGACGCGTCCGCCGC
This sequence comes from Clavibacter michiganensis subsp. tessellarius, assembly GCF_021922985.1. Lineage (NCBI taxonomy): Bacteria > Bacillati > Actinomycetota > Actinomycetes > Micrococcales > Microbacteriaceae > Clavibacter > Clavibacter tessellarius. The sequence continues at coordinate 779,297 of NZ_CP040788.1, read as the reverse complement.
CTCCGGCACCGCGCAGCCGACGGGTGCCGGATCCGACCGCCCCGGCTCCGGCGCCGCGGATGCCGCGGCCCCCGCTCCCGAGGCCGCGCCCACCGAGGTGGAGCGCGCGCGCTGGCGCGACCGCCGCACCGGGCTCATCGCCCTCATCGTGGTGACCATCGCCCTCTGGGCCGTGATCGCGGCGGCCGTGGGCTTCGCCACCACCATGTAGCGCGAGGGCGTGCCCCGCGGTCCGATCCGCCCGCGCACCGCCGGGTATCATCTCCTGTGCCCTCCGACGCCCTCCCCGACGACCCCGCCGCGCCCGCGGATCCCGCCGCCCCCGCTCCCGACGCGGCCGCCGCGCCCGCTCCCGACGCTCCCGCCACCTCCATCGACCCGGCCGACCTCGCCGTCACGCTCCGCGTCCTCGGCTCGCTCGCCGACATCGACGAGGAGCACCCCGACTTCGTCGCCGTCCGCCGCGCCACGGCGAGCATGTTCAAGTCCGTGAAGAAGGCCCGCCGCCTCGAGAAGCGGGAGGCCGTCGCCACCGCCGACCGCGCCGTCGTCGCCGCCACCGCCACCGGCGCCCCGGACCGCATCGACGACGAGACGCGGGGCATCCCGCTGGCGATCACCACCGCCGCGCCCACCGCCGGCACGCTGCTGCGCTCGCGGCCCTGCTACATCTGCAAGCAGCACTACACGCAGGTCGACGCGTTCTACCACCAGCTCTGCCCGGACTGCGCGCGGATCAACCACGCGAAGCGCGAGGCCCGCACCGACCTCACGGGCATGCGCGCGCTCCTCACCGGCGGCCGGGCCAAGATCGGCATGCACATCGCGCTGCGGCTCCTCCGCGACGGCGCCCACACCACCATCACCACGCGCTTCCCGCGCGACGCCGTGCGCCGCTTCGCCGGCCTGCCCGACGCGCACGAGTGGGTGCACCGCCTCCGCGTCGTGGGCCTCGACCTGCGCGACCCGGCCCAGGTGATCGGCCTCGCCGACGCCGTCGCGGCCGCCGGCCCGCTCGACATCCTCATCAACAACGCCGCGCAGACCGTGCGCCGCTCCCCCGGCTCGTACGCGCCGCTGTCGGAGGCCGAGTCCGCGTCGCTGCCGGACGGGCCGATCCCGGAGCTGCTCACGTTCGGCCACACGAACGACGCGCACCCCGCGGCCCTCGCGGCGAGCGTCGCGGCGCACCCGATCCTGTCGACGGCCACGGGCATCACCGCCGCGGAGGTCACCGAGCTCGCGATGACCGCGGGGTCCTCCTCGCTCGCGCGCCTCGCCGCCGGCACGGCCATCGACGCGGGCGGCCTCGTGCCCGACCTGCACGACGCGAACAGCTGGACCCAGGTGGTGCACGAGGTGGATCCGCTCGAGATGCTCGAGGTGCAGCTCGCCAACGTCACGGCCCCGTTCCTCCTCGTGAGCCGGCTGCGGCCCGCGATGGCGGCCTCGACCGCGCGCCGCAAGTACGTCGTCAACGTCAGCGCCATGGAGGGCCAGTTCGCCCGCGCCTACAAGGGCCCGGGCCACCCGCACACCAACATGGCCAAGGCCGCGCTCAACATGATGACCCGCACGTCGGCGCGCGAGATGCGCGAGACCGACGGCATCCTCATGACGAGTGTCGACACCGGCTGGATCACCGACGAGCGCCCCCACCCCACCAAGGTGCGGCTCGCCGAGGAGGGCTTCCACGCCCCGCTCGACCTGGTGGACGGTGCCGCGCGCGTGTACGACCCCATCGTCATGGGCCAGGCCGGCGAGGACATCTCGGGCGTCTTCCTCAAGGACTACCGCGTCGCCGAGTGGTGACGCCGCCCGCCGGCTGACACGAGAGGGCCCGGCCACCGCATCGCGGTGACCGGGCCCTCTCGTCGTGCGGGACTACTCGACGGCGTCGAGGTCCGACTCGAGCAGCGCGGAGAGCTCGTCGAGCGCGGCGTCCGCGCCGTCGCCCTCCGCTGTGAGGACGACCTGGTCGCCGTTCGCGGCACCGAGGCTCATGAGCGACAGGATGCTCGTCGCGTCGAGCGGCGTGCCGCCCGGCTTGCTGATCTTCACGGCGACGCCCGTGCGACGCACGGCCTCGATGAAGAGGGAGGCGGGTCGGGCGTGCAGGCCCACGCGGCTGCCGATGGTGGCGGTGCGCTCGGTCATGGTGTTCTCCTTCGTGCGGGGATCGGGTGGGTCGGAAGGGAGCGGATCAGGCCGCGACGGGCACGCCCTGGTCGACGGACGCCTCGGCGACGGCCTCGGGGCGCTTCACCGTGAAGCGCTTGAGGAGCACGACCAGGAACGCCGAGATCACGGTGCCGACGGCGACGGAGGCGAGGAAGCCGAGGAACGTGCCGTTCATCGCGAAGAGCACGAAGACGCCGCCGTGCGGGGCCTGCGAGACGACGCCGAGGCCCATCACCATGGCGCCCGTGACGGCGCCGCCCACGATGCTCGCGGGGATGACGCGCAGCGGGTCGACCGCGGCGAACGGGATGGCGCCCTCGGAGATGAACGCGGCGCCGAGGAGCCACGCCGCCTTGCCGTTCTCGCGCTCCGCCGGGCTGAAGAGGCGGCGGTCGATGACGGTGGAGGCGAGCGCGAGGGCGAGCGGCGGCACCATGCCGGCGGCCATGACCGCGGCCATGATCTGCCACGGGGCCTGGTTGTCGAGCGTGCCGGCGCCGAGGCCCGCGACCGCGAACGAGTACGCGACCTTGTTGATCGGGCCGCCGAGGTCGACGCACATCATGACGCCGAGGATCACGCCGAGGATGAGGGCGCCCGAGGTGCCGGACAGGCCGGTGAGGAACGCGTTGAGGCCGCGCGTGAGCGCCGCGATGGGCCCGCCGAGCACCATGACCATGAGGCCGGAGGCGACGATGGACGCGAGCAGCGGGATGATCACGACGGGCATGAGGCCGCGCAGCCAGCGCGGGACGTCGATGCGCCCGATGGCGTAGGCGATGCCGCCGGCGAGGAGGCCGCCCACCAGGCCGCCGAGGAAGCCGGCGCCCATGATGACGGACACGGATCCCGCGACGAACCCGGGCGCGATGCCCGGCCGGTCGGCGATCGCGTAGGCGATGTAGCCGGCGAGGGCCGGGACGAGGAACGCCATGGACGCGTTGCCGATGACGAAGGCCACGGCGCCGAGGTACTGGAGCAGGCCGCCGTCCGGCAGGTTCGCGAGCGAGTTCTGCAGCACGACGTCCGACGCGGTCTCCGTGATGCGGTAGCCGCCGAGGAGGAAGCCGAGCGCGATGAGGAGGCCGCCGCCCGCGACGAACGGGATCATGTAGCTGACGCCCGTGAGGAGCCAGCGCTTGAGGCGCGCGCCGACCGACTGCGCGGCCTGCGGGGACGCCTGCTCGGATCCGGCGGAGGCGGAGGCCCCGCCCGGGACGCGCGTCGCGTTCGGGTCCCTGCCGGCCGCGACGGCCTCGGCGACCATCTGGTCGGGCTGGTCGATGCCGCGCTTGACGGGCGACTGGATCACGGGCTTGCCGGCGAACCGGGCGCGATCGCGCACGTCCACGTCGACGGCGAAGATCACGGCCGTGGCGCGCGCGACGATCGCGGGGTCGACGGGCGTGACGGAGGAGGACCCCTGCGTCTCGACGTGCAGCTCGACGCCCGCGCGCTTCGCGGCGGCGACGAGCGAGTCGGCCGCCATGTAGGTGTGCGCGATGCCGGTGGGGCACGCGGTGACGGCGATGAGCACGGGCGCGTCGGCGGCAGGGGCCGGCGCGGCGGATCCGGACGCGGAGGTCGACAGGGCGGGAGCGGCGGCGGCCGGCGCGCCGGTGGAGGAGGCGGGCTCGTCGACGAGCGCCCCCTCGACGAGCGACACGACCTGCTCCTCGTCGGTGGCCGCGCGCAGCGCCTCGACGAACTCCGGCTTGATGAGCGAGCGCGCGAGGCGCGACAGCAGCACGAGGTGCTCCTGGTCGGCGCCGTCGGGCGCGGCGATGAAGAAGACGAGGTCGGCGGGGCCGTCCGGCGCGCCGAAGTCGACGGTCGGCGCCGGGCGGGCCATGACCAGCGTGGCCTCGGTCACGGCGGCGGAGCGGCAGTGCGGGATGGCGAGCCCGCCGCCCATGCCGGTCGCGGTCTTCGACTCGCGCTCCCACGCGTCGGCGAAGAGGGCGTCGGCGTCGGTGGCGCGGCCCTCGGCGACCACGCGCTCGGCGAGCGTGCGGACGGCGTGCTCGCGGTCGGCGCCGAGGTCGGCGTCGAGGAGCACGAGGCGGTTCGTGATGAGCGATGGCATGTTCTTCTCCAGGGTGGACGGGTCAGCGATCGGCGGCGATCGGGAGGAGCGGCTGGACGGTGACGCTGTCCGGCCGGGTCTGGTCGGGGGACGGCATGGTGCTGCCGGGGAGGGACGCGGCGGCGGATCCGTGGGCGACGGCCTGCCGGAGGCGCCCCTCCGGTCCGGCTCCGCGGTGGTCGGCGAGCAGGTAGCCCGCGAGCGACGAGTCGCCCGCGCCCACGGTGCTCACCGGCACGATCGGCGGCATGGTGGCGTGCCACCCGCCGTCGGCCGTGGTGAGGACGGCTCCGCGGGCGCCGAGGGTCGCGAGGACCGCGCGGCAGCCGCGCGAGACGAGGGACCGGGACGCCTCGTGGGCGAGCCGCGGATCCTGCTCCAGCGCGTCCGGGTCGTCGAGCCCGAGGAGCTCGGCGAGCTCCTCGCCGTTCGGCTTGACGAGGTCGACCACGGCGTCGGACGCGACGAGCGCCGCCATGGGGGCTCCGGAGGAGTCGACGGCGATCCGCGGCGCCCGGTCCCCGAGCTCGGCGCGGACGGCCTGCACCACGCGGGCGGGGAAGTCGTCGTCGAGGCCGGGCGGCAGGGATCCGGCGAGCACGAGCCACGTGGCGGCGCGCGCGTGGCGCACCACGAGCGCGACGAGGGCGTCGGCCTCGGCGGCGCTCAGCACGGGCCCCGGCTCGTTGACCTTCGTGGTCGTGCCGTCGGGCTCGGTGAGCGTGACGTTCTGCCGGACGCGGCCGTGGATGTCGAGGTGGTCGAGCGGGATCCGCTCCGCCTGCAGCGCCACGAGCATCGGGTCGTCGAGCCGTCCGGGGAGCAGCGCGATCGTGTCGAGGCCCGAGGCGATGAGCGCGCGGGACACGTTGACGCCCTTGCCGCCCGGCTGCTCCGTGACGCCGCGGGCGCGCTGCACGGCGCCGCGCGCGAGGGCGCCGGCGAGGTCGATGGTGCGGTCGAGGCTCGGGTTGGCCGTGAGGGTGAGGATCACGCGACCATCACCTCCACCTCGGCACGGGCGAGCGCGTCGGCGAGGGGGCCGTCCGGCGGCGCGTCGGTCACGAGGGTGTCGAGGTCGTCGAGGGCGGCGAAGCCCACGAGCGCCTCCTCCCCCGCCTTCGAGGCGTCCACGAGCGCGACGGCTCGGCGGGATCCCCGGGTCAGGGCGGTCTTCACGGCGGCTTCCTCCTCGTCGGGCGTGCTCAGGCCGAACCCCGCGTGGATGCCGTTGGCGCCGATGAAGGCGATGTCCGGCCGCAGGCGCGACAGCTGACCGAGCGTCGCGGGCCCGACCGCGGCGCTCGTGATGCCGCGCAGGCGGCCGCCGAGCAGCTGCACCTCCACGGCGGGGTTCCGGCTCACGGTCTGCGCGACCACCATCGAGTGCGTGACCACGACGAGCGTGCGCCCGGCCACGTCCGGCGTCCAGGCGGCGATGCGCTCCGCGACGAGGCCGGTGGTCGTCCCGGCGTCGACGGCGACGGATCCCTGGAATGTCGCGGGCAGCAGGGCCATCGCGGCGTCCGCGATGCGCGCCTTGGCGTCGGTGTTGCGGGTGCTGCGGGCGTCGAGGCTCTCCTCGACGCGCGTGGACCGGCTCGCGCGGACGGCCCCGCCGTGGACGCGCCGCAGCACGCCGCGGGACTCCAGCTGGGCGAGGTCGCGGCGGACGGTCTCCGTGGTGACCGCGAAGTCGCGAGCGAGGTCCATGACGGCGACGCGGCCCGTGCGCTCGAGGAGGTCGACCACCCGGTCCTGGCGTTCCTCGGCGTACACGGGCGGTCTCCTTCGACTCCGCGGGGCACGTGCGCCTCGCGTCCTCGCACTGTAGCCCTCATCCGCAGACGAAGCAACACGATCCCACACGAATCCACAGACGGGACCCGGATCGCGGGCCGGTCAACGCCCGAGCGCCGCGGCCTCCTCGCGCAGCACGTCGGCGATCGCCGACGCCTCCCAGGCCAGTCCGGCCGCGTTCGGATGCAGGGGCACGTCCCCCGCGCTGCCGCCGAGGCCCGCGACGTAGGGATCGCCCGCGTCGCCGACGCACGACCCGTGCGCGGCCGTCGGCGTCTCCTGGTCGACGAAGCGGATGCCCGCCGCCTCGGCCGCGCGCGCGACGGCGTCGTCGAGCGCGCTCTGCACGCCGGCGAGCCAGGGCGCGTCGCGGTCGGTCAGGAGCACCTGCCCGTTGACCGAGGACGCGGCGGTCGCGGCGAGGCATCCCTCCGCGGGCAGGGTGTCGGGGTCGCCGAGCACGGTCAGGTACCCGAGGGCGACGATGCGCGCGTCCGGCGCGGCGGCCCGGATGCGGCCGAAGGCGTCGGCGAGGCGCGTCGACACCTCGCCGTCGATGCGGGCCCGCACCGCGTCGGTCCCGCCGGCGGGCGCGAGCGCGTCGACGCACGTGGTCGGCCCCGCGGCGACGGGTCCGTCCGCGTCCCGGGCGAGGCAGCCGCCCACGAGGGCGGGGAATCCGAGGTCGTTGCCGCCGATGCGGACGAGGACGACGTCCGCGCCGCCGTCGAGCGCGTCGATCTGCGCGGGCAGCGTCCGCCCGCCGCGCTCGCGCGGGGCGAGGAGGTCGGCCGTCGTGGCGCCGTCGCACGCCGCGTCCACGAGCTCGGCGCCCACGGCCTCGGCCGCGACCCGGACGGAGGCCGCCACCGTGCGCCCGCACACGCCCGGGTCGCCCGGCAGGGGCGCGGCGGATCCGGTGCCGGTGGAGTACGAGTCGCCCAGCGACACGACGCGCAGGGGCGCGGCAGGCGGCGTCGGGAGGTCGGGCGACGGGGTCGTGCACGCCGCGAGCCCGAGCGCGGCCGCCGTCGCGACGACGGCGAGGGCGGCGCCGCGGGACGTCCTCCGTCGACGGCTTTTGGCGCGGGACGGGAGGCGGCGGTCGGCGGTCATCCCCTCGACCCTACGCGCGGGCCGGACGGGCGCCGGGTCCGCTCAGTCCTGGATGCGGCGCTGGCGCGCGTAGACGACGACGGCGACGATGAGGCCGACGACCAGGCCGGCGGCCAGCGGGAACAGGAAGCCGCCCGGGCCGATCTGCGTGATGACGCTGCCGTGGTCGATGCGCGTGTCCACCACGCCCGGGACGTCGAGCCCCGGGTAGCCCTCGGTGGCCTGCGCGAACGAGGTGATGAGCAGGGTCACGATGACCGTGGCGCCCACCACGAACGCCGCCAGGAAGCCCAGCACCGCGGATCCGACCACCGACGCGCGGTGCGGATCGGTGCGGCTGTTCCCGTGCAGGGTGGCGTGCGACATGTGGTGCTCCAGGGGGTCGATGACCTGATCCACGGTACGCCGGTCCTCCAAGTGGAGGACAGTCCCCCGATCGGGGAGCGGTTCGCCCGCGCGGCCCGCATGCCGTGGTTCCCTCGCAGGATGCAGATCCTCGCCTGGGCGCTCGTCGCCGCCGCCCTCCTCGCCGTCGCCGTCCTCGTCCGATCCCGTCGCGCCCTCGCGGCGCGGGCGGAGGAGGCCGCGCGGGAGGCGACGGCGGCGCACGGCCGGGCCGTCCGCGCGCTCGAGGACGCGCACGAGGCGCGCGCGACCGCCCTCGCGGACGCGCACGCCCGCGACCGCGCGGAGGCCGACGGCCGTCTCGCCGAGGCCGTCTCGGACGCGGCCGAGGCGCGACGCCGCTTCGCGAGCACGTGGCGGACGGAGGTGGTCTCGCACGGCATGATCGTCGAGGCCTGCCGGGCGGCGGGCCTCGGAGGGGTCCTCGCCACCAACGTCGTGCTGCCGGGGGTGGATCCGCATCGGGGCGCCCGCTTCCTCGTCCAGGTCGACCACGTGCTGCTCACGCCGACCGGGGCGCTCATCATCGAGGGCAAGCACTGGCGGGGGCTCGTGCTCGACGGCATCCGACCGGGCGATGTGCACCCGGCAGTCGCGGCCATGCTGCCCGACGGCGACCTGCAGGCCTCGTTCGCCGTGCAGGTCGTCGGCGACGGGACCAGCACGTCCCTCACCGTCCGCACGCACCGGGGCGGGGACTCGCCGGTGTCGCAGGTGCGGACCCAGGCGCGGCGCCTCGCGGCGCACATCGCGGAGCGCGGCGGGCCGGCGCCGTGGTTCACCACCGTCGTGCTCTACAGCCACCCCGACGCGCTGGTGCTCGGCCCGGAGGAGCAGCGTCCGGGCTCCTCCGACATCCCCACGGCCGTGGTGGCGGGACCCGAGCGGCTCGAGGCGCTGCTCGCGGGCGTCGCCCGGGGCCGGACGGTGAAGCTCAGCGGCGAGCGGATCGAGCGGCTGGTCGAGCTCCTGGCCTCCGACGGCGCGCACATCGAGCGGATCGAGCACGCGCGCCGACCGTGATCCGCGCGCGGCGCGCGGGGCCGCGAGGGCCGGTCGGCCGCACGGCGACGACAGCGACGCTCCCCGGCTCGACGCCATGGGACCCGACGCCACGGGACCCGAGGCCTCGCCATGCGACGCCGGGAACGAGAAGAGCCCCGCACCTCGATGAGGTGCGGGGCTCGTGCGGTGGATCTGAGGGGATTCGAACCCCTGACCCCCTGCATGCCATGCAGGTGCGCTACCAACTGCGCCACAGACCCGTTCTCCGCTCCCCTGCGGAAGCGACTCGTCTACATTACTACACATTCCGACCGCCCCATGACCAGGGCATCCTCCGAGGCGGTCGGTGCCGGACCAAGGCTCAGTCGAACAGCTCGCTGAGCCAGCTCTCCTTCTTCCGGCGCCTGCCGCCGTAGCCGTCAGCCGTGCCGTACCCGCCCCCGGACGAGGAGGCGGCGGAGCCGTACCCGCGGTCGTCGCGGGATCCGTATGCGCGGTCACGCTCGCGGTCGTCGTCGCGGCGGCGGTCGTCACCGCGGCGGTCCCGGTCGTCGTCGCGACGGCGGCCGTCGCGCGCGGGGTCGGGGTAGCCGCCGAGCGGAGCGGCCGGCGGGACGGCTGCGGCCGCGGGCCGCGCCTCCTGGTCGGCGCGGTCGAGGATCTTGTCCAGCTCCCCGCGGTCGAGCCATACGCCCCGACAGTCGGGGCAGTAGTCGATCTCCACCCCGGCGCGCTCGCTCATCACGAGGGTGGCCGAGTCGTTGGGGCACTTCATGCGGCGATCCCCTCGCGGGTGAGACGCGAGCGGATCAGGATGCGGATGCCGTCGGCTCGATCTCGAGGGCGACGACGGGGCAGTCCTTCCAGAGGCGCTCCAGCGAGTAGTACATGCGATCTTCCTCGGTGAAGACGTGGGCGACGACGTCGCCGAAGTCGAGGAGGATCCAGCGGCCCTCGCTCTTCCCCTCGCGGCGCAGCGGCTTGGCGCCGGCCTCGATCATCTTGTCCTCGATCTCGTCGGCGACCGCCTGCGCGTTCCGCTCGTTGCGGGCCGAGGCGATGAGGAAGACGTCGGTGAGGGGCAGGGGCCCGGAGACGTCGAGCGCGACCAGGTCGATGGCCTGCTTGGAGTCGGCAGCGAGGGCGGCGACCTTGAGCAGGTCGAGGGCGCGGGGAGAAGCGGTCACAGAGTCCTTCCGGGACGGGTGGGGTGGTGGATCAGACGATCAGAATACATTCGTCATGAACGCGACGATGACGAGACCCGCGCCGATGACGGCCACTCCCCCGGCCGTGACGGCCGCCACGACGGGCGCGGTGAAGCGCTTGCGGGGCGGCGGCTGCACGACGGCGCGCGTGGAGGTGTGGGTGCTGACGGCGCGGCTCGCGCGGACGGGCTCCGAGTCGGAGCCGCCGGGAGCGTGGTCCTGGTCGTCGCCCTGCTCGAGGATGCGGTCCATGTCGGCCGTGTCGAAGCGGTCCGGGTGCGTGCCCATGGAGCCGAGGCTCCGCGGGAGGTCGATGGATCCCGTGATGATGATCTCGCCGGTGCTGTTCAGCGCCTGCTGCATGTCGTTGACGTGCGGCACGGTCGGGAGGATGAAGTGGTTGCCGGTGTGCGGCTGGTCCTCGTCGACCTGGTCCTGCACCGACCAGTGGCCGGTCGGCGGGGTGAACGGCGCGGGTGCGTCGGCGGCGGCCGGATCAGCCGCGGCCGGAGCGGCGGCGTCCGGGGACGTGACCTCGTCGGAGCGCGCAGGCGCTCCCGGGGCGTCGTCGTCCTCGGCGTCGGAGGCGCGCGTCCCGAAGGCCGGCTCGATGCGCGGGGCGGGGGCGGCGGAGTCCCAGGCCGCGCCGTCGAGGGACGGCGACGGTCGCGGGTCCTCGGTGCGGTCGGGCAGGTGCGTCGCGAGCGGCGGGACGGTGGGCTGCTCGCCCGAGGCGTCGACGTCGTGGTCGGCATCGCCCACCGAGGGGGTGATGGGCGCGAAGGGCCAGGCCGACGGCGTGCTGGCCGACGCGTCGGCGGCGGACTCCGCCGAGCCGGTCGCGGGAGCCTCCGGTGCGGCATCAGCCGCGGCCTCCGGGGCCACCTCGTCCGCGGTCTCGCGCTCGTCCTCGACGAGGGCGGCCCGGCGATAGGCGCTGCCGTAGGGGGCGCGCGGACGCGGCGTCGCGCGGGATCCGCGGCCGTATCGGACGTACGGCGGGACCGTGGTGTCGCCGGCCGGCGGGGCGTCGTCGACCGGGGCCGGCGCCTCGTCGGCGGCGGGCGCCTCGTCGGGGGCGTCGTCAGCCACGGGCGGGGCGTCGGAGCCGGGCGCGTCGGCGGGAGGAGCGGCCGGGTCGGCCGCGTCCTCGGCGGGGGCGTCGTGCTCGGATCCGCGCTGCTGGCGGGCCGCCTCTTCCGCCTCGCGGATGGCGCGGAGCTGGCGGCGGGTCAGGACGCCGCCGGACAGGAGGATCGCGGAGGTGTCCGGGCCGACGCCGGGCGTCGCGGACGACTCCGCGGGGCGCTCGTCGGAGGGGCCGTCCGAGGCGTCGGCGGATGATGCCGACCCGGCCTCGCCGGCGGCGTCGGCAGCACCATCGCCCGCACCGGCCTCGCCGTCGGGGGACGTCGTCGACGCGTCCTCGGCGGGCGCGTCGTCGGCCTCGTCGATGCCGAGGGCCTGGGCGCGGGCGCGCTCGGCGGCGCGCATCTCGCGGCGGCTGAGCCCGAGGGTCGCGGGAGCGGGACCGTCGTCGAACGAGGTCGGCCCGGTGTCGGGCGCATCGTGGGAGGGGGTCATTGCGGGCTCCGATACAGGTGGTGCTTGGAGATGTACTGGACGACTCCGTCGGGGACGAGGTACCACACGGGGAATCCGCGTCCGACTCGGCTCCGGCAGTCGGTCGAGGAGATGGCGAGCGCTGGGACCTCCAGCAATCTTACGTCGGCGTGCGGGAGGCCGCTCTCGGTGAGGTCGTGCCCGGGCCGCGTGACGGCGACGAAGTGCGCCAGGTCCCACAGCTCCTGGACGTCCTTCCAGCCGAGGATCTGCTGGATGGCGTCGGCGCCCGTGATGAAGAAGAGCTCCGCGTCGGGGTGCGCGCGCCGGATGTCGCGGAGCGTGTCGATCGTGTACGTCGTGCCGCCGCGGTCGATGTCGACACGGCTGACGGTGAAGCGGGGGTTGGCGGCCGTCGCGATGACGGTCATGAGGTAGCGGTGCTCGCCGTCCGTGACGGTCTGCTTCTGCCACGGCTGGCCGGTGGGGACGAAGACCACCTCGTCGAGCTGCAGGTGCTGCTGCACCTCGCTCGCGGCGACCAGGTGGCCGTTGTGGATGGGGTCGAACGTGCCGCCCATGACCCCGATGCGCGGGCGCGGGGTCGAGGGGGTGGTCATGGGGCGGGGGCTCCGGATCAGTGCGCCTGGTCGGCGGTCCCGTGGCCCTGCTCCGCCACCGGCGGCTTGCCCCACTTCTCCGAGTGGCGGTTGCTGACGTCGCGGAAGCTGAACATGACCACCCCGAGCGCGATGAACGCGACGGCCGCGACCGCCGGGAAGACCCAGAGCGGAGCGGCGAGCTCCATGGCGTGCTCGGTCTCGGCGAGGATGGTGGTGGTCAGCGCGTGCATGGGATCTCCGTTCGTGGCACGCCCCGGGGCACGGAGGCGGCGCCTGCCATCCTATCGGCGGGCCCCCGGGAGGGGCGCATCCGCTCCCGGGCGTGCCGCGGTCGCTTCCGCGGGCGCTCCGGCTCCCGCTCGGAGGGCCGCCTGCAGGGTCAGCCGCGGACCTGCCCGCTCCCCCGGACGATCCACTTCGTGCTCGTGAGCTCCTGCAGCCCCATCGGGCCGCGGGCGTGCAGCTTCTGCGTCGAGATGCCGACCTCGGCGCCGAAGCCGAAGACGGATCCGTCCGTGAACCGCGTCGACGCGTTGACCATCACGACCGCGGAGTCGACCGCGGCCAGGAAGCGCTCCGCCTCCCGCACGTCCGAGGTGACGATCGACTCGGTGTGGTGCGTCGACCAGCGGGCGATGTGCGCGACCGCGTCCTCGGCGGAGTCGACGACGCGGACGGCGAGGTCGAGGGAGAGGTACTCGGCGGCCCAGTCCTCGTCCGTCGCGTGGACGGCGGCGGGCCAGAGGTCGCGCACGGCCGCGTCGCCGTGGATCGTGACGCCGCGGTCCCGGAGGGCGTCGAGGACGGCCGGGAGGATCCGGGGTGCCGCCTCCCGGTGCACGAGCAGCGTCTCCATGGCGTTGCAGACGCTGGGGCGGCTGACCTTGGCGTCGACCGCGACGTCCACCGCCATGGCCGCATCCGCGGACGCGTCGAGATAGACGTGCACGACGCCGGCTCCCGTCTCGATGACGGGCACGGTCGACTCCTCCACGACGGTGCGGATCAGGTCGGCGGAGCCGCGCGGCACGAGCACGTCGACGAGGCCGCGGGCGCGCATCAGCCGCGCGGCGCCGGCGCGGCCGTGCGCGTCCACCGTCTGCACGGCGTCCGCGGGGAGGCCCGCGTCGGCGACGGCCGCCCGCATGACCTCGACCAGGACGGCGTTCGAGCGCTGGGCCGCGGATCCGCCGCGGAGCACGACGGCGTTGCCGCTCCGGAGGGCGAGCGCGGCGATGTCGACGGTGACGTTCGGGCGCGCCTCGTAGATCGCGCCGACGACGCCGAACGGCACGCGGACCTGGGACAGGAGCAGGCCGTTCGGGAGGGTGCGGCCGCGCACGACCTCCCCGAGCGGGTCGTCGAGGCGGCGGATGCCCGACACGGCCTCGGAGAGGGAGCGCACGCGGGCGGCGTCGAGGGCGAGCCGGTCGAGGAGCCCGGTGGCGAGGCCCGCCGCGCGTCCGGCGGCGAGGTCCTCCGCGTTGGCCGCCACGATGCGGTCCGACGCCGCGCGGAGCCCCTCGGCGATCCGGTCGAGGGCGGCGTCGCGCTCCCCCGCCGTGCTGGCGGCGAGCCGGGTCGATGCGGCGCGCGCGGCGACGAGGATCGCCTCGAGCGCGGGCGACGACGCGTCCGTCTCGGGGCGGACGGCGGCGGGATCGGCGGCGGGCGCGAGCGCGGCGCCGGGCGCGCCGGGGACGGTCGTGGGCATGGGGGAAGCCTAGCCAGGCGGGGGCGCCGGACGATCGCGCGGGATCAGGGGCGCGGCGCGAACCAGGTGCCGACGGGCGCGCCCTCGAGCGCCTCCGCCACCTGCGCGGTCGACGTGAGCAGGACCCCCGTGCCGGATCCGGCGGCGAGTCGGGCCGCCGCGACCTTGGTCACCGCTCCCCCCGTGCCGACGCCCGTGCCGGTGCTCCCGATCTCGACGCCCGCGAGCTCGTCGCCGAAGCCGACGTGCGCGATGCGCTCGGCGCCCGGCTCCTGCGGCGGCCGCGTGTAGAGCGCGTCGACGTCGGACAGCAGGAGCAGCAGGTCGGCCCGCACGAGCTGCGCCACGAGCGCCGCGAGCCGGTCGTTGTCGCCGAAGCGGATCTCGTGGGTGGCGACGGTGTCGTTCTCGTTGACGATGGGCAGGATCCGGAGCCCCAGCAGCCGCACCATGGCGCGCTGCGCGTTCTCGCGGTGGTCAGGAGCGGCGAGGTCGCCCGCGGTGAGGAGCACCTGGCCCGCGACGATGCCGTAGCGGTCGAGCGCCTCCTGGTAGCGGAAGACGAGGATGCTCTGGCCCACCGCGGCGGCAGCCTGCTGCGTGGCGAGGTCGGCCGGGCGGTCGTCGAGCCGCAGGAACGGCATGCCGGTCGCGATGGCGCCGGAGGAGACCAGCACGACCTCGGCACCGCGGCCGTGCGCGGTGGCGATCGCGTCGACCAGCGGCGCGATCTGCCCCGCGTTCTCGCCGCTGATGGACGACGAGCCGACCTTGACGACGATGCGCCGGGCGCCCGGGATGCCGGCGCGCGAGGTCATGCCCGAGCGCGGAGCCGTCCCCACGGGTCAGGCCTTCTCGTCCGCGGGCGCCTCGCCGTCCTCGTCGGCCCAGAGCCCGGCCTCGCCCTCGCGCACGAGCTGGGCGCGGGCCTCGGCCTTGGCGTCCATGCGCGCGAAGTAGTCCTCGCGGCGCGCCTGGTTGGTGCGGCGGCGGATCGGGTCGACGCGGGCGTCGGCGCCGCGCGGGCTCGTGATGAGCTCGGCCGTGGACGTGAGCGTGGGCTCCCAGTCGAAGACGATGCCGTCGCCCTCGCCGATGACGACGCTGGATCCGGCGACCGCGCCGGCCTTGAACAGGCCGTCCTCGACGCCGAGCTTCGCCAGCCGGTCGGCCAGGTAGCCGACGGCCTCGTCGTTGGTGAAGTCGGTCTGCTGCACCCAGCGCTCGGGCTTCGCGCCGAGGACGCGGAAGATGTCGCCGTAGCTGCCGCCGTCGACGCGGATCGTGAAGGGCTTCTCGTCCACGGCGCGGGGGCGGAGGACGATGCGCTCGGCCTCCGGC
Source organism: Clavibacter michiganensis subsp. tessellarius (assembly GCF_021922985.1). NCBI lineage: Bacteria > Bacillati > Actinomycetota > Actinomycetes > Micrococcales > Microbacteriaceae > Clavibacter > Clavibacter tessellarius. Next base: position 764,255 of record NZ_CP040788.1, on the reverse strand, counting down.
TGCTCGAGCGCCTTCGTGCGCGCGGCCTCCACGAGCTCCGCGAGGGCGAAGGAGAGCTGGCGCAGTCCGTCGCGGCTGACCGTGGAGATCTCGAACACGCGGTAGCCGCGGGCCTCGAGCTCCGGGCGCACGAGCTCGGCGAGCTCCTTGGCCTCCGGCACGTCGACCTTGTTGAGGGCGATGAGCTGCGGGCGCTCGATCAGCGGCACCTGGCCGTCGGGCACGGGGTACGCGGCGAGCTCGCCCAGGATGATGTCGAGGTCCGAGATGGGGTCGCGACCGGGATCCAGCGTGGCGCAGTCGAGCACGTGCAGGAGGGCCGAGCACCGCTCGACGTGGCGGAGGAACTCGAGGCCGAGGCCCTTGCCCTCGCTCGCGCCCTCGATGAGGCCGGGCACGTCGGCGACGGTGTAGCGCGAGTCCGCGACCTCGACCACGCCGAGGTTCGGGTGCAGCGTGGTGAAGGGGTAGTCGGCGATCTTCGGCTTCGCGGCCGAGATGGACGCGACGAGGCTCGACTTGCCGGCGGACGGGTAGCCGACGAGCGCGACGTCCGCGACGACCTTGAGCTCGAGGACGACGTCGCCCTCGTGGCCGCGGGTGCCGAGGAGCGCGAAGCCGGGCGCCTTGCGCTTGGTGGTGGCGAGCGATGCGTTGCCGAGCCCGCCCTGGCCGGCCTCGGCGGCGACGAAGCGCATGCCGGGGACCGCCATGTCGACGAGGACCTCGCCGTCGGGGTCCTTGACGACGGTGCCGACCGGGACGGGCAGCTCGAGCATCTCGCCGAGCGTGCCGTGGCGGTGGTCGCCCATGCCGGGCCCGCCGTTGCGCGAGGACCGGTGCGGCCCGCGGTGGTAGGCGAGCAGGGTGGTGACCTGCGGGTCGGCGACGAGGACGATGTCCCCGCCGTTGCCGCCGTTGCCGCCGTCGGGACCCGCGAGGGGCTTGAACTTCTCGCGGCGCACCGAGACGCAGCCGTTGCCGCCGTTTCCCGCCCGCAGGTGGAGGGTCACGGTGTCGACGAATGTCGCCATGGCTGTCGCTCGTTTCTTCTAGAGGTGTCCCTGCGGAACGCACGCAAGGGCGGGCCGAGGAGGCCCGCCCTTGCGGTGCTGCGCGGCAGTGCCGCTGCAGGGTCCGTGCTGTCGGCCTGCGCTAGGCCGGGACGACGATGTTGACGACCTTGCGGCCGCCCTTGACGCCGAACTCCACCGAGCCGGCGGAGAGGGCGAACAGCGTGTCGTCGCCGCCACGGCCGACGTTGACGCCGGGGTGGAAGTGCGTGCCGCGCTGGCGGACGATGATCTCGCCGGCGCCGACGACCTGGCCGCCGAAGCGCTTCACGCCGAGGCGCTGGGCGTTCGAGTCACGGCCGTTGCGGGTAGAGCTCGCGCCCTTCTTGTGTGCCATCTGTATCTCCCTGCGGTCTCGGTGCTAGTTGATCTCGGTGACCTGGACGCGCGTGAGGTCCTGGCGGTGCCCCTGGCGCTTCTTGTACCCGGTCTTGTTCTTGAACTTCTGGATGACGATCTTGGGACCGCGGAGGTCGTTCAGGATCTCGGCGCTGACGGTGACGTCGGCGAGCTTCGCGGCGTCCGTGGTGATGGTGTCGCCGTCGACGAGCAGGACCGCGGGGAGCACGACCTTGCCGCTCTGCTGGTTCTTGACCCGGTCCATCGTGACGATGGTCCCGACCTCGACCTTCTCCTGCCGACCGCCGGCGCGCACAACTGCGTAAACCACTTTTCCGTACCTGTTTTCTCTCGCGGGCTTGACTCACTGAGGACATGACGCCTCGTGGCCCGAATCATTGGAGGAAGTCTGCGGCACGCACGCGACCTTCGAGGATCAGCGCATGCCAGCGACTCACGTTACCGGAACGCCGGACAGGGGTCAAACTCCGGACCCCCGGCGTCCTCGGTCGATCATACGCGAGGGCGAGCGCTCCCCCGGGCATCCCCGCCGGGCGCGTCGCGCGTCGGGACGGCACCGCCCGGGGCGCGACGCGACCTCCGCGTGCCTAGGATCGACGGATGAGCGTGCTCCTCGACCGACCCGCCTGGCCCGCGCACGGGACGCTCTGGGCGCACCTCGTGAGCGACGCGTCGCTCGAGGAGCTGCACGCGTTCGCCCGGGCCGCGGGCATCCCCGAGCGGGGCTTCGACCGGGACCACTACGACGTCCCCGCCGCCCGCTACGACGAGCTCGTCGCGCGCGGCGCCGTGCCCGTGTCGAACCGGGACCTCGTCCGTCGCCTCCAGGCGAGCGGGCTGCGCGTCACCCAGCGGGAGCGGCGGGCGCCCCGCTCCTGAGGAGCGTGCCCGCGCGAGCGGGACGTGGACGACGGAGGGCCCGGAGCATGCGCTCCGGGCCCTCCTCCGTGCGGCCGTCGTACGGACGGCCGAGCGGACTAGCTGCCGTCGGCGTCGGCCTCGGGTGCCGGCGTCGTCAGCGTCGCGGTGGAGACGCGGCGGCTGCGCGAGCGGCCCTGGCCCGGCTCCTTGGGCTGCGGCAGCGCGTCGAGCACGGAGCCGAGGAGCTGCTCCGCATCCGCCGAGCTGACGCGGCGGGGCGCCGTGCGGGTGCTCGCCACCGGGATGTCGAGGATCTGCACGGGCTCGAGGCGGATCGCCTCGCGCGGCTCCAGCGTCGAGAGCGCGGGCTCCTCCACGGCCGCGTCGACGGGCGTCGGGTCCTCCGCGGGAGCCGGCTCGGCCGCGGCGACGGGCGCCTCGGCGTCCTGCTCCCCACGGGCCTCCGACGTCGCGGACGACGCGCGTCCCCGTCCGCCGCGGCTGCGACGCGGGCGGTCGCCGCGCGGCTGCTGCTCGTCGGCGCGGGGCGCCTCGGTCGCGGGCTGCGCCGACTCGGCCGGCTCCTCGGAGGTGCGGACGACGTCCTCGACCCGGTCGACGGCGTCGGTGACGGTCTGGATGGTGCTCGTCGCGATCTTGGCGAGCGCCGAGCGGGCGTCGTCCGTGATGCTGTGCGTGCTGGCCGCGGGCGTCCGCTGCTGCTGCGCCGGGGCGCCGCCGCGTCCGCCGCCGTTGCCGCCGTTGCCGTTGCCCCCGCTGCCGGTGCCGTGCTCCTGCTGGCCCTTGCCGCCGCGACGGCGACCCTGGCCCTGCACGGGCTCCTGCGGCGTCTGCTTGTGGGCCATGAGCGGGTCGTGGTGGATGATGATCCCCCGCCCGGCGCACGTCTCGCAGTTCTCCGAGAACGACTCGAGGAGGCCGAGGCCCAGCTTCTTGCGGGTCATCTGCACGAGCCCGAGGGACGTGACCTCGGCCACCTGGTGCTTCGTGCGGTCGCGGCTGAGGCACTCGACGAGGCGGCGCAGCACCAGGTCGCGGTTGGTCTCGAGCACCATGTCGATGAAGTCGACGACGATGATGCCGCCGATGTCGCGCAGGCGCAGCTGGCGGACGATCTCCTCCGCGGCCTCGAGGTTGTTCTTGGTGACGGTCTCCTCGAGGTTGCCGCCGGATCCGACGAACTTCCCGGTGTTGACGTCGACCACGGTCATGGCCTCGGTGCGGTCGATGACGAGCGAGCCGCCGGACGGCAGCCAGACCTTGCGGTCGAGCGCCTTCTCGATCTGCTCGCTGACGCGGTAGTGGTCGAACGAGTCCTTCTCGCCCGAGTACGCCTGCACCCGGTCGATGAGGTCGGGCGCCACGCCGCGGAGGTAGCCCTCGATGATCTCCTGGGCGTCGCCGCCGTCGATCACGAGCTCGCGGAAGTCCTCGTTGAAGACGTCGCGGATGATCTTCAGCAGCAGGTCGGGCTCGGAGTGCAGGAGCGCGGGCGCCTGCGCCTTCTCGACCTGGCGGCTGATCTCGGACCACTGCGACGTGAGGCGCTCGACGTCGAGCTTCAGCTGCTCCTCCGTCGCGCCCTCGGCGGCCGTGCGGACGATGACGCCCACGTTCTCGGGCAGCACCTCCTTGAGGGTCTTCTTGAGGCGCGCGCGCTCCGTGTCGGGGAGCTTGCGGCTGATGCCGTTCATCGACCCGTTGGGCACGTAGACGAGGTAGCGGCCGGGCAGGCTGACCTGGCTGGTGAGGCGGGCGCCCTTGTGGCCGACCGGGTCCTTGGTGACCTGGACGAGCACGCGGTCGCCGGGCTTCAGCGCGACCTCGATGCGGCGGGCGTGGTTGCCGCCGCCCTTGTCGGCGTTCGCGGCCTCCCAGTCGACCTCGCCGGAGTAGAGGACCGCGTTGCGGCCGCGGCCGATGTCGATGAACGCGGCCTCCATGCTCGGGAGCACGTTCTGCACGCGGCCGAGGTAGACGTTGCCGATGAGCGAGGCCTCGTCGGCGCGGGCGACGTAGTGCTCCACGAGGACCTGGTCCTCGAGCACGCCGATCTGGATCTTGCCGTCGCGCGAGCGCACGATCATGCTGCGGTCGACCGACTCGCGGCGGGCCAGGTACTCGGACTCCGTGAGGACCGGACGGCGGCGGCCGGCGTCGCGGCCGTCGCGGCGGCGCTGCTTCTTGGCCTCGAGGCGCGTGGATCCCTTGATCCGCTGCGGCTCGGTGATGAGCTCGGGCTCGCGGGGCGTCCGGACCTTGACGACGGTGCCGGGCGCGTCGTCGCCGTCGCGGCCCTCCTCGCCGGAGCGGCGGCGCGCGCGGCGGCGGACCGACGGGGCGTCCTCATCATCGTCGCGGTCGTCGTCGCGGTCGCGCGGGTCGCGGCCCGTGCTGCGGTCCTGGCCGCGCCCGCCGCGGCGCGAGGACCGCGACGGGCGCTCGTCGCGCTCGAGGTCGTCGTCCTGGTCGTCGCGGCGGTCGTCGCGGCGGTCGTCCCGCTCGCGGCGGGGCGGCAGCGGCGCGATGTCCGGGGCCTGGAAGAAGACGGAGAGGGACGGGAGCGCGCGGGCGGGAGCCGCGGGGGCCTCCGGCTCCGGCGCGACGGCGGCGTCCTCGGCGACCGGGGCCGCGTCGGGGGTCGTCGCCGCGGCAGGTGCGTCCGCGGTCGGCTCCTCGGCGGACGCCGCGTCCGCGGCAGCGGACGCCGCGGCACGACGCGGCGCGCGGGTGCGGGTCGCCCGGGCGGGCGCCACGACCTCTCCCGCGTCGGCGGATCCCTCGGCGGCAGGGGCCTCGGCGGCAGGGGCCTCGGCCGGCGCGGCGGCGGCGGCGGACGCGTCGACGCTGGCGTCGTCCGTCGGGGCGCCCGCGGGGGCGGAGGCGGCGGCGCTCGCGCGGCGGGAGCGTCGGACGACCGGCGCCTCCGTCTCGTCGGGCGTGGACGGGGTGGTCTCGTTCTCGTTCAGGGTTCGGCCCTTCGCTTCGGAGGCGGCGGACGGGCCGCTCGCCTCGGGGGTCGCGGCACCGGGGAGGACGGACGTGCCGTCGGTCCCCTCGGCCGCGGTCGGCTCGGCACGGCGGCCCGTGAGCCGCTCGAAGAGGCGCGGACGCCTCCTGCCGGTGTTCTCGTCTCTCTCCACCATCTCTGGTGCACTCCTCAGCCGGGCGGTACGGCCGCGCCGTACCCCGGTAGCTCTCCGAGTGGATCCCCGCGTTCGCGGGTCTCCGTCGATCCTTGGTCTGCGACGACCGGCCCGAGGCTTCGGTCGTGCGCACTGGTACGGAACTGGCTATCCGCCGCCGGACGTGCCTGGCGGCCCGGGTCTGCCCCGGGAAAGACTCTTCATGGCGGCCGTCCCGCGCGGCGGGGCGACCTGCCTGCCAGTATCGCACGCCGACGTCCACCCGGCCGTCAGGGTCGGCGCCCGGCGGTCTGCCATGATCGCCGCATGACCGCGACCCGGGCCCCCGTGCACCCCCGCTCCCTGGCCCTCCTGCTGGTCGTCACCGGCGTCGTCGGCTGGATCGGCGCCTTCGTCCTCGTGCTCGACCGGCTGCACCTGCTCGAGAACCCGGGCGCGTCGCTCTCCTGCGACGTCAACCCCTTCATCTCCTGCGCCACGGTCATCGAGTCGCGGCAGGGTTCGCTGTTCGGCTTCCCCAACCCGCTCATCGGCGTGGCCGCGTTCGTCGTGCCCGTGGTGATCGGCATGGCGCTCCTCGCCGGGGCCCGCTTCGCACGCTGGTTCTGGACCCTGTTCGCGCTGGGCACGTTCGCGGGCTGGGTCTTCGTGACGTGGCTCTTCACGCAGAGCGTCTTCGTCATCGGGGCGCTCTGCCCCTACTGCCTGCTCGTCTGGAGCGCGATGATCCCGCTGTGGTGGGGCACGCTCTCCGCCACCGCCCGGGCGGGGCTCCTGCCGCTGCCGGCGGGCGTCCGCCGTGCCGCCGACGCGGTGGCGCCGTACACGTGGGCCGTCGTCGTGCTCAACTACGCGGTCATCGTGGTCGCGATCATCGCGACGTTCCCGGCGCTGCTCCCCACGCTCCTCGGCTGAGGCTCCGGGACGACGAAGGGGCCGACCGGATCGCCGGTCGGCCCCTTCGTCGTGCTAGCCCCTAGAACCAGAGGGCGAGCTCGCGCTCGGCCGACTCCGGCGCGTCGCTGCCGTGCACGAGGTTCTGCGCGACGGCGAGGCCCCAGTCGCGGCCGAGGTCCCCGCGGATCGTGCCGGGTGCGGCGCCCGTCGGGTCGGTCGTGCCCGCGAGCGAGCGGAAGCCCTCGATGACCCGGTTCCCGGCGACGCGCACGGCGACGACCGGGCCCGACTCCATGAACGCGACGAGCGGCTCGTAGAAGGGCTTGCCCTGGTGCTCCTCGTAGTGCTGCTCGAGCAGGGCGCGGTCGGCCTGCACCATGCGGAGGTCGACGATGCGGTAGCCCTTGGCCTCGATGCGGCGGAGGATCTCGCCGGTGAGGCCGCGGGCGACGCCGTCGGGCTTGACGAGGACGAGGGTCTCCTGGACGGGAGCGGTCATGGGTTCCTCCTACGGGGTGGGAGCCGGCGGCTCGGTGGTGGGTCGGTGATCGGTGGGGCGGTCGTCGTCGGATCGCGCGGCCCGCTGCTCGTCGAGCATGGCCTGCTCCCACGCGCCGCGGGCCGCGGCCTTCTCGCGGTCGATGCGGGCGCCCTGCACCATCGCGTAGACCCAGAGGAGCAGGAAGAAGCCGCCGACCGCGAACATGGCCGGCAGCACGAAGCCGGTGAGCACGACGAGGACCTGCACGACCCAGCCCGCGCGCACGCCGAGCGGCGTGCGGAGCGAGCCGACGACCGTGAGCATCGCGAGGACGAGCAGGGCGCCGCCGCCGAGCGCGGGCAGCGCGGGTAGCGCCTGGAGCCCGAAGGCGACGAGGCTGGCGAGGAACACGACGATCACCTGGAAGCCCATGACGATGGATCCGAGGATCTCGACCGTCGTCCGGGGCGGACGGGGTCGTCGCGTGCGGGCCGGGCGGCCGTCGGTGCTCACGCGGTCTTCCAGCCCTCGTCGCGCGCGTGCTCGATGGCCTCGCCCACGAGGAGGATCGAGCCGGTGACGAGCGCCGCGCCCTTCTCCGTCTCGCCGGCGGAGTCGCGCGCGTCGTCGAGCGCCGTGCGGAGGTCGGGCTCGACCGTGACGCGGTCGCGGCCGACGACGCCCACGACGACGCGGGCGAGCTCGTCGGGATCCACCGAGCGCACGGACGCGGACCGGGTGACGATGAAGTGGTCCACCACGGGCGCGAGCTCCCGCACGATGCCCTCGGCGTCCTTGTCGGTGAGCACGCCGATCACGGCCGTCACGCGGTCGAAGGTGAAGTAGACGGGCAGGGCGGCCGCGAGCGACGCGGCGCCCGCCGGGTTGTGCGCGGCGTCCACCAGCACGGTCGGCTCGGTGCCCACGACCTGCAGGCGCCCCGGGCTCGTCACGGTGGCGAGGCCCTCGGCGAGGACGTCGTCGTGGATGGCGTGGTCGCCGCCGCCGAGGAACGACTCGACCGCCGCGATCGCGACCGCCGCGTTCTGGGCCTGGTGCGCGCCGAACAGCGGCAGGAAGACGTCGCGGTAGGTGCCCGCGAGGCCCTGCACGCTGATGACCTGGCCGCCGACCGCGAGGGTCGTGTCGAGGAGGCGGAACCGCTCCCCCTCCATCGACCAGGTCGATTCGGTCAGCTCGGCCGCGCGCGTCAGCTCGGCGACGACCTCGGGCACCTGGGCGCTCGAGACCACGTCGGACGCGGGCTTCACGATGCCCGACTTCGTGCGCGCGATCTCCGCGACGGTGGAGCCCAGCCGCTGCGTGTGGTCGAGCGACACGGGGGTGAAGACCGCGACCTCGCCGTCGGCGACGTTGGTGGAGTCCCACTCGCCGCCCATGCCGACCTCGACCACGGCGACGTCCACCGGCGCGTCCGCGAACGACGCGAACGCGAGCACGGTGAGCGCCTCGAAGAACGTGACGGGCTGCTCCCCCGCCGCGCCGAGCTCCTGGTCGACGAGGTCGATGAACGGCTCGACGTCGGCCCAGTTGCGGCTGAGCGCCTCGTCGGTGATGGGCTGGCCGTCGATCACGATGCGCTCGTTGACGCGCACCAGGTGCGGGCTCGTGAACAGCCCCGTGCGGAGCCCGGCGGCGCGGAGGATGCTCTCCGCCATCCGGCTCGTGGACGTCTTCCCGTTGGTGCCCGTGACGTGCACGACCTTGTAGGCGCGGTGCACGTCGCCGAGCAGCTCGACGACGCGGCGGGTCGCGGTGAGGCGCGGCTGGGGCGCCTGCTCGCCGACGCGGGAGAGGAGCGCCTGGTACACCTGCTCCCCCTCGCGCTCGAAGTAGTTCTCGTCGTCGACCTCGCGGCCGGCCACGATCGACCGCTCGGCCTCGCGGCGGAGCTCGGCCGCGTCGTCGGCGAAGAGCTGGTCGTCGCTCAGGCCGTCGACGTCGGGGTCGAGGGCGCGCGCCGCGGCGTCGACGCCCTGGTCCCCCTCGGGCTCGAAGTCGTCGTCGCGGCGGGGCTCGTCGTCGTCGAAGGGCCGTCCGCCCTGCTGGTCACTCATGCTCGCTCCACCTCGATGTCCAGGGGCGATCCGCCGCCGACGACGATGCCGGACGCCGTCGCCTCGGCGTCCGCGTCGATCCGCAGCGCCACCGCCAGGGTCTCACGGGCGATGAGGTCGCGGAACCGCTCCGCGGCCTCGGCGCCCGCCGCGTCGAGGCGGATCACGAGGGCGATGCGGTCGCTCACGTCGAGCCCCGCGCCCTTCCGCGCGTCCTGCACGTTCCGCACCACGTCGCGCGCGAGGCCCTCGGCCTCGAGCTCGGGGGTGAGCGCGGTGTCGAGCAGCAGGAAGCCGCCGCCCGGCAGGAGCGCGAGCGCCTGGTCGGCCCGGTCGCCCGCCACCTCCAGGACGAGCTCGTACTCGCCGGCCACGAGCGGCACGCCGCCCGCGACGACCTCGCCGTGGACTTCGGTCCAGTCGCCCGAGCGGGCCGCCTGGATCACCTGCTGCACGCCCTTGCCGAGGCGGGGACCCGCGACCCGCGCGTTGACGGTGAGGCGGCGCGTGATGCCCGCGTCGGAGGCGCTCGTGGGGGTGAGCTCCTCGACGGAGACGGCCTTGACGTTGAGCTCGTCGCGCAGGATGTCCTCGAAGCGGGCGAGCCCCTCGGCGTCGTCGCTCACGACCGTGAGGCGCGCGAGCGGCTGGCGCACGCGGAGGCCCGACTGCTTGCGGAGCGAGAGCGCGGTCGACGCGACCTGGCGGACCCGGTCCATCACCTCCACGAGGCGGTCGTCGGCGGGCAGGTCGTCGGGCTCCGGCCAGTCCTCCAGGTGCACGCTGCGGCCGCCCGTGAGGTCCTTCCAGATGCGCTCGGAGACGAGCGGCAGGAGCGGCGCGGCGACGCGGGTCACGGTCTCGAGGACCGTGTACAGCGTGTCGAAGGCGCGCGTGTCGCCCGTCGCCGTGCCCGCCCAGAAGCGGTCGCGGCTGCGGCGCACGTACCAGTTGGTGAGCACGTCGGCGAAGTCGCGGAGCGACGCCGCGGCGAGGGTCGAGTCGAGCGCGGTCATGTGCTCGGTGACCTCGGCCACCAGGCGGCGCGTGCGGGCGAGGACGTAGCGGTCCAGCACGTCGTCGCTCGTCGTGTCGCGCGTCGCCTCGTAGCCGCCCGGCTGCGCGGAGTTCGCGTAGAGCGAGAAGAAGTACCACGTGCTCCACAGCGGCAGCAGCACCTGGCGGACGCCCTCGCGGATGCCCTCCTCGGTGACCACGAGGTTGCCGCCGCGGAGCACCGGGCTCGCGAGCAGGAACCAGCGCATGGCGTCGGATCCGTCGCGGTCGAAGACCTCGTTGACGTCCGGGTAGTTGCGGAGCGACTTCGACATCTTCTGGCCGTCGTTGCCGAGCACGATGCCGTGGCTCACGACGCTCGAGAACGCCGGCCGCTCGAACAGCGCGGTCGACAGCGCGTGCAGCGTGTAGAACCAGCCGCGGGTCTGGCCGATGTACTCGACGATGAAGTCCGCCGGGCTGTGCTCGTCGAACCACTCGCGGTTCTCGAACGGGTAGTGCACCTGCGCGAACGGCATGGATCCGGAGTCGAACCAGACGTCGAGCACGTCCTCGATGCGGCGCATGGTGCTCTTCCCCGTCGGGTCGTCGGGGTTCGGGCGCGTGAGGCGGTCGATGAACGGGCGGTGCAGGTCGGTCGGGCGCACGCCGAAGTCGGCCTCGAGCTCGTCGAGGCTGCCGTAGACGTCGATGCGCGGGTAGGCCGGGTCGTCGCTCTTCCACACCGGGATGGGGCTGCCCCAGAACCGGTTGCGCGAGATGGACCAGTCGCGGGCGTTGCCGATCCACTTGCCGAACTGGCCGTCCTTGACGTTCTCGGGCGTCCACGTGATGTCCTGGTTGAGGCGCACCATGTCGTCGCGGAAGTCGGTGACGCGCACGAACCAGCTGGAGACGGCCTTGTAGATGAGCGGGTTCTTGCAGCGCCAGCAGTGCGGGTACGAGTGCTCGTAGCTGGCCTGCCGGATGAGGCGACCCTGCGCCTTGAGCATGCGCGTGAGCGTCTTCCCGGCGTCCGACCACAGCTCCCCCGCGACGTCGGGCACGGTGTCGACGAAGCGGCCGCCCTCGTCGAGGGAGAGGATCACGGGGATGCCGGCGGCGGCGCAGACCTGCTGGTCCTCCTCGCCGTAGGCCGGGGCCTGGTGCACGATGCCGGTGCCGTCGGTGGTCGTGACGTAGTCGGCGACGAGCACCTGCCACGCGTTCTCGGTGCCGAACCGCTCGGTGTCGGCGTAGAAGTCCCAGAGGCGGTCGTACGCGACGCCCTCGAGCTGCCGCCCGAGCACGGTGCGGGAGACGGCGGCGCGCGCGTCGTCGGCGGATGCGTAGCCGAGGTCCTTGGCGTAGTTCCCCACGAGGTCCTGGGCGATGAGGTACTCGGATCCGAGCGCCTCGGCCGCGAGCTGCACGGACGACGCGCGGGGCAGGGAGTCGGGCGCCTCGGCGTCGGGCGTGCCGGCGGGGCCCGCGGGCACGACGGCGTAGGTGATGTCCGGCCCGACCGCGAGCGCCATGTTCGTGGGCAGGGTCCAGGGCGTGGTCGTCCAGGCGAGCGCGCGGACGGCGGTGAGGCCGAGCGACTCCGCCTTCGCGCCGACGAGCGGGAACGTGACGGTCACGGACTGGTCCTGGCGCATGCGGTAGACGTCGTCGTCCATCCGCAGCTCGTGGTTGCTCAGCGGGGTCTGGTCGTGCCAGCAGTACGGCAGCACGCGGAAGCCCTCGTAGGCGAGGCCCTTGTCGTGCAGCTGCTTGAAGGCCCAGATGACGGACTCCATGAAGTCGACGTCGAGCGTCTTGTAGTCGTCCTCGAAGTCGACCCAGCGCGCGGAGCGGGTGACGTACTCCTCCCACTCACCCGTGTACTCGAGCACCGAGCGGCGGGCGACGGCGTTGAACTCCTCGACGCCCATCTCCTCGATCTCGCTCTTCTCGGTGATCCCGAGCTGGCGCATCGCCTCGAGCTCGGCGGGCAGGCCGTGCGTGTCCCAGCCGAAGCGGCGGTGGACCTGCTTGCCGCGCATGGTCTGGAAGCGCGGGAACGCGTCCTTGGCGTAGCCGGTGAGGAGGTGCCCGTAGTGCGGGAGGCCGTTCGCGAAGGGCGGGCCGTCGTAGAAGACCCACTCGTCGCCTCCCTCGCGCCGCTCGACGGAGGCGCGGAAGGTGTCGTCGCGCTTCCAGAACGCGAGGATCCCCTTCTCGACGTCGGGGAAGCGCGGGCTCGCGGCGACGTGGTCGGGGGCGCCCGGGTCGTCGGGGACGGGACGGGGGTAGGTCATGGCATCTCCTGCGGCGACGGGGATCTCCGCGAGGACGCCCGGATGCCGTGTGCGGATCCCGAGCGCGGTACCACCCCGCTTGCCGCGCGATGCGCGACCACTCTGCATGGGCGATGACGGGCCCGACCCGTTCGGTTCTACCTTCCCCGCCGACGTGCGCGGGGCTCTCTTCCGAAGGCTCCCCGGTGATGGCCGGATCGACGCCTGTGCCCCCATGCTAGCGCGCCCGGGCGGCGGATCCGGCGGGCTCAGCCGCCGAGCTGGGCCCGGTACGCGTCGGCGCGCCACGGCAGCTCGAGCACGTCGCGTCCGGCTGTGTCCGGGTGGCCGGCGAGGAGGGTGCGGATGTCGTCGAGGACGCGGGCGCGCTCGCCGTCGGGCAGCGTGATGACCCGGCTGATGGATCCGGCCAGGGCCACCACGTCCTCGGGCGCCAGGGGGTGCACGTGCGGGAAGGACGCGTGCTCGACCGGGCCGAAGCCGGGGAACGGGCCGGGCTCGACGGCGCGTCCGGAGGAGCGCCGGCCCGGCTGGAGGAGGGCGTCGAGCTGCGCGACCCAGTCGACGTCGGTGTCCATGACGTTCCAGACGATGCCGAGCCGGCCGCCCGCGCGGAGCACGCGCGCGGCCTCCCGCGCCGCCTCGCCCGCGTCCATCCAGTGCCATGCCTGCGCGACGAGGACCGCGTCCTCCTCGCCGTCGCCCACGGGGATCGCCTCACCGCTGCCCGCCCGGACGTCGACGTCGGGGGCCGACTCCGCCAGCACCCGGCGCATCCCCGCGTCGGGCTCCACCGCCGTGACGGCGAGGCCGCGCGCGGCGAGCAGGCGGGTGAGCTTGCCCGTTCCAGCGCCGAGGTCGACGACGCGGCGGGAGCCCGCGGGGAGCATCCAGTCGACGGCCGCGTCGGGGTACCCGGGCCGCACGCGGTCGTACTGGTCGGCGACGGCGCCGAAGGAGGAGGCGAGGTCGGAGCGGGTCGGCGTTCCGGGGGCGTCGGAGGTCATGCGGACATCCTGGCCCCCGGCCGCGTGCGGTGGCCGGGGCGGACCGTGCGCCGCGCCCCGGCCGTCGCGCGGGCCCTCAGCCGAGCCGGGCGGAGGTGCGCTGCAGCCGCATCGGGTCGAGCGCGATGCCCGGCACCGTCGCCGTGCGTCCCGTGACGTCGGTGACCCGGACCGTGTACGGGCCCGCGCCCAGGCCCGACGAGGCGAGCCAGTAGCCGTACGTCGTCCGCGACAGCGGGACCCAGCGCGCGCCGACCCGCACCTCGACCGAGCGGACCTCCGTGCCGGCGTCGACCACCTGGATCGCCGCCCAGTACGCCGACGACCCCTCCTTCAGCCGGAACGCCAGCGGCGGCACGGTCGGGGCCGCGACGGGCTTCCACGAGATCGGGATGATGCCGGCGTCGAAGTCGCCGATCGCGCGGAACGCCTCCTCGCTGAGGTCGAGCTGCTGGGCTCCGCACTCGGGGCACAGGTCGGCGACCTCGACGCGCACGGTGCCGCGCGGGCCCGTCACGTCGAGGTAGGTGCCGCACGCGGCGCTCCCCCGGTACGCGTCGGGTCCGACGGCGACGTAGAGACGGTTCGCGGGGATCGACGGGAGCGAGCAGTTGCCGTTCGTCGTGTTGCCGTCCGGGCCGAGCGAGTAGTGCGTGGCGCGACCGGATCCGGCGGCGACGGCCGACGCGGACCCGGCGGGCGCGACCGCCGCGATGCCGGCGATCGCGACGAGCAGGGCGAGCAGGGCGGGGAGGGTCCTGCGGCGGCGAGCACGTCCGCGGATCCACCGGGTGCCCTCCCGTCGCGGTCGGTCGGAGAGGGCGTTGATGAGGTGCATGGCGTCTCTTCTCATCTCGAGGGGGCGGCGCGGTCGCGCCGCGCGGCCAGGGTAGGACCGCGTCCACCGGTCGCGGAAGGTCCGCGGCCGACGTGCTCGGCGCGTTCGCCGGCAGGACGCGCGGCGTTCAGCCGGCGGCGAGGGCGGCCTGGAGCGCCGGGCGGAGCGGATCCAGCGCCCGGCGGACCGCGCCCTCGAGCGGCCCGCGACCCACGCCGTCGGCCGCCCACGCCATGACCGCGGCGGCCGTGGCCGCGGCGACGACGGACGCCGCCACGCGCACCGGTCCGTCGGACGCGCGTCGGCCGGCGCCGCGCGCGAGGGCCTGCGCGACGGGGTCCACGAGCGGGGCCGCGCGGGCGACGCCCTCCCCCGCGACGTCCGCGCCGAGGCCCATGACCTCGTGCTGGGTGAGCGCGAGCGGGAGCCAGCCCTCGCCGCGCTCCCGGGCGGCTCCGGCGATCGCCTCGACCACGGCGTCGACGGGCGCGGCGCAGGTCCCCACGCCGGAGACCGCCTCGCCCGCCTCCCGCAGCGTGTCATCGAGGCCCGCCCAGAGGAGGTCGGCCTTGGAGGCGAAGTAGTTGAAGAACGTGGCGCGGCTGACCCCGGCGCGCTGGGCGATCTGCTCCACGGTGGTGGCCGCGTAGGTGTGCTCGAGGAAGAGCTCGGCGGCCGCCTCCTCCAGGGTCGCGCGCGACGAGCGGCGCGGGCGGCCGGCGGGGCGGGCGGAGGTCATGGGCCCATCCTCGCGCACCGGCGGCCGTCGGCTCGCGTATTGTTGGACGCGGTACAGAAACCACCCGCACCAGCGCCCGTCCGGCGCGCACATCGGAAGCACCCATGATCCCCACCTCGCGCGCCCGCGCCCTCGCGGGCCTCGGCGCCCTCGCCGCGACCGCCCTCGTCCTCTCCGGCTGCACGACCGCCACCCCCGAGGCCTCCACGACCCCGGTCCCCGGCGGCACGCTCGTCTACGCGTCCGGCGACGCGGAGCCCGACTGCCTCGACCCGCACGTCGGCGGCAACTACCCGCAGGCGCTCGTCTCCTCGCAGTTCCTCGAGCCGCTGGTGTCCCTCGACGGCAAGGGCGGGATCACGCCCTGGCTCGCCGACAGCTGGACCTGGAGCGACGACGGCCTCGGCCTCACGCTCGAGCTCCGGCAGGGCGTGTCCTTCACCGACGGCACGCCGTTCGACGCGGACGCCGTGGTCGCGAACATCCGCCACGTGCAGGATCCCGCCACGCTCTCCTCCACCGGGTACCTCGCCCTGCAGGCGGTCACCGACGCGACCGCCGTCGACGCCGACACGGTGCGGCTCACGCTCTCCACGCCCGACAGCGCGCTGCTCGAGTCGCTCTCCCAGCCGTGGCTCGCGATGGAGTCGCCCGCCGGGATCGCCCGCGGCACGGACGCGAACTGCGCGCAGCCCATCGGCACAGGGCCGTTCTCCGTCGAGCGCTGGGACCGCCAGCAGTCGATCTCGCTCGTGCGGAACGACGCCTACGCGTCGCCGCCCGCCGACGCCGCGCACACGGGCCCCGCCTACCTGGAGCGCATCGACTGGCGCTTCCTGCCCGACGCCGCGTCGCGCTACGCGGCCCTGCAGAGCGGCGAGGTCGACGTGATCGACAACGCGCAGCCCGACGCCATCGCCTCCGCCACGGCGTCCGGCGCGCTCGGCGAGCTCGACGCCCCGCGGCCGGGCGCCTCCAACCGCATCGAGCTGAACTCGGGCCAGGCGCCCTTCGACGACGAGCGCGTCCGCGAGGCCTTCATCCGCTCGGCCGACGTCGACGCAGGCATCACGGCGCTGTTCCAGGGGACCGCCGAGCGCTCGCACTCCCCGCTCGCCAGCACCGAGCCCGCCGCCGTCTCCGACGCCGACCTCTTCGCGATCGACGCGGACCGCGCGGTCCAGCTGCTCGACGAGGCCGGCTGGTCGACGAAGGACGCCGACGGGATCCGCACCAAGGACGGGACGCGCCTCACGCTGCGCTTCCCCGTGAGCACCAACCAGTCGATCCCCGCCGAGCAGTCGCTGTTCGAGCAGATCCAGGCGAACGTCAAGGCCGTCGGGTTCGACGTGCAGCTCGAGCCGATGGACCTCGGCAGCTGGTACGAGGCGCTCGGCGACGACGCGTACGAGCTCGTGAGCGCGCCGTACACGAAGGCGGGTCCCGACGTGCTGCGGATCCTCTACGACACCTCGGGCATCACGCCCGCGCCCAGCGGCTACTTCGCGAACCACGCCAAGGTCTCCGTGCCGGAGATCGACCAGGCGCTCGCCGAGGCCCGCTCCACGACCGACCTCGACCGCCGGAACGCGCTCTACGCCGACGTGCAGGAGCGGGTCATGGCCGGGTACTGGATCCTCCCGCTCTACGACCAGCAGAACCACTTCCTGCACGGCACGGCGGTGCAGGGCCTCCGCGCGCTGCCGTCCGTCGCGACGCCCACCCTGTACGACGCCTGGCTCGCCCGGTGACCCGGGGCCGCGCCCGACCCGCGTCCGCCTCCCGCGCGCCCGCGCTCCTGCGGGCCGCGGCGGCGCGGATCGGCGGCGCGGTGCTCGTGCTGTGGGCGGTCGCGACCGTCACGTTCCTCGCCGTGCGGCTGATCCCGGGCGACCCGGCGCAGGCGATCCTCGGCGGCCCGGGCTCGCAGGCGCCGCCCGAGGCCGTCGAGGCCGTGCGCGCCGAGTACGGGCTCGACCAGCCGCTCCTCGTGCAGTACCTCGCGCAGCTCGGGCGCCTCGCGCAGGGCGACCTCGGCCGCTCCTACGCGCTCCGCGAGGACGTCGTCGCGGTGCTCGCGCGCCAGCTGCCGGGCACGCTCCTGCTCGCGGTGCTGGCGCTCGCCGTGGCCTGGATCCTCGCGCTCGCCCTCGCGTTCGTCTCCACCGGGGCGGGGCGCGTGGCGGCGGCGCTCGGCGCGGGCGTCGAGATCGTCGCGGCGTCGCTCCCGCACTTCTGGATCGGCGTGGTGCTGATCCTCGTCCTCTCCACCGGCCTCGGCTGGCTGCCCGCCGTGAGCGGGTCCTCCCCCGCGGGCCTCGTGCTCCCCGTGCTGACGCTCGCGATCCCGCTCGCCGGCTTCCTCGGCCAGATCATGCGCGAGGCCCTCCTCGACGCGCTCGACGCGCCCTTCGCGCTCGCGGCCCGGGCGCGCGGCGAGTCCGAGGCGGGGGTGCGGCTGCGGCACGCGCTCCGGCACGCGGCCGCCCCGGGCATCGCCCTCTCCGGCTGGGCGTTCGGGTTCCTCATCTCGGGCGCGGTCGTCGTCGAGCAGATCTTCGCCCGCCCCGGCCTCGGCCGCACGGCGCTCGCGGCGGTGACGAGCCGCGACGTCCCGGTCATCGTGGGGGTCGTGCTCGTGGTCGCCGTCGTCTACATCGTGCTCACCGCGGTCACCGACCTGCTGGCCCGCCTCGTGGATCCGCGGCTCGTCGACGCGCGGACCGGCCCCGTGCCGGCCGCGGCGCCGTCGTCCGCCCCCGCCCCCGACGCGTCGGCGGCCGCCGGCGCATCCGCCCCGCGGGCGGCCGCGCGATGAGCGATCCCCGCGCCGAGACGCTCCTCGCGACCGCGCCGTCGCGCCCGCCCGTGCCGGTCCTCGCGATCGCCGGCACCGCGGGCGCGGCCCTCGTGGTCGCGCTCCTCGTCGCGGCCGCCGTCGCGCCGGGCCTCCTCGCGCCCGGCGACCCGCTCGCCATCGCCCCCGCCGAGGCCTTCCGCGCGCCCGGGCCCGGCCACCTCCTCGGCACCGACGAGTCCGGCCGCGACGTGCTCACGCGCGTCGTGCACGGCGCGGGCCCGAGCCTCGTGATCGGGGTGAGCGCCACCGCGATCGGCCTCGGCCTGGGCGCCGTCCTGGGCCTCGCCGCCGCGCTCCTCGGCCGAGTCGCCGACTTCGCGGTCAACCGCGTGATCGAGGTCGTCTTCGCCTTCCCCGGGCTCCTGCTCGCGCTCTTCCTCATCGTGATCCTCGGCCCCGGGATCGGCAGCGCCACGCTCGCGGTGGGCGTCTCCGCGGCCCCCGGCTACGCCCGCATCATCCGCGGCCGCGTCATGTCGGTGCGCCGGTCGCCGTACGTGGAGGCGGCGACCGTGCTCGGCCGCCCGCCGCTCGTGGTGCTCGCGCGGCACATCCTGCCGAACACCGCGGCGCCGCTCTTCGTGCTGGGCACGCTCGGGGTGGGGCAGGCGATCGTGTGGGCGTCGTCGCTCAGCTACCTGGGGCTCGGGACGGTGCCGCCGGATCCCGAGTGGGGCGCCATGCTCGCCGCGGGCCGCACCTACATCGGCTCCGCGCCGTGGCTGACCGTGGTGCCCGGGTTGATGATCGTGCTCACGGCCACGGCGTCCACCGTGCTCGGCCGGGCGCTCGAGCGACGGGTGCGGGAGTCGTGAGCGGCCGCGCGCCCGACGACGGCGTCCCGCCCGCCGCGCCCGCCGTCCCCCTCGCGCTCCGCGTCGAGGACCTGCGCGTGTCCTTCGGCGGCGTGCGCGTCGTGCACGGCGTCTCGCTCCGGATCGCGCCGGGCGAGTGCCTGGCGCTCGTCGGCACCTCGGGATCCGGCAAGAGCGTCACCGCCCGGAGCCTCCTCGGCCTCGCCGGGGCGGGCGCGCACGTGGAGGCGGGGGCGCTGGAGGTCGGCGGCCGCGACCTCCGCGCGGCGACGCCCCGCGCGTGGCGGCGGGTGCGCGGATCCGGCGTCGGCCTCGTGCTCCAGGACGCGCTGTCCTCGCTCGACCCGCTCCGCCCGATCGGCCGCGAGATCGGCGACCCGCTCCGCCTGCACGGCATGCGGGACGCGCGGGCCCGGCAGGCGCGCGTCGTCGAGCTGCTCGAGCGGGTCGGCATGCCCGATCCCGGGATGCGCGCCCGCCAGCGCTCCGGCGAGCTCTCCGGCGGGCTCCGCCAGCGCGCCCTGCTCGCGGCCGCCATCGCCCTCGACCCGCCGCTGCTCGTGGCCGACGAGCCCACGACGGCCCTCGACGCGACCGTGCAGGCGCGGATCTTCGACCTCCTCGCCGAGCTGCGCGCCGCCGGCCAGGCGACGCTGCTCGTGAGCCACGACCTCGCCGTCGTCGCCCGCCTCGCGGACCGCGTCGCCGTGATGCACGACGGCCGCGTCGTCGAGGAGGGCCCCACCGCGGACGTCCTCCGCGCGCCCGCGCACCGCCGGACGCGCGCGCTCGTCGCGGCCGTGCCCACGGGCGTCCCGCGCGGGGTGCCGCTGTCGGAGGAGCGCCGCGCGGCGGCGGCGCCCGCCTCCCCGGGCGTCGCCTCCCCGGGCGTCGCCTCCCCGGGCGTCGCCTCCCCGGGCGTCGCCTCCCCGGGCCCCGACGACCACGACGCCCCGCGACCCGCGCCCACCCCGCCGGCCGACCACCGCGTCGTCCTCCGCGCCGCCGGCGTCACCCGCGCGTACCGCGGCCCCGGCGGATCCGTCCGCACGGCCGTCGACGACGTCTCGCTCGAGGTCCGCCGCGGGCGCACGCTCGGGCTGGTGGGCGGATCCGGCTCCGGCAAGACCACCGTCGCGCGCCTGCTGCTCGCGCTCGAGGAGCCCGACACCGGCGTCGTGACCCTCGACGGCGAGCCGTGGAGCGGCATCCCCGAACGGGACCGCCACGCGCGTCGGCCCCGCGTGGGCGCCGTGTACCAGGATCCGCTGGCCTCGTTCGACCCGCGCTGGACCGTCGAGCGCGTCCTCCGCGACGCCCTCGCGGTCGCCGACCTGCGCGGGCCGGACGTCCGCGACACGCCTTGCACGCTCCTCGCGCAGGTGGGCCTCGAGCCCGCGCTCCTGGGCCGCCGCCCCGCCCGGCTCTCCGGCGGGCAGCGCCAGCGCGTCGCGATCGCCCGGGCGCTCGCCGCGCGGCCGGACGTGCTCATCTGCGACGAGCCGGTCTCCGCGCTCGACATCGCCGTGCAGGCGCAGGTGCTGGACCTCCTCGACGAGCTGCAGCGCCGGCTCGGCCTCGGGCTGCTGCTCATCTCGCACGACCTCGGCGTCGTCGCGCACATGAGCGACGAGGTCGCCGTGATGAGCGAGGGCCGCGTCGTCGAGCGCGGATCGGCCGAGGACGTGCTCGCGCGTCCGGCCCACCCCGTCACGCGCGCGCTCCTCGACGCCGTGCCCCGGCTGGATCCGGACGCCGCGGCGCGCTGACGGCCGGTCGGGTTCGGACGCGCGGCGGTCGGCCCGGCCTCGGAGAACGACCACCCGGCGACGCCCGCGTCACACCCCGGCGTGCCGATCGAGGAACGCGTACAGCTCCCGGTCGTCGACCCCCGGGAACGCCCCGCGCGGCAGCGGCGCGAGGATGTGCGCATGCAGCCGGGCGCTCGGCCAGGCGCGGTCGCGCCACCGGCCGGCGTCCTCCGGGTCGGCGCGTCGGCAGCACGACTCGTCCGGGCACCGCGACACGCTCCGCGCGGTCGTCTCCCGCCCGCGGAACCACTTCGCGTGCGCGAACGGCACGCCGAACGAGATCGAGTACTCGCCCTCGGCCGTGGATCCGGTCTGCGTCGAGCACCAGAACGTGCCCGCGGGCGTGTCCGTGTACTGGTGGAACTCGGTCGTGCGGTTCGTGCGGTCGAACGCGCCGCGCGCCGCCCACTCCCGGCACACGGGCTGGCCCTCGACCGCGCCCGTCACGTCCACCGGCAGCGGCAGCCCGTCGTTCTCGTAGGCCTTGTAGACCGCGCCGTCGCCGCCGACCCGGAGGAAGTGCACGCGCAGGTCGAGGTGCGTCGTGCTGATGTTCGTGAGCCGGAGCGCCGCCGCCTCGTGCGTCACGCCGAACGCGTCGCGGAAGTCCTCGACCGCGAGGTCGCGCCGCGCCTTGGCGTCGGCGAGGAACGCGACCGACTGCGTGAGCGGCATGAGGCACGCGGCCGCGAAGTAGTTGATCTCCAGCCGCTGCCGCAGGAAGTCGGCGTAGCTCGCGGGCTCCTCGTGCCCGAGGACGCGGTGCGCCATGGCCTGCAGCGCCATGGAGCGGAGGCCGTGGCCGCCCGGGATCGACGCGGGCGGCAGGTAGATGCGGCCCTCCCCGAGGTCGGTGACCGAGCGCGTCGAGCGCGGCAGGTCGTCCACGTAGATCAGCTCGAAGCCGAGCCCCTCGGCCATCCGGCTCACGCTGCGATGCGAGAGCGCGCCGGCGCGGTGGCCGACGTCGGCGAGCATCCGCTCGGCCAGCTCCTCGATCTCGGGGATGTGGTTGTCGCGCCCGCGCATCATGAGCCGCTGCTCGGTGTTCGCGCGCCGGGCCTCCTCGGGCGTCGCGATGGACTCGCGGGCGCGCCGGGCGAGCTCGCGGTGCAGGCCCACGAGCGCCTCGAGCGTCTCCTGCGGCAGCGCGCGGCTGGCGGGCACGGCGGGCAGCCCGAGCGAGCCGTAGAGGGAGGAGCGCTGCGCGCGGTCGAGCTCGATCTCGAGGGCCGAGCGCGCATCCGGCGCGTCGGCGGCGAGCAGGTGCGTGACGTCCACGCCGAGCGCCCCGGCGATCCGGCCGAGCGTCGACAGCCGCGTCTCGCGCCGGCCGTTCTCGATCATGCTCAGCTGGCTCGGCAGGATCCCCGCCCGCTCCCCCAGCGCCTGCAGCGTGAGCCCGGCGCCCTTCCGCGCGTGCCGGATGCGCCGGCCGATGACGAGCTGGTCCATGCCTTCACCTCTCCGTGAACATCGGCGCTTCTTCACGCCGACGGATCCCCGAACCCCATCCTGACGGGTCGCAGGCTGGAACAACAGACCGATCGACGAGGACGGACCGACATGACCACCATCCAGGACGCACCCCCGCTCACCGCCGCCGGACCGCGCGCGGCCGATCCCGCCGCCGCCGACGCCGCGGCACCGCCCGCCGCGACGCCCGCCGCCGCCCCCCTGCCGCCTGGCACGGAGGCGCCCGCGCTGTGCCGCGATCCCCGCATCGCCGCCTGGGTCGCCGGGGTCGCCGCGCTCACCCACCCCGACCGGGTGGTCTGGTGCACGGGCAGCGTCGCCGAGTACGACCGCCTCACCCGGCAGATGGTCGACGCCGGCACCCTCATCAAGCTGAACCCCGAGTGGCGCCCGCACAGCTTCCTCGCCCGCAGCGACCCGGCCGACGTCGCGCGCGTCGAGGACCGCACCTTCATCTGCTCCGCCCGCGAGGAGGACGCCGGCCCGACGAACAACTGGCGCGATCCCGACGAGACGCGCGCGGAGCTCCGGGAGCTGTTCGCCGGATCCATGCGCGGCCGCACCCTCTACGTCGTCCCGTTCTCGATGGGCCCGCTCGGCGGCGCCATCTCGCAGCTCGGCGTCCAGATCACCGACAGCCCCTACGTCGTCGCGAGCATGGCGCTCATGACCCGGATGGGCGACGACGCGCTCCGCCTCATCGGCCCGGACACCGCGTGGGTCCGCGCGCTGCACGGCCTCGGCGCCCCGCTCGTGGACGACGCGGGACGCCGCACGCCCGACGTCCCGTGGCCGCACAACCCCGACAAGCGCATCTGCCACTTCCCCGAGGAGCGCGAGATCATCTCGTTCGGCTCGGGCTACGGCGGCAACGCCCTCCTCGGCAAGAAGTGCTTCTCGCTCCGCATCGCCTCGGCCATGGCGCGCGACGAGGGCTGGCTCGCGGAGCACATGCTCCTGATCCGCATCACGAGCCCCGAGGGCCGCCGCTTCCACGTCGCGGCGGCGTTCCCGTCGGCGTGCGGCAAGACCAACCTCGCGATGCTCACGCCCACCATCCCGGGCTGGACGGTCGAGACGCTCGGCGACGACATCGCGTGGCTCCGCCCGGACGCGCAGGGCCGGCTCCGCGCGGTCAACCCCGAGCGCGGCCTCTTCGGCGTCGCGCCGGGCACGGGCGAGGCGACGAACCCGGTCGCCATGTCCACCATCTGGGGCAACGCGATCTACACCAACGTCGCGCTCCGCCCCGACGGCGACGTGTGGTGGGAGGGCATGACCCCGACGCCGCCGGCCGGCCTCGTCGACTGGCAGGGGCGGCCGTGGTCGCCCGCCTCCGGCACGCCCGCCGCGCACCCGAACGCGCGCTTCACCGTGGGGATCGAGCAGTGCCCGACGCTCGCGGACGGCTGGGACGACCCCGACGGCGTGGTCGTCGACGCGATCCTGTTCGGCGGCCGGCGCGCCACCAACGTGCCGCTCGTGGCGGAGGCGGACGACTGGGAGCACGGCGTCTTCGTCGGCGCGACCATGGCGTCCGAGCGCACCGCCGCCGCGGAGGGCCGGGTCGGCGAGCTCCGCCACGACCCCTTCGCGATGCAGCCCTTCGTCGGCTACGACATGGCCGACCACTGGCGGCACTGGCTCGAGGTCGGCGCGGGCCTGGGCGCCGGAGCCCCGCGGGTCTTCCAGGTCAACTGGTTCCGCAGGGGCGACGACGGCTCCTTCCTCTGGCCGGGCTTCGGCGAGAACGCGCGCGTGCTCGAGTGGATCGTGCGCCGCGTCGAGGACCGCGTGGACGTCCGCCCGAGCCCGGTCGGCGGCCTGCCCCTGGCGGACGACCTCGACGTCGCCGGGCTCGACCTCGCCGAGGGCGCGCTCGACGAGCTGCTGGCGCTGGACCCCGCCTCCTGGCTCGAGGAGCTCGACGCCGTGGACGCGCACTTCGCGCGGTTCGGCGGCCGGGTGCCGCCCGAGCTGACCGCCCGCGTCGACGCCATGCGCCGGGCGTTCCGCGCCGCCCGGGAGGACTACGACGCCTGATGCCCGCGCCGGATGCGGGGCCCGTGACGGTCCCCGCATCCGGCCGTCGCGCCCCCATCCGGTAGCCTTATCCCCGCACAGAAGGCACCTCACCATCGACACGGTGCCGTCCACATCGAGGGAACCGGAGCACGCATGGCTGACGAACGACGTCCGGACACCGCGCAGGAGGCGATCGGACAGGTCGCCCGGGTCCCCGACAAGCCGGCCCTCGAGGGCCTCGAGGCCAAGTGGGGCGGCCGCTGGCAGGCCGACGGCACCTACGACTTCCGCCGCGACGAGGCCACCGCGGGCACCGTCTTCTCCATCGACACCCCGCCGCCCACGGCGAGCGGATCCCTCCACATCGGCCACGTCTTCAGCTACACGCACACGGACGTCATCGCCCGGTACCGCCGCATGCGCGGCGAGAGCGTCTTCTACCCGCTCGGCTGGGACGACAACGGCCTCCCCACCGAGCGCCGGGTCCAGAACTTCTACGGCGTCCGCTGCGACCCCACGCTCCCCTACGACCCCGGCTTCCAGCCCGCCGAGACCGGCGGCACCTCGAAGCCCGGCGACCAGCAGCCGATCAGCCGCCGCAACTTCATCGAGCTGTGCGAGCGCCTCACCGAGGAGGACGAGAAGCAGTTCGAGGACCTGTTCCGCACGCTGGGCCTCAGCGTCGACTGGCGCCAGAGCTACCGCACCATCGGCCAGGAGGCCCAGGTCGCGTCGCAGCGCGCGTTCCTCCGCAACCTCGCCCGCGGCGAGGCGTACCAGGCCGACGCGCCGACGCTGTGGGACGTCACCTTCCGCACCGCCGTCGCGCAGGCCGAGCTGGAGGACCGCGAGCAGCCGAGCGCGTACCACCGCCTCGCGTTCCACCGCCCGGGCGGCGACGACGTGATCATCGACACCACGCGCCCCGAGCTCCTCGCGGCATGCGTGGCCCTCGTCGCGCACCCCGACGACGAGCGGTACCAGGGCCTGTTCGGCACCACCGTCACGACGCCCGTCTTCGGCGTCGAGGTGCCCGTGCTCGCGCACCACCTCGCGCAGCCCGACAAGGGATCCGGCATCGCGATGGTCTGCACCTTCGGCGACCTCAACGACGTCGTCTGGTGGCGCGAGCTGCAGCTGGAGAACCGCGCGATCGTCGGCTTCGACGGCCGCATCGTCTCCGAGGCGCCCGCCGCGATCACGTCCGAGGCGGGCCGCGCGGCCTACGCCGCCCTCGCCGGCAAGACGGTGTTCTCCGCGAAGGCCGCGATGGTCGAGCTCCTCACGGAGTCCGGCGAGCTGATCGGCGAGCCGCGCAAGATCACCCACCCCGTGAAGTTCTACGAGAAGGGCGACAAGCCCCTCGAGATCGTCTCGACCCGGCAGTGGTACTTCCGCAACGGCGGCCGCGACGAGGAGCTCCGCGCGGGCCTCATCGCGCGCGGCCGGGAGATCGGGTTCGTGCCCGACTTCATGCGCGTGCGGTACGAGAACTGGGTCGGCGGCCTCAACGGCGACTGGCTCGTCTCGCGCCAGCGCTTCTTCGGCGTGCCGCTGCCCGTCTGGTACCCGCTCGACGCCGACGGCAACGCGGAGTTCGACAAGGCGATCACGCCGACGGAGGAGCAGCTGCCCGTCGACCCGTCGTCGGATCCCGCCCCCGGCTTCACGGAGGACCAGCGCGGCGTGCCCGGCGGCTTCCAGGGCGAGCTCGACGTCATGGACACGTGGGCCACCTCGTCCCTCACCCCGCAGCTCGCGGGCGGCTGGGAGCGCGACCCCGAGCTGTTCGACCTCGTCTTCCCGTTCTCGATGCGCCCGCAGGGCCAGGACATCATCCGCACGTGGCTCTTCTCCACGGTCCTCCGCGCCGAGCTGGAGCACGGCCAGGCGCCGTGGAGGACGGCCGCGATCTCCGGCTGGATCCTCGACCCCGACCGCAAGAAGATGTCGAAGTCCAAGGGCAACGTCGTGACCCCCGCGGCCACGCTCGAGCAGTTCGGCTCCGACGCGGTCCGCTACTGGGCCGCGTCCGCGCGCCTCGGTGTTGACGCCGCCATGGACCCGCAGAACCCGACGCAGATCAAGATCGGCCGTCGGCTCGCGATCAAGGTCCTCAACGCGGCGAAGTTCATCCTGTCCTTCGAGGCGCCGGAGGGCGCCCGGGCCACGCACGCCATCGACGTGGGGATGCTCGCCGCCCTCGCCGAGGTCGTCGAGACGGCCACCACGGCGCTCGAGGAGTACGACCACGCCCGCGCGCTCGAGGTCACGGAGAGCTTCTTCTGGACCTTCTGCGACGACTACCTCGAGCTGGTCAAGGACCGCGCCTACTCGGCCGACGCCGACCCGGCCGACCGGGGATCCGCCGTCGCGGCCCTCCGCGAGGCGCTCGACGTGCTGCTGCGCCTGTTCGCGCCCTTCGTGCCGTTCGCGGCCGAGGAGGCGTGGAGCTGGTCGCACGACGGCTCGATCCACACCGCGCCCTGGCCGATCGCGCCGACCCCGGACGCCCCGGCGACCGGCGGCTCGGCCGATCCGCGGCTCCTCGCCCTCGCCGGCCGCGCGCTCGTGGGCATCCGCCGCGCCAAGACCGACGCCAAGGCCTCGCAGAAGACCCCGGTCGCCGAGGCCGTGGTCTCCGCGTCGCCGGAGGACATCCGCTCGCTCGAGCTCGTGGCGCAGGACCTCCGCGCCGTGGGCCGCATCACCGACCTGACCTTCACCGAGGGGGACGGCCCCGCCGTCACCCGCATCACGCTCGCGAACGCCGAGCAGCACGAGGAGACCGACGCATGACCATCTCGATCCGCCCCGTCCGCGACGGCGACTTCTTCCCCTGGTTCGACCTGTTCACCGGCTACGCCGAGTCCTACGGCATCGAGCTGACCGACGAGAACGCCGTGCTCGCGTGGAGCCACCTCATCGACGACCAGCACGCGAGCACCGGGCTCGTGGCCGTCGACGACGCGCACGAGGGCACCCTCGTCGGCCTCGCCCACTTCCACCGCTTCGCGCGCCTGGCGCGCGGCGCCGACGGCCTGCTGCTCGACGACCTGTACGTGCGCGAGATCTCGCGCCGCCAGGGCGTGGGCGAGCAGCTCGTCGCGGCGGTCGGCGAGGCCGCGCGCCGCGACGGCGCGAGCATGCTCCGGTGGATCACCGCGGAGGACAACGCCGACGCCCAGCGCCTCTACGACCGCATCGCCCGCCGCACCACGTGGGTCACCTACGAGCAGGACGTCTGATGCAGCTCGGCACCCGCTGGCCCGTCGGCGGCACCGCCCCGGCGGAGCTCCCCGAGGTCGTCCTCCTCGCCGTGAAGACGGTCGAGTCCGACGTGGTGGCGCTCGACGCCGACACGTCCGGGTGGCGCTGGACGCTCACGTGGCTCGAGCGGAAGCCCGTGGTCGAGCTCGACGACGGCACCGTGATCCGCTACGACCCGATCGAGGACGCCGCCACCATCACGATCCCCGGCGAGAGCACCGACGACCCGTTCGACGACTGACGCGTCGCCGCGTCGCGGACGCGACGCGCGAAGAGGCCCGCCGGACGACGCGTCCGGCGGGCCTCCCTCGCGTCCGGGGACGGGCGACCGGTCAGCGGCGCGCGAGCACCTCGCCGTGCGGCATCGCGAGGAACCCGTCGGCGTCCGCCGCCCAGTCCTGCCAGCCGGCGCGGATGGCCTGCAGGTCGTCGTCGGAGGCGAAGCCGCCCTCGAGCGCCTGGCCGGCGAAGGAGGACGCCACGGCCCGGTCGGCCCAGGCGCCGCCCCACCACGCGCGCTCGTCGTCGGAGGAGAAGCACCACACGGATGCGCTGGACGCCACGTCCGTGAACCCGGCCTCCCGCGCCCACGCCTTCAGCCGGGATCCGGCGTCGGGCTCGCCGCCGTTCGCCCGGTGCACGGGCAGGTAGACGTCGGCCCAGAGCCGCAGCCCGTCCGACTCCGGGAAGAGCGCGACCTTCGAGTAGACGACGTCGCGGGCCGCCACGAGCCCGCCGGGGCGCGTGACGCGGCGCATCTCCGCCAGCGCCCGCACCGGGTCGCCGACGTGCTGGAGCACCTGGTGCGCGTGCACGACGTCGAACGACGCGTCCGCGTAGGGCAGCTCGTACACGGACCCGACCGCGAACTCCACGTTCGCGGTGCCCCGCTCGGCGGCGAGCCCGGCGGCCTGCCGGACGACCTCCTCCGACATGTCGATCCCGACCACGCGGCCCGGCGCCACGAGGTCGGCGAGCTCCACCGTGATCGTCCCGGGGCCGCTGCCCACGTCCAGCACGTCGAGCCCGGCCCGCAGATGCGGTTCGAGGTAGGCGGCGGAGTTCCGGACGGTGCGCGCGCTGTGCACGCGGAGGACGCTCTCGTGGTGGCCGTGGGTGTATCGCTCGCTGTTCACCCCCCGAGCCTAGGTCGGCGCCCGGCCTAGGCTCGCTACATGACGACGCCCCCGAACCCCTTCCTCGAGCCGAGCACCCTCCCCTACGGCATGCCGCCCTTCGACGACATCCGGGAGGACCACTTCCGCCCCGCCTTCGAGGCCGGGATCGCCGAGCACCTGGCGGAGGTGCGCGCGATCGCGGACTCCCCCGAGCCGCCGACCTTCGAGAACACGCTCGTCGCCCTCGAGCGCGCGGGACGGATCCTCGACCGCGTCGGACACGTCTTCTTCACCCTCACCTCGTCCGACAGCTCCCCCTTCACGCGCGAGCTCGAGGCGGAGATCGCCCCCGAGCTCGCCGCCCACGAGGACGCGATCCGCCTCGACTCCGCGCTCTACGCCCGGATCCGCACGGTGCACGCGTCCCGTCACGACTCGGGCCTCGGCGCCGAGTCCGTGTACCTCGTCGAGCGGTACCTCGCCGAGTTCACGATCGCCGGCGCCGGCCTCGACGACGACGCCAAGGGGCGCCTGCGCGACCTCAACCGCCGCCTGTCGGTGCTCACCACGCGCTTCGAGTCGAACCTCCTCGAGGACACCAACGACCTCGCCGTCGTCGTGGACGACCCGGCCGAGCTCGACGGCCTCGGCGAGGGCGCGATCGCCGCCGCCGCGCAGGCCGCCGCCGACCGCGGCCTCGACGGCAAGCACCTCATCACGCTGGTGCTGCCCACGGGCCACCCGTACCTCGCCCAGCTGACGGACCGCGGGCTGCGCCAGCGCATCATGGAGGCGTCCCTCGCCCGCGGATCCCGCGGGAACGACCACGACAACCGCCCGCTCGTGCGGGAGATCACCCGCCTCCGCGCCGAGCGCGCGGCCCTCCTCGGCTTCTCGAGCCACGCGGCGGCCGTCACGGCCGACCAGACGGCCCGCACCCCCGAGGCCGTCGCCGACATGCTCGGACGCCTCGCCCCGGCCGCCGCCCGCAACGCCCGCGCCGAGGCCGTCGAGCTGCAGCGCGTGATCGACCGCACCCAGGAGGAGCGCGGCGAGCCCACGTTCGAGCTCGCCGCCTGGGACTGGGCCTTCTACAGCGAGAAGGTGCGCACCGAGCGCTACTCCGTCGACACCGCGCGGATGCGCCCCTACCTCGAGTCCGAGCGCGTGCTGCGCGACGGCGTCTTCCGCGCGGCGACCGCGCTCTACGGCGTGACCTTCGCCGAGCGCGACGACATCCCCGCGTACCACCCGGACGCGCGCGTCTTCGAGGTGCGCGACGAGGACGGGTCCCCCGTCGGCCTCTACGTGCTCGACCTCCACACGCGCGACTCGAAGCGCGGCGGCGCCTGGATGAACCCGCTCATCTCGCAGAGCGCGCTCCTCGACACCCCCACGGTGGTGCTCAACAACCTCAACGTGCCGAAGCCGCCCGCCGGCCAGCCGACCCTCCTCAGCTACGACGAGGCCAACACGCTGTTCCACGAGTTCGGGCACGCGCTGCACGGGCTGTTCGCGCGGGTCACCTACCCGCGCTTCGCCGGCACGAACGTGTTCCGCGACTTCGTCGAGTTCCCGAGCCAGGTGAACGAGATGTGGATGCTGTGGCCGGAGATCCTCGCCTCCTACGCCGTGCACCACGAGACGGGCGAGCGCATGCCCGAGGAGCTGGTCGCCGCGGTGCAGGCCTCCTCCGCCTTCAACGAGGGCTTCCTCACGAGCGAGTACCTGGGCGCCGCGCTCCTCGACCAGGCCTGGCACCGGATCGGCGTCGACGACGCGGTCGAGGACGTGGACGCCTTCCAGGCGGAGGCCCTCGCCGCGGTCGGCCTCGACGTGCCCGCCGTCCTCCCCCGCTACGCGTCGAGCTACTTCCAGCACACGTTCGCAGGCGGCTACGACGCCGGCTACTACTCCTACATCTGGAGCGAGGTGCTCGACGCCGACACCGTCGAGTGGTTCCACGAGAACGGCGGGCTCACCCGCGAGAACGGCGACCGCTTCCGGTCGCGCCTCCTCGGCGTCGGCGGATCGAAGGACCCGCTGGAGGCCTACCGCGACTTCCGCGGACGCGACGCCGTGATCGAGCCGCTCCTCGAGCGCCGGGGCCTCGCCGACTGATCCGCGTTCCGCACGACGAGAGCGCCGCACCCCTCGGGGTGCGGCGCTCTCATCATGCGGGCCGTCCGTGCGACGCGCGCGTCCGGCGGACCGGATCGGATCGGGCAGATCGACTCAGGCGGACTTCTCCGCCCGGAGCATCGAGGCCCGGGGCACGATGGTGGGCGCCGCGTTCTGCACGACCGACTCGCGCGTGATGACCACGCGCCCCACCTCGTCGTCCGAGGGGATGTCGAACATGATCGGCCCGAGCACCTCCTCGAGGATGGCGCGGAGGCCGCGGGCGCCCGTCTGCCGGAGCACGGCGAGGTCGGCGATGGACTCCAGAGCGCCCTGCTCGAACTCCAGCTCCACGCCGTCGAGCTCGAACATGCGCTGGTACTGGCGCACGAGCGCGTTGCGCGGCTTCGTGAGGATCTCCATCAGCGCGCGCTGGTCGAGCTGCGTGACCGTCGTGACGACGGGCAGGCGGCCGATGAACTCGGGGATGAGGCCGAACTTGTGGAGGTCCTCCGGCAGCACCTCGCCGAACACGTCGGCGTTCACGTCCTTGCGGTGCAGCGGGGCGCCGAAGCCGATGCCCTTCTTGCCCGCGCGCTGGCTGATGATGTCCTCGAGGCCGGCGAAGGCGCCGGCGACGATGAACAGGACATTCGTGGTGTCGACCTGGATGAACTCCTGGTGCGGGTGCTTCCGTCCGCCCTGCGGCGGCACCGAGGCGACCGTGCCCTCGAGGATCTTCAGCAGAGCCTGCTGCACGCCCTCGCCCGACACGTCGCGCGTGATGCTCGGGTTCTCGGCCTTGCGCGCGATCTTGTCGACCTCGTCGATGTAGATGATGCCGGTCTCGGCGCGCTTCACGTCGTAGTCGGCGGCCTGGATGAGCTTGAGGAGGATGTTCTCCACGTCCTCGCCCACGTAGCCCGCCTCGGTGAGGGCGGTGGCGTCCGCCACGGCGAACGGCACGTTGAGCCGCTTGGCGAGCGTCTGCGCGAGGTACGTCTTGCCGCAGCCCGTGGGGCCGATGAGCAGGATGTTGCTCTTCGCGATCTCGATCTCCTCGCCCACCGCCTCCGCCGGGCCGATGGTGCCGACCGCGCGCACGCGCTTGTAGTGGTTGTAGACCGCGACGGACAGGGCGCGCTTGGCGGCCTCCTGCCCGATGACGTACTCGTCGAGGAAGCCGAAGATCTCCTTGGGCTTGGGGAGGTCGAACTCGCCCGTGGTCTCCTCGCTGGCCTCGGCCAGGCGCTCCTCGATGATCTCATTGCAGAGCTCCACGCACTCGTCGCAGATGTAGACGCCCGGTCCCGCGATCAGCTGCTGGACCTGCTTCTGGCTCTTCCCGCAGAAGGAGCACTTGAGCAGATCCGCGCTCTCGCCGATGCGTGCCATGAATGCCTCCCCGGAAGTCGTGCGGTGTGCCACGAGCCTAACCCGTGCATGGGACATCGCCCGGACCCCTGGGAGGACGGCCCGTCGCGTGCTATCGACGCGTCACACGACGCAACACGCGGGTGCACCCCAGCGTCGGTCGCCCACCATGTCCGCATGACCGAGAACCCCGCCACCGCATCCCCCGACGCGCTGTCCTTCGCCTACTGGGTCCCGAACGTCTCGGGCGGCCTCGTGACGAGC
This sequence comes from Clavibacter michiganensis subsp. tessellarius, assembly GCF_021922985.1. Taxonomy (NCBI): domain Bacteria; kingdom Bacillati; phylum Actinomycetota; class Actinomycetes; order Micrococcales; family Microbacteriaceae; genus Clavibacter; species Clavibacter tessellarius. Next base: position 732,321 of record NZ_CP040788.1, on the reverse strand, counting down.
GACATCGAGCAGCGCACGCACTTCGACTTCGACTTCAACGTCCGGGTCGCCCAGCTCGCCGAGAGGAACGGCTTCGACTACGCGCTGAGCCAGGTGAGGTACGCCGCGTCCTACGGCGCCGACCAGCAGCACGAGTCCACGTCGTTCTCCCTCGGCCTCCTCCTCGCCACCGAGCGCCTCAAGGTGATCGCCGCCGTGCACCCCGGGCTGTGGCACCCGGGCGTGCTGGCCAAGTGGATCATCACGGCCGACCACATGTCGCACGGCCGCGCCGCCGTCAACGTCGTGTCCGGCTGGCTCAAGGACGAGTTCGTCGGGTTCGGGGAGCCGTGGCTCGAGCACGGGGAGCGGTACCGCCGCACCGAGGAGTTCATCCGCGTGCTCCGGGGCCTCTGGACCGAGAAGGACTTCACGCACCTCGGTGACTTCTACCGGATCCACGACTTCACGCTCAAGCCGCCGCCCGTCGCCGTGCCGGGAAGGGCGCACCCGGAGATCTTCATGGGCGGCAACAGCACGGACGCGCGCGAGATGGGCGGCCGCGTCACCGACTGGTACTTCTCCAACGGCAAGGACTTCGCCGGGTTCGAGGAGCAGCGCGACGACGTGCTCGCCTCCGCCCGCGCGGCCGGGCGCGCGGAGCGGGTGCGGTTCGGCCTCAACGGCTTCGTCATCGCCCGCGACACGGAGCAGGAGGCGAAGGACGTGCTCGAGGAGATCATCGCGAAGGCGAACCCCGACGCCGTCGAGGGCTTCCGCCAGGCCGTGAAGCAGGCGGGATCCTCCACCGGGGACGGCAAGGGCATGTGGTCCGACTCCACCTTCCGCGACCTCGTGCAGTACAACGACGGCTTCCGCACGGGCCTCATCGGCACCCCGGAGCAGATCGCGCGGCGCATGGTGGAGTACCGCAAGCGCGGGGTGGACCTGCTGCTGCTCGGCTTCCTGCACTACCTCGAGGACATCGAGCGGTTCGGCGCGCAGGTGCTGCCGATCGTGCGGGAGCTCGAGCGGGAGGCCATCGAGCGCGGCGAGATCGCGGAGCCGGCGGCCTGACGCATCCGGGCCGGGACATCGGGGCGACGGAAGAGGGGCGGTCGGCTGATGCCGACCGCCCCTCTCGTCCGTGCGGGCCTAGCGGGCGGGGATCGCCGCCGTCAGGTTCTTGCGCGAGGTGAGCACCTGGTCGATGAGGCCGTACTCGAGCGCCTCGTCCGCGCCCAGGATCTTGTCGCGCTCGATGTCGCGGTTGATCTGGTCGCGCTCGCGGTTGGTGTGCTTGGCGAGCGTGTCCTCGAGCCAGGAGCGCATGCGCATGATCTCGGCGGCCTGGATCTCGATGTCGGAGGCCTGTCCGCCGCTGGACTCGCCCGTGGCGGGCTGGTGGATGAGCACCCGCGCGTTGGGGAGCGCGAGGCGCTTGCCGGGCGCGCCGCCCGCGAGCAGCACGGCGGCGGCGGACGCCGCCTGGCCGAGGCAGACCGTCTGGATCTGCGGCGACACGTACTGCATCGTGTCGTAGATCGCCGTCATGGCCGTGAAGGAGCCGCCGGGCGAGTTGATGTACATCACGATGTCGCGGTCGGGGTCCATCGACTCGAGCACGAGCAGCTGGGCCATGACGTCGTCCGCGGACGCGTCGTCGACCTGCACGCCGAGGAAGATGATGCGGTCCTCGAAGAGCTTCGCGTACGGGTCCTGGCGCTTGTAGCCGTAGGCCGTGCGCTCCTCGAAGCTGGGGAGGATGTACCGCGACGACGGGCTCGTGGCGGTGGAGCCGGCGCCGCGGGCGCCGCCGAAGGTGGGGAGTTCCATGTTCTCTTCTCTTACCTGTCTCGAAAGTCGCGGGCTCTAGGAGGTCTCGGTGCCGCCGCCGCCGACGACGTCGGTCGCCGACTCGCGGATGTGGTCGACGAATCCGTACTCGAGCGCCTCCTGGGCGGTGAACCAGCGGTCGCGGTCGCCGTCCTCGTTGATCTGCTCGACGGTCTTGCCCGTCTGGCCCGCGGTGATCTCGGCGAGCCGGTGCTTCATCGCGAGGATGAGCTGGGCCTGCGTCTGGATGTCGCTCGAGGTGCCGCCGAAGCCGCCGCTCGGCTGGTGCAGGAGCACGCGGGCGTTGGGCGTGATGTAGCGCTTGCCCTTGGTGCCGCTCGTGAGGAGCAGCTGCCCCATGGAGGCGGCCATCCCGATCCCGACGGTGACGATGTCGTTGGGGACGAACTGCATGGTGTCGTAGATGGCCATCCCCGCCGTGACGGAACCGCCGGGCGAGTTGATGTAGAGGAAGATGTCCTTCTCGGTGTCCTCCGCCGCCAGGAGCAGGATCTTCGCGCAGATCTCGTTCGCGTTGTCGTCGCGGACCTCGGATCCGAGCCAGATGATGCGGTCCTTCAGCAGTCGGTCAAAAACACCGGGTACCAGTGTCGGTTCGGCCATTGTTCGAGCTCCCATTCATTCGTCGCTTCGAGTCATGAATCTATCGGAGCGGATCCGCGCCGACGCCCGTGTTCGCCGCGGGCGGAGAGCGCAGCCGCCGCGGGCGCAGACGGCAGCCGCCGCGCGCACGAGGGCCCGGGTAGCTGATGCTCCCCGGGCCCTCGTGGTGCCGGCCGCGCGAGCGGTCGGCGGGTGCGACTACTCGGAGTCGGCGGCCTTCTCGGCGGCCTTCTTCTTCGGCGCCGCCTTCTTCTTCGGCTTCTCGACGGGCGCCTCCTCCGCGGCGGGGGCCGAGGCCTCCTCCGCGGGGGCGTCGGCGACGACGGCCTCGGCGTCCGCGTCCGCGGGCTCCTCGGTCACGGCGTCGGCGTCGCGCACGACGGGCTGCGTGAACTCGGTGACGTCGACGACCTTGCCGTCGGCGTCCACGACCTTCGCCTTGTCGAGCACGACCGCGAGGGCCTTGTTGCGCGCGACCTCGCCGACCATGGCGGGGATCTGGTTGTTCTGCTGCAGCACCTGGACGAACTCGTTCGGCTCCATGTTGTACTGCTGCGCGCCCTGGATGAGGTACTGGGTCAGCTCGTCCTGGCTGACCTTCAGGTCCTCCTTCTCGGCGATGACGTCGAGGAGCAGCTGCTGGCGGAACGCCTTCTCGCTGGACTCCTTGACCTCGGCGCGGTGCACGTCGTCCTCGAGGCGGTTCTCGTTCTCGAGGTGGCGGTGCACCTCGTCCTCGACGAGCTTCTCGGGGACGGGGATCTCGACGGTCTCGAGGAGCTTGTCGACGATCTGGTCGCGCGCCTGGGTGACCTGGCCGAAGACCTTGGACTTGCCGACCTGGACCTTGAGGTCCGCGCGCAGCTCGTCGATCGTGTCGAACTCGCTGGCGATCTGGGCGAAGTCGTCGTCGGCCTCGGGCAGCTCGCGCTCCTTGACGGACTGGACGGTGACGGCGATCTCGGCCGTCTCGCCCTCGTTGTCGCCGCCGAGCAGCTTCGACTCGAACGTGGTGCTCTCCCCGGCGGTGAGGGACTCGAGCGCCTCGTCGATGCCGTCGATGAGGTCGCCGGAGCCGAGCTCGTAGGAGATGCCGCTCGCGGTGTCGACGGCGTTGCCGGCGATGGTGGCGGTGAGGTCGATCTGGACGAAGTCGCCCGTCTTCGCGGGGCGGTCGACCGTGATCAGCGTGCCGAAGCGGCTGCGGAGGCTGTCGAGCTCGGTGCCGACCTCGTCGTCGGTGACCTCGACGGAGTCCACGGTGAGCTCGAGGCCCTCGTACGCGGGGAGCTCGAAGTCGGGACGCACGTCGACCTCGATCTCGAGGAGCAGGTCGCCGGTGAGGTCCTTGCCGGGCCACTCCTTGACGTCGGCCTCCGGGCGGCCGAGGGGACGGATGTCCGTCTCCTTGACGGCGGCCTGGTAGAAGCCGTCCATGCCGTCGTTGACGGCGTGCTCCAGCACGGCCTCCCGACCGACGCGCTGGTCGATGATGGGCGGCGGCACCTTGCCCTTGCGGAAGCCGGGGATGGCGACCTGCTCGGCGATGTGGCCGTAGGCGTGGTCGATGTGCGGCTTCAGGTCTTCGGGGGTCGCAGAGATCGCGAGCTTGACGCGCGTGGGGCTCAGCTTTTCGACCGTGGTCTTCACGTGTGGAGTTCTCCTGTAATCGCGGTACACGCCTCGGCTGAGACGGCATTTCGTCGTCGGGGATGTGGTCGGGGCGACAGGACTCGAACCTGCGGTCTTCCGCTCCCAAAGCGGACGCGCTAGCCACTACGCTACGCCCCGGCTGCCACGCATTCCCGTGCGGTCGAGGCGATGACCGCTCCCCTGACGTGCAGGCGCGCGGAAGCCGGATCGACCGTGGCACAGCCTATCCGACTCGTGCCGCGCGCTGGTCACCGCCGACCGGGGGCTGCGCTACGCTGGATCCCGCGCATCCGGCGTGCGGCCCTTCGGGGCGGCGGCGCCGGCGTCGCGGGGATGTAGCTCAATGGTAGAGCCTCAGTCTTCCAAACTGATCACGCGGGTTCGATTCCCGTCATCCCCTCCATCGGGGCCCCGGCCCCAGTCAGAGCAGGCCCTCCAGGCCGAACCCGCCGCTCCTCCCCAGCCTGGGCGAGACGCCCTCCGTCCCCCGTCCGGGGCGACCCGCCGCGTCATGTCCGTCGACCCGCGATAGCGTCCCGATCCGTGGATAGCCTGGGAGCTTCCGCAACGGGCGAGCTCGGGGGGCTGCATGGTCGAGGACGACGCACGGGGGTCGCGCATCGGGCATCAGCCCTGGCCCGCACGAGCAGACGACCTCCTGCGCACGGACCTGTGCCCGGCCTGCTTCGCGCCGCTGGGCGCGCTCGTCTGCAGCCGCTGCGGGCTCGACGTCCGCGCGCCCGACGCGGTGGCCGTGCTCACGGCGTCGCGTCGCGTGGTGGACGCGGTCGCGGAGCGGGAGCGGCTCGTGGAGGCCATGCGTCGGTGGAGCGACGCGGCGGCGCGCGCCCGGCGCGATGCGGCCGCCGACGCGGTCGCGGCCGCCGACCAGGCGTCCGCCGGTCCGATCGTCGACGCCTCCGTGCCGGTGACGGCCGCGGCGTCCGTGCACCCGGCGACGACGGGCTCCCCGGTTCCCGCCGCTCCCGCCAAGACGTCGGCGGGCACGGCTCCCGCGGGCGAGACCGTGCTCCCCCGTCTCCGGACGCCGAGGCCGATGGCGGACGCCGCTCCCCCGGCGCCGCGTCGCCGCATCAGCGTCCCCGCCGTGCTGCTCGCCGTCGGCGTGGTGCTGCTCTCCGTCGCCGCCGTCTTCTACGTCGTCTACGCCTTCGTGACCTACGGGCTCGTCGTGCGGGCGGCGATCACGGCCGCGGTCACCCTCGCCGCCCTCGCCGCCTCGGGCATCCTGGCGAGGCGGCGCCTCCCCGGCACCGCCGAGGCCGTCGGCGTGGTCGGGATCGTGCTGCTGCACCTCGACGTCTGGGCCGTGCGCTCCTACGACCTGGCCGGCGCCGCGTCGAACGACCCCTTCGTGCACTTCGGCGTCGGCACGCTCGTCGTCTCGGCTGCGCTCCTCGCCCTCCGGCCCCTGCTGCGGATCCGCGCGGCGGGCATCGCCGGCTGGGCGGGGCTGCCCGTCGGCGTCGGCGTCCTGGTCGGTGCCGTCCCCTCGGCCGACGCCGGCACGCGCACGGCGCTCGCCCTGGCCGCGGCCTCCGCGGTCGCCCTCGTCCACGCGGCGCCGCGGTGGCGCGCGGCCGGGCTCCCGGACGGGCTCGAGCGCGCTCTCCTCCGCGTGGTCGGCGTCGTCGCAGCCGCGGCGGCGGTCGTGGCCGGGGCGGCCAGTGCGGTCGATCCCGATGCCGTGCCGGCCGTGCCCCTGCTCGCGGCCGCCGCCGCCAGCGGCGTGCACGCGTGGGCTCTTGCCCGAGCGGCATCTCCCGCGGGGCGTCGCCTCGACGAACGGGATCGCGACGCCGTCGCGTCCACGGGCCCCGTCGAGGCACGGCCGGACTCCGACGGGAGGACCACGCATGCGGGACCCGTCGGGGAGGCCACGCCTCCGGTTCCCCTCACCGGAGACGACGGGACGCCGTCGGGCGCTCCGCTGCGCGTGCTCGCGGCCGCCGTCGCCGGCATGGGAGCCGCGGCGGCGCTGCCGATCACGGCCCTCACGGGAGGCCCGGCGCTCCTCACGGTCTGCGCGCAGCTCGCGGCGGCGGCGCTCGTCGCCGCCGTCCTCGACGTGGCATCACGCCGACTGCGCGACCCCGTGGTCTCCGCGACCGCGCGGGTGGCCGCCCTCTCCTCGCTCGTCATCGCGGTCCTGGCCGGCCTGCCCGCCGCGATCGCGGGCCTCGGCGGCATCACGGCCGTGCTGGCCGTCGGACTGCCCGCGTGGGGGCTGGCGCCGTCCGCCGACGCGGTGGTCGTCCTCAGCCGGACGAGCGGCGTCGCCGGCCTCCCCGGGGACGTCCGCGCGGCCGCGTCCGGACTGGTCGCCGTCTGGATCCTCGCGGTCGCCGCCGCGCTCGCGGGCGGCCGTCTCCCGGCGCGACGTGCCCTCCTCGGGTGGGCGGGAGCGGCCGTGGTCCTCGTCGCGATCCCCGCCCTCGGACCGGTCGCCGTCGTGACGGGCGCGTACCTCGCCGCATCCACGGGCGCCCTCGCCTGGCGCCTCGCCGCGCGGTCGGCGACGTCCCTGGAGCGACGCCGGGCGGTGGTCCCGCCCGGTGCCCCGCTCCTGGCGCTGTCCCTCGTGGCGGGCGGTCTCGCCTGGGCCGCGTCGTGGGCCAGCACCGGCACGTGGTGGGTGGTCACCCCGATCGTGGTCCTGCTCCTCGTCGTCGGATCGCGGACCGCGCGCATCGACGACACCGCGCGCCTGGCGACGGCGGGGGCGGCGCTCGTGGGGCTCATCGCGGCGGGGGCGCTGGCGCCGTCGCTCGTCCACGCGGGTGCCATCGGACGGACGCCGCGCTCGAGCGTCCTCGACGCGGCCGCGGATCCGCTCGTGCTCGTCCTCCTCGGCTCGGCGCTCGTCGTCCTCGTCGCGGGCGCCCTGCCGGGGGCGCCCGGCGTCCGGCGACGCGCCCTCCTCGCGACGGTCCTGCTGCCCGCCTGCCTCGCGGCCCTGGTGGCGGCCGTCGTCGGGGCGGATCGCGTCGGCGGCTCGCTCACCGCGTCCCCGGCGTGGTCCATCGCCGCGCAGGTGGTGCTCGTCGTCGGCCTGGTGCTGTGGAGCGTCGGCGGCGTCCGACGTGCGCCCCTGCCCCCGCGGGCGATCCGGGCAGACACCGAAGCCGCCGCACCCCGGACACCCGGCACCACCGCGCTGCGTCGGTGGCGCCTCGCGACGGCCGGCCTCGTCGCGCCGTCGACGCTGCTTGCCGTCCTCACGGCCGGCGCCCTGGTCGGCCGCCGTGTCGCACCGCACGGCGTGGTCGCCGCGGCGGTCGCGCTCCTGGTGGCCGGGGCCGCACTCCTCGCCTACCGGAGCACCTCCCGCGCGCTGCGCATCGCCCTCGACGCCGGCACGGCCGTGGTCGCGAGCGGGGCGCTCCTCGCGGCCATCTCGTCCGACGCGACGCGGGAGGGGCACGCGCTCCTCTGGATCCCGCTGCTCGTCCTCGCCGCCACGGCGTCGGTCCTCGCCATCGCCCACGACGGGCTGCTCGTGTCGCGCAGCGCGCGCCGCGCGTGGGGCTGGACGGCGCTCGGGACGGCGATCGCCGCGCTGTGGTCGAGCCTGCTCGCGCGCGGGGTCACGATGTCGGAGGCCTACTGGCTGCCCGTCGCGGGCGCGCTGCTCCTCCTCGCTGCGCTCCTGCACCGCGCCGCCCTCCGCGCCGACCGGGGCGGCGCCGACGCCCCGGGTGGACCCCGCGTCCGCCGCGGGGTGGTGGCGCTGACCCTCGCGGGGATCCTCACCGCCGTCCTGCCGCTCGCCGTCGTCGGGCGGGCCGACGACGTCCTCCGGGCCTCCCTCCTCACCGGGATCTGCGCGGTCCTCGCCACCGCCGCCGCCGCGGCCCTGCGCCGCGCGCCGGCTCCCGTCCGCCCGCTGCCGAGGGCCGTCGTGGTCGGCGCCGGCATCGGGCTCCTGGTCGTCGGCGGCGCGCACGCGCTGCGCCTCGCCGGGCTCGTCGACCGGGACCCGGCCGTCGACCTCCAGACGGCGGTCCCGGCCGCGGTGCTCGTGGTGGTCGGCGCCCTCGCGCTGCGCGGCGCCCGCGATCCCGCCGACGCCCGCGTCGCCGGCTCGGCGTGGATGTCGGCCAGCGCGCTCGTGGGCGTGGTGATGCTCGCGTCGGTCGACCCCGGCGAGGGCGCCGTCCGCCCGCTCGTGGCGAGCGTGGCGCTCGTGGCCGGGGCGGGGGTCCTCCTCGTCCGGCGATCCGTCCACCGGCGCGTGCTCGCCGGCTCCGCCGCCGTCGCCCTGCTCGGCGCGGTCGTCGTGGCGCTCCTCGCCTGGCGCGGCGGCTCCACCTCCTCCGACCCCGCCGCGCTCGCCGTCCCCGCGATCGTGGCCGTGCTCGTCGCGGCGGTGGGCGCGGCCGACCGCCTCCGGGTCCCCGCCGTGTCGGCGGCCCCGGAGGCGGCGTCCGCGGCTCCGGGATCCCTGCCGACGCGCACGGCGGACCGGATCTTCCGGGTCGTCCCGCACGCGGCCGACCTGGCCACGGGCGCGCTCGTCGTCGGGACGGTCGCGGTGGCGGCGTCCGTGGACGGCGTCGGGCTCCCCGTGGCGCTCCTGCTCTCGGGCGTCGCGGTGCTCGTGGCCTCGTCGGGACCCGGTTCCCGCGCACGCCGACACGTGGGCTGGGCGGCCCTCGTGCTCGGCTCCGCGGCCCTGTGGGTGGCGCTCGCCCGCGGCAGTGTCGACGCCGTGGAGGCGTACGTCCTGCCTCCGGCCGGGATCATGCTCATCCTGGCCGCGCTCCTGCACCGCGGGCTCCCCCGCCGACTCCGTGGGGGATCGACGGCGGATCGCGCACGGTCGTCCGGCGCGGCTCCCGTCCTCCTCGGCGCCCTGCTCCTCGCGGCCCTGCCGACGGCCGTCGCGTCGTGGACGGGGACGCCCGTCCGGGCCCTGGTCCTCGGGAGCGCGGCCGGTGTCGTCCTGCTGGCGACCGCCGCGGCCCTGCGCCGTGCGGACCCGGCACCGCACGCGTCGACGCGACCCCTGCTCCTCGTGACAGCGGCGGCCTCGGGGCTCACGGTCCCGCTCGTCGGATTCGGTCGCACCGTCGCGCAGCTGGCTGCCCGCGAACCGGCGACGTTCGGACGCACGGACCTCTGGACGCTCACGGCGGCCGCCGTCCTCGTGGTCGCCGTGGCGCTCCTGCCCGCACGCGAGGCCGTAGTCGCCCGCAGCAGCGGGGAGTCGCGCCTGGGCTGGGGCGCCCCCGCGAGCGATCCCGCGGCGGAGGCAGCGGACACGGGGCCGGCACAGGATGCAGCCCGTCCCCCGCGCCTCCCCACGGCGTCCCTGCTCCCCATGGCTCCGAGGATCGCCGTGCTGGTCGCGCTCGTCGGCGCAGGAGCGGTCGGCACGGTCGGACTCCTCCGCGCCCACGCCGAGGGGATCGACGGAGTCGCCGCGCGCTCCGCCCTCCTGGTCGGCCTCGTCGCCATCCTGCACGTCGCCTGCGCGCCGTCCGCAGTCGCGCCGTCCGCCGTCGCGCCGTCCACCGTCGCGCCGGACGACGCGGAACCCCGTCCGGCGGGTCCAGCCGTGGACGCCGCCCCGCTGCGCGACCGCGTCCTCGCCCTCGCGGCGCTCGCGCTCGGCGGGCTGGTCGCCGTGGTCCTCGCGCTCACGGGCACGGCGGATCCGGTGGAGACCGTCACGGTCCCGATCGCCGCCGCGCTCCTCGCGGTCGGCGCCCGGCACCTCCTCCGGGACGCGACCGCGGGCAGCATGCGGCGCCTGGGACCCGGGCTCCTCGTCCTGCTCGTCCCCCCGCTGCTGGCCGACCTCGGGCCGAGCCCCGCATGGCGCATCGTGGGCCTCGGGGTCCTCGCGCTCGCCACGCTGCTCGTCGGAGCGCGCCTCCGGCTCCGGGCGCCGTTCCTCCTCGGAGCGGCGGCGCTCCTCGTGCACGCGCTCGCCCAGCTCTGGCCGTGGATCCGCGAGGCGTCGGCCACCGTCCCCTGGTGGGCGTGGGCGGGCATCGGCGGCGTCGTCCTCATCGCCGTGGCGGCGCGCTACGAGCGGCGGATCCGGGACGTCAAGGAGGTGGCCGCACGCGTGTCGGCGCTCCGCTGATCCCCCGACGGCCCCGGTAAGCCATGCCTCAGCTTGCTTGCGGGCGCCGTCGGGATGCGCGAGATTGACGGCATCGTCCGCAGCCCGCGAGACCCGTCCGCCGTTCGAGGAGAACCCATGACCGACACCGTCCACGTCCCCACCAGCTCCGCCTCCGCCGACGTCGCCGCCGGGGTCGCGCAGTTCCTCAGCCCCGTCGTCGTGAACCTCCAGGCCCTCGCCGTCAACGGCAAGCAGGCCCACTGGCACGTCCGCGGCGCCAACTTCATCGGCGTGCACGAGTTCCTCGACGTGCTCGTCTCCCACGCGCAGGACTGGGCCGACACCGCCGCCGAGCGCGTCGTCGCCCTGGGCCTGCCCATCGACGCCCGCATCGAGACCGTCGCGTCCGCCACCACGACCGCGCCGCTCACCCCCGGGTTCCGCCAGTCGAGCGCCACCATCGCCGAGGTCATCGCGCAGATCGACGCGACGATGGAGCTCGTCAACCGCGCCGTGCAGGAGCTCGGCGAGATCGACGTCAACAGCCAGGACGTCGCCATCGAGATCGCCCGCGGGCTCGAGAAGGACCGCTGGTTCCTCTTCGCCCACATCAGCGAGTAGCACCCGGCACGCACCAGCCGACGGTCGAGGGGCCCGGATCCACCGTGGATCCGGGCCCCTCCGTCATGTCCGCGCCGGAACGGGCGCCGCGCCGGGATGACCGCCGCGCCCGCTCCGCCCCGGCGCCCGACGAGCCCCGGCGCGCTGGCGACGACAGCCCCGCGTCAGCGCCGCGTCACGCCTGGCAGTACGGGCACCAGTACAGCTTCCGGCCCGCGGCCTCCTCCATCACGACGTTCGTGCCGCACACCCGGCACGGCAGCCCCTCGCGGTGGTAGACCCAGTGCCGATCCGCGCGGTTGCGGAGCGCGGCCTCGAGCTTCTTCCCGCGCAGCCCGTCCATCGTCATCATCTGCCCGACCTCGACGCCCTTGCGCAGCAGCTTCGACCAGTCCTTCCAGAGGCCGCGCACGACGTCCTCGGGAACGTCCCGCCCCGGCGTGTGCGGGTTCTGCCGCGCGCGGAAGAGCAGCTCCGCGCGGTAGACGTTGCCGATGCCGCTGACGACCGACTGGTCCATGAGCAGCAGCCCGATCGCCGTGGGCTTCTTCCGCACGGTCGCCGTGAAGCGGTCCTCGGAGCGCTTGCCGCCGTCGACGAGGGGGTCGGGCCCGAGCTTGTCGATGGCCTGCCGCACCTCGCCGGGATCGGCGACGACGCAGGCGGTGGGCCCGCGGAGGTCCGCGACCGCGTGCTCGGTGAGGAGCCGGACGCGCACCTGGCCGACCGGCTCGGGCGGCCACGCCTCGGCCGAGAACGGGTCATGCACCTTCTCCTGCTCCGCCATGCGCAGGCGCGCGCGACGGGGCGCCCCGATGCTCGCGAGCGAATCCTCCGCGTCGGAGTCGACCGGGGCGTCGTCCACTCGGTCGTCGACGGGCACGTCGCCCCGCATGCCGTTCTGGCCCATCCGGTTGAGGGTCGTCACGTCGCCCGCGAAGTCCCACGCGCCGTAGAGGCCGAGGTGCACGCGAAGCCAGACGTCGCCGTCGAACTCGAGGAACATCTGCTTGCCGACGGCCTTCGCCGCGAGGAGGCGGCGGCCGTCGAGCACGGCGGCGCCCTCGGCGAACCGGCCCTGGGGCGAGGACGCCTGCACGACGTCGCCCACGAAGTGCGCCTCGAACTGCTTCGCGATCCGGTGGATCGAATGCCCCTCGGGCACGGCGGCCTAGTCGGTGACGGGGTGACCGGCGATGGCCCCCGTCGTCTCGTACTCGGCGAGCTGCGCGATGCGGCGCGCGTGCCGCTCCTCCGCGGAGAACGGCTCGGCGATGAACGCGTCGATGAACGACACGGCCTCGTCGACGGTGTGCTGGCGCGCGCCGATCGAGATCACGTTGGCGTCGTTGTGCTGGCGGGCGAGCACCGCGGTCGACAGGTTCCAGACGAGCGCCGCGCGGACGCCCACGACCTTGTTGGCCGCGATCTGCTCGCCGTTGCCGGATCCGCCGAAGACCACGCCGAGGGCGGTGGTGCCGCCGCGCTGGTCGGCGACGACCGCGCGGGCGGCGCGGATGCAGAACGACGGGTAGTCGTCGAGCGCGTCGTACGCGGTCGGGCCGTGGTCGACGACCTCGTGCCCGGCACCGGTCAGGTGCTCGGCGAGGTGCCTCGAGAAGTCGAGGCCCGCGTGGTCGGTCGCGATGTGGATGCGCATCGGGTGCACTCCTCCTGCCGCGCGTCGCGGCGTCGTGCCCGCACGGCGGGCGTGCCGCGTGCGAGGCGGCCGGCACCCGCGGGCGCCGGCCGCCGCGACCGCGACGGGAAAGGGATCAGTCGAAGATCGGGCCGACGGTGCGCGAGCGCTTGATCTCGAAGAAGCCGGGGTAGCCGGCCACGGCGACGACGCCGTCCCAGAGCTCGACGGCCTCCTCGCCCTTCGGCGCGGGCGAGATGACGGGGCCGAAGAAGGCGACGCCGTCGACCGCGATGACGGGCGTGCCCACGTCCTGTCCGACGCGCTCGATGCCGTCGAAGTGGCTGGCGCGCATCGGCTCGTCGTAGCGGTCGGTGCGGCTGGTCTCGGCGAGCTCCGCGGGGAGGCCGAGCTCGGCGAGGACCTCGGGGATCACCACGTCGGCGTCCTTCTGGTCGCGGAGGTGGATGCGCGTGCCGAGCGCGTCGTACAGCGGCTTGACGTGCTGGGCGCCGTGCTCGGCCTCGACGGCGGCGACGAGGCGCGTGAAGCGGAGCGCGCGCGGGAGGAAGGCGGCGAAGTTCGGGTCGTCGGCCTTGTCCTCGTTGAGGACGGCGAGGCTCATCACGCGCCAGGTGATGTCGAGGTCGCGGTGGCGGGCGACCTCGTCGACCCAGCGGGAGGTCATCCACGCCCACGGGCAGGAGGGGTCGAACCAGAACTCGACGGCGGTCGTGCGGGGGCTGCTCTGTACGTCGGACATGCCGCCAGCCTAGGTCAGCCGACGGAATAGGATCGGCTCCGGAAGCGGCGCCCCTCCACCCGCGGCACCCCGGTCCCCGACCGCCAGGTGCACGGCCGCACGAGGCGCGTCCGCGCGCACGGCCCCACCCACCTCACGGACGAGCAGGAGCAGCATGCCAGGAGAGAACCTCACCCGCGTCGAGGCCGAGGAGCGCGCGGCGCTCCTCGACGTGACGGAGTACGACGTGACGCTCGACCTCACCCGCGGAGCCGAGGTGTTCGGATCCACCACGACCGTGCGCTTCACCGCCACCGCCGGTGCGTCCACCTTCATCGACGCGATCACGCGCACGGTGCACGCCGTGACCCTGAACGGCCGCGAGCTCGACCCGGCCGACGTCAGCGACGGCGTCCGCATCCGCCTCGACGACCTCGCCCAGGAGAACGAGCTGACGATCGTCGCCGACGCCATGTACACGAACACGGGCGAGGGCCTGCACCGCTTCGTGGATCCCGTCGACGACGAGGTCTACCTGTACTCGCAGTTCGAGGTGCCGGACTCCCGCCGCATGTTCGCGGTGTTCGAGCAGCCCGACCTCAAGGCCGTCTTCCGCTTCACGGTCACCGCGCCGTCGCACTGGGAGGTCGTCTCCAACTCCCCCACGCCCGAGCCCACGGCCGCCGCCGACGGCGCCTCCACCTGGACCTTCGAGCCGACGCTCCGCATGTCGAGCTACATCACGGCGCTCATCGCGGGCCCCTACGGCGTCGTCCGCAGCGAGCTCACCTCGAGCGACGGCCGCACGATCCCGCTCGGCGTCTTCGCGCGCAAGTCGCTCATGGAGCACCTCGACGCCGACTACGTCTTCGAGAAGACCCGCGAGGGCTTCGCGTTCTACGAGGAGCGCTTCGCGTACCCGTACCCGTTCCCCAAGTACGACCAGCTCTTCGTCCCCGAGTTCAACGCGGGCGCGATGGAGAACGCGGGCGCCGTCACGTTCGTCGAGAGCTACGTCTTCCGCTCCAAGGTCACCGACGCCGTGAAGGAGCGCCGGGTCACGACGATCCTGCACGAGCTCGCGCACATGTGGTTCGGCGACCTCGTCACCATGAAGTGGTGGGACGACCTGTGGCTCAACGAGTCCTTCGCCACCTACATCTCCACGCTGGCGACCGCCGAGGGCACCGAGTGGACGGGCGCCTGGACCACGTTCAACGCCGGCGAGAAGTCCTGGGCGTACAACCAGGACCAGCTCCCGAGCACGCACCCCGTCTACGCGACCATCAACGACCTGGAGGACGTGCAGGTCAACTTCGACGGCATCACGTACGCCAAGGGCGCCTCCGTGCTCCGCCAGCTGGTGGCCTACGTCGGCCAGGACGAGTTCCTCGCGGGCGTCGCCGCGTACTTCCAGCGCCACGCGTTCGGCAACTCGACGCTCCGCGACTTCACCCGGGAGCTCGAGGGCACGAGCGGCCGCGACCTCGAGCGATGGACCGACCTGTGGCTGAAGACCTCGGGCGTGAACACCCTGCGTCCCGAGATCGAGACGGACGAGGACGGCGTCATCACGTCGTTCGCCGTGCTGCAGGAGGCCGCGGAGGACTACCCGACGCTCCGGCCGCACCGCCTCGCGATCGGCTTCTACGAGCTCCGCGACGCGCACCTGGTCCGCACGGAGCGCTTCGAGCTCGACGTGGACGGCGACCGCACCGAGGTCGCCGAGCTCGTCGGCCGCCAGCGCCCGGCGCTCGTGCTGCTCAACGACGACGACCTCACCTACGCGAAGGTCCGCCTCGATGCCGCCTCGCTCGAGGTCGCGATGCGCCACCTGGCCGCGTTCGAGGACTCGCTCGCCCGCTCGCTCGTCTTCGCCTCGGTGTGGGACGCGACGCGCGACGGCGAGATCCGCGCCCGCGACTACGCGCGCCTGGTGCTCGACAACGTCGCCACCGAGGACGAGTCCACGGCGCTCCGGTACGCCCTCGCGCAGCTCACCACGGCCGCCGCGTCGTACTCGGCCCCGGACCACCGGGACGAGCTGCTCGCGACGGTCGCCACCGAGCTGTGGGCGCTCACCGCGCAGGCCGCGCCCGGATCCGACAACCAGTTCCAGTTCCTGCGCACCTTCGCGCAGGTGGCGGCCGAGCCCGCGCAGCTGGACCACGTGCAGGCGCTCCTCGACGGCACCGAGACGCTCGAGGGCGTCGAGATCGACGCGGACCTCCGGTGGGAGCTCCTGACCGCGCTCGTCGCGGGCGGTCGCGCCGGCACCGCCGAGATCGACGCGGCCCTCGAGGCCGACCGCACGGCGACCGGCGCCCAGTCTGCCGCCCAGGCGCGCGCCGCGCTCCCCACCGCGGAGGGCAAGCGCGCCGCGTGGGCCTCCGTGTGGGAGGCCGACACCGAGCCGAACACGATCGTCCGCACCACGGGCCTCGGCTTCCGCCGGGCGGCCGACACGGAGCTCCTGCGTCCGTACGTCGGCGCCTACTTCGACGCGCTGCAGGGCGTGTGGGAGTCGCGCAGCTACGCGATCGCCGCGGCGCTCATCGGCGGCTTCTACCCGTCGCCGCTCGCCGACGCCGAGCTGCGCGACGCGACCGTCGCCTGGCTCGACGCGAACCCCGAGCCGCCGGCGCTCCGCCGCCTCGTCAGCGAGCTGCTGTCGGGCGTGGAGCGGGCGCTCCGCGCGCAGGCGAAGGACGCCGAGTAGCACCACCGGCACGAGGGGAGGGGGCGGTCGCGCACGCGGCCGCCCCCTCCCGCGTCCCGCCCCATCGCCCTCCGCGACCCGTGCGCACCCAGGACCGGCCCGGCCCCCGCCGGTACACTCGGGCGGATGACCACCCCTCTCCTCCTCCCCCTCGGAAGCGCGTCGCGATGGACCTGAGCATGGTGTGCTGCGGCGACGGCTCGTTCTTCTCCACGTGGGGCGACCTCATCAAGGTCGTCTCCTACATCGCCGGCGGCCTCCTGCTCCGGCTGATCCTCCTCGTGGTGATCCGGCAGACCGTCGACCGGATCGTGTCGGGCGTCAAGAAGCGGCAGAACGTCGACGACACCCAGTCCATCCAGGCGTCTCCCCTCACGGCCGTCCGCGTGGTCCAGAGGACCCGCACCCTCGGCAGCGTGCTCAGCAACATCACCACGGTCGTGATCGTGGTCATCGTCATCGCGAGCGTGCTCTCCGTCGTCGCCCCCGATGTCACGAGCTCGCTCGCCCTCCTCACCGCCGCGCTCGGCGCGGGCCTCGGCTTCGGCGCGCAGAACATCGTGAAGGACATCCTCAACGGCCTGTTCATGGTCGTGGAGGACCAGCTCGGCGTCGGCGACGTGGTCGACGTGGGTCCCGCGACGGGCGTCGTGGAGACCGTCGGCATCCGCATCACGACCCTCCGCGACGTCAACGGCACGCTCTGGTTCGTGCGCAACGGCGAGATCCTGCGCGTCGGCAACATGTCGCAGGGCTGGGCGCGCGTGGTCATCGACCTCGCCGTCCCCTACGACACCGACGTGCAGGCCGTGCAGGAGCGCATGCTCGCCACCGCCACCGAGCTCGCGACCACGCCCAAGTGGCGCTCGCGCATCGTCGAGAAGCCGGAGCTCTGGGGCATCGAGTCGATCTCGGAGTCGGCCGTGGTGATCCGCATCGTCGTGAAGACCCGCAGCAACGCCCGGGACGACGTGTCCCGCGAGCTCCGCGGGCGCCTCAAGGGCGCCCTCGACCAGATGGGCGTGACCCTGCCGTCGCTGTCCGCGGTCGTCCTCACGGGGTTCGACAGCGCCGCGAGCGTCGGCGGCGCGCACCCGCCGCGCACCGTCCCGACCCCCGTGCAGCAGCCGGAGGCGCCCGCGCCGAAGAAGCGCGCCGCCCGCAAGGCGGCCCAGCGACCGACGACCGCGTCGGAGGCCCCGGCATCGCCGGTCGTCCGCGGCGCGGCCGGCTCCCGCCCCGACCCGCGCGCGACCCAGATGATCCCCGCGCAGGACCCCGCGCCCGCGAGCCACCCGGACGACGAGGACGAGGTCACGGCCACCTGGACGGTGCTGCCCGAGGACCCGGAGCCCGCCGACGACGCGCCCGCAGACGCCGCGCCGCCGAAGCCGCCGCGTGCTCCCCGGGCCCCGCGGAAGCCCACGACTCCGCCCGAGGGATCCTGATGGCCGACCTGCTCGCGAGCTCCTTCTACGACGACGTCGGCGGCCGCCCCACCTTCGAGAAGCTCGTCCGCGAGTTCTACCGCGGGGTGGCCGAGGACCCGGTGCTCGTCGCGATGTACCCGGAGGAGGACCTCGAGGGCGCCATCCAACGCCTCACCGGGTTCCTCGAGCAGTACTGGGGCGGGCCCACGACGTACAGCGAGGAGCGCGGGCATCCGCGGCTCCGGATGCGGCACATACCCTTCCGCGTCAACCCGGACGCCCGCGACCGCTGGCTCGCGCACATGCGCGTCGCGGTCGACTCGCTCGACCTGTCGCCCCTGCACGAGGCCCAGCTCTGGGACTACCTGGAGCGCGCCGCCCACGCGATGGTGAACACGTTCGAGGAGTCCTGAGCGCCTCCCGTCGAGCGGTCGGCGACGGGAGGCGGCGACCGGCTCGACCCGCTCCTAGAGCCGGCGGATGAGCACGTGCCCACGCGCCGTCGTGAGGCGCGTCCACGGACCGGTGCGGAGGACGGCGACGGGCGGCTCCTCGTCGTCGGCGACGGCGTCGGGCGCGGGATCCGGACCGAGGAAGCCGAGGCTGTAGGCCGCGAACGCGCCCCCGGCGGGCACGTCGGGCGCGCCTTCCACGGGCCGGCCCCAGACCTCGCCGCGCACGCGCGAGACGATCTGCTCGCCGATCCCCGTGGGCACGGCCGCCGCGACCTCGTCGATGCCGGCCCGCGCGGCGGCGCGCAGGGCGGCGGCGGGCACGTCGGCGACGCGCTCCCATCCGGAGCGGGGCGGCGAGATCCCGGCCCAGGGCGCGGTGGCGGTGTCCGGCGGCACGAGGACGCCCACGGGCTCGCCGGGCGAGCCGGTGGCGGGCCCCTCGAGCCGCGCGAGCCGGTCGAGCAGGGCGCGGATCGGGACCACGCTGTCGACGGGCGCCTGCGTCTCCGCGGCGAACGTGCGGAGGCCGAGGACGGTGGGCGCGCGGTCGAGGAGGCCGGCCGGCTGCAGCACCGAGGTGTACACGGCGAGCACTCCCCCGGATCCGATGAGCCGCACGGCCCCGTCGTCGACGCGGGCGGAGCGCCCGAGGAAGGTCTGCAGATCGCCGAGGGCGAGGGCGTCCCGGAGGGCGAAGGAGGGCGTCATGGCCTGTCTAAGCTACTGGATGCACCCGGGCGGCCCGCCCGGCAGCCCGGCCGCCCGAGGCCGGCCCGTACGGCGGAGGACCCATGACCGACCACGCATCCGACACCCCCGACGACGGCCCGCTCGCCGGCCTCCTCACCGCGCTCGACCTCACGGACACCGGCGCCCGCACCAGCGAGGACATCTCCACCGGCCCCTCGCAGTGGATGCCCATGGGCCGCGTCTTCGGCGGCCAGGTGCTCGCGCAGTCGCTCGTCGCCGCCATGCGCACGACCGAGCCCGACCGCCGCCCGCACAGCATGCACGGCTACTTCCTCCGCCCCGGAGACGTCACGAAGCCCATCACCTTCTCCGTGGACCGCATCCACGACGGCCGCTCGTTCTCCACGCGGCGCACGCAGGCGTACCAGGACGGTCGCCCGATCCTCTCGATGATCGCCTCGTTCCAGGACTCCGACGAGGGCCTCGAGCACCAGGCCCCGATGCCGGAGGGCATCCCGGAGCCCGAGTCGCTGCCGAGCGCGCGCGACGTGCTGTCGCGCATCGACCACCCCGTCGCCGCGCACTGGGCGAACGACCGGCCCTTCGACATGCGCCACGTCGAGCAGCCCGTCTACTTCGGCGCCGCGGAGGAGCGCGTCGCGCATCAGGCGGTGTGGATCCGCGCCATCGGCCGCCTGCCCGACGACCCGGCCGTGCACCTCGCGTCCCTCGCCTACGCGAGCGACTACTCGATCCTCGAGTCCATCTACCGCCGGCACGGCCTCTCGTGGGCGACGCCCGGCATCAACGCCGCGAGCCTCGACCACGCGATGTGGTTCCACCGCTTCGGCCGCGCCGACGAGTGGATGCTCTACGTGCAGGAGTCGACGAGCGCGCAGGGCGGACGCGGCCTCTCCCTCGGACGCATCTACTCGCGCGACGGCGTGCTGCTCGCGAGCGTCGCCCAGGAGGGCATGGTGCGCGTCCCCGCCGAGGCGCGCGGCTGACCCGCGTGCCCCGCGCCGCCCGCGTCCCCGCCGAGGCGCACGGCTGACCCGCGTGCCCCGCGTCGCCCGCGTCAGCCGCGTCGGCTGAAGGCCACGGGCTCCTCGACGTACGCGCTCCATGCCGCGCGCTCGTCATCGGTGATGCGGCGCGGTCGACCGGTCCCCGCGTCGACGAGCACGATCGTCGTGGAGGCGCGCGCGTAGAGCGCGGACGGCTCGACGCCCGCGGGCGTGCGCAGCTCGTAGCACGCCTCGAAGCTGGACCCGCCGAGCCGCCCCAGCCACACCTGCACGTCGAGCGGACGCCGCCCGTAGGAGATCGGCAGCAGGTACTCGACCTCCTGACGGGCGATGAGGGTCATGGTCGCCGCGCCCGCCGACGCGTCGATGAGCGCGAGCCCCGCGTCCTCGCCGTCGTCGTCGCCGTCGCTCCGCCAGAAGGCGCGGACGCGCGCCTCCTCCAGCAGCCGGAGGACCTCCACGTTGTTCACGTGGTCGTAGGCGTCGAGGTCGGCCCACCGCAGGTGGACCGGGACGTGGACCCGGGTCACCGGCTCAGTCGCGCGTCAGCTTGCGGTACGCGGAGCGGTGCGGCTTCGCGGCGTCCGCGCCGAGGCGCTCGATCTTGTTCTGCTCGTACGACTCGAAGTTGCCCTCGAACCAGTACCAGTTCGCGGGGTCCTCCTCGGTGCCCTCGTAGGACAGGATGTGCGTCGCGATCCGGTCGAGGAACCACCGGTCGTGGGTGATGACCACGGCGCAGCCGGGGAACTCGAGCAGCGCGTTCTCGAGGCTGCCGAGCGTCTCGACGTCCAGGTCGTTGGTGGGCTCGTCGAGCAGCAGCAGGTTGCCGCCCTGCTTGAGCGTCAGCGCGAGGTTCAGGCGGTTGCGCTCTCCACCGGAGAGGATGCCCGCCTTCTTCTGCTGGTCCGGCCCCTTGAACCCGAAGGTGGAGACGTAGGCGCGCGCGGGCACCTCCTGCTTGCCGACCTGGATGTAGTCCTGGCCGTCGGAGACGACCTCGAACAGCGACTTCTCCGGGTCGATGCCGCCGCGGCTCTGGTCGACGTAGGAGATGTCGACCGTGTCGCCGACCTTCAGCTCGCCGGAGTCGAGCGGCTCGAAGCCCACGATGGTCTTGAACAGCGTGGTCTTGCCGACGCCGTTCGGGCCGATGACGCCGACGATGCCGTTGCGCGGCAGCGTGAACGAGAGGTCGTCGATGAGGACCCGCTCGCCGAACTGCTTGTGCAGCTTGTTCGCGTCGATGACCTGCGAGCCCAGGCGCGGGCCCACGGGGATCTGGATCTCCTCGAAGTCCAGCTTCCTCGTGCGCTCCGCCTCGGTCACCATCTCCTCGTAGCGGGCGAGGCGCGCCTTGGACTTCGCCTGGCGGCCCTTCGCGTTGCTGCGGACCCAGTCGAGCTCCTCGGCGAGGCGCTTGGAGAGCTTCGCGTCCTTCTTGCCCTGGACGCTGAGGCGCTCCTGCTTCTTCTCGAGGTACGTCGAGTAGTTGCCCTCGTACGGGTAGAGGCGCCCGCGGTCGACCTCGGCGATCCACTCGGCCACGTGGTCGAGGAAGTACCGGTCGTGGGTCACGGCGAGGACGGCGCCCGGGTACTTGGACAGGTGCTGCTCGAGCCAGAGCACGCTCTCGGCGTCGAGGTGGTTGGTGGGCTCGTCGAGGAGGAGCAGGTCGGGCTTCTGGAGCAGGAGCTTGCAGAGCGCCACGCGGCGCTTCTCGCCGCCGGAGAGGTTCGCGACCGAGGCGTCGCCCGGCGGCGTGCGCAGCGCGTCCATCGCCTGCTCGAGCTGCGAGTCGAGCTCCCAGCCGTCGGCGGCGTCGATGGCCTCCTGGAGCGTGCCCATCTCGGCGAGGAGCGTGTCGAAGTCGGCGTCGGGCTCGGCCATGGCCGCGGCGATCTCGTTGTAGCGGTCGACCTGCGCCTTCAGCGGGCCGACGCCCTCCTGGACGTTCTCGAGGACGGTCTTCGACTCGTCGAGCTCGGGCTCCTGCATGAGGATGCCGACCGAGTAGCCGGGCGACAGCTTGGCCTCGCCGTTGCTCGGGGTGTCGAGGCCCGCCATGATCTTGAGGATCGTGGACTTGCCCGCGCCGTTCGGTCCGACGACGCCGATCTTGGCGCCCGGGATGAACGACATCGTGACGTCGTCGAGGATCAGCTTGTCGCCGACCGACTTCCGGGCGCGGACCATCGAGTAGATGTATTCAGCCATGGGTCGAGTCTATTCAGTGCCGCGCACGCCCGGACGCCGACCAGCCGTCCGTCGGGGCCCGGCCGGGCACGGGTCACCAGTCGATGGCGCGCGTCTGCCCCACCAGGCAGCGGCCGGAGGACAGCGCCGGCTCCACGTGCGCGGAGAAGCCGTCCTGCGCGCGCTGGCCGATGAGGCAGCCGTCGCCCAGGCGCACGGCCACGAGGATCGAGTCGACGGAGTTGCCGAGCGGCGTCGCGTCCGCCGTGACCTCCATCTTGTCCTTCGGGAACCCGACGCCGACGAGCGCGTCGACCATCGCGCGGCCCTTCGCGTTCGGATCCGCGGAGACGACCCCGCCCGCCGTCGCCTCGAAGGCCGGCAGGTTGGCCTCGGCCGTGCCCGCCGGGTCCACGGGCGCCGTGGTGGGGGCGGCGGACGCGGCGGCGTCGGGGGACGCGGACCCCGCCGTCGCCGGGGCCGTCGGCTGCGTCGGCGACGGCGTCTGCGTGCAGCCGCTCAGGACGAGCGCGGCGAGGAGCGCGGGTGCGACGAGGGCGCCGATGCGGCCCCTCACGCGACGTGCTCGTCCGGCCGGGCGGTCGCGCCCGCCGCGGGTGCGTCGGGGGCCGGGGGGATGGCCAGGTCGTCGCCGCGGGCGCTCCCCCGGCCGTCGAGGGGGGAGGAAGCGGTCATGGTGGTGAGGATATCGCGGGCGATGGCCTCGAGCTGAGCGGTCTGCTCGGCGCTCAGCGGGTCGAACACCGTGTGCAGCACCTCCTCGGCGTGCCCGGGGGCGGCGGCCGCCAGCGTGCCGCGGCCCTCGTCCGTGAGCTCCGCGAGGAGGCTCCGGCCGTCGCGCGACGACGGGACCCGGCGGACCCAGCCGAGCTGCTCGAGCCGGGTCACGGCGTGCGACGTGCGGCTCGCGGACGCCTGCAGGGCCCGCGCGAGCACGGACATGGGCAGCGCGTTGCCCTCGGCCTCGGACAGCCGGACGAGGATCATGTAGTACGCGTGCGGCATGCCGGCGTCGCGCACCAGCTGCCGTTCGATGCGCTCGCTGACGTGGTTGAGCGCGACGATGACGGTCCGCCAGGCGCGCTGCTGATCCGGCTCGAGCCACCGGGGGGATCCGCTCATGCTGCGATCCTAGGGCGCCTCGCCCGGGGTCTCCGCGGGTGCGACCCGCGCCGCCTCCGCACGGCGAGGAGCGTCGCCTCCATCTCGACGGCGTCGTCGCCCGGACGTCCCCCTCGGCGGGCGCGCAGGACCCCGCGCACGACGACCTCGTCGCCCGCGTGGAGCGACCGGACGGCATCCGCTGCCCCCGCGCCCGCGCACGTGACGATCACGCCGCCCACGTGGAGGGCGGCCACCTCCCAGCCCTCCGCCGTGCGGATGCCGCGGGCGGCACCGCCGAGCCGCCCGCGCAACAGGGCATGCGGCATCCCCCCGCCGTCGCCGACCGTCGTCCCGTCCGCCGTGCCCGTTCCGCGCATGCCGCCTCCCCCGGCGGCACCGTGCCGCGGTCGCATCGTGCACGATCCCGGGCATGCCGACGAGAGCGGGTCCCGGGGACGGCGGATGCGCGCGTCCGCCCCCGCTGGGGAGGAGCCGCGGGCGGCTCAGTGCGCGGAGAACTCCACGTCGCCGCCCTGCCCCGCCCGGAGCGCGGACTTCGCGATCTCCAGCGACGGGTACGTGCCGGCGACGACGCCGCGGTGCAGCGGCCGCACCTCGTACCCGTCGTCGTGCGAGTGGATGGAGGCGAGCGCCCCCGTGGCCCCGAAGGCCACCCAGGTCTTGCCCGCGGTGCGCGGCAGGCCGGTCGTGCTCGTGTTCGTGGTCATCGACATCGTCGTCGCCTCTCCTCGCCGGGCTCCGTCGCCCGGACGTGCCGATGGTACGCCGACGCCCCGCGGCCGTACAGGCCGCGGGGCGTCGGGGAGGGTGGGTCAGGCCGCGCGCACGTACTGCGCGAACGACTTGCGCACCTTGTTGACCTTGGGCACGGCGACCGCGTTGCAGTAGCCCTGGCCCGGGTTCTTCGCGAAGAAGTCCTGGTGGTAGTCCTCCGCGTCGTACCAGGTGCCGACCGGCTCGATCGTGGTGACGGCGGTGCCGTCCCACAGCTCGCCGGCGCGGGAGATGGCGTCGCGGAACAGCTGCTCCTGCTCGGCGTCCGCGGGGAACATGGCCGACCGGTACTGGGTGCCGACGTCGGCGCCCTGCCGGTTGAGCTGGCGCGGGTCGTGCAGCGTGAAGAACACGTCGAGGATGACGTCGGCGGGGATGACCTCCTCGTCGAAGACCACCTTCACCGCCTCGGCGTGCCCGGTCGCGCCCGTGCACACGGCGTCGTAGGAGGGGTGGGCGGTGTGTCCGCCGATGTAGCCGGAGATGACGTCCTGGACGCCGTCGAGCGTGCGGTAGACCGCATCGAGGCACCAGAAGCAGCCGCCGGCGAGGATGAATGTCTGCATGAGAGATGAACCTACTTCCCGTCGCCGCGCGCGAGGTCCGCACGGGTCGACATGGGAGGGAACCGTCATCGGACGCCGCCCATTCCTGCCGGCCGCGATGTCGGTGGTCCCCCGTAGCTTCGGGGACATCGAGACACCGCCGGGCCGGCGGCACGCGGACGGAGGACACCATGCCCAGCATCACCTACACCCCCCTGTCGCGCTCGGCGGCCCAGGTGCGCGAGCTGCACGACGGGCTCCTGCGCGTCACCCGTCCGGACGGCGCCGTGCTCGGCTACGTCGAGCGGATGCACGAGCCGCAGGGCGAGCGCTTCCGCGCCAAGCGCCTCCGCCGGGACGCGCAGGGGTTCGTCCCCCTCGGTGACTTCTGGGCCCTCCAGGACGCCGTCGACTGCCTCCGGTTCTGATCCGCTGCGCGTCGGCATGCCGAGGCCGCGACGCGCCCGCCTCGCCTCCCCGGCGACGGCCGGAGCCCGGGGTACGGTCACCGCATGCAGTGGTGGAATGATCTCCTCGATGCCCTCGCGTCCGAGCGGGGCACGCAGCTCCTCTCGAGCGTCATCGTCCCCTTCGTGGCCATCGTGGTGGCCGGCGTGCTCGCCGCCCTCATCGCGCGCGGAGCCACGCAGCGGGTCCTCACGCGCCACGACCGGGAGGTGAAGGCGGCCGCCATCGGCGCGCTGGTCGACGCGGCGCGTCAGGCCTCCGTGTGGGACGGCCTCACGCCGCAGGAGCGCGTGCTCGCCGATCGCGCCGCCGGCGAGGCCGACATCCGCATCCGCCTCATGCCGGTCAAGGGCGCCGCGACCGCGGCCACGTGGGCGGCGCACGAGATCACGGAGTTCAAGCGCGGCAGCGGCAGCTTCGGGTTCCAGTTCGACACGCAGCTCGCCGAGTTCCGCGACCGCATCGTGGAGTGGCAGCACCACCCGGGCCGCGCCCGCAAGATCTTCCAGGGCGACATCGCCCGCTGGCAGTTCGAGGACGACTCGCCCGCGACGGACGCTCCGGCTCCCCGGGCGCCCGAGCCCTCCCCCGGCATCGCCGCGGTCCCCGTCCCCTGGCGCCCCGGCACCGACGACCAGCAGGCCGCCGAGCGACGCGTCGAGTCCCCCGACGAGCAGTACAGCCCGCCTGTCCCCTCGTCGTCCGCCGCGAACTCCCGCGCCGCGGAGGCCGAGCGCCGCTGATCCTCGGCCTCGCGCGACGACGCCCCGCACCTCGATGAGGTGCGGGGCGTCGTCATGTGCGGGGAAGGACGCGGATCACTTCCACCAGTCGTCGAACATCGTCGCGGGGACGCGGCGCTTGTGCTCCGTGCTGGCGTACCGCGCCTCGATGGCCTCGGCCACCTCGTCGGCGACGACGCGCCCCTCGAGGTAGTCGTCGATGTCGGCGTAGGTGAGGCCGAGGTTCGCCTCGTCGGTCTGACCGGGGGTGTCGTCGAGGAGGTCCGCCGTGGGCGCCTTGAGGTAGAGGCGCTCGGGGGCGTCCAGGTGCTCGAGCAGCGCGCGGCCCTGGCGCTTCGAGAGGCCCGTGAGGGGCAGCACGTCCGCGCCGCCGTCGCCGTACTTGGTGAAGAAGCCCGTGACCGCCTCGGCCGCGTGGTCCGTGCCGACGACGAGGAGGCGCGCCTGTCCGGCGAGGGCGTACTGGGCGACCATGCGCGAGCGCGCCTTGACGTTGCCCTTGGTGAAGTCGAGCATCCGGTGGCCCGCCGCGTCGGCGTACTCCGCCTCGAAGCCGTCCACGGCGCGCTTGATGTCGAACACGACGCTGGCCTTCGGCTGGATGAAGCGCAGGGCGAGCTGCGCGTCCTCCTCGTCGGCCTGCACCCCGTAGGGCAGCCGCACGGCGACGAAGTCCGCCCGGACGCCCTCGGCGGCGAGCTCCTCGACGGCCAGCTGGGCGAGACGACCCGCGAGGGAGGAGTCCTGTCCGCCGCTGATGCCGAGGACGAATCCCTCCGCGCCCGTGGAGCGGAGGTAGGCCTTGAGGAAGTCGACGCGCTTCCGGACCTCGTCCGCGGGATCGATGGTCGGTCGCACCTCGAGGGCGTCGATGATCTGTGACTGGATGTCGCGCATGCGCCCAAATCTACGACGAACAGGTGCCCCGCGACAGCGGTGGTCCCCCCGGCGCGACTCGAACGCGCAACCGTCGGATTAGAAGGCCGATGCTCTATCCATTGAGCTACGGAGGGTCGTGACGAGGGTACTACGCGGGTCCCGCGGCGCCCGGGCCGGAGCGGGGCGGCGCGGCGGACGCGTCCATCGCCCGCGCCACGGCCTGCAGCACCTGCGGGGCGGTCGGCACGCCTTCGGCGCGCAGCACCTGCACGTCGCCGGCGTGCACGAGGATCGTCGGCGTCGAGCGGATCCGCTCCGCCTCGGCCCGGTCGGGGTGCGCCGCGACGTCGAGCTCCTCCACGGCGAGCCAGGGCAGCAGGCGCTGCACCTCGGCGAGCACGCGCCGGGTGGCCTGGCACGGGACGCAGAACAGCGAGGAGTACATCACGACGCGGACGCCGGGCGCGCCCGCGTCCTCGGCGGAGGTCAGGAGAGGAAGGCCGCGACGGCGGCGACGAGGGAGAGGGCCGCGAGGAGCAGCGACACGGAGACGAGCACGAGGTGCACGGTGAAGAACGGGGTGCGGGACCCGTCAGCGGCGCGGGCACGCGGGTCCCTCGCGACGCGCTTCAGGAACTGCGGCCAGACGACGACGTTCCAGACGCCGTTGACGAGGAGGAGGACGGCGAGGAGGGTGATCACCCACCCATGGTAGGCGGGCCGGATCCGCCCCGCCCGGCCCGCCGATAGGATCTCGGGATGGGCAACAACGCGGACCGGCTGGTGTGGATCGACTGCGAGATGACGGGGCTCGACCTCGCGATCGACGAGCTGGTGGAGGTCGCGGTGGTCGTCACCGACTTCGACCTCGTCCCCGTGGACCCGGGCTTCACGATCGTCATCAACCCGGATCCGGCGGCGCTCGCCAACATGGGCGAGTTCGTCACCGACATGCACCGCTCCTCGGGCCTGCTCGACGAGATCCCCGCGGGAGTGAGCCTCGCGGACGCCGAGTTCGCGGTGCTCGAGTACCTGCTGCAGCACGTGCCGAACGGCGGCAAGGCGCCCATCGCGGGCAACACCATCGGCACCGACCGCGCGTTCCTCGCCAAGTACATGCCGCGCGTCGACGCGCACCTGCACTACCGCAGCGTCGACGTCTCCTCGATCAAGGTGCTCGCGAAGGAGTGGTTCCCCCGGATCTACTTCAACTCCCCCGCGAAGAACGGCGGGCACCGCGCCCTCGCCGACATCCTCGAGTCCATCCGCGAGCTCGAGTACTACCGCCGCGCCGCCTTCGTGCCGGCTCCGGGGCCCGCGACGGAGGACGTGCAGGCCATCTCCGCGGACGTGACGTCCGCATGGGCTCCGCGCCTGTAGTATCCTCATTCATGGCCGTCTGCGAGAGCGGGATCGGCCGCATGGTGGGCGTAGCTCAGTTGGCAGAGCGCTGGCTTGTGGAGCCGGAAGTCGCGGGTTCGAGCCCCGTCGTCCACCCCACCGGGAAGGGCCGGGATCCGAGAGGGTCCCGGCCCTTCCGTCGTCTCCGGCCCTTCCGTCGTCTCCGGGGCAGCCCGGGTCCGGGGCGTGTGCGAGGCTGGATCCGTGCTGCACTGCGACCCGGAGGACTTCGAGCGGCTGGTGGTCGACGAGCTCGACGCGCTGCCGGACGAGATGGTCGACGGCCTCGACAACGTCGTCTTCGTGGTGGAGGACCGTCCCGAGGACGGGTCCCTCGACCTGCTCGGGCTCTACGACGGCGTCGCCATGACCGAGCGCGGCCAGTACGGGTTCGGCGAGATGCCGGATCGCATCGTCGTGTACCGCGAGCCGCACCTGCACGAGGCGGAGGACGTGGACGCGCTCCGCGACCTCGTGCACGTCACGCTCGTGCACGAGATCGCCCACTTCCACGGCATCGACGACGACCGGCTGCACGAGCTCGGCTGGGCCTGACGCCGGACCGGCGCGAGCGCGCCCGGACGCACGACGGCCCCGGCTGCCGCGTCGCGGGCCGGGGCCGTCGGGGCCGGCGCGGAGGCGCCGGGAACGGATCAGAGCTCGAGGGACTCGTCGTCGCCCTCGCCGAGGACGTCGTCGCTGCCGTCGGCCACGAACGAGTACGTGACGCGCTTCTCGCCCGCGACCTCGGTCACCTCGCCGGCGCGGTATTGGAAGAGGGACTCCTTGCCCTCGACGGCGGAGAGGGTGCTGATGGTCTCGTCGTGCGCGCCGTCCACGAGCACGCGCGTCTCGGTGGTGCCTTCGAGGGGGCCGTCGGCGAAGACGGCGAGGTAGCGGACGTCGGTGGGTGCGGAATCGGTCATGGCCTCAGGCTACCCGGGCGCCGCGACCGCGTCCGTGCGGACGACGGCGTCGGCCAGGGCGCGCGGGTCCTCGCGGGCCACGTGCGCGCGCCACTGGGCGTCCCAGCGCTCCCACTCGACCGCGAAGGACGCGCCGTCGCGGGAGATGGCGCGGGCGCGACGGACGTCGTCGTCCGCCTCGACCCAGATCCGGTGCGTCGCCAGGGCCGCCGCGGCGCGGGTGAGGGATCCGCAGCCCTCGACCACGAGAGGCCGGTCGGGATCGAGGTCGTGCCACTCCGCAGGGGCGTCGGCGGCCCAGTCCCAGCGGCGCCAGCGCGGTCGGCCGCCCGGACGCATCCCCGTCATCACGTGCTGCTCGAGGTGGCGGGACGCCGCCTCCAGGCCGTCCCAGCCGGGGTAGACGTCGTCGAGGCGGAGCAGCTGGGCGCCCGGCGGGAGGTGCGCCGCCGCGTCGCCGTCCCGGACGAGCGCGTCGGCGAGCGTGGACTTGCCGGATCCGCTGGGGCCGTCGACGAGGACCAGCGCCGGGCGCCGCTCCCCCGCGTCAGGCGGCAACGAAGTCCCACGTCCCGGCCGCGACCGCGGCCCCGACGGACGCCGCGGCGACCAGCACGGCCACGAGGACCACCAGGTGCTCGCGTCGGCCGACGACGCTGGGCCGCGCCCACGTGCGGAGGCCCGGGCCGCCGAAGCCGCGCGCCTCCATCGCGGTGGCGAGCTTGCTGCCACGGCGGATGGACAGCACCAGCAGGGCGAACGCCTGCCCGGCGAACCGGCGCACGCGGCCCCGGTCGGCCACGCCGCGGGCCCGGCGGGCGAGCTCGAGCGACCGCCAGTCGTGGAGCAGGAGCCCGACCAGGCGGACGCCCGCGAGGGCCCCCAGGACGAACCGCGACGGGAGCCGCCACACCTGCGCGAGGCCGTCGGCGAGGTCGGTCGGGTCCACGTCCGAGAACAGGATGAGCGACGCGATGCCGACCGCGAGCACGCGGAGGGTCGTCGCCACGGCCAGCAGCACGGATCCCTCGCTCACCACCACGAGGAGGAACTGCGCGTAGACGTCGCCGGAGGTGCGCCCGTAGAGCAGGATCGTGAGGCCCGCGCCCGGGGCCGCGATCCAGATCGGGATGCCGCGGACGAGGAGCGACCGGACGCGGATCCCGGTGAGCGGCAGCAGCAGCAGCTCGAGCGCCAGCGCGGCGCCGGCGGAGACCACGTCGAGGCTGAGGACGAGCGCGAGCGTCAGCACGAGCGCGGCGGCCAGCCGGGCGACGGGGTTGACCGCGGCGAGGCCGGTCGCGCGCGAGGCCGGCACGGCCTCGCGGATCGCGGCGCTCATCGCACCACCCGGAGGCGCGCGGGAGCCGCGTCGGCGGGATCCAGCCGGAGCACGTCGTCCGCGAGCGAGGCCACGAGGTGCTCGTCGTGGGTGACCGCGAGGACGCCGACGCCCTCGCGGTCGACGAGGTCGGCGAGGAGGGCGACGAGCTCCGCCCAGGTGCGGGCGTCCTGGCCGAAGGTCGGCTCGTCGAGGACGAGGAGGCGCGGGGCCGTCGCGAGCGCGGTGGCCACGGACAGGCGGCGCTTCTCCCCGCCGGAGAGCGTGAACGGGTTGGCCTGGGCGAGGCCGTCGAGCCGGAGGCGCACGAGCAGCTCGTCGACGCGTCGCGGGGAGGCGACCGGATCGGCGCCGACGGCGCGGGGGCCGACCTCGAGCTCCGCGCGGACGGTCGCCGCGAGGAACTGGTGCTCGGGATCCTGGAAGACCGTGCCGATGCGGGCGGCGAGCTCGCGCGAGCGCCAGGCGGACGGATCCGCGCCGAGGCCGTCCGCGAGCGCGCCCTCGGCGACGACCCGGCCCGCGACGGCCGGCAGCAGGCCGCCCAGGGTGAGCGCCAGCGTGCTCTTCCCGCCGCCGTTCGGGCCCGTGAGCGCCGCGACGCGGCCCGCGGAGAGCCCGAGGGAGACGTCGCCGGCCACGGCGACCCCGCGGCGCCGCCCCACCCCGAGGCCGTCGGCCCGGAGGAGCGGGGACGGCGCGGCCGGCGACCGGACCGGGGCGACCGGCTCGCGTCCCGGGACCCAGACGCCGGCCGCCGCCAGGGAGGCGCCCTGGTCGCGCAGCACGTCGTCGGGGGCGCCGTCGGCGAGGACGCCGCCGTCCGCACCCAGCACGACCACCCGGTCGACCAGGTCCTGCCACACGGCCACGCGGTGCTCGATGACGACGAGCGTGGTGCCCGTGGACGCGACGACCCGCTCGACCGCGCGGCGCACCTCGCCCACGCCCTCGGGATCGAGGTTGGCCGTCGGCTCGTCGAGGAGGAGGAGGCCGGGCCGCATGGCGAGGACGCCCGCGAGCGCGAGGCGCTGCTTCTGGCCACCGGAGAGCGCGGTCGTCGAGCGGTCGAGCGCGACGTCGAGGCCGACGGCGTCGAGCGCGTCGCGGACGCGGGCCCAGATCTCGTCGCGCGGGACGCCGAGGTTCTCGCAGCCGAAGGCGACGTCGTCGCCGACGCGGGAGAGGATCACCTGCGCGTCGGGGTCCTGGAGGACGAGGCCCGCGCGCCCCCGCTGGCCGGCCGGATCCGCGCCGTCGACCTGCAGCTCGCCCCGGCTCTCGCCCTCGTCGTCGCCGCCGAGGACGCCCGCGAGCGCGTGCAGCAGCGTGGTCTTGCCGGCGCCGGATGCGCCGAGCAGCAGGACGCGCTCCCCCGGCTCGATGACGAGGTCGACGTCCCGCACGGCCCAGGCGCTCCGGCCCGCGTGGCGCCAGCCCCAGCCGACGGCCCGGACGGCGGCGCCGCCCGAGGACGATCCGCCCCCGGGAGCGGTGCCGGCGACCGGCGCGCCCGCCGACCCGCGTCGGCCGGGCCGCCGCACGCTCAGACCCGGGCCGCGGTGTCGCGACCCGAGGCGAAGCGCGAGAGCGCGCCCGTGCGCGCGAGCGCCCGGGCCACCAGCCACGAGAGCAGGCCCGCGACGACCGCCCCGGAGACGAGCGCCGCGATCGTGTAGACGGCGACGAAGAGCGGCGAGGAGCCCGGGTAGTAGGTGATGAGGTCGGTCACGGCCATGCCGAGGCCCGCGCCCATGCCCGCGAGCACGGCGACGTACGCGCGCCAGTTCGCGTAGAGGAAGACGAGGAGCACGAGCTCGGCGCCGAGGCCCTGGGTGAGGCCGGAGAGGAGCGTGCTCACGCCCCAGACGTTCCCGACCAGCATCGAGACGAAGGCCGCGAGGAGCTCGCCGTACAGGGCGGCTCCGGGCTTGCGGATCACGATGCCGGTGAGGACGCCCGCGAAGAGCCAGCCGCCGCCGGCGAGGGCCTGGAGCCCCGGGAGGAGGGGCTCGAAGAGCCCGCTCACCGGCACGGACGCCGTGTTCCAGAGGACGAAGACGAGGCCGGACGCGACGCCGAGGACGCTGGCCACGACGATGTCGATGACGCGCCAGCGGGCGCGGAGGCCCGAGCGGGGAGCGCGGGCGCCGGGGTCGACGCTCGCGGCGGATGCGGTGGACGAGGGTGATGCGGTCATTGGACGTGCCCTTCGGAGGAGTGGAAGAGGGCACGGGTGCGAGATGGAAGCCTCCCTGCGCTGGCATGATCCAGATCAGGTTCGACGGTCGAAGACTGGGTGTCTTCCTCTCAGCCCGGCTCACCGGACTCCCGTGTTCGGTGCGATCCTAGCGCGCGGTCGGGCATCCGGCGCGCCCGGGATGCGCAGATGCCACGGACGCACGGGAGCGCGGGTGCCCGAGGGCACCCGCGCTCCGCGCTGGTCGTGCGCGTCCGGGGACGCCGTGCGCTACTTCAGCGTCTTGATGAGCTTGACGAGGACCTTGCCGGAGATCCAGATGACGGGCGTGGCCACCGCGAGCAGCGCGATGACGTTCGGCTGGAACCGCACCTCGCCGTCGGTGGCGATGTAGGCGCCGATCGGCCAAGTGGCGCCGCCGCCCCCGCCGCCGCCCGCGACGTTGCCGTCGGAGTCGGGGAGGTCGCTGCCCCCGCCGAAGCCGTACCAGGCGAATGCCACCGGGACGATGGTCGAGCCGTCGATGTCGAGGGGGTCGCCGTAGACCGTCCCCACTCCGGCGTTCTTCACGTTCTCTGCGAGCTGTGCGACGAGGTTGGTCATGCGTCCCACCGTACCCCGCGAGGCCCGCCGGATGCCGGGCGATCCGCGTCCTCGCGGTAGCCTCGCCCCTGGTGCGTCGCTGCGTCGCATCCGGCCTCCCCGCCGCTGCGGCCCACGCGGATCCACCGCCTGCCCCGCCCCCGACGGACCCGCGCGCACGCGCGCCGTCGGCGGACGAGTCGACCCAACTGGAGGACCACTTGCACACCTGGCCCGGAAACCCGTACCCGCTCGGCGCGACCTTCGACGGGAGCGGCACGAACTTCGCGCTCTTCAGCGAGGTCGCCGAGAGGGTGCAGCTGTGCCTCATCGAGGAGGACGGCACCGAGACCCGCGTGGACGTGACCGAGGTCGACGCGCACGTCTGGCACTGCTACCTCCCGCACGTGCAGCCGGGCCAGCGCTACGGCTACCGCGTCACCGGGCCGTACGAGCCCGAGGCCGGGCACCGCTCGAACCCCGCGAAGCTGCTGCTGGACCCCTACGCGAAGGCCACCTGCGGCGAGTTCGACTGGCACCCGTCGCTGTTCGCGTACGAGTTCGGCGACCCGGCGAGCCGCAACGACGAGGACTCGGGCCCGCACATGATGCTCGGCGTCGTGGTCAACCCGTTCTTCGACTGGGACGGCGACCGGCTCCCCCGCACGCCCTACAGCGAGACCGTCGTCTACGAGGCGCACGTGAAGGGCCTCACGCAGCTGCACCCGCGGATCCCCGAGGAGCTGCGCGGCACGTACGCCGGCATCGCGCACCCCGCGGTCATCGACCACCTGCAGCGACTCGGCGTGACGGCCATCGAGCTGATGCCCGTGCACCAGTTCGTGCAGGACAACACGCTGCTCGAGAAGGGCCTCCGCAACTACTGGGGCTACAACACCATCGGGTTCTTCGCGCCGCACAACGCCTACTCGTCCACGGGCGAGCTCGGCCAGCAGGTGCAGGAGTTCAAGTCGATGGTGCGGGCGCTGCACGCGGCCGGCATCGAGGTCATCCTCGACGTGGTCTACAACCACACGGCCGAGGGCAACCACCTCGGCCCGACGCTGTCGTTCAAGGGCATCGACAACCAGGCCTACTACCGGCTCATGGAGGACGACCCCACCTACTACATGGACTACACGGGCACGGGCAACTCGCTCAACGTCCGCCACCCGCACGCGCTGCAGCTGATCATGGACTCGCTGCGCTACTGGGTGACCGAGATGCACGTGGACGGCTTCCGCTTCGACCTCGCCTCCGCGCTCGCGCGCGAGTTCTACGACGTCGACAAGCTCGCCACCTTCTTCGAGCTCGTGCAGCAGGACCCGGTGGTGTCGCAGGTCAAGCTCATCGCCGAGCCGTGGGACGTGGGCCCCGGCGGCTACCAGGTGGGCAACTTCCCGCCGCAGTGGACGGAGTGGAACGGCAAGTACCGCGACACGGTGCGCGACTTCTGGCGCGGCGAGGCCTCCTCGCTCGGCGAGTTCGCGGCCCGCATCACGGGATCCGCCGACCTCTACGAGCACTCGGGCCGCCGGCCGGTCGCGTCGATCAACTTCATCACCGCGCACGACGGCTTCACGATCGCCGACCTCGTCTCCTACAACGAGAAGCACAACGACGCGAACGGCGAGGACAACAACGACGGCGAGAGCCACAACCGTTCCTGGAACATGGGCGTGGAGGGGCCGACGGACGACCCGGCGATCCTCACGCTGCGCGGCCGCCAGCAGCGCAACATGCTCGCGACGATGATCCTGTCGCAGGGCGTGCCGATGATCCTCCACGGCGACGAGCTCG
Source organism: Clavibacter michiganensis subsp. tessellarius (assembly GCF_021922985.1). Classification (NCBI taxonomy): domain Bacteria; kingdom Bacillati; phylum Actinomycetota; class Actinomycetes; order Micrococcales; family Microbacteriaceae; genus Clavibacter; species Clavibacter tessellarius. The sequence goes on along the minus strand of NZ_CP040788.1, from coordinate 697,806 downwards.
GCCGCACGCAGCAGGGCAACAACAACACGTACGCGCAGGACAACGAGATCAGCTGGGTGCACTGGGACCAGGCCGACCAGCCGCTCGCGGAGTTCACGGCCTCGGTCGTGCGCCTGCGCAAGGAGCACCCCACGTTCCGTCGCGGGCGCTTCTTCGACGGCCGGCCCGTGCGCCGCGGCGAGGGCGAGCCGCTGCCCGACATCGTGTGGCTCGACGCCGACGCGACGCCCATGGTGGACGACGACTGGGAGTCCGGCCTCCGGGCGATCGGCATGTTCCTCAACGGCAACGGGATCCGCGGGCGCGACCGCCGCGGCGAGGACATCTACGACACGCACTTCCTCCTGTACTTCAACGCGCACGACGAGCCCGTGTCCTTCACGCTCCCGTCGGACGAGTACGCGGACGCGTGGGAGACCGTGATCGACACCGCGGGCGTCGGAGCCGACTCGACGGCCCTCCGCGCGAGTAGCGTCGTGGACGTGGCGGCCAAGGCACTCGTGGTGCTGCGCGCCTACACGGAGCCCGAGGTGGAGCCCGACCACTCGGTCGCGGCGAGCCTCGCGGTCCTCACCCACGCGCAGGCCGACCGGCCCGCCGCAGACCCAAGGAGCGACATCAGTTGAGAACCCCCATCTCCACCTACCGGTTCCAGGTGCGGGAGTCCTTCGACCTCGCCGCCGTGGCCGCGCAGCTGCCGTACGTGAAGGACCTCGGCGCGGACTGGGTGTACCTCAGCCCGATCCTCACGGCCGAGCCCGGATCCGACCACGGCTATGACGTGGTCGACCACGCGCAGGTGGACCCGACGCGCGGCGGGGCGGCGGGCCTCAAGGCCGTCGCCGACCGCGCCCACGAGCTCGGCATGGGCGTGCTGGTGGACATCGTCCCGAACCACGTCGGCGTCGCCACCCCGGTGGAGAGCCTCTGGTGGTGGGACCTGCTGACCCACGGCACCGCGAGCCGGTACGCCGAGGCCTTCGACGTCGACTGGGACTTCGGGCGCGGCAAGGTCCGGATCCCCGTGCTCGGCGACGGCGAGTCCGAGCTCGACGAGCTGAAGCTCGTGCGCGGCGACGACGGCACCGTCGAGCTCCGCTACTACGACACCCGCTACCCCGTCGCGCCCGGCACGGCCGAGGACGACGCGGACGCCCGCACGGTGCACGAGCGCCAGTCCTACGAGCTGATCAACTGGCGCCGCGCCGACGCCGAGCTCAACTACCGCCGCTTCTTCGCGGTCAACACGCTCGCGGGCATCCGCGTCGAGCTGCCGCGCGTCTTCGAGGAGTCGCACGCGGAGATCTCGCGCTGGTTCCGCGAGGGCCTCGCCGACGGCCTCCGGGTCGACCACCCGGACGGCCTGCTCGACCCCCAGGGCTACCTCGACGACCTGGCGCGCATCACGGGCGGCGCCTACGTGCTCGTGGAGAAGATCCTCGAGCCCGGCGAGACGCTGCCCACCGACTGGGCGACCGCCGGCACGACGGGCTACGACGCGCTCGCGGAGATCGACCGCGTGCTCGTCGACCCCGACGGCCAGGTCGAGCTCGACCACCTCGAGGCGTCGCTCCGCGGCCTGCCGCAGGGCGAGCTCACGAGCTGGGCCGACATGATCCGCGGCACCAAGCGCGGCATCGCCGACGGGATCCTCCGCAGCGAGGTCCTCCGGCTCGAGCGCCTCGTGGAGGACGCCCCGGCCGACGCCGCCGACGCCATCGCCGAGCTGCTCGCGACCTTCCCCGTCTACCGCAGCTACCTGCCCGGCGGGCTCGCGCACCTCGAGGAGGCGGCCGAGGCCGCGCGCACCAGCCGCCCCGACCTCGTCGCGACCATCGACGCGCTGATGCCCCAGCTCTCCGACCCGTCCACGCTCGTCGCGCAGCGCTTCCAGCAGACGAGCGGCATGGTCATGGCCAAGGGCGTGGAGGACACCGCGTTCTACCGCTACTCGCGCCTCGTCTCCCTCAACGAGGTCGGCGCGGACCCGTCGATCTTCGCGATCGACGTCGACGACTTCCACGCGCGCCAGCTGGAGCGCCACCGCATCGCGCCGCACGCGATGACGACGCTCTCGACGCACGACACGAAGCGCGGCGAGGACGTGCGCGCCCGCATCGACGTGCTCTCCGAGACGCCCGAGGCCTGGCGCGACGCGCTCGAGAAGCTCCGCGAGGTCGCGCCCACCGGCGACGGCCCGTTCGACAACCTGCTCTGGCAGACGCTCGTCGGCACCTGGCCGGCGTCGCGCGAGCGCCTGCACGCGTACGCCGAGAAGGCGTCCCGCGAGGCCGGCGACTCGACCACGTGGACCGCGCCCGACGAGGCCTTCGAGGAGCGCATGCACGGGCTCGTCGACGCCGCCTTCGACGACCCGCGCGCCCGCACGATCGTGGCCGGGCTCTACGACCGGCTCTCCGGCCCCGGCTGGTCGAACGCGCTGGCGGCCAAGGCCATCCAGCTGACCGCCCCCGGCATGCCCGACGTCTACCAGGGCAGCGAGCTGTGGGAGACGAGCCTCGTGGATCCGGACAACCGCCGCGAGGTCGACTTCGGCACGCGCCGCGCCGCGCTCGACGCGGTCCTCGCGGGCGCCGAGCCCGCGATCGACGAGACGGGCGCCGCCAAGCTCCTCGTCACCGCCCGCGCGCTCCGCCTCCGCCGCGACCACCCGGAGCTCTTCACGGGCTACGAGCCGCTGCACGCCGCCGGCGACGCCGCGGCGCACGTGATCGCCTTCGACCGCGGCGGCGCGATCACCGTGGCCACCCGCCTGCCCGTCGGGCTGGAGTCCGGCGGCGGATGGGGATCGACCACCATCACGCTGCCCGACGGCGAGCTCGTCGACCACGTGAGCGGGCGCCGGCTCGACGGCGGACGCGTGTCCGTCGCCGCGCTGCTCGCCGACTACCCGGTCGCGATCCTCGCGCCCGCCACCACCGCCGCCGACGCCACCCCCGGGAGCTGAGCATGACCGACGACCGCTTCGACATCTGGGCCCCGAAGGCCCGCACCCTCGCCCTGTCCGTCGGGGACGAGCGCCTGCCGCTCTCCCCCACGGGCGACGGCTGGTGGACCCTCGACGCCGACCGCGCCGAGGCCCTGCCGTCCGGCGACCTCGACTACGGCTACCTCGTGGACGACGGCGACACCCCGCTGCCCGACCCGCGCTCGCGCCGCCAGCCGGAGGGAGTCCACGGCCGCTCGCGCACGTACGACCCGTCCTCGTTCGCGTGGACCGACCAGGCGTGGACGGGCCGTCAGCTCGCCGGCGCCGTCATCTACGAGATGCACATCGGCACCTTCACGCCCGAGGGCACGCTGGACTCCGCGATCGACCGGCTCGACCACCTCGTCGCGCTCGGCGTCGACCTGGTGGAGGTGCTCCCGGTCAACGGCTTCAACGGCACGCACAACTGGGGCTACGACGGGGTCCTCTGGTACACGGTCCAGGAGACCTACGGCGGCCCCGAGGCGTACCAGCGCTTCGTCGACGCCTGCCACGCGCGCGGCCTCGGCGTCGTGCAGGACGTCGTCTACAACCACCTCGGCCCGTCGGGCAACTACCTGCCCGTCTACGGCCCGTACCTGCACGAGGCGTCGGCCAACACGTGGGGGTCCAGCCTCAACCTCGACGGGGAGGACTCCGGTCCCGTCCGCGAGTACGTCATCGACAACGCGCTCATGTGGCTCGGCGACTACCACGTCGACGCGCTGCGCCTGGACGCGGTGCACGCGCTCGTCGACCACACCGCCACGCACCTCCTCGAGGAGCTCGCGGTGCAGGTGGACGTCCTCTCGGCGCACGTCGGCCGCCCGCTCACGCTCATCGCGGAGTCCGACCTCAACGACCCGAAGCTGATCACGTCGCGCGAGGCGCACGGCTACGGGCTCGACGCGCAGTGGAGCGACGACTTCCACCACGCGGTCCACGTCGCGCTCACGGGCGAGACCACGGGCTACTACGAGGACTTCGCGTCGCTCGGGGCGCTCGCCAAGGTCATCACGCGCGGCTTCTTCCACGACGGCACGTGGTCGTCGTTCCGGGGCCGCGTGCACGGGCGGCCGCTCGACCTCGAGCGGATCCCGGCGCACCGCCTGGTGGTCGCGAACCAGAACCACGACCAGATCGGCAACCGCGCGACGGGCGACCGCCTCACCGCGACGCTCGACGAGGGCGGCCTCGCGCTGGCCGCGGTGCTCACGCTCACGTCGCCCTTCACGCCCATGCTCTTCATGGGCGAGGAGTGGGGCGCGACCACGCCGTGGCAGTTCTTCACGTCGCACCCCGAGCACGACCTGGGCGAGGCGACCGCGAAGGGCCGCATCGAGGAGTTCGCGAAGATGGGCTGGGACGAGTCCGTCGTGCCCAACCCGCAGGACCTGTCGACGTTCCAGGACTCGAAGCTCGACTGGTCGGAGCTCTACGGCGCCGAGGCGGCCGCCTCGCAGCACGCCCGCCTGTTCGCGCTCTACAGCGAGCTGATCCGCCTCCGCCGCGCCCACCCCGACCTCACCGACCCCCGGTTCGCCGAGGTCGAGGTCGAGGTGCACGAGGAGGCGCGCCTGCTCGTCATGGACCGCGGCGAGCTGTCGATCGTGGTGAACCTCTCCGACGAGGAGCGCCGCGTGCCCGTCGTCGGCGAGCGTCCCGCGCTGCTGCTCGCGACCGCGGACGGCGTGGAGCTGGCCGCGGACGAGGTCGTGCTCCCCGCGCGCACCGCGGCGATCCTCGGCCCGGTGGCGGACGCCGCGGAGGCCCTGCTCGCCTGATCGATCCGAGGGCCCGGGAGCGCCGAGACGCGCTCCCGGGCCCTCTCCCTGTCCGGTCCCGCGCCCGTGCTAGGTTCGATCCAGGCCGGGGCTGGGGGGCACGCCGAAGTGGTTCCCGCATGCCGGACGGCGGCGGCACCACTCGACGGAACGGACTCCCCTTGCGCATCTCAGTGATCGGCTGCGGCTACCTCGGAACCGTGCACGCGGCCTGCATGAGCCGGCTCGGGCACGACGTGGTGGCCATCGACGTGGACGCCGCGAAGATCGCCTCGCTGCAGCAGGGCGTCGCCCCCTTCTTCGAGCCGGGCCTGCCGGAGCTCCTCACCGAGCAGCTCGCCACCGGGCGCCTGCGGTTCAGCACCGACGCGGCCGAGGCCGCCGGGGCCCGCGTGCACTTCATCGCCGTCGGCACGCCCCAGAAGCGCGGCGAGAACGCGGCCGACCTCACGTACGTCGACGCGGCGGTCGACGCGCTGATCCCGCACCTGTCGGACGGCGACGTCGTCGCCGGCAAGTCGACCGTCCCCGTCGGCACGGCACGCCGCCTCGCCGAGCGCGTGCAGGCGCGCGTCCCCGGCGCCACGCTCATGTGGAACCCGGAGTTCCTCCGCGAGGGCTTCGCGGTCGACGACACGCTCACGCCCGACCGCTTCGTCTACGGCCTGCCCGCGGGCGAGGAGGGCGAGGCCGCCCGCGCCCTGCTCGACGAGGTGTACGCCGCCGCGATCGGCGCCGGCACCGCGCGCGTCACCACCGACTACGAGACCGCCGAGCTCGTCAAGGTCTCCGCCAACGCGTTCCTCGCCACGAAGATCTCCTTCATCAACGCCATGGCCGAGGTGTGCGAGGCCACGGGCGCCGACGTCACCCAGCTCGCCGACGCCATCGGCTACGACGACCGCATCGGCCGGCGCTTCCTCAACGCCGGCGTCGGCTTCGGCGGGGGCTGCCTGCCCAAGGACATCCGCGCCTTCATGGCCCGCGCCGGAGAGCTCGGGGCCGACCAGGCGCTCACGTTCCTCCGCGAGGTCGACTCCATCAACATGCGGCGCCGCGTGCGCGCGGTGGACGTCGCCCGCGAGGTGTGCGGCGGATCCCTGCTCGGCCGCAACGTCGCCGTCCTCGGCCTGGCCTTCAAGCCCGAGTCCGACGACGTGCGCGACTCCCCCGCGCTCAGCATCTCCGCCCAGCTGCAGCTCCAGGGGGCGCGCGTGCTGGCGACGGATCCGTACGCGAACGAGAACTCGCGCCGCCGCTTCCCCGAGCTCACCTACGTGGACAGCTGGCAGGAGGCGGCCCGCGACGCCGACGTGGTCATGCTGCTCACCGAGTGGAAGCAGTACCGCGCCATCGACCCCGCGGAGCTCAAGGCCATCGTCGCCTCGCCCGTGATCGTGGACGGCCGCAACTGCCTCGACCCCGTGGAGTGGCGCGCGGCCGGCTGGCGCTACCGGGGCATGGGCCGGCCGTAGCCGACGCGCGCTGCGCCCGACCCCGACCCCGCCCGACCGGCGGGGAGCGGGAGCGGAAGCGGGCGCGAGGTCACCGCGGCGTGGTGGCCGCGATGCCGAAGAGCGTGCCGCCGGCGACGACGATCGAGAGCACGAACGCGACCGGGATGAGCAGCAGCAGCCCGTTGAGGACGAGGCCCGTGATGGCGAAGCCGCGCCCGGCCGGCTCCTTGCGGATGCCGACGATGCCGAAGACGAGCCCGATGAGCGGGCAGAGGAACGTCCAGAAGAAGAACACCGAGACGAGGCCCAGGATCATCGAGGTGAGGCTGAGGCCCTTCGGCGGCGCGACCGCGTAGACCGGGTGGCCCCAGGCGATCGAGGCCGGGGCGGGCGGCACCGGCGCGGGCGCGAGCCCGTAGGGGGCCGCGTCGGGGGCGGAAGCGTACGGCTGCGGGGCCGCGGGCGGGATCGGCTCGTGGGCCGCGGGAGCCGTCGGAGCGGCGGGAGCCGTCGGTGCCGGGTCGTGGGCCGGAGCGGGATCGTGCGCGGCAGCGGGATCGTGCGCGGGAACCGCCTCCCCGCCGGCCGGGGTCTCGTGGTCGTCGGGGGCGGGCGCGGCGGGATCGGTCATGGGGTCCTCGTCAGTCGGGTGGGCGTCCCGGGAGGGTATCGCGCGCGGAGGCCTCGGAGCGCGGATCCGACACGGCGGCCCGCTCGGTGCCGGGCCGACGCAGGAGCGACGCGGGCCCGATGGCGCCGCGGCCGAAGCGCGCGGCGGCCTGGTCGACCGTGCGCTCGGCCTCGCGCCAGCCCTCGTCGGCGTCCCACAGCGCGACGGCGCGGTTGTCGGCGTCGTCGAGCTGCTCCGCCCGCACGCCGACGAGCCGGATCCGGTCGCCCGGGCGCGCGACCTGCTCGTAGACCTCGCGGATCTCGTCGTAGATGCGCCGCGCCACGTCGGTGGGCTCGGAGAGCGTGCGCGACCGCGTGATGGTGCGGAAGTCGGAGTAGCGGAGCTTGAGCGACACGGTGCGCGCCGTGAGCCCCGCGCGCCGCAGCCGCTCGGCGACGCGCGTGGCCTGGCCGAGGAGCTCCCGGCGCACGACGGCCGGATCCGCCACGTCGTCGTGGAACGTGTTCTCGTGCCCCATGCTCTTCTCCTCGCGGTGGGTGCTGACCCGCCGCGGGTCGCGCCCCCAGGAGAGGTCGTGCAGCCGGGCGCCCGCGGACTCGCCCAGCATCGACTGCAGTGTCGGCAGGGGCGTGTCGGCGATGTCGGCCACCGTGCGAAGGCCGCGGCGGAGGAGGGCCTCCTCGGTGGTCCTCCCCACTCCCCAGAGCGCGCCGACCGGCAGCGCGTGGAGGAACGGGAGAGTCTCGGCGGCCGGGACGACGAGGAGGCCGTCCGGCTTGCAGCGGGTGCTGGCGAGCTTGGCGACGAACTTCGTGGACGCGGCGCCGACCGAGCAGGTGAGGCCGGTCTCGGCGTGGACGCGCCGCCGGATCATGGCGCCGATCTCCGCGGGCGAGCCGAAGAGGTTGCGCGCCCCGGCCACGTCGAGGAACGCCTCGTCGATGGAGAGCGGCTCGACGAGCGGCGTGACGTCGCGGAAGATGCCCATGACGACCTTCGACCAGTGCGCGTACTTCTCCATGTGGCCGCCGATGACGGTGGCCTGCGGGCAGAGCCGGAGCGCCTGCGCCATGGGCATGGCCGAGCGGACCCCGAACCGACGCGCCTCGTACGTGGCGCTCGTGACCACGCCGCGCCCCGAGGATCCGCCGACGATGACGGGCGTGCCCCGCAGCTCCGGCCGCTCGAGGAGCTCGACCGCGGCGAAGAACGCGTCCATGTCGACGTGGAGGATGGTCGCCTCGGAGTCGTCCGCGCTCGCGTCGGACGTGCGCCTGGTCGATCCGTCCTGCCTGCTCATGTCGTCCCCACGCTAGCCCGGGCCGCCGACATCGGCGGACGCGGGCGGGTCCGCGACGGGCGTCGCGGCGGCGCGCCGCCGGTCAGGCCGCGGGCTGGGCGCGGTGCCCGGCGTCGTCGTCGCACTCCGCGTCCACGGCCTCCCGCCCGGTGCCCTCCTCGGCGAGCCGCGCGATGCGCTTGAGCGCCGCCTCGTGGCTCGTGGACTGCGCGCCCATGACGCGGCCGGCGACCCCGAGCATCACCCGGGTCGACGCGAGCGCCGGCAGCGGGAACGGCCCGAAGGACGCGCGGTCGAGACCGAGCAGCTCGCGGTACCGCGGCTCCAGCGACGCGACGGCGCCCGCGAAGAGCACGCGGTAGGCGGGGAGCATGGATGGCCGGAGCGGCGGCTCGCGGAGGAACGAGATCGTCTCGCGCGTGCGCTCGTCGGCACGGAGCAGGCCCTGGTCGTGGAAGGCGTCGATCTGCGCGTGCAGCTCCGCGTGCGACCGCGGCGGCGCCTCCACGCCCATCAGCTCGCCCGCCTTGGCCCACTCGGCCACGTACCGGTCGGGGCCGCCGGGGATCGGCGGGCCCCACTGCATGTGCGTGCTGAGGAACGCGTCGGTGAAGACGATGTGCACCCAGGAGAGGAGGTCGGGGTCGTTGGCGCTGTACGGACGCTCGACGCCGTGGCCGTCGACGAACGTGCCCTGCACCTTGCGGTGGTACCCGCGGACGCGGCGGCTGACGTCGACGGCGGTGTCGCGGTCGCCGAACGAGGTGGTGACCACCCAGCGCACGGTGCCGGCGAGGCGGCCGAGCGGATCCTCGCGGTACCTCGACCAGTCGTGCACGCCGGCCATGGCGCCCGGGTGGAGGGTCTGCATGAGGAGGGCGCGGATTCCGGCGACGAGCGACGGCATTCCGCCGTGCACGGACCAGACGGCGGAGCCGGGCCCGAACCAGCCCGCGTCGTCGCCCTTCTCCAGGTCCTGGATCCACTGGGGTCGCCCCTCGGAGTCCGCGGAGAAGGTCTCCAGGATGTGGGACTTCCAGCGGTCCGCGTATCTGCTCACGACTCCGAACCTATCCCGCGTTCCGCGGCCTGGGGAGGCCCGCGCGGGACGGATCCCGAACGGGGGCGTGACGGGTCCCTGGATGCGTCCCCCGAGCGGGGGGGCACGCCGGCTGGACGCCGGGTCAGCCGTCGAGGAGGGCGACGAGGGCCGCCACCGTGCGGGCGTTCCGCGCCGTGACGGAGGCCCCGAGGCCGCGCCAGAAGGCGGCGGGCACGCGCGAGCGCGAGACGCCGTCCGGGTGCCACGAGTAGACGGCGCGCTCGGCGACGTGCACGAGGTCGGGGGCGATCCCCTCCGCGGCCGGGGGCGGCGGCGCCGGGCGGAGCGGACGGTCGAGGAACGAGACGAGGAGGCGGGAGGGGTCGTCCGCGACGCCGGCGAAGGGGATGGCCGAGGCGATGGCGCGGAAGTCGTCCGCGCCGACCACGTGCACGTCGGCGGTCACGCCGGTGGCCAGGCGCACGGCGTCCTCGATGGCGACCGCGGCGCCCTGCCCCGCCGGCCGCGCGTGGTCGACGACCGCGTTCCCGCTCCGCAGGTGCGTGCGCACGCGCGTGTAGCCGAGGCCCTCGAGCGCCTCCGTGAGCGCCGGCATCGGCACCTGCTTCGCCCGCCCGACGTTGATCCCGCGCAGCAGCACGACCGACCGCTCCATCCGGCACCCGCTCCCCCGGCGCCCTCGCCGTCCGCACCAGTGTGGCCCGGGGACGGCGCGCGCGGAACGGCCGGGCGCGATGCGGTCGCGATCCGGACGGCCGAGGAGCCGTGGGGCTGGGGCGCAGCGGCCCGGGCCGCGGCGCAGGGGCGGCCCGCGCCGTCAGTCGCCGGAGGGGCCGAACTGCTCCACGCGGATCGCCTCGCGCGGGACGCCGGCGTCGAGGAGGAGGCGCGTCGCCCCGCCGGCGAACGCGGTGGATCCGCAGACGAACGCCACGCGCGCGCCCGCCGCGAGGTCGGCCACCTCCTCCGGCCGGAGCCGGCCGAAGCCGCGCACCCCGTGCCGCTCGCGCGTCGTCGCGACGAGGGCGCCGGCGGCCTCGAGCTCCGCGCGGCACGGCACGTCGACGGCCGTCCGCGCCGAGACGGCCACGCGGACGAGGCCGGGGGCGCCGATGCGCTGCGCGTGGCGGATCATCGACACGATCGGCACCGCGCCCGTCCCGCCGCCGAGCGCGACCGCGGGCGTCGCGCCGTCCCACGCGAAGAAGCCGCCGATGGGGAGCCGCATCTCGATCTCGTCGCCCACCCGCGCGATCTCGGCGAAGAAGCCGCTCACCTCGCCGTCCTCGTAGCGCTCCATGAGCAGCTCGACGCCCGGCTCGTGCGGCGCCGAGAGGATCGAGTACGAGCGCTGGGCGACGTAGCCGTCCTCCGCGCGCAGGCGGACGACGCAGTGCTGGCCGGGCAGGTGCGGGATCCGGTCGGGCACGTCGAAGCGCAGCAGCACGGTGCCGGGCGTCGGGTGCTCGACCGCCGTGATCGTCGCCGTGCGCCACTCGCCGCCGACGGACGCGGGGACGGCGGGGACGCGGTCCGCCGGGGACGCGCCGGCACCCGCTCCCGCGCTCAGCGGTCGCCCTGGTAGCGCTGCTCGCGCCACGGGTCGCCGCGGTCGTGGTAGCCGTTGCGCTCCCAGAAGCCCTGCTGGTCGCGGTCGAGCAGCGTGAGGCGCGCGATCCACTTGGCGCTCTTCCAGAAGTAGAGGTGCGGCACGAGGAGGCGCGCGGGTCCGCCGTGGTCGGCCGTGAGCGGCTGGCCGTCGGCCTCGAACGCGATCCAGGCGCGGCCGCCGCGGAGGTCGTCGAGCGGGAGGTTCGTCGTGTAGCCGGAGTGCGAGGTCGCGAGGACGAAGCGCGCCTCCGGGAGCGGGCCCGCGGCGTCGAGCAGCGTGTCGACGCTGACGCCCGCGAAGCGCGTGTCGAGCCGGGTCCAGGTGGTGACGCAGTGGATGTCGCCCGCGTACTCGGAGCGCGGCAGCGCGTGCGCCGCGTCCCAGTCCCAGGACGTCGGCCGCTCGACGAGGCCGTCGACCGCGATCGACCACCGCGACTCCGGCAGGTTCGGGACGGCCTCGGCGGTGAGGACGGGCCAGCCGCCCTCGGTGTCGTACTGGCCGGGCGGGAGGCGGTCGGCCGGGCCCTTCCGGGGGCGGCCGACGAAGCCGCGGGTGATGCCGGTCATGCGCGCCTCCAGGGGCGGTCGGGGACGGGTCCCGTCCATCATGCCGCGCCCGTCCGCTCGGCGCCCGCCCGGTGACGCGTCCGCGTAGCGTGGGCGCGTGACCGCATCGCTCGTGCTCCTCAGCGACACCCACCTCCCGAAGCGCGCGAAGGACCTGCCGGCGGCGCTCTGGCGGGCGGTCGAGGCCGCCGACCTCGTGATCCACGCGGGCGACTGGGTCGACGAGCCCGCGCTCGACGCGCTCGAGGCGCGCTCCCGGCGGCTGGTCGCCTGCTGGGGCAACAACGACCCCGCGGGGCTGCGGGCCCGCCTGCCCGAGACGGCGCGGGTGGTCGTCGAGGGGATCCGGATCGCCGTCACCCACGAGACCGGGGCCGCGACGGGACGCGAGCGGCGGATGGACGCGGCCTTCCCGGAGACCGACGTGCTCGTCTTCGGCCACAGCCACATCCCGTGGGACACCGTCACGCCCGCGGGCCTCCGGCTGCTGAACCCCGGCTCCCCCACCGACCGCCGGCGCCAGCCCGACTTCACCTGGATGACCGCCACGGCCGACGCCGGACGGCTCGACGTGCGGCTCGTGCGGTCGGCGACGCGGGACTGAGGCGGCGCAGCGCCGGGCGCCGGTCCTCAGGCCGAGCGCTCCGCCGCGTCGGCCCGGCCGCAGAAGTCGAGGATCGCGCCCTCGAGCACGTCCGCGAGCGCGCGGATCGAGTCGACCTCGGCCCACTCCTCGGCCGCGTGCGCGCCCCCGCCGGTGACGCCGAGCAGGATGCACGGGATGCCGGCCTCCTGCACGAGGCCGGCGTCGGTCCAGAACGGCTCACCGCGGTGGGCGACGGGGGCTCCGGTGACGCGGGCGCCGCTGTCGAGCACGGCGCGGGCGAGCGGCCCGTCGACGTCGGCCTCGAAGGCCGCGCGGGCGACGAGCGGCACGAGCTCGGCGGCCATGTCCGGCGTGCGGGCGACGACCGCGTCGAGGATCCGCCGCAGCTCCGCCTCCACGTCGGCCGGGCTCTCGCCGGGCAGGTAGCGCCGCTCGATCGTGAGGGTGCAGGCATCCGCGACGGTCGCCGCGTCCGTGCCGCCGTGGATCCGCGACACGCGCACCGCGCCCGTCCCGAGCAGCGGATGCCGCGGGCCCGCCGCGAGCCGCGCGCCGAGCGCGTCCAGCTCGCGGAGCACGAGGCCGGCATGCGCGATGGCGTCGACGCCCTGCTCGGGCATGGAGCCGTGGGCGGCGCGCCCGCGGAGGCGGATCTCGTACCAGCCGAAGCCGCGGTGGGCGACGATCGCCTCGGACTGGCTGGGCTCGGAGATGACGGCGCCGTCGACGACCGTGCCGTCCGCAGCCAGCGCGCGGAGGGCCTCCTCGGTGCCCCTGCTGCCGAACTCCTCGTCGGCGACGAGGGCGAGCACGACGTCGCCGCGCGTGCGGATCCTGCGGGCGCGGTCGGCGGCGACCATCATCGCCGCGAGCCCGGCCTTCATGTCGAAGGCGCCGCGGCCGAGGAGCAGGCCGTCCTCGACGCGCGGCAGGAGGCCGCCGCGCTCCGGGTCGCCGGGCGGGACGGTGTCGAGGTGCCCGTCGAGCAGGATCGTCCGGCCGCCGCCCGTGCCCGCCGCGGTCGCGAGGACGGTGGGGCGTCCGGGGACGTCCTCGAGGATCCGGACGGCGAAGCCGCGGGCGCGGAGCCAGGCGGCGGCGTGCGCGGCGACCGCGGCCTCCCCCGCGGCGCCCGCGACGAGGTCGGGGTTGGTGGAGTCGATGCGGATGAGGTCCGCGGCGAGCTCGACGGGGTCGACGGCGGCGGCGTCCGCGGCTGCGCGTGGTGTCGCGTCCGTGGCTGCGGCGCCGGGCGCGGCGTCCGGGCTCACGCGCGCGGCGGCAGGTCGTCGGCGGGCAGGGCGGGCGCGCCGGCGTCGACCGCGTCGGCCTCGTCGACGAGGCGCAGCGCGCTCTGCGGCACCACGACCCGGCGGCCGGGGACGTCGTCCGCGTCGGCGCCGAGCTCCACGACCCAGGCGCGTCCGCGGGCGGTCGGCACCGGACTGACGCTGCGGAGCCCGTCGGAGGCGGACGCGACCACGAGGCCCACGGGCTCGCCCGCGAGCGTCGCGTCGCCGGTCGCGGCGGCGCCGTCGACGACCACGACCACGGCCCCCACGCCGATCGCGTGCGACGCCTCCCCGCCGCGCTCGCCCTCGGATCCATCCCGGCCGCGTCTCATCCACATGCGCCCATCGTCCCATCGGCCGCTCGGCGCGGGTGCCCGGCACGCGGCGCGTGAGCCACCCCGGGGCCGCCCGCCGCACGACGACGCGTCGCACGGCCCGCCGGCCGCCGCACGGACGACGCCCGGCCGCGGCGGCTAGCGTGGGGATCCCACCCGCAATGAGGAGTCCGCGTGCCCCGTCCCACCGACATCATCATCAGCCCGCTCGACGGGAAGCGCGCCGTCGTCACCGGCGGCAACAGCGGCCTCGGCGCCGAGACGGCCCGCCGCCTCGCCGCCGCCGGCGCGTCCGTCGTCCTCACGTCGCGCGACCCCGAGCGCGGCGAGGACGCGGCGGGCGCGATCCGCGACCGCCACCCCGGCGTCCACGTCGAGGTCGGATCCCTCGACCTCGCCTACCTCGCCTCGGTGCGCGACTTCGCCGCCCGGCAGATCGAGGCCGGACCGATCGACATCCTCGTCGACAACGCCGGCGTCATGGCCCCGCCGGACCGCCGCGAGACCCGCGACGGCTTCGAGCTGCAGCTCGGCACGAACCACCTCGGCCACTTCGCGCTGACCGGCCTCCTGCTGCCCGCGCTCCAGGCGGCCGACGCTCCCCGCGTCGTCGTCGTGTCGAGCCTCGCGCACTGGATGGGTCGTATCGCGTTCGGCGACCTCCAGTCGGAGGAGCGCTACAGCCCGTGGGCCGCGTACGGCCAGGCGAAGCTCGCCAACCTCCTCTTCATGCGCCGCCTGCAGGCGCTGTCCGACGACCGCGCCTGGGGCCTCACGGCCGTCGCCGCCCACCCCGGCGTGACGTCGACGAACCTCGCCAAGAACGGTCCCGGATCCGGCCCCCAGGGCGTGATGAGCGACCTCGCCGCGAAGTTCGGCCCGGCCGCCCTGGGCCAGGACGTGCGCGTGGGCGCCCTGCCGCAGATCCAGGCCGCGACGGGCCTCGGCGTGCACCCCGGCGACTACTACGGCCCCGCGGGCCCCGGCGGGATGAGCGGCATGCCGCACCTCGCCGCCTCGAGCCCGTGGTCGAAGGACCCGGAGCTCGCCCGCCGCCTCTGGGACGCGTCCGAGCAGCTGACCGGGGTCGTCTACCCCGCCTAGCCCGCCACCGATGCACGAGCGATGCGCCCGGGCTGCGCCCGGGCGCATTCCCTATGGTGGGGACATGAGCATCGACGCCGACCGCCCCTGGGTACGCAGCTACGCGGACGGGGTGTCGGCGGACATCCCGCCCGTCCAGGGATCGCTCGTCGACATGGTCGAGCGCAGCATCCAGCGTCACTCCAGGGCCGTCGCCCTCGAGTTCTTCGGCCGCGAGACGACCTACCGGGAGCTCGGCGACCGGATCAGCCGCGCCGCGGAGGGCCTCCGCAAGCTCGGGGTCCGGAAGGGCGACCGCGTCGCGCTCGTGCTGCCGAACTGCCCGCAGCACGTGATCGCGTTCTACGCCGTGCTGCGGCTCGGCGCAATCGTCGTGGAGCACAACCCGCTCTACACGCCGCGGGAGCTCCGCCACCAGTTCGAGGACCACGGCGCGCGCGTCGTCATCGCCTGGAACACGGTCGTCGGCACCATCCAGGACATGCCGCGGGACGTGCCGGTGGACACCATCGTCTCGGTCGACCTTCCCGCCGCGATGCCGCTCGCCATGCGCCTGAAGCTCCGCCTCCCGGTGCCGGCCGCCCGCCGTGCGCGCGCCGCGATCACCGCGCCGGTGAAGGACACCGTCACGTGGGAGCAGCTCGTCGACCACCGCCGCGTCGCATCCTCCCGCCCGCGCCCCGCCCTCGACGACACGGCGATCCTCCAGTACACGAGCGGTACGACCGCGAGCCCGAAGGGCGCGATCCTCACGCACCGCAACCTGCACGCCAACGCCATGCAGGGCCGCGCCTGGGTGCCGGGCCTCGCGGACGGCGGCGAGACGGTCTACGGCGTGCTGCCCATGTTCCACGCGTACGGCCTCACGCTCTGCCTCACGTTCGCGATGGCCATCGGCGCCCGGCTCGTGCTGTTCCCGAAGTTCGACGTGGACCTCGTGCTCGCCGCCGCGCGGAAGCACCCGCCCACGTTCCTGCCGGCGGTGCCGCCCATCTACGAGCGCCTCGCGCGCGGGGCGAAGGAGAAGGGCGTCGACCTCACGGGCGTCCGCTTCGCGATCTCCGGCGCGATGAACCTGCCCGTCGCCACGGTCGAGCTCTGGGAGGGCCTCACCGGCGGCTACCTCGTGGAGGGCTACGGGCTCACGGAGACGTCGCCCGTCGCCCTCGGCAACCCCATCGGCCCGTCCCGGCGCCCCGGCACGGTCGGCGTGCCGTTCCCGAGCACCGAGGTGCGCGTCGTGGACCCCGAGGACCCGACGGTCGACCGCGCCCCCGGCGAGGAGGGCGAGCTGCTGATCCGCGGCCCGCAGGTCTTCCAGGGCTACTGGCGCCGCCCGGACGAGTCGCGCGCCGCGCTCCTCGACGGCGGCTGGTTCCGCACCGGGGACATCGTGCGCGTCGACGCCGACGGCTTCACGACCATCGTCGACCGGATGAAGGAGCTCATCATCACGGGCGGCTTCAACGTGTCGCCGAGCGAGGTCGAGGACGTCGTGCGCGGCGCCCCGGGCGTCCAGTCCGTCGCGGTCGTGGGCATGCCGTCCTCCGACGGCGGCGAGGACGTCACCGCCGCGGTGGTCATGGACGCGGGTCGCACCCTCGACGAGGCCGCCGTGCGCGCGTACTGCCGCGCGCACCTCACCGCGTACAAGGTCCCGCGCCGCGTCGTGCAGGTCGACGCGCTGCCGACGTCGCTCATCGGCAAGGTGCTCCGCCGCCAGGTGCGCGAGGAGCTGCAGCGCGAAGGCTGACCGCCGCCTGGCAGCTGGGCGGCCAGCGCCTGCCCGCGGCCTGCGCGGTCCTACGGTGGAGGGGCACGTTTCGTGCACCAACCATCGAAGGAGCGCAATGACTCGAGGCATCGCCGTCGTCACCGGAGGATCCGCCGGACTGGGACGGGCCACCGTCCGGGAGCTCGCGGACCGCGGCTGGGACGTCGCCGTCCTCGCGCGAGGCGAGGACGGGCTCGCGGGCGCCGTCGCCGACATCGAGGCGCGCGGACGCCGCGGCCTCGGCATCTCCACCGACGTCGCCGACCGCCTGGCCGTCGAGGCCGCCGCCGACCGCGTCGAGGACGAGCTCGGCCCCATCGACCTCTGGGTCAACGACGCCATGGTCGGCGTCTTCGGCGAGTTCCTCACCACCGACCCGGCCGACTTCGAGCGGGCCACGGCGGTCAACTACTTCGGCTTCGTCAACGGCACGCGCGCCGCGCTGTCCCGCATGGTGCCGCGCGACCGCGGCCACGTGATCCAGGTCGGCTCGGCGCTCGCGCACCGCGGGATCCCGCTGCAGGCCGCGTACTGCGCCGCCAAGCACGCCGTGCAGGGCTTCACGGAGTCGGTGACGACCGAGCTGATCCACAACAAGAGCCAGGTGCGCATCTCCACGGTCGACATGCCCGCGCTCAACACGATCCAGTTCAACTGGGTCAAGTCGCAGCTGCCGCACCACCCGCAGCCCGTGCCGCCGATCTTCGAGCCCGAGGTGGGCGCGCAGGCCATCGCCGCGGTCGCCGAGAAGCCGAAGCGGCGCAACTGGGTCGGCGAGCCCACCGTCATGACCGTGCTCGGCAACCGCTTCGTCGCGAACTGGCTCGACGGCTACCTCGCGAAGACCGGCTACTCCGGCCAGCAGGCGGAGGACAAGACGCAGCCGATGCTGACGACGAACCTCTACACGCCGACCGCCGGCGACCACGGCGCGCGCGGCATCTTCAGCGACCGGGCGCGCATGACGAGCCCGCAGGTCTGGATCGTCCGCAACCGCGCGAAGGCCGTGGCGATCGGCGCGGGCGCCCTGCTCTCGGGCGTCGTCGCCGGCACCGCCGCGCTCCGCCGCCGATAGCCTCGACGCATGGGTGACATCGACGCGATCGTGGTCGGCTCGGGGCCGAACGGGCTGGCCGCGGCCGTGACGATGGCCCGGGCGGGCCTCCGGGTCGAGGTGCACGAGCGGGCCGACACGATCGGCGGCGGGAGCCGCACGGCGGAGCTCACGCTCCCCGGCTTCCACCACGACATCTGCTCCGCCGTGCACCCCATGGCCCTCGCGTCGGGGTTCTTCCGGGCGTTCCAGCTCGACCGGCGCATCGACCTCGTCGTGCCGGAGATCTCCTACGGGCACCCGCTCGACGGCGGCGTCTCGGGCATCGCCTACCGCGACATCGACCGCACGGCCGACGCGCTCGGCGTCGACGGGCGCGCGTGGCGGCAGCTCATGGGGCCGCTCGCGGAGACCGCGGACCGCGTCGCCCAGTTCACGAACGGCCCGCTCCTCCAGGTGCCGCGGCATCCGCCGACCGCCATCCGCCTCGGCCTCCGCGCGCTCGAGCAGGGCTCGCCCGCCTGGAACGCGCGCTTCCGCGGCGACGTCGCGCCCGCGATGTTCACGGGCGTCGCGGCCCACGCGATCCAGACCATGCCGAGCGTCTCGACGGCCGCCGCCGCGCTCTCCCTCGGCGCCTACGCCCACGCCCGCGGCTGGCCGGTGCCGATCGGCGGCAGCCAGTCGATCGTCGACGCGATGGTGGACGACCTCCGTGCCCACGGAGGCGAGGTCGTCACGGGATCCGAGGTGCGCACGCTCCGCGAGCTGCCCGCCGCCCGCGCCGTGCTGCTCGACACCAGCGCCCGGGCCCTCTCGCGCATCGCGAGCGACCGCCTGCCCGCGCGCTACCTCCGCGCCCTCCGCCGCTTCCGCTACGGCAACGCGGCCTCCAAGGTCGACTTCGCGCTCTCCGGCCCGGTGCCGTGGACGGATCCCGAGCTGCGCCGCGCGGGCACGCTGCACGTCGGCGGCACGCGCGCCGAGATCCAGCGCGCCGAGCGCGATGTGGCCGCGGGACGGCACAGCGACGACCCGTACGTGCTCGTCGCGCAGCCCTCGATCGACGACCCCGGCCGCGCCCCCGAGGGCAAGCACGTGCTCTGGGCGTACACGCACGTACCCGCGGGATCCACGGTCGACCAGACCGAGGCCATCACCCGGCAGATCGAGCGCTTCGCCCCGGGCTTCCGCGACCTGATCCTCGCCTCCTCGAGCATCGACGCCGTCGGCATGGAGGAGCACGACCCCAACTACATCGGCGGCGACATCGCCGCGGGTGCCGCGAGCGTCTGGCAGCTGCTGGCGCGGCCGGTGCTCTCGCCGGATCCGTGGCGCACCCCGGCCGCGGGCGTCTACCTCGCGTCGAGCTCCGCCACGCCCGGCCCGGGCGTGCACGGCATGGCCGGGTACCAGGCCGCTCGGAGCGCGCTGCGTCACGAGTTCGGGATCGAGCGCGGGCCGGACCTGTCGCTGTAGCAGGGCGGCTCGCGGGCGTCGAGCCCCCGGCCGTGGTTACCGGAGCCTGAGCGCGCGGGGCAGACTGGATCCATGTCCGTCACCCGCCGCCGCATGCAGTGCTCGCCCGCCGACGTCGCCGAGGTGGTGTCCGACGGCTGGCTCTTCCCCGCGTGGGTCGTCGGCGCCTCGCGGATGCGCGCGGTCGACGACGCCTGGCCGGCCGTCGGCGCGAAGCTGCACCACTCCTTCGGCTCCTGGCCCGTCCTCATCGACGACGCCACCACGATCCTCGAGTGGGACGCCCCGCGCCGGATGGTCATGCAGCCGAAGGGCTGGCCGATCGGCGAGGCCCGCGTCACGATCGAGGTGCGCACGCTGCCGGACGGCTGCGAGGTGCGCATGACCGAGGAGGCCGTGCGCGGACCCGGCCGCCTCGTCCCCGCGCCGCTCATGGACCTGATGCTGCACGCCCGCAACGTGGAGACGCTCCGCCGCCTCGCCTACCTCGCCGAGGGGCGGCACGCCGGGCGCCGGTGACCCCGTGACCGCCGCGCCGCCGACGCACCGCGGCGCCACCCTCCCGACCCCGGGAACGTCGCGGGCCGCGCGAGCCCCGCGGCCTAGGGTGGGACGCGTGAGCACCCCCACCGACCGGCCCTGGCTGGCCAGCTACGCGCCCGACGTCCCGCACGAGATCGACCTGCCGCAGGGGTCGCTCGTCGACATCGTGGACCAGTCGGTGCTCCGCTTCCCCGGCGGCACGGCGCTCGACTTCCTCGGCGCCGAGACGAGCTACGCCCAGCTCGGCGACCTCATCGCGCGGGCGGCCCAGGGCCTGCACGACCAGGGCGTGCGGGCGGGCGACCCCGTCGCGATCGTGCTGCCGAACTGCCCGCAGCACGTGGTCGCGTTCTACGCCGTGCTCCGCCTCGGCGCCGTGGTGGTGGAGCACAACCCGCTCTACACGCCGCGCGAGCTCCAGCACCAGTTCGAGGACCACCGCGCGCGCACGGTCATCGCCTGGGACAGGTCGGTCGCGACGATCCAGGCGCTGCCGGACGGCGTGCGGCCCGAGCGGATCGTCTCCGTCGACGTGACGCGCGCCATGCCGCGGCGCACGCGGCTGCTCCTCCGCCTGCCCGTCCCGAAGGCCCGCGCCGCGCGCGCCGCCATCGCCGCGAAGGTGAGCGGCACGACGCCGTGGGAGCGCATCGCCGCCGCCGCGCCCCTGCCCGTCGACCACCCGCGGCCCGCCGCCGACGACCTCGCGGTCATCCAGTACACGAGCGGCACGACCGGTGCGCCCAAGGGCGCCGAGCTCACGCACCTCAACCTCAGCGCGAACGCCGCGCAGTCGCGTGCGTGGGTGCCCACGGTGCCGCGCGGCACGAGCGTCGTCTACGCCGTGCTGCCGATGTTCCACGCGTACGGCCTCACGCTCTGCCTGACCTTCGCGATGAGCATGGGATCCCGCCTCGTGCTCTTCCCGCGCTTCGAGCCCGACCTCGTGCTGCAGGCGATCCGCCGCCACCCGCCGACGTTCCTCCCCGCCGTGCCGCCCATCTACGCGAAGCTCCGCCAGGCCGCCGAGGACGCCGGGGTGCCGCTCGCGGGCATCTCGATCTCGATCTCGGGCGCGATGGCGCTGCCCGAGTCCGTCGTCGTGCCGTGGGAGGAGCAGACGGGCGGCTGGCTCGTCGAGGGCTACGGCCTGTCGGAGTGCTCCCCCGTGCTGATGGCGAACCCCGTCGGCGACACGCGTCGCGCCGGGACCGTCGGGCTGCCGCTGCCGAACACCGAGGTGCGCGTCGTGGATCCGGACGACCCGTCGGTCGACCGGCCCGCGGGCGAGGCCGGCGAGCTGCTCGTGCGGGGCCCCCAGGTGTTCCGGGGGTACCACGGCCGGCAGGAGGAGACGGCGTCCGTGCTGCTCGAGGGCGGCTGGTTCCGCACGGGCGACGTGGTGACGATCGACGGGGACGGCTTCGTCCGCATCGCCGACCGGATCAAGGAGCTCATCATCACCGGCGGCTTCAACGTCTCGCCGTCCGAGGTGGAGGACGCCGTGCGCGAGCTCGCCGGGGTGCGGGACGCGGCCGTCGTCGGGATCCCCCGCGACGGCGGCGACGAGGAGGTCGTCGCGGCCGTCGTGCTCGAGGAGGGCGCGACGCTCGACGAGCAGGCCGCCCGCGCCGAGCTCCGCGGGCACCTGACGCCGTACAAGGTGCCGCGGCGGATCGTCGTGCTCGACGAGCTGCCCACCAGCCTGCTGGGGAAGGTGCTGCGCCGGGAGGTGCGCGAGGGGATCGTGGCGCGGGGCTAGTCCGGGCGACGCGCGCGTTCGTCGCGTCGCGACCGGCCGGCTCCGGGGAGCGTCTCCGAGCGCGCCGCCTCGCCTCCCGTCGCGTCGCTAGAAGAAGTCGCCCCCGCCGAAGTCGGCACCGCCGCCGAAGTCGCCGCCCCCGCCGAAGTCCCCGCCCCCGAAGTCGCCGCTGCCGAAGTCGCCGGCACCCGCGTCACCGGCACCCGCGTCACCGGCACCCGCGTCGGGCGCGCCGGCGTCGGTCGCCCCGGCGTCCGCTGATCCCGCGTCGCCGCTCCCGTCCGCGGCACCGGCGTCGCCCGCCCCGTCGGCTCCGTCGGGCCCCGCCTGGTCGTGTCCGACCGCGTCCGGGATCAGCGCCTGGGCGATGGCCGAGCCGACCACGACGCCGGCGATGGTGCCGAGCATCGATCCGGCGATCATGCCGCCCATGCCCATGCCCGCGCCGCCTCCCCCGGCGAGCCCGCCGCGCGGACCCAGCGTGCGCTCGAGCGTGCCCGGCGCGCGCATCTCCGAGCGGGTCGCCGAGCGCGCGAGCGACTCGGGACGGTCGTCCGTGGGCGCGTCGCCCTCGGCGGCGTCCGAGCTGAGCTGGCGGAAGAGGATCTCGCGCTGCTCCGGGGTCAGCTTCCGGAACGCCTCGAGGTGCACCTCCTCGATGCGCTCGGGCGGCGCCGTGCGGAGGAGGTAGCGGTAGCGCTCGACCGCGACCTCGTCGGCGCTGCGCTCACGCGGGGCTGACGCGGGTCCGCGCCGGTCGTCGGGCTGCTCGTCGCGGCCCAGGAGCCTGTCCAGGAATCCCATGGTGGTGCCTCTCGCAGAGGGCCGGATCGGCGCGGGTCGCCGACCGCATCAGCCGCCGCCACCGTATTCCTCCCGCCGGGGAGACCCGTGGGAGGCACGTGGGGATCGGGTCAGCGCTCCCCGCGGCCGCCCTGCACGCGACGGCGGACGGCGCGCCCGACGAGGAGGAGCAGCAGGATCCCGAGCACCGCGTACACGGCGTAGTCGAGGTACTGCGCGTACCGGTCGATCAGCTCGTACTGGCTGCCGAGCGCGGCGCCGAGGCCGATGAGCGCCCCGTTCCAGAGCCCGCTGCCGGCGATCGTGTAGAAGCTGAACGTGCCGAGGTGCATGCCCGCCGCGCCCGCGGGGAGCGAGATGAGGCTGCGGACCCCGGGCACGAGCCGCCCGAAGAACACCGCCGAGCGCCCGTGCCGGTGGAACCAGGCGGCGGCGACCTCGAAGTCGTGGCGCTCCACGAGCGGCAGCCTCGAGAGGACGCGGATGGTGCGCTCCTCGCCCGCCTTCCGGCCCAGCGCGTAGAGCAGGAGGGCGCCGAGGTACGCGCCCAGGGTGCTGGCGATGATCACCAGGACGATGTTCATCCGCCCCGTCGCGGCCACGAAGCCCGCGAGCGGGAGCACGACCTCGCTCGGGATGGGCGGGAACACCGTCTCGACGAAGGTCATCGCGCCGACGCCGACCTCGCCGAGCGCCTCGATGACGCGGGCGGCGGCGCCCACGAGCCCGTCGAGGCCCTGGAGCGGGTCCTCCCCCGTCGCGGCGGGGCGGATCCCGGACATCGTCGTCGTCGGCAGGAGGGTCGGCGGCAGGAGAGCGGTCACCCGTCCACGGTACCGGCCGCCATGTGGCCGGGGTCCGCGGGCGGGCGGCGGCGCCCCCGGGCGGCTGGCGGGACGCGCCCGGGCACCCGGGGCGGGGGCGCGCCGCGGGGGCGTCCCGTACCGTGGACGGGTGCCGTCCCCGATCCGAATCCCCCGGTCCCTCCGCACCTCCGTCTCCCTCCTCGCCGTCGCGGGCGTCGTCGCCGGCCTCGGCGCCTGCACGTCCGAGGCCGATCCGCCCGAGGTGCAGCGCCCGGTGACGGCGACCCCGGACGCCGCCCTCACGGTGGTCGGCGACGCCGACGACTCCGGCGCGTCGGTCGCGATGAGCGGCAGCCTCTTCCGCTCCGCGCCCGTGGCCGTGCTGGCGCCGGCCGGCGACGTGGCCGCGCAGGCGCTCGGCGCCGAGGCGGCCGTCGCCCTGGGCGCCCCGCTCCTCGTGGACGGCGCGGGCGCGGTGCCCGAGATCGAGCGCCTCGGATCCGCCGACGTGCTCGCCGTGGGCGGCGTCGGCGAGGCCGCCACCGAGGGCCTGCCGGAGTCCACCACCGTCGTACGGGCGGATCACGCCGCGGACGTCGCGCGCCTCACCGGGGCCGCCGCCGAGGCCGCTCCCGCCGGGGACGACCCGGCCGCCGCGGTCGCGCAGGCGGCCGCCCTCACGGCCCCCGCCGACGGGGACGGCGAGCCCGCCTCCTCCGCGGATCCCGACGCCGGCCTCCCCCGCACGGCACCCGCCGCCGCCCTCGACGGCGCGCACGCCCTCGCGACCGACGCCGCGTCCTCGCTCGCCGCCGTCGCCACGGCCCGCGCAGCCGGGGTCGGCGTCACGGTGCTGCCCGCGGCCTCGCCGGATCCGCGCTCCTCCGCCGACGCGATCACCGCCCTGCACGACGCCCAGGCCGCGCACACGCTCGCGATCGGCGCCGCGTACGCCGACGACGCGTCGCTCGAGGGCCGGATCCGCACCGCCGCCACGGGCGACCAGCTGCCGGGCGGCGGCCAGCTCGTCTTCCCGGACAAGCGGTACGTCGCGCTGTACGGGGCGGCCGGCACGGGCGCGCTCGGGGTCCTCGGCGAGCAGGGCCCGGCCGACGCCGTGACGCGCGCGAAGGCCCAGGCCGCCGAGTACCAGCCCCTCTCCGACGAGCCCGTGATCCCCATGTTCGAGCTCATCGCCACCGTCGCGGCGGGGTCCGCGGGACCGGACGGCGACTACTCCTCCGAGGTCCCGGTCGAGACGCTGCAGCCGTGGCTGGACGCGGCGCGCGAGGCCGGCGTCTACGTGGTGATCGACCTGCAGCCCGGCCGCACCGACTTCCTCACCCAGGCCAAGCGCTACGAGTCCGTGCTCGCGCAGCCCGGCGTCGGCCTCGCGCTCGACCCCGAGTGGCGGCTCGGCCCGGACCAGGTGCCGCTGAAGCAGATCGGCAGCGTCTCCGCCGCCGAGGTGGACGCGACCACCGACTGGCTGGCCGGGCTCGTGCGCGACCGCGGCCTGCCGCAGAAGATGCTCGTGCTGCACCAGTTCCGGCTGAGCATGATCACCGACCGGGCGTCGCTCGACACGTCCCACCCGGAGCTCGCCATGCTCATCCACGCCGACGGCCAGGGCGGCCAGCCCGACAAGCAGGCCACCTGGCGCGCCCTGCACGCCGACGCGCCCGCCGGGGTGCGCTGGGGCTGGAAGGACTTCATCGACGAGGACGAGCCGATGCTCACGCCCGAGCAGACGATGCGGGACGTGTCGCCCGTGCCCGACCTGGTCACCTACCAGTAGGGCGGACGTGGCCGGCGGTGCCGACGGCCGGCCGCGCCCGACGGGTCGGCCCTGCCGACGCATCGGCCCGGCCGACGGGTCGGCCCGGCCGACGGGTCAGGACTCGGTGACGACGCCCGCGTCCACGTGCCAGTGCCGGTCGAGGCGCACGGCGTCGAGCATCCGCCGGTCGTGCGTGACCAGCAGGAGCGTGCCCTCGTAGGAGTCGAGCGCCTGCTCGAGCTGCTCGATGGCGGGCAGGTCGAGGTGGTTCGTCGGCTCGTCGAGCACGAGCAGGTTGACCCCGCGCGCCTGCAGGAGCGCGAGCCCCGCGCGCGTGCGCTCGCCCGGCGACAGGCCGTCGACGGGCCGGGTGACGTGGTCGGCGCGCAGCCCGAACTTCGCGAGCAGCGTGCGGACCTCGGCGGGCGACATGTCCGGCACCTGCTCGGCGAACGACTCCGCGAGGGGCAGCTCGCCCCGCAGCGACTGGCGGGCCTGGTCGATCTCGCCCACCTGCACGCTGCGACCGGGCGACGCGTCGCCGGCGTCGGGCGCGATGCGGCCGAGGACCAGGCCGAGGAGCGTGGACTTGCCGGCGCCGTTCGGGCCGGTGATCCCGATCCGGTCGCCGCCGTCGACCTGCAGCGAGACGGGGCCGAGCGTGAAGGACCCGCGCGTGACGACGGCCTCGCGGAGCGTCGCGACCACGGCGCTCGACCGGGGCGCGGAGCCGATGGTGAAGGCGAGCTCCCACTCCTTGCGCGGCTCCTCGACCTCCTCGAGGCGCGCGATGCGGCTCTCCATCTGGCGGACCTTCTGACCCTGCTTCTCGCTCGACTCGGCCGAGGCCTTGCGACGGATCTTGTCGTTGTCGGGCGCCTTCCGCATCGCGTTGCGGACGCCCTGCGACGACCACTCGCGCTGCGTGCGGGCGCGGGCGACCAGGTCGGCCTTGGTGTCGGCGAACTGCTCGTACGCCTCGCGCGCGTGGCGGCGGGCGACCTGGCGCTCCTCGAGGAACGCGTCGTAGCCGCCGTCGTAGACGCGCACGCTGTCCTGCGCGAGGTCGAGCTCGACGACGGTCGTGACGCAGCGCGCGAGGAACTCGCGGTCGTGCGAGACGAGCACGACGCCGCCGCGGAGGCCGCGCACGAAGGTCTCCAGGCGCGCGAGACCGTCGAGGTCGAGGTCGTTGGTGGGCTCGTCGAGGAGCACGACGTCGAAGCGGCTGAGGAGGAGCGCGGCGAGGGCGACGCGCGCCGCCTGTCCGCCGGAGAGGCCCGCGGTGGGGAGCGCGGGATCGAGGTCGAGGCCGAGCTCCGCGAGCGTGACGGGGAGGCGCTCGTCGAGGTCGGCCGCGCCGCTCGCCATCCAGCGGTCGAGCGCGGTGCCGTACGCGTCGTCGGCGCCGGGCAGGCCCTCGCCGAGCGCCACCGCCGTGCGGTCGAGCTCCGCCGAGGCCTCGGCGCAGCCCGTGCGGCGGGCGACGTAGCCGGCCACGGTCTCCCCCGGGATCCGCTCGTGCTCCTGCGGCAGCCAGCCGATGAACGCGTCGGCGGGCGAGAGCAGCACGCGGCCGTCCTGCGGCGCGTCGACGCCGGCGAGGAGCCGGAGCAGCGTGCTCTTGCCGGCGCCGTTCGCGCCGACGAGGCCCACGACGTCCCCGGGCGCGACCGTGAGGTCGAGCCCGGAGAACAGCGTGCGGTGCCCGTGGCCTCCGGCGAGGCCCCGGGCGACGAGGGTGGCGGTCACGAGGCCTGCGCGCGCTCCAGCACGAGCTCGCGGACGCGGGCCGCGTCCGCCTGGCCGCGCATGGCCTTCATCACGGCGCCGATGACGGCCCCGGCGGCCTGCACCTTGCCGTCGCGGATCTTGGCGAGCACGTCGGGCTGCGCCTGCAGCGCCTCGTCGATGGCCTGGATGAGCGGGCCGTCGTCGGACACGACCGCGAGGCCGCGGGCGTCCACGACCTCCTGGGCCGTGCCCTCGCCGTCGATGACGCCCTCGATCACGTCGCGCGCGAGGCGGTTCGTGAGCGTGCCGGCCTCCACGAGCTCGACGACGGACGCGACCTGCTCCGGCGTGATGAGCGTCGCCGCGTCCACCCCGCGCGCGTTGGCGATGCGGGCGATCTCGCCCGTCCACCACTTGCGCGCGGCCTGGGGCGCGGCGCCGGCCTCGACCGTCCCGACGAGCTCGGTGAGCAGCCCGGAGTTCACGACGTCCTGGAACTCGAGGTCGGTGAAGCCCCACTCGGCCTTGAGCCGGCGGCGGCGGATCGCGGGCGCCTCGGGCAGGGCGGCCCGCAGCTCCTCGATCAGCTCGGCGCTCGGCTGCACGGGCAGCAGGTCGGGCTCCGGGAAGTAGCGGTAGTCGTCGGCGTCGCTCTTCGGGCGGCCGGCCGACGTGCGGCCGGTGTCCTCGTGCCAGTGCCGCGTCTCCTGCGTGATGGTGCCGCCGGCCGCGAGGATCGCCGCCTGCCGCTGGATCTCGTAGCGGATGGCGCGCTCGACGCTGCGGAGCGAGTTGACGTTCTTCGTCTCCGTGCGGGTGCCGAGCTTGCCGGATCCGCGCGGGCTCAGCGAGATGTTCGCGTCGCAGCGGAGGTTGCCGCGCTCCATCTTCGCGTCGGAGATGCCGAGCGCCACGACGATGTCGCGGATGGTCGACACGTACGCCTTCGCGAGCTCGGGCGCCTCGCCCTCCGCGCCGTAGATGATGTCCGTGACGATCTCCACGAGCGGCACGCCCGCGCGGTTGTAGTCGACCAGCGAGTGGTCGGCGCCCTGGATGCGGCCCGTCGCGCCGCCCACGTGCGTGAGCTTCCCGGCGTCCTCCTCCATGTGCGCGCGCTCGATGGGCACCGTGACGATGCGGCCGTCGGGCATCTCGACCTCGACGGAGCCACGGTAGGCGATGGGCTCGTCGAACTGGCTGATCTGGTAGTTCTTCGCGAGGTCCGGGTAGAAGTAGTTCTTCCGGGCGAAGCGCGAGCTCTCCGCGATCGAGCAGCCGAGCGCGAGCCCGAGGCTGATCGAGTGCTTCACGGCCTGCTCGTTCACCACGGGCAGCGAGCCCGGGAGACCCAGGTCGACCGGCGTGATGTTGGTGTTGGGCTCGCCGCCGAAGAAGTTCGGGGCGTCGGAGAACATCTTCGTGCGCGTGTTCAGCTCCACGTGCACCTCGAACCCGAGCACGGGCTCGAACATCTCGATGGCCTTGTCGTAGTCCATCAGCTCGGCCTTGGCCATCAGTGCGTGTCTCCGTCCGTGGTGCGGCGCGCGGCGCGCGCGAGCTCGGGTGCCTGGGCGAGCAGGGGCCCGCCCCACTGCCGCTCGAG
Organism: Clavibacter michiganensis subsp. tessellarius; assembly: GCF_021922985.1. Taxonomy (NCBI): domain Bacteria; kingdom Bacillati; phylum Actinomycetota; class Actinomycetes; order Micrococcales; family Microbacteriaceae; genus Clavibacter; species Clavibacter tessellarius. The sequence continues at coordinate 669,718 of NZ_CP040788.1, read as the reverse complement.
GATCTGCTCGAGCGCGGCGCCGACCGTGTAGAGGCGCGCGTCCTCGCGGGCGGGCGCCATGAACTGGATCCCGACGGGCAGGCCGTCCTCGGGCGCGAGCCCGATGGGGAGGCCGATGCCGGGGACGCCCGCGAGGTTCGCGGGGATCGTCGTGAGGTCGTTGAGGTACATCGCCAGCGGGTCATCGAGCTTCTCGCCGAGCGTGAACGCCGTGGTGGGCGCCGACGGGGTGACCAGCACGTCGACCTGCTGGAACGCGGCGTCGAAGTCGCGCTGGATGAGCGTGCGGACCCGCTGCGCGCTCCCGTAGTAGGCGTCGTAGTAGCCGGCGCTCAGGGCGTAGGTGCCGAGGATGATGCGGCGCTTGACCTCGGGGCCGAAGCCGGCCTCGCGGGTGGCCGCCATGACGTCCTCGACGGTGCCGCCGCCGGGCGGGTTCACGCGGAGACCGAAGCGCACCGAGTCGAACTTCGCGAGGTTGCTCGACGCCTCCGCGGGGAGGATCAGGTAGTACGCGGCGATGGCGTGCTCGAAGTTCGGGGCGGACACCTCGACGATCTCGGCGCCGGCCTCCTCGAGGAGCGCGAGCGCCTCGCGGAAGCGCTGCGTGACGCCGGCCTGGAAGCCCTCGCCGTCGAGCTGCTCCACGACGCCGACGCGGACGCCCTTCAGGGCGCCCTCGCGCTGCCCGGCGCGGGCGGCATCCGCGAAGGACGGCCACGCGTCCGTGAGCGACGTGGAGTCCCGCGGGTCGTGCCCGCCGATGACGTCGTGCACGAGCGCCGAGTCGAGCACCGTGCGGGAGACGGGGCCGACCTGGTCGAGGCTGGAGGCGAGCGCGATGGCGCCGTAGCGGCTCACGCCGCCGTAGGTGGGCTTGACGCCGACGGATCCGGTGACGGCGGCCGGCTGGCGGATGGACCCGCCGGTGTCGGAGCCGAGCGCGACGGGCGCCTCGAACGCGGCGACCGCGGCCGCGGATCCGCCGCCCGACCCGCCGGGGATCCGGTCGAGGTCCCACGGGTTGTGCGTGGCGCCGAACGCGGAGTGCTCGGTGGAGGAGCCCATCGCGAACTCGTCCATGTTGGTCTTGCCGAGCGGCACGAGGCCCGCGGCGCGGAGGCGCTGGACGACGGTGGCGTCGTAGGGCGGCGTCCAGCCCTCGAGCATGCGCGAGCCCGCGGTGGAGGGCATGTCGATGGTGCAGAGCACGTCCTTGATGGCGATGGGCACGCCCGCGAGCGGCCCGAGCGCGGCGCCCTCGGCGCGCTGCGCGTCGATCTCGGCGGCGCGCCCGAGCGCGCGCTCCCCGGAGACGTGGAGGAACGCGTGGACGTCGCCGTCGACGTGGTCGATGCGGTCGAGGTGCGCGCGCACCGCGTCGACGCTGGAGACGTCGCCGGACGCGAGGCGGTCGGCGAGGGCGGACGCGCTGAGGCGCGTGAGGTCGTCGGTCATGGTGCTCCTACTGCTCTTCGCCGAGGATCGCGGACACCTTGAAGCGGGATCCGTCGTGCTCGGGCGCGCCCTGGAGGGCCTGCTCCGTGGTCAGGGTCACGCCCGGGACGTCGGGGCGGTACACGTTGACCAGCGGGATCGGGTGGCTGGTGGCGGGCACGTCGGGACCCGCGACCGCGGTCACCTTCGCGACCGACTCGACGATGAGGCCGAGCTCGGTGGTGAGCGTGTCGATCTCCTCGTCGCTCAGGCGGATGCGCGCGAGGCCGGCGAGGTGCTGCACCTGCTCCCGGCTGATCTGCTCCGCGGGGGTCGACGCCCGGGGGGTCTCCACCCCGCCGGTCGCGTCGTCGGGCTCGGGCCGGGTGTCGGACATGCGTCTCCAAAGGACTGTGTGCAGGGGTACCGGGAGATTCTATTAGCGTGACCCCCATGCCCACCGCAGCCCGGATCCCGTCCGCCCGTCGATCCGCTGCCCGCCGCGCCGCCGTCGCGGCCTCCGCCGTCGCGCTCGCCCTCGTGCCCCTCGCCGGCTGCGCGCCCGTCAGCGACGTGCGCGGCAACTGGCACCTGGTCGACGCCCGCGACTCCGGCGGGCAGCTCGCGATCGGCGACGCGCTCATCACCATGCGGGTGGGCGGCGGCGAGGTCAGCGGGCGCGGCCCGTGCAACGACTACTCCGGCCCGATCCGCGACCAGGGCGAGGGGATGCTCGCCGCCGTCACGCCGGGGGCGCTCCCCTGCGAGGACGACGGCGTGGAGGCGGAGTACCTCCGCGACCTCGCGGAGGTCACCTCCTGGCGCGTGGACGACGGCCACCTCGTCGCGTCCGGCGACGACGGCGTGCGGCTCGAGTACGCCGAGCGCAGCCGGGGCTGATCCGCCCGCCCTACCGCGGGCCCTCCCGCCCGCTCGCATCCGTCGCGACGGCGTCGAGCACCGGGCGGTCGATCCCGATGAGCGCGAGGTTGCGGAAGGACTCCGTCCCCCGGTCGAAGTAGCCGTTGTGGCCGGCGACGCCCGCGAGGGCCCCGTCGGCCGACACGCCGGACGCGGCGCCCGTGCCGCGGACCCCGAACGGCCGCGCCCCGAAGCCCGGGCTGCCGGGGTCGGTGCCGAACCAGGACGAGCCCACCACCGGATCCCACGGCGCCTCCCCCACGTACACCCGGTCGGCCGGCACGCTCAGCTCGGACACGTCGCGGACGACGCCGCCCGGCGAGCCGACCAGGGCGAGGGCGTCCGCCGACGCCCGGCCGCTCGACAGCGCGATCAGCGCGGCCGTCGACCCGTACGAGTGGGCGATCACCGTGACGTGCGGCGGCGCGTCGGGGCGCATCCCGCGGATGCCCTGGATGGCGGCCTCCAGGCGCACGGCGCCCTCCTCGGCCAGGGCGAGCGATCCGATGCCCGTGAGGTCGGGCGTGCGGTAGCCGAGCCACGCGATCGTCGCGACGCCGCCGGCCCGGCCCGGCCCGCCGAGCAGCCGCGTCTGCTGGTCCTGCAGCCGGGCCGCCACCTCCGTCCAGTCGACGAGCCGCTCGGAGACGCCGTAGAGCATGCCGGGCACCACGACGTCGACGTACGCCGCGGCCTGGAGGTCGCCCGTGACGACCGCCGCGCGTCCCGGCCAGCGCGTGTCGAGCGCGAGCAGCGCGCGATCCGGTCCGGCACCGGGCTCGAGCGCGGCGCGGACCTCGGCGAGCAGCCGCAGGTCGCGCCCGATCGCCTGCTGGGCGCCGCGGCCGGGGGTCGACCGGGCGGTCGCGTGCAGGTGGCGTCCGCGCTCGGCGAGGTGGCGGCGGTTCGCGGCGTCCCGGACGTCGACGGGCAGGCCCTCGAGGTTCCCCACGAGCTCGGGGACCGCGGCCGCGAGGCCGTCCCGGTCGTCGGGGGCGAGCGCGTCCCACCACGCCCGGACGGTGGAGGCCGTCGGCGGCAGGCGCACCAGGTCGTGGAGCAGGTCGGGGGTCGTGCGCGCGAGCCGGCGGAGCTCGGCGTCGTCGAGGGCGGGCAGCGCGGCGAGGAGCGCGACCGGCGGCATGCCGCGGAGGGCCGGATCCGACCCGCGGCCGTGGCGCAGGAGCTCCAGCACGCGCGGGGAAGGGGGCGTCCGGGCGGCGAGCGTGGGATCCGCGGCGTCCGGCACGGCGAGGAGGGCGGACGCGGGGACGACGTGCGCACCCCCGGCCGTCGCGGCGGCGGTCGTCGCGGCGGCGGTCGTCGCGGCGGCGGGCGGCGACGCGGCGGGCGGCGACGCGGCGGGCGGCGACGCGGCGGGCGGCGACGCGGCCGCCGGGGGGACGCCGACGGCGCCGACCAGGCCGACGGCGAGGGCCGCGGTGATCAGCAGCGCGAGGACGCGAGCGGACACGGGTGGAGAGCCCCCCAGAAGAGCCGATGCCGGGATGCGCCGTGCTCCGGGCCGACGCGCTCCCATGCTAGCGACGGGAGGTCGCGCCGCCCGGGCCCGTCAGCTCGTGGGGGCGGCGGCGTCGTCCTCGGTGGCGGGCTCCGCGCCTGCGGTGCCCGCGGCCTCGGACGCGGTCTCGGCGTCGGGAGCGGCACCCGCGTCGGGCCCGACCTCGCCCTCGGGGTCCGCGTCGGCCTCCGGCTCCGGCAGCGCGATGGCGTCCGGCCCCTGCTCCACGAGGAGGCGGAACTCGGCCGCGTCGATGATCCGCACGCCGAGCGCCTCGGCCTTGCCGAGCTTGGATCCCGCGCCGGGCCCCGCGGCCACGTAGTGCGTCTTCTTGCTGACGCTGGATCCGGCCTTGCCGCCCGCCGCCATGATGGCCTCGAGCGCACCCTCGCGGGTGTAGCCCTCGAGCGATCCCGTGGCCACGACCGTGAGGCCGGCGAGCACGCCGCCCGCGGCCGCCGCGGCGCCCGGACCCGGATGCCCGGGGACGGCCGTGACGACGCCCGCCCGCTCCCAGCGCTCGACGATCTCGCGGTGCCAGTCGACCTCGAACCAGTCGAGGAGCGCGTCGGCGATGATGCCGCCCACGCCGTCGACCGCGGCGAGCTCCTCGCGGCTGGCGGCGCGGATGGCGTCGAGCGAGCCGAACCAGCCGGCCAGCGCCCGCGCGGCGACCGGGCCGACGTGGCGGATGCTCAGCGCCACGAGGATGCGCCACAGGTCCTGGGTCTTCGCCTTCTCGAGGTTCTCGAGCAGCACCTCGGCCGACTTCGAGGGAACCGACAGCTCGTCGCCCCACGGCTCGGCCGGGTCGAACGCGCCGTCGCGCTTCTGCACGCGCTTGCGGCGGAACGGCGTGACGCGCTTGGCCTCGCCCGTCTTCTCGTCGACCTTGACCATGCCGGTCTCGGCGTCGCGCACGACGACCGTGATGGGCACGAGGTCGGCCATCGTCAGCTCGAAGAGGCCGGCCTCGGTCTCCAGCGGCGGGTCCTCGGGCTCGAGCGGCTGCGTGAGCGCGGCGGCGGCGACCTCGCCGAGGCCCTCGATGTCGAGCGCGCCGCGGGAGGCGACGTGCTCGACGCGCCCGCGGACCTGGGCCGGGCAGCTGCGCGCGTTCGGGCAGCGGAGGTCGATGTCGCCCTCCTTCGCGGGCTTCAGCGGCGTCTGGCACTCGGGGCAGAGCGTGGGCATGACGAACTCGCGCTCGGTGCCGTCGCGGAGCTCCACGACCGGGCCGAGCACCTCGGGGATGACGTCGCCGGCCTTGCGGAGCACGACCGTGTCGCCGATGAGCACGCCCTTGGCCTTCACGACCTGCTGGTTGTGCAACGTGGCCTGGCGCACCTCGGATCCGGCGACCTCGACCTTCTCCATGACCGCGAACGGCGTGGCGCGGCCCGTGCGGCCGACGCTGACGACGATGTCGAGGAGGGTCGTGTTGACCTCCTCGGGCGGGTACTTGTAGGCGGTGGCCCAGCGCGGCGCGCGGCTGGTGGCGCCGAGCTCCTCGTGGAGCCCGAGGTCGTCGACCTTGATGACGATGCCGTCGATCTGGTGCTCGACCTCGGCGCGGGCCGCGCCGTGGCGGCGCACGAACGCGGTGACGTCGGCGACGTCGTCGAACACGCGGAAGTGCGTGGAGATGGGGAGCCCCCAGCCCGCGAGCAGCCCGTAGACCTCGGACTGCGCGGAGACGTGGGCGTCGCGCTCGAGCTCCCGGACGGGCCACGCGCCGATGCCGTGCACGAGCATGCGGAGGCGGCGGATGCGGGCCTTCATGAGCTCGAGGCGCGCGGGGGTCTTGCCCTCCTCCTTCTGCCGCAGGGATCCGGCGGCGGCGTTGCGCGGGTTCGCGAAGACGCGCTCGCCCGCGGCCAGCTGCTGCGCGTTGAGCTCGTCGAACTCGGCGACGGGGAAGAAGATCTCGCCGCGCACCTCGACGAGCGGCGGATGCCCGGATCCGGCGAGCCGCGCGGGGACGGTGCCCATGGTGAGCACGTTCTGCGTGACGTCCTCGCCCACGACGCCGTCGCCGCGGGTCGCCGCCGTGACGAGCACGCCGTGCTCGTAGCGCAGGTTGATGGCGAGGCCGTCGATCTTGAGCTCGCTGAGGTACCGGACCCGGCCGCTCCCCGCGTCGCGCTCGACCTTGGCCGCCCACTCGGCGAGCTCCTCCTCGCTGAAGACGTTGTCGAGGCTGAGCATGCGCTCGGCGTGCGTGACGGGCGCGAAGAGGGTGGTCTCGGCGCGGCCGCCGACCGTCTGCGTGGGGCTGTCCTGGCTGCGCAGCGTCGGGTGCGCCTGCTCGAGCTCCTCGAGCTCGTGCACGAGCGCGTCGTACTCGGCGTCGCTCACGGTGCTCGCGTTCGACGCGTAGTACTCGTCGCGGTGGCGCTCGATCTCGGTGCGGAGCGCGTCGACGCGCGCGGCCGCCGCCTCGAGGTCGGCGGGCGTGCTGGCGGGGACGGCGTCGTCCGCGGCGGGCGAGGCGCTGGCGGTGTCGCTCACGCGCGCCGCTCCCCCGCGTCCGCGCCGACGAGGGCGGCGTCGCGCATCGGCGGGCGGGCGTCGTCGACGGCGCTCACCGTGCGGTCGATGGTGACCTGGCCGAGCACGCGCGTGCCGGCGTAGACGACGGCGGTCTGCCCGGGGGCCACGCCGATGAGGTGCTCGCGAGGGGTGATCACGAGCTCGATGATGCCGTCGACCCCCGACACCCGGGCGCTGGCCGGCACCGGGTCGGCGTGGGCGCGGATCTGCACGTCGCAGTCGAACGCCTGGTCCGGCCGCGTCGGCGGCGTGCCCGCCCAGGTGAACGACGACCCGGCGATCTCGCGGATGGCGAGCGCCTCCTGCGGGCCGACGACCACCGTGTTGTCCTTGGGCCGGATCTCCAGCACGAACCGCGGGCGGCCGTCGGGCGCGGGGGTGCCGATCGCGAGGCCCTTGCGCTGCCCGACCGTGAAGGCCGCGGCGCCGGCGTGCGTGCCGACCACCGCGCCCTGGCCGTCGAGGATCTCGCCGGGCTCGGCGCCCACGCGGTCGGCGAGCCAGCCGCGCGTGTCTCCGTCCGGGATGAAGCAGATGTCGTGGCTGTCGGGCTTCTGCGCCACCTGGATCCCGCGGGCGGCGGCCTCGGCGCGCACCTCGGCCTTGGAGGGCGTGGATCCCAGCGGGAAGTAGGAGTGCGCGATCTGCTCGGCCGTGAGCACGCCCAGCACGTACGACTGGTCCTTGGCCCACGCTGCCGCGCGGTGCAGCTCGGGCCGCCCGTCGGGCCCCTCCAGCACGTCCGCGTAGTGGCCGGTGCACACGGCGTCGAAGCCGAGGTCGAGCGCCTTCTCGAGGAGCGCGGCGAACTTGATCCGCTCGTTGCAGCGCATGCACGGGTTCGGGGTGCGGCCGGCCTGGTACTCGGCCACGAAGTCGTCGACCACGTCGGCGGCGAAGCGCTCGGAGAAGTCCCACACGTAGAACGGGATGCCCAGGAGGTCGGCCGCCCGGCGGGCGTCCATCGAGTCCTCGATGGTGCAGCAGCCGCGGGATCCGGTGCGGAGCGTGCCCGGCATGCGGCTGAGCGCGAGGTGCACGCCCGTCACGTCGTGCCCGGCCTCGACGGCGCGGGCGGCGGCCACGGCGGAGTCGACTCCGCCACTCATCGCTGCGAGGATCTTCACCCCGTGAGCCTACGCGCCGCGCGTCCCGCGAGGCCCGCCCGGGAGGCGCGCGCGACGGCGTCCGGCAGCGCCGCGAGGAGCGCGTCGACGTCCGCGTCGGTCGTGGTGCGGCCGAGGGTGAAGCGGAGGGCGCCCCGGGCCTCGTCCTCCGGGATGCCCATGCCGAGGAGCACGTGCGAGACCTCGGGGACGCCGGCCTGGCACGCGGATCCCGTGCTCACCGAGACGCCCGCCATGTCGAGCAGGAGGAGGAGCGAGTCGCCCTGGCAGCCGGCGAAGGTGAGGTGCGCGTTGCCGGGGAGGCGGCCCGCGGGATCCGGGTCCCCGCGGAGGACGGCGCCCGGCACGTCGCGGAGCGCGGTCGCGACGAGGCGGTCGCGGAGGGCGGCCAGGCGCATCCGCTCGGCGTCGAGCTCCCGGACCGCGAGCGTCACGGCCGCCGCGAACGCGACGGCCGACGCCGCGTCCTGCGTGCCCGAGCGCACCTGGCGCTGCTGGCCGCCGCCGTGGATCTGCGCGTCCACCGTCGCGGTCCGCGCGAGCACGAGCGCGCCGCTGCCGACGGGACCGCCGACCTTGTGCGCCGAGACGCTGACCGCGGAGACGCCCGCGTCGCGCCAGCGGCGGAACGGCACGGGCATGTGGCCGAGCGCCGCGACCGCGTCGACGTGCACGGGCACCCCGTGGGCCGCGGCGAGCGCCGCGAGCTCCTCCACGGGCTGGATCGTGCCGACCTCGTTGCTGGCCGCGAGGAAGGTGAGGAGGGCGACGGATCCGGGGTCGGCGGCGAGCGCGGCGGCGACGGCGTCGACCCGGATGCGCCCGAGCGCGTCGATGGGCAGCCGCTCGACGACGGCGCCGCGGCGCTCGAGCCACTCGACCGTGTCGACGGTGGCGTGGTGCTCGCCGTCGGGCACGAGGATCCGGGTGCGCCGGGGGTCCGCGGCGACCCGGGCCCCGTGCAGCCCCTTGATGCCGAGGTTGACCGACTCGGTGCCGCCGGAGGTGAGGACGACCTCGACCGGGTCGGCGTCGAGCGCGCGGGCGATGTCCTCGCGCGCCTGCTCGAGCACCCGTCGGGCCTCCTGGCCGTGCGAGTGGATGGAGGACGGGTTCCCCACCAGGGTCAGCGCCCCGGCGAGCGCCGCGATCGCCTCCGGCCGCATGGGGGTCGTCGCGGCGTGGTCGAGGTAGACCGTCATGCCCCTACCCTAGGTCGCATGCCGCGCCCCGGACCGCCCGTGCCCCTGGGGCTGACGCTCCACGACCAGGGCGGCACGCTGCGCGTCGTGAGCCACGGCGCGTCCGCCGTGGAGCTCACCGTCGCGGACGTCGACGACCCCCGCCGCGCGGTCGAGGTCGTGGCGATGGAGCGGGGCGACGGCGGCGTGTGGACGGGATCCAGCGCCCGGCTCGTCCCCGGCACCGCGTACTCCGTGCGCGTCGACGGCGACCCCGCGCCCGGCGACTCCTTCGACCCGACGCGCCACCTGCTGGATCCGTACGCCCGCGGCCTCGTGCAGGTGGGCCCCGCCGCGTGGCGCTCGGTCGCCACGCGCGAGGTGCCCGCGCAGGAGCGCGCCGCCCGCCGCGCCGCGCGCCCCGTCGTGCCGCGCGATCGCCAGGTCGTCTACGAGCTGCATGTCCGCGGCTTCTCCAAGCTCGACGAGCGCGTGCCGGAGGACCTCCGCGGCACCTACGCGGGGCTCGGCCACGCGGCGTCCGTCGAGCGGCTCGTCGAGCTCGGGATCACGACCGTGGAGCTGCTCCCCGTGCACGCGTCCACGAGCGAGGAGCGGCTGCGCGCGCAGGGCCGCATCAACCACTGGGGCTACAACACGCTCGCCTACCTCGCCCCGCACGCGCCCTACGCCAGCCGCCGGGCGCGCGACGCCGGGGCCGACGCGGTCGCCGACGAGTTCCGCGGGATGGTCGACGCGCTGCACGCCGCCGGGATCCAGGTCGTGCTCGACGTCGTCTACAACCACACGGCCGAGGAGGGCGCCGACGGCCCGGTCACGAGCCTCCGCGGCATCGACGGCGCCCGGTACTACCGGCACGCGCCCGACGGCACGCCCATCGACGTGACGGGCTGCGGCAACACGGTCGACCTCTCCCGGCCCGACGCGCAGCGCCTCGTGCTCGACTCGCTCGAGCACTGGTCCGACGTGATGGGCGTCGACGGCTTCCGCTTCGACCTCGCGGTCGCCCTCGGCCGCGACGAGCGCGTCGACTTCGACCCGGAGCACCCGCTGCTGCGCGCCATCGTCGAGGACGAGGCGCTCCGGGGGCTGCTGATGATCGCCGAGCCGTGGGACGTGGGCATGGGCGGCTGGCGCACGGGCGGCTTCGGATCCGGCTGGAGCGAGTGGAACGACGGCTACCGCGACGTGGTGCGCGACTTCTGGCTGACGGACGTCGCCGAGGCCCGCCGCTCCGGCAGCGCGCCGCACGGCGTGGGGGCGCTCGCCTCCTGCCTCGCCGGGTCCTCGGGCACGTTCGCCGCCGACCGGGGCCCGCTCGCGTCGGTCTCGTTCGTCACGGCCCACGACGGCTTCACGCTCGCCGACCTCACCTCCTACGACCGCAAGCACAACAGCGGCAACGGGGAGTCGAACCGCGACGGCACCGACGCGAACCGGTCCTGGAACCACGGCGTGGAGGGGCCGACGCGCGATCCGGCCGTCCTCGCCGCCCGCCGCCGCACATCGCGGAACCTCCTCGGCACGCTCCTCGTCTCCGCGGGGATCCCCATGATCACGATGGGCGACGAGCGCGGGCGCACGCAGCGCGGGAACAACAACGGCTACTGCCTCGACAACGCGGCGACCTGGCTGCACCGCGACGAGGACGCGTGGCGGCTCGACCTCGAGGCGACGACGCGGCACCTGATCCGCGTCCGCCGCGAGAACCCGGCGCTGCGGCCCGTGCGCTACGCGCAGCCCGACGCCCGCGTGCCGAGCGCGTCGGTGCTCGCCTGGCGCGACGCGGACGGCGCGCCCATGACCGAGGCCGCGTGGGAGTCGACGGGCACACGCACGCTGCAGTGGATCAGCGCCTCGACGCCCGAGACCGAGGAGCCGAACACGGTCCTCGTCGTGGTGCACGGGCTGGAGACGACCGCGACCGTCACGCTGCCGGAGCAGGACGGCGTCACGGCCTGGCGCCTGCTGTGGTCGAGCGCGTGGGAGCGCCCGGAGGTCGTCTCCGCGGACGACGCGCCGGGCGACCGCGTCGAGGTGCGCGGCCCGGCGCTGCGGATCTACCGCGCGACCTGATCCGCCGTCCACCCGGACGGGGGCCGCGGAGGGTTCGCGTCGCGCGGGGGTGCTGTGCTCTGCTGGGACGGCACCGCACGATCCCCCGCGCCCCGCCGCGCCCGAGCACGAGGAGGCCGCACGTGACCGAGGACTCCCCCGCTCCGCCCGCCGGCGGCGGCCCCGCCGACATCTCCCGCCGCGACGAGGGCCCCCGCCCCGAGCGCCCGCCCGCGGACGCGGACCGGCGACGCACGCTCACCCGCCGCGCCCTCGTGGCCGGCGGCGGCCTCGCGGCGCTGTCCGCGGTCGCCGCGGTCGCGGGCTGCACCGCCACCCCGCGTCAGGCCGACCCCGCGGCGAGCGCCTCCGCGGGTCCGTCCCCCGCCCCCGCGGATCCGCCCGCCGCCGCCGTCACCGCGTCCGGCGGCCCGCCCGTCGCGCCCATGACCTACGCCCCTGACGACGCCCTCGCGGGCTTCTACGCGCTGCGCGCCGACGTGCGCGGCCGGCGGCTCGCGATCGGCGTGCTGGGCGACAGCATCGCCGAGGGCCAGGGCGCGACGACCCTGCAGCACGCCTACCCGGCGCAGCTGCGCGACCGGCTGCGCGCCGCGTTCCCGTCCGGCGCGCGCGGCGGCCTCGACTACGTCGCGTCCCGCCACCAGGTCACCGTCCCCGCCGACCAGGGCTTCGCCTTCGCCGGCCCGACGGTCGCGGGCGGTCGCCACGGCTGGGGGCGCCGCGTCGTGCCGCTCACCGAGGCGTCCGGCCCCGGCACCTATCGGGCGCGCATCACCTCGGCGCGCGTCTGCTGGTGGGCGCCCGGGCTCGACGCCGCCGTCACCATCACGATCGACGGCGGCGAGCCCGAGACGGTGCGCGCCGACGTCGGCGGCTCGCTCACCTGGAGGAGCCCCGTCCTGGAGTCCGCCGAGCACGAGATCGCCGTGGCGTGGGCGGGCGGGAAGCCGGAGCTCGAGGGCGCGTGGCTGTTCGACGGCGACGAGGACCGCGGGATCCACGTGATCGAGGGCGGCAACTCGGGCTCGCAGCTGTGGCAGCTCTCGGAGCGGGCGCGTCCCGACGGGGTGAGCACCTGGATCCGCTCGGCCCCGCGCTTCGAGCTCGACCTCTGGATGCCCGAGCACCTCATCAACGACGTGGTGGTGCGCACGCCCGAGCAGGTGCGGTCGGACGCGGCCGTGCTCATCGAGCTGATCCGCACCACGAGCGAGGCGCCCATCCTCTTCACGCCGCCCTACGAGCGGACGACGCTGCCCATCCGCGGCACGACGTGGGCCGACTACCTCGGGGCGCTGCGCGACGCGGCCTCGGCCGATCCGCTCGCCGACGTGTTCGACATCGGCGCCCACATCCCGCGGATGGTGGGCGAGGGCGCGAGCGACCCGTACGGCTGGATGGGCCCGGACAACCACCCGAACGACCGCGGCTACGCGCGCTTCGCCGAGGTGCTCGCCGCGAAGCTCTCCGCGACACCAGCCTGACCCGCGGGGGCCGGCGGGCGGCGCGCGCCGGATGCCGGGCGCGCGCCGCCACGATCAGCCCGCGACCGCGACCAGCCCCGGCTCCGCGCTCGACGCGAGCAGCTCGTGCCGCGGCACCACCCGCACGGTGTACCCGAAGGGCCCCGCCGAGCGCAGCGGCACGGTGCCCACGTGCTCCTGCTGGCCGCCGGAGCCGCCGACGGGCGCGAGCGCGTGCCGCACGACGTCCGTGAGCACGTCCCCCTCGCCGGTGCGCCCGTGCACGACCTCGACCCTGACGTCGTCCGCGTGGAGCCCGCCGAGCGCGACCCACGCGCGCACGCGCAGCTCGTCGCCCACCTGCGCGTGGGGTCCCACGCCCTCCGACTCCACGTGCGCGACCTGCACCGACGGCCAGGCCGCGACGATGCGCCGCCGCCAGGCCGCGAGCTCCCGGGCGCGCGCGTGGTCGTCGGCCGCGACGATCCGCTGGGCCCGGCCGGCGGGCACGTACAGCCGCTCGACGTACTGCCGCACCATGCGGTCGGCGCTCAGCTCGGGCGAGAGCGTCCGGAGCGTGTGGCGGATGTCGTGCACCCAGCCGGCGGGCACGCCGTCCGCGTCGCGCTCGTAGAAGCGCGGCGCGATCCGGTTCTCGATGAGGTCGTACAGCGCCGTCGCCTCCATCGCGTCGCGCTCGGCGCCGTCGTGCGCGCGGTCGGCGGACGGGATCGCCCAGCCGTTGCCGCCGTCGAAGTACTCGTTCCACCAGCCGTCGAGGATCGACAGGTTGAGCGCGCCGTTCAGCGCCGCCTTCATGCCGGACGTGCCGCAGGCCTCCAGCGGCCGCAGCGGGTTGTTGAGCCACACGTCGGTGCCCGGGTAGAGCAGCTGCGCCATGCCGATGTCGTAGTCGGGCAGGAACACGAGCCGGCCGCGGATCTCGGGCTCGGCCGCGAACCGCACGAGCTCCTGGATGAGGCGCTTGCCCTCGTCGTCCGCCGGGTGCGACTTGCCGGCGACCACGATCTGCACGGGCCGGTCCGGGTCGGTGAGGATGCGGCGGAGGCGCTCCCGGTCGTGGAGCATCAGGGTCAGGCGCTTGTAGGTCGGCACGCGGCGCGCGAAGCCGATGGTGAGCACCTCCGGGTCGAGCACGTCCTCGAGCCACGCCGGCTCGACGCCGCCCGGGTTCTGCTCGCGCCAGGCACGGACGACGCGGCGGCGGGCGTCGGCGACGAGCTGGCGGCGCATCCGGCCGCGGACGTCCCACAGGTCGCCGTCGGTCACGGCCGGGGAGGACCAGTCGGCGGCGGTCGTGTCCGTCGTGCCGAGGCGCTCGCCCGCGAGCGACATGAGCATCGGATCCGTCCACGTGGGCGCGTGCACGCCGTTCGTGACGCTCGTGATCGGCACCTCCTCGGTGTCGAACCCCGGCCACAGCCCCGCGAACATGCCCCGGCTGACCTCGCCGTGCAGCTGCGAGACGCCGTTCGCGCGCTGGGCGAGGCGGAGCCCCATGAGCGCCATGTTGAACACGCCCAGGTCGCCGCCGTCGTGCGCCTCGGCGCCGAGCTCCAGCACGCGGTCGCGCGGCACGCCCGGCAGGAGCGCGTCGGTCACGTGCGCGCGCACGAGCTCCACGTCGAAGCGGTCGATGCCGGCGGGGACGGGCGTGTGCGTCGTGAACACCGTGCCCGCCCGGACGACCTGGAGGGCCTCGTCGAAGTCGAGGCCCTCCGCCATGAGCGCGGAGATCCGCTCGAGGCCGAGGAAGCCGGCGTGGCCCTCGTTGGTGTGGAAGACCCGCGGCACGGGCGATCCGGTGACGCGCGCGTGCGCGGCGATGGCGCGCACGCCGCCGATGCCGAGCAGCAGCTCCTGGTGCAGCCGGTGCTCGCCGCCGCCGCCGTAGAGCCGGTCGGTCACGCCGCGGAGGTCGTCGTCGTTGTCGGGCACGTCGGTGTCGAGCAGCAGCAGCGGGATCCGGCCCACGCGCGCCTGCCAGATGCGCGCGTGCAAGGTGCGGTCGGCGGGCAGCCCGAGGGCGATCTGCACGGGCCGGCCGTCGGCGTCGCGCAGCACCTGGAGCGGCAGGCCGTCCGGGTCGAAGACCGGGTAGGTCTCCTGCTGCCAGCCGTCGGAGGAGATCCCCTGGCGGAAGTAGCCGGAGCGGTAGAAGAGGCCGACGCCCACGAGCGGGACGCCGAGGTCGGACGCGCTCTTCAGGTGGTCGCCCGCGAGGATGCCGAGGCCGCCCGAGTACTGCGGCAGCGCCGCGGCGATCCCGAACTCGGGCGAGAAGTAGCCGACGGCCTCGGGCACGTCGCCCTCGAGCGACTGGTACCAGCGCGGCTGCTCGCAGTACGCGCGGAGGTCGGCCCGCTGCTCCTCGGCCCACGCCACGAAGCCCTCGTCGGCCGCGAGCTCGCGGAGCCGCTCCTGGTCGACCGCGCCGAGGAGCGCCACCGGGTCGTGCCCGGTGCCCTCCCAGAGCTCCGGGCTGACGTGCGCGAACACGCGACGCGTCGGCTCGTACCAGGACCACCGGAGGTTCCCGGCGAGCTCGTCCAGCGCGGACAGCTCCTCCGGGAGGACGGCACGGACGGTGAATCTGCGGATGGCCTTCACGGGACTCCCTCGGACCGGTTCGGCGGCGAGAGGCACCCGCGCGCTCGGCCCCGAGCCTAGGCGCGCGGGGTGGACCGCACCAGGGTCGGGCGCCCGCGTGGACGGGGCCCGGACGCGGGGTGACGCGGCGGCGTCGGGCATCCGGACGGCGTCCCTCCGCGCCGCGGCGAGCGACAGCCGGAGGGCGCACGGGCTACGGTCGAACAGTGACCACACCCCAGGACGGACCCGATCCCCTCCCCCGCCCGGTGCGCGGCCGTGCGGCCCGCAAGGCCGCCAAGGCCCAGAAGGCCCAGGACGCCCAGCGCCCGCCCGCCCCGCTGCCCCCGCTGATCCCCGAGGCGCCCGAGCCGGCGGCCCCCGAGCAGGCGACGCCGGTCGCGCCGACGGCGCCCGAGCCGACCGCCGCGCCCGAGCCGACCCGCGCGCCCGAGCCGCCGACCGCGCCGGCCGCACCCGCCGCGGAGGCGCAGCCCGCCGCGGATCCGCAGCCCGCCACGCCCGCGACCGCGCAGCCCGCCGCGCCCGAGGCCGCCGCGGTGCCCGCATCCGCCCCCGCCCCGCGCCACGCCGCGCCGGTCGCCGAGGCCGCCACGACGCCGGTCGTCGACGCGGCGGGGTCCGCTCCCGCCGAGCGGCCGGTCCCCGCGGAGCACGTGGCGACGCCGGCCGCGGACGCCCCGGCGCCCACGCCCGTACAGCCGGCCGCACCCGAGGCCGACGCCCCCGAGGACGACCACGTCCCCGTCATCGGCCGCATCCCGATCCTGTCGCTCACCCCGCAGATCGAGGACGACCTCTGGCCCGCCAAGTCCTTCGTCCACGACGTGGTCCCCTTCGGCGCGACGATCTTCCGCGAGGGCCACGACCTCATCGGCGCCGACGTCGAGCTCACCGACCCGTCGGGCGCGGTCACGTCGCACCGCATGTCGCTCGACGCCACGAAGCCCGGCCTCGACCGCTGGACCACGACGGCCCAGCTCGAGACGCAGGGCGTCTGGACGTGGCGCGTCAGCGCGTGGTCCGACGACTTCGGCACCTGGCTGCACAACGCGGAGATCAAGGTCCCCGCTGGCCTCGACGTCGACGTGATGCTCGCCCTCGGCGCCGAGCTCCTCGAGCGCGCCGCCGCGGACGACGCCCGCAGGGCCGACGACCGGCGCGTCCTCCGCGACGCCCTCGCCGAGGTCGCCGACGCCGGCCGCACCGCCGAGGAGCGCCTCGCCGCCGCGACGTCCGCCGAGGTCCACGCCGCGATCGACCGCGTGCCCGTCCGCAGCCTCGTCACCCTCTCGCCCCCGCGCACGATCGTCGTCGAGCGCGAGCGCGCGGCCGTCGGCTCCTGGTACGAGTTCTTCCCCCGCTCCGAGGGCGCCGTGGAGCACGAGGACGGCTCCTGGACGAGCGGCACGTTCGCCACCGCCGCGCGCCGCCTCCCCGCGATCCGCGACATGGGCTTCGACGTCGTCTACATCCCGCCGGTGCACCCCATCGGCCGCACCAACCGCAAGGGCCCGAACAACACGCTCACCGCGGGGCCCCACGACCCGGGATCGCCCTACGGCATCGGCTCCGAGGACGGCGGGCACGACAGCATCCACCCCGAGCTCGGCACGGTCGACGACTTCCGCGAGTTCGTGGCCGCGGTCGCCGACCACGGCATGGAGCTCGCGATCGACATCGCGCTGCAGGCCTCGCCCGACCACCCGTGGGTCACGACGCACCCCGAGCTCTTCACCACGCTGCCCGACGGCTCCATCGCCTTCGCGGAGAACCCGCCGAAGAAGTACCAGGACATCTACCCGCTGAACTTCGACAACGACCCGGAGGGGTCGTACCGGGAGATGCTCCGCGTCATGCGCGTGTGGCTCGGCCTCGGCGTCAAGATCTTCCGCGTCGACAACCCGCACACCAAGCCGCTCGTGTTCTGGGAGCGCCTCATCCACCAGGTGATGCGCGACGAGCCCGACGCGATCTTCCTCAGCGAGGCGTTCACGCGCCCCGCCATGATGCGGACGCTCGCCAAGATCGGGTTCCAGCAGTCGTACACGTACTTCACCTGGCGGAACACGAAGAAGGAGCTCGAGGAGTACCTCACCGAGGTCAGCCACGAGACGAGCGACTACCTGCGCCCGAACTTCTTCGCCAACACGCACGACATCCTCACGCCCTACCTGCAGTTCGGCGGGCGGACCGCGTACCGGATTCGCGCCGCCATCGCCGCGACCGCGTCGCCGTCGTGGGGCATCTACTCGGGCTACGAGCTGATCGAGAACGTCGCGCGCCCCGGGGCCGAGGAGAACATCGACAACGAGAAGTACGAGTACAAGCCGCGCGACTGGGCGCGCCAGGAGGAGCTCGGCGGCTCCATCGCGCCCGAGATCACGCGCCTCAACGAGATCCGCCGCCAGCACCCCGCGCTCCGCCAGCTGCGCAACCTCGACGTGCACTGGAGCGACGACGACTCGATCCTCGTCTACTCCAAGCACCTCGCGGCCGAGCACACCGGCACGGGCGAGGCCGACACGATCCTCGTGGTCGCCAACGTCGACCCGCACTCCGCGCGCGAGACCCAGGTCTACCTCGACCCGACCCGCTTCGGCCTCGCCGAGGACGCCGTGTTCGACGTCGAGGACCTCCTCACGGGCGACGTCTACACGTGGTCGACCTCCAACTTCGTCCGGCTCGACGCGTTCACGCACCCCGTGCACGTGTTCCGGGTCCACCCGACCGCATCGAAGGGATGACGGACATGACCGACACCACCCCCCAGCAGGACCCGAGGGACGGCGCCGACGTCGTCGTGCCGCCCGCCGCCGAGCCGCGGCCCGAGGCGGGCGCCGACGTGGTCGTGCCCCCGGCCGACGACGACGACGCGACGGCCGCGGACGCCGCGGGCTCCCCCGCCGCCGCCGCCGACCCGATCCGCCTCCCCGAGGTCGCCGACCACGACCTGCGCGCCGTCGCCGAGGGCGTCCACTCCGGACCGCACTCGGTCCTCGGCCAGCACCCGGTCGCGATCGACGGCGTCTCCGACGACCTCGTGGTCGTCCGGGCGCTCCGGCCGCTCGCCGAGGGCGTCTCCGTGGTCCTCGCCAGCGGTGCCCGCGTCGAGCTCGCCCACCTCGGCCACGGCGTCTGGCAGGGCGCGCACGTGCTCGGCCTGCAGGACTACCAGGTCGAGGCGCGCTACGGCGACGGCGGCACCTGGACCGCCGAGGACCCGTACCGCTTCCTCCCGACGGTCGGCGACCTCGACCTCTACCTCTTCGGCGAGGGCCGCCACGAGCGCCTCTGGGACGTCCTCGGCGCCCAGCACCGCGAGCACTGGGGCGTCGCGCGCACCTACGTCGGCGTCGCGTTCGCCGTGTGGGCGCCGCACGCCCGCGCGGTCCGCGTCATCGGCGGCTTCAACGGCTGGGACGGCGTGCAGCACGCGATGCGCCGCCTCGATGGCAACGGCGTCTGGGAGCTCTTCGTCCCGGGCGTGGAGCCGGGCGTCTCGTACAAGTTCGAGATCCTCACGCAGGCCGGGCAGTGGATCGAGAAGGCCGACCCGATGGCCCGCATGACCGAGGTGCCCCCGGCCACCGCGTCGCGCGTCGAGACGAGCGACTACGTCTGGGACGACGCCGCCTGGCTCGAGGAGCGCGCCGCGCGCGACCCGCACGACTCCCCCATGAGCGTGTACGAGATGCACCTCGGATCCTGGCGCCCGGGCCTCGGCTACCGCGAGGTCGCCGGCGAGCTCGTCGCCTACCTCCAGGAGCTGCGGTACACGCACGTGGAGTTCCTGCCGCTGGCCGAGCACCCGTTCGGCGGGTCCTGGGGCTACCAGGTCTCCGGCTACTACGCGCCCACGTCGCGCTTCGGCTCCCCGGACGACCTCAAGTCCCTCATCGACGCCCTGCACCGGGCGGGCATCGGCGTCATCGTGGACTGGGTCCCGGCGCACTTCCCCAAGGACGCCTTCGCGCTCGCGCAGTTCGACGGCCAGCCGCTCTACGAGCACACGGATCCCCGCCGCGGCGAGCAGCAGGACTGGGGCACGCTCGTCTTCGACTTCGGCCACTCGCAGGTCCGCAACTTCCTCGTCGCGAACGCCCTGTACTGGTTCGAGGAGTTCCACGTCGACGGCCTCCGGGTCGACGCCGTGGCCTCGATGCTGTACCTCGACTACTCCCGCGAGGAGGGCCAGTGGCTGCCGAACGTGCACGGCGGCCGCGAGAACCTGGAGGCGATCTCGTTCCTCCAGGAGGTCAACGCCACCGCGTACCGCACCCACCCCGGCATCGTGATGATCGCGGAGGAGTCCACGAGCTTCCCCGGCGTCACGCGCCCCACGAGCGAGGGCGGCCTCGGCTTCGGCCTCAAGTGGAACATGGGCTGGATGCACGACACCCTCGACTACAGCGCCGTCGACCCCATGTACCGCGCGTACCACCACGGCCAGATCACGTTCTCGATGGTCTACGCGTACACGGAGAACTTCCTCCTCCCCATCAGCCACGACGAGGTCGTGCACGGCAAGGGCTCGCTCGTCGGCAAGATGCCGGGCGACCACTGGCAGAAGCTCGCCAACGTGCGCGCCTACCTCTCGTTCATGTGGTCGCACCCCGGCAAGCAGCTGCTCTTCATGGGCCAGGAGTTCGGGCAGCCGTCCGAGTGGAGCGAGGAGCGCGGGCTCGACTGGTGGATCCTCGACCAGCCCGTGCACCGCGCCCTGTTCGACCTCGTCGGATCGCTCAACCGCACCTACGTGGACACGCCCGCGCTCTGGGCGCTCGACAACGACCCGGCCGGCTTCGAGTGGATCGACGCGGGAGACGCCGAGCGCAACGTGCTGGCGTTCCTCCGCCGCGACCGCGACGGGAACCAGGTCGCCGTCGTGCACAACTTCTCCGGCGCGCCCATCTCGGGCTACCGGCTGGGGCTGCCGCAGGCGGGCGTCTGGGAGGAGATCCTCAACACGGACGCGGAGCAGTTCGGCGGATCCGGCGTCGGCAACCTCGGCGCCGTGCACGCGGGCGACGACGGCTGGCACGGCCGGCCCGCCTCCGCGGAGCTCACGCTGCCGCCGCTCGCGGGCCTCTGGCTGCGCCTGCGGCAGGACCCGGCGGACCTCACGCCCGTCGAGGCCCCGGCCCACGCGGCGCCCGACGCGGACGAGTCCCGGGTCGACGGCACGCCCTTCGGGGACGCGGCAGACGCGCCCGTGCTGCCGCAGTCGCCCGACGCGCAGCCGCCCGTGGAGGGGCTGTCCGCGACCGACGACGCCCCCGGATCCGACGACGGCACCCCGCGGGTGCCCACGGTCTGATCCGCAGCCGCCCCATACGACGACGGCGCCGCACCCCTCGGGGTGCGGCGCCGTCGTCGTCGGTGCGGACGCGCGTCAGTAGAGCAGGCGGGTGAGCCGGCGGCGGGCGACCGCGACGCGCGGGTCCTCGAGGCCGACGACCTCGAAGTGCTCGAGGAGGCGCTGACGGACGGCCTCGCGCCCCTCGGCGTCGGCCGACGGGAAGAGCTCGAGCAGGCGCGCGAACGCGTCCTCCACGTGGCCGCCCGACAGGTCGAGGTCGGCGACGAGCAGCTGCGCGTCCACGTCCTCGGGCGCCGCCGCGGCGGCGCCGCGGATCTCGTCCGCCGCCTTCCCGTCGAGGCGGTGCAGGAGGCTGACCTGCGCCAGGCCGGCGACCGCGAGCGCGTCCCGCGGGTTCTGCGCGATGGCCGTGCGGTATTCCGCGGCCGCGGACGCGTAGTCGCCCTGCTCGATGAAGGCGTACGCCTCGGCGTGGTGCGGGGGCAGCGGCTCCTCGACCGGGGCCGCCGGGGCGGCGGACGCGTCGGGCGCCACGGCCCGGCCGGTCACGCCGTTCTGCTGCGCGAGCTCCAGCACCTGCTGGAGGACGTCGCGGACCTGGTCCTCGGGGATCACGCCGGCGAAGAGCCCCACAGGGCGGCCGCCGATGAGCGCCGCGACCGTGGGCACGGTCTGCGCCTGGAATGCCTGGCCGAGCTGCGGGCTCTGGTCGACGTCGATGCGGACGAGCAGCACGCGCCCCGCCTGCTCGGTGACGACGCGCTCGAGCACGGGCGAGAGCTCCCGGCTGCTCGCGAGCCCGGTGGAGACGAGCTCGACGACGACGGGCACGACGGACGAGATGTCGAGGAACTGCGTGAACGACGCGTCGTCCGCGGCCAGCACGAGGCCCGGCACGTCCACCGTCTGAGGCGCGCCCGGCGCGCCCGGTGCGCCCGGTGCGCCCGGTGCGCCCGGTGCGCCCGGTGCGCCCGGTGCGCCCGGTGCGCCCGCGGGGGCACCGGGACCGCCGGCGGCGGCGGGCGCGCCACCCGCGGGCGCGGCCGGTGCCTGCGCGCGGTTCACGAGGGACGACAGGTCGACGGCGCCGCGGAGGCTGGCGGCGGAGGGGGGCACGTTCGTCATGGGAGCTCCTTGGCCGAGGTGATGTGGGTGCTGGACGCGTACAGGCGGATCTTCTCCCCCGAGTTCACGGGGGGCACGTACATGAGCATCTGCGCCGTGCGCACGGTGTCGAAGCCCTTCGCCGAGTCGGTGAGCCCGGTGATGGCCTGCACCTCCGGGTTCGCGTTGACCTTGGCGCCCTGGGCGGTGGGCTTCGCGACGATGCCGAGCTTCACGGTGACGCTCACGAGCGCGCCGGACTCGACGGTCGACATGGCCACGGGCGTCGCGGAGTCCGCCGTGGCCGAGAACTCGACCGAGCCGGTCTCGCCGATGGAGGCCGGGAAGTCCACCTTGCGCTTGGCGTCCTGCGCGCGCACGCCGTCGTCGGTCGCGTCGAAGAGCGCCGCGAACTCGCTCTGGTCGCCCTTGTTCAGCAGGTCCGCGTAGGCCGCGGACAGCTGGTCGGGCTGCACCGCGAGCAGCTTCACGTCGGGCGCGAGCCGCGCGGCGCCGATCGCGGCGGGCGCCACGTCCGGGAGCGCCGCCGTGGTGGAGATCGGCATGGCGTAGAGGACGCGGTAGTTCTCGCGCGGGCTCGTCTGCACGAGCGTCAGCGACAGGGTCGGCGCGTCGTCCGCGTCCGGGTCCTTGACGACCGCGGCGATCGTGCGCGGCCAGGCGACGGTGGCCTGCGGCAGCGTGAGCTGGAGGTCGCCCGCGGGGATGGCGGGGACCGCCGCGATGTCGGGCTTGGCCTTGCGCACCGTGTAGTCGGACGTGCGCTCCTGGAGCGCGGGACCCGCGAACCGCGGGGCCAGCTGGTCAGCGTCGAGCGCCTGGTCGGCCGCCGTGGCCACCTCGGAGACGCGCGAGACGATGCGCGCGGCCTGGTCCTCGGTGACGACGGGCGGATCCGCGTCCTCGGCCTCGCGCGCGGCGTCGAGCGACGACGTGGGGGTCGGCGTCGGCGTGGAGTCCACGCCTGCGGTGAGGGCGGCGGGCGCGCCCTGGGCCGTGCAGCCGCTCAGGGCGAGGCCGGTGACGACGAGCACGGGCAGGGCGATCATGCTGCGACGGCCGCGACGCGGGGCGGGCGGGGCCGCGCCCGTGCCGGCGGTGAGCGCGGCGCGGCGGGCGGCCGGGCCGATGCGCGGGATGCGGGGGCCGCCGCGCGGCGGCAGGTTGCGGCGCGGGCCGCGGCTCCGACGGAGGTGGCGGAGCGCGAGGAGGTAGAGCACGAGGCCGACGATCAGCAGGACGATGCCGCCGATCACGAGCGGGAGGACCCACGGGCTCTCGCCCTCGGAGGGCCACGACAGCGTGACCTCGGCGGGTGCCGCGGCCGTGCCGTCCGTGGCGAGGATGACGCTGACGTCGTCCGGCAGGCGCGTGCTGAGCGACAGCTCGCCCTCGCCGGTCTGCTCGGAGAGCCAGAGGTCGGATCCGCGCGGGTCGGTGACGGCGGAGGTGACGGTCGCCGGGGCGCCGGAGTCGCCCTCCGGGGCGGGCGTGGCGCTGGGTGCGGGCGTCGGCGTGGACGCCTCGGGCTCGACGACCTCGCTGGTCAGGGCGCCGGCCTCGTCGACCGCGACGCGCGTGTAGGGGCTGGTGCCCACCCACGCCTCGACGTCGGTCGTGGGGCCGTAGGCGGCGAAGACCTCGCCCTCGCCGCGGGCCACGGTGTCCTGCAGGCCGGGGTGCGCGTTGAGCGTCTTCCCGTCGATGACCGTGTAGGCCGCGCCCCCGGCGGACGAAGTCGACGCGGTGATGCGGTCGGGTCCGGCCAGGAACGTGTGCTGGGCGATGCCCAGCCCGATCATGAGGGCGGCGACCACGAAGGTCGCGATCGCCAGGACGAATCGCACGGGTGTCTCCTCTCGTGTCGTCGCGGGCGGCCGCGGTGATGGCGGCGGCCGGCACGGCGACCGCGGCGGCCGACGAGCGCGATGCCCGGGCGACGCACCGCCGACATGCGGGCGGGCGGCGGCGGACGACGACATCGAAGGATACCGGACGACCCTGGGAGCGCCTCCCCTCCCGCCGCCTCCGTCCCCGGGGACGCCCCGCGGAGGAGGGGGGCCGGTCTCGGTAGGATCGGCACCTGCCGCGCCCGCCCCCGCGTGCGCGGACGCCCGACAAGGAGTCCCCGTGCCCCACGACGACACCCCGTTCAGCCCTGCCATGCGCGGCTACAACCGCGACGAGGTCGATCGGGCGGTCGGCGACCTCCGCCGCGAGCTCATCCGCTCCAACCAGCTCGCCGCCGAGGCGCGCGCCGAGGCCGAGCGCCTGCGCCGCGTCGAGGGCGAGCTGCGCGACGAGCTCGAGGAGGTGGGCAGCCCCACCTTCGCGGGGCTCGGATCCCGCCTGGAGGCCACCCTCCGCGTCGCCGAGGAGCAGTCCACGCGGCTCGTCGCCCAGGCCGACGCGGACGCCGCGCGCCTCCGTCGCGCCACGCAGGAGGAGACGGACGCGCAGCGCGCCGAGGCCGAGGCCACCGCCCGCCACCTCGTGGACTCCGCCCGGGCGCAGGCCGCCCAGATCGTCGACGCCGCCCGCCGCGAGGCCGACGACCTCCGGGAGCGCGCGGACGACCGCGCCGAGGGGCTCCGCAGCGACGCCGAGCGCGAGGCCGCCGCCCTCCTCCTCCGCACGCGCACCGAGGTCGCGGACCTCCGCGGCACGGCCGAGCGCGAGACCGAGGCGCTGCGCGCCGAGGTGGCCCGCGAGGTCGCCGAGCTCCGCGCCCGGGTCGACCGGGAGACCGACGAGGCCCGTCGGGACGCCGCCGACCTCGCCCGTGACAGCGTCCTGGCCCGCGGCGCCCTCGAGCGGGAGCTCGCGGACGCCCGCGCCCGCCACGACGAGGCCGTCGCCGAGGAGCGCGCCGACCTCGACCGCGAGGTCCGCGAGGTCGAGGAGCGCCTCGGCCTCGAGACGGAGACCCAGCGCATCGCCCTCGCCGAGCTCGACGAGCGCACCCGCGCCGACCTCGACCGCGAGGTCGAGCAGGCCCGCACCGACTGGGCCCGCGAGCTGCAGGCGTCGCGCGACGACTTCGACCGCCGCATCCAGGCGGAGCGAACCGCCTTCGACCGTGACGTCGAGGAGACGCGCGCGTCGCTCGAGCGCGAGATCGCGGAGACGCGCGAGGCGCTCGACCTCGAGGTCGCGACCGCCCGTGCGGAGCTCGCGCGCGACGTCGACGAGGCGCGCACGGACCTCGCCCGCGACATCGCGGCGGGCACCGAGCAGCTCGCCCTCGAGACGCGCGCCACCCGGGAGCAGCTGGAGCTGGAGGCCGTCACCGCGCGCACGGCGCTCGAGCGGGAGATCGCCGAGGCCGAGGACCTGGAGGCCGACCGCCGCGAGGCCGAGCGGCTCCGCCTCGAGCGGGAGGCGGCCGAGACGCGCCGGATCCTCGGCGCGGAGGCCGACGAGGCGCGCCTGGCCCTCAGCCGCGAGATCGAGCAGGGGCACCTCGACCTCGACGCCGAGATCACCGCCCGGCGCGACCACGACGCGCAGGACGCCGCCGAGCGCCAGCGCGACGCCGCCGAGCGCACCGCCGCGTACCTGGGCGAGGCCGAGGCGCGGCTGCAGGAGGTCACGGCGCTCCTCGCCTCCACACGGCAGGAGGCGGAGGAGCTCGCGGTCGAGAGCCGCGAGGCCGCCCGCTCCGTGCGCGAGGACGCCGACCACGACGCCCGCGCCGCGATCGCCGACGCCGAGCGCCGCGCCCGCGAGACCCTGGCCGACGCGGAGCGCCGCTCCCGCGAGACGGTGGCCGACGCGGAGGAGCGCCTCGACCGCATTAGGATCGAGCGCGAGGCGGTGGCCGCGTACCTCGAGAACGTCCGCGGCGTGCTGACCCAGGCGGACGACGCCTCCTCCGACGATTCCCGCACCGAGCGCTGAGCGCCGCCGACTCGGAGGTCCCGACGTGAAGATCCAGAACCCCTACCGGCTCGGGCTCCTGGCCGGGCTCGGCGTGCTCACCGCGCTCGTCATCGGCGGCGCGCTCGTCTCCCTCGGCACGGTGCTCACGTACGTGGGCACCGCCATCTTCCTGGCGCTCGGCATCGACCCGCTCGTCACCTTCCTGGAGCGCAAGGGGGTGCCGCGCCCGGTCGCCATCCTCGTGATCTTCCTCGTGCTCCTCGGCTCCCTCGCCGGCGTGCTCCTCGCCGTGATCCCGGTGGTCGTCAACCAGGCGAGCGCGCTCGTCTCGCAGATCGTCGACTACGCCCAGAGCGTGAGCGGAGACCAGTTCATCGCGAACCTGCAGTCGTTCGTGCCGCGCGAGGTCTTCGACGTGCAGAGCGGCGCCGACCAGCTCATCGCCTACCTGTCGAACGCCTCCAACGTCGCGACCATCACGGGCAACGTCATCAACGTCGCCTTCACCATCGGCAACTTCCTCTTCGGCATGGTCATCATCGTGATCCTCACGATGTACTTCACGGCCTCGCTCAACTCCTTCAAGAGCGGCGTCTACAAGCTGGTGCCGGCGACCCGCCGCGCGCGCTTCGCCGACATCGCCGAGCAGATCACCCAGTCGGTCGGCCGGTACGTCACCGGGCAGGTGGGGCTCGCGCTGTGCAACGGCGTGCTGAGCTTCGTCTACCTCAGCATCGTGGGCGCGGCGCTCCCCGCCGTGTGGGCCTTCATCGCGTTCCTCTTCTCGCTGCTGCCGCTCGTCGGAACCATCACGGGCTCGGCGCTCATCGTCCTCGGCCAGGTCGTGCTGCTGCCGGAGTCGATGAACACGTGGATCGCGGTGGCCGTGTACTACCTCGTCTACATGCAGATCGAGGCGTACGTCCTCAG
Organism: Clavibacter michiganensis subsp. tessellarius; assembly: GCF_021922985.1. NCBI lineage: Bacteria > Bacillati > Actinomycetota > Actinomycetes > Micrococcales > Microbacteriaceae > Clavibacter > Clavibacter tessellarius. The sequence continues at coordinate 643,523 of NZ_CP040788.1, read as the reverse complement.
CCCCAACATCATGAACCGCGCCGTGAAGGTGCCCGGCGTCATCGTGGTCATCGCGGCGCTCACGGGTGGCACGCTGCTCGGCGTGCTCGGCGCGCTCATCGCGGTGCCGGTGGCCGCCGCGGTGCTGCTCATCATCCGGCAGGTGGCGGTCCCGCTCCAGAACGAGCGCTGACGACCGAACGGGTCAGACGACGGGCCACTCCGTCGGGAGCGGTAGCGCCGTCGGGTGGACCGCTCGCACGATCTCGGTGAGCACGCGGGACACCTGCGACTCGCCCACCCACAGGTGCTTGGCGCCGTCGACCGCGATGAGCTCCGCCTCCGGCACCGACGCGAACCGCTCCCGCGCCTCGGCCGGCTGGAGGAAGTCGTCGTGCTCGGGCACGAGGATCACGAGGCGCCGCGGGTCGCCGTGCCAGGCGGCGACCTCCTCGGCGCTCGCCCGGTGCAGCGGGGGCGACAGCAGCACGGCGCCCTCGACGGGGTGCGCCCGGCCGTGCCGCAGCGCGATCTCCGTGCCGAACGACCAGCCGACGATCCAGGGAGCCGGCAGACCGCGCGCCGCCACGAGGTCCATGGCCGCCGCGAGGTCGTGCCGCTCCCCCTCGCCGCCGTCGAACGCGCCCTCGCTGGTCCCCCGGGCCGACGTCGTGCCGCGCGTGTTGAAGCGCAGCACCGCCAGGTCGGCGAGGGCGGGGAGGCGGAGCGCCGCCTTGCGCAGCACGTGCGAGTCCATGAAGCCGCCGGCGGTGGGCAGCGGGTGCAGGGTCACGAGCGTGGCGACGGGATCGCGGTCGGCCGGCAGCGCCAGCTCGCCCACGAGGCGCAGGCCGTCGGCCGTCCGGAGCTCGACCTCCTCGCGCCGGGCGGGCAGCTCCGTGGAGCTCGTGATGGGGCGGGGCGCGGTGTCCGTCATGAGACCTTCCAGCAGTGGGAGTGCCAGTGCCGGCGGGCGGCGAGGTCGCTCTCCTCGCCCATCATCCCGTCGGCGCGCCACGCGACGACGTGCGCGTGGCCCGGCTCGATGTCGAGCAGGCAGCCGGGGCAGCGGTAGACCTTGAGCGCGCGGGCCGCGGAGACGGGCTGCACGTTCCACACGCGTCCGCGCCGGGTCTCCGTGTGCTGCGAGCCGCTGAGGAGGCGCGTCAGCACGTCCTCGTCCTCGTCCCCCGGGCGGCGTCTCCCCCGGGGTCGATTGCTGCGCGGCATGATCCGATCCTAGGCCGCGCGCCGCGCCGTCCCGTCAGCCGGCGTCGCTCTGCCGGCCGAGGCGGGCCTCCTCGTGGTCCAGCATCCGCTGCGCGCGGGCGAGGACCCGCGACGGGTGCGTGCCCGAGCCGCGCGCCTCGAGCAGCGCCTGGCGCTCGGCGTCGAGGACGTGGCGACGGAGCAGCAGGTAGGTCGCGCGCGGGGTGAGCGGCGCGTCGTCGTCGGCCGCCATCGCCTCGGCGCGCTCGCTCGCCCACTCCGCGCGCAGGGCCGTGTCGCGCCGCACGCGCTCGACCACCTCGGGGTCGACCTCCTGGCCGTCGGGAAGGCCCCGCGCCCCCTCGTCGAGCGCGCGGATCCCGGCGTCCGCGAGCTCCGACACCAGCTCGGCGAGGTCGCGCTCGTCCTCGACCTCGTCGCTCCCCCGGATGCCGCTCAGGCGGATGACCGCCGGGAGCGTGCCGCCGTTGACGAGCAGGGACGCAATCGCGACCGTGAAGGCGATGAGCACGAGCTGCGCCCGGTACGGCGTCCCCGACGGGAGCGACTGCGCCGCGGCCAACGTCACCACGCCGCGCATGCCGGCCCAGCCGAGCACGAGCCCGCCGCGCCAGCCGAGGCCCTGCGAGCGGAGCGCCTCGATGTCGGCGCGGCGCCGCTGGAGGATCCGAGCCGCACGGCGCTCCCGGCGGCTCGGCCGGTCGTCGCCCCGCGCGCGTCGGAGCCGCTCCAGCCAGTGCCCGACGCGTCGCGCGCGATCCGCGGCGCGCTGCTCGTGGCGGCGGAGCCCCAGCAGCAGGGGCACGAGGAAGGCGAAGCGGATGAGCGTCAGCACCGTGAGGGTGAGGATCCCGTACAGCACCGCCCTGCCCACGCCCAGGTCGGCCTCGTGCACCTCGTCGAGGATGTCGCGCAGCTCCAGCCCCATCACGAGGAAGACCCCGTTCTCGAGCACGAACAGCGCGGTCCGCCAGTTGAGCCGCTCGTTGATGCGCGACTGCGCCGACAGCGTGGACGCGCTGCGGTGCCCCGACCAGATGCCCGCGGCGACGACCGCGAGCACGCCCGAGGCCCCGACCTCCTCCGCGGGGATGAAGGCCACGAACGGCACCGCGAAGGAGATGGCCGTGTCGAGCACGGGGTCGTCGAGGCGCCGCCGGATCTCGGTCGTCAGGGCCCCGACGGCGATCCCGATGGCGAGCGCGCCCACCGCGGAGAGGAGGAAGCCGCCCGCGGCCTGCCAGAGGTCGATCGTCGCGCCGACCGCCGCGATGGACGTCCGCAGCAGCACCAGGGCGGTCGCGTCGTTGACGAGGCCCTCGCCCTCGAGCACCGTGACGAGGCGCGGCGGCAGGCCCAGGCGCCGGGCGATGCTCGTCGCCGCCACGGCGTCCGGCGGGCTCACGACGGCGCCGAGGGCGAGCGCGCCCGCGAAGGACAGGTTCGGGAAGAGCGCGTAGATCAGCAGCCCGATCCCGCCTGCCGACACCAGCACGAGCACGACGGAGAGGCTCACGATCGTGCGGAGGTTGCGACGGAGGTCGACGAGCGGCACCGTCACCGCGGCTCCGTAGAGCAGCGGCGGGAGGACTCCCGCGAGGATCAGCTCCGGGGGGACCTCGACCGGCGGCACGCCCGGGAGGAAGGAGACGCCGACGCCCACCAGCACGAGCACGAGCGGCGTGGCCACCCGGATGCGCCGCGCGAGCAGGGTGACGGCGACCAGGGTCGCGATCCCGGCGACGCCGAGAGCCGCGTAGTCCATCCTCCGAGGCTAGCCCGCCGGGCGGACGACGGACGCCCGTCCGGATCGCGGTCCGGACGGGCGTCGGGTCAGTACCAGTTCTTCAGGACGCTGTGCGCCTTCGCGCCGCAGGGCGAGCCGTAGCGCGAGTCGATGTAGCCGAGGCCCCACACGATCTGCGTGGCGGGGTTGGTCTGCCAGTCGGCGCCCGCGGACGCCATCTTGCTGCCGGGGAGGGCCTGCGGGATGCCGTAGGCCCCGCTGGGGTTGTACGCGTTGACGCGCCAGCCGGACTCCTTGGTCCAGAGGTAGTCGAGGCAGGCGTACTGGTCGTCGCCCATGCCCTGCGAGGCGAGGATGCTGCGCGCGATGCCGCGGGCGCTGCCGGGATCCGGGATGGCCACGGAGCCACCCGAGGGCGCGCCGGAGCCGGAGGACTTGGAGCCCGAACCGGACCCGGTCCCCGTGGACGGCGCAGGTGCGGCCGCGACGGGCGGGGGCGGCGGCGGCGGGGCGACGGACTGGAAGCCCGGCTCGATGTCGACGGTCGTCTGGGCGGAGGCGACCGTGAGCGTCTGCGCGTCGGCCCGGGCGAGCTGCGCCACGGTCGCCTGGTACTCCTGGTACTGCGGGTTGGCGACGGCCCCGGACGTGGGATCCACGACGTTGACGAGCATGAAGGCGGCAGCCGCGCCGAACGCGATGGTGGGGGCCGCCACGCGGGAGAACGCCGACCGGCGTCGGCGGACGGGCCTCGGCGCGGCGGTGAGCGGCTGGCGAGGAGCGAGGTCGTGCGCGTGTCTACCCATAACTCCGCACGACTTTACCCAACCGTTACCTGGATGGCGAGTCGAGGGCGGGATCGGGGGCGTCCTGCCAGGCGCGGATGCGGTGGAGGAGGAGTGGGATCGGTCAGCGGACGGCGTTCATGACGTCGACCACCGCGTCGAGGAGCAGGTCGACCTGCGCCTCGCGGTAGCCGCCGCGACGGGGGTGGAAGGCCACGGTGCGCACGTCGTCGACGCTCATGGGCTTCGTGCCGCGGAAGTACTTGGCGACGCGGTCCGCGAAGCGGTCCACCTCGCGGCGGTCGTACCCGGTCGTCAGGAAGCCCGCGCGGTCGAAGCGCTCCCCCGCCGGCCGGCTGACCCGGTCGAGGATCTCCTGGGCCGCCCTCCGTGCCTCCGCGTTCCAGGCGTCCGCGCCGACGCGCGCCACCGTGCGGTCGCGCTCGCGCACCGCGAAGGCGTCCTCGAGGCGCTCGAGCACGCGGTCCACCGCGGCGGCCGAGTACCCGCCGCGGCGCATGTCGAAGGAGACGCGCCGGATGGTCTCCGAGGTGAGGGAGCGGTCGGCCTCGTCGTCGTAGCAGCGGCGCGCGTCCTGCAGGAAGGCGTCGACCTGGGCGGGGTCGTAGCCGCGCTCGCGGCGTCCGGCGCTCGGGAAGGTGGTGGTCATCCGGGACATCCTACGAGGGAACTCCCTGGACGATGAGGAACAGCGCGTAGGCCACCGCGGCGGACGGGAGGATCGAGTCGAGCCGGTCGAGGAAGCCGCCGTGGCCCGGCAGCCAGGAGCTGATGTCCTTCACGCCGAGGTCGCGCTTCATGAGCGACTCGGCGAGGTCGCCCATCGTCGCGGTCACCACGATGACGAGGCCCATGAGCGCCCCGAACCACACGGGCTGGTCGATCATGAAGACCGCCAGGAGGATGCCCGCCAGCACGGCCGCGATCGCGGCGCCCGCGAACCCCTCCCACGTCTTCTTCGGGCTGATCGTCGGCGCCATGGGGTGCTTGCCGAAGTTGAGGCCGGCGACGTAGGCGCCCGTGTCGCAGCAGACGACGAGGATGAGGAACGCGAGCGTCCACCACTCCCCGCCGTCGCCCGCTGTCAGCAGCACGGCGAACGAGCCGAGCAGCCCGACGTAGGCGAGCAGGAACAGGCTCGAGCCGACGTCGCCCGCGAGCGCGCGCGCGGACGTGCGCCGGGCCGGCACCGCCTGCTCGACCACGCGCCAGAGCGCGAGCCCGGCCATGACCCCGAGGAGGCCGAGCCACTGCCCGTCCGGCCGCCAGAAGTAGGTGATCGGCAGGTAGGCGACGACCGCGACCACGGATCCGACGCGTGGGACCCGTCGCCCGGCCTGGCGGAGGGCCGTGGCGAGCTCGTACGCGGTGAACGCCATGAGCGCCATCGCGATCAGGAGGAAGAGCTCCTTCACCACCACGAGGCTCACGAGCACGACCCCGCCGAGGAGCAGGCCCACGGACACGGCGAACAGGAGGTTCCGTCCAGTGCGCGCGTTGATGCGGTCGTTCGTCGCCTCGAGCGAGGCGCGCGTCGCGCGCACCTGCGCCGTGAGGTCGGCCCGCGTGGCCTGGACCTGCGCCTCGAAGTCCGCGCGGGTCACGCGGCCGCGGTGCCGCCGGATCCGCGGAGCGCCGCCGGGGCCCGCCGGGGGCGGGACGACGGGCGTCCGCTCGGCGGGATCGTCGGGGCTGTCCACCTAGACCTCGAGGAGTTCGGTCTCTTTGCGCTTCAGCGCGTCGTCTACCTGGTCGGTGTGCGTCTTCGTGAGGGCCTCGAGCTCCTTCTCGCCGCGGGCCACCTCGTCGTCGCCGACCTCGCCCTTCAGCGCGTCCAGCTCGTCCTTGGAGCGGCGTCGGATGTTGCGGACGCTCACGCGTCCCTCCTCGGCCTTGCCGCGGACGATCTTCACGAACTCCTTGCGGCGGTCCTCCGTGAGCTCGGGGAGCGTCAGCCGGACCATCTCGCCGTCGTTGCCGACCGTCGCGCTGAGGTTGGGGACGTTGACGAGCGCCTTCTCGATCTCTTTGAGCGCGGTCTTGTCGTAGGGCGTGACGATGAGCGTCCGCGCCTCCGGGTTGTTCATGCTCGCGAGCTGGCCGAGCGGCGTGGGGCTGCCGTAGTACTCGACCAGGACCTTCTGGAAGAGGGCGGGGTTGGCACGGCCCGTGCGCACGGATCCGAAGTCCTCCTTCACCGACTCGACGGCCTTGCCCATCCGGTCTCGGGCATCTGCGAGGACTTCGGCGACGGTCACGGGTTCTCCTTCGGTAGCGCGGGCGCGGCAGGCGCCCGATCGATCTTAACGCGGATGGGGAGAGGCGCCCGCCCGGCGCGGCCGCGGGACCGGCGGGCGGGGCCTCGTCAGTTGGAGACGATCGTGCCGATGCGCTCGCCCCGGATGGCGCGCGTGACGTTGCCGCCCGGCTCCATGCCGAAGACGACCATCTTCATGTCGTTGTCCATGCAGAGGCTGAAGGCCGTCGAGTCGACGACCTTGAGGCCCTGCTGGAGCGCGTCCTGGTAGGTGAGGGTGTCGAGGAGCGTCGCGGACGGATCCGTGCGCGGGTCCCCCGTGTAGACGCCGTCGACGCCGTTCTTGGCGACGAGGACCTCGACGGCCTGGATCTCCAGCGCGCGCTGGGCGGCCACGGTGTCGGTGGAGAAGTACGGCAGCCCGGCGCCGGCGCCGAAGATGACGATGCGGCCCTTCTCGAGGTGGCGCTCCGCGCGGCGGGGGATGTACGGCTCGGCGACCTGCGTCATCGAGATGGCGGACTGCACGCGCGTCGCGGCGCCGGCCTGCTCGAGGAAGTCCTGCAGGGCGAGGGCGTTCATCACGGTGCCGAGCATGCCCATGTAGTCGGCGCGGCCGCGGTCCATGCCGCGCTGCGAGAGCTGCGCGCCGCGGAAGAAGTTGCCGCCGCCCACGACGATGGCGACCTCGACGGTCTGCGCGGCCTCGGCGATCTCGCGGGCGAGGGCGCTCACGACGTCCGGGTCGACGCCCATCTGGCCGCCGCCGAACGACTCCCCCGAGAGCTTGAGGAGGACGCGGCGCCTGGTGGTCTGATCGGTCATGCTGCTGTTCCCGTCCCTCGGTCCGAGCCGCATCCGGCCCCGGTCCAATCTACTGTGGCGCCCGGCCGGACGACCGCGGATCGCGGCCGGACCTCGCCCGGGCATGGAGAAGGGAGCCCGGGTCGCGATGACCCGGGCTCCCCGTGGTGGTGCTAGGCGCCGACCTTGAAGCGGGCGAAGCCCGTGATCGTGAGGCCCGCAGCCTCGACGACCTTCTTGACCGACTGCTTGTTGTCCTTCGCGTAGTCCTGCTCGAGGAGCGCGACCTGCTTGAAGTAGCCGGTGAGGCGACCCTCGATGATCTTCGGCAGGGCGGCCTCGGGCTTGCCCTCGTTGCGGGAGATCTCGGTGACGATCGCGCGCTCGGCCTCGACCTTGTCGGACGGGACGTCCTCGCGGGCGAGGTACTCGGGGTTCGCGAACGCGATGTGCTGGGCGATGCTGCGCGCCGTCTCGGCGTCCGTGCCCGAGTAGTCGACGACGACGCCGACCTGGGGCGGGAGGTCCTTCGACGTGCGGTGGAGGTAGACCTCCTGGTGCTCGCCGGCGAGGCGGGCGACGCGGCGGAGCGCGATCTTCTCGCCGAGGATGGCCGCCTGGTCGCTGATCAGCTGGTCGACGGTCTGCTCGCCGGCGGGGGCCTGGAGGGCCTCCTCGACGGTGGACGCGCCGGCCGCGACGACCGCGGCGAGGACGGACTCGGACAGCGCGATGAACTTGTCGTTCTTGGCGACGAAGTCGGTCTCGCACGCGAGCTCGATGAGGGTGGCGGCGCCGCCCTCCTCGGACGCGGCGACGAGGCCCTCGGCGGTGGAGCGGTCGCCGCGCTTGGCGTTGCCCTTCTGGCCCTTGAGACGCAGGATCTCGATGGCCTTCTCGATGTCGCCGTCGGCCTCGACCAGCGCGTTCTTGCTGTCCATCATGCCGGCGCCGAGGCGGTCGCGCAGCTCCTTGACGTCAGCGGCAGTGAAGTTCGCCATGCTCATGGACTCCTTCTGTAGGTGATGATCCGGGGTTCAGCCGGTGGTGAGAGCCCGACGGGCGGACGCGGTTCCCCGCGCCCGCCCGTCGGGATGGTGCGTGTGGTCGGACTACTCGGAGGCAGGCGCCTTCTCGGCGTCGGTCGCCTCGGCCTCGATCTTCGCCTCGGTGGCGTCGTCGGACTCGGGGGCGTGCACGGGGGCGGCGACCTCGTCCTCGGACTTCGCCTCGTTCTTGGCGGAGACCTCGGCGTCGACGTCGTTCTCCTCGACGGGCAGCGCGGCCTTCGCGGCGTCGCCCTGCTCGAGGAGCTCGCGCTCCCAGTCGGCCAGCGGCTCGGCGGGGGCGGAGCCCTCGGCGTCGGGCTTCTGGTGGCGCTGGATGAGGCCCTCGGCGGCGGCGTCGGCGATGATGCGCGTCAGCAGCGCGACGGAGCGGATCGCGTCGTCGTTGCCCGGGATCGGGTACTGGACCTCGTCGGGGTCGCAGTTGGTGTCGAGGATGCCGATGACGGGGATGCCGAGCTTGCGCGCCTCGTCGATGGCGAGGTGCTCCTTCTTGGTGTCCACGACCCACATCGCCGACGGCGTCTTGGTGAGGTTCCGGATGCCGCCGAGGCTCTTCTCCAGCTTGTCGCGCTCGCGACGCTGGATGAGGAGCTCCTTCTTGGTGAAGCCGCGCGTCGTGTCGTCGAAGTCGACGAGGTCGAGCTCCTTGAGGCGGTTGAGGCGCTTGTGCACGGTCTGGAAGTTGGTCAGCAGACCACCCAGCCAGCGCTGGTTCACGTAGGGCTGGCCGACGCGCTGCGCCTGCTCGGCGATGGACTCCTGCGCCTGCTTCTTCGTGCCGACGAAGAGGATGGTGCCGCCGTGGGCGACGGTCTCCTTGACGAAGTCGTAGGCCTTGTCGATGAGGGCCAGCGACTGCTGCAGGTCGATGATGTAGATGCCGGAGCGCTCGGTGAAGATGAAGCGCTTCATCTTCGGGTTCCAGCGCGTCTTCGGGTGACCGAAGTGGACGCCGCAGTCGAGCAGCTGGCGGATGGTGACGACGGCCATGGCCGTACTCCTGTTCCGGCGCGCGCTCACGCGGCGCGCCTCGTCGGTTCGCTCGGCGGTCGGGACGACCGCTGATCCTGGTGCCCGGCGCGCATCCGCTCCTTCGGCGATTGGGATCATCGCCACGAGGAGACCGAGTGGATGCGGAGGCCTGATGGGCACGCGTAGTCACCCGACCTGGATCGGGTGCTGCTCGATGGTAGCACCCGCGGGGCGCTGCGCCGGGCGGCGCGGCGGATCAGGCGCGCGCCGCGTCCTTGCGCTTCTTGGGCTTGTCGACGAAGAGCGTCTCGGCCTCCTCGAGCGACATGCCGTTGGTCTCGGGGATCTTCGTGAGGACGAAGACGAACGAGAGGGCGGCGAACGCGGCGTACATGCCGTAGGTGAAGGGCAGCGAGAACGCGGAGAGCGCGGGGAACGAGACCGTGATGGCGAAGTTGGCGATCCACTGGGCCATCGCGGCGACGCCGAGCGCCTTCGCGCGGATGCGGTTCGGGAAGATCTCGCCGAGCAGCACCCAGACGAGCGGGCCCCACGAGGCGCCGAACCCGATGACGAAGACGTTGGCCGCGATGATCGCGATGACGCCGAAGGGCTGCGGCAGGGCGACCTCTCCGTCGACGGTCGCGGACTGGCTGAAGCAGATGGCCATAACGGCGAGGGATACGGCCATCGCGAGCGAGCCGGTCAGCAGGATCGGGCGGCGGCCGATGCGGTCGACGAGCGCGATGGCGATGAAGGTGACGGCGACGTTCGTGACGGCGGTGATGACCGAGGTCGTGAGCGACTGGGACTCGTCGAAGCCGACGGCCTGCCAGAGCGTCGTGGAGTAGTAGAAGATCACGTTGATGCCGACGAACTGCTGGAACACCGACAGGATGATGCCGATCCAGACGATGCCCTGGAGGCCCAGCTTGTTGCCGCGGAGCGTCCCCGTGCGCTTGGCGACGCGGTCCTCCTCGATCTGGCGCTCGAGGTCGCGGCTCGCGCGGTCGATGTCCTCCTGCTTCCAGACGCTCGCGAGGATCTCCTGCGCCTCGTCCTTGCGGCCCTTCTCCACCAGGAAGCGCGGGGACTCCGGCAGGCGGAAGGCGAGGAAGCCGTAGATCACGGCCGGGATCGCGCAGACGAGGAGCATCCAGCGCCACGCCTCGAGGCCGAACCAGAAGCCCTCGGACGCGCCGCCCGCGGCGCCGGAGAAGACCGCGTCCGAGAGGAGGGCGGTGAAGATGCCGAGCGTGATCGCGAGCTGCTGGAGCGACGCGAGCCGGCCGCGGAGGAGCTTCGGCGAGATCTCCGCGATGTAGGCGGGGGCCACGACCGAGGCGATCCCGATGCCGAGGCCGCCGACGACGCGCCAGATGGTGAGGTCCCAGACGCTGAACGCGAAGCCGGAGCCGAAGGCGCTGACGAAGAAGAAGAACGCGCCCGCGATCATGGTCCAGCGCCGCCCGAAGCGGTCCGCGATGCGGCCGGCGAGGTAGGCGCCGAGGGCGCAGCCGAGGAGCGCGCTCGCGACCGCGAAGCCGATGAGCGTCTCGCTCAGCTCGAAGCGACCCTGGATCGCGGACACCGCGCCGTTGATGACCGAGGAGTCGAACCCGAAGAGGAAGCCCCCCACCGCGGCCGAGACGGCCAGCCCGATCGCGCGTCGCTGGAGCTTCTTGTCATCCCGGGGGGTCGTCGTCTCGTTCACAACGGACCACTCTGCCACTTCTCCGCGGTGCGGGTCGCCCCGCGGCGGGCGTGCTAGCGGGCGCGCATCCTGACCCGGGACGACGGCGCGCGGGGTGTCGCGGGACGGGAGGCGGGAGCGGATGCGGATGCGGGTGCGGCAGCGGGAGCGGGGGCGGCAGCGGGTGCGGCAGCGGGGGCGGGACCGGGACCAGGTGCGGGTGCGTGTGGGACGGGCGGGGACACAGGCCATGACCGGGACTCGGGCGCTCACGGGCTCGCCGTCGGCGGGGCGGGCGACGCGGCCGGCGGGATCCGCGGCGGCGGGCGCGGACGGCCTGCGGCTTCCGGCATGCTGCCGGGAAGGGGGACGGGGGCGCAGGACGGTCCGGGCGGCCGGCAGCGCCGTCCTCATCGCCGGGATGGCGTTCGGCCTGGCCGTGGCGCCCGCCTGCCCGAGCGGGACGGCGGAGGCGGTCGGGCCGGTCCCGCGCGCGGTCGCCGCTTCCGCGACCGGCGACGGCCGAGGGTCGGCATCGCCCGCCCCGGTGTCCGCGGATGTCGGCGGCGCGGGCCGTGGACCCGCGTCGACATCGTCGGCGGCGCCCCGATGGCAGTGGCCGGTGCGGCCCCCGCACCTCATCACCCGCCCGTTCTCGCCTCCCACCACCGCGTACGGCCCGGGCCACCGCGGCATCGACGTCGCGGCGGATCCGGGCGCCGAGGTCCTGGCGCCGGCCGACGGCACGGTGTCCTTCGCGGGCGTCGTGGTCGACCGGCCCGTCGTGAGCATCCGTCACGCGGACGGGCTCGTGTCCTCCGTGGAGCCCGTCGTCCCGGCCGTCTCGGCCGGCGAGCGGGTGTCGGCCGGGCAGGTCATCGGCACCGTGGCCGTCGAGCCCCGGCACGAGCCCGACGGCGGAGTCCATCTCGGCGCCCGGCTCGTCGGCGAGTACGTGGATCCGGCCCTGCTCCTCGCCTCCCTCCGCCACGCGGTGCTGCTGCCGCTCGACCCGTGACGTGGCGGGCTCGGCTGCGCGCGCGATCGAGCGCGCGTCCGGGCGCGCGTCCGGGCGTACGTCCGGGCGTACGTGCGGACGTGCGTACGGGCGCACGGGCGGGCGGGCGGGCGGGCGGGCGCGACGATCCGCCTCCGGGTGCGCGTGTCGGCTGACACTGACGATCGGTCCCCTCTCGCGAGCGCGGAGACCGCCGACCGACCACCACGGAGGGCCTGCGTCGAGCCGCCCGCGCGGACGCGTCCGTCCGCGTCACGAGCCCGCGGGTGGGCGCGGGTCGGACGCGTCCGTTCGCGTCGCGAGCCCGCGATGCGCATCGGGAGGCGCGCTCGTCCGCGTCGCGAGCCCGCGGTGCGTACCGGGAGACGCGCTCGTCCACGTCTCAGGCCCGCGGGTGCGCGCCCACGTAGCTGCGACGCAGCCGGTCCACGGAGACGTGGGTGTAGATCTGCGTGGTCCCGAGGCTGGCGTGCCCGAGCATCTCCTGCACGGTGCGGAGGTCCGCGCCGCCGTCCAGGAGGTGGGTCGCGGCCGTGTGCCGGAGCGCGTGCGGTCCCTGCGGACCCGATCCGGGGATGCCCTCGAGGAGCGAGGCGACGAGCCCGTAGACGGCACGCGATCCGAGTCGCCCGCCGCGCGCGCCGAGCAGCAGGGCAGCGCCTGTCCGCGGGGTGACGAGACGCGGCCGGCCGCGCGTGACGTAGGCGTCCAGCGCCTCGGCCGCGGGGACGCCGAACGGCACGACGCGCTCCCGGTCGCCCTTGCCGACCACGCGCGCCGTCAATCGGGACGCGTCGACGTCGCCGACGTCGAGCCCGGTGAGCTCCGAGACGCGGAGCGCCGAGGCGTAGAGCAGCTCGACCGCCGCCAGGTCGCGGAGGGCGACCGGGTCGTCCTCCGCCGCGCGCGCTGCGAGCCCGTCGAGGAGGGCCGACATCTGCTCTCGGGCGAGGACGCGCGGGAGATGCGCCCCGGCGCGGGGCGCCTTGAGACGCGCCGCGGGATCTGCGTCGATCCGACCCTGGCGGACGAGCCACGCGCCGAAGCCGCGGACGGCCGCGGAGCGCCGGGCGAGCGTCGCGGGGGCGAGCCGCGCCTGGGACGCGCGCCACATCCAGTCGCGCAGCAGCTCGAGGTCGAGGTCGTCGGCGGCCGTGACGCCCTGCCTCGCGGCATGCGCAGCCAGGTCGTGCAGGTCGGACGCGTAGGACCGCACGGTGTTCGTCGAGCTCCCCCGCTCGAGCCGGAGCGCGACGCCGAAGTCCTCGATGTCCTGCTCGAGGGGCGTTCGACCGGTCCGGAGGGTCTCCATGCCGGAAGGCTACGTGCTCCTCCGCCGCGACCGGGCCCTCCGCGCCGGCCGGGGCGGCGCCGGTCCGCGCGCGGCGCGGCCACGGTCATCGCGCCGCCGGTCGCCGGACCCAGCCCCCGTCCGGACGCGCGACCAGGCCCTCCAGCTCGAGCCGCCCGAGGACGGAGGACGTCTCCGCGACGCCCAGCCCCGCCCGGGACGCGACGTCGGAGGTCTCCCGACCGCGCCGCGTGCTCAACGCGTCGAGCACGCGCGTCGCGCGCGGATCGTCGGTGCGATCCGTCCCCGACGAGGCCGCGCGCCCGTCCTCCTCCACACCCGGGCCGCGCGGACGCGCGGCGGCGCCCCGCGACGGCGCCGCTCCCGGCGATGCGGGCGACGCAGCCGACTGCGGGGGGAGCCCGCGCGCCCCCTCCGCCGCGCTGCCGCTCCAGCCCGGGACGAGCTCCATCGCCTCCTCCGCCGAGGTGATGCAGACGGCCCCGGAGTCGCGGATCAGCCGGTGGCAGCCGGACGAGGAGACGCTCGTCACGGGGCCGGGCACCGCCCCCAGCGGTCGCTCCAGCGCCAGCGCGTGGTTGGCGGTGTTGAGCGACCCGCTGCGCGCTCCCGCCTCCACCACGACGGTGGCGGCGCTGACGGCCGCGATGAGTCGATTGCGTAGGAGGAACCTCCAGCGGGTGGGCGACGCGCCGCAGGGCAGCTCGGACACGACGGCGCCGTCCCGTCGCATCCGGCCGAAGAGCTCCGTGTGCCCGGACGGGTACAGGCGGTCGACGCCCCCGGCCAGGAAAGCGACGGTCCTGCCGCCGGACGCGATCGCCGCTCGGTGGGCGACGCCGTCGATCCCGTACGCCCCGCCCGACACGATCTCCACGCCGCGGTCGACGAGCCCGCTGGCGAGCTCCGCCGTGACGTGCTCCCCGTATCCCGTGGCGGCCCGGGCGCCGACGACCGCGACGGACCTCGACAGGGCGGCCAGGGCCCGCTGTTCGCCGGTCCACCAGAGGACGAGCGGAGCATGGGGCCCGAGGTCGTCGGCTCCGCCGGGCCAGGCGGGATCACCGGGCACCAGCACGCCCGCGCCGACGGTGCGTGCGGCGTGCAGCCGGGCCATCGCCTCGGTGCGCACGACCCGCGGCCGCCATCGGTCGAGGGCGGCGCGCACCTCGTCGACGAGGGCGTCGCGGCTGTCCGGGGCGAGGACGAGCCCGGCGTCGACCATCCGGCCGACGACGGCGTCCGCGTCCCGCGCGTCGACCACCGCAGCGAGGGCGCCCGTAGCTCCCAGCACCCCCACGACAGCACCGGCGACGCGGTCACCCGGCTCCGCGATGCCGGACCAGGTGCAACGCGCGATGATCTCCGGTGCGTCGTCTGCGTCGAGGTCGCCCTCGATGCCCGCCGTCGGCCGGAGGGCCGCGACGAGCTCCCGCGCCTCGCCCGCGGACATGCCGAGCCTCGCGACCGCCCGAGCCCGCGCCGTGCCGGGGGCTTCGGCGTGGGTGACGGGGTCGACGCCGGAGCCGTCGTGCGCGGCCGCCGCGCGCACGCCGCCGTCCGTCACGACGCACCCCGCAGGAGGAGGGCGCGGCCGAGGTGGTCGGCGTCCGGACGCGGGGCACCGTCGAGGTCGGCCAGCGTCCAGCCGATGCGGAGCACGCGGTCGTACCCCCGCATCGTGATGAGCCCGCGGTCGAGGGCGCGGTCGAGCGAGGCGGTGGTGCCGCGGCCGAGGCGCGCCTCCCGCCGGAGCCACGTCCCGGATGCGTGGGCGTTGACCCTCCACGGCGTCGCGGACCAGCGCTCGGCGGCGGCGGCGCGGGCGACGGAGACGCGGGCGCGGCCGGATGCGGTGGTCGTGCGAGGCGTCCCGTCGGCGGCGCGGTGGACCGCGCTCGTGACCCGGCGCACGGTGAGCCGGATGTCCATGCGGTCCATGAGCGGACCCGACAGGCGGGCCAGGTACCGACGGCGAGCCTGCGGCGGGCACGTGCAGTCCGCGCCCGGCACGCCGAAGGAGCCGCACGGGCACGGGTTCGCCGCCATCACCAGCTGGAAGCGGCCGGGGAAGTGCGCGACGCCGTTGGCACGGTGGATGCTCACCACCCCCGACTCCAACGGCTGCCGCAGGCAGTCGAGCACCGCGCCCGAGAACTCCGGAGCCTCGTCGAGGAACAGCACTCCCCCGCTGGCGCGGACGGCGGCTCCCGGTCGGATGCGGCCGCTCCCGCCGCCGACGAGCCCGGCGGCGCTCGCCGTGTGATGCGGCGCCTCCAGCGGCGGACGCACGGGCAGCTCCGGACCGAGCTGGTCGCCGCACAGGGACCGGACGCAGCCGACCTCGAGCGCCGCCTCCTCGTCGAGGTCGGGCAGGAGACCCGGCAGCCGTTGCGCGAGCATGGTCTTCCCCGCGCCCGGTGGACCGAGCAGGAACATGTGGTGCCCGCCGGCCGCCGCCACGACGAGCGCCTCGACGGCCTCCTCGTTGCCCACGACGTCCCCGAGGCAGGGGGCCGGATCGACCGACACCGGGAGGACGGCGGCGGATGGCGGCGCAGCTCCGGTGACGTCCCCGTCATCCGGCTCCGGCTCCAGCTCGGCGCCGTGGTGGATCGCCGCCTCGCGCAGCCCGGACACGGCCACCACGTGCATGTCCGGCACGAGCGACGCCTCGTCGGCGTGGCAGCGCGGCACCATGACGCGGCGGCAGCCCGCGCGTCGGGCGGCGAGCACGGCGGGGAGCACGCCGTGCGTGGGGCGCAGGCGTCCGTCGAGCCCGAGCTCGCCGAGGTGCACCGTGCCGGCGACGGACTCGGCCGAGACGGATCCGCCGGCGGCCAGCACCGCCAGCGCGATGGCGAGGTCGAACCCGGAGCCGTGCTTGGGCAGCACGGCCGGCGACAGGTTGACGGTGACGCGACGGACCGGGAACTCGCATCCCGCGTTCCCCGTGGCGGCGCGCACGCGCTCCCGGGCCTGGCTCAGCGCGGCATCCGGGAGCCCGATGAGGACGAAGCCGGGCAGCTGGCTCGTGATGTCCGCCTCGACGTCGACGAGCGAGCCGTCGAGCCCGGAGAGGGCGACGGCCAGCGTGCGTCCCACGGCCATCAGCAGGCGCTCCGGATGACGTCGACGGTGGGCGCCGCACCCGGCGGCCAGACCACGCCGACGACGTCGATGCGGACGGGTCCGCGGTGCTCCGGGTGCTCCTGGCACCACAGCCCGGCGAGCACGCGGAGCCGCGCGGCCTTGGCCCGCGTCACGGCCTCCAGCGGATGCCCGTACCCCAGGCCCGCCCGGGTCTTCACCTCCACGAGCACCGTGGTGCCCGCGTGGCGCATCACGAGGTCGATCTCGCCCTCGCGGCAGCGCCAGTTGCGCTCGACGAGCGCGTATCCCCGCGCGATCAGATGCCGTGCGGCGAGATCCTCGCCGCGTCGTCCCAGGTCCTGCGTGCGTGTCATGGGCACCTCCGCGAGGAGGATGCGCGACGCGCACGGCGGCGAGGGGGTCCACGGAGGAACACGTGCCTCACGCCGGGATCGTGCGCCTGGGGAGGGGGCGGAGCGCCCTACTCGTCGATGGCGAGCTCCTTGGGGAGCTCGAACTCCTTGGCCGAGAGCTCCTCGACGTTGACGTCCTTGAAGGTGAGCACGCGCACGGACTTCACGAAGCGGTCGGAGCGGTACACGTCCCACACCCACACGTCGCTCATGCTCAGCTCGAAGTAGAAGTCGTGCTCCGTGTCGCGGCGCACGAGCTCGACCTCGTTCGCGAGGTAGAAGCGCCGCTCGGTCTCGACCACGTACTTGAACTGGGACACGATGTCCCGGTACTCGCGGTAGAGCGCGAGCTCCACCTCGCGGTCGTAGTCCTCGAACTCGTCGTCATCCATGGTCCGTCGATCCTATCCGCCCGGGAGGACGTCACCCTCCGCCGGCCGTGTCGGCGCCCGCCGGCTCCGCCCGGCCCCGTGCGTCAGGACGACGAGCCCGCGAGGACCCCGGTGAGCCACGTGCGGCGGTGCAGGGCCGACGCGCCGCGCTCGCGGATGGCGTCAAGGTGCGCGGAGCTGCCGTAGCCCTTGTTGCCCGCCCAGCCGTACTCCGGATGGTCCTCGTGCCACGCGGTCATCATGCGGTCGCGCTCCACCTTGGCGAGCACGGACGCGGCGGCCACGGAGGCGCAGTCGCGGTCGGCCTTGACGCGCATCCGCACCGGCACGGGATGCGCGAGGTGCGGGGTCAGCCAGTCGTGCGCGCCGTCGAGCAGGACGACGCTGGCGAGCAGCGGCACGCCCGCGTGGTGCAGCTCGACCAGCGCGCGGCGCCCGGCGAGTCCGAGGCACGCCGTGATGCCGAGCTCGTCGACCTCCGCCGCGGAGGCCATGCCGATCGCCGAGTGGCGCACCCACCCCGAGACGACGGGATGGAGCGCCTCGCGACGCTTCGCGCTGAGCATCTTGGAGTCGCGGAGACCGGCCGGGAAGGCCCCGGCATCCGACCCGACCGCGGCCATGCCGACCGCGACGGGCCCGGCGAGGGCGCCGCGACCGACCTCGTCGCAGCCGATGACGAGGGCCGCGCCGGCGGCGAGGAGCTCCCGCTCGAGCTCGAGCGTCGGGTCCTGGACGGGCATCAGCCCGCGGGGACGGGGTCCGGCACGTCGCCGAACGTCTCCGGGTGGTCGCTGAGGATCGACCAGCGGTCGATGGGCCAGGTGATGACGAAGGCCCGGCCGACCACGTGGTCGATGGGGACGAAGCCCCTGGTGGGACCGTCCTGGTTGTACCGGGAGTCCCAGGAGTTGCCGCGGTTGTCGCCCATCACCCAGAGCGAGTCCGCCGGGACGGTGACGTCGAAGTCGACGTCGGACGCACGTGTGACGCCGGGGACGAGCTTGATGTAGGGCTCGTCCAGCGGCACGTCGTTCACGCTCATCTGGCCGAGGGAGTTGCAGCAGACGACGTGGTCGCCTGGCAGACCGATGAGCCGCTTGATCAGGTGATCATTGCTGTCGGACGCGGACAGCCCCACGGCCGTGAGGGCCCAGTCGACTGCGGCCGCGATGGGCGGCTTCTCGACCTGGGGCGAGGGGGTGAGCCACCCGCCGGGATCCCGGAACACGACCACGTCGCCATGCTCCAGCGGCACGAACTTCGGCGTGAGCTGGTTCACGACGATGCGGTCGTCGATCTGCAGCGTGTCCTCCATGGAGGACGACGGGATGTAGAACGACCGGATCAGGAACGCCTTGATCAGGACCGATACGAGGAGGGCCACCACGAAGATGACGAGGACGTCCCGCAGGAACGTCTTCCATCCGCGCGAACGCTTGTCGCTGTGCCTGCCCGAGGATCTGGTGTCCGTGGGCGCCGTGCTGTCTGTCATTTAACCGCCTGAGCTCCCGGCAAGTGTAGATGCCGGGAGCTCGGTCGGAGGACAGGTGGGGATGCGCTAGGAGCGCTTCTCCTTGATCTTCGCCTTCTTGCCGCGCAGGTCGCGCAGGAAGTAGAGCTTCGCGCGGCGCACGTCGCCGCGCGTCACGACCTCGATGTGGTCGATGACCGGGGAGTGAACCGGGAAGGTGCGCTCGACGCCGACCTGGAAGCTGACCTTGCGGACGCAGAACGTCTCGCGGACGCCCTCGCCCTGACGGCCGATGACGATGCCCTGGAACACCTGGATGCGCGAGCGGCTGCCCTCGACGATGTTGACGTGGACCTTGACCGTGTCGCCGGCGCGGAAGTCGGGGATGTCCGACCGCAGCGACGCCTTGTCGACGGAATCGAGGATGTGCATGGTGTACCGCTCTCTGCAACCGCCACGGGTCGACTGCGCATCAATGTCTGGAAGGGGAACGGCCCGCATGAGTGGCCGACTCCCCCGTGGCAGGGTCGACGGCAGGCACGATCGCCCATTGTGTCACCTCGGGCGCGTCGAGCGCAAAGCGGAGGACCGACGGAGGGCGCGGGTCAGTCGAGGCGGATGGTGCGGCCGGCGTCCGGGCCCTCGGCCGCCTTCCACTCCGGCGGACGCGGCTGGGCGTCGCGCTCGAGGACGGAGACGACCTCCTGCATGCGCTGCCGGGTCTCGACGAGCAGCTGGCGGACCGCGAGGACGAGGAGCGCGACCAGCGCCAGCACGGCCGCCACGGCGCACCAGGTGCTCACGACCGAGTAGGTGCCGGCGCCCAGGACGGCGAGCGTGAGCGCCCCGAGCGCGACCGCGTCGGCGGGCGACACGGCCCGCGACTCGCGCACCGACCGGCGGGCGCGCACGAGCCCGAGGCCCACGAGGAGCGCGATGCCGAGGGCGCCGGCCGCGATGATCACGAGGAGCAGCTCCCAGCCGCCGGAGCCGAAGACCGCCCAGCCCACGAGGAGCCAGGCGGGGAGCACCACGACGGCGACGGGCTGCCAGCGGTGCAGCGCGCGACGGAGGGCGAGGGCCGGGGACTGCTGCATGGACCCATGGTAGGAGCGGAACCTGGGCGGCGCCGAGGCTCCTCGATGCCCCTCGCGTAGGATCCATCGCGTGATGGAACTGCGAACGCCCGCCGAGATGGACCAGATGCGACCCGCCGGGGAGTTCGTGGCGCACGTGCTCACGACGCTCGCCGCGCAGGCCGACGTGGGGGTCAACCTGCTCGACCTCGACCGGGCGGCGCACCGGATGATCCGCGAGCGCGGCGCCGAGTCCTGCTACATCGACTACCACCCGTCGTTCGGCGCGAGCCCCTTCGGGAAGGTGCTCTGCACCTCCGTGAACGACGGCGTGCTGCACGGCCTCCCCCACGACTACCGGCTGCAGGACGGCGACCTCCTCAGCCTCGACTTCGCGGCGTCCGTCGACGGCTGGGTCAGCGACTCCGCGGTCAGCGTCATCGTCGGCACCCCGCGCCCCGAGGACGTGCGCCTCATCGAGGTGACGACCGCAGCCCTGGAAGCCGGCATCCGCGCCGCCCAGCCCGGCGGGCGCACGGGCGACATCTCCGCCGCCATCGGCGCGGTCGCGACCGCGGCCGGCTACTCGGTCAACACCGACTTCGGCGGCCACGGCGTCGGCCGCACGATGCACGGCGACCCGCACATCGCGAACCAGGGCCGCCCGAACCGCGGCGTGCCGCTGCGCCCGGGCCTCGTGATCGCCATCGAGCCGTGGTTCCTGCAGAGCACCGACGAGATCTACACCGACAAGGACGGCTGGACCCTCCGCAGCGCCGACGGCTCCCGCGGCGCGCACATGGAGCACACGGTCGCCGTCACGGAGTCCGGGCCGCTGATCCTCACCGCGCGCTCCTAGCGGACGACGGCGCGCGTCCTGCGGTCAGTCGGGCAGCAGGTCCGGACGGACACGTTGGGTGCGCTCGAGCTGCTGCTCGCGACGCCAGGCCGCGATGGCGCCGTGGTTGCCGCTGCGGAGCACGTCGGGCACCGCGAGGCCGCGCCACTCGGGCGGCTTGGTGTAGCTGGGGTGCTCGAGCAGCCCGTCGGAGTGGCTCTCCTCGACGAGGCTCGCCGGGTTGCCCACGACGCCGGGGACCAGGCGCCCGATGGCCTCGATCATCGCCATGACCGCGACCTCGCCGCCGTTGAGCACGTAGTCGCCGAGGCTCACGAGCCGCACGCGGGCGCGGGTGGCCGTGTGGTCCACCACGCGCTGGTCGATGCCCTCGTAGCGGCCGCAGCCGAAGGCGAGGTGCGGCTCCGCGGAGAGCTCCTGCGCCATCGCCTGCGTGAAGACGTCGCCCGCGGGCGACGGGAAGATGACGACCGGATCCGTGTCGTCGGACAGGACCTCGTCGATCGCCTCGCCCCACGGCTCGGGGCGCATGACCATGCCGGCGCCGCCGCCGTACGGGGTGTCGTCGACGGTGCGGTGCCGGTCGTGCGTGAAGGCGCGGAGGTCGTGCACGCGCAGGTCGATGAGGCCGGACTGGCGGGCGCGGCCGAGCAGGGAGATGTCGAGCACCCCGAAGAACTCCGGGAAGATCGAGACGATGTCGATCCGCATGTCAGCGGGCGTCGTCGCCCTCGGGCGCGGGATCCGCGCCGGGGACGGATGCGTCCTCCGCGGCCGGGGCGGCGTCGGGCGCGGCCGCGGGCTCCGCCTCCTCGGCGACGTCCTCGAAGAGGCCGAGCGGCGGCGTGACCACGAGCGTGCCGGCGTCGACGTCGACCGACGGCACGATGGCCTGCACGAAAGGGACGAGGACGGTGCCGTTCGGGGTGTCGACGTGCAGCAGGTCCTGCGCCGGGAAGTGGTCGACCAGCGAGACGGTGCCGACCTCGACGCCGTCGCGGAGGACCTTCAGGCCCACGAGCTGGTGGTCGTACCAGGCGTCCGGCTCGGCGGGCTCGTCGGCCGGGGGCGTCATCCAGAGGATGGCCTTCGCGAGCGACTCGGCGGCCGTGCGGTCGGCGACGCCCTCGAAGAACCCGACGGGGTGGCTGTTGTACCAGCGCAGCTCGGTGAGGGTGAGGGTGCGGCCGTGCCAGGGCGAGGAATCCGGCACCTGGAGGCTGAACTCGGCGCCGGGGACGAAGCGCTTGGCGGGGTCGTCGGTGAACAGCTCGAGCTTCACGGCGCCCTTGAGCCCGTGCGCCTTGGTGAGCCGGCCCACGCGGAACGCCGCGGGGTCCCGGCCCTCGACCTCAGGAATCGGTGTCCACCACATCGACGCGGACGCGCTGGCCGTCGGCGAGAGCCGACACCAGGGTCCGGAGGGCCTTCGCGGTACGACCCGCGCGGCCGATGACCCGGCCGAGGTCCTCGGGGTGCACGCGCACCTCGAGGACCTCGCCGCGGGGGGATCCCTTGCTCGTCACGGAGACGTCGTCCGGGTGCTCGACGATGCCCTTGACCAGATGAGCGAGCGCGGGAGCGAGCATGGGCTAGGCCTGCTCCTCGGTCGCCTCGGCCGGGGCCTCGGTGGCCTCGGGCGCGGGGGCGGCCTTCTCGGTCTTGGGCTTGAGGACCGGCTTCTTCTTCTCGTCGGCGACGTAGGCGGGCTTCGCCTCGCGCGTGCGGACGGTGGAGACCGCGTCCTTGTCCCCCTTGAAGCGACCCCAGTCGCCCGTGAGCTTGAGGAGGGCCTCGACCTGCTCGGTGGGCTGCGCGCCCACGGAGAGCCAGTACTGCGCCCGCTCCGACTGGATCTCGATGAACGAGGGCTCCTCGGTGGGGTGGTACTTGCCGATCTCCTCGATGACGCGGCCGTCGCGCTTGGTGCGCGAGTCGGCGACGACGATGCGGTAGTACGGCGCGCGGATCTTGCCCAGGCGCTTCAGACGGATCTTGACAGCCACAATTCTCCTGAATTTCTTTGTGTGGGGTGAACTGACGGCCGTGAGCGTGGGGGCACACTCGGCATAGGTTCGATGGGGTCTCGCGGCGCCTGATTAGAGGGTCGGACGATCGCGGACTCGACAGATCATTATGGCAGACGCCGGGCGCGGCCGGGACCCCTCCCGTCGGCGCGCCGCACGGCGTCATCGCCCGGCCGCCCCGCGGGGTGCGTGGCATGATCGGACGACACCCGGCGCATGCGCCCCGAGACCCCGTGGACGGCAGGACCCGCATGCAGATCGACTTCGCCCGGCAGCCGCCCTCCCGCGTCGGGATCGAGTGGGAGCTCGCGTGCGTCGACCGCGGATCCGGCGAGCTCGCGGGCGTCGCCCCCGACATCCTCCGCTCGTTCCCGCACGACGACGCGCACCCGCACGTGACCGGGGAGTTCCTCACCAACACGGTCGAGGTCGTGAGCGCGCCGCACGCGCGCGTCGGCGCCGCGGTGGACGACCTCGCGCGCCTGATCGAGCGCGTGGTCGACGTCGCCGACCCGCTCGGCATCGACCTCATGTGCGCCGGCACGCACCCGTTCAGCTCGTGGCCCGACCAGGACGTGACGCCCGACAACGAGCGGTACGCGACGCTCCTCGACCGCACCAGGTGGTGGGGCCGGCAGATGATGATCTGGGGCGTGCACGTGCACGTCGGCATCGACGACGCCGCGAAGGCGCTCCCCATCCTCAACGCGCTGCTCGTTCACCTCCCCCGGTTCCAGGCGCTCAGCGCGTCGAGCCCGTACTGGTCGGGGCAGGAGACGGGATACGCGTCCAACCGCGCGCTCATGTTCCAGCAGCTGCCCACCGCCGGGCTGCCGCCGGACCTCACGACCTGGGCCGACTACGAGCGGCTCGTGGGCGACATGACGCACGTCGGCGTCATCGACCACCACAGCGAGCTGCGCTGGGACATCCGGCCGGCGCCGAAGTGGGGAACGCTCGAGACGCGCGTGTTCGACGGCGTCTCGACGCTGCGCGAGATCGCGTCGCTGGCCGCCCTCGTGCAGTGCCTCGTGCACGACATGTCCGCCGCGCTCGACCGCGGCGAGGAGCTGCCCCGGATGCAGCCGTGGTTCGTGCGCGAGAACAAGTGGCGCGCGGCCCGGTACGGCATGGACGCCATCGTGATCCAGGACGCGGCCGGCGACGAGGCCCTCGTCGGCGACGACACGCGCGCGCTCGTGGAGCGCCTCTCCCCCGTCGCCGAGGAGCTCGGCTGCGGGGACGAGCTCGCCGGGATCCTCGACATCGTCGACGGCGGCGCGAGCTACCAGCGGCAGCTCCGGGTCGCCGAGGAGAACGACGGCGCGCTCGCGCCCGTGGTGACGCACCTGGTCGAGGAGCTGCGCTCAGGTCTCGGTCGGTGAGCCGGGGCAGACTGTCGAGGTGAGCCCCGCCGTCGACATCGTCATCCTCGTCGTCGCGGTCGTCGCGGCCCTCACCGGCTGGCGGCGCGGGGCCATCGTCACCGTCGCCGGGCTGGCCGGGATCGTGCTCGGCGTGCTGCTGGCCCTCGCCATCACGCCCGCGTTCCTGGCGCTCCTCGACCAGTTCGGGGTGGCCACGGGGATCATGCGGACCGTCGCCGCAGCCCTGCTGATGCTCGTCACCACCTCGCTCGTGAGCGGGATCCTCGCCCAGGTCGCCAGCGTGCTCACGCGCCTGCTGCGTCCGCGCGGCGCGGCGCAGGGGCTCGACCGCGGCATCGGCGCCGTGGCCGGCCTCGCCGCGTGGGCCGTGTCGGTGTGGTTCATCGGCGGCTTCCTCGGATCCAGCGGCGTGATCCCCGCGGTCCAGCTCGCCTCGTCGTCGCGCATCCTCGCGACCCTCGACCGCGTCAGCCCGGTCTCCAGCGGCACCGCCCTCTCCGCGCTCGATGACGCCCTGCACGACGTGGGCTACCCGCGGGTCTTCGCGAACGGGCAGGAGTCCATCGCCGACACCGCGGCGCCCGACGCCGACGTGCCCGACGCGGTGCGGCGCTCCGCCGGCAGCGTCGTGAAGATCCTCTCCTCGGCACCCGCGTGCGGCACGTCGTCGGCCGGCAGCGGCTGGGTCGTGCAGGACGGGCGCGTGATCACCAACGCCCACGTCGTCACCGGATCCGACGAGGTGTACGTGCAGCCCGGCGGCACGGGCGAGCTGATGCGCGCGCAGCTGGTCGTGTTCGATCCCGCGCGCGACGTGGCGGTCCTCGCGGTGCCGGGCCTCACCGCCGCGCCGCTCGCGCTCGGCGACGAGCTGGGCCCATCCGACGAGGCCGTCGTCGCGGGTTACCCGGGCGGCGGCCCATACCAGGCGACCAGCGCGCGCGTCCGCGAGGTGATGCAGGCGCTCGGCACCGACATCCAGCACGAGCAGCCGGTGACGCGGGAGATCTACTCCGTCCGCGGCACCGTCCGTCCGGGCGACTCGGGCGGCGCGCTGTTCGACGCCCAGGGCCGGGTCGTCGGCCTCGTGTTCGCGACCTCGACCGTCGACTCCCAGACGGGCTACGCCATGACGCTCGACGAGATCGCGCCCGTGCTCCAGCAGGCCGGCGCCACGGCGCCCGTCGACTCCGGGCGCTGCTCCGTCCGCTGAGCGGGGGCGGGTGCGCGTCCGGTCAGGCCGCCACCACCGAGAGGACGTTGCCGGCCGGATCGCGGAACCACGCGATGTCGGGTCCGTGCCCGCGCATGATGCCGCGGGCGTCCGTCGGCATCCCGTCGTAGATCGCGGTGACGATGCCGCGCGCGTTCAGCTCGACGACCGCGGCCTCGACGTCCTCCACCGCGAGGTTCAGGACGGTGAACGCGGCGGGCACGTGGTCCGGCTTCGGGTAGACGAGGACGCGCGCGCCCGATCCGGGGAGCACGAGCCGGAGCATGCCCATCTCGGGCACCTCCTCGACCTCCAGGCCGAGGGCGCCGCGGTAGAAGGCGAGCGCGGCGGGGACGTCGTCCACGCTGAAGCCGCTGAAGGCGGCGACGGGTGCGAACACGGGGAGCTCCTGACGCGCGGGCCGCGACGGACGGCCGCGACGCTGATCCCACCGTGGCACGCGGCGCCCCGCGCGTCGAGGGCATGCGACGACGGCGCCCTCCCCGCGGGGAGGACGCCGTCGAGGGCGGTGCGGGAGCGCCGGGTCAGCGCCCGAGGAACTTCTGCAGCGAGGCGAGCTCCTCCTCGCTCGGGGCGCCGTCCTGGCCGCCCTTCGCCGCACCGGCCAGGCCGAAGCCGGAGCCCGCGGGGGCCGTGGGGCCGCCGATGCGCTGGCCGGACGCGAGCGCCGCGTTCTCCTGCGCGCGCTTGGCCGGGTTGCCTGACTTCGAGCCCTTCTTCTTCTGCTGCACGGGCTTGCGGCTCGAGTGGGCGCCGGGCATCGGGCCCATGCCGGGGATCTGCGGCATGCCGCCGCGGGCGACCGTGCGCATCATCTTCGAGGCCTGCTCGAAGCGCTGCACGAGGCCGTTGACGTCGGTGACGGTCATGCCGGATCCGCGCGCGATGCGCAGGCGGCGCGAGCCGTTGAGGAGCTTCGGGTTCTGGCGCTCGGCCTTGGTCATCGACTGGATGATCGCCTCCGTGCGGACGATCTCCTTCTCGTCGAAGTTCTCCAACTGCTCCTTCATGGCGCCCATGCCGGGCAGCATGCCCATCATCTTCTTGATGGAGCCCTTGCCGCGCAGCTGCTGCATCTGCTTGAGGAAGTCGTCGAGCGTGAAGGTGTCGCTCGCGAGCTTCGCGGCGACCTCCATGGCCTCCTCCTCGTCGAAGGCCTGCTGGGCCTGCTCGATGAGGGTGAGGATGTCGCCGAGGTCGAGGATGCGGCTCGCCATGCGGTCGGGGTGGAAGGGCTCGAAGTCGTCGAGGCCCTCGCCCGTGGACGCGAACATGATCGGGCGGCCGGTGACGGAGGCGACCGAGAGGGCCGCGCCTCCGCGCGCGTCGCCGTCGAGCTTGGAGAGCACGACGCCCGTGAAGTCGACGCCGTCCTGGAAGGCCTTGGCGGTCGCGACCGCGTCCTGGCCGATCATGGCGTCGATGACGAAGAGGACCTCGTCGGGGTCGGTGGCCTTGCGGATGTCCGCGGCCTGCTTCATCAGCTCCTGGTCGACGCCGAGGCGGCCGGCCGTGTCGATGATGACGACGCTGTACTGCTTGTCGACCGCGTGCTTCATCGCGTCCTTGGCGACGCGGACGGGGTTGCCGCGGCCGTTGCCGGGCTCGGGCGCGAAGACGGGGACGCCGGCCTGCTCGCCGACGACCTGCAGCTGCTGCACGGCGTTGGGGCGCTGGAGGTCGGCCGCGACGAGCATGGGCGTGTGGCCGTCCTTGGCGAGCCACTTGCCGAGCTTGCCGGCGAGGGTCGTCTTGCCCGCGCCCTGCAGGCCGGCGAGCATGATGACCGTCGGCGGGCGCTTCGCGAACTGGATGCGGCGCTGCTCGCCGCCGAGGATCGCGACGAGCTCCTCGTTGACGATCTGCACGACCTGCTGGGCGGGGTTCAGCGCCTGGCTGACCTCGCCGCCGAGGGCGCGCTCGCGGACGGACGCGGTGAACGCCTTGACGACGTCGAGCGCGACGTCGGCCTCGAGCAGCGCGCGGCGGATCTCGCGGACGGTGCCGTCGACGTCGGCGGCGCTGAGCTTGCCCTTGCCGCGCAGGTTCTTGAAGGTCTCGGCGAGGCGGTCCGAGAGTGTTCCGAAGGTAGCCATGGTGGGTCCAGCTTAACCGGCGCCGGAGCGCGGTCGGGCCAGGCCCGGGTCAGCCGACCAGGTCCTGCGCGGACACGTGGGGGCCGGCGAGGTCCTGCGCCCGGACGGCGTCGGGTCAGCCGACGAGGTTCTGGGCGAAGACGTGGGGCGTGAAGCCGGTGAG
This sequence comes from Clavibacter michiganensis subsp. tessellarius, assembly GCF_021922985.1. Classification (NCBI taxonomy): domain Bacteria; kingdom Bacillati; phylum Actinomycetota; class Actinomycetes; order Micrococcales; family Microbacteriaceae; genus Clavibacter; species Clavibacter tessellarius. The sequence continues at coordinate 616,420 of NZ_CP040788.1, read as the reverse complement.
GTCGCCGATGCCCTCGCCCTGGCCGATGAGCTTGATGGGGATGCCCGTGCGCTCCTGCACGTTGAGGATGAAGCCGCCCTTGGCGGATCCGTCGAGCTTCGTGATGACGAGGCCCGTGACGCCGCCGTGCTCGATGAACGCCTGCGCCTGCGCGAGCCCGTTCTGGCCGGTCGTCGCGTCGAGGACGAGGAGCACCTCGGCGATGGGCGACTGCTTCTCGACCACGCGGCGGATCTTCGACAGCTCGTCCATGAGGCCGCCCTTGGTGTGCAGGCGGCCGGCCGTGTCGATGATGACCATCTCGGTGCCCGTGCGCATCGCGTGCTCGACGGTCTGGAAGGCGACGCTCGCGGGATCCTGCCCGGGCTGCTGCGGGCGCACGATCTCGACGCCCGCGCGCTCGGCCCAGGTCGCGAGCTGGTCGACGGCCGCGGCGCGGAACGTGTCCGCCGCGCCCACGACGACCGTGCGGCCGTAGTTGCGGAGGAACTTCGCGAACTTGCCGATGGTGGTGGTCTTGCCGACGCCGTTGACGCCGACCACGAGGATCACGGCGGGGCGCGCGCTGAGCTTGAGCGTGGGGTCGTGCTTCGCCAGGCGCTCCTCGATGCTCTCGCGGAGCATGCGCTGGAGGTCGCGCGGGTCGGTCGTGCGGTAGCGCTCGACCTTCTGGCGGAGGTCATCGATGGTGGCCTCGGTGACGTCGGGCCCGAAGTCCGCGGTGATGAGGGCGGTCTCGAGGTCGTCCCACGTGGTCTCGTCGATCGTCGGCTTCGCGAACATGCCGCGGAGCGCGCCGGAGAGGGACCAGGGGGTGCGGGCTGCCATGTGCCCAGCGTAGCCGCGGGTCAGGAGGCCGCCCGCTCCTCCGGGGCGTCGGCGGGAGCCGGGGACGCGTCGTGGGCGGCGGCGACGGACGGGGCGTCGTCGGATCCCGCGGTCGGCGTCGCGGGACGCGGCTCGCGGCTCACCCGCTGGCCGACCACGGCGCTCACGCCGTCCTGCCGCATCGAGACGCCGTAGAGGGCGTCGGCGATCTCCATGGTGCGCTTCTGGTGCGTGATGACGATGAGCTGCGACGTGTCGCGGAGCTGCTCGAGGATCGTGAGCAGGCGGCCGAGGTTGGCGTCGTCGAGGGCCGCCTCCACCTCGTCCATGATGTAGAACGGGCTCGGCCGGGCGGTGAAGATCGCGATGAGCAGGGCCACCGCAGCGAGCGATCGCTCGCCGCCGGACAGCAGCGACAGGCGCTCGATGCGCTTGCCCGCCGGACGCACGCTGACCTCGATGCCCGTGGTGAGGAGGTCGTCCGGGTCGGTGAGGTGGATGCTGCCGGTGCCGCCCGGGAAGAGGATCGGGAAGACGCGGTCGAACGCCTGGCGCGTGTCCTCGAACGCGGCCGCGAACACGCCCTGCATGGTGCGGTCGAGGTCGTCGATGATCGTGAGCAGGTCCTTGCGCGTCGCCGTCAGGTCGGCGAGCTGCTCGGTGAGGAACAGGTGCCGCTGCTCGAGCGCGGCGAACTCCTCGAGCGCGAGCGGGTTGACGCGGCCCAGCTGCGCGAGCTTCCGCTCGGCGGACTGCAGCCGGGCACGCTGCTCCTCGCGGTCGAAGGGGCGGGTGGGGACGGGCGGGGCGGCGTCGGTGTCGTCGTCGGCGGCGGCGTCGGGATCCGCGTCGGCGTCGTCCCCGTGGTCGGTCGGCTCCGCGCGCTCGGCCGGCGCATCCACCGGCTCCGCGACGGCCTCGGCCCCGTCATCGGCATCCGCGTCCGGGTCGGCCGCTGCGTCCTTCCGGGGACGCTGCCGCGGCGGGAGCGGCGCCTCCTCGGGCACGGGCACGTCGGGACCGTACTCGGCGACGAGCACCTCCTCCCCCAGTCCGAGCTCGCTCGCGGCGCGCTCCAGCAGCTGCGAGACCTGCAGGCGCTTCTCGTAGATCTGCAGCTCCAGTCCGTGCACGTCCTCGGTGATCCCGTGCAGGCGCTCCCGCAGCTCGGCCTCCTCGCGGCGGAGGGCGGCCAGCTCGGCGTTGCGGCCCGCGCGGGACTCCTCGGCGCGGGCGAGGACGAGCCGCGCCTCGGCGGTGCTGCGGTCGGCGGCGCGGACGACCGCGGGCAGGGCGTCGGCGACGGACGCGGCCCGGGCGATCTGGCGGCGGCGGATCACCTGGCGGCGCGCGGCCTCCTCGGCGGCGGCGCGCTCGGCGGCGAGGCGACGCTCGAGGGCGACCGTGCGCTCCTGCTCCGCGCGCACGCGCTCGCGGGCGGTCTCGACCTGCAGGCGCGCCTCGATCTCGGCCTCGCGCGCCGCCTCCCACTCCGCGACGAGGGCGTCGCGGCCGCTCGCGTCGAGCACGGGACGGGGCCGGGATCGGGCCTCGTCGAGCGCGCGCCGCGCGGCGTCGGACGCGGCGACGGCCTCGTCGACGGAGGCGCTCGCGAGGTCCAGGCCGCGCTGCACCCGCGCGAGCTCGGCGGCGGCGGACTCGGCCTGCGCGCGGGAGCGGCTGAGGCGCTCGGCGTGCGCGGCGAGGCGCGCGTCGGCCTCGCGGAGCCCGCCGAGCGCCGTGGCGGCGCGCTCCCGGGCGGCGCGGAGGCGCTCCCGGCCGGCCGCGAGGTCCACCTGCAGGTCGTCGATGCGGGCGCGCACGCCCGTGAGCGTCGCGGCGGACGCCTCGCGCGCGGCGACGAGCTCGAGCTTGGAGCGGGTGGCGCCGGATCCGCCGCGCAGCACGTGCGCCTGGACGACCTCGCCCGCGCGGGTGATCGCGGTGGCGGGCGCGGCGGGGCCGTCGAGGAGGGTGACCGCCTGGTCGAGGTCGTCGACGATCACGACGCCCGCGAGGATCCGCCGGACGCCGTCGGGCGCGTCGACCACGGAGGACGCGGGGACCGGGCCGCCCGCGGCGGCGGCCGGGGCGTCCGCCGCGGCGCCGGATCCCGCGACGACGACCTCGACGCGCCCGAGGTCGTCGTCCACCGCGCGGCGCAGCGCCGCCACGGCGTCCTCGTGCGTGTCGGCGAGCACCGCGTCGGCGAGCGTGCCGAGCGCCGCGGCGACCGGGGCCTCGAAGCCCGGGTGGACATGCACGTGCTCGGCGAGGAGGCCGCGGACGCCCGGCAGGCCGGCGGCGACGAGGTCGCTGGATCCGTCGCGCTGGTCGAGCGCGCTCGCCAGGGCCTGCTCGCGCGCGGCCAGGGCGTCGCGCTCGCGCTCCCTCGCGTGCAGCTCCTCGCGCACGGCCTCGATGGCGGACTCCTCGGTGGCGACGTCGGCCTGCGCGTCCTCGTAGGCGCGGGTCAGCTCGGATCCGCCCTGCTCGTCGGCCTCGCCCTCCGCCTCGCCGCGCTCCCGCTCGGCCTCCGCCGCGGCGAGCCGGGCGCGCGCCGCGTCGAGCGCGTTCTGCTGCCGGAGCACCTCGCCGCGCACGGCCGCGAGACGGGATCCCGCGGTCTCGGCGCGTCCCGTGAGCCCCGCGATCTCGAGGTCGTGCCGGGAGACGAGCGCGCTCTGCGCCTGGATCTCCTCGTCGAGCGCGTCGAGCGCCTGCCGGGCCGCGGCGGTCGCCTGGCGGGCGGACGCCCAGCCCGCCTCCGCCTCGGCGATGAGCGCGACGAGCCGCTCGGCCTCGTCGCGCGACTCCTGCACCTGCGCCGGCGTGGTACCCGCGGCGGCCTCCGGGGCGTCGTCCGCGGAGCCGAGGAGCGCGAGCCGCTGCTGCGCGAGCGAGAGCAGGTTGCGGAGGCGCTCCTGCACCTGCTCGAGCGCGAAGGCCGTGCGGCGGGCGCCGTCGACCTCGTCGCCCTCCTGCTCCTCGACGATGCGCGCGGAGCGGAGGACGGCCCGGTCGAGCTTCTCCTGCAGCACCATGCGCTCGGTCGTGCGCTCTTCCTCGGTGCGCGTGTGCTCGGCCAGCGCGCGACGGAGGCCCACGACCTCGTCGGCGACGAGGCGGGCGCGGGCATCGCGCACGACGGCCGCGACCGTCTGCGCCTGCCGCGCGACCTCCGCCTGCCGGCCGAGGGGCTTGAGCTGCCGCCGGATCTCGCCGGCCAGGTCGTTGAGGCGCGTGAGGTTCGCCTGCATCCCCTCGAGCTTCCGGAGGGTGCGCTCCTTGCGGCGGCGGTGCTTGAGGATCCCCGCGGCCTCCTCGATGAAGCCGCGTCGCTCCTCGGGGGTCGCGCGGAGCACGTTGTCCAGCCGACCCTGGCCGACGATGACGTGCATCTCGCGGCCCAGGCCGGAGTCGCTGAGGAGCTCCTGCACGTCGAGCAGGCGGCAGGACGTGCCGTTGATCGCGTACTCGCTGCCGCCGTTGCGGAAGAGCGTGCGGCGGATCGCCACCTCGCTGTAGTCGATGGGGAGCGCGCCGTCGGCGTTGTCGATCGTGAGCGTGACCTCCGCGCGGCCGAGCGGCCCGCGCGTGGACGTGCCGGCGAAGATGACGTCCTCCATCTTGCCGCCGCGGAGGGTCTTCGCGCCCTGCTCGCCCATGACCCAGGCGAGGGCGTCGACGACGTTCGACTTGCCGGATCCGTTCGGGCCGACGACGCACGTCACGCCCGTCTCGAACTGGAACGTGGTCGGCTGCGCGAACGACTTGAACCCCTTGAGGGTCAGGCTCTTCAGGTGCACGCCCGTCGCCCTCCTCGCGTGATGGTCTCGATCACGCTACCGGACGGGAGGCGCCTGGCCGGGAGCCGCGCGCGTGAGGCCCGGCCCGTCGTGCCGCCGCTACCGTGGTGGAGCGCCGGCCCCGGACGGTCGCGCGCGCCGACGAGGGAGCCGACCATGCCGCACGACGCCGACGACCGCGCCTTCGCCGTCGAGGAGGTCCGCCCGCCGACCGCCGCCGGCGCCGCGGGCTGGGACGACTTCGTGGCCCTCACCGACGTCGTCAACCGCGCGCAGTCGCACGACCTCGGACACGACGCGTTCGTCTGGCTCCCGCAGGAGCTGATCGCCGACTACGCCGACGTCGCGCACGTGCGGAAGCGCCTGTACGCCGCCCGGGTCGACGGGCGGATCGTCGGCCGCGGCCTCCTCACGACCTGGCTCAACGATCCGACGACGTCGGACGTGGCCGTCTCCGTGCTCCCCGAGCACCGCCGCCAGGGCATCGGGCGGGCCCTGCGCGAGCGCGTCGAGCGGATCGCGCTCGAGGAGGGCTGCCGGACGCTGATGGGCTTCACGATGCACCGCGCCGAGGCGAACGGGACCCCCATCCCCTCCCCCACGGGCATCGGCGCGGTGGGGGCCGACGACCCGTCCTCCCGCTTCGTCGTCGATGCCGGCTACCGCCTCGGCCAGACCGCGCGGACGAGCGCGCTCGACACCGTCGCCGCCGCCCCGACGCTCGCGGCGCACCTCGCCGACGCGCGCCGCGCCGCCGGGGACGCCTACCGCGTCGTCTCGTGGGTCGACGCGACGCCGGAGCACCTGCTCGACGACCTGGCCGTGCTGCACACGCGCATGTCGACCGACACCCCGCAGGGCGACCTCCCGCAGGCCGAGGACGCCTGGGACGCCGACCGGATCCGCCAGGCCGAGGCCCGCCGCGCGTCCGCCGGCCGCACGGGTCTCACCACCGCGGTCGAGCACGTCGCGACCGGCCGCCTCGTCGGCTTCACCGAGATCGCCGTCTCCCCCAGCGGCCGCCGATCCGACGGCCACGCGTACACCTACCAGCAGGACACGCTCGTGCTCGCCGAGCACCGCGGCCACCGCCTGGGCATGCTCCTCAAGGTCGAGAACCTGCGGCTCCTGGCGCGCGAGGCGCCCGAGGCCGACCGCGTCGTCACCTGGAACGCGGACGAGAACCGGCCGATGCTCGCCGTGAACGAGGCGCTGGGGTTCCGTCACGTCGGCACGAGCGGGAGCTGGCTGCGGGAGGTCGACGCGGCCCGCTGAGGGTGGACGGAGCTCGGCCTGGGCTGATCTCGGATCGGATCTCCTCGACCGCGAGCGGGGATGGTGCTGAGCCGCGGCATGAGCGCCGCGCACGAGGGCTCCCGCGGTCTCCATGTCGGTGCCCGACATCTCACCCGAGGGGCAGGCGGGATCGCTTCGGGGAGCTGTAGCCTCGTGAGCCCGGTCGGTGAGGTCGGAGGAAGAGGACCGGCCGGCATGGGAGGAGATGATCGTGGGCCCTGACCCTCAGCTGGTATCCGTCTGGGCGGGGCACTTCGACAGCGAGGAGCAGTTCTTCTCGCATGTCGAGATGCAGTACGAGGGTGATTCGGTCAGCAGCGCCTTCATCTCCCGATCAGGTGTGCCCTGGTACGACGAGGACTTCGCCGAGGGCATCTACCTCGAGGGGTGCCGTGATGTCCGGGCCGCCCTCTGCGGGCTGTCCTGGGGGGCGTCGTTCGCGCATGCCCTGGTCTCCGCCATCGATCTGCACGGATTCAACGCGGTGTACGTCGTGTACGACCTCGAGGGCTCTCCCGGTGCCGGCACCGCCGACGCTCCGTTGACCTACATCGGTGCATGCGAGTACAGCAAGTCGGCATCTCCGACGTGAGAGGCGAGCGCGCGACCGCATGTGACGAGAGGGACCGCGGACCCAGCCGGCGTCGCGACAGGCGCCCGCCTGCTACTTCGCGTGGGGTGTGCACGACCTCGGAGCACCACGGCGAAGCGCCCGACCGCGCGCAGCTCGTCGATGTCGACGGGCTCGTATTGCACGACCCGCCGTCACCCACCCTCGACATCGCGCGCACCTCGGTGACCCGTCTCACCATCAGCGGCATCCATGCGCCGCTGAGGCTGCGGATGCCGACGGACCTGAGGCAGATCCCGCTCTCCGGTGAGCTCGATTCGCTGCTCGTGGACGGCGAACCGCGATCCGTCGCCCTGGTCCAGCTCTGGGGCGACGTCAGTGCCGGGCTTCCCGAATGGTGCCTCGGCGCCGAACACCTCGAGATCAGCGACACGGCATCACTCGATCTGATGCCCTGACCCGGGCGGTGAGGTTGCGCGAGCTCTCGCTTCGTGGAGGGCGACTATCCCCTCGGGTACGGCGCGTTGTACGTCTACGCCGACTTCGACGCGCACGGGCGGGTCAGCGAGGTCGTCCCGGGATTCAGCCAGTTCTAGGCCGAGGCGACCGAGACCGCATCACGCGGGAGGGCAGGGAGGCCGCGACTCAGATCTGCTCGTCCTCGGCCTGCTCCAGCGTCCCCGTCCACCACCCGTCGACGCCCAGCGCATCGGGGTCCGCGGCTTCCCACCGCTTCCGCAGCCGCTCCACGCGTCGCTCATGCGACACCGCCGGCGTTCGCGGAGCCGCGGGCTTCAGCGCGCCGGCGCGCATCAGGGCGAGACGCTCCGCCATCTGCGCCGCTGTCCTCACGACGGGACCAGACGGGGGCGGCCCGTCGCGCACGTACTCGTCGAACGCCTCGAGGAACTCCTCGAGCGCCTCCCGGTCGCGATTCAGCGGGATGACCTCCCCGTTCGCAGCACGTACGACGACGACGCGTCCGTCGGCACGCTCCTCGACGGAGAACTCGTCGCCGAACATGCGGCCGATCACCCTCGTGCCTGCGGCAGGGGGCTCATCCCGGCCGCCGAGATCTCGTGGGAACAGCTCGAAGCCCAGGGAGTGCTCTGCCATGCGCGTAGGATACGCGCCAGTCCCCGTCGCCATCGGATCGCACTCCAGCCGCCGAGCATGTGTCACGGACGGGCGATCCCCGACTGGATGACCGGACCATGACGTCATTCGGACCCGGCGACACCGTGATCATGGTCGGTGGTGGAGACGGCGGCTACGTCGCCCGCGTGGAGACACCGCGGACCGTGCTGAATGTCCTGAACGCTGCTGACGACGACGGGGTCGACATCACCGTCGGCGGGCAGGCCTGTGTACATCCGGGCTCTCAGGTGATCGAGCTCGCCCAGGTCGTCGCCGCTCTCCAGGATCAGCTGTCCGTGATGGAGGACCAGCATGCCGAGTACGAGGTCATCGTGAAGCAGCCGGGCGAGCTCCGAGGCCGATACTTCGGCTGAGCTGCTTCCTCGTATGAGATGCGGAGCCCCTCCCGTCGCCTTCCCCCTTCACCCGGGTCCCACGGACCCGCCGTGCGGAATGGCGCCGCTCGGCTCCCCCCCTCAGTCGAGGAGCTCGCGTGCTCGCATCAGTTCGTGGTCGAGCAGGTCGTCGACCTCACCCAGGCGCTCGGCCATGTCCACCGCCTCGATCAACAGGGGGCGGGCGGAGGGACGATCTCCCTGGCTGCTGAGCATGTCACCGAGGATCACCAGCGCTCGTACCCGCACGACCGAGTCGGCGTCGTCTGCGTCGACCAGCTGACGCAGGGTGGCCACTGCGGCCGCGTGATCGCCGCGGTCGGCCTGCATCAGGGCCTTCCGCACGGTCATCTCAGCGTCCATGGGGTATGAGCGTACGGGAACGGGCGTGGCGGAGCGTGGACGGCATCCGGAGCGACCGATCCCATCTTCGCTCCGCATCCCGCTATCGTGCTCCCGATGAGGCTGCTCGACGTGATGACCGAGGCTCGACTCCACAGCGGCTGCGCCGTGCTGCCACCGACGTCCCTTCCTCGGCTGCGTGACGACATCGAGACCCTGCCTGCTGACCTGGTCACGTTCTACCGCTCCTGCGGAGGTGCCACGCTGTTCATGGGCCAGGCGGGCGAGGTGCAGGTTCTCGCGCCCGAGGACGTGATACCCGCGAATCCGGTGATCGCGGGCGATCCCGGATGGGACGACCCGACGAGCCGGAGCGCGTATCTGGTCGCTCGTACGTCCTCCGGTGAGTTCGTCACCGTGGATCTGTCCGTCGATCGTCCCGATCGCGTGCTGGACAGCTTCTCCGAGCTCCACGGCGTCGTCGGGAGCTGGCCCGTGATCGCACCGTCCTTCGAGGCGTTCCTGGTCAGCGTCTGGCAGACACGAGGCGACCACCTCTACTGGGCACCCCGAGCGGCACCCTCGAGCTGCTCTTCCCCGACGCCTATGCGGAGTGACGATCCCCTGCGCCCGGCGATGCGGCCGAGCGCAGCTCGATCCGCGCCAGTCGCGCATTCCCATCGGCACTCTCTGGAGTGCTGCTCGATGCGCATATCGGCGGCTGAGCGTCGAAACCCCTCCTCGGGGAGGAGAGACCAGCGCCATCGTCCCGTGCCGCATGGATCCTGTTGACCCACGGACATCTACTCGCATAGATGCCGATCTCACCGCGCGAGCTCGGCGCGGTGCGCACGGGTACCGCGTCGATTCAGCTGGTGGCCCCGATCACCGTGTCGAGCGTCGACACCTTCTCCTCGATCTCCGAGAGACCGATCTTCCCGCAACCCACCAGGATCAGACGTCGCAAGACGGCGAGCTCGTTGATGGCCGCGATTCCCGTGATGCTCTTGCAGTACTGGATGTCCAGGTTCTCGAGCCGCTGGAGAGTCGCCAGCTCGGATATGTCACCGAGGCTCGTGAGGTTCTTCAGACGCAAGGACTCCAGCTGCCCGAGCACTCCGATGCCCGTCAACCCTTTCAGTGTGCGCCCACCGTGGAGTCCCAGCCGCCGAAGACCCACCGGTTCGAGGAGCGCGAACACCCGCTCGTCGATGGGCACGTTGAGGAGATTCAACTCCTCCAGCGGCAACGCGAGTGCTCGCCGCACGTCGTCGAACGACCTCTGCGGGTAGATGGTGAGGCTCCGCAGCTCCGGGAAGCTGACGACGGAGAATCGGAGCGGTCCCTCCGCCATCAGCGCGTTCAGATTCGGCAGGCGCACGTCCGGCCACGTCACAGGCCGCCTCCCGGTGAGGATGGACAGCTCCCGCAGACCCTCGGGCAGGTCGCCCTCCCGCAACCGGGTCACGACATCGGACGACACATCACCCGGCCCGATGCTCAGCTTCCTCAGACCCGCCATCGCGGCGACGATCTCGGGCAGACGATCGATGCGCGCCCCGTGCGGCGACCACAGATGCGCGTCACGGACATGAGTCAGCTCGTCGACATCGGCCGGCTGGTCGTAGAACACCATGTCCACGTCGTCCCCCAGGAACGCGTCGCGGTGCGAACTGTGCAGCAGTACGGCTCTTCGGCTCATCGGCCGCGGCCTCGTGCGTCCGGAAGGACGCTCTCGGGCGGGCAATCCGTGCGCCAGCCGATCCCCTCACATGCCTCTCGAAGATCGCTCATGAACTTCTCCACATGCAACTCGCTGAACTCGTAATTGCTCAAGCTGCCACTGAGATAGGTGAGGAAGCCGCAACTGATCGCGGCCCTCTGCTCGTCGCCAGATGCATGCTTCAATATCTCTTCGTCGAAGTGCAGATCGATGTAGAGCACCCTCTCGCTCTTCACATACCTCCGCGTCGCCTTCCGCCGGTGCGGACCCGGGAAGCAGCGGAACACCACGAAGACCTCCACATCCACGTGCGCGTACTTCTCCTCCAGAAACGGGAAGACGGACTCGATCTCATTCGAGATCTCATAGACGTTCGTGCATCCGCTCGAATCAGACGACTTCCCGAGCCTCATCGCGATCTCACCTTCCGCGCATCCTCTGGGATACCCCGGTCAGAGCCCTGGCGACATGGCATGTCGTCTGCCCTCACGCATCACCGAGGAGTTCCCAACGGGAGACGTCGAGGCTGCCGCTCTGGAGATCGCCCATGGCCGCCAGCGCTTCATCTCGCGTCAGCGCGTACCGGCGGGGGAACTCGATCGCTTGACCGCCTACTGTCAAGTCGACGGTGTCGTCCTCGTCCTCATCCTCATCCTCATCGGCGACACTCAGGGCGTTCGCGATGCGCAGGCCGTCCTCGGCCGATGCCGTGACCATGAATCGGTCGGGGCCGCCCCCGATGGACACGTCCCACGGGCCGACATAGTGGCCGACGATCGTGCAGGCGTGCCCGTCTAGGTCTTCGATCCCCCAGGAACCGGCAGGGTCCATGACTTTCTCCATTCAGCGGGACGGTCCGCCGCGTGAGCGGCGACAGCGGTAACGGACTCGTGACGATCCCGACTGCGATCGGAGCGCCGCGCGCGGCAGACCGAACCCGATCCGGCAGGTCGTCTACGGAGCCACAGCATAGGTGAACATCGTTCAGGTGGCATAGACCCGCGACCCGCGACCCGGGACGAGAGGCTGCTCCCCGTGAGACACCGCTCCACATCGAGGTGACCGACCGCACAGGCATCGGCGCCTTCCTCGGCATCGTCGCCGTCCTCGACGTGGCGGAGGGCCTCACCGAGATCCGAGCTGATGTCGCCGCGACACAGACGATGCGAGTCGTGCGCGCTGGGGCGACCCTCGGCCCATGGCGGGAACTCGCGACGCTGGTCCCCGTCGCCCGCGTCGCGATCGGCTTCCCGTCCGTCGCCGGCGGGCGGGAGGGCCTAGGCGTGCTCCTGAGGCCTTCTGCCGGCTGCCCGTGCCGAATACCGGCCTTCTCCGCGTCCGTGACCGTGACCCACTCGACGGCGGACCGAACGGCGCCGCCGACGGCGACGCCGTGGAGGACTGCTGCATGAACCGACACGGCGATCTCGCGGCTGATCGGCTCACCGCAGGCGCGACCATGATCTCTCCGCATCATGAGACGGATCTCCGACGACACGATGACGGCGCCGTGACAGCGCAGATCGACGCGGCAGGATCTGCATTGCACGAGCAGCGACCCGGTGGCAGCATCGACGCAGCCGGGTTCCACGGACCGAGTGACCGCCTCGGTTCTCGAAGCGTCAGACCCGGCACGCTGGGCGCTCCATCCACCGACCAGATCATGAGGGGACGTCGATTGTCAGACATGCTCGACATCGCGCGACAGCGGGACTTCCGGCAGGTCGACGTGTTCGGCGCGACCGCAGGCACCGGCAATCCGGTGGCGGTCGTCCTCGACGCCGACGGTCTCGACGAGGCCACGATGCGCCGTTTCTCCGCGTGGACGAACCTCTCCGAGTGCACCTTCGTCCTCCCGCCTACATCGCCGGGTGCCGACTACCGGGTCCGGATCTTCAGCCTCGACCTGGAACTGCCCTTCGCCGGCCACCCCACCCTCGGCACCGTCCGCGCCTGGCTCGACGCTGGCAACACCCCGAACGTCCCGGGTCGTGTCACGCAGGAGTGCATGGCAGGTCTCGTCCCCATCCGGGTGGAAGACGACACCCTGGCCTTCGTCGCTCCTCCGCGCACGCGCTCCGGCTGCGTCGACCCTGATCTGCTCGCGGCCATCTCCAGGATCCTCGGCATCGGCCCCGGCGACGTCGTAGCTGCGGAATGGCTCGACAACGGTCCCGGGTGGGTGGGCGTCCTGCTCGCCGACGCCGACGCCGTGCTCGCCCTCCGCCCCGATGCTGCGACAGAACCCGGGAGGTGGGACATCGGGGTCCTCGGTCTTCGGGATCCCTCGAAGGGCTCCGCACTCGAGGTACGCGCGTTCTTCACCGACGGCAGCGAGCCACTCCGCGAAGACCCTGTGACGGGCAGCCTCAACGCCGCGGCCGCCGAATGGCTCATCGCCGCGGGTCGCATCGCAGCGCCGTACACGGCAGCGCAAGGCGGCGCCATGGGCCGGCACGGCCTCGTCCACATCGAACAGGACCAGGACGGCCTCTGGGTCGGAGGCCGTGCCGACGTCCTCATCGCGGGCACCGTCATCCTCTAGCTGATGTCCGCCGTGAGCTTGTAGACGCGATCGGGGTCAGCGGGGATCTGCTCGAGCACCGTGGCGCTCGGCGACGAGAGGCCGCTATGGCTGCCTACGTGATCTTCTCGATGACGTGGTTGGCGGCCAGCGGATGGACGCTGGTGACCGACTCGATCGCCGCTCGGAGCGCCTCGAGATCGCGACCGTAGTAGTAGAGGTACGTCCACGCTGGTCCCGCCCACGAAGAGTGCCTCTCGGCGTCCTCGGGAAGCGCTGCGTCGATCCGGTCGACCAAGTCCTGGGTCGAGTTCTGGTCGTAGACCTCGTCGGGCAGAGTCGTGCCGTCGAGAGCCAGCGACAGCCCGTGCCACGTGCCGAAGCGGATCGGCTCACCGTCACCCAGGCGCGCCCACGATCCCGTGGGGGCACCGAGGAACTCGAGGATGTCGATGACGCGTCGTGTCGTCTCCTCGGGGTCGCCGGAGAGTCGGACCTCGGAATCGCAGGACAGCGGCCCTCGTTCCGGATCGAATTCGGTACCGCCGCCGATCACCTCGCTGCCCGGGGCGTGCTTCGCGAGGAGTTGATCCAGGGGGTCTTCGAAGACGTCGCCGCGGTGCTGGGGTTGCAGCCGCGAGTTGAGGTGCACGTCGAGCACGACGGGAGCTTTCGTGCGGCGAGCGCTGAATGGGTTGAACATCGGGTCTTGTTGCCTCTTTCGAATTTGGGTTCAGAGCGCGCGTCGCAGCGCCTGAAGGAATGTCTGGACCTCATCGGCGATGTCATCATGACCGACGGCGACGATCACCATCCCCGTGATGGTGGCTCCGAGCAGCACGAGCGACGGCCACATGCGGAGGACGAGTGGTCGATGCGTGGCCGATCGTGACAGCCGTGATCGCGGGTGCATCCGCACTACCAGGCGGCCGTCCGCCAGGGTGAGTCCTCGCGCCTGATGAGGTCGTCCCGCGCGAGGGTGAAGCTCCGCAGCTCCTGGTCCACGGGGTTCTTCACGTCCTTCGCGCACCAGAACGCCCTCCCCGTCACGAAGGCGTCGCCGAACTCCTGCCACGACTGATGGTGCTCCCGGGAGATGGTGACGAAGTGGGTCAGCAGGCCGAAGGCCTCAGCGTCTGTGGTGAACCCGGCGTCGACGGCGAGCCGTGACAGCTGGACGGCGCGCGCGCAGTCCCAGGCGGCGATCGACGCAGGCAGCGGAACCGGCAGCTCGGCGCGCCCGCCGCTCACGGTCGAACGGAGCCACCCCCGGAAGAAGAGCGCGGCCTGTCCTCCGTCGAGCCCCTGGCGTTCCGCCTCGGCCACGCCCTCGGCCTGGATGGCATTCGCTGCCTTGGACCACGCTCGCTCGGCGATCGACCGGTCGACGAGCGGCGTGACGATCGGGTACAGGGATCGGTGCCCGGTCTCGCGGAGCCATCCCATCGTGTCGAGGTAGGAGTCGTGATCGACCACGCCCCACGCGCGTGCCAGGAGCTTCTGGGTGGTGGGCTGGTCGGCTTCCATCGTGAGGGCGTCGATCGGCAGCCCTCCCTCTCGGGCGTAGATGTGACCCATGGCGATGGCGCGCCGCTCGTCTCCATCCAGCTCACGAGAATTGTCAGAGGTGACGAATCCGGGGCCGTCGAGTAATTTCTTGAATGCGGAAAAAAGACCCATCATGCGCTTTCTCGGTCGTGGCAGATACGCGACCGGGTGGCCGCGTGGAGGCGAAGTTAGCAGAAGCAGAATTGCGGGGTCAACGCATGACGAAACGTGAAACCGGACCTGCGACGCTCATCGAGCCCTGGATCCCACGGGCCTCGAGCTACCGGATGATCGCCTCCATCGCTGGACGCGGACGGCCGGGAGGAGCAGGCGCCGCGACGCCGGCATCGCGGCCTCAGTAGCGGTACGCGCCGAGCAGCCGCAGGGGCGTGAGCCCGGGTGGCTCGGGCAAGTCGCGGGCGTCGAGGTCGTAGAGGAGGACCGCCGCGTCGTCATCGGGTCGTCGAGCGAGGTCGTTCGCCACGGCAGCGGCGAACGCGCCCTCTGGCAGGTCCATGGAGGTGGTGCCGTCCGCCCGTCGCAACCAGACCGTCGATGACCGATCCTGGTCGTACCAGCCCAGTCCCATGGCCTGCATGAAGACGCTCCCGGCAGGCCCTCGATGGGGGCGCTCGAGCGACACGTGCTCCCAGAGGCGCTCCTCGTCACCGAATCGACCCGTCCATATCGACACCATGCCCGGGGTCCGACGGGTGCCGTCCGCCGCGAGTCGCAGGTCGAGATCCGCCGTCCGGCGGACAGGGCCGGCCGTCGGGCTGAGGGCGACCGTCACGGTGAGGTCGGCCACCTCGTCTCCGCGGCCGGAGACGACGCGGACCGCGTACCACCCGTCAGGCACGTCGAGCGCGAACAAGGACCTCTCGGGGTCCCACGCGAGGAGGGATGCCAGCTTCATCATGACGACGCGGTTCCCCACGACCTCCAGCGGTCCCGCAGGAGCGACGACCTCCTCCGCGCCCGGATCGAACCGGAAGCCGATCCGGCAGTGACCGGACTCATCCACGGTCACGGGGATGATGACGCCGCGATCGGTCGCGTCGTCGCCCGTGACGTCGGCGGCGAGACGGCCCCAGAGATCGTCGCCCACGGCGGGGGCGAGCTCGCGCTCCACCACCGCAGGCGACATCAGGGCGAACCCGCCGAGCTCGCTGAAATGCACGCCCATGTCCCGGAGACCCGTCATGGTCGAGCCCGCCGACGCCGATCCCCGGTGCAGTTCCCTGGCGACCACTCGTCGCTTCCCATCGAGCCCCTCCTCGTTCGAATCCGATCACCGCACCGCGCGGGACCCCGCAGCGCCCCGCGCGAGCGGCGCGGAGACCAGGATGCCCGCTGAAGGCGGCCCCGACACCGGATCGGTCGTCGTGTCCCGACAGCAGGCCACGGACCCACGTGGACCAGAGGGTGACCTGGCGCCTCGGACGAGCGACGGGATGGATCGACGACACGCGACATGCGCGCCAAGATGACTCACACGGTCTCCCGCCCTCCGATACCCCCGTAGCATCCGTGGCGCGAGAAGCGTTCACCGCGCAGGGAGGTCCGACGACCTCGGACCAGGAGGAGGTCGCCATAGATGAGACGCGGAGATCTACGGGCGAGATGGACACCCGAACAGGCGCTGGCCGTGAACAAGGCGATCCTCCACGCGTCTCGGACGTTCGGGTCCATGCCCGACTCACCGTTCGGATTCACCGACGGCGGCAAAGTCGACTTCCGCGGACTGGACGTCCGTAGATCGATCAGGTACCTGACGGTCCGGGACACGGACATGTCCTATTCCACCTTCACGGAAGGGGCGTCCTTGAGCCAGTCCGAGTTCTCGGGCTGCGTATTCGACGGGATCGACCTGCGCGGCACCATCGTGACGCGGCGATTCGAGGCCACCAGTTTCGTGGGTGCCAAGCTGAACGGCATCCGCCCGGGGGCGGAATACATCGACTGTGACTTCACGGGCGCCGCGATGGACAGGGCCGTGGCGATGGGCACGACGTTCGTGCGCTGCGACTTCTCCCGAACCAGGATGACCGGGGCGATCTACAACCACTGCACGTTCGACGGCTGCCGGTTCGACGGCGCGAGGCTGGACTTCGCGTCCTTCGCGGGAAGCCAGGTCCTCGGGGAGGTCGATGCCGCTGTGTTCGAGGGGTGCCTGGTGGACGGGATGAGGATCAACGGCGAACCGGTCACGGGCGTCGAATTCGACGTCGATGGATATCTGCGGCGCGACAGGGGATGAGCGTCCGCCGATGATCGTGTCGACGCCGAGGAGGAAGCCGTCGGCTCGGCGATGGTCGAGCGGCACGGCCACGACTTCGGCGCGGATCCGCGCCGCCCGCGGTCGGCGCGGTCGGCGCGGTCGGCGCGCTCGCCAGCTTCCATGATCTGATGCCCCCGCTCCGTCAGAAGCGCCGGCTCGTCCGGGCAGCAGCAGGAGATGGCGCTGGGCTCGACATCGAGACCGGCCGCCGCTCCGCCCAGGGGAGACCGAAGTCGTCCTGCCCGAGGACCGACACAGCCGCGCGCTCTGCTATCTTCCTGAACACTGTTCACTGAACACCGTTTAGGAGGAGTCTTGACTCTCGCTGTCGCCTCACGCCCCACGCGGTACCTGGCCGACGTCATCCGCCGATCCCG
Organism: Clavibacter michiganensis subsp. tessellarius; assembly: GCF_021922985.1. Classification (NCBI taxonomy): domain Bacteria; kingdom Bacillati; phylum Actinomycetota; class Actinomycetes; order Micrococcales; family Microbacteriaceae; genus Clavibacter; species Clavibacter tessellarius. Next base: position 599,589 of record NZ_CP040788.1, on the reverse strand, counting down.
GGCCACGGATGCCGTCCTCGTCGCGCTGGGAACCGCTTTCATCGTCGCCTCGGCCACGATCACCATCCCCCTCCCCTTCACGCCGGTGCCGATCACGATGTCGACCTTCGCGGTGATGGCGACCGGAGCCGTGCTGGGATCCTCACGGGGAGCGCTGAGCGCCGTGCTCTACCTGGCGCTCGGCGCGGCAGGGGCCCCGGTGTTCTCCTCCGGCCAGTCGGGGATCGCGATCCCGACCTTCGGCTACATCGTCGGATTCGTCGCCGCGGCCCTCATCGTCGGACAGCTCGCCCGTCGCCGGGCGGATCGGAAGGTGGGGACGACGCTGCTCCTCGGCGGACTCGGCACGATCGTCATCTACGCCTTCGGCGTGCCGTGGCTCGCCGCGTCCCTGCACGTCGACCTCGGGCGCGCGCTCGTGCTCGGGGTCGTCCCGTTCCTGATCGGCGACACCGTGAAGGTGCTGGCCTTGAGCGCCCTCCTCCCGTCCGCCTGGAGGGCCGTCCGGAAGGTGCGCCCGGACTCCGCCGGCGACGAGGCATGAGCGGGTTCCACGACCTCGCGGACATCTCCCTCGCCGGCGGCCGGATCGACGACAGCGACGCCCTCCGGGTGCTGGACGCACCCGACTCCGAGGTGCTGGACCTCGTCGCCGCCGTCTCCGCCGTCAGGCGACGGCACTTCGGCGACCGGGTGAAGTTGAACTACCTGGTGAACCTGAAGTCGGGCATGTGCCCCGAGGACTGCGGCTACTGCTCGCAAGCCCTCGGATCCACGGCGCCCATCCTGAGGTACTCCTGGCTCACGACGGAGGAGGCGGTCGAGAACGCCGAGCTCGGCATCGCGGGCGGGGCGGCCCGTGTCTGCCTGGTCGCCAGCGGACGCGGACCGTCGCGCCGCGACATCGACCGGGTGGCGGACATCGCCTCCCACGTGAAGGCCCGGCAGCCGAGCGTCGAGGTCTGCGCGTGCCTCGGGCTCCTCCGCGACGGCCAGGCCGAGCGCCTCGCCGCCGCCGGCGTGGATGCGTACAACCACAACATCAACACCGCGGAGTCCTTCCACGACGAGATCGTGCGGACGCACTCCTACGCCGATCGAGTCGACACCATCACCGCGGTGCAGCGCGCGGGAGTCTCCCCCTGCAGCGGACTGATCGTCGGACTCGGCGAGTCCGACCGCCAGATCGTCGAAGCCCTCGTCGCGCTCCGGGAACTGGGAGCCGAGTCCGTCCCCATCAACTTCCTCGTGCCGTTCGACGGCACCCCGATGGCAGGCAGGTGGACGCTGACCCCGCTGCGGTGCCTCAGGATCGTGGCGCTGGCTCGACTGATCTGCCCGGAGGCGGAGATCCGGCTCGCCGGAGGCCGCGAGCTCCACCTGGGCACGCTCCAGGGCCTCGCGCTCCACGTCGCGAACTCGATGTTCCTGGGCGACTACCTCACCGCGGAAGGGCAGACGGCCGCGGCGGACCACGCCCTCATCCGCGAGAACGGGTTCGTCATCGAGGGAGCCGGTGACAGGGGCGAGATCGTCGGGGCCCCTCGACCGCCGCGCCCCCGGCGACGGGGCGCAGGCACGTCCCTCGACGCCAATGCCTGACCTCCGCCGGACATCGTGCGAGCCCCCGCAGGGTGTTGACACGCCCCCGGCGCCCGGCCATCCTGTTATCGCTCGATAACAGGTGAGCGAGGGACAGGTGCACCATGTCGGAGCGGAGCGTCCCTGCCCGCAACGACGAACTGCTCGCCGCCTCGATGCGCGCCTTCGCGGCGCGGGGCTACTTCGGCACCACCACCGCGCAGGTCGCCGAGCAGATGGGCGTCTCCCAGCCGTACGTCATCCAGGCCTACGGCTCGAAGCGACTGCTCTTCATCCGGACACACGCACATGCGGGAGAGATGATCATCGACACGTTCCGGACCGCGCCCGCCCGGGGGTTCGATCCCCAGCGCCTCGGGGCCGCCTACCGGGAGCTCGTGCTCTCGATGCCGGAAGCCGTTCTGGTCCATGCCCACGGGTTCTCCGCCGCCACAGCCGAACCCGAGATCGGACGCGAGTCGCGCCGGCTGTTCGGAGAGGTCTACCGCACGCTCCGCGACAGGGGCGGCTCCGATGAGGAGGTGGCGACCTTCATGGGCCGCGGCATGCTCATCAACAACCTGATGCTCATGGAAGCCGCCCGCTACGCAGACGAGCATGCGTTCGGCGGGCTCGTCGCGACCATCCTCCGCACTCCCCCTCGACACCCCTCCTCGCCCGACCCCACCGTTCCTCGCCAGGAGTGAGATGACCACGCACATCCCGTTCACCGACAAAGTGACCGACCTGTCCAACCAGGACGGATGCCAATTCGAGTTCCGTTGCGAGCGCTGCGGCAACGGCTTCCGATCCGCGTTCCGCCGCGACCCGCGTGCGACGGGGCAGAAGCTCGCCCGTGGCTTGAGCGGACTCATCGGCGGCCCCATCGCCCAGGTCGGGTACATGGCCGACCGGCTCCTCGACCGCGGGACGAACTCCCCCGCCAAGGACCAGGCCCTGCAGACGGCGACCGCCGAGATCGCGCCCCGCTTCCACCAGTGCCGAGGATGCGGCGACTGGGTCTGCGGCGACGGCTGCTGGAACACCGATGTCGGGCAGTGCGCCCGTTGCTCGCCCGTGATCGTGGAACAGCTGGCTCAGCTCCAGGCCGAGGCCCGCCGCACCCAGATGCAGCAGCGACTCGAGACGGTCGATCTCGTCGGGACCATGTCGCTCGCGCAGCAGGCGCATGCGGCGTGTCCGTCATGCGGTGCGCAGGCACGTGGCGGGAAGTTCTGCACCGAGTGCGGCGGCTCGCTCGCGATGGCCCGTCCCTGCGGTTCCTGTGGCGCGGACCTGGCGAAGAGCGCTCGATTCTGCGCGGAGTGCGGAACGGCGGCCGTGTCGTGAGCGGGTCGGCCGGGCGACCCCGGCCGACGACCTGTCCCGGGGCGCAGACCCGACCAGCCTCGGCACGCGGCCGCCCCGATGCGGACTCGCCGCATCGCACCTGACGCAGCCGACGCCGGACGACAGCCCGTCCGCGGCACCACGTCGCCGGATGCACCCGGATCCCCTACCCCCCTACCCACGCCTGCGCCGATTCTCACGAGGACCCACCGGCCAGGAACCACGAAGAGAACGATTGGAGTCACGCGAATGACCGATGCACCCCCCACTCCCCCGCAGGATGACCGCAACACCACAGGTCACCACCCGACGCCCCCTCCGGGCGCGTCCGAGAATCGCGGTGCGGCAGGAACACCCGGCTCGGGAGACCCGTACAGCAGCAGCCATCCGACACCGCCGCTGCGCCCCGATGAGGAGAAGCTCTGGGCGACCCTGATCCACATCGGCGGTGTCCTCTTCGGCTTCCTGATCCCCCTCATCGGGTATCTCGTCCTGCGCGACCGGGGCCCGTTCATCAAGGAGCACACGCGACACGCACTGAACTTCCACCTGACGATGCTCATCGCCTACGTCGCCGGATTGGTCCTGTCGGTGATCGGCATCGGGCTGCTGCTCGTGTTCGCGATCTGGGTCGTCACGATCATCTTCGCGATCATGGCCGCCGTCGCGGCGAACCAGGGCCGCCCGTACAAGTACCCGCTCTCGATCGAGCTCATCAAGAACTAGGTGTCGCTGGTGGCTGTCGGGTCCGTCCTGTCCTCCGATCCGGCAGCCACCACCGTCGTCCAGCGCATGACGCTCGGGACGCTCCTGCTCGAGCGAGTGAGGGGACACGAGCGAAGCTCGTCGACAGTCGAAGCCTCAGCGCGGTACGAGCCGATTTTCCAGTGATGGAGTCCATTCGTGAAACGGTCTGAGATGACTGCACTGCGTCGCAGATGGACATCCACCATGATCGACGATCTGCGGCATCAGCTTGCAGTCCAGGGACGTCGGCCCGTGAGGGACGCCCACGAGCTCGTCTCTCCGTGGCCGGATGCACCGGCGAGCCTGACCGATCTGCGGGGGATCGAGGTCGGCGCCGAAGGCCTGGCCATCGACCACCTCACCATCACGCGCGTGGTCCTCAGCTTCTCTCGCGGTAAGACCAGTTGCTTCCAGTCGGAGATCCATGACAGTCGGTTCGACGCCGTCGAGCTCGCCGGTCAGCCGCGCTTCACTCGCCGGTTCAAGCGCAGCAGCTTCCGCGGCGCCGACCTGACTCGCGTCGCGGTGGGTCCTCACGTCATCGACTGCGACTTCACCGATGCCCGAGCCCCGCGACTCGAGTCCGCTCCCGACACCGCTTCCGAGCGGTGCCGATTCGACGGTGCGGATCTCCGAGGAGCGGTCTTCCGGCATGCCACCTTCATCGACTGCTCGTTCGTGGGGGTGAAGTTCTCGGAGGCGACCGTCTTCGACCGCTGCTCTCCACAGCGGACAGCGCTCGATTCCGGAGATGCACGGCTCACCCGCGTGATGCGAGACGGCGTCTCGCTTCCCGATCAGTGGCCCGGCGAGGCTGAGTGGAATGCGACGGAGGAGAGGTACCTCGACCGGTACCGCCGCGCATTCCTCGCCGGAGATGCCGAGACGATGTCGCTTGATCCGTACGATCGGGATCTGGAGTAGAGGTGGCGAGGCGGAGACCGATGATCGCGCCGGCCGTGGAGCAGGGCGTCGGAGAGGAGACGCGCTTGGAATCCACTCGCCCCCCGGGGACCTCGGCGGTCGAGTGGGACGATGGCGCGGTGTCCTCCCCGCCGTGGCGGAATCCGATGGTCCGCGGCCTGGTGTTCGGGACCCGGGTCGTCGCTCGAGGTGGGAGTCGGCGCGTGACACGCCACACGGGGCTCACGGCATGGTGCTGAAGGTCGGGCCGATCCGCTCCGCGAGCGAGGCCCGGATGGCGCGCGGTGCCGATGTCATCAGCGTGCGACTGTCCGACGAGGGGCACCCTGACGCGGCGCGTGCGATCACGACGACGACCTACGCGGAGATCAGAGCGTCGACGGATGCGGAGATCTCGATGGAGGTCGACCCGCTGTCCATCGACCGCGATCTGGTCGATCGTCTCGCGCCGGACTACCTCGAATGGGCTCCCACCGACCCGGAGAAGACCGACCTGCTGGCGCGCGAACTCGCCTCGCTGGCGCCACTCGGAGTGCCGTGGATCTGCACCGGCATGTGGGTGGCGCGAGACGACCTCTGGCTGCTCGACCACGAAGCCCACCTGAGTCGGCTCGTCCAGGCAGGGGCACGATTCATCCAGATCGAGATGGACTCGCTGATCGCACCCGTTCACCGCATCGACCCGGGCGATGCGGAACGCATCGAGGATCTTGTCGCGCGCTTCCCCGTCCTCGTCACCGATGGGTTCACGACGTCTCTGCCCATCTCGCCCGCGGGGGCAGCCGGCGTCTACCTCGAACTCGGTGAGGGCGGGGCGCGACCGATGACGTTCGCGTTCTCGACCGCCGTCCGGCTGATGCGGACTCGTCGATGACGATCCTGTGCAGGAGTCCACGTGTTCGATGAAGCTGCGCTGCGGGAGATCGCCGCCACCGCCTCCGTGATCCGCCACGGGCCCCCCGTGGATCCCGCATGGACAGCCGACGCGGAGGAGGCGCTCGGCTTCCCGCTTCCCGAGTCCTGCAGGTGGTGGTCGGCGGAGTACGGGGACATCTCCATAGCCGGCCAGGACATGCTGACGCTCGCGCCGCCGGAGTTCCGTGACGATGCCGACCAGGATCTCGTCTACGTGAGGAAGCTCGACGTGAGCAGCGGCGCCAGACCGCTGGATCGGTTGTGCTTCTTCGTGCCCAGCCTCGAGGAGTCGTTCGCCTTCGACCTGGCCCGCTACGACCAGGGCGAGCATCCGGTGATCCGAGAGGACGCGCTGGGCGGCGGTGATCACGCCTACGCCCGGTCGTTCGCCGAGTTCATGGAGAGGCAGAGGGCGGAATGCGAGGGGTAGGACGGACACGCATGGTCTCCCTCGCGGCTCGCGTGCGGCACGCCCCGGCGGCCGCGGACGGGCGGGGGCCGATCAGGCGGCAGTCGCGTCCGGATCCGGCAGCACCTGGCAGTGCGGGCACAGGTGCGAGCCGCGGTTCATGAAGGCCTCGCGCACGATGGGCGTGCCGCAGCGCGGGCACGGCTTGCCCTGCTGCCCGTAGGCGTTGAGCGAGTGCGAGAAGTAGCCGGACGCGCCGTTGACGTTCACGTACTGGGCGTCGAAGCTCGTGCCGCCCTCGGCCAGCGCCCGCGCGAGCACCGTCCGCACCTCGGCGAGCAGCCGTAGCGCGCGTCCGCGACCGAGCTGGTCGGTGGGGTGCGCGTAGTGGATCCGGGCGGCCCAGAGCGCCTCGTCCGCGTAGATGTTGCCGATGCCGCTCACGAGCGTCTGGTCGAGCAGCGCGCGCTTGACGCCCGTGCGGCGGCGCGCGAGCCGGTCGAGCAGCCGCTCGTCGTCGAACGCCGGGTCGAGCGGATCCCGCGCGATGTGGGCGACCTGGGTGGGAACGAACGCGCCGTCGGATCCGCGACCGCCCGCGTGCCCGTCGGGCGTCGCGACGAGGCGGTCGACGGCCATCGACCCGAAGATCCGCTGGTCGACGAACGCGACCACGAGCTCGCCGTGCACGGGGTGCTCGATGCCCAGGCGGATCCGCAGCAGCCCGTCCGGGTCGGAGCCGGGCTCGCGGAGGAGGACCTGCCCGCTCATGCCGAGGTGCGTGACGAGCGCACGGGGACCTGTGCCGTCGCGACCGACGTCGGGCTCGAGCGGCAGCCACAGGAACTTGCCGCGGCGGACGGCGGACGAGATGACGCGGCCAACGAGCAGGTCGGCGAAGACGCCCTCCAGCGGATCGTGCCGCTTGAGCGAGCGAGGGTCGAGGATCTCGACGCCGGTGATGCGGGCGCGTGTCACGGCCGGCTCCAGGCCGGCTCGGACGACCTCGACCTCGGGGAGCTCGGGCACCGCGGGTCAGGCCGTGGTGCGCGCCTCGAGGCGGGTCCACGCCTCGAGCGCGGCCGTCATCTCGGCCTGCTTCTTGCTGGATCCCTCGCCCGTGGTCCGCACGGCGGAGCCCACGGTCACGACGGCGTGGAAGCGCTTGCTGTGGTCGGGACCGCTGTCGCTCACGTCGTAGACGGGCGCGGGGAGGCCCTGGCGCGCGGCGCTCTCCTGGAGCGCGGTCTTCGGGTCCATGGCGGCGCCGAAGCGCGCGGGGTCCTCGAGGAGCGGCGCGATGAGGCGCAGCACCAGACCGGTCGCAGCCTCTCCCCCGGCGTCGAGGTAGCAGGCGCCGATGATGGCCTCGACCGTGTCCGCGAGGATCGACGACTTGGCCCGGCCGCCCGTGAGCTCCTCGCCGCGGCCGAGCAGCAGGTGCTCGCCGAGCCCGATGCGCGTGGCGACCTCCGCGAGGGCGACGCTCGAGACGAGGCTGGCGCGCCGCTTGGCGAGCTCGCCCTCGTCGAGGTCGGGGTTCTCGAGGTAGAGCATGACCGTGACGGCCTGCCCGAGGATGGAGTCGCCGAGGAACTCGAGGCGCTCGTTGTGCGGGATGCCGCCGTGCTCGTACGCGTACGAGCGGTGGGTGAGCGCGAGCTCGAGGAGCTCGGGGCTCACGTCCACGGCGAGGAGGCGCCGGAGCGCGTCGCGGTCGCCGTGGACGTGGGATCCCGGGGTGTCGGTCATGTCCGACGTACCGTGCGGGCGGCGACTAGACGTCGGCGACCTTGCGGCCCTTGTACTCCATGTACAGGGGCGTGCCGGCGGCGTCCTCGACCACGCGCGCGCGGTGGGGCATGGAGTAGACGACCTTGCCGTTCTCGATGGTCTTGACGAGCGTGGGAGCCTCGGCCTTCCACTGCGAGCGACGCGCACGCGTGTTGGATCGGGACATCTTTCTCTTGGGAACAGCCATGGCTAACTCTCATCTCTCTGCGTTTCGGTGTCGGCGTCTTCACGCGCCGCACCGCTGTCTTCGGAAGCTCGGAAGCCGGACAGGGCCGCCCAGCGCTGATCGATCACGGGCTCCGGGTCGGAGTCCGCCAGGACCAGGCTGATGCCGGGACCCAGATCGAGATCGAGGTCCTCGCCCGGCACTTCGGGCTGGAACGGCAGTGAAAGGACCACCGCATCCCGGATGACCGGCTCCAGGTCCACGTGCTCGTCCTGGACCTGGTAGTCGAAAGCTTCATCAAGACCATACGCGAACATCTCCGCGAAATCGACCTGGACACGCTCCTGCATGTCGGCGAGGGTGCGCGCCGACTGCCCGTCGGCCACCGTGTCGACGTCGCCGGTCACCAGGATGCCGTCGTGGAGGGACTCCAGCCGGACGGCGACCTGCATCTCGCGGCCCGCGGGGACGGCGATGAGGCCCTCCCCCATGCGCTCCGGGAGGGTGATGGTCAGCTCGAGCTCGCGCATCTCGCCGGGGCGGTGCACGATGTCGTGGACGTTGACCGTGAATGGGGTCTTCTGGAACCGGGACACCCGTACATGGTACGGGTCGTCAGCCATCCCGCCGGACGGCGAGGGCCTCGGCGACGGCCGCGGGCACGTACGGCGTCACGTCGCCGCCGAGCGCCTCGACCTGCCGCACGAGCGAGCTCGAGACGTGGGCGTGCGCGGGATCCGGCAGCAGCAGCACGGTCTCCACGTCGGCCAGGTCGCGGTTCACGAGCGCCATGGGCGTCTCGTACGTCACGTCGAGCTGCGAGCGCACGCCCTTCACGAGCACGGTCGCGCCGACCTGCCGGCAGTAGTCGACGAGGAGGCCGGCGCCCCAGGAGTCGACGCGCACGGTCGCGGGGAGGCCGGCGTCGCGGATCACCCGTTCGATCAGCGCCACGCGCTCCTCGAGCGGGAGCATGGGCGTCTTGCCGGGATTGTGCACGACCAGCACGACGAGCTCGTCGTAGAGGCGGGCCGCCCGGCGGATCACGTCGAGGTGGCCGAGCGTGACGGGGTCGAACGATCCGGGGACGACGGCGATCCGCTGCATCCCGCCAGCCTAGGGCCGGGGCGGGATCAGTTCTTGTCGAGGAAGGCGCGCTCCTCGTCGTCGAGCCGGCGGGCCAGCGCGCGGGCGAGCGCGGGGTGGCCCTCGAGCGCGGGCGACGCCTCCAGCACGTCGTGGGCGTGCTCGCGCGCGGACTCGATGAGGTCGCCGTCCTGCGCGACCCGGAGCAGCCGGAGCGACGATCGGCCGCCCGACTGGTTCGTGCCGAGCACGTTGCCCTCGCGGCGGAGCTCGAGGTCGACGCGGGCGAGCTCGAAGCCGTCGAGGGTCGCGGCGACCGCGTCCACCCGCTCGCGGGCGATGGTCTCGGGCTCGGCGTGCGTGACCATGAGGCAGAGCCCGGGCACGCCGCCGCGACCGACCCGGCCGCGCAGCTGGTGCAGCTGCGAGACGCCGAAGCGGTCGGCGTCGAGGATCACCATGGTCGAGGCGTTGGGCACGTCGACGCCGACCTCGATGACGGTGGTGGCCACGATGAGGTCGATGTCGCCCGCGGAGAACGCACGCATGACGCGGTCCTTCTCCTCCCCCGACATGCGGCCGTGCAGCACGGCGCGGCGGACGGATCCGAGGCGCGGGTGGGCGGCGAGCAGCGCGTCGATCTCGGTGACCGTGGCGAGCGACGGGCGGGCGGGCGCGTCGTCGGCGCCCTCGGCCGCGTCCTCGTCCTCGGCGTCCGGATCCTGCGGGTCGATGGCCGGGCAGACCACGAACGCCTGCCGGCCCTTGTCGATCTCCTCGGCCGTGCGCGTCCACACCCGCTCGATCCAGCCCGGGTGCTCGTGCAGCGGGACGACGAAGGACTCGATGGGCTGGCGTCCGCTCGGCAGCTCCGCGATGGTCGACACGTCCAGGTCGCCGAACACCGTCATGGCGACCGTGCGCGGGATGGGCGTGGCCGTGAGCACGAGGACGTGCGGCGGCGTGCCGCCCTTCCGTCGGAGCGCCTCGCGCTGGTCCACCCCGAAGCGGTGCTGCTCGTCGACCACGACGAGGCCGAGGTCGAGGAACTCGACGCGGTCGCCGAGGAGCGCGTGCGTGCCGACGACGATGCGCGCCTGTCCGCTCACGATGCGCAGCAGCGCGCGCTTGCGCTCCGCGGTGGAGAGCTGGCCGGTGAGGAGGGTGGGCATGAGCTCCGCCGCGAGGTCCGGGCCGAGCGACGCCGTGAGCGAGCGGAGGTGCTGGCTGGCGAGCACCTCGGTGGGCGCGAGCAGCGCGGACTGGCCGCCGGTGTCGGCGACCGCGAGCATCGCCCGGAGCGCCACGAGGGTCTTGCCGGAGCCGACCTCGCCCTGCACGAGGCGGTTCATGGGCCAGGTGCGCGCCATGTCGACGGCGATCTCCTGGCCGACGAGCCGCTGGTCGCCCGTGAGCTCGAAGGGAAGCTGCGCGTCGAGGCGGTCGAGGTGGCCGCCCGGGGTCGGGATCCGCGGGGTGGCGGGCAGGGCGCGCGCCGCCTGCCGCCGCTGCAGCAGCGCGGTCTGCAGCACGAAGGCCTCCTGGAACCGGAGGGCGTCGCGGCCGCGCTTCCAGTCGACGTCCTTCTCCGGCCGGTGCACGCCCTCGAGCGCCGCGCGGTACGGGAGGAGTCCGCGCTCGGCGCGGACGTCGGCGGGGACGGGGTCCTCGAGGTCGTCGACCGCGTCGAGCGCGAGCGCCACGGACTTCGCGACCTGCCAGCTCGCCATCGACGCGGTGGCTGGGTAGATCGGGATGGGCATCTCGGCCCAGCGGCGCGCGGCCGCGTCGGGCTCGCCGCCGGAGAGCTCCGGTCCCTCGTGCGCGTCGAAGAGCTCGTAGTCGGGATGGGCGAGCTGGAGGGCGCCGCGGTAGTCGCTGACCTTGCCCGCGAAGATGCCGCGGACGCCGGGCACCAGGTCCTTGGCGCGCCACGCCTGGTTGAAGAAGGTGAGGGTGAGGAAGCCGCGGCCGTCGGTGATCCGCACCTCGAGGATGCTGCCGCGACGCGCGCGCATGGGGCGCTCGCGCACCTCCCGGACCTCGGCGACGATGGTGGCCTGCTGGTCCACCGGCAGCTCGGCGAGGGCGGTGAGCTCACCGCGGCGGGCGTAGCGGCGCGGCAGGTGCTCGAGGAGGTCGGCGACCGTGCGCAGGCCGAAGGCCTTCTGCAGGACGCCGGCGGTGCGGCCGCCCACGACGCCCGCGAGCGCGGCGTCGGATCCGGTCATCCCCCGAGTGTACGAGGCGCGTCCGACGCCCGGGATCCGGGACCGCGCCGGTCGTCGTCCTCCCCGCGCGGACGGCGGCGGACGAGCGAGCGGGGGGCGACGAGCGCGAGCAGCCGGTCGATCCGGCCCGCGCGGGCGCCGAGGGCCGCCCCGATCGCGACGAGCGCGTCGGCCTGGGCGGCGCCCGTCGCCGCGTCGACCGGGGCGTCGGTCCGGGCGAACCGCTCCCGCTCGCGCGCGCCGACGAGCAGCGCGACCGGATCCCGGAGGGCGGGGTCGTCGCCCGCGAGACGACGGCCGAGCTCGCGCGGCGACTCGGTGTCGGGCACGCGGATGCCGAGGTCGACGGCCCGGTCCTCCGCCTCGCGCCAGGCGGTGCCGGCCGGCGCGTCGCCGGCGGCCAGGGCGCGGAGGCGGCGCGCGCGTCGGGCGCGGCGGAGGAGCGCGGGCGCGGCGAGGAGCGCGAGCACGAGGAGGACGAGGGCCGCGACGCCGATGCCGGCCCACGGGATCCGCGCGGCGCCGGCGCCGCTCGTGCCGGGCGCGGCCGACGACGTGGGGGCGGGGGCCGTGGTGGGCGTGGCGGCGGCCGTGGGCGTCGGCGCGGCGGAGGGGGTGGGCGCGGCGCTCGGTGCGGCGGAGGGCTGCGCGTACGGCGCGGCCTGCCCGCGGCCCGGGGTCGGCTCGAAGGGGATCCACCCGATGCCCGCGAAGTACAGCTCCGGCCAGGAGTGCAGGTCGTGCGAGCCGACGCGGTAGGTGATGAGGTCGCCGTCGCGTCCGACCTGGTTCCCCGGGAGGTAGCCCACCGCCACGCGCGACGGGATGCCCGCCTCGCGCGCCATGATCGCCATGGCCGAGGCGAAGTGCACGCAGTACCCGGCGCGCACCCGCAGGAACTCGCCGACGACGTCGACGCCGCTGCCGTCGTAGCCCTGCTGGACGGGCGCGTCCTCGGAGTAGCGGAACTGGCCCCCCGTGAAGAACCGCTGGAGGGCGAGGGCCTGGTCGTAGGGGTCGTCGATGCCGGCGAGGACGTCGGCCGTCGTGGAGCCGACGACGGCCGGCGTCCCGTCGGGGATCTGCAGGAACGGCGCGAGGTCGCCCGCGGTCGCGGCGGGAACGGCCTCCAGCTGCTCGCGCGACGGCCGGGGCAGCTCGGAGCGCACGGTGTAATTCTGGTCGCGGCTGTCGGAGTCGGAGGAGCGGATCTCGAGGCCCTGCTCCGACCAGCGCCACGTGCCCTCGAGCCCGGCGACGCTGCGCGGAGCGTACGGCGCCGGCAGCCAGGCGCTCGAGGAGCCCTCGACCTGCACGCGCGCCTCGACGTCCTCGACCGGCACGTCGCGGCCCGCGCCGAGGTCGGGCCCGATCGCGTCGACCGTGTTCTCCTCCGGCGGCCGGAGGGGCGACGGCGCCCACTCCTCGCCCTCGAAGCGGGACAGCGTCGTGACCTTGAAGTAGAGGGGCGTGGTCGAGGCCGTGGAGTAGCGGAGCGCGTCGACGTCGACGGGGCGGCGCAGGTCGTCGCCGAGGTCGAGGATCGGGTTGACGACGCGGGATCCGCCGGCGCCCGCTCCGGACGCCGTGGGGAACGTGGCGCTCGTGAGGCCGGGGACGATCGCGGGGGCGACCAGCGCGAAGACCACGGCGCCGGCCGCGAGCCCGCCCGCGGGGAGGAGGGTCGCGCGCGCGGCGACCGGGCTCCCGCCGCCGGATCCGCGTCCGCCCGACCGGACGGCCGCTGCGCCCGCGCCGTCCCGTGCCCGGTCGCGCGCGTCCGCCGCGAGCACCGCGAACCACGCGAGCGCCGTGACCGCGAAGGACGCGATCGAGAACTCGCCGACGAGGACCGCCCCGGGCACGGACACGAGCACGAGCAGCGGCAGGCCCGTGACCGCCGGCATGCGGAGGGCCGAGGCGAGCACGTCGAGCAGCACGGCCAGCGCGCCTACCGACGCGACGGCGACGAACACGATGGAGGCGAGCGGCGGCACGGGCGCGGAGCGGCGGTAGATCTCCTCCCCCGCCTGCTCCCCCACGGCGACGAGCGTGCGCACCGTCTCGGGCGTCGGCAGCACGCCGAGGATCGCCGTGCGGCCCGCGAAGACGAGCGTGATGAGGAGCACGAGCACGACGAGGCCGCCCGCCGACGCGAGGAGGCGCGGGACGCCCGCGGCGCGGAGCAGCGCCGCGGAGCCGAGCACCGCGGCCACGACGACCACGCAGAGCAGGAACCAGGGTCCGGTCTCGATGAGCAGGTGGAGGCTCGCCGCCGCGGCCAGGAGCGCGACCGCGAGCGCGACGGTGAGGGGCCAGCGGGCGGCGGCGGCGCCGCGCGGCCGGGACGCCCGGTCGTCGCGCCCGGGCCCGACGGGTCCGGCGGGCCCGCGACCGCCGCGCCGCTCGCCCGGCAGGGGCCGCGGCTCGACGGTCCAGCGCTCGCGGCCGCCGAGGCCCACGGAGTCGAGGTCGGTCATCGGGCCATCTCCTCGGAGCGCGCGGCGTGCCAGGCGTCGGCCGGCCGGGTGCCCTCGTCGAGGACGACCGTGGTCCACCCGGACTCGTGCAGGATCCGGACGGCCTCGCGGTCGTCCCGTCCGTCGACGCGGCCGGGGTGGGCGAGGAAGGCGACGGCCGGCCGGCAGGCGGATCCGAGCCCGGCGAGGCGGCGGGCCTCGACCTCGTCCAGGCGGCCGAGGACGGCGTGCAGGGGCACGGCGCGGCGGCTGCGGCGGAGGTCGGACAGGAGCTCCTGCACGGCGTCGCGCTCGGGGTCGGGATCCCTCGGGAGCACCTCGGCGAGGTGGAGCAGCAGGTCGGCCTCGCTGGCGGGGTCGGCCGCGCGTCCGGGCGCGGGGGCGTCGGGCGCGCCCGCGGTCTCGACGAGCTGCACCGCGTATCCGCCCCGCTCGAGGTGCACGCAGATGCTCGCGGCGAAGGCGACGGCCCGCTCGAACGCGTGGTCGCCCTCGCCGTCGTCGTCCGCGTGGCGCGGGAAGGCGGCCGCGCGGGTGTCGAGGAGCACGAGGGAGCGCGGGCTCGACCGCTGCTCCTCCTGGCGCACCATGAGCTCGCCGTGGCGGGCGGTGGCGCGCCAGTGCACGCGGCGGAGCGGGTCGCCCGCGCGGTACTCGCGCGTGCCGAGGTCGTCCTCGCCGCCGTCCGCCCGGCGCTGCACGCGCTCGGACTCGCCCTCCGACGCGACCTGGCCGGCGGGCTCCGCCTCGAGGTCGGCGAGGCGCGGGGTCACGACGAGGCGCGACGTGCCGCCGGCGACGTGGCGCAGCAGCATCAGGCGGAACGGGTCGTTCTCCTCGACCGCGAGCGGCCCGACCTCGTGCACGCCGCGGCGCTCGGGTGTGAGGTCGTAGCGGAGGACGGGGCGCACGGCCGCGCGGCGGGATCCGCGCGGCAGCCCGCGGAGGGTCGGCAGCGCCGCGGGCGGCGTCGTCCCCTCGACGCCGGGCACGACGTCGAGCACCTGCGCCGGCGGCGTCGGGAAGGGGCCCGTGCCCGCCACGGAGACGGTGACGGTGGTCGCGGTGCCCGACTCGACGACGTCCGAGGAGAACGAGCGCTCGACGTGCAGCCGGATGCGCGCGACGACCAGCCAGGCGGCCGCGAGCAGCGGCAGCGCGAGGACCGCGACGCCGATGAAGACGAACTCGCGCCGCCCCGCGATGAACGCGCCCGCGAACGCGGCGACGCCCGCGGCGAGCAGGGCGATGCCGCGGAGGGTCGGATGCGGGACGGCGTCGATGCCGATCCGGCGCATCAGGCGCGCGAGGGGCCGCACGGGGTCAGCGCGTCCGACCCGCGGCGCTCAGCGGCACGGACGTGGTGGCGACGATGCGCTCCAGGATCTCGACCACGGCCGCCTGGCCGCTCCCGCGTCGGCCGAGCGCGCGCCCGGTCGCGACGAGCCGGTGGCCGAGCACCGGGGCCGCCAGCGCGTCGACGTCGTCGGGCAGCACGAAGTCGCGGCCGTCGAGCGCGGCGCGGGTCTTCGCGGCCCGGATGAGCTGGAGGGTGGCGCGGGGGCTCGCGCCGAGGCGGATGTCCTCGTGGCCGCGCGTGGCCTGCACGATCGCCACGGCGTAGCGCGCGACGGGGTCGGACACGTAGACGCCGCGGGCCGCGTGCATCATCGCGTCGAGGTCGTCGGCGTCGACCACGGGCCGCAGCTCGTCGAGCGGGCTGACCGTGTCGCGGTCGCGGAGCATCGCGAGCTCGGCGGACGCGTCCGGGTAGCCCATGGAGATCCGGGCCATGAAGCGGTCGCGCTGGGCCTCGGGGAGCGCGTACGTGCCCTCCATCTCGACGGGGTTCTGCGTGGCGACCACCGTGAACGGCTGCTGGAGCCCGTGCGTGACGCCGTCGACCGTGACCTGCCCCTCCTCCATGCACTCGAGGAGGGCGGACTGGGTCTTGGGGCTCGCGCGGTTGATCTCGTCGCCGATGACGATGTTCGCGAACACGGCGCCCGGCTGGAACTCGAAGCGGTGGTCCGCCTGGCTGTACACGGAGACGCCCGTGACGTCCGAGGGCAGCAGGTCGGGCGTGAACTGGATGCGGTTGACCGTGCAGTCGACGCTCCGCGCCAGCGCCTTGGCGAGCATGGTCTTGCCGACGCCGGGCACGTCCTCGATGAGGAGGTGGCCGCCGGACAGGAAGACGGTGAGCGCCATGCGGGTGGCGTCCTGCTTGCCGGACATGACGGCGTCGACGTTGCCGAGGATGAGCTCGGCGAGCCGGCGCACCTCCGTCAGCGGCATCGACGCGGATCCGCGCGGGGCCGTCGCGTGGGCCCCCGTCCGCGGGGCGGGGTGGATGCGGGCGGGCGCTGCGCCCGATCCGCCGTGCAGGGGAACGGACTCGGACTCGGGGCTCGTCACGCAGATCCTCCAGCGTCGTGGGCGTCCTCGCAGCATACGTCAGCGCCCCGGGCGCGTCCGGGGAGCGGCCGTGAGCGGCTGGGCCCCTCGCCGGCGCGGTCGCGGGGCGCGCGGGAGGCGGGCGCGGCGGCGGTGCGGCCGGTAGCGTGGACGCCCGTGCACCCCGCCCCGAGCATCTCCGTCCCGCGCCCCGTCGGACGCCCGTCGTGACCCGCATCGTCGCCGGGTTCGCCGGCTCCCTCGTGCTCCGCGTCCCGAGGACGGGCACGCGCCCCACGAGCGACCGCGTGCGCGAGGCCCTCTTCTCCGGGCTCGAGGCCCGCGACGCGCTCGACGGCGCGCGCGTGCTCGACCTCTACGCCGGATCCGGCGCCCTGGGACTCGAGGCGGCCAGCCGGGGCGCGCGCGAGGTGGTGCTCGTGGAGCGGGCGACGCCCGCCGCGGCCGTGTGCCGGTCGAACGCGCGCATCCTCGAGGGCGCGGCCCCGCGCGGCGCCGACCTCGCGATCCGCGTCGCCGCCCAGAGCGTGCACGCCTTCCTCCTCGGCGACCGCGGCACCTACGACGTCGCGTTCCTCGATCCGCCGTACGAGGTGGGCGACGCGGAGCTCGCCGAGGAGCTCGCCGCCCTCGCGCCGCGGCTCGCCGACGACGCGGTCGTCATGGTCGAGCGCAGCGCGCGGTCGGCCGAGCCGGCGTGGCCCGCGGGGATGGCGCTCGACCGGCGCCGGGCCTACGGCGACACCGTCGTGTGGTGGGCCGGGGCGGATCGGGGCTAGCGCGCCCCGTCCCAGTCGGCGTACGGGTCCCAGCCGCCCCGCGGGGTGCGCGGACCCGCGTAGGGCGCGCCGTCGACCGTGACCGCCGGTCCCCCGGCATCCGCCTCCCGCACGACGCCGACGACCCGGAACGACGCCGGGAGCGTCGCGTCCGCCGGGAACGCGGCGACGAGGCCGTGGTCCTCCCCGCCCGTGAGGACGAGGTCGAGCGCGACGGGCGGGAGCGCCGGATGCGCGTCCGCGACCCGGCGGACGTCCTCGGCGAGGGCCGCGGTGTCGAGGTCGATGCCCACGCCGCTCGCGCGCGCCATCCGGGCGAGGTCGAGGAGCGGGCCGTCGGAGACGTCGAGCATCGCGGTGGCCCCCGCGCGTGCCGCCTCGACGCCGGCGGCGATGGGCGCGACGGGCGAGAGCTGCGCCTCCACCGCAGCCGGATGCGCGGCCCGGAGCGCCCGCGCGAGGGCAGCGTCGGGGACGGGCTCGCCGCCGGGCACGGCCCGCCGCGCGTGGTCGAACAGCAGCCGGACGCCGGCGGCCGCCATGCCGAGCGCGCCCGCCACCGCGATCACGTCGCCGGGCCGCGCGCCGGAGCGGAGCACGGGCGCGCGGCCCTCGAGGTCCCCCGTCGCCGTCACCGTGAGGACGAGCGCGTCGGAGACGGAGAGGTCGCCGCCGACCACGCCGCAGCCGGGCGCCTGGATCCGGCAGCCGTCGCGGAGCCCGTCGGCCAGCGCCTCGAGGTCCCGGACCGGCGTGTCGGCCGGCGCGGCGATCGCGACCAGGAGCGCGGTCGGCCGGGCGCCCATCGCGGCCACGTCGGCGAGGTTCGAGGCGGCGGCGCGGCGTCCGAGGTCGTGCGGCGTCGACCACGCGCGGCGGAAGTCCGGGCCCTCCACCATCATGTCGGTCGTGATGACGAACCGGCCGTCGGGCGCCCGCACGACCGCGCAGTCGTCCCCCGGCCCGGCGTCGGCGGCGTCGGCCTCGGGCAGCCGGGGCAGGATCCGCGCCAGGGTCGCGAGCTCGCCCGCGCTGCCGAGGGTCGCGTCGTCGTCGGTCGCGGCGACGTCGGATCGTGCGTCCCCGGACGGCCCGGCCATCGGGCGGTCGGCGGGCGGGGGCGTCTCAGGAGTCGTCACGACTGCCACGGTAGCCTGGCCGCGATGACTCCCCGCCGCCCCGCCCGCGCCGTGCGCGCCGCCGCCGCCGTCGCCGCGTGCGGCATCACCGTCCTCCTCGCCGGATGCGCGCCCACCGTCTCGCTCGAGCCCGCGGCCGGCGCCGCGGATCCGCTCTGCGCCGACGTCGTCGTGCACCTCCCCGCGGAGCTCGGCACCGCGCCGCTGCGGGAGACCGACGCCCAGGGCACGGGCGCCTGGGGCGATCCGCAGAGCACGGTCATCCTGCGCTGCGGCGTCGCGACGCCCGGCCCCACGACCGACGCGTGCATCAGCTACGACGACGTCGACTGGGTCGAGGACGACTCGAAGGCCCCGAACATCCGGTACACCACCTTCGGGCGCACGCCCGCGGTCGAGGTCGTCATCGACTCCACGCAGGCGAGCTACACGGCGCTCACCGACCTCAGCGGTGTCGTCTCCGCCATCCCGCAGACCGACCGCTGCGTCAGCGCCCAGGACCTCGGCGTGGCCCCGCCGCCCGGGAGCTGACCGGCGCCTCGAGCGCGCGCGGCCCGCGTCCGCGGCGCTCCGCGACGACGATCCGGCTGGTGCGCCACCAGCGCCGCCACGGCAGCTCGTGCGGCCAGTGGGTCGTGAGCGACGCCATGCCCCGGCTCATCCGCAGCGGCAGGGTCGACGGGCGCGTCAGCGGCCGCATGCTGATCCCCATGCCGAGGTGCGGGTCGAGCACGATGCGCCGCTCGGGCCCGAGGTGCACGGACAGGTCGATGTCGTCGTGCAGGTGCGTCCCCTTGCGGTGCACCTCGTGGCGCACCTGGCGCCAGGCGTCCGCGCGCAGCGCGAAGTTGGATCCGAAGAGCGGCGGGTGCCCGAGCGCGAGCGTCACCGAGGCGAAGTACGCACCGAGGTAGGCGACGGCGGCCACCCCGCGGAGCGCGCGCGGGCCGTCGAGGAAGCGCGCCGCGCCCGTGACGGCGGCGACGTCGGGGCGCGCGGCGAGCACGTCGCCGAGCCGCTCGATCCAGTCCGCGGGCGGCACGCAGTCGGCGTCGAGCCGCGCGATCACCTCGTGCCGGGCGGCGTCGTAGCCGGTCGACGCGGCGGCCGGGATCCCCACTACCGGCTCGTGCACGACGCGCGCGCCGGCCGCGCGGGCGACCTCCGCGCTGTCGTCGCGGGAGGCGTTGTCGACGACCACGACCTCGTCGGGCGCGACCGTCTGCCCCGCGAGGGCCCGGAGGCAGGCGCGCAGGTGCCCGGCGTCGTCGCGGACGGGGATCACGACGGAGACGGTGGGCCGACGGAGGGACGGGGACCCGCCCGCCGGCCGGCGCACGACGGCGGGGAGCCGGCCCGCGGGGCGCACGGGGACCCCGATCCGGGCGTCGGGGTGGAGGAGGGGCCGGGCGACGGATCGTCCTACGAGCATGCGTCCGAGCCTAGGCTCTCGCCGTCGCGGCGGCCCGGGCTCGGCCGTGCGCGGATGCGCCGCGCGACTCCCCCGGGCCGTCCGCCGTCGACCGGCTCAGGCGCGACGGCCCTCCGCCTCCCACGCGAGCGCCACGTCGAGGAGCTCGGAGATGAGGTCGGGGTACGCCACGCCCGACGCGGCCCAGCAGGCCGGGAACATCGAGATGGGCGTGAAGCCGGGCATCGTGTTGATCTCGTTGAGCACGAAGCCGTCGGCCGTGAGGAAGAAGTCCACGCGCGCGAGGCCGCGGGCGTCGACGGCCCGGAAGGCGCGCACCGACAGCTCCTGCATCTCAGCCAGCTGATCCGCGGTCATGTCCGCCGGGCAGACCAGCTCGATGCCGTCGGCGCCCAGGTACTTGGCCTCGAAGTCGTAGAACGCGCGTCCGGAGACGACGATCTCGCCCGCGACGGACGCGCGCGGGGCGGCGCCCGGCCCGCCGTCGAGGATCGCGCACTCCACCTCGCGGCCGACGAGGCCGGCCTCGACGAGCACGCGGTCGTCCTCGCGGAAGGCGGTCGCGAGGGCGGCGTCGAGCTCCCCCGCCTCCGCGACGCGGCTCACGCCGACGCTGGATCCGGCGCGCGCCGGCTTCACGAACGCCGGCAGGGCGAGCCCCGCGGCCCGCGCGCGGACCGCCTCGGGGTCGGCCTCCCACTCGCGGCGCGTCACGGTGGTCCACGGCGCCACGGCGATGCCGGCGTCGCGCAGCACGGTCTTCGCGAAGTGCTTGTCCATGCCGAGCGCGGAGGCGAGCACGCCCGAGCCGACGTACGGGAGGCCGGCGAGCTCGAGCATCCCCTGGACGGTGCCGTCCTCGCCCTGCGTGCCGTGGAGGATCGGGAACACGACGTCGACGCGCCCGAGGGAGCGCTCGGCGCCGTCGGCGTCGCGCACGCGGAGCTCCCGCGAGGACGCGTCCTCGGGCCAGCGCACGCGGGTGCCGTTCTCGATGACCTCGGGCAGGGCCTCGGCGTCGAGTGCGAGGGCGGACGCGTCGTCCGCCTGCAGCGTCATGGCGCCGCCGCGGGTGATGCCCACCGGGATCACCTCGAAGCGGTCGCGGTCGAGGGCGCCGAGGACGCCGCTCGCGGTGGCGCAGCTGATGGAGTGCTCGCTGGAGGTCCCGCCGAACAGCAGGACGACGCGGATGCGGTCGGCCATGGTCATTCCCCCTGAGGAGTGTCGTCGTCGGTCGTGAGGTGCGGGGCGATGTCGCGCGGCGAGAGCGTGCCCGCGAGCACCTGCGACACCTGCTCGACGATGGGCATCACCACGCCGCGCTGGCGGGCGAGCTCGAGCACGGGCGCCACGGAGGAGAGCCCCTCGGCGGTCTGCTGCATGCGCGTCACGACGTCGCCGAAGCTGTAGCCCTGGCCGAGCAGTCGCCCGGCCGTGTTGTTGCGGGACAGCGACGACTCGCACGTCGCGATCAGGTCGCCGAGCCCCGCGAGCCCCGCGAGGGTCTCGGCGCGCGCGCCGTACGCCACGGAGAAGGCGGTCATCTCGGCGAGGCCGCGGGTGATGATCGACGCCTTGGTGTTCTCGCCGTAGCCCACGCCGTCGACGATGCCGACCGCGACGGCGATGAGGTTCTTGAGCACGCCGCCGAACTCGGTGCCGATCACGTCGGTGTTCACGAAGGAGCGGAAGTAGGGGTTGCGCGCGATCTTCGCGATGCGCTCGGCCGTGGCCGGGTCCGCCGACGACACGACGGCCGCGGTGGGCTGCTCGCGCGCGATCTCGAGCGCCAGGTTCGGGCCCGACGCGACGGCGATGCGCTCGGGGCCGAGCCCCAGCGTCTCCGCGATGACCTCGCTCATGCGGAGGCCCGTGCCCTTCTCGACGCCCTTCATCAGGCTGACCACGACGGCGTCGGACGGGATGAGGTCCCGGGCGGCCTCGAGGTTCTGGCGCAGCGTCTGGCTGGGGACCGACACGAACACGTCGGTGGCGCCGTCGAGCACGCGCTCGAGGGACGCGTCCGCCGTGAGGCGCCGCGGGAGGTTGACGCCCGGCAGGTAGTCGCTGTTGCGCTGCGCCTCGGAGATCTCCCGGGCGAGCTCGGGGCGGCGCGCCCACATGAGCACGTCGCTGCCGCCGTCGGCCATGACCTTGGCGAAGGTGGTGCCCCAGCTGCCGGCGCCGAGGACGACGACCCGGCGGCGCTCCCCCGCGTCGGCGGACGCGGATGCGCTGGCGGACGCGTCCGCGCTCGGGGCGGTGGATCCTGCGGGTCGGGGGCTCGCGGTCGCGTCACTCAAATCGGCCGGTCTCCTTCTGGTTGTTCGAGCGGGGGTCCCAGCGCTCGGTCGGGGCGGTCTCGCCGCGGAGCTCCTCGAGGAGCTCCGTGATGGCGGCCATGACGACCGCGGTCGCCTCGGTCAGGGTCGCGGAGTCTAGGCTCCGGTCGCGGAAGCGCGAGAGGTCGACGGGCTCGCCGACGGCCACGTGGATGGTCGAGCGCGGGAACAGGCGCACGCGCTTGGAGTACCGCCCCATCAGCTCCTGCGTGCCCCAGTGGGCCGTCGGGATCACCGGGATGCCGGCCTGCAGCGCGAGCCGCACGGCGCCGGTCTTGCCCCGCATCGGCCAGAGGTCGGGGTCGCGCGTCAGCGTGCCCTCGGGGTAGACGACGACGATCCGGCCGTCGCTCGCGAGGTCCTTCGCGGCCGAGATGGCCTCGCCGCCGCGGACGCCGCCGTCGCGCTGCACGGGGATCTGCCCCGAGCGGCGGAGGAACCAGCCCACCACCGGCACGTCGAACAGCGACGCCTTCGCGAGGAACCGGGGCAGCCGTCCCAGCTTCCAGGCGACCGCGCCCATGACGACCGGGTCGATCTCGCTGTAGTGGTTCGGCGCGAGCACGTAGGAGCCCGTGCGGGGCAGCCGCTCGGGGTGCCGGATGTCGAAGCGGACGGCCGCGTTCAGCACCGGGAGCACGAGGGCGGCCAGCACCCAGAAGATCGACGGTCGGGCCTTCTCGTTCGCCATGGATGCTCCGGTCGGGTCGCGGTCGTCGTCGGTCGCCCGCCGGGTGGGATCCGCCCGGCGGATGGCCGGGCGCGTCCCTGGGGACGCGCCCGGCCGGCGTGGGCGGCGCGGTGCGCCGCCGGCGAGGCTATCCCTCGTAGGAGAAGTCCGCGCCGAGCTGGCGCAGCTTCCCGATGAAGTCCTCGTAGCCGCGGGAGATGATCCCCACATTGCTGACGGTGGACCGGCCCTCGGCCGTGAGCGCGGCGATGAGGTGGCTGAAGCCGCCGCGGAGGTCCGGCACGGTGATGTCCGCGCCGTGGAGGTGCGTCGGTCCGGTGATGACCGCGGCCTGCTCGAAGTCGCGACGCGCGACGCGGCGCTCGTGGCCCTCGAGGCCCTCCTTGTGCACGACGATGTCGGCGCCCATCTCGTTGAGCGCGTCCGTGAAGCCGAAGCGGTTCTCGTACACGGTCTCGTGGATGATCGAGACGCCGGGCGCCTGCGTGAGCGCCACGACGAGCGGCTGCTGCCAGTCCGTCATGAAGCCGGGGTGCACGTCGGTCTCGATGACGACGGGCTTGAGGTCGCCGCCCGGGTGGTAGAACCGGATGCCGTCCTCCTCGATGTCGAACGCGCCGCCGACCTTCCGGAACACGTTGAGGAAGGTCATCATCTCGGCCTGGCGCACGCCGCCGACGAAGATGTCGCCGCCGGTCGCGAGCGCGGCGGAGGCCCAGCTCGCGGCCTCGTTGCGGTCGAAGAGCGCGCGGTGCGTGTAGCCCTCGAGGCGGTCGACGCCCTCGATGAGGATCACGCGGTTCGGCTCCACGGAGATGATCGCGCCCATCTTCTGCAGGATCGCGATGAGGTCCATGATCTCGGGCTCGATGGCCGCGTTCTTCAGCTCCGTGACGCCCTTCGCGCGGACGCCCGTGAGGAGCACCTGCTCGGTCGCGCCGACGCTCGGGTAGGGCAGCTCGACGTTCGCGCCCTTCAGGCCGTCCGGCGCCGTGAGGCGGATGCCGCTCGGGAGCTTCTCGACGACCGCGCCGAACGCGCGCAGCGCGTCGAGGTGGAAGTCGATGGGGCGGTCGCCGATGCGGCAGCCGCCGAGGTCGGGGATGAACGCCTCGCCCAGGCGGTGCAGCAGCGGGCCGCAGAAGAGGATCGGGATCCGCGAGCTGCCGGCGTGCGCGTCGATGTCCGCCATGTGGGCGCTCTCGACGTCCTTCGGGTCGAGGATGAGGTCGCCCTCCTGCTCGCCCTTGCGGAGCGTCACGCCGTGCACCTCGAGGAGACCAGAGACGACGCGCACGTCGCTGATGTCCGGCACCGAGCGCAGGAGGCTGGGGCTCTCGCCGAGGAGCGAGGCGACCATGGCCTTCGTGGCCAGGTTCTTGGCCCCGCGGACCTCGATGCGGCCGCGCAGCGGGATGCCGCCGTTGATGACGATGGAGTCGGACAGGAGACCCACTCGCTCTCCCGCCTTCTTGGCGTCGCTGACTAGTGAGTTCATTCAGTTCTCCAGAGCTGCCGGCCGGGCCGGCAAGGTGCGCGGGCGCCATGAGGCCCGTCGGTGTTCGAAGGTGGTGATGGCGTCCTCGTCCCGGAGGGTGAGGGCGATGTCGTCGAGCCCCTCGAGGAGCCGCCACCGAGTGTATTCGTCGATCTCGAACGGGACCGTCAGGCCGGGTGCCGTGGCGATCCGCTCGACGAGGTCGACGGTGAGGTCGAGCCCGGGCTCCGCGTCCATCGCGGTCCACAGCCTCTCGACGTCGTCCTCCGTCACGATGCCCGTGAGGAGGCCCTGCTTCCCCGAGTTGCCCCGGAAGATGTCGCCGAACCTCGGGCTGAGCACGGCCCGGAAGCCGTAGTCGCGCAGCGCCCACACGGCGTGCTCGCGGGACGAGCCCGTGCCGAAGTCCGGACCGGCGACGAGGACGGTCGCGCCCTCGTAGGCCGGCTGGTTGATGAAGAAGTCGGGGTCCTTGCGCCACTGGAAGAAGAGCGCGTCCTCGAAGCCCGTCTTGGTGACGCGCTTGAGGAACTGGGCGGGGACGATCTGGTCGGTGTCGACGTTCGACTGCTTGAGCGGGACGCCGGTGCCGGTGACGCGGGTGATGGGCTCCACGGGTCAGGCCCCCTGTCCGACGGCGGCGGCCTGGCGGATCGCGTCGGCGTCGACGACGCCGGCCTCCTGCAGGTCCCACGGGCTCGACAGCGTGCCCCGGATGGCGGTGGCCGCGGCCACGAGCGGCGACACGAGGTGCGTGCGCCCGCCCTTGCCCTGGCGGCCCTCGAAGTTCCGGTTGCTGGTGGACGCGCAGCGCTCCCCCGGCGCGAGCTGGTCGGGGTTCATGCCGAGGCACATCGAGCAGCCGGCGAAGCGCCACTCGGCGCCGAAGTCGGTGAAGACCCGGTCGATGCCCTCGGCCTCGGCCTCGAGCCGCACGCGGGCGCTGCCCGGGACGACCATGACGCGGACGCCCTCGGCCTTGGTGCGGCCGCGCACGATCTCGGCGGCGGCGCGCAGGTCCTCGACGCGGCTGTTGGTGCAGGAGCCGATGAAGACCGTGTCGACCGGGATATCCTTCATGGGCGTGCCGGGGGCGAGGTCCATGTAGGCGAGGGCGCGCTCGGCGGCGGCGCGCTCGTTCGGGTCGGCGACGGCGGCGGGATCCGGCACGGGCTCGCTCAGCGAGACGCCCTGGCCGGGGTTCGTGCCCCAGGTGACGAACGGCTCCAGCGTGTCGGCGTCGAGGAGGACCTCGGCGTCGAAGACCGCGTCGTCGTCCGTGGCGAGCGTCTCCCAGTAGGCGACGGCCTCGTCCCAGTCGGCGCCCGTCGGGGCGTGCGGCCGGCCGCGGAGGTAGTCGTAGGTGGTCTGGTCGGGGGCGACCATGCCCGCGCGGGCACCGGCCTCGATGGACATGTTGCAGATCGTCATGCGGCCCTCCATGGAGAGCGAGCGGATGGCGCTGCCGCGGTACTCGAGCACGTAGCCCTGGCCGCCGCCCGTGCCGATCTTCGCGATGACCGCGAGGATGATGTCCTTGGCCGTCACGCCCGGTCGCAGCGTGCCCTCGACCGTGACCGCCATGGTCTTGAACGGCTGGAGCGGCAGGGTCTGCGTGGCCATGACGTGCTCGACCTCGCTCGTGCCGATGCCGAACGCCATGGCGCCGAACGCGCCGTGGGTGGACGTGTGCGAGTCGCCGCACACGACGGTGATGCCCGGCATCGTGAGCCCGAGCTGCGGGCCGACCACGTGGACGATGCCCTGCTCGATGTCGCCGAGGGAGTGCAGGCGGATGCCGAACTCCTCGGCGTTGGCGCGGAGCGTGTGGATCTGCGTTCGGCTCGTGAGGTCGGCGATGGGCTGGTCGATCCCGATCGTGGGCGTGTTGTGGTCCTCGGTCGCGATGGTGAGGTCCGGGCGGCGCACGGGGCGGCCGGCGAGACGGAGGCCGTCGAACGCCTGCGGGCTCGTGACCTCGTGCACGAGGTGGAGGTCGATGTAGAGGAGGTCGGGGGTGCCGTCCTCGCCCTCGGCGACCAGGTGGTCGGCCCACACCTTCTCGGCCAGGGTCTTCGCAGTCCGCACGCGGCTCTCCTCAGGGAAGGGGCGCGAGGGGCCCTCGCGCATCCTGGGAGTCTAACGCCGGGTGCCCGCGGCTATTCCTCGGGTGACGGCGCGCCCGCGGACCCGTCGTCGGACGGCTGCTCGTCGGAGGCCGCCTCGATCACGACGACCGTGACGTTGTCCCGGCCGCCGGACGCGAGGGCCTGGGCGACCAGGGCGTCCGCGGCGCGGTCGACGCCGCCGCCGTCCTCGTGGGCCAGGCGCAGGACCGCGTCGATGGCGTCGTCGTCGAGCTCCTTGGTGAGGCCGTCGGAGCAGATGAGGAAGACCTGGTGGGCGGAGACGGGCAGCAGCCACTCGTCCGCGGCCACCTCGTCGTGCGAGCCGACGGCCCGCGTGATGAGGTTCCGCACCGGGCTGCGCTCGGCCTCCGCGCGCGTCATGCGCCCCTGGTCGACGAGCTCCTGCACGGCCGAGTGGTCGACCGTGACCTGCTGCAGCCGCCCGTCGATCCACGCGTAGACGCGCGAGTCCCCGACGTTGAAGACCATCCAGAGGGGCTCGCCGTCCTCGGCCCGCACGAGCGCGATGCCGGCGAGCGTGGTGCCGGCCACCGTGCCGGGCGGGTCGTCGCCCGTGATGAGGTCGCCGATCGCCTCGTTCGACGCGTCGACCGCCTCCACGATGAGGTCGCGCGTCACGGGCTGGTCGCCCGTCAGCCCGCCGAAGGTCTCGACCAGCGTGGCGCTCGCGCGGTCGCCGAACGCGTGCCCGCCCATGCCGTCGGCCACGAGCCACACCGGCGGATCCGCCAGGAGCCCGTCCTCGTTCACGGCGCGGACGCTGCCCACGTCGGTGCGGGCGGCCCACGAGACGTCGATGCGCCTCCCGCCGATCGCGATGCTGCGGGCGTCGGTCACCGCTCGGACCGGTCCTCGTCGGCGCGCTCGACCGACGCGGCCTCCGCGCCGGCGCCGGTGACGGGCGTGCCGTCCGCGCGCATCTTGACGAGGCTCGCGACCGTCGCGACCAGCATCGAGGCGAGGATCACCACGAGGCTCACCACGGTCGGGATCTCGGGCGCCCACTCGATCCCCTGCCCGCCGTTGACGAACGGCAGGGTGTTCTCGTGCAAGGCGTGCAGCACGAGCTTCACGCCGATGAAGAAGAGGATGAACGCGATCCCGTACTTGAGGTACACGAGCCGGTCGAGCAGCCCGCCCAGCAGGAAGTAGAGCTGGCGGAGGCCCATCAGGGCGAAGATGTTCGCGGTGAAGACGATGAACGGCGACTCGGTGATGCCGAAGATGGCCGGGATCGAGTCGAGCGCGAAGATCAGGTCCGTGGTGCCGATCGAGACGAACACGATCACCATCGGCGTGAGCACCTTGCGGCCGTCGATGACCGTGCGCACCTTGGAGCCGTCGAAGTCCGGCGCGATCTTGAGGCGCCGGCGGAGGAACCGGATGAAGAGCGAGTCCTCGCTGTCCTCGTCCTCGTCGCCCACCGCCTGCTTGACGGCCGTGTAGAGGAGGAACGCGCCGAAGATGTAGAAGATCCAGCTGTAGCTCTCGATGAGCTCGGCGCCCAGGAGGATGAAGATCCCGCGCAGCACCAGCGCGATGATGATGCCCACCATCAGCACCTCCTGCTGGTACTTCCGGGGCACGCTGAAGCGCCCCATGATGATGACGAAGACGAACAGGTTGTCGATGCTGAGGCTGTACTCGGTGAGCCAGCCCGCCACGAACTGGCCCGCGTGCTCGGGCCCGCCGACGATGAGCATGATGACCGCGAACACCAGCGCGAGGCCCACGTAGAACGCGACCCAGAGGGCCGACTCCTTCGTGGACGGCACGTGCGGGCGCCGGTACACGATGAGCAGGTCGGCGACGAGGACGACGACCAGGATCGTCAACGAGACGATCTCGAACAGGGGTGGGAGGACCAGGGGCACGCGGACGCCTTCTTCAGCGGGAGGGAGGGGGAGGCGGCACGAGGACGCCTCGACGAAACTACAGGTCGTCCGACGGGTTGTTCACAATTCCCTCATGCGGGGCATCCGGCCAGCGGCCCCGCACTACGTTGATGGACCATGACACGAGAGGGACGCCCCATGGCCGTACTGGCGAACGAGCTCGATCCCCGCGACCGCGTCGCCGACGACGCCGCCCCGAGGCGACGGGGGCCCCGCACCTCCGGCGACGCGCGCGCGAGCATCATCGACGCGGCCCGCATGCTGTTCATCGAGTCCGGCGCCGACCGGGTGAGCGCCCGGCGCATCGCCGCGACGGCCGGAGTCGACCCGAGCCTCGTCCGCTACTACTTCGGCTCGCTGGAGGCGCTCCTCGAGGAGGCGCTGCGCCCCTCGGAGGACCTGGTCGCCCCGTACCTGCGCCTCCGCGAGCTGCCCGTCGAGGAGCGCGGCGCCGCCCTCGTCGACGCGGCGCTGCACACGTGGGAGCATCCGGTGGGGTCCACCATCATGCGCTGGGTCACCGTCTCGTCGGACCACGACAGCGGCGCGTACCGCCGCTTCGTCGAGGCCGCTCCGCAGCACTGGACCAACGCGCTGCCCGAGGGCACGCCCCCCGAGGAGGCGGACATCCGCAACTCCCTCGTCGGCGCCGCGCTCGGCGGCATCGCCATCACGCGCTACATCTGGCGCAGCGAGCCCATCGCGAGCATGTCGCGCGAGATGGTCGTCGCGCTCCACGGTCCCGTCGTGCAGGGCTTCCTCACCGGCCCGCTGCCCGATCTGCCGGCCGCGGACGCCG
Source organism: Clavibacter michiganensis subsp. tessellarius (assembly GCF_021922985.1). Taxonomy (NCBI): domain Bacteria; kingdom Bacillati; phylum Actinomycetota; class Actinomycetes; order Micrococcales; family Microbacteriaceae; genus Clavibacter; species Clavibacter tessellarius. Next base: position 570,760 of record NZ_CP040788.1, on the reverse strand, counting down.
CGAAGCCCGCGGCCTGACCGCCCGGCGGCCGACCCGCGCGTGACGCGGGTCATCCGCGCACGATGCCTGTCAGCCGCGGTCGGTCAGCTCCTCGCGCACGGCCAGCGGCTTCCGCACGAGCTTGTGCGGGGCGGCCTGCGCGACGGGCTTGAGGGTCAGCAGGTCGACGTTCACGTGCGGCGGCAGCTCGACCGCGTGGACGATGGCGTCGGCCACGTCCTCCGCGGTGAGCGGGCCGGGGACGCCGTCGTACACGGCATCCGCCTTCGCCCGGTCTCCCCCGAAGCGCACGAGCGAGAACTCCTCGGTGCGCACCTGGCCGGGCGCGATCTCGATGACGCGGATGGGCTCGCCCGCGAGCTCCAGGCGCAGCACGCCGAGCATCGCGTGCACGGCGGCCTTCGCGGCGTTGTACCCGCCGCCGCCCTCGTAGGGCACGTGCGCGGCGATCGAGCTGACCGTCACGAGGTCGGCGCTCCCGCCCTCCGGGACGCCCGCGCGGAGCAGCGGCAGCAGCGCGCTCGTCACGCGCTGCACGGCGAGCACGTTGATCTCGTACATCCAGGCCCAGTCGGCAGCGGATCCGCCCTCGACCGAGTCGGTGCCGACGGCTCCCCCGGCGTTGTTGACGAGCGCGTGCACGTCGCCCGTCTCGCGGAGGTGGTCGCGCAGGGCATCGACGTCGGCTTGGACGGTGAGGTCCGCGACCGCGTAGGAGGCGCCCGTCTCCTCGGCGAGCGCCCGCAGGCGGTCCTCGCGGCGGGCGACGCCGACGACGTCCCACCCCCGGCTCCGGAACAGGCGGACGGTGGCGGCGCCGATCCCCGAGCTCGCACCCGTGACGACGACCCTCTTGGCTGTGGACATGACCCCAGCGTAGGGAACGCGGATGTCCGCGGGTTACGCCCCGCGACGGCTCGCGTTGACCAGCCCGCGACGCGCTTCCTAGGGTCGGCGTGCGCCCGACGGCGGCGTGCACCGACAGCGGAAGGAAGGGCGCGACATGAGCGACCACGACGAGGACCGAGCGGCCGGCTGGCGCTTCGAGACGCAGCAGATCCACGCGGGAGCGGCGCCGGACCCGGTCACGCACGCGCGCGCCACGCCCATCTACCAGACCACCTCCTACGTGTTCGACGACTCCCAGCACGCGCAGGACCTCTTCGCCCTGGCGCAGCCCGGGAACATCTACACGCGCATCATGAACCCGACGCAGGCCGTGGTGGAGGAGCGCGTCGCGGCCCTGGAGGGCGGCACGGCGGCGCTGCTGGTGGCGTCGGGCCAGTCGGCGTCGACCTTCGCGGTGCTCAACATCGCCGAGGCGGGCGACCACATCGTCTCGAGCTCCTCCATCTACGGCGGCACCTACAACCTCTTCAAGTACACGCTGGCGAAGCTCGGCATCGAGACGACCTTCGTCGAGGACCAGGACGACCCCGAGGCCTGGGCGCGGGCGGTGCGGCCGAACACGAAGCTCTTCTTCGCGGAGACCATCGGGAACCCGCGCATCAACATCCTCGACATCCGCAGCGTCGCCGACCGGGCGCACGCGGCCGGCGTCCCGCTCATCGTGGACAACACGATCGCCACGCCGTACCTCATCCGCCCGTTCGAGCACGGGGCCGACGTCGTCGTGCACTCGGCCACCAAGTTCCTGGGCGGCCACGGCACGGTGATCGGCGGGCTCGTCGTCGACGGCGGGCGCTTCCCCTGGTCCGAGCACGCGGAGCGCTTCCCCGGCCTCACCACGCCCGACGCGTCGTACCACGGCGTCACGTACGCGGACGCGGTGGGCGACGGCGTCGCCTACGTCACCAAGGCGCGCGTGCAGCTGCTGCGCGACCTGGGCGCGTCGATCGCGCCGGCGAGCGCCTGGCAGCTCATCCAGGGCATCGAGACGCTGAGCCTCCGGATCGAGCGGCACGTGCAGAACGCGCAGGCCGTGGCCGAGTGGCTCGACGCGCACGAGGACGTGGCGGCCGTCTACTACTCCGGCCTGCCGTCGAGCCCATGGCGGGCCGCGGCCGACCGCTACGCGCCGCGCGGCGTCGGCGCCGTGCTGTCGTTCGAGCTCAAGGGCGGCGTGGACGCCGGCCGCGCGCTCGTCGACTCGCTGCAGCTGTTCAGCCACCTGGCGAACATCGGCGACGTCCGGAGCCTCGTGATCCACCCCGCGTCGACCACGCACGCGCAGCTGACGCCCGAGCAGCAGCTCACCGCGGGCGTCACGCCCGGGCTCGTGCGGCTGTCCGTCGGCCTCGAGAGCATCGACGACATCCTCGACGACCTCGGGAGCGGCCTGCGGGCGGCGAGGGCGGTCAAGGACGCGGCCGTCGGCTCGGCGTCCGCGGGCCAGGGGGCGCACGGGGCGTAACACTCGCCGCGCGCGACGGCGGCGGTGCTTCACTGGGCGGGATGGACTGGCAGACACCCGAGGACACCGTCCCGTCGAGCCTCGTGACGGACGCGCAGATCCGCTCCCTGATCGGCCGGCCCCCGGCATCCGGGGCGTGGCGCGAGGGCGACCCCGTCGCCGACCGGCTCTTCGCGTCGGTCGGCGACGTCGAGCTCGAGGCGGGCGGACGGATCCCGTCCGTCCGCGTCGCCTACGAGACCTTCGGCGAACGCGACGAAGACGGGCGGAACGCGGTCCTCGTCCTCCACGCGCTCACGGGCGACAGCCACCTCCGCGGCCCGGCCGGCCCCGGGCAGCCGACGGGCGGCTGGTGGTCCGGCATCGTCGGGCCCGGGCTCGCGATCGACACCGACCGCTGGTTCGTCGTCGCCCCGAACATGCTCGGGGGGTGCCAGGGCACGACGGGTCCGGCGTCGCTCGCGCCCGACGGCGTCGAGTGGGCGGACCGCTTCCCCTTCATCACCGTCCGCGACCAGGTCGCCGTGCAGGCCGCCCTCGCGGACGCGCTCGGGATCGACGTCTGGGCGGCGGTCGTCGGCGGGTCCATGGGCGGGATGCAGGCGCTCGAGTGGGGCGTCGGCCACCCCGACCGGATGCGGCGGCTCGCGGTGCTCGCGGCCCCCGCCCTCGCGAGCGCCGACCAGATCGCGCTCAACTCCGTGCAGGCCGAGGCGATCCGGATGGATCCCGCCTACCGGGACGGCGACTACTTCGACGCCGCCGACGGCGACGGGCCGCACCGCGGGCTCGCGCTCGCCCGCCGCATGGCGCTCCTCAACTACCGCAGCCCGGACGAGCTCAACCAGCGGTTCGCGCGCTCGTGGCAGAGCGGGATCAGCCCCATGGGCGACGCGGGACGGTACGCGGTGGAGTCGTACCTCGACTTCCACGGCAACAAGTTCACGCGCCGCTTCGACGCGACGAGCTACATCCGCCTGATCGACGCGATGAGCTCGCACGACGTCGGCCGGGGTCGCGGCGGCATCCCCGCGGCGCTCGCCCGGATCCGCGCCGCGACGCTCGTGCTCGGGATCGACAGCGACCGCCTCTTCCCCGTGGACGACCAGCGGCTCGTCGCGCGGCACGTCCCGGGCTCGATCGACGGCGGCGAGGTCGTGGTGATCTCCTCCGACTACGGGCACGACGGCTTCCTCATCGAGGGCGAGGCCGTGGGCCGCGAGCTGGCCCGGCTCCTGGCGACGGACGCCTAGGAGCAGCGCCCCAGTCCGGGGGTGAGTTCGGCCCGCGCCATCGCCGCGCGACATCATGCGTTCCTATGCTTCCCCTGGGAGCACGCCGCCGCCTCCGGGCGTCGGCGCACGAGGGGAGCACCGATGAGCCGACGGCCGCCGCACGCGACGGGTCAGGGCCACCGGGTCCGCGTGGCCCTCGTGGACGACCACGTCCTGCTGCTCGACGGGCTGAGCGCGCGGCTGTCGCGGCCGCGCACCGGGGTCGACGTCGTCGCGACGTCGCCCACCTGGATCGGGCTGATCCGGGACGACCGCTTCCCCGACGCGTTCGACGTCGTGGTCCTCGACCTGGCGCTGCGCGACGACGTGCCGGTGGCGCAGAAGATCCGGACGCTCGCCGGCGCCGGCCTGACCTCCGTCCTGCTCAGCACGCACGCCGACGCGTCGACGATCCACGGGGCCATGCGGGCGGGCGCCGCCGCGGTCGTGCCGAAGGCGGAGTCGTCGGAGGAGCTGATCGCGACCATCCACGCCGCCGCGGACGGCACGCCCCGGCAGACGACGCTCGTGCAGCGGGCGATGCAGGACTTCCACGCCGCGGAGGACCCGCGCCTCGGCCAGCAGGAGCAGCGCGCGCTCGTGCTCTACGCGGGCGGCCGGTCGATCCGCGACGTCGCGGAGGCCATGGGCACGACGGAGGAGACCGTCAAGTCGTACATCAAGCGCGGCCGGCGGAAGTACCTGCACGCCGGCACGGACCTCGGCACGAAGCTGCTGCTGCGACGCCACGCCATCCGCCACGGCTGGATCTCCCCGGAGTAGCCGGGATCCGCTCGGCCGTCCGCGCCCACCGGGTCGCGGAACGTACGGCATGTGGATGATCGGCGCGCGCGAAGCCAGGACGTGACAGGCATCGCGTGCGCGCGCCTAGGATCGAGGCACACCCAGCGCGCGCCTCCGGCGGCGTCGCACTCCGAGCGGGGACCCGATGGATCGCATGAAGCGCGAGCGCGAGCGCCTGCTGCAGAGGACGGCGCGCGTGTACGGCCTGTGCTTCACGGCCGTCGCCGCCGCGTGCATCCTGCTGCCGGGCGAGCTGTCGCTGCCCGTCGAGGCCGCGAGCGTCGCCCTCCTCGCCGTCCTCGGCGTCGCGCAGTGGCGCCTCGGTGCCGCCGCCGGCCGCCGCTGGATGGTCGCGGTCGTGCTCGCGGGCATCGCCGCCATGGTCGTCGCGCAGCTCGGCGGTCGGAGCGCCTCCTCGCTCACCGCGCTCACCCACGTCTCCGCCGGATCCGTCGGGTCGCTCGCCCTCCTGGAGACCATGGGGCACGGGCGGCTCCGCATCGTCGTGGCCGCGTTCGCGCTCACGAGCGTCGCGGCGGTCGGGGCGTCCTGGGGCACCCCGGCGTTCCCGTACGTCGTGCTCGTGCACGTGTTCGGGTGGCTGCTCGTCGCGATCCTCGGCTACTGGCTGAGCGTCGCGGTCCGGCGCGTCGGCCGGCGCATCACCGACATCGGCCGCGCCCACCGCGCCGAGCGGCTGGCCAGCGAGCTCGAGGCCCAGCGCCGCCAGGGTGCGCGCCTGCTCCACGACACCGTGCTCGCGACCCTCACCCTCCTCGCGCACTCGGGCGTCGGCGTCACCCCGCAGGCCATGCGCCAGCAGGCCGCCGACGACGCGCGGCTCCTCCGCCAGCTGCGGCTCGGGGCCAACCCGACGCCGCAGGCCTCCGGCGGGTACACGCTGGAGCCCGTGGAGCAGTCGGTGCTCGGGAACACGCTGGAGTCCGTGAAGCAGCGCTTCGGGCGGATGGGCCTCGAGGTCAGCTGGCACGGGACCGGGCAGGTGCTGCTGCCGAGCGACATCCTCGACGCCTTCCTCCTCTCCCTCGCCGAGTGCCTCGAGAACGTGCGGCGGCACGCGGGCGTGACCGAGGCGCACGTCACCATCACCGACGACGACACGACCGTGCGGGCCATGGTCACCGACGCGGGCGTGGGCTTCGACCTCTCGCACGTGGATCCGGCGAAGCTCGGCTTCAAGGAGTCGGTGGTCGCGCGGCTCAAGGACGTGGGCGGCAACGCGCGCCTGTTCTCCTCGCCCGGGTCCGGCACCACCGTCGTGCTGGAGGTGCCGAAGTGACGCGCGCCGACGCGGCCGCCCCGGCCCGGACCAGCCGCCGGATCCGGCTGCCGGCGGGCACGCCCGCGCAGCCGACGTCGATCGGCCTCGGCTACCTGGGCGCGGGATCCGCCGTCGTGTGCGCCATCGCGCTCGGCTACGGGCTGGTGCGCTTCGCCCTCGAGTACCGCATGCTCCCGGCGCCCGGCCTCGCCGCGACGGCGTGGATCCTCCTGGTCGCCCTCCTCGTCGCGTCCGTCGTCGCCGTCCGGGCGCTGCGGGACCGCATGCCCGGCCCGCTCATGGCCGTCTTCGTCGCGGGCATGGGCGCCGTCGTCGCCCTCGACCTCGTGGCCGTGTGGCCGCTCGGCGACGTGATGCAGCACTCGACCGCCGGCGTCGCGGCCGGCGCCGCCCTGCTCACCACGGTCACCTACCGCCCGGCCCGCGAGGTCCTGACGGTGGACGCGGCCCTCGGCGCCGTGCTCCTCGTCGTCTTCCTCGTGTCGGACCCCGTGCGGCCCGGCGACCTGGCGCCCGAGATCTCGGCCATCGCCCGGGCCGTCGTCCCCGCCGCGTTCGGCGTCGCCGTGGTCCGCGGATTCCGCCGCGTCGTGGAGATGGAGCTCGACCGCGTGCTCGTGCAGAGCACCGTGTCCGCGCCGCGCTACGCGGTCGGCATGCTCGCCTCGGAGGAGCTCGCGCGCCTCGACCTCGCCGCCGAGCAGCTGCTCGAGGGCGTGGCGACGGGCGACGAGCCGCTGCCCCTGTCGCCGCTGGCCGCGTCGACCGCCGCCTCGCTCGCCACCGAGCTGCGGCTCCACCTCATCGAGGGGCGGCGCGAGACGTGGCTGCACCACGCGATCACGGAGTCGGAGTTCCTCGGACCCGACGTGACGCTCAGCGACCCGAACGCGCTCGCGGGCCTCCTCGACCGCCGCCAGCGCGACGGCCTCCTCTCCGCGGTCTGGCTCCTGCTCACCTCGACGGAGCGGCGCAACGGCGTGCCCGGCGTCTCGGTGCAGCTCGCGCTCGGCCCCCTGCGCGGCCGCCCGGCGGGCGAGCAGCCGGTGCCGCTGCGCCGCGCGATCGTGCCGATCGCCATCACGACCACGGGTCTCCCCCGGACCCGCCTCGATCCCTCGACGTGGGATGCTATCGACAAGGTCGGCGCGCACACGGACACCACCCGCGGTGCGAGCCTCCTCATCACGATCGACTGCGTCGTGGACAACCCCGCCGACCGGTGAGGGCCCGCACAAGGACCGGAGAGCACGTGTCAGCTGAGAACCGACCGATCACCCTCGCCATCGTGGACGACCACAAGATGCTGCTCGGGGCCCTGACCGAGTGGATCCGCAACGCCGCGTCCGACATCGAGATGGTCGCCGCCGTGTCCACCTGGCCGGAGCTGCTCACGCACCCGCGCTTCCCCGTCGACGTCGTGCTGCTCGACCTCGACCTCAAGGACAACCTGCCGATCTCGCTCAAGCTCTCGATGCTGAAGACCACGGGCGTGCCGACGGTGCTCATGAGCACCTACTCCGAGCCCAACGTGGTGCGCGAGGCGCTGGCCTCGGGCGCGCTCGGCTACCTCGTGAAGAGCGAGGACGCGAGCATGATCGTCGACGCCATCCGCCTGGCCGCCGACGGCCAGTCCTACATCTCGAGCGAGCTCGACCTCGCCATCAACAGCACCGACGTCGGCGGCGTCCCCAAGCTCAGCGCGCAGGAGCGCCGGGTCATGGCGCTCTACGGCGGCGGCGAGCCCGTCAAGTCCGTGGCCTACAGCCTCGGCATCTCCGAGGAGACGGCGAAGTCGTACCTCAAGCGGATCCGCGAGAAGTACCGCGTCGCGGGCTTCGACGTGGGCACGAAGGTGGCGCTGCGGAAGCGCGCGATCCAGGACGGCATCCTGCTCCAGGGCGAGTGACCCGGCGCCGACCGGCGGGCGCCCCTCGCGGGCGCCGCGGTCAGGACGGTCAGCCCCCGATGCCGATCGGCTGCGTCGACGGACGCGGCCCGTCGACCGGCCCGCGGGCCCCGCGTCGCCGCCGGTCGAGCCCGAAGCTCGCCAGCGCGATGAGGAGGCCCGCCACGCTCAGCCCCACGCCCACCAGCGCGGGCGAGGTGTAGCCGAGTCCGGCCGCCACGGTCACGCCGCCGAGGGCCGCGCCGACCGCGTTGCCCGTGTTGAGGGCCGAGTGGTTGAGCGCCGCGGCGATGGACTGCGAGTCGTGCGCCACGTCCATCAGCCGGATCTGGATGCCCGGCGACAGCGCCGCCGCCGACCCGCCGATGAGGAACAGGAACGCGAAGAGGCCGACGGGGTTCGTCGCCGTGAGCACGAGCCCCACGAGCGACGCGATCAGCAGGCCGAACAGCGACAGCAGCGACGTCCGCACGTCGCGGTCCGCCCACCAGCCGCCGACGAGGTTGCCGGTCGTCATGCCGAGGCCGACCACCACGAGCGCGAGCGGCACCGACCACTCCGGCAGCCCGGTGATGTCCGTGACCATCGGCGACACGAACGTGTAGACCGCGAAGAACCCGCCGAAGCCGATCGCGCCGATGAGGAGCGCGAGCCAGACCTGCAGGCGCGTGAAGGCGCGGAGCTCCCGGCGGAGGGTCGCCTCGGGGTTGCCGTCCTGCGCGGGCACGGCGAGGAAGACCGCGACGAAGGTCGCGGCGAAGATCGCGGCGACCACCAGGTAGGCGACGCGCCAGCCGGCGTGCTGGCCGATCCAGGTGACGATCGGGACGCCGATCACGTTGGCGATCGTGAGCCCGGCGAGGACGAACGCGACCCCGCGCGCCCGCTTGCCCTCCCCCATCAGCTGGGCGGCGACGAGCGACGCGATGCCGAAGTACGCCCCGTGCGGCAGGCCCGCGACGAAGCGGGCGAGGACCACGAGGCCGAAGCTCGGCAGGATCGCGCTCAGCACCGTGCCGAGCGTGAACGCGAGGAGCAGCCAGAGCAGGAGCTTCCGTCGCGGCGCCCGCGCCGACGCGGCCGCGATGGTCGGCGCCCCCACCACCACGCCGAGGGCGTAGGCGCTGATGAGCGTGCCGGCCTGCGCGTTCGCGGCCTCGGTCGAGCGGGCGGCCACCTCCGGCAGCAGGTCGGCCGCGAGCTGCGGCAGCAGTCCCATCGCGACGAACTCCGTGGTGCCGATGGCGAACCCGCCCATCGCGAGGGCGAGCAGGGCGACGCGGACGCGGGCCGGCGACAGGGTCGCCCGCCCGGAGATGGGGGGATTCACCCGACGAGCCTAACGGCGGCGTGGACCGCCGCCCGGACGGCGCCGGGCCTCAGGCGTCGGCGCCCCGGGCCTCGAGCGCGGACTCGAGCCGCTCCAGCTTGCCGGTCAGCTCGCCCGCGTACCCGGGCCGGATGTCCGCCTTGAGCACGAGCGACACGCGCGTCCCGAAGGGCGCGACGGCCTCGGTGGCGCGGCGGACGACGTCGAAGCACTCGTCCCACTCCCCCTCGATCGTGGTGAACATCGAGTCGGTGCGGTTCGGCAGCCCGGACGCGCGGATCACCTCGACGGCGGCGGCCACGGCGTCGTGGACGGAGGCGTCGGGCGCGTCGCCCCCGCTGGGTGCGACGGAGAAGGCGACGAGCATGGGGACCCCCGGTGGTGGACGGACGGCGGTGCTCCGGGCGGGCGCCCGGCCGGCGGCCGGCTGTGCGCCCAGGCTACCGAGCGCGGGCTCCTGTGGACGGACGCCGACGCCGGTCCGCGCCTGCCGCGACACTCGTCGGGTACTTGAGAGTTCACAGAACAGGACGGCCCGAGCGGCCGCCCGCATCGCAGCAGGAGGAGCACGCCATGGAGAAGAAGACCAAGATCATCATCGGGGTGGCGGGCGGCGCGGTCGTCCTCGTGGGCGCCTTCGCGGCGTTCGGCGGCCCCCTCTACGCGCAGCTCGCCGGCACGCCCGACGCGGCGCCCTCGCTCTCCGCGACCGCGGCGTCGGGCCAGGCCCTCACGGACCTCTCCGGCGACTGGTCCGTGGGCGGCGACTCCTACGCCGGCTACCGCGTGAACGAGGTCCTCAACGGCACCCCGGTCACGGTCAACGGCCGCACGAAGGGCGTCACGGGCGACATCTCGGTCGCCGGGCAGAAGGTGGAGTCCGGCACCATCACGGTGGACGTGACGACCATGGCGACGGACGCGGCGCCGCGCGACGCGTACTTCCAGGGCGAGGCGATGAAGACGTCGGAGTTCCCGACCGCCACCTTCACGCTCACGCAGCCGATCGAGGCGAACGGCGTCGAGTCCGGCGTCCCGGCGACCTACGACGTGACCGGCGACCTCACCCTGCACGGCGTGACGAAGCCCGTCACCGCGCAGATGCAGGCCGCGTTCACGGAGGGCTCGGGCCAGATCACCGGCTCCATCCCGATCACGTTCCAGGACTTCGGCGTCCAGGCGCCGAGCCTCGGCTTCGTCACGGTCGAGGACCACGGCTCGGTCGAGTTCTCGCTCGACGTCGCGCCGAAGGCCTAGCCCTCGGCGGATCGCGCCAGGAGGTCCCGCACGGCCCTCGGCATCGCCTCGGCGACGTCGAGGGCCGTGATCGGTCCGCCGCCCGACGCGCGCTCCCCCGCCCGCCCGTGCAGCCACGCCGCGGCGGCGGCCACCCCGGCGAGCTCGGCCAGCGGATCCGCGGCCTCCGCCACGCGCGTCGACGCGCCCGCCAGGAGCGCCCCGAGCACGCCGCCCAGCACGTCCCCGGATCCGGCCGTCGCCAGCCACGGCGTCCCCGCCCGCACGGCGATGCGAGCGGATCCGCCCACCACGAGCGTCGTCGCCCCCTTCAGCAGCACGCAGACGCCCAGCTCCCGCGCCGCGCGCTCGGCCCACGCCGGCGCGTCCCCCGCGACGTCCTCGGCCGACGCGCGGATGCCCGCGCCCTCCAGCAGCCGCGACAGCTCCCGGAAGTGCGGCGTGACGACGACCGGGCCGGTCGCCCGGTCCACGAGGTCGAGCGCCCCGGCGTCGACGACCGCGGGCAGCCCCTGCGCGAGCGCCGCGGCGATCGCGTCGGTCGTCGCGTCGTCCCGGTGGGCGGCGTCCATGCCGGACCCCACCAGCCACGCCTGCACGCGGCCGTCGGCCGTGACGACCTCCGGGCGACGGGCGAGCACCGACGCGGAGGCGCCCGCGGGGCCGAGGTACCGGATCATGCCGACGCCCGTGCGCGCGGCGGCCTCCACGCCGAGCACCGCGGCGCCCGGGTAGCGGTCGGACCCGGTGCGGACGCCCAGGACGCCGCGCGTGTACTTGTCGTCGTCGTCGCGCGGGAGGCGGAGCTCCCGCCGGGTGCGCTCCTCGTCCTGTCGGATCCAGCCCTCGGGCACCTGGTCGTCGCGCGCGTCGCTCATCCCCTCACGATAGGCGGGCGGGAATACGGCGGCCGCGCCGGGCCTTGGGACCATGAGGCCGCCGTCGCCCTCCGCCCGTCCCCGTGCGCCGCGCCTCCCTCGTGGATCCGCGCCGCCGCCCGCCTGGAAGGATCCCCATGACCACGTCCCCGCTCTTCGAGCCGATCACCGTCCGCGGCGTCACCGCCCGCAACCGCATCTGGGTCGCGCCGATGTGCCAGTACAGCATCGACGCGCGCGACGGGGTCCCGGGCGCCTGGCACCTCGCGCACCTCGGCTCGTTCGCCCGCGGCGGCGCCGGCCTCGTGATGGCGGAGGCCACGGGCGTCAGCCCCGAGGCGCGCATCACGCCCGAGGACACCGGCATCTGGGACGACGCGCAGCGCGACGCCTGGAAGCCGATCGTCGACTTCATCCACGAGATGGGCGCGGTCGCCGCGATCCAGCTCGCGCACGCCGGTCGCAAGGCGTCCACGTACTCGTTCTCCGGCCGCGGCACCATGCCCGCCGCGGAGGGCGGCTGGGACACGGTGGCCCCGTCCGCCGAGCCGTTCCCCGGCTACGGCACGCCCGTCGCGCTCGACGCCCCGGGGCTCCGGAAGGTCGTCGACGACTTCGCCGCCGCCGCCCGCCGCTCCGTCGACGCGGGCTTCGACGTGCTCGAGATCCACGCCGCGCACGGCTACCTCATGCACCAGTTCCTCTCGCCGCTGAGCAACCACCGCGACGACGAGTTCGGCGGCAGCCTCGAGAACCGGGCGCGCCTGCTGCTCCAGGTGATCGACGCGGTGCGCGCCGAGGTCCCCGACGCGCCGCTCCTCGTGCGCTTCTCCGCGACCGACTGGGCGGGCGACGCCGGCTGGGACGAGGCGCAGACCGCGACCGTCGCCGGCTGGGCGGCCGAGCACGGCGCGGACTTCTTCGACATCTCCACCGGCGGCAACACGACGGGCGTCACGATCCCCGTCGCCCCCGGCTACCAGGTGCCCTTCGCCGAGTACGTGAAGGAGCACGCGAAGGTCGCGCTCAACGCCGTCGGCCTCATCACCGAGCCCGCGCAGGCGGAGGCCGTGGTGGCCGAGGGCCGCGCGGACGCCGTGATGCTCGGCCGCGAGATGCTGCGCGACCCGCACTTCGCGCTCCGCGCCGCGCACGAGCTGGGCGTCGAGATCGACTACTGGCCCAAGCAGTACGACCGGGCGCGCTGGGCGGCCTGACCTCCCCCGAGCGTCGATGACGGCCCGGCACCCCGCGAGGGTGCCGGGCCGTCGTCGTGCGGGCGGTCAGACGCGCCGGGTGGCGTCCTGCACCTCGCCGACGAGCTCCTCGATGATGTCCTCGAGGAACAGCACGCCCGTGGTCTCGCCCGCCTCGTCGAAGGCGCGGGCCAGGTGCGCGCCGGATCGGCGCATGGTCGCGAGGGCGTCCTCGAGCTCGGTGCCCGCGAAGATCGAGACGAGCTGGCGGATCCGCTTGGCCGGCACCGGGCGGACGAACTCGTCGGCCTCGTCGAGGTCGATGACGTCCTTGAGGTGCAGGTAGCCGGACGGCTCGTCCCGGTCGTCGACGATCACGTAGCGCGAGAAGCCGTGCCGCGCGACCGCCCGCTCGACCTCCGACGGCGACGCCGTCTCGTGCAGGCTGACGAGCGCGCCCAGCGGGATCGCGATGTCCTCGACCTTCTTGCCCGTGAACTCGAACGCCGCGGTGAGCGCGCCCGTGCGGTCCTCCAGGAGCCCCTCGCGGGTCGACTGGTCGACGATGCCCTGCACCTCGTCGAGCGTGAAGGCGCTCGCGGCCTCGTCCTTCGGCTCCACGCGGAACACGCGCAGCACCGCGTTCGAGATCGCGTTGAGCGCGACGATGAGCGGCTTCACCACGCGCGCGATGCCGACGAGCGGCGGCGCGAGCAGCAGCGCCGCCCGGTCCGGCACCGAAAACGAGATGTTCTTCGGCACCATCTCGCCGAGCACCACGTGCAGGAACGACACCATCAGCAGAGCGATGACGAAGGCGATCGTGGAGATCGCCTCCTCGGGCAGCCCGGTGGCGTGCAGCGGGATCTCGAGCAGGTGGTGGATCGCCGGCTCGGAGACGTTGAGGATCAGCAGCGAGCACACGGTGATGCCGAGCTGGGTCGTCGCGAGCATGAGCGTCGCGTGCTCCATGGCGTAGAGCGTGACGCGCGCGGCGCGGCTGCCCTCCTCCGCGCGCGGCTCGATCTGCGACCGCTTCGCGGAGATGACCGCGAACTCGGCGCCGACGAAGAAGGCGTTGACGGCGAGCAGCACGACGAGCGCGATGATCCCCCCGGCGTACTCACCCACGGGACGGCTCCTTCCTGCTGGCGGCGCGATCCGCGACGGCCTGTCGGCCCGCCTCGCGATCGGCCTGTCGGCCCGCCTGCCGGTCGGCCTGGCGCTCGGCGCGGGTGGTGCCCACCGCGGTGGCGACGGGCTCGGGCGACGGGGTGAACCGGATCCGGTCGATGCGCCGGCCGTCGAGCCGCTCGACCCGGAGGATCCCCGTCTCGAGCTGCAGCTCGTCGCCCACGACGGGCAGTCGGCCGAGCTCGCTCATGACGAAGCCGGCGGCCGTCTCGTAGGGGCCCTCCTCGGGGATCCGGAGGCCGGTGCGCTCCACGAGCTCGTCGGGCCGGAGCATGCCGGGGAAGGTGAGGGAGTCGCGCGAGCGGACGACGCCGGCGCGCGTGCGGTCGTGCTCGTCGGCGAGCTCGCCGACCAGCTCCTCCACGAGGTCCTCGAGCGTCGCGACCCCGGCGGTGCCGCCGTACTCGTCCACCACGACGGCCATCTGGAAGCCGCGGCCGCGCAGCTCGCCGAGCAGGTCGTCGAGCTTCATGGTCTCGGGCACGCGGATCGCCTCCGACTGCAGCGCCGTGACGGGCACCTGCGCGCGCTTCTCGCGCGGCACGGCCACGGCCTGCTTCACGTGCACGAGGCCGATGACGTCGTCGACGCCGTCGTCCGTGACCGGGAAGCGGGAGTAGCCGGTGGTCATGGCCAGCTCGATGACGGTCTGCGCGCTGTCCGTGCGCTCGACCGACTTGACGCGGAGCCGGGGCGTCATGACGTCGGACGCCGTGAGGTCGGCGAAGCGGAGGGTGCGGCTGAGGAGCATCGCCGTGTCGTCCTCGAGCAGGCCCGCGAGCGCGGACCGGCGGACGAGCGACGACAGCTCCTCGGCGCTCCGGGCCCCCGACAGCTCCTCCTTCGGCTCGATGCCGACGAGGCGGAGGATCCCGTTCGCGCTGTTGTTGAGCAGCAGCACGGCGGGCTTGAACACGCTGGTGAAGAGGGTCTGGAACGGGATGACGAGCTTGGCGGTCTCACGTGGCAGCGCCAGCGCGAAGTTCTTGGGCACGAGCTCGCCGACGATCATCGACAGGAGCGTCGCGACGACGAGCGCCACCACGGTCGAGACGGGCGACACGAGCCCCTCGGCGAGGCCGGCCGACGTGAGCGGACCCGCGAGCAGCAGGCTGAGCGCCGGCTCCATCGTGTACCCGGTGAGGAGCGTCGTCAGCGTGATGCCGAGCTGGGCGCTCGAGAGGTGGGTGGAGGTGATGCGCAGGGCGCGGATGGGCGGGCCGAGGCGCTTCTCGCCGCGCTCCTGGCGCTTCTCCAGGTCGGAGCGGTCGAGGTTGACGAGCGCGAACTCGCTGGCCACGAAGAGGCCGGTGCCGAGGGTGAGGAGCAGTCCGACGGCGAGGAGGAGCCATTCATGCACCGGAGCGGCTCCCGGGCGCCGGGCGCGGGGCCGGCCTCAGGTCGTGGGCGGCGCGGGGCGGGGGTCTATGAGCAGGAGGGGGGTCGTCCATCGTCCGTCGAGCATACCGGGGCTCACCAGCCGACCGGCAGGGGCTTGCCCTCCTCGTAGCCCGCCGCGGACTGGATCCCCACGGTCGCCCGCTCGGCGAACTCGGCCCGCGTGCGCGCCCCGGCGTAGGTGAACGCGCTGCGGACGCCGGAGGTGATCGTGTCGAGCAGGTCCTCGAGCCCGGGCCGGAGCGGGTCGATGCGGATCCGGCTCGTCGAGATCCCCTCCGCGAAGAGCGTGCGCCTGGCGAGCTCGAACGCCTCGCGCCGGCCGAAGCGCTCCTGCACGGCGCGGGTGGAGGCCATGCCCCAGCTCTCCTTGGCGAGGCCGCCGTCGTCGTCGACGAGCAGGCGGCCGGGCGACTCGACGGTGCCGGCGAACCAGGATCCGATCATCACGCTGGCGGCGCCCGCGGCGAGGGCCAGCGCGACGTCCCGCGGGTACCGCACTCCCCCGTCGGCCCAGACGAGGGCGCCGGCCGCGCGCGCCGCCTCGGCCGTGTCGAGCACGGCGGAGAACTGCGGGCGGCCGACGGCGGTCATCATGCGCGTGGTGCACATGGCGCCGGGACCGACGCCGACCTTGACGATGTCCGCGCCGGCCTCGACCAGGTCGCGCGCGCCGCCCGCGGTGACGACGTTGCCGGCGACGAGCGGCACCGCGGGGTCGAGCGCGCGCACGGCGCGGACCGCGCGGAGCATGGACTCCTGGTGGCCGTGGGCGGTGTCGAGCACGATCACGTCGACCCCGGCGGCCAGGAGCGCCCGGGCCCGGCCGACCGGATCGCCGTTGACGCCCACCGCGGCGCCCACCGCGAGGCGGCCGTCCCCGTCGACGGCGGGCGCGTACACGGTGGAGCGGAGGGCGCTGCGCCGGCTCAGCGTGCCGACGAGGCGGCCGTGCGCGAGGACGGGCGCGAAGTCGATGCCGGCCGCGTGCATCAGCTCGAACGCGGCGCGGCCCGTGGGCACGTCGTCGGCGTCGAGGGACGCGAGCGCGCCGTGCGGGAGGTCGCCGAGGCGCGTGCCGTCCGGCACCCCGGCGAGCTGCGTGCCCTCGAGGCAGCCGACCATCTCCCCGTCGGCGTCCCGCAGCACGATCCCGTGGCCGGCGATGGGCGGGAGCAGCTCCCGCGCCTGCCCGGCCGTCGCGTCCGGCGGCAGCTCGAGCGGCGAGTCGTAGGCGACCGGCTGGTCCTTCACCCGGCGGATGGCCGCGTCGAGCTCCTGGGGTCGCAGGTCCTGCGGCAGGATCCCGATGCCGCCGCGCCGCGCGAGCACGGCCGCCAGCCGCGGTCCCGTGACCGAGCCCATGTTGCTGGCGACGACGGGGATGCTGCACGGCGTCCCGTCGCCCGGGGAGAGGTCGACGTCCATCCGGCTGCCGACGTCCGACCGGCCGGGGCTCAGGAAGACGTCCGAGTACGTCAGGTCGTGGGCGGGAGCCTCTCCGGTGAACCTCATGCCCCGACGCTAACCCGGCCCCCGCGTCCGCACCAGGGCGCCCGTCCGGATCAGCGGGTGCCGCGACGCGCCGCTCCCCCACGACCCCGCCGGCCCCACCGGCGGAAGGTTTAGGCTGGGTCATCGTGGACGCGCGGCCAGCGAACGACCGCGCGAGGCAGACGACCAACAGCAAGAGAGCGGGCGATCAACTGTGTCGAGCCAGGTGACTGGTACGGGGACCGATGACGGTTCCACGGGCGACTTCGGAGCCAACGAATGGCTCGTCGACGAGATGTACGAGAGGTACGTCGTCGACAAGGACTCGGTGGACCGCAGCTGGTGGCCGATCCTGGAGAACTACCACGCGACCGTGATCGAGGGCCGCGAGTCCACGCCCGCGACCGGCGACCGGACCGCCGAGCCGCAGATCCCGGAGTCGGACGAGACGTCCGCCCCCGCCGCGACCAACACCGGCGCACCGGCCGCGACGCCGTCCCCCGCCTCCGCCGGGCAGCCCGACGCGCAGGCGCAGCAGCCCGCGACGGGCTCCCAGCCGGCGGCGCGCACCACGAGCATCGCGCCCAAGCAGCAGCCGATCCCGGCCCAGGCGCCCGCGAAGGCGCCCGCCAAGAAGGGCGCCGAGCCCACCCCGCCCGGCGAGGACGAGGTCTCCCCGCTGCGCGGCATGGCGAAGAGCCTCGCGACCAACATGGACGCGTCGCTCTCGATCCCCACCGCGACGAGCGTGCGCACGATCCCGGCGAAGCTGATGATCGACAACCGCATCGTCATCAACAACCACCTGAAGCGCGCGCGCGGCGGCAAGGTCTCCTTCACGCACCTCATCGGCTGGGCGCTCATCCAGGCGCTCAAGGAGTTCCCGAGCCAGAACGTGCACTACGACGAGGTCGACGGCAAGCCCAGCGTCGTCTCCCCCGCGCACATCAACCTCGGCATCGCCATCGACATGCCGAAGCCCGACGGCACGCGCGCGCTCCTCGTGCCGAGCATCAAGGAGGCCGAGGGCATGACCTTCGGCGAGTTCCTCACCGCCTACGAGGACCTCGTGAAGAAGGCGCGCGGCAACAAGCTCGCCGCGGGCGACTTCGCCGGCACCACCATCTCCCTGACGAACCCCGGCGGCATCGGCACGGTCCACTCCGTGCCGCGCCTCATGAAGGGCCAGGGCGCCATCATCGGCGCCGGCGCCCTCGAGTACCCGGCCGAGTTCCAGGGCGCGAGCCCGAAGACGCTCGTCGAGCTCGGCATCGGCAAGACCATCACGCTCACGAGCACCTACGACCACCGGGTCATCCAGGGCGCGGGCTCCGGCGAGTTCCTCAAGATCGTGCACGAGCGCCTCATCGGCCAGCACGGCTTCTACGAGGACATCTTCGCGGCGCTCCGCATCCCGTACGACCCCATCCAGTGGGCCACCGACATCAACGTCGACCTCTCGGAGCGGGTCTCGAAGACCGGCCGCGTGCAGGAGCTCATCAACGCGTACCGCGTCCGCGGGCACCTCATGGCGGACATCGACCCGCTCGAGTACCAGCAGCGCACCCACCCCGACCTCGAGATCACGAACCACGGCCTCACCTTCTGGGACCTCGACCGCGAGTTCGTCACGGGCGGCTTCGGCGGACGCCGGCAGGCGCTCCTCCGCGACATCCTCGGCATCCTGCGCGACTCGTACTGCCGCACCATCGGCATCGAGTACATGCACATCCAGCAGCCCGACGAGCGCGAGTGGATCCAGGGCAAGGTCGAGCAGCCCTACGCGAAGCCCACGCACGACGAGCAGATGCGCATCCTCTCCAAGCTCAACGAGTCGGAGGCCTTCGAGACGTTCCTGCAGACCAAGTACGTCGGGCAGAAGCGCTTCAGCCTCGAGGGCGGCGAGTCCACCATCTCCCTGCTCGACACCCTGCTCCAGGGCGCGGCCGACCACGGCCTCGACGAGGTCGCGATCGGCATGGCCCACCGCGGGCGCCTCAACGTCCTCACCAACATCGCGGGCAAGAGCTACGGCCAGATCTTCCGCGAGTTCGAGGGCACGCAGGACCCGCGCACGGTGCAGGGCTCCGGCGACGTCAAGTACCACCTCGGCACCGAGGGAACCTTCCGCGGCGTCCACGGCGAGGAGATGCCGGTGTACCTCGCGGCGAACCCGTCGCACCTCGAGGCCGTCAACGGCGTGCTCGAGGGCATCGTGCGTGCGAAGCAGGACCGGAAGCCGATCGGCTCGTTCTCGGTGCTGCCGATCCTCGTGCACGGCGACGCCTCGATGGCCGGCCAGGGCGTCGTGTTCGAGACGCTGCAGCTCTCGCAGCTGCGCGCGTACCGCACGGGCGGCACGGTCCACATCGTGATCAACAACCAGGTCGGCTTCACGACGCCGCCGTCGGAGTCCCGCTCGTCGGTGTACTCGACCGACGTGGCCAAGAGCATCCAGGCGCCGATCTTCCACGTGAACGGCGACGACCCCGAGGCCGTGGCGCGCGTCGCGCACCTCGCGTTCGAGTTCCGCCAGGAGTTCAAGAAGGACGTCGTCATCGACCTCGTCTGCTACCGCCGTCGCGGCCACAACGAGGGCGACGACCCGTCGATGACGCAGCCGCTCATGTACAACCTCATCGAGGCCAAGCGCTCGGTGCGGAAGCTGTACACGGAGGCGCTCGTCGGCCGCGGCGACATCACGCAGGAGGAGTACGACGCGGCGCAGAAGGACTTCCAGGACCGCCTGGAGCGCGCCTTCGCGGAGACGCACGCGGCGCAGACGTCCTCCATCCCCATCCAGACCGACGACGAGGGCGCGGTGTCCGACCTCGAACGCCCCGACTCGCAGCAGGACGACGGCCACGGCGAGCCCGAGACCACGGGCGTCTCCGAGTCCGTCGTGCAGGCGGTCGGCGACGCGCACGACAACCCGCCGCAGGGCTTCTCCGTGCACCCGAAGCTGCAGGCGCTCATGCGCAAGCGCCTCGAGATGAGTCGCAACGGATCCATCGACTGGGCCTTCGGCGAGCTCCTGGCCATCGGCTCCCTGCTGCTGGAGAACACCCCCGTCCGCCTCGCCGGCCAGGACTCCCGCCGCGGCACGTTCGTCCAGCGCCACGCGGTGCTGCACGACCGCGACAACGGCCAGGAGTGGCTGCCCCTCGCCAACCTCAGCGACCGCCAGGCCCGGTTCTGGATCTACGACACGCTGCTCAGCGAGTACGCCGCGATGGGCTTCGAGTACGGCTACTCCGTCGAGCGGCCCGACGCCCTCGTGCTGTGGGAGGCGCAGTTCGGCGACTTCGCCAACGGCGCGCAGACGATCATCGACGAGTTCATCTCGTCGGCCGAGCAGAAGTGGGGCCAGCGTTCGAGCGTCGTGCTGCTGCTGCCGCACGGCTACGAGGGCCAGGGGCCGGACCACTCGTCCGCCCGCATCGAGCGCTTCCTCCAGCTCTGCGCGGAGCAGAACATGACGGTCGCGCGCCCCTCGACCCCGGCGTCGTACTTCCACCTGCTGCGCCGCCAGGCGTACTCCCGTCCCCGTCGCCCGCTCGTGGTCTTCACCCCGAAGGCCATGCTGCGGCTGCGCGGCGCGACGAGCGACGTGGAGGCCTTCACCTCGGGCCGCTTCGAGCCGGTGATCGACGACGTGCGCATCGAGGACCGCGGCGCCGTCCGCCGCGTGCTCCTCCACTCGGGCAAGGTGCACTACGACCTGCTCGGCGAGCTGGAGAAGCGCCAGGACACGTCCATCGCCCTCGTGCGCCTCGAGCAGTACTACCCGTTCCCCGAGGAGCAGGTCCGCCGCGTCGTGGAGTCCTACCCCGACGCCGAGGTGGTCTGGGTCCAGGACGAGCCGGAGAACCAGGGCGCGTGGCCCTTCGTGCACGTGGAGCTCAGCCGGATCCTGCACGACCGCGCCGTGCGCGTCGTCTCCCGTCCCGCGGCCGCGTCGCCGGCCGCCGGGTCGAGCAAGCGCCACGCCACGGAGCAGACCGACCTGATCGCGCGCGCCACGGCGGAGTGATCCGCTAGGGGCGCCCGCCCGGCACGACGAGAGGCCCGATCCCCTGGGGGACCGGGCCTCTCGTCGTGCGGGGTGCGCCGGGCGCGCGGCGTCGGAGCGCGCGCGCCGCCGGATCAGCCGAGCTTCGAGTAGCGGATGCCCGACGCGTGGTATCCGCGCCGCGCGTAGAACCGCGTGACGTTGTCGCGCGCGGCGGCGCTGGTGGCGAGGAAGCGCGTGGCGCCGTGCTCGCGGGCCCACGCCTCGTAGTGGCGGATGAGGTCGGATCCGATGCCGCCGGCCTGCCGCCCCTCGCGCACCACGAGGATGATGAGCTGCGCGATGGGCTCGTCGTCGGCGAGCCCCCACATGAGGTGCCCGCCCGCGAGGCCGGCGATCTCGCCCGCGTCGTCTCGGACGACCCAGGTCTCGTGGCCGGCCGCCGCGGTCATGCGCGACAGGCGCGCCGCGACCCGCTCCTCGTCGACCTCGTAGTCGAGCAGCCGGAGCAGCTCGACGATCACGGTCAGGTCGGAGGGGGACGGCGTCCCGAGGGACTGGATCGCGTTGGTCACATGCCGAGATTACCGGCCGCGCGCGACCGCGCGGCTCAGTGGGTGGCCTGGATGGCGCGGAGCTTGTCCATCACCTGCGTGCGGAGGTCCTCCGGGGCCGCCTCGGTGCATGCGCGGCGGACGGTGTCGCGCAGGACGACGCCCACGCGGTGCTCGCGCGCGCAGTCGGCGCAGTTCGCCATGTGCTCGCGGATGTCGGCGGCATCCGCCTTGTCGAGCTCGTGGTGCAGGTACTCCTCGAGATCCTTCTTGGCCTTGTCGCAGCCGCAGTCGCTCATTTGGTCGCTCCAGTGAGATGCGCGGTCGAGATGCCCCGCTCGCGCGCGTAGTCGGAAAGGAGGCCCCGAAGCATCCGGCGGCCGCGGTGCAGGCGGCTCATGACGGTGCCCACGGGGGTCTTCATGATGTCGGCGATCTCCTGGTAGGAGAAGCCCTCGACGTCCGCGAAGTAGACCGCCATGCGGAAGTCCTCCGGGATGGACTGCAGCGCGTCCTTGACGGTGCTGTCCGGCAGGTGGTCGATGGCCTCCGCCTCGGCCGAGCGCGTGGTGGTCGCGGTGGCGGAGGTGGCCCCGCCCAGCTGCCAGTCCTCGAGCTCGTCGATGGTGCCGTTGTAGGGGTCCCGCTGCTTCTTGCGGTAGTTGTTGATGAAGGTGTTCGTGAGGATCCGGTACAGCCAGGCCTTGAGGTTCGTGCCCTGCTTGAACTGGTGGAAGGCGGTGTACGCCTTCACGAACGTCTCCTGCACGAGGTCCTGCGCGTCGGCGGGGTTGCGCGTCATGCGGAGTCCCGCGGCGTAGAGCTGGTCGATGAACGGCAGAGCCTGCTCCTCGAAGAGCTCGCGGTTGTCGCCGGGCTGGGCCTTGCGCGGCTCCTCGGCCTCGGCCCGCTCGGCCTCCTGCTGGTCGGCCGCCTCCTCGGTGGACTGCACGACGGCCTCCACGAGCTGGGCGGGCGCGGTCGACGCGGTGGGCGCGTCGCCCTCCGCGGTCTCGGCCGACGCGTCGTGACTGGTGTTCCTCGAATTGGCCATCAAGGCAGATTCTACGGCGCGCACGAGCTCGTCGGACGGGGCCGCCGGTGCTGTCCTCGTGATCACGGGTGTTCCTTCCCGGCCCGGGATCCGGGCCTGCCGGACGCGTGCCCGGTACTCTGGTGAACCCATGGAGATCTTCAGGTATTCCGGTCCGACCTTCAGCCCGTACGACGACGACCGGACCCACCAGCCGGTCCCCGAGGACGACGGGCCGTGGGCCGCGCCCGTCGCGGACGGCCCGCTCGACGCGACCGTGCCGCTGCCGGGATCCAAGAGCCTCACCAACCGCGAGCTCGTCCTCTCCGCCCTCGCGGACGCGCCGTCGGTGCTCCGCGCGCCGCTGCACTCGCGCGACACCCGGCTGATGATCGAGGCGCTCCGGTCGCTCGGCACGGTCGTCGAGGAGGTCGAGGGCGACGGCGCCTTCGGTCCGGACCTCCGGATCACGCCGGCGGAGCTCGCGGGTGGCGTCACGATCGAGTGCGGCCTGGCCGGCACCGTGATGCGCTTCCTGCCGCCCGTCGCCGCGCTCGCCCTCGGCCCCGTCTCCTTCGACGGCGACCCGAGCGCGCGCCGCCGGCCCATGTCGGGCACCATCGAGGCGCTCCGGGCCCTCGGCGTCGACGTCAACGACGACGGCCGCCGCGCCCTCCCCTTCAGCCTCTACGGCACCGGCGCGGTGCCCGGCGGCGACATCGGCATCGACGCGTCCGCCTCCAGCCAGTTCGTCTCCGGCCTCCTCCTCGCGGCGCCGCGCTTCACCGAGGGGCTGCGGCTCCGGCACACGGGCGCGACGCTGCCGAGCATGCCGCACATCGCGATGACGATCCGCACGCTCGCCGAGCGCGGCGTCGTCGTCGACAGCCCGGAGCCCGGCCTCTGGGTGGTTCCGCCGTCCGCCATCGGCGGCCGCGAGGTCGCCATCGAGCCCGACCTGTCCAACGCCGCGCCCTTCCTCGTCGCCGCGCTCGTCGCCGGCGGCCGCGTGACGATCCCCGGCTGGCCCGCGGAGACCACGCAGGTCGGCGCCGACCTCATCGAGCTGCTGCCGCGCTTCGGCGCCACGGTCACGCGCGAGGGCGGCGCGCTCGTCGTCGACGGCGGACCGGGCCTGGCCGCGGGCGGGCGCATCCCCGGCGTCGACCTCGACCTCAGCCGCGGCGGCGAGCTGGCCCCCGCGCTCGTGGCGCTCGCGGCCCTGGCCGACGGGCCCAGCCGCATCACGGGCATCGGGCACCTCCGCGGGCACGAGACGGACCGGCTCGCGGCGCTGGCGGCCGAGATCACCGGGCTCGGCGGATCCGTCACGGAGCTCGAGGACGGCCTCACCATCGCACCCGCTCCCCTGCACGGCGGCCCCTGGCGCGCGTACGAGGACCACCGCATGGCGACGGCGGGCGCGATCATCGGGCTCGCGGTGCCGGGCGTCGAGATCGACGACATCGGCACGACCGCGAAGACGCTCCCCCAGTTCCCCGAGCTGTGGCTGGGCGCGCTCCTCGGCCGCGCCCCGCGCGCCGCCGTCGACCCGCTGGCGCTCGGCGGCGTGACCGGCCCGGGCGGCCTCGGCGGGATCCTGTGAGCTGGCTCGCGGATCCCGAGCAGGACGACGGCGTCTGGGACGCCTACGACGAGTCCTCCGTGCGCGTGCGGCCGAACCCCAAGGGCAACAAGCCGCGCAGCAAGCAGCGACCGGGCCACGTGGACGCGGTCGAGGGGCGCGTGCTCACGGTCGACCGCGGCCGCTTCGGCGTGCTGGTCGGCGAGGACACGCCCGACGAGCACACGCTGACGGCCACGCGCGCCCGGGAGCTCGGCAAGAAGGCCGTGGTCACCAACGACCGCGTCGACATCGTGGGCGACACGTCGGGCGACGAGGGCAGCCTGTCGCGGATCGTCCGCATCGCGCCGCGCCGCACGCTGCTGCGCCGCAGCGCCGACGACTCCGACGCCGTCGAGCGGGTCATCGTGGCCAACGCCGACCAGATGCTCATCGTGGTCGCGGCCGCGGAGCCGGAGCCGCGGGCCCGCCTCGTCGACCGCTACCTCGTCGCGGCCTTCGACGCGGGGATCCAGCCGATCCTCTGCATCACGAAGGCCGACGTCGCCGATCCCGCGCCCTTCGCCGCCCACTTCCGCGTGCTCGACGTGCCGATCGTGCTCAGCCGCTCGGACGACGTCCCGCTCGACGAGCTGCGCGCGCTGCTGGCCGACCGCACGACCGTCGCCGTCGGCCACTCGGGCGTCGGCAAGTCCACGCTCGTCAACGCGCTCGTGCCCGACGCGAAGCGCGCCACCGGCGTCGTCAACCAGGTCACCGGCCGTGGGCGGCACACCTCGAGCTCGACGGTGTCCATGCGCGTCGAGACGAGCGACGGCGGCCACGGCTGGATCATCGACACCCCGGGCGTGCGGTCCTTCGGGCTCGGCCACGTGGATCCGGCCAACATCCTCCGCTCGTTCGCCAGCTACGCGCACCTGCCCGAGGGCGAGCCGCCGGGCGGCATCCCGCTCACGGAGGCGCACGACTGGGAGATCGTCGACCGCGTCGAGGCCGGCGAGCTCGGCGACGCCGGGCGCGAGCGCCTCCACTCCCTGCAGCACCTCGTGTCCAACCGCTCGGACGCCGTCAAGGGGGAGTGATCGGGCGGCGCCGGGCCGCTCGCTAGGCTCGACCCCGTGGCCTCCGAACCCCTGCACTCCCTGTCGTCCGACCTGCGGCTCGCGAGGGAGCTGGCCGACATGGCCGACGCCATCTCGCTCGACCGCTTCCGCTCCGCGGACCTCGCCGTCGAGACGAAGGCGGACTCCAGCTGGGTCACCGACGCCGACATGTCCGTCGAGCGCGCGATCCGGGCGGGCATCGCGGACAGCCGCCCGCACGACAGCGTCCTCGGCGAGGAGTACGGCACGTCCGGCTCGTCGTCGAGGCAGTGGATCGTCGATCCGATCGACGGCACCTCGAACTTCGCGCGCGGCGTGCCCGTGTGGGGCACCCTCATCGCGCTGGCGGTCGACGGCGTCCCCGTGGTCGGCGTCGTGAGCGCGCCCGCGCTCGGCCGCCGCTGGTGGGGCGCGACGGGCCTCGGCGCCTACGTCGACGACACGCTCGGGCAGGCCACCACCTCCCAGGAGCGGCGCATCCGCGTCTCGGACGTCGCCCGGCTCGAGGACGCCTCCATGAGCGTCGCCGGCGTGCAACGCTGGCGCGACGCCGACCGGCTCGAGGAGCTCCTCGACCTGTCCGGCCGGGTCAAGCGCTCGCGCGACTTCGGCGACATGTGGGCCTACATGCTGCTGGCCGAGGGCCTCCTCGACATCGCGGGCGAGCACGACCTCAAGCCCTACGACATGGCCGCGCTCATCCCCGTGATCGAGGAGGCGGGCGGCCGCTTCACCTCGATCGACGGCGAGGCCGGCCCGTGGCACGGGTCGGCGCTCGCGACGAACGGCCACCTGCACGACGCCGTGCTGGGGGTCGTCGCGCGCTGACGCCGGATCCGGAGCGGGCGCGCCCAACCCGACGAGGTCAGGCGGTCGCGGCCCGCTGACGGCGGCGGCGCTGCCCGAGGTCCACGAGCCCGAGCAGGAGCGCGACCGCCACCAGCGAGATCGTGACGAGGAAGCCGTTGCGGAAGCCGTCGTGGTACACGGCGAGGCTGGCGTCGGATCCGCCCGCCGCCTCCGCGTAGAGCGTGCTGAAGAACGTGGCCGACGCGGCCGCGACGCCCACGGCGGTCCCCACGCGCTGGCCGACCTGCGCCATGGACCCGGCGACGCCGCCCTCGGTGACCGGGATCTCCGCGAGCGTCAGGGTCTGGTTCGGCGAGATGACGAAGCCCGCGCCGACGCCCGCCACGAGCATGGCCGCGGCCATGGCCCACGGGGTGACCTCGCGCGGCGTGAGCACGGCCGCGAGCAGCAGGAGCGTGATCCCGACCACGACGACCGCGAGGCCGATCACCACCAGCTGCCGGCCGAGGCGCGACACGAGGCGCCCGCCGATCCACGCCGTCACGGCCGAGGACAGGGCGAACGGGATGCCGACCATGCCCGCGAACACGGGGGCGAGGCCGAGGCCCTGCTGCAGGTAGAGCGTCGTGAGCAGGAACACCGCGGGGATCGCGGCGAAGTAGGCCGTCGCGATGAGGATGCCGTTGCGGTACGACGACAGCCGGAACAGCGCGAAGTGCACGACGGGCGACTTGCCCTGCGACGCGTAGCGGTGCTCCCAGGCCACGAAGAGCGCGGCCGCGACCACGGCGACCGCCAGCGAGAGCCAGCGGCGCGGGTCGTCGTCGGGTCCGCCGGTCGTGAGCACGAACGGCAGCATGAGCGAGAACGTCGCGACCGCGAGGAGCACGATGCCGACGGGGTCCAGGCCCACCTTCCCCTCCGGCCGCGCCTGACGCCGGGGCAGGAGCTTGAGCGCGAAGAGGATGGCCGCGATGCCGAGCGGGATGTTCATCCAGAAGAGCAGCCGCCAGCCGTCCTCCGGGCCGCCGAGCTGGATCAGCAGGCCGCCCACGGTCGGGCCGAACGCCGTCGAGACGCCCACGACGGCGCCGAACAGGCCGAATGCGCGCGCCCGCTCCTCGCCCTGGAAGAGCTGCTGGATGAGGCCGAGCACCTGCGGCATCTGGATGCCCGCGGCGACGCCCTGCAGGATCCGCGCGACCACGAGCGTGTTCACGTCGGGCGCGAGGGCGCAGAGCAGGCTCGCGAGCGTGAAGGCGCTGAGGCCGATCACGAACATGAGGCGGCGGCTGCGGATGTCGCCGAGGCGGCCGGCCGGCACCAGCGCCAGCCCGAACGCGAGCGCGTAGCCGGCGACGATGAGCTGCAGGTCGGTGGATCCGGCGCCCAGCGACTCCTCGATCGACGGCAGCCCGACGTTGACCTTCGAGAGGTCGAGGATCGTCAGGGCCGCGACGCCCACGCAGACCCAGAAGGCCTGCCAGCGCGTGCGGTCGCGATCGTCGTCGGCGGGGCTGGTGGTCGAGGGGGTCTCCGCGGTGGTGCGTCCGGTCATGAGGTATCGAATCCAATGCACGTGCTATGTATTCCCGCTCCCGCGAGCGGCGCGACGCGCCCCGACCAGCTTGCTCCTCACCTGAGGGAATCGTCCGGGGTGTCCCTGCGCTGAACAGCGCGCCAACAGCGATCGCGGGGCCGGGCCGCCGTGGATCCCGCTCCTAGGGTGAGGACTTCGCGCCGGATCGGCGCCGCCCGCGAGCACGCCGCCGTGCTCCCTCCGAGAGGACACCATGAAGAACCGCGCCCGCCGTCTCCCCGCCTCGATCGCCGCCGTCGTCGCGGCCGGGCTCGCCCTCGCCGGATGCGGGTCGTCGGGCGGCGGCAGCGCGGAGCCCGGCGCCTCCCCCGCCTCGGGCGACACCCTCATCGTCTACACGAACTCCAACGGCGACGGCCGCGGCGACTGGGTCACGGTCGAGGCGGCGAAGGCGGGCTTCGACATCCAGATCGTGGGCCTCGGCGGCGCCGACCTCGCGAACCGCATCGTGGCCGAGAAGAACAACCCCGTCGGGGACGTGGTGTTCGGCCTCAACAACATGTACTTCGAGGACCTCAAGGCGGAGGACGCCATCACCGCCTACACGCCCGCGTGGTCGGACGAGGTCGACCAGGCCGCGGGCGACCCCGCCGACGGCGCGTACTGGCCGCTCGTGGAGCAGGCGATCGTCACCGTGCACGACGCGAAGCAGACCTCGGGCGGCGACGTGCCGAAGGACGTCACGGACCTCTACTCGTCGAAGTACGAGGGGAAGTACGAGGTGAACACGCGCCTCGGCGAGGCGACCCCGCAGCTCATCCTCGCGGGCCTCCTCGCGCCCTACGAGGACCCGGACGGCGACCTCGGCATCAGCGACGCCGGCTGGCAGGTCGTGAAGGACTACTTCGCGAACGGATCCCCCGCGGTCGAGGGCACGGACCTCTACGCCCGCCTCTCCCGCGGCGAGGTCGCGTTCGGCACGCTCCCCTCGAGCGGCATCGCGGCGCGCGACGCGCAGTACGGCACGACCACCGAGATCGTGCCCGCGAAGGCCGGCGTCCCGTTCGTCACCGAGCAGATCGCCGAGATCGCCGGCACGAAGAAGGAGGAGCGCGCCCGCGCGTTCATCGACTGGTTCGGCAGCGCCGACGTCCAGGGCGCGTTCGCGGAGAAGTTCTCGAGCTATCCCGTCAACACGACCGCGCGCGAGAAGGCGCTGCCTGCCGTGAAGGAGCTCATCGAGTCGCTCGACAAGCAGGACGTCGACTACGGCTTCGTGCGCGAGCACATCGCCGACTGGGTCGAGAAGACCGAGCTGGAGTACCTGCCCTGATGATCCGCTTCGACGACGTCGAGGTGCGCTTCGGCGACCAGGTGGCGATCCCTGGGCTCGACCTCGAGATCCACGAGGGCGAGTTCTTCACGCTCCTCGGGCCGTCCGGCTGCGGCAAGACGACGGCACTGCGGACCCTCGCCGGCTTCGTCGACCCGAGCCGCGGCGACATCGTCATCGACGGCCAGGTCGCCACGCGGCTGCCGAGCGAGAAGCGCCGCGTGGGCATGGTGTTCCAGAACTACGCGCTCTTCCCGAGCATGTCGGTGCGGCAGAACATCGCGTTCGGCCTCACGGTGCGGAAGGCGGGCAAGGCCGAGACCGACCGGCTCGTGCGCGCCATGGCCGACCAGGTCGAGCTGAGCGAGGCGCAGCTCGACAAGAACGTGGCGGAGCTCTCCGGCGGTCAGCAGCAGCGCGTCGCCATCGCGCGGGCGCTCGTGCTCGAGCCGCGGATCCTCCTGCTCGACGAGCCGCTCTCCAACCTCGACGCGAAGCTCCGCGTGCAGCTGCGCGACCAGCTGAAGGGCCTGCAGTCCCGCCTGGGCATCACGACCGTGTACGTCACGCACGACCAGGAGGAGGCGCTCACCATGAGCGACCGCATCGCCGTCTTCGACGCGGGGCGGATCGAGCAGGTCGGCACCCCGGAGGACATCTACGACCGCTCGGCCACCGAGTTCGTCGCCACCTTCGTCGGCGCCATCAACGCGCTCGGCCCCCGCACGGTCGCCCGCCTGCGCGACGCGGGGGCGACCGACCTCGACGCCTCGGGCCGTGCGTACGTGCGGCGTGAGCGCGTGTCGGTGGATCCGCGGGACGCAACGCCCTCGCGCTCCCGTCGCATCCACCTCGACGGCGTCGTCGCCGAGCGCACGTACCACGGGCCCCACAGCACGTACCGGGTCGACCTCGGGGACGACGCGGTCGAGGCGCTCGTCGCCGAGACGGGCGCCCCGCCGCTCGCGCCCGGCGCCGAGGTCGTCGTGGGCATCGACCCGGCCGCGATCCTGCAGTACCGGTCGTAGCCGTGCGCACCCCCGTCCGCGCCCTGCTGCGCTCCCCGCTCGGCGTCGTGGTGCTCATCGCCGCGCTCTGGTTCGTCGTCACGTTCCTGGTGCTCCCCAACGCCAACCTGCTCGTCACGACGTTCTTCCCCGACGGGTCCTTCAGCGGCGGCGCCCTCGAGAAGCTCGTGAGCTCCGACCGGGCCATGCGCAGCGTCGGCAACAGCCTGCTCCTCGCGGTGACCCTGGCCGTCACCGTCAACGTGGTCGGCATCTTCATCGTGCTGGTCACCGAGTACTTCGTGGTGCGCGGATCCCGCGTGCTCTGGCTGGGCTACGCCACTACGCTCATCTACGGCGGCATCGTGCTGGCGGCCGGCTACGACTTCATCTACGGGCGCCACGGGTTCGTCACGGCCCTCGCGCAGCGCGCGTTCCCCGACCTCGACCCCGACTGGTTCTCGGGCTACTTCGCGGTCGTCATCGTGATGACCTTCGCCACCACCACGAACCACATGCTCTTCCTCCGCTCGTCGCTCGCGGCGATCGACCACCAGACCATCGAGGCGGCCCGGAGCATGGGCGCGGGCAACGGGCGCATCCTCTTCCGCATCGTGCTGCCGGCCCTGCGGCCCATGATCTTCGCGGTCACCGTGCTCACGTTCCTCACCGGCCTCGGGGCGCTCACCGCTCCCCTGGTGCTCGGCGGCACGGGCTTCCAGACGGTGGCGCCCATGATCGTCACGTTCTCCAAGAGCACGAGCTCGCGCGACCTCGCGGCGCTCCTCGCGATCGTGCTGGGCGTCGCGACGATCGTGCTGCTCGCGATCATGAACCGCGTCGAGAAGTCGGGCGTGTACTTCTCGGTGGCGAAGGTCGCGACGCCGCTGCAGAAGCAGCGCATCCGGAACCCGATGGTGAACGGCGTCGTGCACGTCGTCGCGTACGCGCTGTTCGTGGTCTACTCGCTGCCGGTGATCCTCATCGTGCTGTTCTCGTTCCTCGACTCGAAGAGCGTGCAGACGGGCACCATCACGTGGGACTCGTTCACGCTGCGGAACTACGCGACCGTCCTCGGCTCCCCCGACGTGCTCCGGCCCTTCATCGTGAGCCTCGTCTACAGCGCGCTGGCCGCCGTGATCGTCGTGGCAGGCCTCCTGTTCGTCGCGCGCATGATCCAGCGCAACCGCAACTGGGTCACCGCGACGCTCGAGTACCTGCTGCACATTCCGTGGATCCTGCCGACCATCCTCATCGCGCTCGCGCTGCTGCAGACGTTCGACCGGCCGCAGCCGCTGATCGGCGGCCAGGTGCTCACGGGGACGACCTGGCTGCTGCTCCTGGCCTACATCATCGTCAAGGTGCCGTTCACCCTGCGCCTGCTGAAGGCGGCGTTCGCGAGCGTGCCGCAGTCGCTCGAGGACGCGGCGCGGATCCTCGGCGCGAAGTCGCTCACGACGTTCCGGCGGGTGCTGGTGCCGCTCGTGATCCCCACGGTCGCCGCCATCACGGCGCTCAATTTCAACAGCCTGCTCGACGACTACGACGCCGCGGTCTTCCTCTATCAGCCGCTGTACGAGCCGCTCGGCATCGCCATCAAGGCGAGCACGGAGGGCGAGGCGAACCTCGACTCCATGGGCATCACGTTCGTCTACACGGTGCTGCTCATGGTCATCATGGGGCTCACGATGTACCTCGTGTACGGGCGCTCGGGCGGACGGAGGCGACGTCGCGGCCGCACGGTGTCGCCCGCGGTGGGGACCACGGCTCCGGCCCTCGCGACGAGCGACCCGGGGGCTCCCGCGCCCGCGACACCCCGCGCACCCCTGGGCTGATCCGGCTCCCCGGACGACGAAGGCCCCGTCCGGGTGGACGGGGCCTTCGCGTCGACCGGACGGATCCGGTCCTCGACGAGCGTGGGACATGCGACGCGATGGTGGAGATGCGGGGAATCGAACCCCGGTCCACTGCTGTAAGCCTGCGCCTTCTACGGGTGTATCCAGGAAAGACGTCCTGCTCGGCCCCGGAACTTGCTCCTGGCGTCTGATCCGACGGGCCCAGCCTCAGTTCGAGTCCCGCGCGGCCCTGAGGCACGACCGCGCAGCGAGCTCCCTTTTCTGACGCCGACTTACCGGATAGAGAGCATCCCCGGGTCGACGGTCCTGTTAGTTCGCTCGCTTAGGCAGCGAGAGCGAAGGACGACTGCTTGTTTTCGGCAGTTGTAGTTTGCAGAGATCGTTTACGAGCTGACCCTGCATCCTCGACCCGCTTCTCGCAGTTTTGCAGGCAATGTCGAAACCGATCATCCCCATGCACGACCGTGCACCTGTCGGTGCCCGAGCCGGGTCGCATGTTCCACGCTGTCGAGTTGTCAAACGTCGGCCGGAGCGAACCCCGGCCAGCCCTCAATGATAGCCGACGCGAGCCGGCCGCACCACCGGGAGGACCGGTGCGCGCCTACTCGCCGAGCCGGCGGTGCGAGGACATGGCGCGGTCCGCCTCCCGCTTGTCCTGGCGCTCACGGAGCGTCTGGCGCTTGTCGTACTCCTTCTTGCCCTTCGCGACGGCGAGCTCCACCTTGGCGCGGCCGTCGACGAAGTAGAGCTGCAGGGGGACGACCGTGTAGCCGCCCTCCTTCACCTTGGAGTGGATCTTGAGGATCTGCTCCTTGTGCAGGAGGAGCTTGCGCTTCCGCCTGACCGGGTGGTTGTTCCAGGTGCCCTGGTTGTACTCGGGGATGTGCACCGCGTCGAGCCACGCCTCGCCGGCGTCGACGAACGCGTAGCCGTCGACGAGCGACGCCCGCCCCTGACGGAGCGACTTGACCTCGGTGCCCGTGAGCACGAGGCCCGCCTCGTAGGTCGACTCGATGGTGTAGTCGTGGCGCGCCTTGCGGTTGGTCGCCACCACCTTCTCGCCACGTTCCCTGGGCACGGTGGACTCCTCGATGGTTCAGGTGGATGCGCCCGGATCCGGGCAGCCCATCAGTCTACCGGAGGATCAGATCCGGAGGTACCTGCTGATCGCGAAGTTCGCCGACACCGCCGAGAGGACGACGCCGACCGCGAGCAGGATCGGCACCACCAGCAGCGCGTCGTCCATGTTCACCAGGGATATCGACGTGAGCCTCGAGCTCAGGAACCCCTGCACGAAGAACTTCACGAGCGCCACCGTCGCCGCGCTGGCGAGCACGCTCCCGATGAGCGCCGCGAACACGCCCTCGAGGATGAACGGGGTCTGGATGAAGCGGTTCGACGCCCCGACCAGCCTCATGATGCCCAGCTCCCGTCTCCGCGAGAACGCGGACAGCCGGATGGTGGTGGCGATCAGGAGCGCGGCGGCCACGAGCATGAGCCCGGCGATGCCGACCGCGGTGAGGCTGGCGGCGTTGAGGATCGAGAAGATCTGGTCGAGGTACTGCCGTTGGTCCGTCACGTTCTCCACGCCCGCGAGCCCGGAGAGGCTGTCGCTGAGGATGTCGGACTTCGACGGGTCCTTGAGGTTCACCCAGAACGCCTCGTTGAGGAACTCCGGCTGCACCAGCTCGGTGACGGGATCGCCCTTGAACTGCTCCTGGAAGTTCTTGTACGCCGTGTCCTGGTCCTCGAAGTAGTACTTGTCGATGAACGGGGCGAGCGTCTCGCTGTCGAGCCGCTCCTTCACCGCGTCGATCTGCTCCTGGGTGGCCTTGCCGTTGACGCAGGTCTCGCTCGGCACCGACGTGTCGGTGCAGAAGTCGATGGCGACCTGGGCGCGGTCGTACCAGTAGTTCTTCATCTGGCCGATCTGCATCTGCAGCAGCACGGCGGCGCCCACGAACGTGAGGGAGATGAAGGTGACGAGCACGACCGAGACGACCATGCTGACGTTCCGACGGAGGCCGTGGCCGACCTCGGAGAGGACGAGTCCGAGTCTCATCGTGTGGGCCCCACATCCTGTGCGCCGGTGTCGTCCGGCGACTCGCCGCGGGCGCGGAGCCCCAGCTTCTCGGCAAGGCCGAGCTCGGCGAGCTCGGCGTCGTCGCGCCCGTCGGCGGGCGCGGTGCCGCCCTGCCCGTCGGACAGGTCGGGGAGGCGGATCACGCCCGTCCCCTCCGGCAGGCGGCGGATGGATCCGGTGCTGGGGGCGGCGGGTGCCGCTCCCCCGCCGTTGCGGCGGCTGGGCGCCCGCGGCGCCGAGGCGGACGGCGGCGCGTCGTCGACCGGAGCGGACTCCCGCACGGGCTCGTCGGCGGGTTCTCGCACCACGGGGACGGCTCGGGACGGCGCCTGCTCCTCCCCGGGTCGGCGCGCGGTCCCGGCGTCGGGACGCGCGGTCTCCCGCGGCGCGGACTCGCGACGGTCGTCCGCCGCGGGGGTGGCGTCGGCCGGACGCGAGGCGGGCTCGCCGTCGCCGGGACGGGACCCGGAGGACGACGGCGCCGCGGCGGGCGCGGGCTCCGCGGCGGGCGCGGGCAGCGGATCCACGCGGGCCGCCTCCGCGAAGGCCGAGGGCGTGGACGTGGACGTGGACGTCCGTGCGGCGTCGCGGTCGGGACGGGGCGTCGTCGACTCGCGGACGGGCGACGCGGCGGGGACGAGGGGCGCGGCGGGCTCCGTCGTCGCGGGGGCCTCCCCTGCGGCCTCGGGGACCGGTGCCGCGGCGGGCGCCGGGGCGACCGCGGGCGCGGCGGCGGCGGGCGCCGCAGCGGGCGCCTTCTCCTTCGGCGCCTTGCGCGCGGCCTTGGCGGCCGCGGCCTCGCGGGTCGCCTCCTCCTTGGCGCGCGCCTTCTCGTCGGCGCGGCGCTGCTTGTCGCGACGCGCCTGCTCGCGCCGCTCCGCCGCGGTGGCGGGAGCGGCGGGCGCGGTCGGGCGCACGGGTGCGGGAAGCGGCGCCGCCGGCACGAACACGGGCGTGGGCGCCGCGACGGGCGGGTGCTCGGGGTTCACGCCGACCGCGTTCTCGGCCGTGCGCGGCAGGTCGATCGCAGAGGTCTGGTACTGGCCGCCGAGCTCGTCGCGGACGACCTCGCCGCCGATGAGCTCGATGACGCGCTTCTGCATCTGGTCGACGATGCCGGAGTCGTGCGTGGCCATGATGACCGTCGTGCCGTTGGCGTTGATCCGCTCGAGCACCTGCATGATGCCCGCGCTCGTCAGCGGGTCCAGGTTGCCGGTGGGCTCGTCCGCGAGGAGCACGGCGGGCTTGTTGACCACGGCGCGCGCGATCGCGACGCGCTGCTGCTCGCCGCCGGAGAGCTCGTGCGGGAGCCGCTGCTCCTTGCCCTTGAGGCCCACCATGTTGAGGACGTCGGGGACGGCCTCCTGGATGAAGCCGCGGGACTTGCCGATCACCTGGAGGGTGAAGGCCACGTTGTCGAACACGGACTTGTTCGGCAGCAGGCGGAAGTCCTGGAACACCACCCCCAGGCTCCGCCGGTAGTAGGGGACCTTGCGGCTCGACAGCTGGTTCAGCTGCTGGCCCAGGACGTGGATCGTCCCTTGCGTGGGCCGGTCCTCCTTGAGCACGAGACGCAGGAAGCTGGACTTGCCGGACCCGGACGCGCCGACGAGGAAGACGAACTCCCCCCGGAGGATCTCGAGGTCGACGGAGCTCAGCGCCGGTCGGGGGTTGCCGGGATACACCTTGGATACGTGGTCGAACCTGATCATGTCGGTACGACCCTAGGCACCAGACCCTCCGAACGCCGCATCGACTCACCGCGGCGGGCGGTCCCCCGGACTCTCTCAGGCGCGGTCGGGCGACTTGCGCCAGCGGATGCCCGCGGAGATGAAGCCGTCGAGGTCGCCGTCGAACACGTTCGACGGGTTGTTCACCTCGTGCTCCGTGCGGAGGTCCTTGACCATCTGGTACGGCGCGAGCACGTAGCTGCGCATCTGGTCGCCCCAGCTCGCCGTGATGTTGCCGGCGAGCTCCTTCTTGGTGGCCGCCTCCTGCTCGCGCTGCACGAGGAGCAGGCGCGACTGCAGCACCCGGAGGGCGGCGGCGCGGTTCTGGATCTGGCTCTTCTCGTTCTGGCAGGTGACGACGATCCCGGTGGGCAGGTGGGTGATGCGCACCGCCGAGTCCGTCGTGTTGACGGACTGGCCGCCGGGGCCGGAGGAGCGGAACACGTCGACCCGCATGTCGTTCTCGGGGATCTCGATCGACTCGGTCTGCTCGATGAGCGGCACGACCTCGACGGCGGCGAACGACGTCTGGCGCTTGCCCGCGGAGTTGAAGGGGCTCATCCGCACGAGGCGGTGCGTGCCGGCCTCGACCGAGAGCGTGCCGAAGGCGTAGGGCGCGTCGATCTCGAAGGTCGCCGACTTGATGCCCGCCTCCTCCGCGTAGGAGGTGTCGAGCACGGTGGCGGAGTAGTCGTGCTGCTCGGCCCAGCGCAGGTACATGCGCATGAGCATCTCGGCGAAGTCGGCGGCGTCGACGCCGCCGGCGCCCGCGCGGATGGTGACGACGGCGGGGCGCGGGTCGAACTCGCCGTTGAGGAGCGTCTGCACCTCGAGCTCGTCCATGATCTTGGTGATGCCGTCGAGCTCGACGACCGCCTCCTCGGCGGACTCCTCGTCGTCCTTGGCCATCTCGACGAGCACGTCGAGGTCGTCGAGGCGGCGCTGCAGCTCGTCGATCCGGGCGAGCTCGGACTGCCGGTGGCTCAGGTCGCTCGTGACCTTCTGGGCCTTCTCCGTGTCGTCCCAGAGGTCGGGCTCGCCCGCCTGGGCGCTCAGCTCCTCGACCTCCTGCTGCAGGCGCTCGACGCCGACGACCGAGCGGATGTTGGAGTAGGTGTCGCGCAATTCTGTGATCCGCGAAGAGAAGTCCTGGTCGATCATGGTGCCGCCCAGCCTACCGGCAGGCCCGGCCGGGACCCCGGCCGCCCGCGCGTAGGCTCGGGGGCGATGTCCAGCCCCGAGACCCCCTTCTCCCTCCGCGCGGTGGCGCTCCCGGCGCTGCTCCCCGCGCTCCTCTTCTCCATCGGCGAGGGGGCGATCATCCCCATCATCCCGATCGTCGCGGGCAGCCTCGGCGCCTCGCTCGCGATAGCCGCGTTCATCGGCGGCATGATCATGCTCGGCGAGCTCGTGGGCGACATCCCGAGCGGATCCGTGGTGAGCCGCATCGGCGAGCGGACCGCGATGATCGGCGCGGCCTTCGTCTCCATCGGCGGCCTGGTGCTGTGCCTCCTCGCGCCGAACCCGCTCGTGCTGGGCGTGGGCGTCTTCCTCATCGGCGTCTCGACGGCCGTGTTCGCGCTCGCCCGGCACGCGTTCATGACGAGCTTCGTGCCGCAGGCGTTCCGCGCCCGGGCCCTGTCGACGCTCGGCGGCACGTTCCGCGCCGGGTACTTCGTCGGGCCGTTCCTCGCGGCCGGCGTGATCCACCTGACCGGGGCGTCGCAGTCCGCGTTCGTCATCCACATCGTCGCGTGCCTCGCCGCCGCCGTGACGCTGCTCGTCCTGCCCGACCCGATGGACGTCGTGCGGCGCAACCGCGCGGCCGACCTGCAGAGCGCCGCGCCCGCGACGGCCGGCGAGCCGCAGGACGACGAGTCGGTCGCGGCCGCCGCGGGCACCGCTCCCCCGGCCCGCGAGTCGGCCGGCCTCGCGCGCACCCTCTGGCGCTTCAAGGGCGTGCTGGTGAAGCTCGGATCCGGCGCGGCCCTCATCGGCGCGATGCGCGCGGGCCGCGGCGTGCTCCTCCCCCTGTGGGCCGTGAGCATCGGCATCTCGGACGCGAACACGGCGCTCATCATCGGCATCGCCGGTGGCGTGGACTTCGCGCTCTTCTACGCGAGCGGCCAGATCATGGACCGCTTCGGCCGCCTCTGGAGCGCCGTGCCGTCGATGGTCGGGCTCGGGATCGGCTACCTCGTGCTCGCGCTCACGCCCGACCTGCCGACGAGCGTGCAGTGGTTCATCGGCGTGGCCATGTTCATGTCGGTCGCGAACGGCGTGGGATCGGGGATCCTCATGACCCTCGGCGCCGACCTCGCCCCGCGCGAGGACCCCGCTCCCTTCCTCGGCGCCTGGCGCTTCACGGGCGACGCCGGCAGCGCCGCGTCCCCGCTCCTCATCGCCGCGCTCACCTCCGCCGCGTCGCTCGCCGTCGCCAGCGGCGTGATGGGGGTGCTCGGCCTCATCGGCGCCGGGATCCTCGTGCGGTACGTGCCGCGGTACGTCCCGCGGAAGCCGCGGCCCGCGCGCTGACGGCGACCGGTCGCGTCGGCACCGCGACGTCGTCGGGAGCACCGCGAGCCGCTGACCCGACGCGTGAGTGGGAGGCGGCTCAGCCGCCTCCCACCGGTCCCGGCGTCGCCGCGCCCGGCCCGACCAGGACGCCGCGGGCCGTGCTCGTCACGTCGATGCGGACCCCGTCCGGCACGAGCAGGGAGGCGACGGGCGGGATCCACGTGCTCGACAGGGTGACGCGGGCGCTGCGGCCGTCGGGCGTGGTGGCGCCGTCGACGCGCAGGTCGTGCAGGCCGGTCGTCGGCTCCTCGGCGAGGAAGCGCGTCACCGTGTCGGCCACCCCGGCGTCCGTCAGCACCGGATGCGGCACCCCGCCGGCCGGCGCGTCGAGGGCCGCCGGGTCGACGGGCCCGTCGACGTCGAAGGACTCGGCTCCGGCGAGCGCGGCGGCGTCCGCGAGGTCGGAGAGCCGCACGCGCTCGAGGTACAGGGACGATGCGGCGGAGACCATGAGGATCACGGCGAGACCGAGGGCGCACGCCGCGATCACGAGCAGCAGGATGGAGCCCTCGTCGTCGCCGGTCGCGCTCGCGGCTGCGTGCGCAGGCGTGATCCTCGCGACCCGGCGGTGGCGGGCCCAGCGGTCGTGGACCCGGCGGTTCACGGCGCGCTCCGGGTGAAGACCGACACGCGCTCGTCCGCCGCTCCGGCGACGACCACGGCCCCCGGCGCGTCCGGTCCCACGACCGGCGGTGCGAGCGGCAGGTCGGCTGACACGCGCACGGACACGTGCACCAGGGAGCGCGGGACGTGGCATGAGCGCGGATCCGGCGTGCACGTGATGTCGAGGGCGATGCCCGTGGGAGGGACGCCCTGGTCGGCGAGCGCCACGTCGACCGCTGCCTCAGCCTCCCGGCGCCCCGCCGCGTCGTCGTCGGCCCGCACGTACACGCGCGCCGCCTGCCGCGCCGCTCCCTCCGTCGCGAGCGCCGCGCCCTGGATCGCCGACAGGGCGAGCACGAGGTAGACGAGCGGCACGAGCAGCAGCACCCCGGCGGTGATGAACTCCAGCGCGGCCGACCCGCGGTCGTCAGCCCAGGCGCTCCACGGCCGCATGCCCGGTCACCTCCAGCCCGCGGTCGACGCCGAGGAGGCCGAGCAGCGGGAGCGTGGTGCGCACGGTGACGCTGACCACCGGGTGGCCGAGCACGGTGCCGGTCGCCGCGGTCACGTCCCCCGCGTACCGCTCGCCGACGGCCGCGGCGATGAGGTCGTGCGTCCGTTCCACCCCCTGCGCCCGCGTCGAGCCGGCGAGCGCCGCGACCCGCGCCCCCTCGGCGGCGGCGTCGAGCACGGTCGTGCGCACGTGCAGCGCGAGGGCGAGCTGCACGACCGACAGGGCGAGCACGACCAGGAGCGCGCCGACCATGACGAACTCGGCCGGGGCCGAGCCGCGGTCGTCGCGCATCAGAAGGACGTGACCCGGTCGATGGCCTGGGTGAAGACGTTCTGCAGCAGCGGCCCGGCGACGCTCCACAGGAGGACGACGAGCCCGGCGGTCATCAGGGTGATGAGCACCCAGCCCGGCACGTCGCCGCGGTCGTCGGCCAGGTCGCCGACGCGCGTCGTCGTGTCGCTGCCTGCGTGGGGACGGGTCATGTCATGCCTCTCGATCGGTGGGGGTGGTGGTGCGCTACAGCCCGAGCTGCAGCACGAAGACGCCCGGGAAGAGGGCGAAGACGATGGTGAGCGGGAGGATCAGGAACACCAGGGGCACGAGCATCCCCACCTCCTTGCGACCGGCGCTCTCGAGGAGCTCGCGCTTGGCGACCTCGCGCGCGTCCTGCGCCTGGGCGCGGAGCACCTCCGCGAGCGGCGTGCCCCG
Source organism: Clavibacter michiganensis subsp. tessellarius (assembly GCF_021922985.1). Taxonomy (NCBI): domain Bacteria; kingdom Bacillati; phylum Actinomycetota; class Actinomycetes; order Micrococcales; family Microbacteriaceae; genus Clavibacter; species Clavibacter tessellarius. The sequence goes on along the minus strand of NZ_CP040788.1, from coordinate 531,301 downwards.
CTCGAGCGAGCCGGCCAGCTGGTCGACCAGGCGCGACACCGCGGGGAGGGCGAGTCGGCGCGCGAGGTCGTCGAAGGCCCGGGCGACCGGGATGCCCGTCCCCACGTCGCCGACCACGCGCCCGAGCTCCGCGGCCAGCTCGCCGGATCCGACGCGCGCCACGCGGCGGAGCGCGTCGAGCAGGCCCTCGCCCGCGGCGAGGCTGAGCGCCAGGAACTCCAGGACGGTCGGCAGCTCGGCCGAGATGCGGATGAGGCGACGCTTCGCCCGCCGCTCGAGCGCGGTGTCGCAGAGGACGAGCCCCGTGATGCCGCCCACGATCGGGACGACGACCAGCTGGGCCTGCGGCAGGGTCCCCGCGAGCAGCGCCGCCCCGCCGACGACCGCCGCGGTCAGCGCGCCGACGGCGGCGCCCAGGACCAGGCCGACCAGCTGCCGGGAGCGGTGACGCTCCACGTCGTCCGCCGATCCGGACTGCGACAGCAGCCGCTCGATGCGCTCGGTGCCGCCGAGCACGCGCGACAGCCCCCGCCGCAGCGGCACGACCGCCGGCGCGCCGAGCGTGCCGAGCACCGGGAGCGGATGCACGGTGGTGAGCGCGAGGTGCCGCCGCGCCCCGTCCGAGACGTCCAGCACGTGCGGCGCGACGCGGTCGAGCAGTCGCGCCCGCCGCAGCCGCGGCACCGCGCCGAGCATGCTCCACAGGCCGAGGCCAGCGACGAGCCCGAGCACCGCGCCCCACGACTCGACGCCCGTCACGCGAACCACCTCCGGTCCTCGGGGAGGCGGCCGAGGGCGAGCATCACCCGGTAGGCCACGGCGGAGACGGCGAGGCCGACCACGATGACGACCGTCCCCGTGGGGGTGTCGTACGCCGCGGCCGCCTCCGAGCGGGTGGAGAGGAGCGCCAGGATGATCCACGGCGCGGCCACGCCGAGCTTCGCCGCGTTGACGACCCACGACTGCCGCGCCTCCGCCTCGCTGCGGATGGCGGCCTCCTCCCGCAGGAAGCGGGCGAGGCCGCGGAGCACGTCGGGCAGCTCGGTGCCGCCGACCTCCCTGGCCATGCGGAGGGTCTCGAGGATGCGGTCGGCCGTGGGATCCGCGAGGCGCGCCTTGAGCTCGTCGAGGGCGACGCCGAAGCTGCCCGTGGTGCGGTTGTCCGCGGCGAACGCGCGGAAGGCCGGTCGGAGCACGGCCGGCCCGGCCTCCGCGAGGGAGGCGACCGCGTCCGGCAGGCCCATCCCGGCGCGCACCGCGCTCACGAGGTGGTCGACGACGTCGGGCCAGACGGCACGGTACGCGCGGCGCCGGGAGGCGGACCGCGCGCCGACCGCGATCCACGGGAGGGCCGTGCCCGCGACCCCCGCCGCGACCGCCGCGCCGTCGATCCGGAGCAGCGCCTCGACCAGCACCCCGGCCGCGAGGCCGACGAGCACCGAGATGGCGAGGAAGGAGCTGACGGAGACCTTGGCGAGGCCGGCGTGCGTGAGGCGGTCGTGCACCGCGTCCGCCGCCCCGCGACGCCCGCCCGGCGCCTCCGGCCGCGACGGCCACAGGCGTGGCGCGAGCATGAGGAGGAGGCCGGCCCCGAGGGCGAGGCCGAGCGCGACCCTCACGGCGCCGCCACCAGCACGCGGAGCGGGTCGAGCCCCGCGGCGTGGTACTTGGCGAGGTGGGCGGGCTGGCCGCCCGTGGCGGTGAGCACGCCGTCCTCCAGCGCGAAGACCGAGCTGGCCTCGATCACCATCCCGGAATGACGGCCGCCGGGCGCCAGGATCTCGACCACCCGCCGCGCGCCCGAGGGCCGCACCTCGAGGTGGACGACGAGGTCGACGGAGCTCGCGACCGTGGGCACCACGAACGCCGAGTCGATGTTGCGGCCGGCGAGCAGCGGCAGCGTGCACATCTTCACGAGGGCCTCGCGGGCGCTGTTGGCGTGGATGGAGCACATGCCCGGCACGCCGGAGTTGAGCGCGATGAGGAGGTCGAGGCACTCGGCCTCGCGCACCTCCCCCACGACGAGCCGGTCGGGCCGCATCCGCAGCGCCTCCTTGATGAGGCGCCGGAGCGTGATCTCGCCGGAGCCCTCGAGGCTCGGCTGCCGGCACTGCATCGCCACGACGTCGCGGCCGGCGGGATCCAGCTCGAACGTCTCCTCGACCGTGACGATGCGGTCGGACGCGCGGGCGGCGGACAGCAGCGCGTCGATCATGGTGGTCTTGCCGGTGTGCGTCGCCCCGCTCACGACGATGGAGAGGCCGGCCCGCACGCTCATCCGGAGGAACTCCGCCGCCTGCAGTGGGAGGCTGCCGAGGGCCACGAGGTGGTCGAGGTCGCGGATGCGCCGGGAGAACTTGCGGATGTTGACGGCCCAGTGGCGGCGCGTGACGTCGGGGATGACGACGTGCAGCCGGGAGCCGTCGGGCAGCGACGCGTCGACGAACGGCGTCGACAGGTCCACCCGACGGCCCGAGGACTGCAGCATCCGCTCGACGAGGTCGCGCACCTCGGCGTCGGAGAGGACGAGCGACGTCAGCTCGGGGACGCCGGTGCGTGCCACGAACACGCGCGTGGGGGCGTTGATCCAGATCTCCTCGATCGTGTCGTCGTCGAGGAGGGGCTGCAGCGCGCCGAAGCCGGTGATGCGGGCGAGCACCTCGCGCTCGGTCGCCGCCTCGTCGTCGAGGAGCCGCGCGTCGGACCCGAGCGCCTGCTCCGCGAACCGCCGGACCTCCTCGCGCACGACCACCGCGGTGCCCGCCGCCTCGGCGACCGCGCCGTCGTCGCGGAGGCGCTCCCGCACCCGTCCGGAGATGATGTCAAGGGGCGTCCGCGTCTGCACCCGCACAGGATGCTGATCAGGACCCGATCCCGCACGGGCCGTCCACAGGTCGCGCCGCTAGCGCGCGACCGGCGTCAGTACCCCAGCTCCGCCTTCGCCGCCGCGTACGCCTGGCGCACCGCGGGCACGCCCGGCGCGTCGAAGACCTCGTCGCCCGCGAGGGGCCATTCGGGCAGCGAGCCCGTGAGGATCCACGCGGCCTGCTTCGCGGCGCCGTCGGCGACGAACTCGCCCGCGTCCGGCACGTGGATGGGGACGCCGAAGACGGTCGGGGCGATCTCGCGCACGGCGCGGCTCTTCGCGCCGCCGCCGATGAGGAGCACGCGCTCGACCTCGACGCCCTGGCGCGTGATCGCGTCGAGGCCGTCGGCCAGGCCGCACAGCATGCCCTCGACGTGGGCGCGGGCCATGGTCGCGGGCGTCGAGTTGCGGAGGGTCATGCCGTGCAGCGACGCGGTCGCGTCGGGCAGGTTCGGGGTGCGCTCGCCCTCGAAGTAGGGCAGGAGCACGAGGCCGTCGGATCCGGCGGGGGCCTCGAGCGCGAGCTCGGACAGCCGCGCGTGGTCGACGCCGAGGAGGCGCGCGCCGCCGTCGAGTACACGGGCGGCGTTGAGGGTCGCGATGAGCGGGAGGAAGTTGCCCGTGGCGTCCGCGAAGCCGGCGACCGTGCCGGACGCGTCCGTGATGGGATCCGCCGTGACGGCGAACACCGTGCCGGACGTGCCGATGGAGACGACCACGTCGCCGGGCACCGCGCCGAGGCCGAGCGCGGCGGCGGCGTTGTCGCCCGCGCCGGGGCCGACGGGGATGCCGGCCGGGACGCCGGGGATGCCGTCGCCCGTCAGCCCTGCGGACTCGCCGGGGCCGAGCACGCGCGGCAGGCCGACGACGCGGCCGAGCGCGCGCTCCAGCAGGTCGAGGCGGTACTCCCCCGTGACGCTGGACCAGTACGCGGTGCCGCTCGCGTCGGAGCGGTCGGTGGTGAGGGCCGCGAGGTCCGGGGATCCGACGCCGTGCCCGAGGAGGCGCCAGGTCAGCCAGTCGTGCGGGAGGGCGACGGCGGCTACGCGGGCGGCGTTCTCGGGCTCGGCGTCGCGCAGCCAGCGGAGCTTGGTGGCGGTGAAGGACGCCACCGGGACGACGCCCGTGGCGCTCGCCCAGGCGTCGGCGCCGAGCTCGTCGCGGAGGTCGGCGGCGGCGGGCGCGGACCGCGTGTCGTTCCAGAGGAGCGCGTCGCGGACGACGGCGCCGGACTCGTCGAGGCAGACCATGCCGTGCTGCTGGCCGCCGACCGAGATGGCGGCGACGTCGTCGAGGCCGCCCGCGTCGGCGACGGCCGCGAGGAGCGCGTCCCACCAGTGCGCGGGATCCACCTCCGAGCCGTCGGGGTGGGACGCGCGGCCGGAGCGCACGAGGGCGCCCGTGTCGAGGTCGCGGACGACCACCTTGCAGCTCTGCGTGGAGGAGTCGATGCCTGCTACCAGTGTCTTCGTTGTCACGATCAACATATTAGGGGGCGTCCTAAGCTGGTCGGGCACCCGCGGGAGTGGTGGAATCGGTAGACACGCAGGATTTAGGTTCCTGTGCTTTCGAGCGTGAGGGTTCAAGTCCCTTCTCCCGCACGAGGGCGCGGCCCGCCCGCCCGTGGTCGACGGGGAGCGGATCCGCCCGCCGCGGCGCTCCGACCCGCGACGAGGAGCACCCGTGGACGACCGCCTCCGCCTCTGGACCGAGCCGACGCCCGTGCATCCCGTCCCGCGGCTCGCGGAGGCCGTCGGGCTCCGACCCGACCGGCTGCTGATGAAGCGGGACGACCTCATCGGCTGGGGCGGCGGCGGCAACAAGGCCAGGAAGCTCGAGCGCTCGCTCGGCCGTGCCGTCGCGCGCGGCACGGACGCGGTCGTCACCACGGGCGCCCCGCAGAGCAACCACGCGCGCATGACGGCGGCGGCCGGTGCCGCGCTCGGACTCCACGTCGTGCTCGTGCTCGAGGGGCACGAGGTCGCCGAGCGCGGCAACGTGCTGCTCGACGCGCTGTACGGGGCGCGGATCGTCTGGTCGGGCGACGCGGGCGCCGAGACGCGGGCGGGATCCGTCGTCGCGGAGCTCGAGTCCGCGGGCGCACGCGTGCACCGCGTGGCGTTCGGCGGATCCGACGCGCACTCCGTGCAGGGCTTCGTCGACGCGGGCCACGAGCTGACGGCGCAGGTCGGCGAGGTGGACCACGTGGTCGTCGCGCTGGGATCGGGCGGCACGATGGCCGGGCTCGTCGAGGCGCTCGGGCCGGAGCGGGTCCTCGGCGTGCACTGCGGCGCCGTCGGCGACCCGCGCGCCGTGGTCGCCGGCTTCCTCGCCGAGCGCGGCACGGGGATCGCGGCCGACCGCCTCCGCATCGACGCGGACCGCGTGGGCGCCGGGTACGCGCGCCTCACCGACGAGGCGCGCGCCGCGCTGACCCTCGTGGCGCGGACCACCGGGATCCTCCTCGACCCCACCTACACCGCCCGGGCGGCCGCGGGGCTCGTCGCCGCCGTGCGCGACGGATACATCGGCGAGGACGATCGCGTCGTGCTCTGGCACTCCGGCGGCGTCCCGGGCCTCTTCGGGCACGCCGAGCTCGGCGGCTGAGGGCGCCGCGCCCCTCGACCGGGGGTGGCCGGGACTCGGCGCGCTCGCGGCGGCTCCCGATATCCTGTGCTCTGCCGCCGCTCGATCGAACGGGTCGTCGCGGCCCACCACGACTGGAGCCCCACACGTGCATCCCCAGCTCTTCGACTTCCTCGACTCGACGACCCTCATCGAGTCGTTCGGGGGATTCGCCCTCGTCGGGATCTGCCTCATCATCTTCGCCGAGACGGGCCTGCTCTTCGGCTTCCTCTTCCCGGGCGACACGCTGCTGGTCATCGCGGGCCTCACGCTCCCCGGCATCACGGGCATCGACATCTGGTGGATCTGCCTCGCCATCGCCTTCTCCGCGTTCGCGGGCGGCGAGGTCGGCTACCTCATCGGCCACAAGGCGGGACCGCGGGTCTTCGAGCGCAAGGACTCGGGCATCTTCAGCCGGCAGAACGTCGTGCGCACCAACGCGTTCTTCGCGCGGTTCGGCGGCCTCGCCGTCATCGCGGCGCGCTTCGTGCCCATCGTGCGCACGTTCGCGCCCATCGCCGCGGGCGTCGGCCACATGGACTACCGCAAGTACTCCTTCTACAACGCGATCGGCGCGCTCATCTGGGGCGCCGGGCTCACGTTCCTCGGCCACCTGCTCAACGGGTTCCCGCCCATCCGCGACTTCGTCACGCACTACATCGACTACGTGCTGCTCGGCGCCGTCGTCGTGACCGCGGTGCCCACCGTCATCCACTTCCTCCGCGCCCGCAAGCACGCGCGCGACGAGGAGGCGGCGGGCGTCGCGGCGGAGGACGGCGAGGAGCTCGCGCTCGCCCCCGAGTCCTTCGACCAGGACCCGTCGAACGACCCGCGCCGCTGAGGCGGGCGGCGGCGAAGCGGACGTGCACGCGTCGATGATGCGAGCGGCCACGCGGCGCTGATCGATCGACCCCGGCGATGCCCCGACTGCCGGTGACACGCGGCGCCGGGCCGTGATCCGCGGCGCCCACCCGACGGGTCGGCCGCCGTCTCAGACGTGGTGCCGGTGCTCGTGCCCGGCGTGCTCCGCCGGCTCCAGCTGGAAGGTGCTGTGCTCGACGTCGAAGTGGTCGTCGAGGCATCCCGCGAGCCGGTCGAGGAGCTCCCCCGTGCGGCCCTCGCGGAACACGTCCGGCTCGACGACCACGTGCGCCGTGAAGACGGGCGACCCCGACGTGATCGCCCACACGTGCACGTCGTGCACGGCCGTGACGCCGGGGGTCTCGAGCAGGTGGGCGCGGATCCGCTCGGGCTCGGTGCCCACGGGCGTCGACTCGTTGAGCACGCGCACGACGTCGCGCAGGAGCACGACCGCGCGCGGGACGATGAGCGCGGCGATGACGAGGGACGCGATCGCGTCCGCGCGGCCGAAGCCGGTGAGGGCGATGACGACACCCGCGACGATGGTCGCGACCGAGCCGAACGCGTCCCCGAGCACCTCGAGGTACGCGCCGCGCACGTTGATCGAGCGCTCCGCTCCCCCGCGCAGCACGAGCAGCGCGGCGACGTTGGCGACGAGGCCGAGGCCCGCGGCCACGAGCATCACGCGCGGGTCGATCTCGGGGCCCTCCGGCGCGAGCAGCCGCTGGACGCCCTGCACGGCCACGTAGACCGCGACGACCGACAGGATCAGGCCGTTCACGAGCGCTCCGAGCACCTCGCCGCGCTGGAAGCCGAAGGTGTGCCGGTCGGTCGCGGGACGCGCGGCGACGACGGTGGCGACCAGCGCGATGCCGAGTCCGAGCAGGTCGCTCGTCATGTGGCCTGCATCCGCGAGGAGGGCCAGGGATCCGGAGACCAGCGCCCCGACGACCTCGACCACGAGCACGACGGCGGTGATGAGGAGGGCCGCGACGAGGCGCCGGCGGTCGGTCGTGGCCGCGCCGTGGTCGTGCGATCCGGGGGCCATGCGTCCACCGTACGGGCCCGCGGCCATGCGGATCCAGCCGGCGCCGCAGTCGGGAACGACTCCCGCTCTCAGCAGAGCGGGAGGAGCGGTCAGACCTCGCCGAGGAGCTCCCGGCGGACCACCGGCATGATCGCGTCGAACGCCCGCGCGCGATGGCTGACCCGGTTCTTCTCGTCGGCGGTGAGCGCGGCCGCGCTGGCGCCGCCGGTGGCCGGGCGGAAGATCGGGTCGTAGCCGAACCCGCCCTCCCCCGCGACCTCACGGAGGACGGATCCCTCCCACACGCCGACCGCCGTGCGCTCGACGAGGCCGTCGGCCGTCGGCACGACGAGGGCGGCCGCGCACGTGAAGCGCGCGCCGCGATGCGCGTCGGGCACGTCGCCGAGCTGCCAGAGCAGGAGCTCGAGGTTCTCGCGGCTGTCACGCGACGAACCCGACCAGCGCGCCGAGAAGATGCCGGGCGATCCGCCGAGCACGTCGACGCCGATGCCCGAGTCGTCGGCGAGGGCCGCATGGCCGGTGTGCCGGGCCGCCGCGCGCGCCTTGATCAGCGCGTTCTCCTCGAAGGACGTGCCGTCCTCCACAGGCTCGGGGCCGTCGTAGGCGACGAGGTCGATTCCGTCGAGGCGGGCCCCGAGGATCCGGCGCAGCTCCTCGACCTTGTGCGCGTTGTGCGTGGCGAGGACGAGCGGGATCACGGGCGGTCCCCTCAGCGCCCGAGCGCCTGCGCCTGCAGCGCGGTGAGCGTGGTGCCGCCGCCGAGCGCGAGGTCGAGCAGGGCGTCGAGCTCGGCGCGGTCGAAGGGCGCGCCCTCGGCGGTGCCCTGGACCTCGACGAAGGAGCCGCTCCCGGTCATCACCACGTTCATGTCGGTCTCGGCGCGCACGTCCTCGACGTACGCGAGGTCGAGCAGCGGCTTCCCGTCGACGATGCCGACGGAGACCGCGGCGACGCTGTCCTTCAGCGGCGTGGCGCGCTGCGCGATGAACTTGCGCTCGCGGCCCCACTCGAGCGCGTCGGCGAGGGCGACGTACGCGCCCGTGATCGCCGCCGTGCGCGTGCCACCGTCGGCCTGGAGGACGTCGCAGTCGATGACGATCGTGTTCTCGCCGAGCGCCTTCATGTCGACGACGGCGCGGAGGCTGCGGCCGATGAGCCGGGAGATCTCGTGCGTGCGGCCGCCGACCTTGCCCTTGACGGCCTCGCGGTCCATGCGCTCGTTCGTGGCGCGGGGCAGCATCGCGTACTCGGCGGTGACCCAGCCCTGGCCGCTGCCGGCCTTCCACCGCGGGACGCGGTTCGTGAAGGACGCGGTGCAGAGGACGCGGGTGCGCCCGAAGGAGATGAGGGCGGATCCCTCGGCCTGCTCGCTCCAGTTCCGCTCGATGGTGATCTCGCGCAGCTGGTCGGCGGCGCGGCCGTCGTGGCGGGGGGTGTCGTCGGTCATGTGCGGCCTCGGCTCGTGTCGGGGGTGGGGGTGCCGTCCCGGTCCGGATGCGTCGCCGCGTCCGGCCGGGGCGGGCGGGGAAGCTGGATGGCGCCGGTCTCGACGAGCTCGACGTGCGTGACGCCCGTGCCGAGCATCCGCCGCGCGAGCGCCTCGAAGTCGGACGCGCTGCCGCCGGTGGCCTCGTAGCGGATCACGGGCGGCGCGTCGGAGCGGCGCTCGAGTCCCGCGGAGACCAGCTCGCGGTAGACGTCCTTGGCGGTCTCCGTGTCGCTCGAGACGAGCGTGACGTCCGGGCCCATGAGCAGCGAGATCGCGCCCTCGAGGAACGGGTAGTGGGTGCAGCCGAGCACGAGCGTGTCGACGCCCGCCGCCCGCAGCGGCGCGAGGTACCCCTCGGCGGCCGCCATGAGCTCGGGCCCGGAGGTCTCGCCGCGCTCGACGAACTCGACGAAGCGCGGCGCCTCCGCGGAGGTGAGCTCCAGGTGCGGCGCGGCCGCGAAGGCGTCGTCGTAGGCGCGGCTCGTGACCGTGGCGTGCGTGGCGATGACGCCCACGCGGTGGTTGCGGGTGACGCTGACCGCGGTGCGGACGGCCGGCTGGATCACCTCGACGACGGGGATGTCGTACCGCTCGCGCGCGTCCCGCAGCATGGCGGCGGACGCGGTGTTGCACGCGATCACGAGCAGCTTCACGCCGCGCTCCACCAGGTCGTCGAGCACGGCGAGGGCGTACCGGCGCACGTCGGCGATGGGCTTGTCGCCGTAGGGCGTGTGGGCGGTGTCGCCGATGTAGACGATGGACTCGCGCGGCAGGAGGGTGGCGACCGCGCGGGCCACGGTGAGGCCGCCGACGCCGGAGTCGAAGATCCCGATCGGCGCGTCGCTCATCCCGCCAGCCTACCGGCGGGCCGGGCGGCTCCCGCGGCGTGCGCGGCGGCGGCGTGCGCGGGCCCCCGGCTCACATCGAGCGCCGCGCGTCCTCCTGCGCGACCAGCTCCGGCAGGTCGCTCAGCCGCTTCAGCCCCGCGAGCGGCTGGGCCATGCGCGCGTTGCCGCGGAGGCGGTCCTGGTTGCGGTCGAGGAACCACCAGTAGCCCGCGGTGTACGGGCACGCCGTGGGACCGACGCGCACCTTGGGGTCGAAGGGGCACCCTCCGCAGTGGTCCGACATGCGGTCGATGTAGGCGCCGCCTCCCGCGTACGGCTTCGTCGCCATCCGGCCCCCGTCCGCGTGCAGCGCCATGCCGACGACGTTCGCGGGCATGACCCACGGCGTGCCGTCGACGAACGAGTCGATGAACCAGTCGTTCATGGCGGACGGGTCGTAGCCGCGCTGCAGGGCGAGGTTGCCGAGGATCATGAGGCGCTCGATGTGGTGCGCCCAGCCGTGCGTGCGGACCTTGTCGACCACGTGGGCGAGGCACGCGGCCTCGATGCCGGACGCGTCGAGGTCGAGCAGCGCGCTCGGCACGCCCCGATGCGCGTCGAGCCGGTTCTGCGAGGTGTAGTCGTCCTCGAAGGCCCAGTAGAGGTGCCAGACGTAGTCGCGCCAGCCCATGATCTGCCGCACGATGCCCTCGACGCTCTGGATGGGCGCACGGCCCGCCGCGTGCTCGGCGACGATGCGCTCGATGACGTCCGCCGGATCCAACACCCCCATGTTCAAGGTGGCGCTCAGCAGCGAGTGCGCCATGGTCCAGTCGCCCGCGAGCGAGGCGTCCTCGAAGGGTCCGAAGTCGTTGAGCCGGGTCGCGACGAAGTCCTCGAGGGCCAGGCGTCCCTCCTCCGGCGTGACGGCGAAGCGTCGCGGGCCGTCCTCGCCGACGAAGCGCATGAGCCCCTTGCGCTCCCACTCGTCGAGGTCGGCGCGCACCTCGGCGTCGATGTCGTCCTCCTCAGGCCACCACGGCTCGGGCAGGCCGAGGCTCGCGGCTCCCCTCGGCGGACGCTCGCGGTTGTCGTGGTCGTAGTTCCAGCGGCCGCCGACCGGATCCTCTCCGTCCATGAGGATGCCCGTGCGGGCGCGCGACCAGCGGTAGAAGTCCTCCATGACGAGGCGGTTCGACGTGCGGCCCGCCATCCACTCCGCGAACTCCTGCTCGCTCGTGACGAAGCCGCGGCTCGGCAGCACCGCGGCGCCGACCTCCGCCACGAGGCGCCGCAGGCCGCGCGACGTGGGGTCGACCACCTCGAGGTCGTCGCGACCGCTGACCGCGTCGCGGTAGTGCTCCACCTGGTGGAACTCGACCCGGTCCCCCAGCGCCCGCGCGCGGTGCCGGATGCCGGAGAGGATGAGGTGCGCCTTCGCCCGGTGGTACGGGCGCCGCGCCAGGAGGCCGCGCGACTCGATGAGCAGCATCGGCCCGCCGTCGTCGAAGTGGTCGCCCAGCTGGTCGGCCAGGATCCATCGGGTGCGCTGCATGCTGCGACCCTAGGCCGGACCCCCGTCATCGCCGCGGCGCGTGCGCCAGGCGGATCGACCGCCTGCCGGCCGCCGCGACCTCCGCGACGGGCCGCCGCGAGGGCGCCGCCCTAGGCTGGGCACGTGCACCAGGCGACCTCCCTCCTCACCGACCGGTACGAGCTGACGATGCTCGACGCAGCGCTGAAGGCGGGCACCCACGACCGCGAGTGCGTGTTCGAGTGCTTCGCCCGCCGCCTGCCGAGCGGACGCCGCTTCGGCGTCGTCGCGGGCACCGGCCGCCTGCTCGAGCTGATCCGCGACTTCCGCTTCGGCGACGCCGAGCTGGAGTACCTCCGGTCCGAGCGCGTCGTCGGCGAGGAGGCGCTCGCCTGGCTCGCCGACTACCGCTTCCGCGGCCGCATCACCGGCTACCGCGAGGGCGAGGTCTACTTCCCCGGCTCGCCGCTGCTCACGGTCGAGGCGCCCTTCGCCGACGGGGTGATCCTCGAGACCCTCGTCCTCAGCGTCCTCAACTACGACTCGGCGGTCGCGAGCGCGGCCGCGCGCATGGTGCAGGTCGCCGGCGCCCGACCGCTCGCCGAGATGGGATCGCGCCGCACGGGCGAGCGCTCGGCCGTCGCCGCGGCGCGCGCGGCGTTCATCGCCGGCTTCAGCGCCACCTCGAACCTCGAGGCCGGCCGCACCTGGGGCGTCCCGACGATGGGGACGGCCGCGCACTCCTTCACGCTCCTGCACGACACCGAGGAGCAGGCGTTCCGGGCGCAGGTCGACGCCCTCGGCGCCGGGACGACGCTCCTCGTCGACACCTACGACGTGCGCCAGGGCGTCGAGACCGCGGTCCGCGTCGCGGGCACGGGCCTCGGCGCCGTCCGGCTCGACTCCGGCGACCTGCCCGTCCTCGTCGGCGAGGTGCGCGCCCAGCTGGACGCGCTGGGCGCGACCGGCACGCGGATCACCGTCACCAACGACCTCGACGAGCACGGCATCGCGGGCCTCGCCGCCTCCCCCGTCGACTCGTACGGGGTCGGCACGTCGCTCGTCACCGGGTCCGGCGCCCCCGCCGCGGGGATGGTCTTCAAGCTCGTCGCCCACCGCGAGGCGGGCGGACGGGGCGAGTGGGTGGCCGTCGCCAAGCGCTCGACCGGCAAGCAGAGCCGGGGCGGCCTCAAGGCCGCGCTCCGCCGGCACGACGCCGACGGCGTCGCGACCGCGGAGCTCGTCACGGTCGGACCGCACCCGGATCCGCGCCCGGGCGACCGCGACCTCGTCGTGCCGCTCGTCGAGGCAGGCGAGCCGGACCCCCGCTGGCTCGGCGCGGAGGGCACCGCCGCGGCCCGCGCGCACCACGCGCGCGTCGTGCGGGACCTGCCGGCGCAGGCGTTCCGGCTCCGCGCCGGCGACCCGGCCATCCCGACCGAGGAGGGCTCGACCGCCTGAGGCCGGTCGCGCAGACGCGCGCCTACTCCGCCTTCATGCCCTCGTAGATGCGCTTGCAGTCCGGGCACACGGGGAACTTCTCGGGGTCTCGGCCGGGCAGCCACTTCTTGCCGCAGAGCGCCTTGACGGGCTTGCCGCTGAGGGCGGACTCGAGGATCTTGTCCTTCTTCACGTAGTGCGAGAAGCGCTCGTGATCGCCGGGCTCGATCGTCTCCTGCTCGAGGAGCTCCTCGAGCTCGCGGTCGAGGGTGTCGGTGCCGCCGCCCTGGGCGGGGCTCCCGGGGGACTGTTCGATGCTGAGGATGACCATCGTCCCAGTGTACTTTTCCGCGCATGCCGCGACCCCGGGGGATGTCGCGCGCGACTCCGCCGGTCGGCGTGGCCGCGGGTCCCGTGGAGGGCGCGCCCGGGCCGCGGACCGGGATCAGTGGCGCTGCGCGAAGGCGAGCAGCTCGGGCCCGCGGCGCTCGAAGACCCGGCCCCCGCCGACCACGCCGACCAGGAGCGCGAGGACGCCGATCCCGAGCCCCACCACGAGCGACCACGTCGGGTACGCGCCGCCGTGCACGAGCCCGAGCCAGCCGAGCCACGCCGACGGGAGCGCCAGCACGACCGTGGCGATGAAGGTCAGCGTCGGCACGGTGGACGCACCGGCGCCGACGGTCTGCGGCGCGTGGAAGGGGCTGTCGCCCGGACGCGAGGCGGGATAGGGGAAGCGCGCCGAGAAGAGCGACGCGAGTCCGGCGCCCGCGAGCAGCACCCCGCCGCTGACGCCGACTACCGACGGCAGCACGGCCGTGTCCCCGAATCCCAGGGCGCTGAGGGGCGCGCCGATCGCGACCAGCGGCACGCCGATGGCGAGCACCGGCACGAGCCGCCCCACGCGGTCGGCCGTGCCGCGGATCCCCGACACCACGTGCAGCCACACCGCGGTGTGGTCGTGCGCCGTGTCGTTGTGCACGCTCCAGCCGAGGAACAGCGCCATGACCGGCAGCGGCACGAGCGCGAGCACGTGCGCGTCGACGTCGACGATCACGAGCGGGACGAGCAGCACGAGCGGCAGCACGGGGATGAGGACGAGGGTCGCCCGGTAGCGGGGGTCGCGAACCCAGTAGGTGACGCTGCGCGCGGCCACGGCACCCGCGGGGGACGCGCCGAAGCGCCCGAACCAGCCGAGGCCGGTCTGGCTCCGCCCGCTGCGCGCCCGGTCGGGCGCCGTGAGCGACCACGGCACGGCCCGCGTCCAGAGGAGCGCGAGGAGCGCGGCGGAGGCGAGGGCGACGAGGAGCATGCCGAGCGCCCCGCCGGCGTCGCCCGCGACGGCCGCGGCGGGTGCGGCCCACGCGGCGCCGATCGGCGTCCAGGCGAGCGCCCCGAGCAGGCCCCGGACCGGGCGGAGGCCGTCGTCGAGCAGGTCGGCCTGCGCGAGGGCGACGACCACGGGGACGAGGAGGACGGCGACCAGGCCCGCGACGAGGCCCGTCGCCTCCCGTGCGCGGCGCGTGCTGAGCAGGACGGAGGCGGCGACGGTGCTCAGCCGCGCGACGAGCACGCAGGTCACCACGGCCGCCGCCGCGGAGAGGATCGCCACGAGTGCCGTCGCGGGGTCGCGCGCCCACGTCACGACGGTGGTCAGCGCGACGACCACGAGGGCCGCGCCGGGTGCGCTCACCAGCGCGGCGACGCCGAGGGCCAAGGCCAGCGACCGGGGCTCGATACCGTAGGGGGCGAAGCGGCGCGGGTCCATGGCGTCGTCGGATCCGAGGACGAGGGGCACCACGAGCGCCCCGAGGACGACGAGCGCTCCCCCGGCGACGACGATGTCGCGCGCCGAGGAGACGTCCGCGTCGCGGAGGCCGGCGAGGGCGCCGATCGCGAGGACCGTCACGAGGATCCCGTACACGGCGGCGACCACGAGCCCGAGCACCTGCCACGGGCTCCGGCGGAACGCGTTGGCGAGGAGCGCGAGCCTCAGTCGGAGAACGAGTGCAACCACGAGAACCCCTCCGCCGTGCGTCGGCCGCCGGCCAGCGCCACGAACCGCTCCTCGAGCGTGCGCCCGGCGCGGACCTCGTCCATGGTGCCGGCGGCGAGCACGCGGCCGTTGACGATGATCGCGACGTGGTCGCAGATGCGCTGGATGAAGTCCATGCCGTGGCTCGAGAGCACGACCGTGCCGCCGTGCGCGACGTAGTCCTGCAGGATCTCCACCACGTTCGCGGCCGACACGGGGTCGACGGACTCGAACGGCTCGTCGAGCACGAGCACGCGCGGGGAGTGGATCATCGCGCAGGCGAGCGCGACCTTCTTGGTCATGCCCGCCGAGTAGTCGGTGACGAGCCGGCCCACGGCGTCCTCGAGCCCGAAGGCGGCGACGAGGTCGGCGGAGCGGTCGCGGATCTCCGCCGCGTCGAGTCCGCGGAGCGCTCCCGAGTAGTGCAGGAGCTGCGCGCCCGTGAGGCGGTCGAAGAGACGGAGCCGGTCGGGCAGCACGCCGATGCTGCGCTTGGCGGTGAGCGGATCGCGCCAGACGTCGACGCCGTTCACGGTGACGGTGCCGGCGTCCGGCCGGAGGAGGCCCGTGACCATCGACATGGTGGTGGTCTTGCCCGCGCCGTTCGGCCCGACGATCCCGTAGAAGGACCCCGCGCGGACCGTGAGCGCGACGTCGTCGACGGCCACCTTCTCGTCGAAGCGCTTGGTGAGCCCCTCGATCACGAGGACCTCGTCGCCGAGCTCGGGCGCGGCGGCCCGGTCGCCGCGGACGGAGGGGGTGAGCGCCGTCTCGTCGACGCGCGCGAGGCCGCCCCGGGGCGATCGCGGCGCGGTGAGGCTGTCGGTGCGCACGGTGACGGAGCGGGTGGGCTCCGGCCTCGGATCCGGGACCGGGACGGCGGCGTCCGCGGTTCCGTCGGCGCGCTCGGCCGGCTGTCCGGCGTCGGAGCCCGCAGTCCGATCGGACGAGTTGATCGAGGTCGCTGCATCGGTCGAGGTCGCCTCGTCGGTCGAGGTCGCCTCGTCGATCGACGGCGCATCCTCGGGCATGACCGCATCGTCGGTGGCGGCCGCATGGTCGGTCGAGGGCGTCTCGTCCGCGGCGGGCGTCCCATCCAGGGCGGGCGTGTCGTCGGTCGAGGGCGTCTCCTCGGCGTCTCGCAGGACCGCGGCCTCGACGTGCGCCGCGGACTCCTCGGGGAGGGCCTCCTCCGCGGGGTCGTCTGCGTCCACCGCGGACTCGTGCGCAGGGGCAGCCCCCTCGACGGGGGCGGCGTCATCCCGCTCGCCATGGGCCGAGGGCCCGTCCTCGACGACGGAGCTCTCGGTGGCGTCGTCCGGATCCTCGGCGGGCGCGGCCGGAGCCGCGGGTGCGACGGCGCCCTCCGCCTCGACGACGTCATCAGCCTCGACGGCGTCGTCAGCCGGGGCAGCGTCATCGGCCGGGGCGCCGGGCCGGTCGTCCTCCGCCGCGACGGGGGCGTCGTCGACGTCCTCGCCCACGAGCGCGTCACCCGCCCCGGCGGGGGCATCCGCACGCGGGTCGTCGCGTCCGGCACGGGCCGCGTGATCCTGCTCGGCGGCGTCGAGGAGCCCGCGCAGCTCCGCGACGGCGTCGTCGCGCTCGCTCGTCGCGGGCGCGGGTCCGGCCGGGGCATCCGACGAGTCGTCGGAGATCGGCGCTGCCGCCTCCGGCGTCGTGGGCCCCTGCTCGTCGGCGGGAGTCGTGGTCTCGGGAGCGGCGTCGGCCGCGGTGGCACCCGCGGGTCGCTGGACGCGGGTCCGCTTCCGCACGCGCGGGGACCGCGGGGCCGCGCCCGTCGTCGGGTCGTCGCCGTCCTCGCCCAGCGCCGCCGGACGGGCCGCGGGGGGCGTGACGCGAGGCGACTTGACGCGCGGCGCGGTGGGGGCGACGACCACGGCGGGGGCGGTGCGCGGCGAGGGCGCCGTGGCCCGCCGCGGCGGGCGCGGAGCGGGTCGCGGCGCGGGAGCGGCGGCATCGGCGCCGGTCGTGCGCTCGGCGTCGGAGCGTGTCGCGGAGGCGCTGCCCGCTGCTCCGTCGGGCAGCACGGCGGACCGGTCGGACGTCGCGTCGGATGAGGTCGTCTCGTCGGGGGCGTCGGTCACGCGCCCACGTTAGCAAGGCCGTCCTCCGTGCCCGCCTGCGCGTCCTCGCGCGACGTCGAGGATCGCGCGCGGGCGTGCCGGCCGCGGGTCCGCCCCCGCCTCGCGCGCCCGCCGGGACGTCACGAAAGGGACACGACCGGCGCCCGCATCCCCCGGATTTCCTCACCCGCAGCGTAAGGTGGAGGAGGCATGACGGCGTGTCGAACAGGAAACCCGCGGGTGAAGTCCCGGCGAACCCTCGACGTCGGAGGGCTCCCGATCGGACTCCGCACCCCGCATCGAACGGAGAACACATGACCACCCAGGTAGTCATCCTGGCGGCAGGCATGGGCAGCCGTCTCGGACGCAGCCTCCCCAAGCCCCTCACCGAGCTCAGCGACGGCCGCACGATCATGGGCCAGCAGTTCGACAACATCCGCTTCGGCCTCGGCGACGACGCCAAGGTCAGCATCGTGGTCGGCTACAAGCTCGACCACATCATCGACGCCTTCCCGGACGCCGAGTACATCTACAACGAGCAGTACGACCAGACGAACACGTCGAAGAGCCTGCTCCGCGCCCTGCGCGCCTCGGGCCCCGGCGGCGTCCTCTGGATGAACGGCGACGTCGTGTTCGACCCGATGATCCTGCGCCGCGCGGCCGCCATGATCGCCCGGGACCAGTCCTTCGTCACGGTCAACACCTCCCGCGTGTCCGACGAGGAGGTCAAGTACACGACGAGCCCCGAGGGCTACATCCGCGAGCTGTCGAAGACGGTCGTCGGCGGGCTCGGCGAGGCCGTCGGCATCAACTACGTCTCCAAGGCCGACAAGCCCGTCCTCATCCGACAGCTCGCCCGCGTCGGCGACCAGGACTACTTCGAGCGTGGAATAGAGTT
Organism: Clavibacter michiganensis subsp. tessellarius; assembly: GCF_021922985.1. Classification (NCBI taxonomy): domain Bacteria; kingdom Bacillati; phylum Actinomycetota; class Actinomycetes; order Micrococcales; family Microbacteriaceae; genus Clavibacter; species Clavibacter tessellarius. Next base: position 513,591 of record NZ_CP040788.1, on the reverse strand, counting down.
GGGCGTCGAGCAGGACTCCCTGCTCATCGAACCGGTAGACATCTCCGACCTGTACGCGGTCGAGGTCGACTTCGCGGAGGACCTCGAGAGGGCCAACCTCTTCGTCTAGGCCGCCTCGGGGATGCTGACGCAGAGGATCCCCGCCGTGCACGATGCCGTCCGTCCCGGCCGCGCGTCCCGCACCCCCGCGGCCCGGTACCGCCGATCGCTCTGGCTGCTGACCACGCGCGACCTCAAGGTCCGCTACTCCACGAGCGCGCTCGGCTGGTTCTGGTCGATCCTCGACCCGCTGGTGATGTCGGGCATCTACTGGTTCGTCTTCACCGTCGTCTTCTCCCGCGACGTGGGCGAGGAGCCCTACATCGTCTTCCTCCTCGCGGCGCTCCTGCCGTGGATGTGGTTCACCGGCGCCACGAGCGACTTCACCAAGGCGTTCAGCTCGCAGGCGAAGCTCGTGCGGTCGACCCGGATCCCCCGCACCATCTGGGTCCTGCGGCTCGTCCTCGCCAAGGGGTTCGAGCTCATCGCGAGCCTGCCGGTCCTCGCGGTCTTCGCGGTCGTGGCCGGCGCGCGGCTGTCGGTCGAGGTCCTCCTGTTCCCGCTCGCCGTGCTCATCCAGGCGGCGCTGCTGCTCGGAATCGGCCTGGTCGTCTCGCCGCTCGTCGTGTTCTTCCGCGACCTCGAGCGCGCCGTCAAGCTCGTCCTGCGCTTCCTCTTCTACGCCTCCCCCGTCGTCTACTCGTCGCGCGACCTCCCCGCCGAGCTGCACCCCTGGGCGGCGCTCAACCCGCTCACGGGCATCTTCGGCCTCTACCGCTCCGCGTTCTTCCCCGCGGAGCTCGACTGGTACGCCGTCGGCGTCAGCGCCCTCATCGCGGCCGTCCTGCTCGCGGCCGGCGCGCTCGTCTTCCGCCGCTCGCTGCCGGCCGTGCTGAAGGAGATCTGATGGACGCCGCACCCGCCACGGCCGACGCCTCCGCGCCGGTCATCGCCGTCCGCGACGCGGGCATCCGCTTCCGCCGCAACCGCAAGGCCCGCCGCAGCTTCAAGGACCTGTTCGCCGGATCCGCCCGCCGCGCCCGGCCGGGCGAGTTCTGGGCGCTGCGCCACGTGACCTTCGAGGTGCGCGCGGGCGAGGCGATCGGCGTCGTCGGCCGCAACGGGCAGGGCAAGTCGACGCTCCTCAAGCTGGTCGCCGAGGTGCTGATCCCGGACGAGGGCGCCATCGGCGTGCACGCGGGCGTCGCGCCGCTCATCGAGATCACGGGCGGCTTCGTCAACGACCTCACCGTGCGCGACAACATCTACCTCACGGCGGGCCTGCACGGCATGTCGAGGGCGGAGATCGACGCGCAGTTCGACGAGATCATCGCGTTCGCCGAGATCCCCGACTTCGTGGACACCCCGTACAAGCACCTGTCCAGCGGCATGAAGGTGCGCATCGCGTTCGCGGTCATCTCGCGGCTCGACGAGCCCGTCCTGCTGGTCGACGAGGTGCTCGCCGTCGGCGACAAGGCGTTCCGCGAGAAGTGCTACCACCGCATCGAGCAGATGCTGGCGGAGGGCCGCACCCTCTTCTTCGTCTCGCACAACGAGCGGGACCTGCGCCGCTTCTGCACGCGCGGCCTCTACCTCGACAAGGGCGCGCTGGTCCTCGACGGCCCCATCGACCGGGTCGTGGACGCCTACAACGCCGACCACGATCCGCCCCCGGCCCCGAAGGCGACGGCCGGCTAGGCGCCCCTCCTCCCCAGCCCCGCCCCTCCACAGGCCCTCGACCGCGCACGTCGCACGTCGCCCCTACCGTGCACGCATGCTGCGACCCGTCCCGCCCCTGCCCGTCCGTCCGGATCCCGAGCCCGCCTACCGCGTGCCCTGGCACTTCGACCGCACGCTCGAGCGTCCGCGCTTCGCGCTCGTCAACGTGGGCGACGAGGTGCTGCACGCCATCTCGCTGCACCTGCTCGGCTCCGGCACGATGCTCTCGCGCGCGCCCGTCACCGTGCGGCCCGGCGAGCGGCTGTCGACCACCATCCGCGGGGACGACCTGGCGCTCGACACCGTCCTCGTGGTGCGGTGGTTCCGACCGGACGGAGGCGAGTACCTGTGGCGGGTCAGCTTCTGATGGGCGTGGTGCCGCGCCGGTCGCGCTCGCGCTCGAGGCGGATGAGCTCGGCCGGCGAGTCGCCGTCGTCCTGCGGCAGCATGTCGGCGGTGAGGCCCGTCACGAGGAGCCCGGCGTCCACGTCGAGGCCGCTCACGATCTTGATGATGTTCCGCAGGGAGGGGTTCCGTTGACCGCGCTCGATCTTGCCCAGCGCGGTCCAGTGGATGCCGGAGAGCTCGGCGAGCGTCTCCTGGCTGATGCCGATGCGCTGGCGCTGCTCGCGCACGCGGGCGCCGAACGCGGCGGCGGCCTCGGAGACGGTGGTGACCATGGCACATGCTTATCCGCCACATGAAGGAATAGCCAGAGCGCGGACGTCCCATGCGTTCGCGGCCTGCTCACCTGGGCACCGCCGGAGTGCCACGTGCGCCGCGCAGACCCCGAGGGCACGAACGATCAGCCGCCGCCGCGTAGGCTCTCCCCATGAACGACGCACCCGAGCTCGATCCCGCCGTGGCCACGGGCATCGATCGTCTCCTGTCCGTGCAGCGCCCCGTCGTGCTCGCCCACATCCGGTCGATCCGCGCGCGTCACCCGGAGGCCTCCCCCGACCGCATCATCGCGATCCTGGAGAAGCGATTCCTCGCCGCGGTCACCGCGGGCGGCGCGGCCGTGGGCGCCAGCGCGGTCATCCCCGGCATCGGCACGGGCGTCTCGCTCGCCTTGACGGGCGTCGAGACCGCGGGCTTCCTCGAGGCGAGCGCGCTGTTCGCGCAGTCCATCACCGAGGTCCACGGCATCACGGTCGAGGATCCGGTGCGGGCACGCGCGCTCGTCATGACCATGATGCTCGGCGCCCCCGGCGCGCAGGTCATCCAGCAGTTCACGGGGCAGTTCTCCGGCCAGCCCGTGGACCGGAACGCCAACTGGGGCCGGGCCATCACGTCCGGCCTGCCGTCGTTCGCCATCGGGCCCATCGCCGACCGGATCAAGCGCGCCTTCATCCGCCGCTTCGTCGTGAACCAGGGCGCGAGCGCGCTCGGCCGCGCGGTGCCCTTCGGCATCGGCGCCGTCATCGGCGGAGCCGGCAACCGGATGCTCGGCGGCAAGATCGTCGCGAGCTCGCGCCAGGCGTTCGGCCCGGCCCCCGCGACGTTCCCGGCCGACCTCGCGGTGCCGGGGAAGAAGCCCCGCGTGATCCGCATCGCGGAGAAGAAGGCCGCCAAGCGCTAGCGGGCGGGGACCCCGGCGCCTCGCGGCGACGACGCGCTCAGGACTCCTCGTCCTCGTCGTCCACCTCGGCGTCGCCGCCGTCGGTGGCCTCGTCGCGCGCGTGCAGGGCGGCGTGCCGGTCCCACTCCGCCAGCAGGTGGTCGATCGCGGCGTGGAAGCGCGCGGTCGCGGCACCGGGCGTCGCGTCGCCGAAGTAGTGGCGCACCCACGCCGCGAGCCGCCGGTCGGCCGCCGCGTCGTGCTGCAGCTCGTCGAGGCGCGCGACGATGCCGCGGGCGTCCTCCGCGGTCAGCCACTCGCAGTCGGAGAGGTAGCCGTCGGTGTCGACCTGCGCCTCGGCCTGCACGGGTCGCGTCACCATGAGCGGCTTCCCGGCCGCCAGCCGGTCGTAGACCATGGCCGAGATGTCGACGATGGCCATGTCGGCCGCGGACAGCTGCCAGCCGAGCTCACGGGACCGGTCGACGACGTGCTGCGCGGAGGCGTCCTGCGCGTTGGCCCGCTCCAGCATGCCCGCGATCTCGCGGTTCGCCCGCGCGTACTCGGGGTCGACGACGCCCGAGCGCGGGTGCGGGCGGTACACGACGCGGTGCCGACCCGTGGCGATCAGGTCGCGCACGAGCGGGACGCCGTGCGAGGCGATGGACCCGTACGCGGCCGCCGCCCGGTCACCCTCCCAGGTGGGGGCGTAGAGCACGACGGTCCGGCCGTCCGGCGTGAACGGAAGCTCGCCCGCGTAGTGGTCCGCCTGCGGACGGCCGATGGGGATCGCGCGCCGGTCGAGGTCGTAGTCCCAGAGCACCTTGCCGAGCCGGGCGCGGGCCGCGTCCCCCGCGATCAGGCTGTAGTCGTACGCCTTGAACTGGTTCGTGGTCATGTACATCTTGTCGGACTCGCCGTGGTTGACGAAGACGTGCCAGCGGCGCCCGTACCGCATCATCTGGAAGTTGCGGGTGTTCTGGTTGACGTAGAGGACGATGCGGATGTCCTGCTCCGCGATCACGCGCTCGAGGTCGGCCACCCGGCGCACGTACTCGACCGGCAGCGGGCTCTCGTCGAGGAGCGCGTCGGCCCCGCTGGGGTGGCGGCTGAGGATCACGACCGGGTGCGTGCGGGCGAGCTCCACCAGCGGCCGGTACCACTGGCGGATCTGGTACATGTTCACCGCGGAGTCGGCGAAGTACACGGCGATGCGGTACTCGCCCTGCGGCGACGGCGGACGCAGCGCGAGCTTGCGCTGCAGGGATCCGCGCGCCCGACGCTGCTGGACGAGCGAGCGGATGGCGCGCACGCCGAGGCGCGCGTCGTTCAGGAGACCCATGCATCCACCGTAGCCAGCGCTCCGGACGCTCCCGACCCGGCCCCGGTCGGGGGCGCGGAACGGTAGGAGATCGTGACCGCCGGGCGCCGTGTCACGATCAGATGACGGGCGGCCTGCCCGCGCGCGTCATCCGGAGGACGGTCCGCCAGGACAGGGGTCGCCGTCGGCCCGGGGAGGTGGTCCAGCCCTCGCGCCAGCCGCGCAGCCACGTGCCGAGCCCGTCCGCGCCGCGGGCGCTGCGAATGAGCTGCACGGCCGTCCACGTCGCGACGTAGACGGGCACGAGCGGCAGGGGCAGGTTGCGGCGGGCGAGCCAGACGCGGTTGCGCGCGTTCAGGCGGTGGTACTCCGCGTGCCGGGTGGGGGCGACGGCCGGATGGTGGGCGACGAGGTCGCCGGCGTACCAGGCGCGCAGCCCCTGGTCCCAGATCCGCCACGCGAGCTCGATCCCCTCGTGGGCGTAGAAGAACTCCCCCGCCCAGCCGTCGGCCGCCTCGAACGCGTCGCGGCGCACCACGACCGCGCCCTCGAGCACGGAGAAGACGGCGCTCGAGTCCGCGGGATCGCCCTTGCGGATGCGCGGGATCCAGCGCCGGGGCGTCGCGGCTCCGGTCGGGTCGACGATGCGGGGCTGGATGAGCGCCACGTCGACCTGGTCCCGCATCAGCGCGAGCGCGTCCCGGACGAACGACGCGCTCGGGACGGTCTCGTCGTCGTCGAGGAAGAACAGCGCCTCGCCGACCACGAGCGGCACGCCGGCGTTGCGCCCGGCCGGGATCCCGAGGTTCTCGGGGAGGTGCAGGCCGCGGACCCCCGCAGGCAGGCCGACGGGGTCCCAGCCGTTGCCCACCACCACCACGTCGAGCGCGACGCCCTCCTGGCGCAGGACCGAGGCGAGGGAGGCCGCCAGCCCCTCCGGCCGACGCCCCTGGCTGAGGACGACGACGCCGACGCGCGGCAGGGCGCCGGTCACGCGGAGGTCAGCCGGCGCGAGGTGACGATCATGACGAAGTGGCCGACGAGCGCGAGCACCGCGAGCGGCACGAGAGCGACGAGGAACACCCGGTCGGTCGCCGGCTGACCGGCGACGAGGCCCGCCAGCGCGACGACGAAGGTCACGATGGTGAGCTCCACCGAGTGGAACATCCGGTGGAAGGGCAGGAAGCGCACGATGCGGCGGGCGGTGGCGATGAGCGACCGCTGCGAGGCCACGGTGCCGGCCCCCGCGGGCGCCTTGGGCAGGTCCGCCGACGCCCGCGCCACGCGCACCATGTCGTTCAGGGCCTTGTTCAGGACGATGACGAGCGCCAGGGCGAAGGCCAGCGTCGTCCACGGGAGGTCGCCGGGCGCCTCGAAGGGGTAGGCGGCCGCGCGGATGCCGAGCGCGAGCGCGATCAGCGTCTCCGTCGAGTAGTGCCCGACGGCGTCGAGGAAGTGGCCCACCGGGGACGAGGTGCGGCGCCAGCGCGCCACCTCGCCGTCGCAGCAGTCCACGAGCATCTGCAGCTGGCCGAGCACGAGCGCGAGCGCGGCGCCCGCGATGCCGGGGATCAGGAGCGCGGCGGCGGCGGCCCAGCCGGTGAGGATCATGACGACCGTGACGCCGTTGGCGCTGATGCGCGTGCGGAGCAGGAGCCACGTGAGGTACGGCGAGAGGTCGCGGAGGTAGAGGTGCGCCGTCCAGTGCTCCGCGTTGGCGCGCAGGCGCACCTCGGGCGGCTGCGTCACCCGACGGAGCTCGGCGATGGATCCGGGCAGGCCGCGCCCGTCGGGGTCGGTCGTGGGGGTCATCGGCCCGTGTGCCCGTCGAGGTCGTCGGTGAGGTGCAGGAAGCCGAGCACGAAGCCGGTGCCCCAGCTGAAGTGGATGCACGGCAGCACCGCCGCGAACCGCAGCATCGTGGACGCGCCGTCGCGCGCCGCGACGCCGACGGTGCTCACGAGGACGAAGCCCGCGTACACGCCGGGCACGGCGAACGCGCCGACCAGGCGACGGAGGCCCGGCAGGCCGACGGCCGGGCCGACCACCCCCGCGGCACCGAGGAGGAGCCCCGTGGCGACGCCCGCGACGGCCACCGGCGGCACGAAGTAGCGGATGCCGTTCTGCCGCGGGTAGCGACGCGCGAGCTCGCCGCGCCAGAGCCCCGTCGCGAAGAACTGCCGGACCAGCGAGCGGAAGGTGGAGCGGGGGCGGTAGGTGACCTTCATCCGGGGCGTGAACCACACGAGGCCGCCGCTCTGGCGGAGGCGCCGGTTGAGCTCCCAGTCCTGGCCCCGGCGGACGCCCTCGTCGAAGAGCCCCACCTCGAGGAGCCGCTCCCGGCGGAACGACCCGAGGTACGCGGTCTCGGCCGGACCCTCCTCGCCGCCGACGTGGTGCGCGGTGCCGCCGAGCCCGACGCGGGCCCCGTAGGCGCGGGCGACGGCCTTCTCGAACGGCGTGCGGCCCTCGGCCGACATGAGGCCGCCGACGTTGTCGGCGCCGGTGGCCTGCAGCGTCTCGACCGCGATGCGCGTGTAGTCGCGGGGCAGGAGGGAGTGGGCGTCGACGCGGATGACGACCGGGTTGCGGGTGGCGCGGATGGCCGCGTTGAGGCCGCCGGGCGTGGAGCCCGTGGGGTTCTCGACGCTCGTGATGCGCGGATCCGCCCGGGCCATCTCGCGCACGACCTCGGTCGTGCCGTCGGTGCTCGGACCCAGCGCGAGGACGACCTCGAAGTCGCCGGCGTAGTCCTGGCGCATCATGCTCTCCACCGCCGCGCGCACGTGCGCCGCCTCGTTGAGGATGGGCATGACGTACGACACGGCGGGCAGGCCGCCGGGGATGCCGGCGACGGGGTCGCGTCGCGGGTGGTTCGCCATCTGAGCCGATCTCGTGGGGAGGTGCGGCCGGGGCCTGCCTGGCCGAGCCTCGCAGGAGTTTACCAGCCTGCCGGATCCCCTGATCCCGGCACGAGAGAGGGGCGGACCGGCTGTCGCCGATCCGCCCCTGACCCTGCTGCGGGGTCGCTACTGCTGCAGCGTGCCGAGCTTCACGTCGACCTGCTGCTTCTGGCCGCCGCGAAGGACGGTCAGCTGCACGTCGCTGCCGCCCGGCATCGCGCGGACCTGCGCCGTGAGGTCGCTGGCCTTGCTGATGGGACGCCCGTCGAAGGCCGTGACGATGTCGCCCGTCTTGAGGCCGGCCGCCGCCGCCGCCCCGCCGCTCTGCGGCTCGGCGATGAACGCGCCGCCGACCGGGGTGGACGAGTCGCCCTTGGCGACGTCGCGGACGCTCGCGCCCAGGAGGCCGTGCGAGGCGGACCCGTCCTGGATGATCTCCTGGCCCACGCGCTTGGCGAGGTTGGAGGGGATCGCGAATCCGACGCCGATGTTCCCGGAGGTGCCGCTCGTCCCGCTGGCGTTCGCGATGGCCACGTTGACGCCGATGAGCTTGCCGTCGCCGTCGAGGAGCGCGCCGCCGGAGTTGCCGGGGTTGATCGCCGCGTCGGTCTGGATCACCGCGAGGTTGATGTTCGCCGCCGGCTGCGCCTGGCCGCCGGAGCCGCCCTGTCCCCCGGAGCCGCCCTGGCCCTCGTTGCCGAACGGCCAGAAGTTGAAGGGCGTCTCGTCGCTCTGGCTGCCGTCCCCCGGCGTCTGCGGCGCCGCGGAGGAGGCGACCTGGATGCTGCGGTCGAGCGCGCTCACGATGCCGTCGGTGACGGTGCCGGAGAGCCCGAGGGGCGCGCCGATCGCGATGGCGGTGTCGCCGACGTTGAGCTTCGACGAGTCCGCGAACTCGATGGGCGTCATCCCGCTCGCGCCGTCGAGCTTGATCACGGCGAGGTCGACCACCGGGTCGGTGCCGATGAGCTTGGCGGTGTAGAGCGCGCCGTCGGCGGTCTTGACCTGGATGGTGCCGTCCCCGGTCTCGCCGTCGAGGGTGACCACATGCGTGTTCGTGAGGACGTAGCCGTCGGCGGAGAGGACGACGCCGGATCCGGTGCCCCTGCCCTGGGCGCCCACCACGTCGATGGTGACGACGGATCCCGAGGCCTTCGCCGCCACCGCGGTGATGGGGGTGGCGTCCTCGGGGTCGTTGACCGTGATGTTGGCCGGGGACTGGCTGACCGCCTCGGAGGAGTCGTCGTCGTGCGCCACGGCCCAGGTCGTGAGGCCGCCCGCCGCGCCGCCGATGAGGGCGCCCACGGCGAGCATCGCGACGAGCGGCAGGGCCTTGCCCGCCTTCCGGCGCGGCGGCTTCGGGGCCTCGCCCGGAGCGGAGGCGGAGGGGGCGATCGCGCCGTCGGCCGGCGGGAGGGCGGCGGCGGGCGTGCCGTAGGCGAGGGTGTCGCGCTGGTCGGCCGGCGTGGCGGCGGGAGCCGTGGGAGCGGGGTGGGCGGCGGCCGCGGGTCCATCGGGGGCGGGCCAGGAGGATCCGGCCTCGCGCGCGTCACCGGAGGATGCGGCGGTCGTCGCCGGGTCGCCCTCGCGCGCCTGACCGGAGGATGACGGGCCCGTCGCGGAGTCGTCGGGACCGGTCGCGCGTGCGCGCGTGGCCTCGTCGTCGCCGGCTCCGTGGGGACTGTCAGTCATCAGTGGTGCTCCTCTCAGGTGATGCCAGCATCACGGTGGAGTCTGGGCGTTGTCTATGGCCGGGCTGACAGGCGTCGTCGCGTGCGGCGCACGTCCCGTGCCCGCGTCCGCGGGCGACCTCCCGCCGGCTCCCCCGCCGTGATGCCCCGAGCGTACGCGGCGGTCGACCGGATAGGCGACGCTGCGGCCATGATGGGCGCATGACGATCACCGGCGCGTGGACGCGCGCGGCCCGCGGGGCAATGCTGCTGGCCGAGGACGGGACGCCCGGCACCACGGTGTTCGCCGAGATGAGCGCGCTCGCGGCGGCGAAGGGGGCGATCAACCTCGGGCAGGGCTTCCCGGACGAGGACGGCCCCGCCGAGGTGCTCGAGGCGGCGCGCGAGGCCATCTCCGCCGGGTGGAACCAGTACCCGCCGGGACGCGGGACGCCCGAGCTGCGGAGCGCGATCGCCGACCACCAGGCCCGCTTCCACGGCATCCACGTCGATCCGGCCACCGAGGTGCTCGTCACGGCCGGCGCGACGGAGGCGATCGCCGCCACCCTCCTCGCGCTCGTGGAGGAGGGCGACGAGGTCGTGACGCTCGAGCCGTTCTACGACGCGTACGGGGCGCTCATCGCGCTCGCGCGGGGCGTGCACCGCACCGTGCCGCTGCGCGGACCCGACTTCCAGCCCGACCTCGAGGATCTGCGGAGCGCGGTCACGGACCGCACGCGCGTGATCCTCCTCAACGACCCGCACAACCCCACGGGCACCGTGCTTCGGCGGGAGGCGCGCGAGCTGATCGTGGAGCTCGCGATCGCGCACGACGCGGTGATCGTGACCGACGAGGTCTACGAGCACCTCGTGTTCGACGGATCCCACGAGCCCGTGGCCGCCCTGCCGGGCGCCCGGGAGCGCACGGTCACCATCTCGTCCGGCGGGAAGACGTTCCGCACGACGGGGTGGAAGGTCGGCTGGCTGACCGCGCCCGCGCCGCTCGTGTCCGCGATCCTCGCGGTCAAGCAGTTCCTCACCTTCGTCAACGGCGCGCCGTTCCAGCCGGCCATCGCCGTCGGCCTGGCCCTGCCGGACGAGGTCTTCGCGGGGATCGCCGACGACCTGCGGGCCAAGCGCGACATCCTCGCCGCCGGCCTCACGGCCGCGGGCTTCCGGATCACGCTGCCCGCCGCGGGCTACTTCATCGTCGCGGACGCGGCGCCGCTGGGCTTCCCGGACGCCCGCGAGCTGTGCCTGCGGCTGCCGGAGCTCGCGGGCGTGGTCGCGGTGCCGCTCTCCGCCTTCTGCCGGGAGCCGCTCGCGACCGAGCACGCCTCGCTCGTGCGGTTCGCCTTCTGCAAGCGCACGGAGGTGCTCGAGGAGGCGGCGCGACGACTCGCCCGGCTGGCGGACCGCCCGCGCTGACACGGCACCCGGGTACCACGGGGGGCCGCGGCCGGGGGCCGGAGGGGGGACGCGCCGCCGAGGGGCCGCCCCTAACGTGGGAGCCGCGGGCGCTGGGCCCGCGACCCCATCCTGAGGAGGCAGCGCGCATGATCGTCGCTGAGAACCTGACCAAGCGCTACGGCGCGAAGACCGCCGTGGACGGCGTGAGCTTCACCGTCCAGCCGGGCATGGTGACCGGATTCCTCGGTCCGAACGGCGCGGGCAAGTCCACCACGATGCGGATGATCGTCGGGCTCGACGCCCCCACGTCCGGCTCCGTCACCGTCAACGGCCGCCGCTACCGCGATCTGCAGGCGCCGCTGCACGAGGTGGGCGCCCTGCTCGACGCGAAGGCCGTGCACACCGGCCGCAGCGCCTACAACCACCTGCTCGCCATGGCGGCCACGCACGGGATCCCGCGCTCGCGGGTCACCGAGGTCATCGAGATGACGGGCCTGCAGCCCGTCGCGAGGAAGCGCGTCGGCGGGTTCTCGCTCGGCATGGGGCAGCGCCTCGGGATCGCCGTCGCGCTCCTCGGCGACCCGCGCACGCTGATCCTCGACGAGCCCGTCAACGGCCTCGACCCCGAGGGCGTGCTGTGGGTGCGCAACATCACCCGCTACCTCGCGGGCCAGGGCCGCACCGTGCTCCTCTCCTCCCACCTCATGAGCGAGATGGCGCAGACGGCCGACCACCTCATCGTGCTCGGCCGCGGGCGCGTGCTCGCGGACGCGCCCGTCGCCGCGGTCGTCGCGGGAGCCACGAGCGGCCTCGTCCGCGTGCGCTCCCCGCACGCCGACCGGCTCGGCCAGGCGGTGGCCCGGCCCGAGGTCGTGGTGACGAGCGTCGAGCGCGACGTCATCGAGATCACGGGCCTCACGGCCGCGCAGGTCGGGGACGCCGCGATGTCGGCCGGGGTCGTGCTGCACGAGCTCACGCCCGTCACCGCGTCCCTCGAGGACGCCTACCTGTCGCTCACGCAGGGCGACGTCGAGTACCACAGCGCCGCAGTCGGCACGACCGAGCAGGAGATCGCACGATGACCGCCACCCGCACCGCCTACGCGCCCGCCCCGGTGACGTCGGGCCGTCCCACGCTCCCCCGCCTCATGCGCTCGGAGTGGATCAAGCTCCGCACGCTCCGCTCCACCATCTGGTGCTTCGCGCTCGTCCTCCTCATCCTCGTCGGCTTCGCGACGCTGTTCACGCCGCTGGTCGTCGACCAGGTGCGGGAGCAGATCTCACTGCCGGGCGTGCCCGCGACCGACCTCCTCCTCTCGGTGGGGCTGAGCGGCGTCACGCTGTCGATGCTCGTGGCCGGGGTGCTGGGCGTCCTCGTCATCAGCGGCGAGTACTCGACCGGCATGATCCGCTCGTCCTTCAGCGCCGCGCCCCGCCGGTTCGGGGTGCTCGCCGCGAAGGCCATCGTCTACACGCTCGTGACGGCCGTCGTCACGGCCGTCGCCGTGGCCGGCGCGCTGCTCGTTGCGCGCGCCTTCTTCGTCTCCGCCGGCGCCGAGGTCGACGTGCTCTCGGGCGAGTTCCTGCTGGCCGCGCTCGGCGCCGTGCTGTTCGTGGTGCTCATCGGGCTCATGGGCTTCGGCTTCGGGCTCCTCCTCCGCAACGGCGCCGCCGGCATCGGGGCGCTCGTCGGCCTCGTGCTGGTGCTGCCCATCGTGGGCCAGCTGCTCGGCGGCGTCCTCGACTGGGTGGCCGACCTCGCGCGGTACTTCCCGCTGAGCGCGGGCAACCGCCTCTACAGCACCGGCACCCCCGCCCCTGGCGAGCTGGAGTTCTGGCAGGCGCTGCTCGTGATGGTCGGCTGGGTCGCCGTGATCCTCGTGCCCGCCCTGGTGCTCGCCCGCAAGCGGGACGCCTGATCGACGCGGACCGGAGGGCGCCGTCGGGCGCGGCGGACGTCGCCGCGCCCGACGGCGTCCGCCTGCCCACCCCGCCCGGCGCCGTCCGCGGCTGGATGGCCCGGCACCCGCGCGTCGTCGACGGGGCGCTCGCCCTGGTCGTGACGTGGGCGTCGATCGCGTCGGGCGCGGTGTCCGGCAGCCGCTCGGCAGTGCCCGCCGGGGGCGTCGTGGTCGTGGTGCTGGCGCTCGTCACCGGGGTCGCGCTGATGGCGCGCCGCACCCGCCCCGTGACCGTCCTCGCGATCGCCGGCGCCTCGGCCGCGGCCTCGGCCGTCATCACCGGCGCGTTCGACGGCATCGTGATCGCGGTGGCGCTGTACGCGGTGGCCGTGCACGGATCCACCCGCCGCGCATGGCTGGGACTCGGCGGCGCGGCGGCCCTCGCGGCCGTCGTGGTGCCGACCACCGCCGGGACGGGACCGCTCGACCTCTCCGCGGCGACGCTGCTCGTGGTGGCCCTCATCCCGATGCTGATCGCGACGCTGATCGGCGTCAACATCGGCGGACGGAAGCGCTACGTCGACGCCCTGCGCGACCTCGCGGTGCAGCTCGCCCGCGAGCGCGACCAGCAGGCGCTCCTCGCGACCGCGGCGGAGCGCACCCGCATCGCGCGGGAGATCCACGACATCGTGGCCCACGGGATCACCGTCATGGTGACCCTCGCGGACGGGGCCCGCGCGAGCGCCGTCGGGCGACCCGAGCTCGCCCGCGAGGCCATGCGCGAGGTCGCGGACACGGGCCGCACCTCGCTCTCCGAGATGCGGCGGATGCTCGGCGTGCTCGCCGAGGACGCCGACGCGGACGCGCCGCCCCTCCGCGCGCCGCAGCCCGGCCACGCCGACCTCGCCGCGCTCGTCGACTCGTTCCGCACGACCGGCCTGCCCGTGCGCTTCACGACGACGGGCGCCCCTCCCGACGACCGGGGCCGGCAGCTCGCCGTCTTCCGCGTCGTGCAGGAGTCGCTGACCAACGTGCTGCGGTACGCGCCCAACGCCGACCGGGTGGACGTGCGCGTCGACCACCGGCCCGACGCGATCACCGTGGAGGTGACGGACGACGACGTCACCGGTCCGGTCGTGCCGCCCGTCCCGGGCAGCGGACGCGGGCTCCTCGGGGTGTCCGAGCGGATGGCCGTCTACGGCGGCACCGCGTCGGCGGGCCGCCGGGAGGGCGGCGGCTGGCGCGTGCTCGCGACCCTGCCGAGCGGCCGCCACGACGTGCGACCCGGGGACGGCGACCGCCGCGCCCCGCTCCCCCCGCGGATCCAGGAGGACCGATGACCGACCCCGCCCGCCCCGTCCGCGTGCTCATCGTCGACGACCAGGCGCTCGTGCGCATGGGCTTCCGGATGGTGCTCGACGCAGAGCCCGGCATCGAGGTGGTCGGCGAGGCCGCCGACGGGCGCGCGGCCGTCGCGCGCACGGGCGAGCTCTCCCCCGACATCGTGCTCATGGACGTGCGGATGCCGGGCATGGACGGCATCGAGGCCACCACGGAGATCGTCGCGCGCCACCCGGCGACGCGCGTCATCGTGCTCACGACCTTCGACCTCGACGAGTACGCCTTCGCCGGCCTGCGCGCCGGCGCGAGCGGGTTCCTCGTGAAGGACACGCGGCCGGAGCACCTCATGGAGGCGATCCGCGCCGTGGCCGACGGCGACGCCGCCATCTCGCCGCGCGTGACGCGCCGCATGATCGAGCTGCTCGGCACGGCGATGCCCGCGGCGGGCGCCGACGCCGGCGGCGGCTCGGGCGCGGCGGATCCCCGGCTCCGTCCGCTCACCGCCCGCGAGCTCGAGGTGCTCACCGCCCTCGCCGAGGGCCTCACCAACCAGGAGATCGCGGGCCGCCTGTACCTGTCGGAGTCGACGGTGAAGACGCACGTGGGCCGGGTGCTCGCGAAGCTCGAGGTGCGCGACCGGGTGCAGGCCGTGATCCTCGCGTACGACTGCGGACTCGTGCGGCCCGGTGCGTGACGGGTCGCCGGGGGCGTCGCGTCGGCCCGTCCCGGCGCGAGAGGATGGAGTCCCCGGGGATCGGCCGGGCGGGCACCCGAGGAGCGGCATGACCACCATCCACGCGGACGCGCGCACCGCCGCGCGTCCCCTCCTCCGGGCCCGCCGCGCGGCGGATCCGCCCGTGGGCGACCCCGGCACGAGCACGGGCGCGAGCCCCGGCGCCGACACCGGCCTGCTCGAGCGCCCCGCCACCCCTCCCGTCTGGAGCTGCGTGGTGTGGAACGACCCGGTGAACCTCATGACGTATGTCTCGTACGTGTTCCGCAGCTACTTCGGGTTCCCGCGCGAGCGCGCCGACGAGCTGATGCTGCGCGTCCACGAGGACGGGCGGGCGGTCGTGGCCACCGGGATCCGCGAGGAGATCGAGCGCCACGTGCTCGCGATGCACGGCTACGGCCTGTGGGCGACGCTCGAGCGGGTCGACGCGTGAGGGCGTTCCGCGCCCGGCCCGACGGGACCGTCCAGGCGCACCTCGAGCCGCACGAGGTCGCGCTGCTGCGCGGGCTCCTCGGCGAGCTGACCGGCATCCTCGCCGACGGGGACGACCCGTCCGCCGGGGCCGACCGGTCGCCCGCCTCCCCCGGCCCGGTCACGGCGCGGCTCCTGCCCGACGCGTACCCCGACGACGCCGAGGCGTCCGCCGAGTTCCGCCGCTTCACCGCCACCGACCTCGCCGAGGCGAAGGCCGCGAACGCGTCCGTCGTCGAGGGCACGCTCGCGGAGGCCGACGCGCGCGGCCCCGGGCGGCGGGGCCTCCTCGTCGTGCTCGACCCCGCGGACGCGCAGGCGTGGCTGCGGACCCTCAACGACCTCCGGCTGGCGATCTCCGTGCCGCTGCGGATCGACGAGTCCGACGCCTGGCGCGCGCGGGCGCCCGAGGAGAGCGCGGGGCTGTACGACTGGCTGACGTTCGCGCAGGGCTCGTTGATCGAGGCCGTCGACCGCTGACCCGCCCGTGCGGGATGCCGGACCGTCCGCCGCCGCGGCGAGCATGATGGAGGTGACCCGCGGATCCGCCGGCCCGGCGGGCCGCGTCCGCAGGAGAGGAGCATCATGCGCGTCGTCGTCATCGGAGCGACCGGGAACCTCGGCACGGGGATCCTCCGTCGCCTGCACGCCGCGGGGGCCGAGATCGTGGGCGTCGCGCGGCGCATGCCCGACGCCTCCGTGGAGCCCTACTCCGGCGTGACCTGGCGGCTCGCCGACATCGGCGCGGCCGGCGCCGTCTCCGGGCTCGCGGCCACGATGCGCGGCGCCGACGCCGTCATCCACCTCGGCTGGGCGCTGCAGCCCAACCACCGCGAGCGCGTGATGCACCGCACCAACGTGCTCGGCACGGCTTACGTCCTCGAGGCCGTCGCGCAGGCCGGCGTGCCGCAGGTGGTCGTGGCCTCGTCCGTGGGCGCGTACAGCGCGGCGCCGAAGGACCGGCCGCGGGACGAGACGTGGCCCACCGGCGGGATCCACACCTCCCACTACTCGCGGCACAAGGCCGAGAACGAGCGCGCGATGGACGCCTTCGCGGCCGCGCACCCCGAGGTCGTCGTGACGCGCATGCGACCGGGGCTCGTGATGCACGACGAGGCGGCCGCGGAGATCGCGGGCCTCTTCCTCGGGCGGTGGATCCCGACGCGCTGGCTCGGGCTCGCCACCCGCACGCCCGTGCTGCCGCTCCCGCGGGAGCTGGTGTCGCAGGTCGTGCACGACGAGGACGTCGCGGACGCGTTCTGGCGCGCGGTGGAGCGGCGGGCGCCGGGGGCCTTCAACATCGCGACGGATCCGGTCGTCGACCCCGCGCTCGTCGGCCGCCTGCTCGGCGCGCGCGTCGTGACCGTGCCGCTCCCGGCGCTCCGCGCGCTCGTGTCCGCGAGCTGGCGGCTGCGCGTGCAGCGGACCGATCCCGGCTGGATCGACATCGCCGCGAACGCGCCCGTGATGTCGACCGCGCGCGCCCGCGAGGTGCTCGGGTGGGCGCCGCAGCATCCGGCCGAGGAGGTGCTCGCCGAGTTCGGGCGGGCGTTCGTGCGGCGCACCGGCCGCGAGGGCTCGGCGCCGCTCGCCGGATGACGCCCGGCATGGCGGAGGGCCGCCGGTGAGCGAGGACGCCGCGTTCGTGGCGGCCACCCTCGAGCGCGAGGGCGACGGGTACCGCGCGGACGCCGAGCGCGAGCGCCTGCGCTCCGACCTGGCCTTCGTGGGCGCGTCCGTGGGCGCCGTGCGCGGGACCGTGCGGGACCTCGGCCGCCGCCGGCCGGGCATGACGCGCGACGATGCGGTGGCGCTGGCGTCCGAGCTGTGGCGGAGCCGCGTGTACGAGCAGCGGCTCGCGGCGGTCGTGCTGCTGCAGGCGCACGTCGCGCGGCTCGACAACGGCGACCTCACCCGCATCGAGGGGTTCGTGCGCGACGCGCGGCTGCGGGCGCTCGTGGACCCGCTCGCGCTCGACGTGATCGGGCCGCTCGTGGACGGCCTCGCCGGATCCGCGCGCGCCAGGGCCGACGCCGCGCTCGACCGCTGGGCCGGCGAGCAGGACGTGTGGCTCCGCCGGGCCGCGCTCCTGTCCGCGTCGCGGCCGCTGCGCGCGGGCGGCGGCGACTGGGACGCCTTCCTCCGGCGGGCGCGGGTCGCCGGGGCGGCGCCGCGCGGCGGGCACGACGTCGTGCGGGAGGCGGTGGAGCGGATCCGCACGGACGTCGCGGCCGCCCGGCCCGACCTGCCCCTGCCGCCGGACGCCGGCGCCGGTACGGTCGGTCCATGACCTTCGACGACGACGCCCGCATCGACAGCAGCAAGGTCACGCGGCGTCGCGGCGGCCGGGGACGCACGACCGGCATCGCGGCGGGCGGGGGCGGGCTCCTGGTCGTCGTGGCCGTGATCCTCGTGCAGCAGTTCACGGGCGTCGACCTGTCGCAGCTCGTGGGCGGCGGCGCCGGGGGCGGCACCGGATCCTCCGACCAGCGCGACGAGGCGATCGAGGGCTGCACGACGGGCCGGGAGGCGAACGCGAGCGTCGAGTGCCGCATGGCGGGCGCCGCCGACTCGCTCGACACGTACTGGGCCGCGGAGGCCCCGGCCGTCGGGATCGCGGACTACGCGAGCCCGGGCTTCTCGCTCTTCGACGCGGCGACGACCACGGGCTGCGGCGAGGCGTCGAGCGCCACCGGGCCCTTCTACTGCCCGCCCGACCGGCGCCTGTTCGTCGACACGTCGTTCTTCGACGAGCTGCGCACCCGGTTCGGCGCGTCGGGTGGGCCGCTCGCGCAGATGTACGTGGTCGGCCACGAGTGGGGGCACCACATCCAGCAGCTCACCGGGGCCTTCGACCGCGCCGACCGCCGCGGCACGGGACCGGACTCCGACTCCGTGCGGCTCGAGGTGCAGGCCGACTGCTACGCGGGGGCCTGGATCGGCGCGGCCTCGCAGGTGCGCGACGACGCCGGCACGCCGTTCCTGGAGCCCGTCACCGCGGCGGAGGTGGCCGACGCGCTCGACGCGGCGGCCGCGGTGGGCGACGACCGCATCCAGGCGTCGGGCGGCGGCGGCGTGGATCCGGACACCTGGACCCACGGATCCGCCGAGCAGCGCCAGCGCTGGTTCGAGACCGGCCGCGCCGGCGGCCCCACCGCGTGCGACACCTTCGCCGTCGCGGGCGACCGGCTGTGAGGCCCCGCGGGGTCAGTCGGCGGCGGGCGCCGGCGGGTCCGTGCGGAACCCGACCAGCCGGTGGGTGCCGTCGCAGTAGGGCTTGATCGAGGAGACCCCGCAGCGGCAGAGCGCCACGGTGCTGCGCGTGCGGGGCACGGGACGGCCGTCAGGATCCACGATCTCGAACTCGCCGCGCACGAGGAGCGGGCCGTCCGGGTAGGCGATGATGCGCGGGACGTCGCCGGCCGGGCGCGCGGGCGCGGGCGCGGCGGACGACTCGCCGTCGGCGGGTGCGACGCTCACGCGGCGTCCGCCGGGACGGCACCCGCGGGGATCGCGCCCGCCACGACAGCGTCCACGGAGCCCTCCTCCGCCGGACCGCCCGGCGCGCGCCGCAGCGACGACCGCCCGGCCGTCCAGCTCGCCAGCACGTGCGCGCCGACCCAGCCCTCGACCTCGAGGCACGCGGCCGCGCCGAAGAGCACGTCGTCGAGGAGCTCGGGTTCGGACTCGACGAGCCCGCCCGCGAGGTCGTGGGCCGCGATCTGCTCGTGCACCGCGTCCGCCTCCACGTGCTCGTCGTAGTACCAGGCCACGTCGTCGCCGAAGCCGAGGCGGCGGATCCCGCTCGCGTACAGGCGGCTGGGCACGCTGGAGGTCATCTCGAACGCGGCGAGGTGGCCGACGATGGCGCCGCGGAGGCGACGGTGCAGGCCGAAGAGCGACATGGCGTTCGAGGAGGCCAGCGTGATCGCGGGCACGTCGTCGAGGTACGCGCCGTACCGGTCGTCGAGGCCGACGCCGCGGAGCGTGGCGCCGAAGATCGTCGCGTGGACGCGCTCGGGCCGCCCGCCGCCGTACTCGTCGGCCTGGATCTCGACGAGCGCGGCCTTCGAGCGGCCGCGGAGGCGCGGGATGGCCCAGGAGTGCGGATCCGCCTCGCCGAGCGTGTAGATCGAGCGGTGCGTGAGGAACTCCCGGAGCTGCTCCTCGGTCGCCTTGCGCGCGACGAACCGCGACAGCGACGGCCCGGAGTCGGCCGCGGTGAGCGCGAAGAGCGCGGCGGCCACGCCCCCGGACGTGGCCTCGGGACGCGCGGGCACGGACACCCGCTCGCGCAGGGCGGCCTCGAACGCGGCCTCGAGGATCCCGCGGACGGCGAGGAGGCGCGGGTCCCACTCGCGGTCGTCGTCGACCCCGGCGATCCCCGCGTGGTGCAGCTCGTAGAGGCAGAAGAGGGCGAGCTGGACGTCGTCGTCGCGGACGACGTCGTCCGTCGCGGCGAGCGCCTCGGCGGCGAGCGCCGCGAGGTCGGGGGCGGCGGCGATCCGGAGCGCGTCGGCGGCGGTGCCGGTGCGCGCGGATCCATCGGCGGCGGCCGCGCCCTGCGGGGCCGCGGTCCGGGCGGGCGCGCCGAGGAGGTCGGCGATCAGCGCGGCGCTCAGCGGGCCGCGCGGCGCGGGGACGGGCAGGGGCAGGGTGCGGACCGCTTCGTGGGCGGTGAGGACGTCGGTCATGGATCCACCCTGCTCCGACCCGCGGACGCCCGGCCGGGCGTGTCGGATCCGCCCCGGGCAGCGGTAAGGGAACGGGGTCACCGGCGGCCCGCGGCCGGGCGGGGCCCGTCCATCCGGGATACTGCGGAGGGGCCCGTGCGCGACGGGCCCGACCCGGATCGAGGAGGATGCCGATGCGCCGCGGCACGAACCTCCCCGCGATCGGCGGCTACAACCGCACCGTCGTGCTCGACGCGATCCGGCGCGCGACCGACGGCGCGAGCCGGTCCGAGGTCGCCGAGCGCACCGGGCTGAGCGCGCAGACCGTCACCAACGTCGCCCGCCGCCTCATCGACGAGGGGCTCGTGCGGGAGGGCGGCACCGTGATCCGCGGCCCCGGCAAGCCCCGCACGCTCCTGCACCTCGTGGCCGCCGGCCGCCTCGCCGTGGGCGTGCACGTGGACCCGGCCGTGATCACCGCGGTGCTCCTCGACCTCGAGGGCGCCGTGCTCCGGCACGCGAGCTCGCCGACGCCGTCCGCGTCGCGCCCGGACGACGTCGTGGCGCTGGTGGCCCGGCTCGTCGACGGGCTGATCCGCGACGCGGGCGTCGACCGGTCCGCGGTGCTCGGCGTCGGCATCGCGGCGCCCGGGCCCATCGACGTCGCCGAGGGCCTGGTGCTGGATCCGCCGATGCTGCCGCGCTGGCGCCACGTCCCGCTCCGCTCCGCGCTCGCCACCGCGACGGGCCTGCCCGTGCTGCTCGAGAAGGACGTGACCGCCGCGGCCGTGGCCGAGCTGTGGTTCGGCGACGGCGGCCGGCGGAACCTCGCCTTCGTCTACTACGGGACGGGCTTCGGCACGGGCCTCGTGCTGGGCGGCGAGCCCGTGCGGGGCGCGAGCTCGAACGCGGGCGACGCCGGGCACATCATGGTGGCGTCGCGCGGGCGGCGCTGCACCTGCGGGCGCATCGGCTGCGTCGGCGAGCTCATCACGCCGCACGCGCTCGTCCGCCAGGCCGTCGAGGGCGGGGCGCTCGCGCCGGGGGCTGTCTCGGACGCGGCGCTCGCGGAGGCCGCGGCGAGCGGCGACGCGGTCGACATGCGGCTCATCGGCGAGGCCTTCCACGCCCTGGCCGCGCGCGCCGACGCGGAGGACGGCCCGGCCCGGCGGATCGTGCGGGCCGCGGCCCGGCACCTGGCGCACGCCGTGGTGATCCAGGTGAACCTGCTCGACCTCGACGAGGTCGTCTGCGGCGGTCCCTTCTGGCAGCCGATCTCGCGGGTCGTGCTGGAGCTGCTCCCCGAGGAGGTGCGCCGCTCCCCCGCGCTCATCGCCAAGCACCCGGTGCGCATCGTCGAGTCGGCGATCGGCGACGACGTCGCCGCGGTGGGCGCCGCCTGCCTCGTGCTCGACAACGCCTTCTCGCCGCGGCCGTCCGCGATGCTCATCCGGCCGTAGCGCCCCGACGGCGGCAGCGTCGACCCCCGGCACCGGCCTCCGGCCTCCGGATCGTCGCGCATCCGCCGTGCCTGATGTCTTGACATGGATTAGTCCATACGTTTGGCTAACCCTCGACGACCGGCGACGACGCCGACCGTCCGGGCCAGTGGAGCAAGGGAGCACCATGACGAATCGAACGCCGCACCGCCGGACGCGGGCGCGCATCCTCCAGATCACGGCGGCCTCCGTCGCCGCCCTCCTCCTCGCCAGCGGCTGCTCGGGCGGCTCCGGCGGCGGGGACGGGAAGACCATCAAGGTCGCGTACCAGAAGTTCGGGACGTTCACCCAGATGGACGACCACATGAAGGAGACGGCTAAGACCTTCGAGGCCGCGAACCCCGGCATGAAGGTCGAGCTCGTGCCCATCGCCGCCCAGAACGACGACTACTTCACCAAGCTCGCGCTGATGAACCGCTCGCCCTCGACCGCTCCCGACGTGATGTACGAGGACACCTTCAAGGTCAAGTCCGACGCCGCCGCCGGGTACCTCCTCCCCCTCGACGAGCACGTCGGGAAGTGGGACGACTGGGGCGCCTTCTTCGACTCCGCCAAGCAGGCGGGCGTCGGCGAGGACGGGAAGGTCTACGGGATCCCCATGGGCACGGACACGCGCGCCCTCTGGTACAACAAGGACCTCTTCGCGAAGGCCGGGCTGCCGGTGCCGTGGGAGCCCAAGACCTGGGACGACGTGCTCGACGCGGCGAAGACGCTCAAGCAGGCGCTGCCGGACGTGGTCCCGATCAACGTCTACTCCGGCAAGCCGCAGGGCGAGGGCGCCACGATGCAGGGCTTCGAGATGCTGCACTACGGCACGCCCACGGGCACGCTCTACGACGACGCGTCGGGCAAGTGGCTCACGGGCTCGCAGGGCTTCGAGGACTCGCTCGGCTTCATCCGCGACGTCTACCAGGGCGGCGTCGGCCCGAAGCCCGAGGAGGCGCTCGACACCAACATCGGCACCATCGTCGCCGGCCAGTGGCTGCCGCAGGGCAAGCTCGCCATCGACCTCGACGGATCCTGGCTGAGCGGCACCTGGCTCGACAGCGGCACGAACCCGTGGCCCGAGTGGGACACCGTGATGGGGCAGGCGCCCATGCCCACGCAGGACGGCCAGGCGCCCGGATCCGTGAGCATGTCCGGCGGCTGGACCCTCGCGGTCGGAGCGAAGACGAAGGCCCCCGACAAGGCGTTCGAGTTCATCGCGGATGCGCTCGACAAGGAGGGCTCGAAGTCGTACGACATCGCCGCCAGCCAGATCGCGGTGCGCAGCGACGTGGCCGAGGATCCGGAGTACGTCTCCTCGAATCCCACCTCCGCGTTCTTCTCCTCGCTCGTCGACACGACGCACTTCCGGCCGGCGACCACCGACTACAGCCGCATCTCCAACGCGATCACGGTCGCCATGGAGTCGGTGATGACCGGCCAGCAGACGCCCGAGGAGGCGGCCGCCGCGTACGACCAGGCCCTCGTCGGCATCGTCGGCGCGGACGGGACCGAGAAGGCCGAGGACTGATCCGTGGCCACCCTCGCCCCCGTCCCGGTCGGCCCCGACGCCGACGTGCGGAGCGCCGACGGGCGGGACGCGGCCGGATCGGGCGTCGGCCGGGCACCGGGCGGGCCGTCGCCCGTCCGCCCGGGCCGCGCCCGCGCCCGCGCGCTCCGCACCCGCGCGCGCACGATCCCGCTGATCCCCTCCATCGTCCTGCTCGCGCTGTTCCTCCTGGGCCCCGTGATCTCGAGCCTCTACGGCTCCTTCACCGACGCGTCCCTCACCGGGTACGCCGCCGGCGGCGCGAAGTTCATCGGCTTCGACAACTACACCGCGCTGTTCGCGGACCCCGACTTCCCGAAGTCGGTGCTCCTCACGCTCGCGTTCGTCTTCTTCTCCGCGGTCGTCGGGCAGAACGTCGTCGGGCTCGGGCTGGCGCTCCTGATGCGCCAGGGGAACCGCGTCGTGCGCGCGGTCGTCGGCACCTTCGTCATCGCCGCCTGGGTGCTGCCGGAGATCGTCGCCGCGTTCGCCGCCTATGCCTTCTTCAACGACACGGGGACGCTCAACACGATCCTCGGCTGGTTCGGGATCCCGGGCGCCAACTGGCTCTACGGGCTGCCGCTGCTGTCGGTGATCCTCGCGAACGTGTGGCGCGGATCCGCCTTCTCGATGCTCGTCTACGCCGCCGCCGTGCAGGAGGTGCCGCCGGAGATCACCGAGTCGGCCGAGGTGGACGGCGCGACCGGGTGGCAGCGCCTCGTCTTCATCACGCTGCCGGTGATCCGCCGCAGCATCTCGACGAACCTCATGCTCACCACGCTGCAGACGCTCTCGGTCTTCACCCTCATCTTCGTGATGACGGGCGGCGGCCCCGGCACCAGCAGCTCGACCCTGCCGATCCTCGCCTACCAGGAGGCGTTCCAGTTCTCGCAGCTGGGCTTCGGCACCGCGATCGCCACGATCATGCTCCTCGTGGGAGCCGTGTTCTCGGTGATCTACATCAGGGCGCTGCGCCCGGAGGTGGACTGACCATGGCCGTGACCACGACGGCGCCGGCTCCCGCCCGCGCCTCCCGCTCGCCCCTGTCCCGCCGCGCGGTCCGCCCGCCGGGTTCCCGCATGACCTCGCCGAGCGGCCGCGTGATGCGCGCCGTGGCGAACGGCGTGCTGGTGCTCGTCGCCCTGTGCTTCGCCGTGCCGCTCGTGTGGCTCCTGCTCGCGGCCTTCGACCCGTCGGCGACGCTGTCGGCGAAGGTGCCGGAGGAGTTCACGCTCGACAACTTCCGGGCCGTGCTCACGCCCGAGATCGCGTTCATCCCGCTGATGAACAGCCTGATCCTCTCGGGCGGCTGCGCCATCGTCACGGTGGTGGTCGCGATCCTCGCGGCCTACCCGCTGTCGCGCTACCGGATGCGGATCACCAAGCCGTTCCTCTACGGGATCCTCTTCGGGACGTGCCTGCCCATCACCGCGATGATGGTGCCCGTCTACAGCCTCTTCGTCGCGCTCGACCTCATCGACTCGATCGGCGGCACGGTCTTCTTCCTCGCCGCCACGAGCCTGCCGATGGCGATCTGGATGGCGAAGAACTTCATGGACTCCGTGCCGATCTCCCTCGAGGAGGCCGCGTGGACCGACGGCGCGTCGATGCTCCGGACGCTCACCCACATCGTCGTGCCGCTCATGCGGCCGGGGATCGCGGTGGTGTCCATCTTCGTGTTCATCCAGGCCTGGGGGAACTTCTTCGTGCCCTTCATCCTGCTGCTGAGCCCGGACAAGCAGCCCGCCGCCGTGAGCATCTTCGCCTTCTTCGGGCAGTACGGGTCGGTCGCGTACGGCCAGCTCGCGGCGTTCTCGCTCGTGTACTCGGTGCCCGTCATCGCGCTGTACGTGCTCGTGTCGCGCACGCTCGGCGGCTCGAACGCGCTCGCCGGCGCCGTGAAGGGCTGATGCGCGGGCGGCGCCCCGCGTCGCCACCGCCCGCATCCGCCCGCACCGCCCCGACCCGCACCACGGGCGCGCCGACCGCGCGGCGCCCGACCATCCCTCCCGCGGTCCGCCGCACCACCGATCGGAGACGACCATGCCCCCCACCCCCGCGCTCGCCGAGGCCCGCATCGAGCGCTTCGTGCGCGACCGCCTCGTGCCGAACGTCCACCGCCGCCGGATGGCGCTCGACATCGCGGCGTGGGACGCGCCCGGCGAACCCGTGCCGTTCGCCGAGGCGGTGCGGCAGGAGTACCGGCCCTTCGCGGTCGGCACCCCGTGGAGCCGTGCGTGGGGCACCACGTGGTTCCACGTCACGGGCGTCGTGCCCGCCGACGCGGACGCTGCGGGCACCGTCCTCGAGGTCGTCGTCGACCTCGGCTTCAGCGACCGGCAGCCGGGCTTCCAGGCCGAGGGCCTCGTGCACCGCCCCGACGGGAGCGTCGTCAAGGCCATCGAGCCGTACAACGGGTACGTGCCCCTCGCGGCCGTCGGGGCGGGCACGGCGCCGGGCACGCCCATCGACCTCTGGATCGAGGCGGCCTCGAACCCCGACATCGGCGGCGACTCCTTCCACGGGGAGACGCCGCTCGGCGACCCCGCGACCGCGGGTGACGAGCCCCTCTACCGGCTGCGCACCATGGACCTCGCCTGGCGCGACGAGGCCGTCTGGGAGCTCGACCGCGACGTGTGGACGCTGCGCGGGCTGATGGCGGAGCTGGATCCGGCGTCGTCGCGGCGGGCCGAGATCCTCGCGGCCCTCGAGCGCATGTGCGACGCGGTGGACCCCGACGACGTCGCGGGCACCGCCGACGCCGGCCGCGAGGAGCTCCGGGCCGTGCTCGCCGCGCCCGCCCACGCGAGCGCGCACCGCGTCACGGCCGTCGGCCACGCGCACATCGACTCCGCGTGGCTCTGGCCCGTGCGCGAGACCCGCCGCAAGGTCGCGCGCACGTTCTCCAACGTGCTCGCGCTCATGGACGAGGATCCGGACTTCGTGTTCGCGGCCTCCAGCGCGCAGCAGTACGCGTGGCTGAAGGAGGACCACCCGGGCCTCTTCGAGCGCCTGCGGCGGCGCGTCGCCGAGGGCCGGTTCGTGCCGGTGGGCGGCATGTGGGTCGAGTCCGACACGAACATGCCGGGCGGCGAGGCGCTCGTCCGCCAGCTCGTGCACGGGAAGCGGTTCTTCCGCGAGGAGTTCGGGATCGACTCCCGCGAGGTGTGGCTGCCCGACTCGTTCGGCTACACGGGCGCGCTGCCGCAGATCGTGCGCGGAGCAGGTGCCGAGTACTTCTTCACGCAGAAGCAGTCGTGGAACGAGACCAACACGATGCCGCACCACACCTTCCTCTGGGAGGGGATCGACGGGAGCCGCGTCTTCACGCACTTCCCGCCCGTGGACTCCTACAACTCCGACCTCTCCGGGGAGGACCTCGCGCGCGCGGAGCGGCAGCACGCGGAGAAGGCCGTGGGCAACTCCTCCATCGTGCCGTTCGGCTGGGGCGACGGCGGCGGCGGGCCGACCCGCGAGATGGTCGCGGCGGCGCACCGCACGCACGACCTCGAGGGGTCGCCGCGCGTGACGCTCGGCACGCCGCTGGCGTTCTTCGACGCCGCGCGGGCGGAGATCCGGGATCCGCACGTGTGGTCGGGCGAGATGTACCTCGAGTTCCACCGCGGCACGTACACGTCGCAGGCGCGCACGAAGCAGGGCAACCGGCGGAGCGAGCACCTGCTGCGGGAGGCCGAGCTCTGGCTCGCGACCGCGGCCGTCCGCGACCTCGTGGAGTACCCGCACGACGAGCTCGACGCGCTGTGGCGCACCGTGCTGCTGCTCCAGTTCCACGACATCCTGCCCGGCACCTCCATCGCGTGGGTGCACCAGGAGGCCGAGCGCGAGCACGCCCGCGTGCAGGGCCGGCTGCGGGAGCTGGTGGCGGAGGCGCAGGGCGCGCTCGCGGGACCCGGCGAGCGGCGGATCGCGTTCAACGCGGCGCCCGTCGACGCGGACGGCGTGGGCGCGCTGTCCGCGGCGGTCGCGGTCGACGCCCCGGCCGCCGGGGTGCCCGTCCCCGACGGCGACGGCTGGGTCCTCGAAAACGGATTCGTGCGCGCGCGGTTCGCGGCCGACGGCACGGTCTCCTCGCTGGTCGACCACGCGTCCGGCCGCGACCTCGTCGCCCCCGGCCAGCGACTCGGCCTCCTCCAGCTGTTCCGCGACACCCCGAACCAGTGGGACGCGTGGGACATCGACGACGCCTACCGCCGCAACCGCACCGACCTCACCGACGTGTCGGCGGTCCGGATCGACGGCGCGGCCCTCGTGGTCGAGCGCGCGGCCGGCTCCTCCCGCATCACCCAGACGTGGACCCTGACGGCCGGGGAGCCCGAGCTCCAGGTGGTGACCGACGTCGACTGGCACGAGCGGCAGAAGCTCCTCAAGCTCGCGTTCCCGCTCGACGTGCACGCCGACCGCGCCGCCTCCGAGGTGCAGTTCGGGCACGTGCAGCGCGTGACCCACGCCAACACGTCGTGGGAGACCGCGCGCTTCGAGACGGTCGCGCACCGCTGGGTGCACGTCGGCGAGCCGGGCTTCGGCGTGGCGGTGGCGAACGACGCGACGTACGGGCACGACGTGACGCGGATCCCCCGTCCCGACGGCGGCAGCGCGACCCTCGTGCGCCAGTCGCTGCTCCGGGCGCCCGTGTTCCCGGATCCGCACGCCGACCAGGGCCGGCACGTGCTGCGCTCCGCGGTGCGCGTGGCGCCCGACGTGCTCGACGCCGCCGACGCGGGGTACCGCCTCAACCTGCCGGTGCGCGAGGTCGCGGGCGACCACGGCGTCGCGCCGCTCGTGACCTCGTCGAACCCCGCCGTCGTGATCGAGGCGGTGAAGCTCGCCGAGGACCGCTCGGGCGACCTCGTCGTGCGGCTCTACGAGGCGCGCGGCGGGCGCGAGCACGCGGTCGTGCGGGTGGATGCCGCGGCCGGGCTCGGCGAGGCGCACCGCACCGACCTGCTCGAGCGGCCGCTCGCGGGCCACGACGTCGTGCCGGCCGGGGAGGGCGTGGCGATCACGCTGCGCCCGTTCGAGATCGCGACCCTGCGGTTCGCGCGCCGCTAGCCGGCGTCCGCGCGGCGGGCTCCTCGGTCAGTCGACCGGCGGCAGCCCCGCCACCTCGCGGGCGACGCGCGCGGTCTCGGCGTGCTGCGCGCGCCAGAACGCCGCGTCGCCCTCGGGCAGGTTGCCGTCGTCGACGCGCAGGCCCGCGGCTCCGTCGACGAGCTCGCGGAGGACGTCGGCGTGACCGGCATGGCGGTTCAGCTCGGCGATGAGGTGCACCGCGATGCGCTGCAGCGTGACGTTCCCGGATCCGCCCGGCCACCACGGCACGGTGCCGAGCGCGTCGAGCGGCAGGGCCCGGAGGGTCGCCTCGGCGTGGGCTCCCACGCGCTCGGCGAGGCCCACGATGTCGGCGCGGGACTCGTCGGCGGTCGCGCGCATGTCGGCGTTCGGCGGCGCGTCCTCCTCCATCCAGTCGAGCCTCTCGGGGAACGGCCGGCCGAAGACGAAGCCGAGGTAGCCGGCCTCGACGCCCGCGGCGTGCTTCACGAGCCCGAGCAGGTTGGATCCGGTCGGCACGAGCGGCCGGCGGACGTCGTGCTCCCCGAGCCCCTCGAGCTTCCAGACGAGGGCCTCGCGCGCGAGGCGGAGGTGGCGGACGAGGTCGTCCCGGACGGCGTCGTCGCCGCGCTCGGACGGGTTCGCGGACGAGGGCTGCGCTGCGGTCATGCCGCGAGCCTCCCAGGCACCTCCGACGCGCGTCCAGCCCCGACCGCCCGACGCCGCGCGCCCGGATGCGCCCAGAACGGGGCACGTCCCGCGGCGCCGGCGGGTCCACACGCCCGGGAGGATGGGAGGGGCCGACGACCGGCCCGGACCGGGAGGCCCGCATGACCGCCGACGACACGACCGCCGCTGACGCCCGCGCCGGTGCGCCCGCCGATGCGCCCGCCGCCCGCGACGACACGACGCCCGTCGACCCGGGCCACGGGAAGCGCGCGCTCGCCCGCATCGGCGCCCGCGCCATCGCCGCCTGGATCGCCGAGGTCGTCACCCCGCGTCGCCGGATCGTCGCGCTCGGCGTCGCCCTGCTCGCGGGCGTCGCGATGGGCCTGCTGATCCGGCCCGTGCTCGCGCGCGCCGACGGCGAGGCGACCGCGCTCCCCGGGGCGATCGTGCTCGGCGCGGTCGTCGGCGTCGCCGTCGGCGCGATCCCGCTGTCCGTCTGGCTCGCGCGCGCCATCCGCCGCCACCCGTCGGTCGTCGGGACCCATCCGGCCTGGCGGGACGCGGCCCTCCTCGACGGTGCCGTGGACGCGCGCGGCCGCGTCTCCCTCGCCCCGGGGACCGCCGAGCGGGTGGCCCCGGAGACGCGTCGGGTCATCGCGTCCGGTTCCACCCCCGTGCCCGGCGCGGTCATGCTCAGCCTCGCCGCGCTCGTCGGGCTCCCCGTGTACGCGCTCTCGGGAGAGGCCGGGACCCTGGTGTGGCTCGCCCCGGTCTACCTGCTGATGTCCGCCACGACGCTGTGGACGCAGTCCGTGGCCGCCGGCCGCATGGCCCTCCTCCGCGACGCCGCCGACGCCGAGCTCGCGCTCCCGGAGCACGAGCGCGCCGTGGCCCCGCCCGTCGTGCCGCCGCACGGCAGCCGCCTGCCCTGATCCACCGACACGCCCGGACGTTCCCCCAGGTGGGTAATACGGTGGACGGATGAAGGCGCTCCAGTACACCCGCATCGGATCCCACCCCGAGGTCGTCGAGATCGAGAAGCCGTCGCCGGCGCCGGGGCAGGTCCTGCTCCGCATCACGGCCGCCGGCGTCTGCCACTCGGACGAGTACGTGATGGGCCTCTCCGAGGAGGAGTACCGCGCCGCCGGCTACCCGCTCCCCCTCACGCTCGGCCACGAGGGCGCGGGCGTCGTCGAGGAGCTCGGCGAGGGCGTCGCGCACCTGGCGGTCGGCGACGCCGTCGCGGTCTACGGCCCCTGGGGCTGCGGCCGCTGCCACGCGTGCGCCGAGGGCCGCGAGAACCACTGCCCGAACGCGGCCGCCGAGGGCATCCAGCCTCCCGGGCTCGGCGCCCCCGGGTCCATGGCCGAGTACATGATCGTCGACGACGCGCGCCACCTCGTGCCGCTCGGCGACCTCGACCCGGTCGAGAACGTCTCCCTCACCGACGCCGGCCTCACGCCGTACCACGCCATCAAGACATCGCTGCCGAAGCTCGGCGCCGGCACGTTCGCCGTGGTCATCGGCACCGGCGGCCTCGGTCACGTCGGCATCCAGATCCTCCGCGCGCTCAGCGGCGCGACCGTCATCGCGCTCGACGTGAACGACGAGAAGCTGGAGCTCGCGCGCCACGTGGGCGCCCACCACACCGTGATCAGCGACGCCGACGCCGCCGACGGGATCCGCGCGATCACCGGTGGCCGCGGCGTGCAGGCCGTCTTCGACTTCGTCGGCGCGACGCCCACCATGGCCACCGCGCTCGACGTCGTCGAGGTCGGCGGCGACGTGACCATCGTCGGCATCGGCGGGGGCGCCGTCGAGGTCGGCTTCGGCCGCGTGGCCTTCGACGCCGCCATCCGCGTGCCCTACTGGGGCAGCCGCTCCGAGCTGATCGAGGTCCTCGACCTCGCGCGCTCCGGCCAGGTGTCGGTCGAGACGCAGCGCTACTCGCTCGACGACGGCCCGGACGCCTACGCGGCCCTCGCCGCGGGCACCGTGCGCGGCCGCGCGGTCATCGTGCCGGAGCCGCCCAGCAGACCGTAATCCCCGGCAGCACGGGGTCCTGTCCCCCATCGACGGCGACACGCCGCCCGCGCTGTGAGTCTCCCTGGTGCATCGGACCGGCGCCTATGGGAGTGTGAGTCCTGGTTGCCCCAGATCCCCGGCGCCTGCGTCGTGTCCCGCACGACGTCGACAGACAGCGGCTCGCCGAGGCGGCCCGCTCCACCTGGCCGAGAGGCCACGGACGAACGAGCTGACCATGACTGACACCACCGCAGCACCCCGCATCGTGCTGACCCGCCCGAAGCGCGGCGGCGGAGCCAACCCGACCACCGAGTACTCGGGCCTCCTCAACACCGTCCGCGACGCGGGCCTCCTCAACCGCCGCGTCGGCTTCTACGTGCTGATGTTCGCCGGCATCACCGCCGCGCTCGTCGGCCTCGGCGCCGGCTTCGTGCTCCTCGGCGACAGCTGGTTCCAGCTCCTCATCGCCGCGGGCCTCGGCATCGTCTTCACCCAGTTCGCCTTCCTCGCCCACGAGGCCTCGCACCGCCAGGTCTTCGCCTCCGGCAAGGCCAACGACATCGCGGGCCGCACGCTCGCCAACCTCTTCGTCGGCATCAGCTACTCCTGGTGGATGACCAAGCACTCCCGCCACCACGCGAACCCGAACGTGATGGGCAAGGACCCCGACATCGAGCGCGACGTCATCTCCTTCACCACGGAGGACGCCGCCCGTGCGAAGGGCGTCTACGGCTGGTTCACCCGCCACCAGGGCTACGCGTTCTTCCCCATCCTCATGTTCGAGGGCCTCAACCTCCACGTGCACGGCTTCCGCACCGTCTTCGGCCGCGGCAAGGTCGACAAGCGCTGGCTCGAGATCTCGATGCTCTCCACGCGCATCATCGCGTACCTCGCGGTCGTCTTCTTCTTCCTCCCCGTCGGCATGGCCTTCGCCTTCGTCGGCGTGCAGCTCGCCGTCTTCGGCGTGTACATGGGCGCGTCGTTCGCCCCGAACCACAAGGGCATGCCCGTCCTCCCGAAGGACTCGAAGGTCGACTTCCTCCGCCGCCAGGTGCTCACGAGCCGCAACATCAAGAGCACGTGGCTCACCGACATCTACATGGGCGGCCTCAACTACCAGATCGAGCACCACCTCTTCCCGAACATGCCGCGGCCCGCACTGCGGCGTGCCCAGGTCATCGCCAAGGAGTACTGCGCGACGCACAACATCCCGTACACCGAGACCACGCTGCTGGCCTCGTACGGCATCGTCGTCGCCTACCTCAACCGCGTGGGCCTCTCGGCCGGCGGCGACCCGTTCGACTGCCCGGCATCGGCGGCCTTCGGACGCTGATCCGCACCTCGCACCTCGCACCACCCGACGCCTCCCGCTCGCGCCGCCCCTCCGGGCCGCGACCGGGAGGCGTCGTCGTGCGGGCGGCACGAGCCGCGCGGCCTAGCGCCTGCCCCAGTCCCATGGCGGCGCGCTGAGGAGCCCCTGGCCCTGCAGCACCGTCTCGCCGTGGGGCTTCTCCAGCACGAGCTCCCCCGCCTCCGCGTGCGCCGACACGGCCGCGGCCAGCCCCGGCGCGTGCGTCACGACGAGGATCTGCACGTGGCGCGACGCCTCGGCGATGAGCTGGCCGAGGGCGGGGAGCAGGTCCTGGTGGAGGCTCGTCTCCGGCTCGTTCAGCACCATCAGCTCGGGCGGCTCGGTCGTGAGCAGGGCGGCGGTGAGCATGAGCATCCGGAGCGTCCCGTCGGAGAGCTCCGCGGCGTCGAGGACCCGCAGGATGCCCGGCTGCCGGAGGCCGAGGGTGAGCACGCCGTCCTGCGAGCGGACGACGACGGTCGAGCCGGGGAAGGCCCGGTCGACCATGGCGTCGAGCGCGTCGCCGCTCCCCCACTCGCGGATGGTCTGCACCGCCGCGGCCAGGTCGGATCCGTCGCTCGCGAGGACGGGCGTGCGCGTGCCGACCCGCGGCCGGCGGGCGGGAGCCTCGGCATCGGTGCGGAGGTGGTCGTAGAAGCGCCACCCGGTCATGCGCCGGCGCAGGATCATCGCCTCGGGGCTCGTGACCGCGTCGGCCACCTCGCTGAGCACGCTGAGGTGCGGCGGCACGAGGGCGGGCACGTGCGTCCAGCCGTCGGCCTCGTCGCGGACGCGGACGTCCTGCCAGCGGCGCTCCAGCACCAGCGAGCGGGGCCGCGCCACCGGTCCGCTGAAGACGAGCTCGCGCTTGATCTCCGGGTCCCGGCCGAACAGGGTCGGCGGCAGGGCGCGCGGATCCCGCTGCGGGATGCCGAGGTCGACCAGGTAGCCCAGCTCGTCCCCGGCGAAGCCGAGGCGCAGCGCGATGGGGCCCTTCCGCGTCGTCCCCTGCACCGGGTGCTCGCCGTCGCGCACGGCGCGCGAGAGGCCCTCGGGCCCGGCCCACAGGACCGCCTCGAGGCCGCCCTCCCGGGCGAGCGCGCCGACGGCGCCGCCCGCCGCCATGTCGGCGACGAGGCGGAGGGCGCGGTAGACGTTGGACTTGCCGCTGCCGTTCGCGCCCGTGACGACGTCGAGGCCGGTGAGCGGCAGCGCCAGGTCGCGGATAGAGCGGTAGCCGGAGACGGCGAGGGTGCGGATCATGCCGCGACCCTCCCACGCACGGCCGACAGCCGCCGGTCCGTCCGCGTGACGCGGGTCAGGAGTCCTGCGGGACCCGGACGGTGAGGCCGCCGGGCAGCACCTGGATCTTGAAGCCGAGCGCGCGCCCGAACGGGTCGCCGTCGAGCTCGATGTCCTCCTCCTTCTCGAGGCGGACCACCACCTCCTCGGCGGTGCGGTACTCGAGCGCGCGCACCTCCTTCTCCGGGCCCATCAGGCGGCGGCCCGCGGCCGTGCGGCGGACGACGCCGTTCTCCCACGCGACCTTCACCCAGATCTGGACCCAGCCGAACAGCCCCTCGGGGCGCATGAGCACCACGTCGAGGATGCCGTCGTCGACCGCGGCGTCCGGCAGCAGCAGGATGTTGGCCGGCAGCGAACCGCAGTTGCCGACGATGAGCGTGTGCGCGCGACGGCGGTGCGTGCTGCGGCCGTCGAGGCGGTAGCGCAGGCGGAGCTGGTCGCGATCGCGCAGGGCCTTGAAGATCGCGTCGACGTAGGCGAGCCAGCCGACCCGCTTCTTCAGCTCGGAGTCGGTGTTCGCGAGCATCTTGGCGTCGATGCCGACGCCCGCCATCACGACGAAGACGTGCTTGTCGCGGGTCTCGTCCTCGCGCAGGATCTCGATGGCCGCGAGGTCGACCTGCCGGTCGTGGCCGGAGAACGCGGCCTCCAGCGAGTGGTCGACGTCGTTGAGCGTGAGCTTGAGGTTGCGGGCGAGCAGGTTGCCGGTGCCCGAGGGGAGCAGCCCGAGCGAGACGCCGGATCCGGCCATGCCCTCGGCGACCGCGCGGACCGTGCCGTCGCCGCCGGCGGCGATGACCATGTCGACGTCGTGCGACAGGGCCTCCTCCGCCGCGCCCTTGCCCGGGTCGTCCTCGCTGGTCTCGAACCAGAGGGTCTCCTGCCAGCCCGCGACGCCGGCGGCGTGCGCGACCTTGGCCTTCAGCGACGCCAGGTCGACCTTGATGGGGTTGTAGACGACGGCGGCGCGTCGACCGGACCCGTCGGTGGCGGCGGGTGCGGGCGCGGAGGCGGGCGCGGAGGCGGGGGTGGAGGTCGTCATCATGGTCACCCTACCGACGCGCGGGCCGCGCGAGGGGTCCGCGCGGCCCCCGAGCACGCCGGGTGTCCCGCAGACGACGATGCCGACCCGCGCGCGGGGCGCGGGTCGGCATCGTGGTCACGGATCGGGCGTCAGGAGCGACGCGCCTCGTCCTCGTCGCCGAGGGGCTCGCGCGTCGCGGCCTCCTCGGGATCGACGGGGTCGACCGACAGCTGGAAGTGGTCGCCGTGCTGCTCGACGCCGTTGACGACCGCGTCGCGCATCATCTCGACCGCGACCTGGCGGCGCACGATGAGCGGATCCGTGCGCAGCTCGCTCCAGAGGGCGTAGCAGGCGACGAGCATCACGAGCACGAACGGCAGCGACGCCACGACCGTGAGGTTCTGCAGGCCGGTGAGGGCCTCGGTGCCTCCCCCGCCGATGGCGAGCATGATCGCCGCGACCGCGCCCATGACGACGCCCCAGAAGACGACGACCTTGCGGCTCGGGTGGAGCGCGCCGCGCTGCGACAGGGTCCCCATCACGATCGACGCGCTGTCGGCGCCGGAGACGAAGAAGATGCCGACCAGCAGCATCACGAGGACGGTGCTGACGCTCGCGAGCGGGTAGTGGTTGAGCAGCTGGAACAGCGTGTTGTCGCTGACCACGGCGCCGTCGACGGTCATGTCGCCGTCGGTCTGCTGCGCGTGGATCGCGGAGCCGCCGAAGATCGAGAACCAGATGAGGGCCACGATGCTCGGTGCGAGGAGCACGCCGACCACGAACTCGCGGATGGTGCGGCCGCGGCTGATGCGCGCGATGAACATGCCGACGAACGGCGTCCACGAGATCCACCAGGCCCAGTAGAAGACGCTCCAGCTGGCGAGCCAGGAGCTCATCTCGTCGCCGCCGGTGGCCGCCGTGCGCGAGGCCATCTCGGTCATGTCGCCGAGGTAGGCGCCGAGGGTGGCGGGGATGAGGTTGAGGATCAGCAGCGTCGGGCCGACGACGAACACGAAGACGGCGAGCACGACGGCCAGCACCATGTTGATGTTGGACAGCCACTGGATGCCGCGGGCGATGCCCGAGACGGCCGAGAAGATGAACGCGATCGTGAGCACCACGATGATGCCGATGAGCAGCGGGGCCGTGGCCTCCGGCACCCAGCCGTTGAACTCGAGGCCCGCGCCGATCTGCGTGGCGCCGATGCCGAGCGAGGCCGCCGAGCCGAAGAGCGTGGCGAAGATCGCGAGCATGTCGATGACGCGTCCGGCCCAGCCCTCGGTGCGCTTCGTGCCGAGGAGGGGCTGGAAGATGGAGGAGAAGAGCTGCTTGCGGCCCTTGCGGAACGTGCCGTAGCCGATCGCGATGCCGGCGACCGCGTAGATGGCCCAGGGGTGCAGGCCCCAGTGGAACATCGCGGTGGCCATGGCCGTGCGGATGGCCGCCTCCGACTCCGGCTGCGTGGTGCCGGGCGGCGGGGTGACGAAGTGGCTGAGCGGCTCGGCGGCGCCGAAGAACATCAGGCCGATGCCCATGCCGGCGCTGAACATCATGGCGATCCACGAGACCGTCTTGAACTGCGGCTTCTCGTCGTCGGCGCCCAGCTTGATGCGGCCGTAGCGGCTGGCGGCGAGCCACAGGACGAAGATCACGAAGAAGCTCGCGGCGAGCACGAAGAGCCAGCCGGTCTTCTCGATGACCCAGCTCTGCGCCGCGCCCGAGATGGAGGCGAGGCCGTCGGTGCTCACGATGCCCCAGACGACGAAGCCGACCGCGAGGACCGCCGTGACGCCGAAGACGAGCCTGTCGATCTTCGGGTGCTCGGGCTCGTAGAGGTCGACGGATCCGGTGAACCTGGCCTCGAGGAGGCGGTGGTCGGAGTGGTCGCGACGAGGTGGCCGGGTGCCGTCGGGGTTCGTCCGTCGCCCGGGGACGAGACGGTCGAGGAGGCGTTCTGCGGACGTGCGCGTGGAGGTCATGGAGGGGATGGGCTCCTGTGGGCTCGGGTGCGTGGGGCGTCGGCCGAGGGGGTCCCCCGATCGACCGGCCGAGTCTAGGCGGAGGCCGCGCGATCGGTCGATTCGCGATCCGGCCTTGCCATCGGCTATGGAGAGGGCTAGGGCGCGGCCGGCGCGGCGTCCGGACGCGGGGTCGCGGGCAGGGTCGCGACGGCACGCGTGCCCTGGCCGAGCCGGCTGGCGATCCGCAGCGTCCCGCCGTGCGCCGTGACGGTGCGCTCGGCGATCGAGAGGCCGAGCCCGAGGCCGGGGACGGCGCCGTCGCGCGCGGTCTGCGCCCGGAAGAAGCGGTCGACGACGTGGCGCTGGTCCTCCTCGCTGATGCCGACTCCCGTGTCCGCCACCGCGACGACGGCGTCGTCCCCCTCGCGCGCGAGCGTCACGTCCACCCGGCCCGACGGCGTGTAGGTGAGGGCGTTGGAGACGAGCGCCTCCACGACCTGGGCGAGGCTGCCGGCGTCCCCGTCGACGACGACGCCCGGCTCGACGCGGGACGCGAGCGCGAGCCCGCGCTCCTCGGCGCGGGAGGCGGCCGCGTCGACCGCGGCCTGCACGAGGGCGGACAGGTCGACCGGGCCGCGGACGAGCGCGGGCGCGTGGTCGGCGCCCGCGAGGAGCGAGCCGATGATGGTGGAGAGCTGGTCCACGTTCCGCTGGATCACGGCGAGCTCCGCCGCGATGCCGAGCTCGGCCGTGTCGTGCAGCTCGTCGAGCAGGTCGAGGTAGCCGACGATCGAGGTCAGCGGCGTCCGCAGCTCGTGCGAGACCGTGGCGAGGAACTCGTCGCGCACCTGCACGGCCTGCGCGAGGTCGGTGACGTCGTACGCGCCGAGCACGGTGCCGGAGAGGCGCCCGTCCCGGCGGCCGATGGCGCGCACCGAGAGGACGAGGGCGCGCTGGTTGCCCGGCTCCCCCACCCAGTAGACGGGACCGTGCACCTTGTCGGCGTACAGCGCCTCCATGAGCACGCGGCCGTCGCGGGCGACGGGCGTGACGCGGTCGGACCCGTAGACGTGGCCGGCCATCCCCGTCACGTGGTCGTAGCCCGCGAGGTCGAGCAGCGAGCGGACGGCGGCGTTGCGGACGACGGGGCGGTCGTCGGCGTCGAAGAACACGATGCCGACGTCGACCGCGTCCGCCACGTCGCGGATCATGGCGGTCTGCTCGCGGGACTCGTCGAGGAGGCGCGCCTGGGTGGCGGTCGCCTCCGCGAGGTCCCGGCGCGCGCGGCGCTGCAGCGCGGCCGCCTGCGCCGCCGCCCCGACCAGGAGCGCGGTGAGGAGGGGCGTGCCCACGAGGTCGGCCCAGCCCGACGGGGTGCCCGGCAGGCCGCCGTCGCGCACGAGCGGGAGCGCCGAGATGGCGACGGCGCCGCCCACGGCCACCCACACGCCGCCCGACGGGAACGCGAAGACGAGCCAGAGGAGGGGGAAGATCACCAGCAGGGCGGCGGACGGGATGGACGCGGCCGTGGCGTCCCGGATGACGGCGACCGCGAGCAGGTCGAGCGCGGGGACGACGATGAGGAGCCGCGCGGGCAGGACGCCCACGAGGCGCAGCACGGCGAGGACGGTCGCGACGCCCACGAGGGCGAGGGCGCCGAGGAAGCCCGGATCCCGTTCGATGCTCGGCTCGACCACCCCGACGATGACCGCGACGATGGCGCAGCTCACGAGGAACGGCAGCTGCGCCCGGGAGAACCCCGGCGGGCGCTCGGCGCCGGCGCCGCCGGTCCGGGTCGCGTCGGGAGACACCATGCGCTGTCCTCCCGTACCGGCCGTCGAAGCACGCCGTCGCCCGAGCCTAGACCGGCGGGGCCCCCGGCGGATCCGCGCGACCACGGGGATCCACCGGCTTGAGGGAACGCCGGGTCGGGCTTGCGGCAAAGCTCGGGGTCTCTTGCGCATTGCCAGCGGGTGGCTTGAGGCCGGCCCGTCAGAGTGGAGCACGTCGAAGGAACACCGGTCGGCACCACGAGGACGCAGTCGCTGCGACCCGATCGGACCGGAGACGACCGGCGGGACACCCACCCGCCGCCTCCCCCACAGCTTGCGCGGCACCCCGCGTACGAGAACAGGAATCCCCCATGAACAAGATCGTCTCGAGCGCCGTCGCCGGTGCCGCCGGAATCGTCCTCCTCCTCGGCGGCGCGGGCAGCTTCGCGCTGTGGAACGCCAACGCCACGGTCGCCGCCTCGAGCGTCTCGTCGGGCAACCTGGCCCTCTCGGCCGACACCGCGGGCGTCTGGACCGACATCACCAACGGCGGCAGCAAGGTCATCGACCCCGCCACGTACCGCATCGTCCCCGGCAACGTCCTCCAGTACACGAGCGCCCTCACGGTCACCGCGACCGGCGACTCGCTCTCCGCCGACCTCACCTACGACCCCATGTCCATCTCGGGCGACGCCGCGCTCAAGCAGGCCGTCACCACGAAGCTGGCCGTCACGTCGAACGACGCGAGCATCACCGCCGGCTCCGCCGCGAACACCTTCACGGTCAAGCCGTCCACGTCCACGTCCAAGGTCAACGTGGTCCTCACGGTCACCTTCCCCTCCGCCGCGACCACCGGCCAGAACGGCACGCTCTCCTTCGACAAGCTGGCGTTCACGCTCACGCAGCGCACCGTCTAGTCCCCCGACTCCCCTCTCCGCGGTGACGTCACCCGCGGGGAGGGGGCTCCACCCGGGCGCGGCCGTCCCCCCACGGCCGCGCCCGACCGCATCCCCCGCATCACGCACCACCGCACCACTGCACGACGACCAGGAACGAGGACGACATGAGCAGGAACCGCGCATCCGCCCCGCGTCCCGCCCACGGCCGCCGTTCCGCCCGTCCCACCCGCGTCAGCCCCCTCCGCGCCGCGTGGCTCACCACCGGGCTCCTCACCGCGGTCCTCGTCGCCTCCCTCGCCGCCACCGGCGGCAGCTACGCGCTCTGGAACGGCGCGGCGAGCACGCAGCCGGCGAGCGTCACGAGCGGAT
Organism: Clavibacter michiganensis subsp. tessellarius; assembly: GCF_021922985.1. Lineage (NCBI taxonomy): Bacteria > Bacillati > Actinomycetota > Actinomycetes > Micrococcales > Microbacteriaceae > Clavibacter > Clavibacter tessellarius. The sequence continues at coordinate 474,372 of NZ_CP040788.1, read as the reverse complement.
CGAGCGGCCTCGTCATCACGCAGCAGGTGGCGCTCGACACCGCATCGCTCCTCCCCGGACAGGGGAACGTCGCCGCCTTCACCGCGAGGAACACCGGCACGGTAGCCTTGGACGTGGCCATCTCCACGCGAGGAACCTCGTCGAACTCCGCCTTCCCCGGCGAGCTGTCGCTGCGCCTCGGCCCCGTCGCGACGACGGCCGACTGCGTCCACGGCGCCACGACCTTCTCCGGCCGCCCCGGCGCGCTGCACACGCCCAGCGGGTTCGTCCGCATCCAGCCCGGCGCCTCGTCGGTCGTCTGCACCGAGGTCGTCCTCGACAAGGACGCGCCGCAGTCCGTGCAGGGGGCCACCGCCCAGCTCGCGTTCGACGTCACCGGCACGCAGGTCACCCCGTGAGCCGCGCCCGCCGCACGCGCCGCCCCGTCGGCCGCCTGCACGCCGCGCTCCTCGTGGGCCTCACCGTGATCCTCCTCGGCAGCGGCGGCACCGCCGTCCACGCGCTCTGGGCCTCGAGCGCCACGACCGGGTCGTCGGTCCGCGCGGCGACGGTGTCCGTCACGAGCACGGGCTTCGACCAGCTCTCCGGCGCCGTCACCTCGAGCAGCCCGAGCCGCACCGCCACGGTCGTCGTGAAGAACACCGGCACCGTGCAGAGCCCCTGGACCGGCACGGTCTCCGCCACCGCATCCGCGACCGCCGACCGCACGCTGGCCAGCGGCACGAAGGTGGTCGCGTGGAGCACGACCGCGTCGAGCTGCTCCGCCACCACGTCCGTCGGCTCCGGATCCGTGTCGGGCACCTGGGCCTCCCCGCCCACGGTCTCCGGCACCCTGGCCGGCGGCGCCCACTCCACCTGGTGCGTCCGCACCACCGCGTCGGGCTTCCCCACGAGCGGATCCGCCTCCGTCACCGGCACGCTCGGCGTGGTCCTCGGCTCCGGCACGTGGACCGGCCGCGCCTCCACCTCCGCCACGCAGACGGCGGCGGGCCCGACCGTCTCGGGCGGCTTCCGCTGCGAGCCCACGGACGGCAACTGGTACGTCTTCGTCGCCTGGGACACCTCGGTCGCGCCCTCCGACTCCAACTACGGCGTCATGGTCAACGGCACGCGCATCGCCACGTCGCAGGGCTCCTACGGCAAGGCCGCCATCACGCGCGACCAGGTCCCGTCCACGCTGGCCGCCGACGGCACGGTGCCCGTCTCCGTCGACCTCCTCGACGGCAACGGCGCCAAGGTCCGCCAGGTCGCCAACGGCACGGTCGTCGCCTTCGAGCAGAGCGGCGCGCGCGGCTTCCGCTGCTCGTGATCCCCCGCCCCTCCACGGTCGGCACGCTCATGCCCCGCCTCCTCCCCCGACGTCGCCGCGACGGACGCCACGCGGTCGTCGGCGCCCGGCCGGCCGACGACCTCGCCCCGGTCGAGCTCGAGCCGGAGACGACGCCCCGCCGCGTCCTCCCCCAGCTCGTGCGGTCCGCGGCCGTGGGGCTGAGCGTCGGGATCCTGCTGGTCGTCATCGCGCTCGCGGGCGTGCTGCTCGTGGTGCCGAAGGTCTCGGGGTCCGTGCCGCTCACGATCCTCACGCAGTCGATGGAGCCGCGCCTCCCGCCGGGCACGCTCATCGTGGTGCGCCCGGTCGACACGGACACGCTCGAGGTGGGCGACGTGGCGACCTACCAGATCCGGTCGGGCGACCCGGCGGTCATCACGCACCGCATCACCGCGATCTCCTCGGCCTCCGACGGCACGCGCACGTTCACCTTCCAGGGCGACAACAACGCGTCGCCCGACTCGCTGCCGGTCACGCCCGAGCAGATCCAGGGCGAGCTCTGGTACTCCGTGCCGCTGGTCGGCTGGGCGAACCAGGCGGTCAATGGGCAGGCCCGCAGTTGGATCATCCCGGCGGCGGCCGTCGCGCTCATCGCCTACTCGGTGGTCACGATCACGGTCGCGGCCGTGCAGACCCGGCGGAAGCGCCGGGCGTCGGCCGCGGACGACGTGACGGCGGAGGGCGACCACGTGCACGCCGACGCGATGTCCGAGGGCGTCGCCGCGGCGGCGCTCGCCGACCCGTCGCACCCGGGCGTCGACGCGGCAGCCCCGGCCGACGCAGCGCAGCGCCCGCGCGGTCGCCACCGCGGCTGATCAGACGAACCGGTCCTCGGGCCCCTCGTCGAAGAGGAGGACCGGCCGGCCGTCCTCCTCGCGCTCGATCACCAGCATCCAGTTCCGTCCGGAGGGCAGGCGTCCGCCGCGCAGCTTCGCCGGCGACGGGACCCGCTCGAGGACGCCGGCGGGGAGCGGGCGACCGGCGCCGCTCGCATCCGGGAGCCGTCCGCCGGAGCACCACGCGATGCGCCACGCGCACCCCTCGGCCAGCCGGGCCGCCACCTCGTCGCGCGACAGAGCGTCGTGCGGTCCGTGTCCCATGCGCCGAGCCTGGCGGTGCGGGCGGTCCCGGCGGGCGATCGCTCCCCATGCCGGACGGACGACGGCCCGGCGGATCCCTCGCGGGACCGGCCGGGCCGTCGTCGTGGTGCCGCGGGTCAGCGCCCGGAGCGCCGCTTGCTGTAGACGTCGAACGCCACCGCGAGCAGCAGCACCAGGCCCTTGATGACCTGCTGCCACGCCGCGTCCACCGACAGGATCGACAGGCCCTGGTTGAGCACGCCCATCACGAGGCCGCCGATGACCGCGCCGACGACCGTGCCGACGCCGCCCTGCACCGCGGCGCCGCCGATGAACACCGCGGCGATGGCGTCGAGCTCGAAGCTCTGGCCGGCCGAGGCCACGGCGGATCCGGCGCGCGCCGTGCTGACGACGCCCGCCAGGCCGGCGAGCAGGCCCATGTTCACGAAGATGAAGAAGTTGACCCACTGCGTCTTGACGCCGGACATCATCGCCGCGAACAGGTTACCGCCCATCGCGTACACGTGCCGCCCGAAGACGGTGCGCGTGAGGAGGAACGAGTACAGGAGCACGAGCGTCGCCAGGATGATCAGGATGATCGGCGTCCCGCGGTTGTACGCCAGCAGGTAGCAGAGGTACATGATCGCGAAGACGGCGATGGCGGTGCGGATCCAGAAGGAGACCGCCCGCTCGCGCGGCAGCTCGAGCTTGCGGAGCGTGGCGCGCGTGCGCAGCTGCTGCACGACCAGCGCGATCGACACGAGCGCGCCGATGCCGAGCGTGAGGAGGTCGGGCGCGCCCGTGGTGGGGAGGTTGCCGGATCCGATCGAGTTGAACTCGGCCGGGAGGCCCGAGATCGTGCCGCCCGTGAGGAGCACGAGCGCGACGCCGCGGAACACGAGCATGCCCGCGAGCGTGACGATGAACGCCGGGATCCCGACGAACGCGACCCAGAAGCCCTGCCACGCGCCGATCAGCGCGCCGACGATGAGCGACAGCACCACCGCGGTCCCCCACGGCAGGCCCCACTCGTTCATGCTGAGCGCGGCCACGGCGCCGACGGTCGCGACGACCGAGCCCACCGACAGGTCGATGTGGCCCGCGATGATCACGATGACCATGCCCATCGCGAGGATCAGCACATACGCGTTCTGCTGGATGAGGTTCGCGACGTTGCCCGGGTAGAGCAGCCGCCCCTCGGTGAGGATCTGGAACAGCAGGATGATGACGGCCAGCGCCGCGAGGATCCCGTACTGGCGGAGGTCGATGCGCCGGCGCGGGCGCTTCTTCACACCGTCCGGCGTGGGGACGTTCGGCGATGTGGCCTGCTCGGGCATGACGGTCACTGGTCGACTCCTGACTTCCGGCTGGCGGTCATGTGCCGCATCAGCTCCTCCTGGGTCGCGTCGGCCCGGGTGACCTCCGCGGTGAGCCGCCCCTCGGCGATCGTGTAGATCCGGTCCGAGAGGCCGATGAGCTCCGGCAGCTCGGAGGAGATGACGATGACCGCCTTCCCCTCGGCCGCGAGCTGGTTGATGATGCTGTAGATCTCGTACTTCGCCCCCACGTCGATGCCGCGGGTGGGCTCGTCGAGGATGAGCACGTCGGGACCCGAGTAGATCCACTTGCTGAGGACGACCTTCTGCTGGTTGCCGCCGGACAGCTTGCCGACGACCCCCGACACGTCGGGCGTCTTGATGTTCATCCTCTTGCGGTAGTCGTCGGCGACCGCGTACTCGCGGTGCCGGTCGATCACGCCGAGCTTGACGAGCTTCGAGAGCGCCGCGGCCGAGACGTTCACCGTGATGCTGCCGATGAGGTTCAGCCCGTAGCGCTTGCGGTCCTCGGTCGCGTAGGCGATGCCGTTGCGGATCGCCTCGCTCACGGTGCGGGTGCGGATCTCCTTGCCGTCCTTGTAGATCCGGCCGGTGATGCCGGATCCGTAGGAGCGGCCGAAGATGCTCATGGCGAGCTCGGTGCGGCCGGCGCCCATGAGGCCGGCGAACCCGACGACCTCGCCCGCGCGGACCGAGAACGACGCGTTGTCGACCACGACGCGGTCGACGTCCACCGGGTGGTGCACGGTCCAGTCCTCGACGCGGAGCTTCTCCTCGCCGATGTGCGGGTCCCGCGGCGGGAACTGCGCGTCCAGCGGGCGGCCCACCATCGCGCGGATGATGCGCGTCTCGATGTCGTCGGAGTCCGTGACGGGGAACGACTCGATGGTCTTCCCGTCGCGGATCACGGTGACGTCGTCGGCGATCGCGCGGATCTCGTTGAGCTTGTGGCTGATGATGATGCTCGTGATGCCCTGGTCGCGCAGCTGGCCGATGAGGCCGAGCAGGTGGGCCGAGTCGTCGTCGTTGAGCGCGGCGGTCGGCTCGTCGAGGATCAGCAGCTTCACCTCCTTGGAGAGCGCCTTCGCGATCTCCACGAGCTGCTGCTTGCCCACGCCGAGCTCGAGCACGCGCGTCGCCGGGTTCTCGTCGAGGCCCACGCGCTTGAGGAGCTTGACCGCCTCGAGGTTGGTCCTGTTCCAGTCGATGACCCCGCCGCGCGACATCTCGTTGCCGAGGAAGATGTTCTCCGCGATGGAGAGGTAGGGGCTGAGCGCGAGCTCCTGGTGGATGATCACCACGCCGTCGCGCTCGCTGTCGTTGATGGATCCATAGCGGACCTCGCGGCCGTCGATCGTGATGGTGCCCTCGTACGAGCCGTGCGGGTAGACGCCGCTGAGCACCTTCATCAGCGTCGACTTGCCCGCGCCGTTCTCGCCGCAGATCGCGTGCACCTGGCCGCGGCGCACGGTGACGTCCACGCCGTCGAGCGCGCGGACGCCGGTGAACTCCTTGACGATGCCGGTCATCTGGAGGATGACGTCGTTCATTCCTGTGGCTCCTGGTTCCCGTTCGGGTCGGTGGCGCGCGCCGGGTCGGCGGGCGCCGGGTGGAGACGGTGACGCGGCCGACGGGCGCCCGGCGTGCTGCCGGGCGCCCGTCGACCGCGGGTGGGACTACAGGCCGACGTCGGAGGCCTTGAGGAAGCCGGAGTCGACGAGCGTCTTCTGCACGTCGTCCTTCACGACCACCTGCGGGTCGAGGAGGAACGACGGGACGACCTTCTTGCCGTTGTCGTAGGACTTCGTGTCGTTGACGGTGACCTCGTCGCCCTTCACGATCTCGCCGATCATCTTCTGGACCTGGTCGCCGAGCGCCCGGGTGTCCTTCCAGACGGTCATGGACTGCTTGTCCTCGAGGATCGCCTGCACGTTGGCCTTGTCGGCGTCCTGACCGGTGATGACGGGCCAGTCGGCGCCGGGCGCGTAGCCGGCGCTCGCGAGCGACGCCTCGATGCCGAGCGCGAGGCTGTCGTTGGGCGAGAGCACGACCTGGACCTTCTGGCCGCCCGTGTAGAACGACTGCAGGCGGTTGTCCATCTCGGCCTGCGCGTCGTCGGATCCCCAGCCGAGGATGCCGATGGCCTGCCAGTCGGCGCTCGTGGCGGGCGACTTGCCCGAGGGCACGGTCAGCTTGCCGCTCGCGACGTAGGGCTGGAGGACGTCCCACGCGCCGCCGAAGAAGAACCCGGCGTTGTTGTCGTCGGGGCTGCCGGCGAAGGGCTCGAGCGTGAAGGGGCCGGCCGCGTTGTCGAGGTCGAGCGTGTCGCGGATGAACTCGCCCTGGAGCGTGCCGACCTTGTAGTTGTCGAAGGTGGCGTAGTAGTCGACTGCGTCGGTGCCGTTGATGAGGCGGTCGTAGGCGATGACCGTGACGCCCTGGCTCTTCGCGTCCTCGAGCGCCGGGCCGAGGGTCTTGCCGTCGACGGCCGCGACCACGAGGATCTTGGCGCCGCCGGCGACCTGGTTCTGGATCTGGCTGATCTGGGCGTCGGTCTTGTTGTCGGCGTACTGGAGGTCGACGGTGCAGTCGTCGCCCTCGAGCTTGGTCTTCAGGCCCTCGCCGTCGTTGATCCAGCGCTCGAGGCTGCGGGTCGGCATCGAGATGCCCACGTTGCACTCGGTGCCGCCGGCGGCGTCGCCGCCTCCGGAGCCGGTGTTCGTCGCGCCCTGCGGCGCGCACGCGGTCATGCCGACGGCGACGCCGGCGAGGAGGAGGAGGGAGCTGATCTTTCGTGCGTTGTGTCCGGATGCCATGTCGGCGGGTCCTCTCGGGTGGCCGATCCGGGTCGTGCGGGCACCGGGCGGTCGCGTCCTCGCGAGGGCCGTCGTGGTGCGCCGACGCGTCCTCGGGTCGGGTGCTGCTGCGATGTGGTGGTGTGCTGGGGGTGGTGCGGGCGACGGCGGCGGATCGGCGCGTGGGCGGGGATCCGTGCTTTTGTCGTCGGTCAGAACTTATCCATTTCCGCAGCCGGGGACACCGGTTCCCGGAGACGTTATCCAAGCGTTACCGCGGCGTCGCGGGTGGCAGCAGGCCGAGCTCCATCGCGAGCGTGACCGCGCGGGTGCGGTCGCCGACGCCGAGCTTCTCGAAGACGTGCAGCAGGTGCGTCTTCACGGTGGCCGGGGTCACGTGCAGCTCGAGGGCGATGCGCGCGTTCGTTCGCCCGGCCGCGACGAGCGCGAGCACCTGGGTCTCGCGCGGGCTGAGCGTCGGCGTCGGGGCGGCGGGAGCGGCCGGCCGCGCGACCTGCCGCACGAGCCGCGCCGCGAGGGCGGGCGCGAGGGCGACGTCGCCGCGCGCCACCGCGCGCACGCCCGCGAGGATCTCCTCCTCGGGCGCCGCCTTCAGCAGGTAGCCGCTCGCGCCCGCCTCGATGGCGGTGAGGATGCTCGCGTCCGTCTCGTAGGTCGTGAGGACGAGCACGCGCACGTCGGGCGACGCCTCGCGGATGCGGGCGGTCGCGCCGACGCCGTCGAGCCCGGGCATGCGGAGGTCCATGAGCACGACGTCGGGGCGCGCGGCGGCGGCGAGCGCGACGGCTGCCTCGCCGTCGGGGGCCTGGCCGACCACCTCGATGTCGTCGGCGGACGCGAGCAGGGCGGCGAGGCCGGCGCGCACGACGGGGTGGTCGTCGACGACGGCGACGCGGATCCGCGGGGCGGTCACGCGCGCGCCGCCTCGGTGGTCGAGGAGGCGGGAGCGGCGGGCGCGGCGGCGGGCGCGACGGGATCCGCGACGGCCGCCTCCGCGTGCGCGGGGATCCGCGCCGTGAGCACGGTCCCGTCCGGCCCGCTCGCGACGTCGAGGCGCCCCGCCGCGGTGTCCAGGCGGCGCCGCATGCCGGCGAGCCCGTAGCCGTCGGACGCCCGCGCCGGGTCGAACCCGCGGCCGTCGTCGCGGATCACGAGCACCAGGTCGCCGCCCTCCCGCGCGAGCCCCAGCTCCACGGCGGAGGGGGACGCGTGGCGGCGCACGTTCGCGAGGCCCTCCTGGGCGCAGCGGAGGAGGACGACCTCGGCGTCGCGGTCGACGGGGTCCGCGCCGGCATCGGCCCGCACCGACACCGGGGTGCCCGTCTCGCGCTCCAGGCGCGCGCCCATGCGGGCGAGCGCCGCCGCGAGGCCGTCCGTCAGCTCGACGGGCGCGGTGGCGGCCACGATGGCGCGGGTCTGGGTGAGGGCGTCGCGGGCGCTGTCCTCGAGGAGCGCGAGGGTCGCCTCGACGGCGGCGGGGTCGGCGCCGCGGAGCTCGCGCCGGCCGCGCTGGGCGAGCATCACGACGCCCGTGAGGTCCTGCGCGACCGTGTCGTGGATGTCGGCCGACAGCCGCTCGCGCTCGCGGGCCGCGCCGGCCACGCGCCCCAGCTCCTCGACCCGCGCCTGCGCGGCCCGGAGCCCGTCGAGCAGCTCCAGGCGCTCGCGGCTGAGGTCGGCGATGCGGCTGATCCAGAGGCCGAGCGCGATGCTGCCGGCGAGGCTGAGCCCCTGCGACACGGCCATGGTCGGGAGGGCGCCGGGCAGGTCGCCGAAGCCGACGACGAACCCGACGGCGACGGTCACGGTGAGCACGAGCGTGCCGACGACGGCGTCGCGGATCCGCGGCAGCAGCATCCAGACCAGCGGGCACAGCACGCACTGCACGACCGCGAACGACGAGAGGGTCGCGACGCCCCAGGTGGCCGTCGGGATCACGAGCACGAGGAACAGCACGGCCGCGGGGACCGGGGCCTCCCCGCCGACCGCGGCCGCCGAGGCCTCGAGCGCCCGGCGGCCGATCAGCAGGTACAGCGCCGCCATGGCCGCGACCGCGGCGAGCGCGGGCGCCGGGTCGTCGAGGCCGGTGACGGCGAGCGCGACGAGGAGCGCCAGGTTCACCGCGTAGGCGACGTGCACCCAGCGGGTGGGGATCATGCCCCGAGCCTGGCAGGCGTCGACCCGGCGCGCACGCTCACGAGTCCCGGCGGATCCAGCGGAAGGTCGCCGCCGCCGCGATCGTGCCGCCGACCAGCCAGAGCGCGAGCACGACCACCACCCCGGCGAGGTCCCACGTGCCGCCGCGCTCGCTCGCGGCGAGCGCCTCCGGCAGGAACACGGAGCGCATGCCCTGGGCCATCCACTTCAGCGGCAGGAAGCTGGCGACGTCCTGCAGCCAGGTGGGCAGCATCGTGAAGGCCAGGTAGACGCCGCTGATGAACTGGAGCACCAGCACGATGGGCGTGATGACGGCCGTGGCCGAGGCGCCCGAGCGCGGGATGCGGCTGAGCGCGATGCCGAGCACGGCCGAGGACGTGATCCCGAGCGCGTACACCCACGCGAACGTCAGCCAGCGGCCGGCGGCGGTCGGCAGCTCCACCCCGAACGCGAACCGGGCGACGAGGAGCAGCACGACCATCTGGAGCAGGGACGTGACGACCACCTGGCCGCCCTTGCCGATGAAGTACGAGAGCACGGGCAGCGGGGATCCGGCGAGCCGCTTGAGCGTGCCGTCGCTGCGCTCCATCGCGATGTCGACCGCGAGGTTCTGCACGCCCGAGAGGAGGATGCCCGCCGCGATCATGCCCGGCAGGTAGTACGCCGCGGCGCTGACGCCGCCGGACCCGTCGGGCGCCGTGCCGAGGTTGCCCGACGAGCCGAAGGCGACCGAGAAGATCGACAGCATGATGACCGGGAACAGGAACGTGAAGATGATCGTGTCGGTCTGCCGGAAGTAGCGGCGCACCTCGTAGCGGATCCGGTGGATCCCGAGCGGGAGCACGCCGGGGAGGGCGAGGGCGCGGTCGCGGTCCGCGACGGGACGCGCGGGGCGGACGGCGGTCATGCCGCCACCTCCTCGGCGGACGCCGGGGCGGCGGAGGCCACGGCGTCGTCCGTGGTCCCGGCCTCCGCGAGCAGCCCGAGGTACACGTCCTCGAGGCTCGGGCGGACGATGCGCAGGTCGCGCGGCTCGCCGCCCCCCGTCGCGGCGGCCAGGCGCGACACGAACGCCGCGGGCTCCCGCGTGCGCTCCTCGTGCGGTCCGGCGTCGTCGCGCCAGAGCACCCGCGGGATCCGCGCCTCCTCTCCCCCGATCTCGTCGAGCCGGCCGATCGCCACCAGCTCGCCGCCCGCGATCACCGCGGCCCGGTCGCCGAGCTGCGCGGCCTCGTCGAGGTAGTGCGTGGTGAGGAGGATCGTCGTGCCCTCCGCCTTCAGCTCGCGCACGAGGTCCCAGAACCGGTGCCGGGCCTCCGGGTCGAAGCCGGTCGTCGGCTCGTCGAGGAACAGCAGCTCGGGGCGGCCGATGATCCCGAGGGCCACGTCCACGCGCCGCCGCTGGCCGCCCGAGAGAGCGCGCAGCAGGGTGCCGGCCTTCTCGGTGAGGCCGACGGCCGCGATGGTCGCGTCGACGTCGCGCGGCCGCGGGTACATCCGGGCGAAGTGCGCGACCTGCTCGCGGACGGTCATGGCGCCGCTCTCCGAGCTCGACTGGAGCACCATGCCGATGCGGGCGCGCCAGGCGCGGCCGCCGGTGGCGGGATCCACGCCGAGCACGGTCGCGGATCCGCCCGTGCGGAGCCGGTACCCCTCGAGGATCTCGATGGTCGTGGACTTCCCCGCGCCGTTCGGCCCGAGGAGCGCGAAGGTCTCGCCGCGGTGGATGTCGAAGGTGACGCCCCGGAGGGCCTCGGTCGTGCCGTAGGACTTGGCGAGGTCGCGCACGCTGACGTGCTCCTCGACGGCTGCTGTGGTCATGGGTCCAGCCTCGCGCGCGCCGGGTCCGAGCGGAACGGCCGAGCGGTCGATCCGCGGCATCGGCCGATCGGTGGATGCCGCCACGCGCGGTCCCCCGCCCGTTGGAGGCGCCGCGTGTCCGCACCGGGCAGGCTGGACCCGTGACCTCGCTCCCCGGATCCCCCGCGCCCGTCGCCCATGCCGGCCCGACGCCCGTGGCGGAGCGCAGCCTCGCGCCCGACCTGCTCCGCGGGATCGCGCTGCTCGGCATCGCTCTCGCCAACTCCGTCTACTTCATCGCCGACCGGCCGATGGGCCCTCTCGCCCGCCCGACGGACGGCTCCGCGCTCGACCACGTCGCCGATGCGCTCGTGGGCACGCTCGTCGACAACCGCGCGTTCCCGCTGTTCACGATGCTGTTCGCGTACGGCTTCGCGGTGATCCTGCGGCGCCAGGCGGCCGCGGGCGTCGACGGACCCCGCGCCCGTCGGCTGCTCCTCCGCCGGAGCGCGTGGCTCATGGTCTTCGGTGCCCTGCACGTGGTGCTGCTGTTCGAGGGCGACATCCTGTTGAGCTACGGGATCCTCGGGCTCGCGCTCGCGGCCCTGTACCGGGCCAGCGACCGCGTCTTCCGCGTGCTCGTGTGGGCGCCGGCGATCGTCTTCCTCATCGTCGCCGGGGCGGACGGGCTCGCGGTCGACGCGGGGGCCGGCTCGCTGCTCGGCGGCGGCGGCACGTTCCTCGGCGACCTCGCGGGCCGCGCGATCGCGCTGGCGGCGATCCTCGTCTCGACGCCCGTCTCGGTCGGCGCGCTCGTGCCGCTCGCCGCGATCGGGATCCTCCTCGGCCGCCGTCGGGTGCTCGAGGATCCGGTGGCGCACCTGCCCCTCCTCCGTCGGCTCGCGCTCGTCGGCATGCCCGTCAGCGTGCTCGGCGCGCTGCCGCTCGTGCTCGCGACGGTCGGCGCGTTCGACGCGGACCCCGTGGCCCTGTACCTGCTCGGCGTGCTGCACGGCGCCACCGGCGTCGCCGGCGCCCTCGGGCTGCTGGGCGTCGTCGGCTGGGCGGTCGCGGGGCGGGCCCGCCGTGGGGATCCGGCACCCGGGCCGGTCCTCCGCGCGCTCGTCGCCGTGGGCCGCCGGTCGATGACCTGCTACCTGCTGCAGTCGGCGCTCTTCGCCATCCTGCTCGAACCGTGGTCGCTCGGCCTCGGGGTGGGCGCGGGGACGGCGCGGATCGCCCTCGTGGCGATCGGGGTGTGGCTCGTCACGGTCGCGGTGGCCGTCGCGATGGAGCGGCGCGGGCTCGCCGGTCCGGCCGAGCGGGCGATCCGACGCCTCGCCTACGGGCGGGCGCCGGCCCGGCCGACCCCGACCGGACCGGGCACGCCGATCAGCGCGGGATGAGCCCCTCCGCGCGATACCGCTCGAACAGCCCGAGGAAGCTGTCGAGCGTGCGGTGGTGGGTCTGGAACCCGGCGAGCCGGCTCTTGCTGATGTCGGTGACGACCTCGATGTCGCGGCCGAGGTCGGCGTCGGTGTGCCACCAGGAGGCGATGCGGCCCAGGTCGGACTCCGCGAGACCCGCCTCGCGGGCGATGCGCGCCCACTCGTCCTCGTAGCCCGCCATCTGCTGCTCCAGCGGCCGCGGCGCGTCCTCGAAGCCGACGGGCTCGACGCCGAAGTACGCGGCGAGGCGCGGCCACATCCAGCGCCAGCGGAAGACGTCGCCGTTGACGACGTTGAACGCCTCGTCGCGGCCGGCCTCGTGGGTGGCGGCCCAGATCATCTGGTCGGCGAGCACGGTCGCGTCGGTCACGTCGGTGAGGCCGTTCCACTGCGTCTCGCTGCCCGGGAAGACGAAGGGCAGGCCGAGGTCGCGGCAGAGGGATCCGTAGACCGCGAGGGTCAGGCCCATGTTCATCTGGTTGCCGACCGCGTGGCCGATGACGGTGTGCGAGCGGTGCACCGACCACGCGAAGCCCTGGCGCGAGGCGGCGGCGAAGAGCTCGTCCTCCTGCGCGTAGTAGAAGTTCGGGGCGTCGAGGCGCTCCTCCTCCTCGTGGAAGGGGGTGTCGGGCATCGTGCCCTGGCCGTACGCCTCGAACGGGCCGAGGTAGTGCTTGAGGCCGGTGACGAGCGCCGTGTGCTCGACGGGCGCGCCGTCGAGGGCGGCGAGGAGGTCGCGCACCATGCCGCCGTTGACGTCGATGTTCTCCTGCTCGGTGGCCTGGCGCGACCACGCCGTGAAGAACACGTGGGTCGGCTGCTCGGGCGCGAGGACGCGGCGGAGGTCGTCGGCGGAGCGGAGGTCGGCGCTGATCCAGCGGACGCCCGGGCGGTCGGCGCCGGCGCGGCGGCTGAGGGCGAGGACGTCCCAGCCCTCGGCGGTGAGCTGGTCGACCAGGGCGGATCCGCTGATGCCGGTGGCGCCGACGACGAGGGCCGTGCGGCCGGTGCCGTCGGATCGGGGCGATGCGGGAGCGGCGGACGTGCGGGCGGGGGTCTCTCGGTTCTCGGTCATCCCCTGCCCCAACGACGAGGAGCCGCCCGGCCATTCCGGGCGGCTCCTCGCGGGCGTGTCGGTCGGATCAGGCGGGGTGGGGCCCGTCGACCTCGGCGTCGGCCTCGCCATCGATGCCGTCGCGGCCCGTGGAGGTCGCCTGCGTGGCGGCGGGGTCGGCCGGGCCGTCGCCGAGCCCGGCGTCCTCGATGCGGCGCTCGAGGTCGGCGGCCATCGCGTCGGATCCGCTGTCGCGGTGGTCGTAGGCGACCTGCTCGGCGAGCCCGGCGCGCTTCTCGTCCGCGGTGGCCTCGCCGGCGCCGTCCATGATGGGCTGGTCCTGCTCGTGGGTGCTCATGGGACGACGGTACGCCGTCCGACCGGGGTGCGGATCCGCCGGGCGCTTGTCGGCTCGCCCGCCGCCTGCCACGCTCCAGTCACACCACCAGGCAGGGAGCGGACATGACCGACAGCGGATTCTCGGCGGACGAGCGCGCGGCGATGAAGCAGCGCGCGAAGGAGCTGCGCGAGGAGGCGAAGGCGCAGAAGGCCGCCGACAAGCAGGCCGCCGCGCTCCAGAGCGTGCTCGACGCGTTCGCCGCGATGCCGCCCGAGGAGCGCGCGATCGCCGAGTGGCTGCACGGGCTGGTGCTCGCGCACGCGCCGGGCCTCTCCCCCAAGACCTGGTACGGCTTCCCGGCCTACGCCGACGCCGACGGCAAGCCCGTCGTCTTCTTCCAGCCGGGCTCGAAGTTCGGCACCCGGTACTCGACGCTCGGCTTCCAGGATCCGGCGCGCCTCGACGAGGGCACCATGTGGCCGACGTCGTACGCGCTGACCGCGGTGGATCCCGCGAACGAGGAGCGCGTGGCGGAGCTGGTGCGGCGGGCCGTCGGGGGCTGAGGCGCGGCGCGCACGAGCTGCGTGGCGGGGCCGGACGGGGCGCGCCGCCCCGATGGCACCATGAGCGCATGACCACCCTCAGCCGCCTCGACTTCATCGACTCGATCGACGAGGGCCGCGAGCCCGCGCACCCGCGGACGATGACGCTCGACGGCGTGGATGCCGACGCGGTCATCGCGGTCGTCACCACGCCGGGCGCGCAATGCGCCCCGGTCTTCGACCGAGCGGCGTACCTCCGCTCGCTGCTGGGCGAGGGACCATCCCTCGTCGACGACCTGCCGGAGGGGCGCATCGCGATCCTCTCCTGCAGCAGCTGCGGCGACCCCTATTGCGGCTTCCACGCCGCCGACCTCGTCCTCGACGACGACCGGGTCCTGTGGCGGGGTCTCCGATTCGAGTGGCCCGACGGGATGTGGACCTCCAGCACGCCTCGGCCCCCCAGACGGACGCGGCGTCTCCTCGGCCTCGGCCGCCGGCGCGCCGAGGAGCAGAAGTCGGAGACGGAGACGCAGCGCGTGGTGGAGCCGTGGGCCTCGATGGGCGCGGACCGCGTGCTGGAGTTCGCGTTCGACCGCACGGCCTACGAGGCGACGATCCGTAGCGAGCTGGCGCGCGAGCACGAGGGCTGACGCCGCGTCCGCCGAACGGGAATGATCCGCCATCTCATGCGTTTGCATGGACATGGCCCGACCGGGCCGCGCGGAAGGAGCGCCTCATGACCGCCAGCACCCAGGGACTGCACCACGTGACCGCCATCGGAGGCGACCCGCAGCGGAACGTCGACTTCTACGTGCGCGCCATGGGCCTCCGGCTCGTGAAGCGCACCGTGAACTTCGACAGCCCCGGCAGCTACCACCTCTACTACGGCGACACCGAGGGCCGGCCCGGATCCCTCCTCACGTTCTTCCCGTGGCAGGGCGTGCCCGCGGGCCGCGTCGGCGCGGGCCAGTCCACGACGACCGCGTTCTCCGTGCCGGCCGGCAGCCTCGGGTGGTGGACCGAGCACCTGCGCGGGCTCGGCGTCGCCGCGTCCGTGACGAACACCGGATCCGCCGAAGAGCGCCTCTCCCTCCGGGACCCCGACGGGCTGCAGATCGACCTCGTCGCGTCCTCCGTCGTCGACCCGCGCGACCCGTGGGACTCGGCCGACGTCCCCGCCGAGCACGCGATCCGCGGCCAGCACTCCTCGGTGCTCACCGTGCGGGATCCGGCCGGCACCGCATCCGTCCTCACCGACGACCTCGGGCTCCGGCTCGTGGACGAGCGCGACGGCCGGTTCCGCTTCGCGGCGGGCGCGGGCGGCCCGGGCGCGATCGTCGACGTCGTGGCCGAGCCGTCCGCGCAGCAGGGCCTGACCGCCGGCGGCACCGTGCACCACGTGGCGTTCCGCGTGCCCGACCGCGCCCGCCAGCAGGCGTGGCGCGACGAGCTGGTGGACCGCGGGCACCAGGTGACGCAGATCCTCGACCGGCAGTACTTCACCTCCATCTACTTCCGCGAGCCCGGCGGCGTGCTGTTCGAGATCGCGACGGACACCCCCGGCTTCGACATCGACGAGCCGCTGCTCGAGCTCGGCCGCAGCCTCCGCCTGCCGCCGTGGCTGGAGCCGAGCCGCACCGACATCGAGGCCGCGGTGCCGCCGCTGCGCCTGCCCGACGAGGAGGCGGCCCCGGCTGCGCCCGCGTCCACCGACGCCGGATCCGTCGCGTGAGCGCGATCCTCGACCGCACCCCGCACCTCTTCCAGGCCGGCGCGGTCGACGGCCCGGTGATCCTGGGCCTCCACGGCACGGGCGCCGACGAGCGGCAGGGCGTCGAGCTCGCGCGGCTCGTGGCGCCCGGGCAGCCCGTGCTCGCGCCGCGCGGGAGCGTGCGCGAGGGATCCGCCGCCCGCTGGTTCCGCCGGCACGCCGAGGGCGTCTTCGACGTGGACGACGTGGTCGCCCGCGCGGCCGAGCTCGTGGAGCTCGTCGCCGCGGCGCGCGTCGCGCACGACCTGGGCGACCGGCCGATCCTCGCGGTCGGCTTCTCGAACGGCGCGAACATGGCGCTCGCGACGACGCTGCTGCACCCGGCCGCGCTGCCGACCACGATCGCGTTCTCCGCGCGCTGGCCGTTGGGCGACCGCGCGCCGGCCGCGGACCTCGCCGGCACCCGGATCACGCTGCTCAACGGCGATGCCGACGCGATGGCCCCGCTCGTCGACGTCGAGCGGACCGTGCGGGAGGCCGCGGCGCGCGGATCGGACGTCGTGTCGCACGTGCGACCCGGCGGCCACGGGCTCGACGCGCGCGACCTCGAGGCGGCGCGGGGGCGCGCATCCGCCGGTTGACGCGGCCCGCGCGATCCCCGACCCGGGGAGGAGGCGCGCGGTCCCCGCGGAGGAGGCGCGGGCGCGGGTCTCCCGCCAACCTGGGGTCATCGCCCGCCCGGGCGGTGGATCTGGAGGATCCCGTGCCCGTGTCCGTCGCTCCCCTCGCCGCCCCGTCCGCGTCCGTCGCGGCACCCGATCCCCGCTCGCCGCGCGCGGGCGACCCCGTCTGCGTCGCGTTCACCGAGGCCGCCGGTCCGTTCCGCCACGCGGGCACGCGGATCCTCGAGCTCGACCTGGCCCCCTTCCTCGCCGCCTCGGCTCGCGGCGGCCTCGTGCGCGCCGCCTGAGCCCGGCTCCCCCGCTCCGGCCGCGCCCGCCACCGGCCTCACCGCCAGCGCGTGCCATGGAGAGGTCGGCGTAACGCGCCGGGTCGCCCGGCCGCAACGCGCCGGAAACGGCCGGCCCGTATCGTCGGCCGCACGACGAGAGATGCCGGGGCCACCGGGCGCAGGGCGGGAGGATCCGTGGGAGCAGGAGCGGCCGACGCGCGTGCCGCCGCCGGTCCGGACGTCGCCGCCGTGATCCTCGCGGGCGGCCGGGCCCGCCGCCTCGGCGGAATCGACAAGACGGCCCTCGCGCGCGACGGCGTCACGCTCCTCGGGGGCGCCCTGCTGGCGGCGTCCGGCTGCGCGAGCACCGTCGTCGTGGGCGCGGGAACCCGCCCGGGCGGGGTGCCCTCCGCGCACCGCGACGTCCTCGCACCGGCCGTGCTCGTGGACGAGCGACCCGCGCACGGCGGTCCCGCGGCGGCGCTCGGGGCGGGCGTGCGGGCCCTCGACCTCGGTGCCGCGACGGAGCCCGGCGGGACGGGTCCGGCCTGGATCCTCGTGCTCGCCGCCGACCTCGCCCACGCGCCGGACGCGGTGCGTGCCCTCCTCCCGCTCCGCCACGGCGCCGCGGCCGCGCGGCACGACGCCGTCGTCGCCCGCGATCCCGACGGCCGCGCCCAGCCGCTCCTCGCCCTGTACCGCGCGGCGCCGCTCATCGACGCGCTCGACGCGGTCGACCGCGCGGGTGGCCTGCCGGGCGCGTCCCTGCGCGCGGTCCTCCAGGCCCTCGGCCCGGCAACCGTCGCGCACGCCGACCTCGACGCCCGGCTCTGCGCCGACGTCGACAGCCCCGCCGACGCCCGGCGTCACGGGCTCCGCCTCCTCGACGACAGGATCCCCGCCCATGGCCGCTGACGACACCGCACTCCCCTCGGCCGCGGGCGCACCCGCCTCCCCCGCGAGCCGGCCTCAGGATCCGGCGCTCCTCGACCGCTGGGTCGACCGCGTGGCGGCGCTGCTCGAGCTCCCCGCGCACGAGGTCGACGTGTCCCTCGTCCTCGACCTGGCGCGCGACGCGGCCCACGGGGTCGCCCGCCCGGCGGCCCCGCTCACGACCTACCTCCTCGGCCTCGCGGTGGGCCGTGCGGGCGGCGGGGCCGACGACGCGCGTCGGCTCGCCGCCGACATCACGGCGGAGATCGCGCACCTGCGCGATCCCGTCGGACCGCTCGACGCGGACGGCCGGTCCCGGGGCGGAGCGGACCTGCTCCGCGCCGACGGACGACGCCCGCCCGCGGACTCCGACCTCGGCGGGCCCGCGTGACCCGCGTCGGCGACGGCACCCGCGGGCGCGTCGCGGCACGTCCCCCGGAGGTCGACGGGGACCCCGTCGAGTCCGCCGGCACCGAGGACGCCGCCACCGGGATCACCGGTCCCGCGCCCTCGGCGCGGGACGCCTCCTGGGACGACGCGCGCGCATCGGCCCGGCGCCTCGGCGAGCGGATGCGCGCGCGGCTCGCCCGCGCCACGGCGTCCGTGCCGCTCGACGCCGCGCTCGGCCGGGTCCTCGCGCACGACCTGCACGCGCGGATCGACCTGCCGCAGGTGGCCGTCTCCGCGATGGACGGCTGGGCCGTCGGATCCGCGGACGCCGGCCCCTGGCGGGTGGGCGCGCCCGTGCGCACGGGCGACGCCCCCGCCCGCACCCCGCTCGGACCCGACGACGCCCGGCCGATCGCGACCGGCGGGCCCGTCCCGCCCGCGAGCGCAGGGATCCTCCGGAGCGAGCACGGCGAGGTGGTCGACGGCGTCCTCCGTCGCGGCGCGCTCGCCCCCGCGTCCGCCGTCCGGCCCGGCGCCGACATCCGGCCGGCGGGCGAGGAGGCGACCCGCGGGAGCGTGCTCGTCGCGGCCGGCACCCGCCTCACCGCCGTCCGCCTCGGGCACGCCGCCGCCGCTGGATACGACCGCGTCGACGTGCGGGACGCCGACGCGGCCGACCTCCTGCACCTCGGCGACGAGATCCAGGCGCACGGCGTCCCGGCACCGGGCCGCGTCCGGGACGCCATCGGCCCCGCGCTGCCCGGCCTCCTCGCGGCGCACGGCGTCGCCGTCGGATCCGCGGTGCGCGTCGGCGACGACCTCCGCGCCACCCGCCTGGCCCTCGCCGCGACGACCGCGCCCCTCGTGATCACCACCGGATCCAGCGCCCGCGGACCCGCGGACCACCTGCGCGCGGCGCTCGACGGCCTGCACGCCCGCCTCGTGGTCGACGGCGTGCGGATGCGCCCCGGCCATCCGGTGATGCTGGCGGAGCTGCCCGACGGCCGCGTCGTGCTGTGCCTGCCGGGCAACCCGATGGCTGCGGTCGCGTGCCTCGTGTCCCTGCTCCCCCCGCTCGCGGCAGGGCGCGACGGTGCGCCGGTGCCGCCCCTGCCGCTCCTCGTCGCGGGCGACGACCTGCCCGGCGGCGGATTCGCGACCCGGCTCGTCGCGTGCGCCCTCGACGCCCACGGGCGGCTCGCGCCCCTCGGCGGCCAGGGGCCCGGCATGCTCCGCGGCCTCGCGTCCGCCGACGCCCTCGCGGTGGTGCCGCCGACCGGGATCCGGTCCGGCGAGACGGTGCGGGCGCTCGTGCTCTAGCCGACCGCCGCCCCCGCGGCCGCGCCTGCGGCCTGCAGCACCTCCTGGATCCGCCCGCGGCAGGTCCCGCAGCCGGTCCCGGCGCGCGTGCACGCGCCCACCTCGGCCACCGTCGCCGCGCCGTCGCCGGCCGCCGCCGTGATCGCGCCGACGGTGACCCCGTTGCACCAGCAGACCGTGACGTCGGGGGCGAGCGGATCGGACGTCGCGGGCGCGCCCGCGTCGTCCGCGTCGAGGCGCAGCAGCACGGAGCGGTCGGCCGGCAGCTCGCCGCCGCGCTCGTAGAGGAGCGTCAGCTCCGCGCCCGCGCGCGGCATGCCGACGGAGACGAACCCCTCGAGGATCCCGTCGCGGGTCACGGTCTTGACGTAGGCGCCGCGCGCGGGGTCGCTCCACACCGCGACCTCGCGCGGGGAGGGGCCGACGGCGTCCGGCGCACCGGGGTCCATCCCGGAGCCGGCGACGAGCGACCCGGTTCCGCACGCGCCCGCGTGCGCGCGCCCCGGACGGCGGCGACGCGGCGGATCGTCCCACGGCTCGGCGGTCACGTCGCCGCCCGCGACGACGTCGACGCCCTCGGCCTTCAGCATCACGACGAGGGGGCGTCCGTCGGCGGCGCCGCCGGCGCGCGCCGCCGAGAGCGACGCGCCGCCCGCGGACCCGGGCACCAGGCCCCGCTCGGCCTCCGCCTCCGCGGCGAGGAGGCCCGCGAGCGCATCCGCCTGCCGCCAGCCCGGTCCGATGAGGCCGGACGGGCCGCCCGGCACGGATCCGTCGGCGCGCGCCGACGCAGGCGGGGCCACGTGCGCGCAGTCGCCGACGGCGAAGACGTCGGGGTCGGTCCAGCTGCGGAGGTCCTCGTCGACGAGCACGCCGCGGCCGACCGCGAGACCCGCCGCCTGGGCGAGCTCGTCGCGCGCGGTCACGCCGCAGGAGAGCACGAGCAGGTCGCCGTCGACGCGTCCGCCGTCCGCGAGGAGGAGCGCCTGGAACCGCGCGTCGGCGGTGCCGCGATCGTGCAGCAGGACGCCCTCCGCCCGGGCATGGGCGGCGAGCGCCACCCCCCACGCATCGGCCACGAGCGCGAGCGTCCGGCCGCCGCCCCGGTCGAGGTTGCGGGCCATGGGGATCTCCCCGTGGTGCACGGCGACGACGTCGGCCCCCTCCTCGGCGGCCGCGAGCGCGAGCTCCATCCCGAGGACGCCCGCGCCGAGCACGACGATCCTGCGGCGGGAGCGCACGGCGGCGTGCACCTGCCGGGCGTCCCGCAGGTCGCGCAGCGCGACGACGCCCGCGGGCAGGGGGTGCCGTCCCCGGTCGAGGCCGTCCGCGTCGCGCGGCCGGTCCCGGCGGTCGCGGCGCGCGTCCTCGAGGCCGTCCATCGGCGGGACGTGGGCGCGGGCTCCCGTGGCGAGCACGAGCCGGTCGTATGCGAGCTCGCCGCCGTCGTCGAGCGCGACGGTCTGCCGCGCGCGGTCGATCGCGACGACGGCGCAGCCCCGGAGGATCCGCACCCCGGCCTCCCGCGCCCCCGCGGCGTCGCTCACCTCGAGCCGCCCACGGTCGGCGCGGCCGACGGCGTGTTCCGCCAGCAGCACGCGGTTGTAGGCGTCGTCATGCTCGGCGCCCACCACGGCCACCCGCAGCGCGCCCGCGCGGACGGCCGGCAGCAGACCCTCGACGAGGCGCGCCGCGACGGGCCCGTTGCCGACGACCACCACGCGCGCGGGCCGGTCCCGCGACCGCTCACCCATGCGCGGCGCCCCCGTCGTCGACGAGGGCGCGCACGGTCACGGGCGTGCGCTTGAACTCGGGCATGGCGGAGACGGGATCCACCGCGGCCTCGGTCAGCGTGTTCGCGCACTCCGGGCCAGCGAAGTGGAACGGGAGGAACACCGTGTCGTGCCGGATCCCCGCGGTCACCTCCGCGACGGCCCGCACCTCGCCGCGCGCGTTCGCGACCGCGACCGGCGCCCCGTGCTCGATGCCGAGCCGCGCGGCGGCCGAGGGGTGGATCTGCAGCCGCGCCACGGGCTGCGCCGCCTGCAGCTCCGGCACGCGCCGGGTCTGCGCGCCCGACTGGTAGTGCTCGAGCAGCCGCCCGGTGACGAGCGTGAGCGCGCCGCCGACGGGCGCCGGATCCCGGGCCGTGACGTCCCGCGGGGTCACCGCGACGAGCCGCGCGCGCCCGTCCGGGTGCGCGAAACGGTCGACGAAGAGGCGGGGCGTGCCCGCGGATCCGGCCGGGTACGGCCAGAAGCCCTCCACGGCGTCGTCGTCGAGGAGCGCGTGGCTGAGCCCGGAGTAGTCGGCGACGCCGCCCGCGGAGGCGCGCGCGAGCTCGTCGAACACGACGGCGGGGTCGGTCGGCCAGGTCGAGGGCGCGTCGAGCCGCCGGGCCAGCTCGGCCAGCACCTCCAGCTCCGTGCGCACCCCGGGCGGCGGGGCGACGGCCCGGCGGCGGCGGATCACGCGGCCCTCGAGCGAGGTCGTCGTGCCCTCCTCCTCGGCCCACTGCGTGACGGGAAGCACGACGTCGGCGAGCGCCGCGGTCTCGGAGAGCACGAGGTCGCACACCACGAGGAGGTCGAGCCGGGCGAGGCCGCGGCGGACGGCAACCACGTCGGGCGCGGAGACGACGACGTTCGACCCGTGCACGAGGAGGCAGCGGATCCCGCCGGGCTCCCCCAGCTCGCCGAGGAGCTCGACCGCGGGCACGCCCGGGCCGGGGATGGCGGCCGGATCGATGCCCCACACCGCCGCGACGTGCGCGCGGGCGGCCGGGTCGGCGATGCGCCGGTAGCCGGGCAGCTGGTCGCACTTCTGCCCGTGCTCGCGGCCGCCCTGGCCGTTGCCCTGGCCGGTGAGCGTGCCGTAGCCGGATCCCGGACGGCCGGGCAGCCCGAGGACCAGCGCCAGGTCGATCGCGACGGTCGCCGTGTCGGTGCCGTCGACGTGCTGCTCGACGCCGCGCCCCGTGAGGATGTACGTGCCGCGCCCGTCCGCGAGCCGCCGCGCCACCCGGCGCAGCTCGGCGACGGGCACGCCCGTCACCTGCTGCACGCGCTCGGGCCACCAGGCGTTGGCGCTCCGCCGGACGGCGTCGATCCCGGTGGTGCGGGCGGCGAGGTACGCCTCATCCGCGAGCCCCTCGGCCAGCACCACGTGGAGGAGCCCGAGCAGCAGCACGAGGTCGGTGCCAGGCGCGGGCTGCAGGTGGATCCCGCCCCCGTCGTCCGCGAGCTGCGCGGTGGCCGAGCGCCGCGGATCCACCACGACGAGCCCGCCCGCGGCGCGCGCCCCGCCGAGGTGGCCGATGAAGGGCGGCATGGTCGCTGCCACGTTGGAGCCGAGCAGGAGGATCGTGGACGCGCCGTCGAGGTCGGACACCGGGAACGGCAGCCCGCGGTCGACGCCGAACGCGCGGTTCCCGGCGGCCGCGGCCGACGACATGCAGAACCGGCCGTTGTAGTCGATGCGGGAGGTGCCGAGCGCGACGCGCGCGAACTTCCCGAGCTGGTACGCCTTCTCGTTGGTGAGGCCGCCGCCGCCGAAGACGCCCACCGAGTCGGCGCCGAAGCGGGCGCGGCTGTCGCGGAGGCGGTCGGCGACGAGGTCGAGCGCCTGGTCCCAGGTCGCGGGGACGAGCTCGCCGGACGCGTCCCGGACGAGCGGATGCACGAGCCGGCCCGCGGCCGTGAGCACCTCCGCGCTCGTCCAGCCCTTCCGGCAGAGCCCGCCGCGGTTGGTGGGGAAGTCGCGGCCGGTCACCGCGAGCGGCGGCCCCGCCGGACCGGTCGGCGTCGGCGTCGGCGCCTCCGTCGGCGTCATCGTCATCGTCATCGCGCACTGCAGCGCGCAGTACGGGCAGTGCCCGCGGACGCCCGCATCGGCGTCGGCAGCAGCACCCGCGTCCTCCTCGCCGGCCGCCCGCATCAGATGCGCGCGCCCGCGGCGGTCCCGCGGCGGATCCCGCCGGCCCGCAGGTAGACGAGACCGGTCACCGCGAGCATCACGACGTAGGCGACGACGAACCCGCCGAGGCCGGTCGAGTACCCGCCCGTCTCCGTCTTCGAGAGGCTGAGCGCCTGCGGGATGAGGAAGCCGCCGTACGCACCGAGCCCGGAGACGAGGCCGAGCGCCGCCGCCGTCTTCCGCTGCGTGCCGACGTCGCCGGAGGAGCTGCCCGCACGCGCCGTGCCGGAACGGAGCGCGAAGACCGCGGGGATCATGCGGTAGGTCGCGCCGTTGCCGACGCCGCTCGCCGTGAACAGCACGAGGAAGAGCGCCAGGAAGAGCGGGAAGCTGCCGAGCGGGAGGGTCGCGATGACCGCGACCACGGCGAGCGCCATGACGACGAACGCGCACATGGTCATGAGCGCGCCGCCGTGGCGGTCGGCCAGGCGTCCGCCGAGCGGCCGGGCGAGCGATCCCATGAGCGAGCCGAGGAACGCCAGCGACAGCGTCGCCGAGCCCACCGCGAACGTCGACATCTCGGGGAACTCGTCGGAGATGAGCTTCGGGAACACGCCCGCGAAGCCGATGAAGGAGCCGAACGTGCCGATGTAGAGGAAGGCGAGGATCCACAGGTGCGGCTCCGTGAGCGCGGCGAGCGACGCGCGCCCGTCGGCCTTGGCATGGGACAGGTTGTCCATGCGGCGCCACGCGCCGAACGCGGCGACGAGGATGAGCGGCACCCAGATCCAGCCGGCGAGCGGCAGGTCGAGCGTCGCCGCGGCGCCCACCGTGATCACGAGCGGCACGACGAGCTGCGCCACCGACGCCCCGAGGTTGCCGCCCGCGGCGTTCAGGCCGAGCGCCCAGCCCTTGCGGCTCTGCGGGTAGAAGAAGGTGATGTTCGACATGGAGCTCGCGAAGTTGCCGCCGCCGAAGCCCGCGAGCGCCGCGACGAGCAGCAGCACGCCGAACGGCGTCTCGGGGTCTCCCACGCACACGGCGAGGGCGATCGTCGGGATGAGCAGCAGCAGCGCCGAGATGACCGTCCAGTTGCGGCCTCCGAAGCGCGGCACCATGAACGTGTAGGGGAAGCGGAGGGTCGCGCCCACGAGGCTCGGCATCGAGATGAGCCAGAAGACCTCGCCGGTGGAGAGGTCGAAGCCGGCGGCCGGGAGCTGCACCACGACGATCGACCACAGCTGCCAGACGACGAAGCCGAGGAACTCGGCGAGGATCGACCAGCGCAGGTTCCGCGCGGCGATGCGCGAGCCGCCGCCCGCCCACTGCGCCGGGTCCTCCGGGTCCCAGCCGTCGATCACGGCGCCGTCGCGGAAGGTGAGGCCGGGGGCGGAGGCGCCGTGCGCGTCGACCGTGCGCGGTGCCCGTGCGGCGGTCGGCGCGGCGGGCGTCCCGGGGTCGGCGCGGGTGGGGAGCAGTTCGGTCATGGCGTTCTCCTGGTCGTGGGCGGTGCATGACGGGTCGGGTCGCGCGGGCGCGACGGGGTGCCCCCGCGCGGATCGCGGCGGGACGGGATGGGGAGGGCGGCGGTCCCGCTGGGAGCGGCCGCCCGTCAGCGCAGCGCGGCGGCGGCCTCCGCGTGCAGCTCGACGACGATGTCGACGAGCTCCTCGGGCGGCGCCTCCCCGTCGACGAGGAGCGGCGCGCTCGTGGCGTCGCCGCCCGCGCGCGCGGCGAGCATCGCGAAGTAGCCGGGCGCGAGCAGGTAGGTGGCGACGACGACGCGGGATCCGGGGTGCGCCTCCCGCTCGGCCGTCACCGCCGCGGGCACGCGCGGCCGGGCGGCGGAGATGAACGACACGGCCACGTCGCGGCCGAGCTCCGCGGCGAGCATCGCGCCGACCGCGTGGCAGTCGGCGACGGCCCCGGCGTCGCTGGATCCCGCGGCGGCGAGCACCACGCGGTCGCCGTCCGCGAGGCCGGCCGCGCGGAGGCGCCGGGCGAGCACCGTGGCGAGCCGCGGATCCGGCCCCAGCGCCCCGGCGACGCGCACCTCCCGCGGCGCCGCCTCCGCGGCGGCCTCCGCGAGGTCGACGTGCACGTGGTAGCCGGCGCTGAGGAGGAGGGGCACGACCACGACGGCGCGATCCGCGTCGGCGAGCCCCTCCATGGCGGCCGGGACGTCGGGCTGCTGCACGTCCACGTGGGCGTCCTCGACGCGGAGATCCGGGCGCCGCTCCCGCACGGCCTGCACGAGGCCGGCGACCGCCCGACGGCCGGCCGGATCCGACGTGCCGTGCGACGCCGCGACGAGCGCCGCGCTCCGGGCGACCTCGACGACGCCGTCGCGCACCCGGCTCCGCCACACGGGCAGCCGGAGCGCGGGGTCGGTGAGGCACTCCCCCGTGTCGAGGTCGAAGACGGCCTTGTGCAGGGGTGAGGCGAGGGTGGTGCGGTCGCCGCGGGATCCGACGATGCCGCGCGCCATGACGAAGGCGCCCGTGGCGGGATCGGCGTGGGCGACCGCCCGCACCCTGCCGTCCGGGAGCCGGACGACCGCGACCTGGTCGCCGTCGACGAGGGCGGCCTCGCCCCACAGCGGCTCGAGCTGGTCGAGGCGGCAGACCGGTGTCCAGGGGCCGTCCGTCCCGAGGGCGGTGCCGTCGGTCGGTGCGTCCGTCATCGTCATGCGTCCTCCTCGCGGGCGGCGCCCGGTGGGGCGGCGGATGCGGTCGATCCCCGTCGCGGGATCGGCCTCGTGACGGCCACGCTAGGGAGCCCGTGTTTCGGCCGCCGACCGCGGCCGTGACGGCGGCGTAACGAAGACCTCTCGGCCGCGCGGCGTCGCCGTGAGACGCGCGTCACACGACGTGACATGGAGGCAACGACCCGGAAACGGGACCTGCCTAGCGTGGGAGCACACCCCGAGGAGGTCCGTCATGAGCGCATCCGCGACCACGCCGCCCGAGCCGCACGCCGCCGCATCGTCCGCGAGCGCCCCGACCGCGGGGCCGGACGGCCTCCGCCACGTGGTCGTGATCGGCGGCGGACCGGCGGCGCACCGCCTCACCGAGTCGCTCGTCGCGCGCATGGACCCCGCGGCGCCCGGCCTCCGCGTCACCGTCGTCGGCGACGAGCCGCACCTCCCCTACGACCGCGTGCAGCTCTCGAAGCGCCTCGCCGGCGAGGTCGACCTCACGCTCGGCGACGCCGCGTTCTGGCGGCACGTCGCGCTCGACTGCCGGCCCGGACGGCTCGCGACGCGCATCGACCCGGACGCCCGCACGGTCGCGCTCGACGACGGCGAGGTCCTCGGCTACGACGAGCTCGTGCTGGCGACCGGATCCCGCGCCACCGTGCCGCCCATCGCGGACGCGCACGCGGGCCGCGTCTACCGCACGCTCGCCGACGTCGCCGACCTCGTGGCCGAGGTCGCGGACGTCCGCGCGCGCGTCGGTCGGCCCGCGAACGTCGTCACCGTGGGCGGCGGGCTGCTCGGCCTCGAGGCCGCGGGCGGCGTCCACGCGCTCGGCGCCCGCTCGGCGGTCGTCCACTCGGGACGGTGGCTCATGTCGTCGCAGCTCGACGAGGGCGCCGGGCAGGCGCTCGGCCGCATCATCCACGACCAGGGCATCGACCTCCACCTGGGGATGCGGCCCACGGGGATCATCACGACGCCGACGGGCCGCGTGACCGGCGTCGCTCTCCCCGACGGGCGCTCCATCCCGGCCGACGTCGTCGTCTTCTCCATCGGGATCACCCCGCGGGACGAGCTCGCGCGGGATGCGGGGATCGCGATCGGCCCGCGCGGCGGGGTCGCGATCGACCAGGCGTGCCGCACCTCGGCGCCGCACGTGTGGGCGATCGGCGAGGTGGCGGCGGTCGACGGCGTGTGCGTCGGCCTCGTCGCGCCCGCGAACGCCATGGCCGAGACCGTCGCCGACCGGATCACGGGCGGAGAGGCCGAGTTCCCCGGCATCGATGACGCCACCAAGCTCAAGCTCTCCGGCGTCGAGGTCGCGTCCTTCGGCGACGCGCTCGGGCGCACGCCGGGCGCGCTCGAGGTCGTGTACGCGGATCCGGCCCGCGGCCTCTACCAGAAGATCGTGATGAGCGACGACGCCAAGACGCTCCTCGGCGGCGTCTTCGTCGGCGACGCGGCGCCCTACAGCGCGCTCCGCCCGCTGCTCGGCCGGGAGCTCGGCGCCGAGCCCGGCGCGTACCTCTCGGCCGCCGGCGGCGAGGCGCCCGGCGCCACCGACCTGCCCGACGACGTGCAGGTCTGCTCCTGCAACGACGTGAGCGCGGGCGACGTCCGCGACGCGGTGCGCGGAGCCGACGGCGCCCCCGGCTGCACCGAGCTCGCCGCGCTCAAGGCGTGCAGCCGCGCCGGCACCCAGTGCGGGTCGTGCGTGCCGCTCGTGAAGAAGATCCTCGACACCGAGCTCGAGGCAGCGGGCGTCGAGGTGTCGCGCGCCCTGTGCGAGCACTTCGCCGTCAGCCGCAGCGAGCTGTTCGAGACCGTGCGGATCCTCGGCCTCACCTCCGCCGCGCAGGTCTTCGAGCGCCTGGGCTCCGGCCTCGGCTGCGACGTCTGCAAGCCGGTGGTCGCGTCCGTGCTCGCCACCCAGACCAAGGGCTACATCCTCGATGCCGGCCAGGGCCCGCTGCAGGACACCAACGACCGGGCGCTCGCGAACATGCAGAGGGACGGCACCTACTCCGTCGTCCCGCGCATCCCGGGCGGCGAGATCACGCCCGCGAAGCTCAAGGTCATCGCGGAGGTGGCCGAGCGGTACGACCTCTACACGAAGATCACGGGCGGCCAGCGCATCGACATGTTCGGCGCGCGGCTGGAGCAGCTGCCGGACATCTGGCGGATCCTCGTCGACGCCGGCTTCGAGTCCGGCCAGGCGTACGGGAAGTCGCTGCGGAACGTGAAGTCGTGCGTGGGATCCACCTGGTGCCGCTACGGCGTGCAGGACGCGGTCGCCATGGCCGTGCACCTGGAGCTCCGGTACCGCGGCGTGCGCTCGCCGCACAAGTTCAAGATGGGCGTCTCAGGTTGCGCGCGCGAGTGCGCGGAGGCGCGCGCCAAGGACATCGGCGTGATCGCGACGGAGACCGGCTGGAACCTCTACGTCGGCGGCAACGGCGGCTTCACGCCCGCGCACGGGCAGCTGCTCGCCAAGGACCTCGACGACGACACCCTCATCCGGTACATCGACCGCTACCTCATGTACTACGTGCGCACGGCCGAGCGGCTCCAGCGCACGGCGCGCTGGCAGGAGGAGCTGGAGGGCGGCCTCGAGCACGTGCACCGCGTGGTGGTCGAGGACGCGCTCGGGATCGCGGCGGAGCTGGAGGAGGCCATGGCGCGCCAGATCGACGGCTACGAGGACGAGTGGGCGGCGACCCTCGCGGATCCCGACCGCCTCCGCCGCTTCCGCTCCTTCGTCAACGCTCCGACCACGCCGGATCCGTCGCTCGCCCGGGTCGAGGAGCGCGGCCAGCGCCGGCCCGCCTTCCCGGAGGAGCGCGACGGGTCCGTGCTGCTGTCCGGCCCCTCGATCCCCGTGCGGGAGGGGTGAGCCGTGACGATCCCCCTCGACGTCCGGGGCCGTCGCGTCCTCGTGGTCGGCGGCGCCGACGCCACCCGGCGGATCACCGCGGGCCTCGCCGCGGACGGCGCTGACGTGCAGCTCGTGCCGGACCACGCCGCGGGCCCGCGCCTGGAGTCACCCGACCTGCCCGACCTCCTGGTCTGGGTGGAGGGCGACCCCGTGCGCCGGGCAGCGGTCGCGGAGGCGTGCCGGGTCGCGCGCGTGTGGTTCCAGGATCAGACGGGGCGGGCGCCGACGCCGCGCGGGCACGTGACGCTCGTGGGCGGCGGCCCCGGCGATCCCGGCCTCATGACGGTCGCGGCCCGCGCCGCGCTGGCCGAGGCCGACGTCGTGCTCCACGACCGCCTCGGCCCCACCGACGACGTGGCCGCGTTCGCGCCCGGCGCCCTGCTCGTCGACGTCGGCAAGACGCCGGGCCACCACGCGGTGCCGCAGCGTCGGATCGAGGAGCTGCTCGTCGAGCACGCGCGCCAGGGCCTCCGAGTGGTGCGGATGAAGGGCGGCGACCCGTTCGTCTTCGGGCGCGGCGGCGAGGAGGTCATCGCGTGCCGGGCCGCGGGCGTTCCGGTGACGGTGGTGCCGGGGGTGACGAGCGCGGTGGCCGTGCCCGCCGCGGCGGGCATCCCGGTGACCCACCGCGAGGTCAGCCGCGCGTTCACCGTCGTGTCGGGCCACGTGCCCTTCGGCGAGGAGGAGCTGGGTCACCTCGTCGGGATCGGCGGCACCCTCGTGGTGCTCATGGGCGTCAACACGCTCCCGCACCTCGTCGCCGGGCTCCAGCGGCACGGGATGCGTCCCGACATGCCGCTCGCGATCGTCGAGCGCGGCTACGCCATCGACCAGCGCACCACGGTCACCACGGTCCAGGGCGTCGCCGGGCTGCTCGGCACGGTCGCGCCGCGCTCCCCCGCCGTGATCGTCGTCGGCGAGGTCGTGCGCGTGCCCGGCTGGGCGGAGGAGGCGGCGAGCGCCGGCCACGCCCCGTGGGAGGATGACCGCCGGGCACGGGCGACGCCGTGACCGTGGAGGGATGATCGCCGTGACCGGATCCGACGAGACCCCCGCCGCCGGCACGGACGCGGCCGGCGCCGACGGCCCCGGCTTCCGGCCCGACCAGCTCGAGGGCTTCCGCATCGGCATCACCTCCGACCGGCGCTCCGAGGACCTCATCGCGGCGTTCGAGCGCCGCGGGGCCGATGTGCTGCACGCACCCACGATCCGCATGACCGGCGTCGCCGACGACTCCGCGCTCGAGGCGGAGACGCGCGCCGTGATCCGCGCCCGCCCCGACGTCCTGCTCGCGACCACGTCCTACGGCATCCGCCGATGGTTCGAGGCAGCCGACGCGGCGGGCGTCGGCGACGAGCTCACCGGGGTGCTGGGCGACGCCCGGATCCTCGTGCGCGGCCCCAAGGCGCGCGGCGCCATCCGGGCGGCCTCCCTCGACGACCACGGGATGAGCGAGCGGGAGACCACCACCTCCCTCGTCGACCTGGTGCTGCGCGGCGACGTCGCCGGCACGACGATCGCGGTGCAGCTGCACGGCTTCACGGATCCGGTGCAGCTTACGCGCCTCGAGGCCGCCGGCGCGCGCGTGCTCACGGTCGCGCCCTACCGCTGGACGGTGCACGAGGACTCCGCGCGCGTCCTGCGGCTCGTCGAGGCGGTCTGCACGGGCGGGATCGACGCCGTCACCTTCACGAGCGCGCCCGCCGTGGAGGCGCTGTTCACGACGGCCGACGCGGCCGGCCGGCTCGAGGACCTGCAGGAGGCGCTGCGCACCATGGTGGTCGCCGCCGCGGTCGGACCGGTCACCGCGGCACCGCTCGTGGAGGCCGGGATCCTGCCCATCACGCCGGACCGCTTCCGCATGGGCGCGCTCATCCGCCTCGTCTGCGCGCACCTGGAGGAATCCGGCGTGGGGCGCGTCGAGACCCGGCACGGCACGGTCGAGCTGCGCGGGAAGCTCGTCGTGATCGACGACGAGCGCGTGCCGCTGAGCCCCGTGCCGCTCGCGCTGTTCCGTGCGCTCGTCGCGGCCGAGGGGGCGACGGTCCCGCGCCGCGTGCTCGCCCGCGCGGCCCCCGAGGAGCTCGACGACCACGCCGTCGACGTCGCCATCTCGCGGCTGCGGCGCTCGCTCCCGGACGGCGGCATCGTCCAGACGGTGATCAAGCGCGGATACCGGCTGACGACGGCCTGACGCGACCGGCGGGCGATCCGCCCGCATCCTGACGCGCCGCGATGCCCGGTGATGCGCGCCCCTGACTGGGGGTGCGCGCGCGACGCCACGCGACGCGCCCGGGCTTCCGAGCCGGCGCACTGCCGCCTAGCCTGACCTCAGGAGTCTTTTCTCCACCTGAGGAGCACCATGTCGTCCACCCCGCCGCCCGCCTCCCCGACGTCGGTGACGCCGGCGTCCGACGAGCCCGGCTGGTACGGGGACGGCGCGGGCGACCAGCGCTACTGGGACGGATCCCGCTGGACCGAGCTGGTGTCCGGCCGCCGGGTGTTCCCCGGCCGCGCGTCGTCGACGCCGGAGCCGCGCCTCATCACGGAGTCGCCGCTGCCGGCGGACTACGCGGCCGGATCGGCGTCCGCCGCGACCGCCGCCGCATCCGGGGGCACCGCCGCTGCGTCCCCCGCGGACGCGCCGCTCGCGCCGCCGACCGGATCGCCCGTGGCCCCGCCGGCCGGCTACCCGCTCGCGCCGCCCACCGGGTCGCCGGTCACGCCGCCGACGGGATCGCTGCGCATCCCGCCGCCCGGGTCCGCCGTCCCCCCGACGCCGGACGTCCCCGCCTCCCCGCGCCCCGCACCTCCGCGCCCCTCGTCGCCGCGGCCCGCGCCGCCGCGGCCCGCGACGAGCGCCGCCTCGGCCGCCGCCCTGCAGCGGACCGCGCCCGCCCGCACCGCCCGCGGCACGTGGTCGTGGGCCGCGCTCGCGATCGCCGCCGTGCTCGTCGTCGCGGCCGCGTTCGTCGCGGGGCTGCCCGGGCTGCTCATCGCCCTCGGCCTCGTGGCCCTCGCGGCCGGCCTCGTGCCGCTCGTGCGCCGCGGCGCCGCGTGGATCCCCGGCATCCGCTCCCGCGCCACCGGCGGCATCGCGGCCGGTCTGGCGCTCGCGCTCATCGCGGGCGGCGCCGTGGCAGCGACGCTGCCCGCCGCGGATCCGGACGTCGTCGCCGACCCCGACGCCATCGAGATCTCGGACGCGCGCCCCGTGCCCGACGCCACGGATCCCGCGAACCCGCTCCCGGTCTCCGCCGACGGGCTCGTCGAGATGGTCGACGTGACCCGCATGACGGGCGCCGACGCGGGCGACACGCTCGCCGCCTCCGGCTTCGGCATCGCGTTCGCCGGCTCCGGCGGCGCCGGATTCGTCCGCCAGGACACCGGCATCGTCTCGAGCCAGGATCCGGCTGCCGGCACGCGCGTCGCGCCCGGCACGGTCGTCACCCTCACGCTCGCCGTGGCCGCTCCCGAGCGGATCGCCCTCCCCACCGTGCCGAAGGCCCCGAACGTGCCGACGCGCACCCCCAGCCGCCCGGGCGCGCAGCCCGGCGGCGGCTCGGGTGGCAACGGCGGCGGCACCGGCACCGGCGGCTCGGGCGGCGGCGGCGGCGGCTCGACGGGCGGCGGCTCGGACGGCGGCTCCGGCAGCGATCCCGCGCCGACGACGGACCCGCAGCCCACGACCGAGCCGGTGCCCACGACGGATCCCGTCCCCGAGCCGACCGCCCCGCCCGCCCCGACGGATCCCGACCCCGTCCCGACCGAGCAGCCCACCACCGCACCGGTCGAGCCCGATCCCGTACCGACGTCCGACCCCGGCCCGACCGAGGACCCGGCAGACCCGGCTCCCGAGGGCTAGTCCGCCTCCGCCGCGGCCCCGGTCGTCGCGAGGTGCGCCCGCTGCCCGTCGCGGTCGAGGATCGTGAGCACCTCCGCGACCCCGCGGTGCGCGCTGATGGCGTGCGGCACCATCGTCGAGAACTCGGCCGCGTCGCCGGCCTCCACGAGGATCGTCCGCTCCCCCAGCTGCAGCCGCGCCGTGCCCGAGAGCACCGTGAACCAGTCGCGGCCGGGGTGCACGCCGAGCTCCTCGACGGGGAACGGGCGCCGCGGGGTGAGGCGCATCTTCGCGACGAAGACGCCCGACGCGCTCCCCCCGCCGCGCGACAGCACCCACGTGGTGCGCCCGGCCTCGACGTCCTTCTGCGGCCGGATCACGACGTCGGCGTCGTCCCCGGACTCGATGAGCTCGTCGAGCGTCGTGTCGAGGGCCTTGGCGAGCGGCACCAGCTGGTCGAGGGCGATGCGGCGATGGCCGGTCTCGATCCGGCTGAGGGTCGACGGGCTGAGGAAGCAGCGCGCCGCGAGCACGTCGAGGGACCAGCCGCGCGCCTCGCGGAGCCCCCGGATGCGCTGGCGGACGAGGGCGTCGACGTCGGTCTCTTGCGTCATGGGCAAGATCGTATGCGCATGGAGCAGCGACGCGCGAGCATGGATCCATGCCCCACCACCACGCGCACGCCCCGGCCGACCCGTCGCTCGCCGCCCTCCTCGACCTCGACGCGCGGATCCTGCACCGCCACCTCCTCGAGGTGACCACGTGGATCCGCGGCCTCGCCCGCGACACCGCCGGCCGCGTCGTCGTCGACATCGGCGCCGGGACGGGCACGGGATCCGTCGCGCTGGCCCGGCGCTTCGACCGGGCCGAGGTGGTCGCCGTCGACGCGAGCGAGGCCATGCTCGACCGGGTCGCCGAGCGCGCGGTCGTCGACGGCCTCGCCGACCGGATCCGCCCCGTGCGCGCCGACCTCGACGACGCCTGGCCCGCGCTCCCGCCCGCCGACGTCGTGTGGGCCTCGCTCGTGCTGCATGAGGTGCGGGACCCGGCTGGCCTCCTCCGCCGGATCCACGACGGCCTCGCGCCGGGCGGCCTCGTCGCCGTCGTGGAGATGGACGGGCCGCCGCGCTTCCTGCCGGACGACCTCGACCTCGGGCCCGACCTCGCGGGCCCGGGCCTCGCCGACCGCCTCGACGACGCCGTCACGCACGGCGGCACGGGCGGTCCGTCGCACCCGGACTGGGCCCCGTGGCTCCGCGACGTGGGCCTCGTCGACGTCGCGACCCGCACCTTCCCCCTCGCCCCCGACCCCGCGGATCCGATCGCCGCCGCCGCCACGCTCCCCTACGCCCGCGCGTGGCTGGCCCGCGTCCGCGCCCGCTCCGCCGACCGCCTCGCGCCGGCGGACGTCGCGGCGCTCGACGCCCTCCTCGACGCGGACGGGCCGCACGCCCTCGCGCGCATCCCCGGCCTCCGCCTCCGCGGCACCCGCACCGCCTACGTCGGGCGCCGGCCCCGCTGACCCGCGTCCCCGGATCCGCCCGGGTGGGGCGCGACGCCCCCCCGGACCCCCTACCGTTGAGGCATGAGCACTGACGACACCGCATCCACCCCCGACGCGGACGCCGCCCCCCGCACGACCTTCAGCGACCTCGGCCTGTCCGACCCCGTTCTCAAGGCCCTCAAGGACGTCGGCTACGAGACCCCCTCGGCCATCCAGGCCGCCACCATCCCCTCCCTCCTCTCCGGCCGCGACGTCCTCGGCGTCGCCCAGACCGGCACGGGCAAGACGGCCGCGTTCGCGCTGCCGATCCTCTCCAACCTCGACGTCTCGCAGAAGACGCCGCAGGCCCTCGTGCTCGCGCCCACCCGCGAGCTCGCGCTCCAGGTGTGCGAGGCGTTCGAGCGCTACGCGTCCGGCATGCGCGGCGTGCACGTGCTGCCCGTCTACGGCGGCCAGGGCTACGGCGTGCAGCTGTCGGCGCTCCGCCGCGGCGTGCACGTGGTCGTCGGCACCCCCGGCCGCATCATGGACCACCTCGACAAGGGCACCCTCGACCTGTCGCAGCTGAAGTTCCTCGTGCTCGACGAGGCCGACGAGATGCTCAAGATGGGCTTCGCGGAGGACGTGGAGACGATCCTCGCGGACACCCCGAAGTCGAAGCAGATCGCGCTGTTCTCGGCCACGATGCCCGCGCAGATCCGCCGCATCTCGGGCAAGTACCTGCAGGACCCCGAGGAGATCACGGTCAAGAACAAGACCACGACCTCCGCGAACACCACGCAGCGCTACCTGATGGTGTCGTACCCGCAGAAGGTCGACGCGCTCACGCGCATCCTCGAGACCGAGAACTTCGAGGGCATGATCGTGTTCGTCCGCACGAAGAACGAGACGGAGACGCTCGCCGAGAAGCTCCGCGCCCGCGGCTACGCGGCCGCCGCCATCTCGGGCGACGTCGCGCAGGCCCAGCGCGAGCGCACGGTCGAGCAGCTGAAGTCGGGCAAGCTCGACATCCTCGTCGCCACCGACGTCGCGGCCCGCGGCCTCGACGTCGACCGCATCAGCCACGTCGTCAACTACGACATCCCCATCGACACCGAGTCGTACGTGCACCGCATCGGCCGCACGGGCCGCGCCGGACGCAGCGGCGCGGCGATCAGCTTCGTCACGCCGCGCGAGCGCCGCCTCCTCACCGCCATCGAGAAGGCCACCCGCCAGCCGCTCACCGAGATGCGCATGCCGAGCGCCGAGGACGTCAACGTCACCCGCCTCACGCGCTTCGACGACGCGATCACGGCCGCCCTGCAGGACCGCGAGCGCCTCGACGCGTTCCGCGACATCGTGGGCCACTACGTGAACCACCACGACGTCGTCGAGTCCGACGTCGCCGCCGCGCTCGCGATCGTGGCGCAGGGCGACACCCCGCTCCTGCTCTCGGCCGACGACCTCCGCCCGCCGCGCGTCGAGCGCGAGCGCCGCGACGACCGCCCGGGCCGCGACGGCGACGACCGCGGCGAGCGTCGCGCCCGCCCCGCGCGCGGCAGCGGCAACATGGCCACCTACCGCATCGACGTCGGCCGCCGTCACCGCGTCGAGCCCCGCCAGATCGTCGGCGCGCTCGCCAACGAGGGCGGCTTCAGCCGCGAGGACTTCGGGCACATCGACATCCGCCCGGACTTCTCGCTCGTCGAGCTGCCGGCCGGCCTGCCGCAGGACCGGCTCGACCGCCTCGCCAGCACGCTCATCAACGGCCGGCCGATCGACATCCGCCCCGACCGCGGCGGGCCCCGTGCCGCCGAGCGCGGCGCCGCCCCCGAGCGCCGGGGTCGCAAGCCCCGCGACTGATCGCGTCGCACGCCCGACGGCCCGTCCCCTGCCGCAGGGGGCGGGCCGTCGTCGCATGCGGTCGCGGTCGCCGGGTGCGCGGCCGATAGCGTGGGCCGATGGATCCCGTCACCCTCCGCACCCCGCGCCTGACGCTGCGCCCGCCCGCGCTCGACGACGTCGACGCGATCGCCGCCGCCTGCCGGGACCCGGCGATCCAGCGCTACGTGCCCGTCCCCGCGCCGTACGCGCGCGACGACGCGCTCTCCTACGTCACCGGCTTCTGCGCCGACGGCTGGGCGTCGGGCGAGCGCCTCACCTGGGCCGTGCTCGACGGCGACGCGTTCGTCGGCACGGTCGGGCTGAGCGAGGTCGCGGAGGGCGCCGCGGAGATCGGCTACTGGCTGGCGCCGCACGCACGGGGTCGCGGGCTGATGCGGGAGGCCGCGGCCGCCGTCGTCGACCACGCGTTCGACGCGTCCGCCGGCCTCGGGCTCATCCGGATCGGCTGGCGCGCGTTCGCCGGGAACGCCGGATCCGCCGCGGTCGCCCGCGCGCTCGGCTTCCGCTTCGAGGGCGTGGCCCGCCTCGGCGCGACGGGCCGCGACGGCCGCGAGGACGACTGGCTCGCGGGGCTCCTCGCGACGGACGGCCGCACGCCACGGACGTGGCCCGTGCTCGCATGAGCGGCGGCCTCCTCGGGCGCGACGTCGCGGTCACGACGCCGGACGGTCGCCGCCTCCGCGCGATGGTCGACGGCGTCGGCGACGACCTCGTCGTCCTGGAGGCCGGCCTCGGCGGCAGCGGCCTCACCTGGGGTCTCGTGCACGGGATCCTCGCGCGCTCCCACCGCGTCGTCGCCTACGACCGCGCGGGCCTCGGATCCAGCGACCCCGATCCGGCGCCGCGGGACCTCGCCCGCCTCGCCGACGACCTCGAGGCGGTGATCGCCGCGTTCCCGCATCGCCGCCTCGTGCTCGTCGGGCACAGCTGGGGCGGGCCGATCGTGCGCGTGGCGGCGGCGCGGCGGATCGCGCGGGGGCTGCCGACCGCCGGCGTCGTGCTGGTGGACCCGAGCGACGAGCGCGCCCGCACCTACGCGACGCGCGCCGTGCGGACCGCCTTCGCCGCGCAGGCCGCACTGCTCGTGCCGCTCGCCCGCGTCGGCCTGCTCGCGCCGCTGCACCGGATCGCTCTGGCCGGGCTGCCCGCGCCCCTCCTCGCGGACGCCGTCGCCGCGGCGGGTTCGGTCGGCGCCGCGCGCGCCACCGCGGCCGAGCAGCGGCACCTCCTGCCCGGCCTCCAGGCTGTGGCTGTGCACCCCGGCACCACGGCGACGCTCCCCGGCGTGCCCGTCCGCGTGATCTCGGGCACGGCGTACCGCGCGCTCACCCGACGGCAGCGGGCCGACCTCGTGCGCGCGCATCGGGCGTCGGCCGCTGCCGCTGCCGACGGCGCGTGGATCCCGGCGCCGCGGTCCGAGCACATGGTGCCCGTGACGGATCCGGACGTGGTGGCCGCGGTCGTCGCCGCCCTGCCCTGAGGTCGCGCGCCGCTCAGGGCGCGGGGATCGCCGTCACCCAGGCGCGGAAGGACGCGGCGTCGGATCCCGTGAGCACGGCGACGGGGCCGGTCATCGGATCGCCGATGGGCACGAGCGCGAGCGCGTCCCCGGGGAGGCCGACGAGCACCTCGCCGATGATCGAGTCGGGCGACGCCGTGTCGACGCGGACGAGGTAGACGGTGCCGTCCGGCACCTCCGGACGGTCGGCGTCGACCGACTCCGCCATGTCGCCGCGGCCGTTCGCCAGGCGGTGCAGCTCGTCGACGCGGAAGCGCTGCGCCACGTCCCCGGCCTCCAGCAGCACGCCCGTCTCCGTCTCCCGGCGCCGCCCGATCGGCACGTCCGCGAGCGTCGCCCGGAGGCCGGATCCCGACCACGGCCCGATGCTCGCGAGCGACCGCGGCTGGCTCTCGCGCAGCCGCTCCTCCGGGGTCCGGCGCCACGGCCACTCGTCGCGGGAGAGGAGGCCGCCGACGAACGCGCCCGCCGCGAACGGCACGGAGGCGGCGACCATGGACGCGGCGGTGAGCGCGAGCACGACCCCCAGCACGACGACCACCAGCAGCAGGCGGATCCAGTGGTTCCCCGCGGCGTAGCCGACGAGCGCCACGGCGATGCCCGCGGCCGTCAGCCCGAGGAAGGCCCACAACGGCACGGCGCCCGGGCGGAGCACGGCGGATGCCGCGAAGACGAGGACGACGGCGATGATGACGCCGGTGAAGATCATGTGCCCGCGGCGCTCGCGGGCGGTGCGGGACGGCTTCGACGTGGACACGGGGCTCCTGGTGGCGGCTCGGTGCGGGCGGCTCGGCTGGGCGGGCGTCCGGATCCGGATCCGGACCCGCCCAGCCTGCCCGACACCACGCCCCAACGGCGGGCGCGGCACGGCCCCCGAGCGGGTGCCGCGGGCCTACCCGTCGACGCGCCGCAGCTCCAGCACGCCCGGGACGAGCTGCCGGGTGGGGATGCGGCCGCGTGCGAAGTCGCCCCACACCTGCCGCACCCGGCGGGCGTCGCGCTGGATCCCCTCCCACGGCGCCCCCGCGAGCAGCCCCGCGCCGCGCCAGGCCTCCTCGTCGCCGAACAGGAGCGGCAGGTCGACGGTGTGGGCGGCGCCGAGCGGGCTGCCGGGGGCCGACCAGCGGATCACGTAGCGGTGCGCGGTGCCGCCCGCGCGCGCGTGCCGGCGGGCGAAGCGGCGGCCCGGCACGCCGTAGATGATCCCCGTGACCGCCGCGACGGCCGCCCGCCGCACGAGCGGCCCCAGCACGGGCGTCCGTGTCAGGCGCGCGAGCCACGGGATGCCGGGCAGGAACAGCCGCGCCTCCTCCGCTGTGTAGCCGATCAGGACGTCGACGCCGGGCGCCGCGCGGTCCCACGCCGCGTCGAGGCGCGACTCCGGCGGCAGCGGCGCGTGCCCGTACTGGGTGCCGAACGGCATCGCGCCGATGAGGCCGTACGGCGCCGCGACGCGCTCGACGGCCGCCTGCCGCGCGACCACGTCCTCGACGGGCATGTCGGCCGTGAGGTCGCGGGAGGCGCGGGCCATGGCCGCGTTCATCCGCCGCCGTCCGCGGGAGATGCCGAGGGGCGCGCTCTGCACGATGGCGCGGCGGAAGAGCCCCGCCGCCTCCGGGAGCGCCATCAGGTGCGCGACCGCGTCGCCGCCAGCGGACTGCCCGAAGGCCGTCACGCGAGCGGGGTCCCCGCCGAACGCGCGGATGTTGCGGGCCACCCAGCGGAGGGCCTCCAGCTGGTCGAGGAGGCCGAGGTTCGCGGGGCGGCCGGCGCCGTCGCCGAGGTAGCCGAGAAGGCCCAGCCGGTAGGTGACGGTGACGACGACCACGCGCTGCTCGGCGACGAGCGGCGCCGGATCCATGATCGGCACGTCTCCCGCGCCCGCGACGTACGAGCCGCCGTGGATCCAGACCATGACCGGCAGCGCCGCGTCCGGCGCGACGTCGCGCGGCATCGTGACGGAGACGCGCAGGCAGTCCTCGTCGACCCGGAGGCCGGCGAAGTCGCCGAGCACGGCGTCGAGCTCCGCCATGGGCGCCTGCGGGCAGGCGGGCGCCCACGCGGTCGCGTCGAGCGGCTGGCTCCAGTCGGCGTGCGGGACGGGCGGGGCGAACCGGTCGGCGGTGGCGTACGGGATGCCGGTGGCCCGCACGACCTCGCCGTCGGCCCAGCCGACCACGGGGCCGCAGGGCGGCGTGAAGGGGCGCATCCGATCGACGCTACCGTTCGCGACGCGTTCGCCGGGCCGCCCGGGAGCCGCCGGACGCCGGTGCTACCGTGACGCCATGCCCCGCCTGATCGACCGCGCGCGCCGCGAGGACGAGCTCGCCGAGGCCGTCTGGCGCGTCATCCGCCGGGACGGCGCGAGCGGCGTGTCCGTGCGCACGGTCGCGGCGGAGGCGGGCCTCAGCACCGGGTCGCTGCGGCACTCGTTCCCCACGCGGATCGAGCTGATGGCCCACGCGACCGCGCTCGTCGGCCGCCGGGTCGCCGCCCGCACCGCGCGCCGCCGCTCCGAGCCGGACGCCCGGCGCCGCACGGTCCAGGTGCTCGCGGAGCGGCTCCCGCTCGACGACGAGCGCCGCGCGGAGGCCGAGGTCACGGCCGCGCTGCACGCCGACGCCGCGTCGCACCCGCGCCTCCGCGAGGTGCGCCGGGCCGCCCACGCGGCCGCGCGCGAGACGTGCCTCACGCAGCTCGCGCAGCTGCGAGCCGCGGGGCTGCTGCGGCCGGACGCGCATCCGGACGACGAGGCCGACCACCTGCAGGCGCTCGTCGCGGGCCTCGCGCTGCAGCTCCTCGTGCACGAGCCGGATCCCGCGCAGCACGCCCGCGCGCTCCGCCTGCTCGAGCGGCACGTGGACGCGCTCGTGGCGCGTCCGCGGGGCGAGCGCGGCGATCGGGGCGATCGGGGTGAGCGGCCGTCGGGGCGCGACGACGTCCCGGCGGGCCGGACCCCGCGCCGCGAGGCCTAGGCCGCGCCGCCCAGCCGCCCGCGCAGCTCGCCGACGCGGGCGCGGATGTCGTCGCGCACGAGGCGCATCCGCTCCATCCCGTCGATGCCGCGCTCCGACGGCTCGTCGGTGATCCACGTCTCGACCGCGACGCCCCGGTCGCCGTCCACGTGGGCCTCGGCGCCGAGCACGACCACGAGGTCGGCGGCGCGCACCATGTCGTCCGTCAGGGGCTTGGGGCGCTCGTCCCCCACGTCGATGCCGAGCTCGGCGAGCGAGGCCACTGCGAGCGCGTTGAGGTCGGTCCCGGGATCCGTGCCGGCGGACGACACGGCGACCGCGCCTCCCCCGTCGTGCCGCATGAGCGCCGCCGCGAGCTGGGAC
The DNA here is from genome assembly GCF_021922985.1 of Clavibacter michiganensis subsp. tessellarius. Lineage (NCBI taxonomy): Bacteria > Bacillati > Actinomycetota > Actinomycetes > Micrococcales > Microbacteriaceae > Clavibacter > Clavibacter tessellarius. The sequence continues at coordinate 433,526 of NZ_CP040788.1, read as the reverse complement.
TTGCCGCCGTTGCGGGCGCAGACGAAGACGACGTGCGGGGCGCGGTCGGGCATGGGGCCTCCGGGACTCGGGTGGACGGCGGACGGCGGATGGGCCGGCCCCTCGATCCTGCCATCCGGCGCGCGGGACGTCCGCCGGGAGGCGGGCGTCGGGCCCCGACGCCCGCGGCCGTGCTCGCGCACGGTACAGCGGATGCTGTACCGTCGCCGCATGCCCACCCTCGCCCCGCGCCTCGACGTGATGACCCGGCTGGGTCGCGCGCTGGCGGACCCGACCCGGTCCCGGATCCTCGTGGAGCTGCTCGCCGGCCCCGCCTACCCCGCGCTCCTCGCGGAGTCGCTCGGCCTCACCCGGCAGAACGTGTCGAACCACCTCGGCTGCCTGCGCGGCTGCGGGATCGTGCGCACGGTCCCCGAGGGGCGGAGCACGCGCTACGAGATCGCCGACCCGCGCATCGCCCGCGGGCTCGGAACGCTCGTCGAGGTCGTCCTCGCGGTGGAGGAGGACCGGGCGTGCGCGGATCCGTCCCTCTGCGCCCCGGACTGCTGCGAGCCACGCGCGTGAGCGCCGCCGCGCCGGGGTCCGCCGCTCGCGGTCACGCGGACTCCCCCGCGTCGGCCGCTCCCGGCTCCCCTGCATCGGCCGCTCCGCCGCTCGCGCCCGCCCGGCGCGACGTGCTCCGCCGCCGGATCCGCTGGATCGTCGCGGGCACCATCGCGTGGAACACCGTGGAGGCGGGGGTGGCCCTGTCCGCCGGCGCGGTCGCGTCGTCGACCGCGCTCGTCGCCTTCGGCCTCGACTCGATCGTGGAGGTGCTCGCCGCATCGGCCGTCGCGTGGCAGTTCTCGGCGCCGGATCCGGAGGCACGCGAGCGCACGGCCCTCCGGCTCATCGCGGTGTCGTTCCTCTGCCTCGCGGCCTACGTGTCCGTCGACGCCGCGCTCGCCCTCGTCGGCGGATCCGCGGCGCGCCCGAGCCCCACGGGCATCGTCCTGGCCGCGCTGAGCCTCGCCGTGATGCCCGCCCTCAGCCTGCTCGAGCGCCGCACCGGCACCGAGCTCGGGTCCGCCAGCGCGGTCGCCGACTCGCGGCAGACCCTCGTCTGCGCGTGGCTGTCGGCGGCGCTCCTCGTCGGCCTGCTGCTCGACGCCGGGCTCGGCTGGTGGTGGGCGGATCCGGTCGCGGGGCTGGCCATCGCCGCGTTCGCCGTCCGCGAGGGCGTCGAGGCGTGGCGGGGCGACGCCTGCACCGTCCCCGTGGCCGCCCTCACGGGCGAGCGCGCGCCCGAGGCCGACGCGCCCCACGCGGGCGCGCCTGGCGCGGGCACGCCCGGCGCGGACGCGACTGGCGCGGACGCGACTGGCGCGGGCACATCCGACGCGAGCGCTCCCGGCTCCTGCCGCTGACCCCGCCGCCTACCGCGTGACCGGGATCGCCCCGGTCGCCCGCTGGTACGCCGCGAACTGCTTCGCGCCCATGACGCGCGCGCCCGACGCCGTGTAGTGGATCACGTCCTCGCTCCTGCTGAACCCGGCGGCCCCCGGCACGTACGCGACGTTCGGGCGCAGCGCGGGCAGGCCCTGCTGCGCCGTGTCGATCGCCTGCCGCTGCGACGAAGCGGCCAGCCACTCCGGCACCATCCCGCTGATGAGGAACGGCACCGGGCCGTAGCGCGCGTCGAGCCGGTCGACGAGGTCGAGGAGCATCGACTGGTAGCCGTCGCCCGTGGTGCGCGTGGCGTCGGACTCCCCCTGCGCCCAGACGACCGCGACGAGGCGGTTGTCCGGATCCTGCGCGAGCGCCTGGTCGATCTGCCCGAGCGCCCGCGTGAACAGGTTCACGCGCGCGCGGGTGTCGGCCGGGTTCCAGGCGTAGTAGCCGTCGCCGGTCATCGAGGTCGAGGCCATCGCGGCGGGCACGAGGAGCACCTTGCGGCCGGGACGCGCCTCGGCGAGCAGCCGCCTGCCGAGCTCCATGCCCGGGCCCACGGACGGCACGCCGCCCGCGTTGACCCACGTGGTGACGTGGTGCAGCGAGTCCTTGGCCGGCACGATCCTCCCGGCCTGGGCACCGCTGCCGGCGAGCTGGTCGAGGCCCGGCACGGCGACGTCGAGCGCCGGGTCGTAGCCCGCGCCCACGCCCTGCGCGTTCGACTGCCCGAGCACCACGACCACGTCGTAGCCCTCGCCGGTCGAGGCGATGGACAGGGGCTCCGAGGTGCTCGCGGTCGGCACGAGGCCGTCGGCGCGGCCCGTGGCGGTCACGGTGATCCGCGTGCCGGCGTCCCGTGCCGACAGCGCGTAGGTCGCGGCCGTGCGCCCCGGCACGACGACGCCGTCCCGGGACCACGCGTAGGCGATGGACGTGGCCACGGGGCTCCACTCGGGCGTCGCCGCCGTGAGGGTGGATCCCACGGCGGGCGTCCCCGAGAGCGTGGGCGCGGGCGTCGCGGCGAAGGGCTCGTCGCCGGGCGCCGGGGCGGGCGTCGCGGGCGGCACGTCGAGGGCGTCCACGACGACCGCGGTCGGCTCGCTCGTGCGCGTCGCGTCCCTGTAGCCGGAGCGGGATCCGGTCGCGGTCACGGTGATCCGCGTGCCCGCGTCGCCGCGCGCCACCGCGTAGGTCGCCTCGGTGGCGCCGCGGACGGGCACGCCGTCGCGGGACCAGGCGTACGCGACGGCGGTGGCCTCGGGCGTCCAGGCGGGCGTCGCGGCCCGGAGGACGGTCCCCGCGACGGGGTCGCCGGCGATCACCGGCGCGACCGTCGCCTCGAACGGCACGGCGGGCGGAGGCGGCGGGGGCGTGACGGGCGTCTCGACCACGGGGATCGCGGCGCTCGTGACGGTCTGCGTGATGTAGCCGGTGCGGGTGCCGGTGACGGCGACCGCGATGCCCGTCCCCACATCGCCGGCGACCACGCGGTAGCTCGGCCCGGTCTGGTCGGGGATCACGACGCCGTCGCGCAGCCACGCGTACGAGAACGACGGCCACGGGGTCCACGTCCCGGCGCGCGCGGTGAGCGTGAAGTCGACGCGGCCGAGGCCCGTGATCGACGGCTCGCCGACGGCCTCGTACGCCACGTCCGGCACGGGCTCGGGCTCGGGCGTCGGCGCGGGCGGCTCGGGCTCGACCTCCGGCAGCGGCACCAGGATCCCCTCGCTCGAGATCGACTGCGTCACGTAGCCGGTGCGCGTGCCCGTGACGACGACGGCGACGCTCGCGCCCCGGTCGGTCTCCTGGACGCGGTAGGTGGCGGCGGTCTGCTCGGGGATTGCGACGCCGTCCCGGGTCCAGACGTAGGAGAACGTCGGCCACGGGGTCCAGACCCCGGGGCGCGCGGTCAGCGTGAAGCCGACACCAGCGGTGCCCGTGATCGTCGGGGTGGAGGCGACGGCGTACGGCGCGTCCGCGGGCGGGGCGGTGGGCTCGGGCGTCGGGGCGGGCGAGGTCGGCGTGGGCGTCGGCGTGCTCGCGGGCGGGACGGCGAGCGCCGCGCTCGTGAGCGCCTGGGTCGCGTAGCCCGTGCGGGTGCCGGTGACCGTGACGCTGAGGGCGGATCCGGCGTCCCCGGCCTGCACGCGGTAGGTCGCGGCGGTCTGCCCGGCGATCGCGACGCCGTCGCGGAGCCACGTGTAGCCGAAGGTCGGCCATGGGGTCCAGACGCCGGCGCGCGCCGTGAGCGTGAAGCCGACGCGCGCCGTGCCCGCGATGGTGGGCGTCGCCGCGGCGGCGAAGGGCAGGACGGTCGGCGCGGTGGGGGTCGGGGTGGGCGTCGGGGCGGTGGTCGGCGTGACCGTGGGCGTCGGGGCGGTGGTCGGCGTGACCGTGGGCGTCGGGGTCGGCGTCGGGGCAGCGGTCGGTGCGACGGTCGGCGTCGGCGTCGGCGTCGGCGTCGGCACGGTCGTCGGCGCAGCGGTCGGCGTTGGGGTCGGCGTTGGGGTCGGCGCGGTCGTAGGCGCGGCGGTCGGTGTCGGGGTCGGCACGGCGGTCGGCGTCGGCGTCGGCGTCGGCGTCGGCGTCGGTGCGATCGTCGGCGCGACCGTGGGCGTCGGGGTCGGCTTGGGCGTCGTGGTCGGCGCGACCGTCGGCGTCGGGGTCGGCTGCGGCGTCCCCGTCGGCGCGACCGTCGGCGTCACCGTGGGCGCGACCGTCGGCGTCGCCGAGCCCGCCACCCGCACGGCATCGCTCGTCACGACCCGGGTCGCGTACCCGGTCTTCGTCCCGATGACGCGGACGGCGATCGCCGCGCCGGCGTCCGCCTCGGTCACCCGGTACGAGGCTCCGGACTGGCCGGCGACGAGCACGCCGTCGCGGGTCCAGGCGTAGGAGAACGTCGGCCACGGGGTCCACGTCCCGGCGCGTGCCGTGAGCGTCCAACCGACGATCGGGCTGCCGGTGATGGTCGGGGCGTCGACGCGCGTGAACTCCGCCACGACGGGCGTCGGCACGGCGGAGGTGGGCGCGCTCGTCCGGGTCGTGGTCGCGTACCCGGGTCGCGCGCCCGTGACGGCGACGGTGATCACCGCGCCCGCGTCCTCGGCCCGCACGGCGTACGCGGTCGAGGTCTGCCCGGTCACGGGCACGCCGTCGACGAGCCAGGCGTAGGAGATGGTGGTGGCGATCGGGGTCCAGCGCGCGGTCGTCACGAGCAGGCGCTGCCCGATGACGGCCTTGCCGGTGATGACGGGCGCGGGCGTCGTCGTGAAGGGCGGGTCCTCGGTCGCGGTGAGCAGCCGCATCATCGAGGCCGCGGTCGGGGTCGTCCCCTCCGCCGGCGCGGACGCGCCGGTGGACGCGGACGACGCGGTGGACGCCGTCGACGCGACAGCCGACGTCGCCGCCGCGGCCGGCGCCGGACGCGGCTCGACCGCGACGAGCAGCGCCACCCCGAGGCTGAGCCCCGTGACGGCGGCGACGAGACGTGCGGACGCGGATGCGGTGCCGGTCCTCCGTGCCAAGGCACGGCGGACGGGCGTGCGGAACTCCCCCAAGTGATCCCCCCAGATCGCGAGGCGGATTCACCCCGTGGGGAAATGCTGCCACATGCCTCCGACCAGCGGGTGCCGAGGGCCGTCCGCGGATGATCGCGGCGCGTGCGGCCCGCCCGCCGGAGCCCTCCCGCAGGTGCTCGCCCAGGCCCCCGCCCGCCATCACCACCCTCAGCCTCCGTCCGGACGGCCCCCGTACCCTGGCGGCGACCTGCTCCGCTCCGAGGGGATCCGCACCGGATCCGCCGCCCCGCCCCGGAAGGCCCCATGACGCACACGCCGCACGCCGACGCCGCCCGCCCCGACGCCGACGGGCGCCAGGGGTCCGCCTCCTCCCCCGCCGTATCGGGCGCCATCGCCCGCCTCCTCCGCGGCACGCGCGACCGCACGGATCGCCCGTCGCGGCTCGGCCGCCTCTTCGCCGTGGTCGCGATCGTGGAGGCCGTCACGTGGACGGGCCTGCTCGTCGGCATGTTCCTCAAGTACGTGACGGAGACCACCGAGCTCGGCGTCTTCGTGTTCGGGCGCCTGCACGGCGCCGCGTTCGTGCTGTACGTCATCGTCACGGCCGTGGCGGCGATCCGACTGCGCTGGGGCTGGAAGGCCGCGCTCCTCGCGGGCGTCGCGGCGATCCCGCCGCTCGCGACGCTGCCGCTCGAGGTGGGACTGCGTCGCCGCGGCTACCTGCGACACCCCGCGGAGGACGCGGACGCGCGCCCCGCGCCGACGACCGGCGCCTGATCCGATCCCGGCCGACGACCGCCGCCTGATCCGATCCCCGCCGACGACCGCCGGCTGATCCGCCGCGGGCCAGCTGACCCCGCTCAGATCCCGGTGTACCGCCCCGGCCGGTGGTTGAGCGCGAGCACGAGGTTGAGCAGCACCGCGCCGAGCGCCGACATGACGACGCCGCCGACGGACACGACCGTGAGGCCGAGGAGGATCACGCTCACGTCGAGGATCATCTGCGCGTACCCGGCGCGGAAGCCGAACCGCTCCTGCACTACGAGGGCCACGATGTTGAACCCGCCGAGGCTGGATCCGTGGCGGAAGACAACGAGCAGCCCGATCCCCACGAGCAGGTTCCCCGCGAGCACGCCGTAGACGGGCTGCAGGTCGAGGCTCGTCACCATCGCCGGGTGGAGCGTCGAGAACAGCGAGACGAGCGCGACCGAGATCACCGTGCGGATCGTGAACCGCCACCCCTTCTTCCACACCGCGAGCGCGAAGAACGGCGCGTTGACCACGAAGAACAGCACGCCGAACGGCAGCACGCCCGTGTAGCTCAGCAGCAGCGCGAGACCGGCGGTGCCGCCCGTGACGGCGCCGCTGTCGCGCAGCAGGAAGAGCCCGAACGACGCGACGAACGTGCCGGTGAGGATCCCGAGCACGTCCTCCGCCACGGAGTGCGGGATGCCCGCGGTCGTCGGCTCGCCGGGCGAGACGGCGGGCGGCGTGGGCAGGGGCTCGGACGCGGAAGCGGTCATGGCGGTCTCCGGGGTGGGGGGACGGGATCCGCGCGGGCGGTCGTGCCGCGTCACGCGCAGGGACCAGCATGGCGGATGCGCGGGCCTCGGGAGGACGCGGCGCCGCCCGATCCGCCACCTCCGCCGGCCGGGCGCTGCGGCGTCAGCCGAAGGGCTCCTCGAAGGGCCCCACGTCGAAGAACGCCACGGGCCCCTTCCCCTGGCGACCGGAGATCGAGCCGAACGACAGGCGCTGCCACCGCGTCATGCTCTCCCATCCGCGGTCGGATTGCCGGACGAACCACGCCCTCGCCTCCTCCCACGCCTCGGGGGACGGATCCCACCGGACGTCGAGCGCGGTCGTGACGACGTCGATGAGACCGCCCTCGGGGCCGGGCAGGAACCCCGATTCGGGCATGGTCACCATCCGGTCGTCCTCGGTGTCGCCGTACCGCAGCTCCTCGGGGAGCACCAGGCGGTAGGCGTCAGGACCGAGCTCGTCGTCCCCGTGCATGGTCCGGGCCAGCACCCACGGGTGCGGGTACCCCGGCAGCCGGATGCGCCCGGCGATCCCGGCCGGCAGCCAGTCGCCGTACGGCGGCACCGCGGCGTTGCGCAGGAAGGAGCGCGGGGCGTACGGCTCGAACTGGACGGGGACGGGGGGACGGCGTCACCGCGGGAGGATCACGCGCGCCGCCCGGCGCGCGTGGGATCGCGCAGCGGCTCGCCGTCCTCGTCCACGAGCCGCCCGGGCGCCGCGCACGCGTCCAGCGGGGCGATGCGGCGGATCCGCGGCGGCGCCGTCTCCGGGCGGCCGATCACGGGGATCCGGAGCCGCGATGCCACGACGTGCACGCCGCGGGCGAGACGCCGGCGGCGGGTGCCGCGGCGCACGGTGCGGACGACGTCCACCGCGACCTGCGCCGCATCCGTCTGCCATTGCACGGAGAGCGCCAGCGGGAAGGAGAGCAGGTGCTCGCGCACGTCCGCGAAGTCGCGCAGCCCGCGGAAGCCGAGCATCTGACGGGGGATCTCCCGCATGCGGTACGCCGACTGGTCCGGCCACTCCCGTCGGCAGGACGCGGCGTTGCCGACGGCGGTCGCGAGCGCGGTCACGTCGTCCGCCAGCTCGTCGAGGTCGTCGGGCTCGGCGGTCCAGAGCGCCCAGCGCGCTCGCCACGGGAGGAGCCGGAACGACCCGCTCACCCACATGGACGACACGGTGCCGTCGTCGTCGATCCACATGATGCGCTCTCCCCGGTCCAGCGACATGCGCTGTCGGCGAGCGGGCCGGCCTCGGAGGGAGGACGCCTCGGGAGGCACGGCCTCGGTGAGCGTACGGACCGGGCGGCGGCTCGTGGGCCCCGATCGCACAGGCGGGCTCATCGACCCCGAGGCGCGGTCAGTCCGCGAAGATCGCCCCCACCGGCTCGCGCTTCTCCGCCTGGAAGCGGTCCTCCGCGCGGCCGAGCGCCCAGTACGCGGAGAGCGAGAGGGCCCGCCGGTCGACGCCCCAGCCGTCCTGCATGAGCGCCCGCAGCTCCTTCATCGCGCCGCGCTCGCCGTGCGCGAAGACCTCGACCGCGCCGTCCGGACGGTCGAGGGCGCGCGCCGCCGCGACGAGGGGCGCGCCGGGCACGGCGTCGGGCGTGCGCGCGCGGTGGATCCAGCGCACCTCGACGCCCGCGGGGTGCGCGAGCGGGAGCTCGTCCGCGGGGCCGTCGACCTCGATCAGCGCGACGCCGCGTGCGTCATCGGGCATCGCGGCGAGCGCCGCGGCGATCGCGGGCACGGCGGAGTCGTCGCCGAGGAGGACGCGCGTGACATCCGCGTCCGGGGTCGGCCGGAACAGCCCGCCGGGGCCGCTCGCGGCGATCACGTCGCCGGGTCGGGCCGACGCCGCCCACGGGCCCGCGAGCCCCTCCTCCCCGTGCACCACGAAGTCGATCGCCGCCGTGCCCGCGGCCGGATCCGCGAGCCGCAGCGTGTAGGTGCGAACGGCCGGCAGCGCCTCGGGCGGGAGCGTCGCGCGGAGGGCGGACAGGTCGTACGGCGGCGCGACGCCGGATCCGGGCTGCGGCAGCATCAGCTTCACGTAGGCGTCGGTCGCGGCGAGCCGCTCGGGGACGGCCTGCTCGAGGAACGCCCGGGTCCCCTCGCCGCCGAGGTGCACCCGCACGAGGTGCGGTGCGAGCCGCTCGGTGCGCACCACCTCCAGCACGTGCTGGGGCCGCGGGGCGCGGGCGGGACGGTCGGGGACGGCGGGTGCGGCGGTGTCGGTCATCGAGGTCGATCCTCCGCCCCGCGGGCCGCCCCCGCAACGCGACGCGGCCGCGCGGTCCCTCGCCACCCCGGAGGCGCGCCCCTATGCTGACCCCGTGGTCGACATCGTCGTCACGGGGCTAAGCGCCAACTCCGTGCCGTACATCGAGGCCCTCGAGCGTCAGCGTGCCCTGCATGCCGACGTCGTCGCGGGCCGGGCGCAGGACACCGTCATCCTCCTCGAGCACCCCTCCGTCTACACGGCGGGGAGGCGCACGGAGCCGACGGACCGGCCGCGCGACGGCACTCCGGTCGTCGACGTCGACCGCGGCGGCCGCATCACGTGGCACGGCCCGGGCCAGCTGGTCGGCTACCCGATCGTTCGCCTGCCGGAGCCCCTCGACGTCGTGGCCCACGTGCGCCGCCTCGAGGACGCGCTGCTCGGCCTCCTCGCCGACCTCGGCGTCGCGGCCCGCCGCGTCGACGGCCGGTCCGGCGTCTGGATCCGCGGCGCGGCACCCGACGGCACCCCGCGCGACGAGAAGGTCGCCGCCATCGGCGTCCGCGTCGCCGAGCGCGTCACCCTGCACGGCTTCGCCCTCAACTGCAGCAACTCCCTCGACGCCTACGACCGGATCGTGCCCTGCGGCATCCGCGACGCCGGCGTCACCACGATCAGCCGCGTCCTCGGCCGCACCGTCACGCCGGCCGACGTCGTCCCCCTCCTCCGCCCGCACCTGATGCGCGCCCTCGCCCCGAACGGATCCGCCATGACCTCCACCGCCTCCCTCTCCCCCGTCGCCGGAGCCCGCGCATGAGCGCCGCCGCCACCCCTACCCTGATGTCCGCCGCGACCTGGATCCGCGCATGAGCGCCGCCGCCCCCGACGGCCGCCGCATGCTCCGCCTGGAGGTGCGGAACGCGGAGACGCCCATCGAGCGGAAGCCCGAGTGGATCAAGACCACGGCCCGCATGGGGCCCGAGTACCAGGCGCTCCAGCAGCTCGTGAAGACGGAGGACCTGCACACCGTCTGCCAGGAGGCGGCCTGCCCGAACATCTACGAGTGCTGGGAGGACCGGGAGGCCACGTTCCTCATCGGCGGCTCGCAGTGCACGCGCCGCTGCGACTTCTGCCAGATCGACACCGGCAAGCCGGCCGACTACGACACCGACGAGCCGCGCCGCGTCGCCGACTCCGTGAAGCGCATGGGCCTCCGCTACGCGACCGTCACGGGCGTCGCGCGCGACGACCTGCCCGACGAGGGCGCGTGGCTGCACGCCGAGACCGTGCGGCGGATCCACGCCGACAACCCCGGGACGGGCGTCGAGATCCTCGCGACCGACTTCTCGGGGAACCCCGACCTGCTGGCCGAGGTGTTCTCCTCGCGCCCCGAGGTCTTCGCGCACAACGTCGAGACGGTGCCGCGCATCTTCAAGCGGATCCGCCCGGCGTTCCGGTACGAGCGCTCGCTCGACGTGATCACGCAGGGGCGCGACGCGGGCCTCATCACGAAGTCCAACCTCATCCTCGGCATGGGCGAGACGCGCGAGGAGGTGTCGGAGGCGCTCCGGGACCTCCACGACGCGGGCTGCGACATCATCACCGTCACGCAGTACCTGCGCCCGAGCCCGCGGCACCTCCCCGTGGCGCGCTGGGTGCGGCCGGAGGAGTTCGTGGAGATCAAGGCGGAGGCGGAGGCGATCGGGTTCCTCGGCGTGCTCGCCGGTCCCCTCGTGCGCTCCTCCTACCGCGCCGGACGGCTGTGGGCGCAGTCGATGAGCGCCAAGGGCCGGGCGCTGCCGGTCGGCCTCGAGCACCTCGCGGATGCGTCGCGCGGCTTCGCGCAGGCCGTCGGCTGATCCCGGCGGTCCCTCCCCATGCCGCGGACCTGTCGGCTCGCTGACGAACGCGCCCCTCCCGGGTCCGCGGCCAGGTGCGCGCCCTATCGTCGGAACCACCGCGCACGTCCCACAGCTAGGAGCTCGTCATGGCCGCATCGTCCCCGACCGCAGGATCCGCATTCGGAGACGCCGCCGACGGCGTGTGGCAGGCGATGGAGTCGCTCCGGGTCCGCTTCGAGAAGCGCGACGGCGGCATGCCCGGCCACGAGACCGGGCACCGGCTCGGCCACGGTCCCGATGACGTCCGCCACGCGGTCCTCGCCCTCCTCGCGGAGGAGCCCATGCACGGCTACGCCCTCATCCACGCCATCGCCGCGCGCACCGACGGCGCCTGGACGCCGGACGCCGGCGCCGTGTACCCCACGCTCCAGCTCCTGGCCGACGAGGGCCTCATCGCCGCCGAGACCACGGACGGCCGCAAGGTCTGGGCGCTCACCGAGGCGGGCCGCTCCACGGTCGCGCGCGACGGCATCACGGCGCCGTGGGCCGACCACGCGCACGGCCGCGACGACGCCGGCCACGACCGCCGCGACCGCTCCGCGCTGCCCAAGGCCGGCCTCGCGCTCGCGCAGGCCGCCACGCAGGTGCAGCGCTCGGGCACCCCGGAGCAGGTCGCCGAGGCCGCCTCCGAGCTCGACGCGGTGCGCCGCCGCCTCTACGCGATCCTCGCCCGGGAGTGACCGCGGCCACGGCCGGCGCCGCACCCGGGACGGCTCCCGAGGGCGACGCCCCGGAGACGCGCGCCCGCTACCGCCGCATCCTCCGCTTCGCCGCCTGGAACCTCGCGGTCACGTGGTGGTACGAGCTGTTCCTGCCGCGCGTCGGGCTGCGACGCATCGCCGACCGCACGCGCACCCGCCGCATGAAGAGGTTCGCCCGGCGCTTCCGCGTGCTCGCGGTCGAGCTCGGCGGCCTCATGATCAAGGTGGGCCAGTTCATGTCGTCGCGCCTCGACGTGCTGCCGCCCGAGATCACCGCGGAGCTCGAGGACCTGCAGGACGAGGTGCCCGCGGTCCCGTTCGCCGAGATCCGCACGCTCGCCGAGCGGGAGCTCGGCATGCCCCTCGCCGAGGCCTTCGCATGGGTGGACGAGACGCCCGTCGCGGCCGCGTCGCTCGGCCAGGCGCACCGCGCGATCCTCGGCCCGATCGATTCCGCCGACACCGGCCTCACGGGCGCCGTCATCAAGGTGCAGCGGCCGGGCATCGACGACATCGTCCGCATCGACCTCGCCGCGCTCCGCCGCATCGGCGGCTGGCTCACGCACGTGCGGCTCGTCTCGGACCGGGTCGACGCGCCCGCGCTCGTCGAGGAGTTCGCCGAGACGAGCCTCGAGGAGATCGACTACCTGCACGAGGCCCGCAGCTCCGCGCGGTTCCAGGACATGTTCCGCGCCGACGCCCGCGTCGCCGTCCCGGAGATCGTGTGGGAGCGCAGCACCCGGCGCGTGCTGACCCTCGAGGACGTCACGGCCATCAAGATCACCGACCACGCCGGGCTCCTGGCCGCCGGCATCGACCCCGTTGAGGTCGCCCCGGTGTTCGCGGCCGTCATGTTCGACCAGCTCTTCGCCGACGGCTTCTTCCACGCGGATCCGCACCCGGGCAACGTCTTCGTCACGCCCGCCGCGGACGGCTCGGTCGAGCAGGGCTGGACCCTCACCTTCATCGACTTCGGGATGATGGGCGAGGTCCCGCCGAGCACGCGCCGGGGCCTCCGCAAGATGCTCATCGCCGCCGCCTCGCGCGACGGGAAGGGCCTCGTCGACGCGGCCCGCGACATCGGCGTGCTGCTCCCCTCGGCCGACACCACGCAGCTCGAGCTCGCCATGACCCGCCTCTTCGCGCGCTTCGGCGGGCTCGGCTTCGCGGAGCTGCGCGAGGTCGACCCGCGCGAGTTCCGCGCGTTCGCCGACGAGTTCCAGGAGGTCGTGCGCACGCTGCCGTTCCAGCTCCCGGACGACTTCCTCCTCATCATCCGCGCCATGTCGCTCACGTCGGGCGTCTGCAGCGCGCTGGATCCCCGGTTCAACCTCTGGGACTCCGTCGAGCCGTACGCGCAGCGCCTCATCCGCGAGGAGCGCGGCAACGTGGTGCGCGACCTCGGCACGCGCGTGTCCGACACCGCGGGCACGATCGCGCGCCTGCCCGGCCGTCTCGACGCGCTGCTCACCCGCATCGACGAGGGCGCGCTCCCCATCAGCGACCCCACGCTCGAGCGCCGCGTGGGTGCCCTGGAGCGCACCCTCCGCCGCGCCATCTCCGCCCTCGTCTTCGGCGGTCTCCTCGCGGGCGGCGTGCTCCTCCGCCCGGACGACGAGGTGCTCGGCACCGTGCTGCTGGTGGTCTCCGTGCTGCCGCTCGCGCAGGCGCTCCTCCCGGGCCGCCGCGCCCGCTGAGCGCCCGCCCGCCCCCGGGGATCGCGGCACGTCGGTCTGCCTTCGCGGACGTCCACGTCGACGGCACCACGCGCATCGAGATGCCCGGCATGCTCGCTACCGCTGACGCGCCGGCCGGCCGCGCCCCGCATCGGGGATGATCGTGCCGCGGCGGGCATATCGCTGCGCTGGGATCGCTCAGCGGTCCCCTTGAGGGACCTCCGGGAAAGCAGAAGGCCCGGTCTCGATGAGACCGGGCCTTCGTTCTGTTGCGGGGGCAGGATTTGAACCTACGACCTCTGGGTTATGAGCCCAGCGAGCTACCGAACTGCTCCACCCCGCGCTACGAGGAATACATTACCAGACGTCCGAGGCGCTCATGACCACTCGGCGCCTCCCGCGCTCGCGGATCGCTCCCCGGCACGAGGACGGCCCCGGCAGCACCCGCATCGCGGGGCCGCCGGGGCCGTCCTGGTGGAGCGTCCGGGCTACTGCTGGGCCGCGCCCAGCTCGATCGCCCGGTTCAGCGCCTCGGTCAGGCGCTGGTCGGCCTGCGCCGCCGCGACGAGGTCGTTGGCCTTGTAGGCCGCCTCCCTCTCCTGCAGCGCCTGACCGGCCGCGGCGAGGGCCGCCTGCACGTCCTGCGCGGGAGCCGCGGGCGACGTGGTCGCGGTGGGCGTCGGCGTCGGGGTGGACCCCGTGCCGCCGTCGGTCGCGCCGCCTCCGGAGCCGTCCACGGCGCCGGGGTCCGCGGGCGTCGTGCCCTCCACGGCCTCGTCCCCCGCGGTGGCGCCCGAGTCGCCCCCGAAGATGCTGTCGAGGGCCGCATCCAGCGTGTCCTCGAAGGCGATCTTGTCGCCGAACGCGACGAGCACCTTGCGGAGCAGCGGGTAGCTCGTGTCACCCGTGGACCGCACGTAGACCGGCTGCACGTAGAGCAGGCCGCCGCCGACCGGGAGGGTCAGCAGGTTGCCGCGCACGACCGAGGTCCGTCCGCCCCGCTCCAGCAGGTTGAGCTGGTTCGCGACGTTGGTGTCCGAGTTGAAGTTGTTCTGGATCTGCGTCGGCGCCGGGATGGTGTCGTCGTTCGGCAGCGTCAGCAGCCGCAGCTTCCCGTAGTCCGGCGCCTTCTCCCCCGCGGTGCTGCCCGCGTCGGAGTCCACGCCGAGGTAGCCCGTGAGCACGCTCCGCGCGGTGTCCTGCGTGGCCGGCGGGATGAACGTCGAGTACAGCGAGAACCGCGGCGAGTCCTGGCCCGGCATCTGCATGGTCAGGTAGTACGGCGGCTGGAGCTTCGCCGTGGTGCCCGGGTCCGTGGTGGCGGTCGGGTCGTTCGGCGTGGTCCAGAGGTCCTGGTTCGAGTAGATCGAGCCGGGGTCGGTCACGTGGTACTTGCCGAGCACGGCGCGCTGCACCTTGAAGATGTCCGCCGGCACGCGCAGGTGGCTCATGAGCCCGCCGGAGATGTCCGCGATCGGCTTGAGGGTCGAGGGGAACACCTTCTGCCAGGTCTTGAGGATCGGGTCGTCGGTGTCCCACGCGTAGAGCGTGACCTTGCCGTCGTACGCGTCGACCGTCGCCTTCACCGAGTTGCGGATGTAGTTGATCTGGTCGGTCGGCACGAGCGGCTGCGGCTGCTGCGAGTCGGTGATGAGCCGGCTCATGTCCTGGCGCTGCGAGTAGGGGTACTGGTCGCTCGTCGTGTAGCCGTCGACGATCCACACGACGCGGCCGTCGACCACGCTGGGGTACGGGTCCTTGTCGATGGTGAGGTACGGCGCGACCTTGCCGACGCGCTGCGCCGGGTCGCGGTCGTAGAGGATCTGCGACTGGTCGTTGATCTGGTTGGCCAGGAAGATCTGCTCCGACTGGAACTTCAGCGCGTAGATGAGGCGCTTGAAGACGTTGTCGACCTTCGGCCCGCCGTTCCCCTGGAACGTCGTGTACGTCTCGTCGGCCCCGTCGACGCCCGACGGGTAGTCGAGCTCGACGTTGTCGCCGGACGCGGGTCCGCCCACGATCGAGTAGTCGGGCGAGTTCTCGCCGAAGTACACGCGCGGCTCGAAGTCGCCGAGGTCGCCCGAGGCCGGGATGCCCGACTCGAGGAACACGGGCTGGCCGTCGGAGGTGCGCTGCGTGCCGTACGCCGCCACGAGCGAGTAGCCGTGCGTGTAGACGAGGTGCTGGTTGACCCACGAGGTGCCCGTGTTGGTCGGGCTGAGCTCGCGCACCGCCACCACGGTGTCCTGCACGCGGCCGTCGATCTGGTACCGGTCGACGTCGAGGTTGTCGCCGAACTGGTAGTACTGCCGGAACTGCTGCAGCTGGCTGAACGCGTCGCCCACGACCGCGGGGTCGAGGATGCGGATGTTGGCCGTCGTGGCGGCGTCCTCGCGCAGCGCGCCGGGCGTGGTGTCCGTGGTCGCGTCGTAGGGGATCTCCTCGATGTCGGAGAGGCCGTAGGCCGTGCGCGTCGCCTCGATGTTGCGCTCGTAGTACTGCGACTCGAGCGCGCGCTCGTTCGGCTCCACCTGGAAGCGCTGCACGACGGCCGGGTAGGCCGTGCCCACGAGGATGCTGGCCACGATGAGGCCGGCGGTGCCGATGATGGGCAGGCGCCAGCGGCCGATGGCCGCCGTGACGATGAAGAACAGGGCCACGACCCCGGCGATGCCCGCGAGGATCGCGCGCCCGGGGATGACCGCGTTCACGTCCGAGAACGCCGCGCCCGTGAACAGGCCGCCGTTGGCGTTGTTCACCACGGAGGAGTACTGGTCGAGCCAGATGCTCACGCCCTGGAGCAGGAAGTAGACGGCGGCCGTGACCGCGATCTGGATGCGCGAGCTCTTCGAGATGCGCACCTCGCGGCCCGTGAACCGCACGGCGCCGTAGAGGTAGCTGGTGGCGAGCACGCCGAGCATCGAGATGATGACGACGGCCGAGGCGAAGCCGACGACCGCATGGTAGAAGGGCAGCTCGAAGAGGTAGAACGACACGTCGAGCCCGAACTGCGGATCCGTGGTGCCCGAGGGCGTGCGGTTCAGCCACAGCAGCGTGCGCTGCCAGCCGCTGGACGCCGAGACGCCCGCGAACAGGCCGAAGACCGCGGGGATCGCGAACATGGCGAGGCGGCGGAGCGGCTCGATGACCTGCTGGTAGCGGTCGAGCTGCGAGTTGAGCTTCGCGTAGACGGGCCGCGAGCGGTACGCGATCTGGATGCTCACGAACACCGGGATCGCCATGGCGAGGAACCCGACGAGGAACAGCGCGATGCCCGCGCCCCACTGCGTGAGCAGCACCCCCAGGTAGCCCAGCTGGTCGTACCAGAGGACGTCGGCGTAGAAGCCGGCGAAGATGAAGAACGCGATCACGAGGGCGGCGATGATGGCCGCGGTGATGGCGAGAGGGGCTCGGCTCCGTCTGGCGGGCCGGGCGGATGTGCTTGTCACGTGTGTGCCTCAGAGTCGGGGACAGCGGAGTCCTCATCCTAGGCGGGGCTCTTGCCAGCGACCTGCGAGCGACGAGGGCCCCTCGTCTGGTAAGGGGGCCCTCGCGTCCGCGTCGTGGGGCGCGCGATCAGCAGGTCGGCAGGGCGTCCAGGTCGCCACCGGAGGAGATGGCGCCGAGCGCCGCCAGCGAGTCGTCGAGGGTCGCCACCGAGAACACGCGGAGGCCGTCCGGGACGTGCCCGCGCACCTCGTCGCAGTTCTCGGCGGGGGCGAGGAAGTACTCGGCTCCCGCGCGCTCGGCGCCGAAGAGCTTCTGCCGGATCCCGCCGATGGGGCCGACCTCGCCCGCCGCGTCGATGGTGCCGGTGCCCGCGATGGCCTTGCCGCCGGTGAGGGAGCCCTCCTCGAGCTTGTCCATGATCCCGAGCGCGAACATCATGCCGGCGCTCGGCCCGCCCACGTCGTCGAGCTGGATGTCGACCTCGAACGGGAACCGGTAGTCGGTCGAGGTGACGACGCCGATGACCGGCCGCCCGTCGCGCGCGGCGGGCGTGACCTCGACCGTGCTCTCCTGGCCGTCGCGCGTGATGGCGAAGGACAGCGGGGTGCTCGTGCCGGCCGCGGCGACGCGGGCCTGCAGGTCCGCCAGGTCGACGACGTCCGCGCCGTCGACCTGGCGGATCGCGTCGCCCGCGCGGAGCGCCCCCTCCGCGGGCGAGCCCGCCAGCACGCTCTGCACGTCGAGGGTCCGCGGCACCGGGATGTCGAGCTCGCCGAGGGCCGCGGCCACGGCGTCCTGCTGCGAGTCCGTCATCTGCACCTGGTTCTGGGCGTCGCGCTGCTCGGCCGTCTGGTCGGCCGGGAAGATCGCCTCCAGCGGCACGACGCTGCGGCTCGGGTCGAGCCAGGCGGAGACGACGGAGAACCAGTCGGGGCGCTGCTCGGGGTTGCCGACGACGCTCACCGTGAGCATGTCGAGGCGGCCGTCGGTGGGGTACGTCGGGCGGTCCGGGATGGAGATGAGCGGGCGCTCGGTGCCCTGGTGGTCGCTCGTGCCGAGGGTGTCGAACACCGGGCCCGGCTGCTCGATGACGTAGGGGGACGGCATCAGGCCGAGGGACAGGGCGAGGACGGCCCCGACGCCGGCGAGCACGCGGCCGACGCGGCGACGGCGCGGAGGCCGGGGTGCGCGGGGGGCGTGCTGGGCGAACAGGCTCATCCGGAGGTCCTCGCGGTCGGGGCGCGGCGGGCCGGGATGCGGCCGCCGGGCGGGTGACGGGGCGGCCCGAGGGGCCGCTGTTCGCGGCGGGCGGAAGCCGCGACGGCTCAGCCTAGGCGAATGCGGATGGGTTTCCCGTGGGCGCGGGCTAGCGTGGATCCACCGGCCGCGGCACCGCGGATCGGGAGCCAGATCCACCGGGAGGACCCCCATGGCCGACGAGCCCACCCCCGATCCCGAGGACGAGTTCCGCCGCATGCTCGCGCGCTTCCTGGGCGGCGACGGGCAGATCGACCCGGAGCGGCTCGCCGGCGCCGCCGGCCTCCCGCAGGACCCCGAGATGGTGCGCCAGCTCATCGCACAGCTGCAGGGCGCGCTCAGCAACAGCGGCGACGGCGTCGACTGGAAGGTGGCCCGCGAGGGCGCCCGCCAGCTCGCCGCGGCGGAGCAGACCCAGGTCACGGCGGCCGCGTCCGCGCCCCTCGACCAGGCCTTCCAGGTGGCCGCGCTCTGGCTCGACGAGGTCACCCACGTCAGCCAGCTCACCGTGGCGCCGCGCCTCATCACGCGCGCGCAGTGGACCGAGCTCACCATGCCCGTGTGGACGCAGCTCGCCGAGCCCGTCGCGCTCAGCATCGCCGACTCGCTCACCGAGGTGCTGCAGCAGAACGCGCCCGAGGAGATGCGCGGCATGGTCGCGGGCGCCGGCCGCATGATGCGGAACCTCGGTGGCACGCTCTTCGCCATGCAGCTCGGCCAGGTGGTCGGGCAGCTGTCCACCGAGGTCGTCTCCGGCGGCGACGTCGGCATCCCGCTCCTCGACGACCAGCAGGCCGCGCTCCTCCCCCAGAACGTCGCCGCATTCGGATCCGGCATCGACGTGCCCGACGACCAGGTCGAGATCTACCTCGCGGTCCGCGAGCTCGCGCACGCCCGCCTGTTCCGCCACGCGCGCTGGCTGCGGCTGCAGCTCATCACCTCCATCACGGAGTTCGCGAAGGGCGTGCACATCGACACCGAGCGGCTCGAGACGCTCGCCGAGGGCTTCGACCCGTCGAACCCCGAGGAGCTCCGCCAGGCCATGGTCGACGGATCCCTCATCCCGCCGAAGAGCGAGGCCCAGCTCGCCGCGCTGGGCCGCCTCGAGACGATGCTCGCGCTCATCGAGGGCTGGGTGGACGTGGTCACGGCCGCCGCCACCGTGCGCCTCCCCCGCGCGGACGCCATCGCCGAGACCGTCCGCCGCCGTCGCGCGACGGGCGGGCCCGCGGAGTCGGCCTTCGCCACGCTCGTGGGCCTCGAGCTCCGGCCGCGTCGCCTCCGCGAGGCGGCCGCCATGTGGCAGGCCGTCACGGACGCGGTCGGCGCCGAGGAGCGCGACCGGCTCTGGTCGCACCCCGACGTGCTGCCGACGAGCGAGGACGTCGACGCGCCGCACGCGCTCGTCGCGCGGCTCACGCAGGGCGAGCCCCAGCCGGACGAGGTCGACCAGGCGCTCGAGGACCTGCTGAGCGGATCCGACGCCGGGCGCCCCGTCGAGGACGGCCAGGGCCGCGCGACCGAGCCGGACGCGCCCACGGACGACCGCCCGGACGACGACGGTACGGATCCGCGCCCCGTCTGAGTCGCACCGCACCACCCGCCGAGGCCGGGGTCGCACCCGCGGCGCCGGCCTCGGCGCGTCTGCGGGGTCGTGCGCGTCGTCGGCGCCGTCCGCCCCTGTGGACGCGCCCGGCGCGAGGTCCGCGCGTCCGGCACTCTCCGCGCCCATGGCCATCCGACTCGATCCCCGCCTCCCCCTCGTCTGGCGCACGCCGGACTCCCTCCAGCTCGGCGTCGACCGCCCGCCCGTGGTGCTCACTGCCGTCTCCCGCCTCGACGAGCGCCTGCTCCACGCGCTCCGCACCGGCGTGAGCCGCGGCGGGCTCGACATGATCGCCGCGACCGAGGGCGCCGGACCGGCGCAGGTCACGCAGCTGCTCGACCTGGTGCGGCCCGCGCTGCTCCCGCCGGGCGACGACGGCCGGCCCGCGACGCCGACGGGACGGGTCGCGATCGTCGGCGCGGGTCCCACTGCCGACCGGATCGCCGACGCCCTCGCCCGCGCGGGGCACGACGTCCGGGCCGCGGCAGGGACGGCGCCCGTCGCGGATCCGCCCGACCTCGCCGTGATCGTGGCGCACTTCGCGATCGCGCCCGCCGTCTACGGGCGCTGGTCGCGCGCCGACGTGCCGCACCTGCCGGTCGTGCTCGGCGACCGGCACGTCGCGGTCGGTCCGCTGGTGGAGCCGGGCCGCACGGTCTGCTGCTACTGCCTCGACCTGCACCGGCGCGACGCGGATCCGGCGTGGCCCGCCCTCGCGACGCAGCTGCTCGGGCGCGACAGCGGATCCGAGGAGGGCCTCGTCGCGGGCGAGGTCGCGGCCCTCGCGGCGCGGCCGGCGCACCGCCTGCTCGCCACGGGCGAGAACCCGCTCGCCGGGCACCAGGCGCTGCTCGACGTGCGGACCGGGCGGATCAGCCGCCGCGCTTCGCGCCCCCACCCGCGATGCGGGTGTCGAGCTCTGCCAGGAACCGCGACGGCTCCCGCTGCCCCGATCGATGCGGTCCGCTCCGGCTCCACGACAGCCGCAGGCCGGATCGCGCGCGCGTGATCCCCACGTAGAGGAGGCGTCGCTCCTCGTCGACCGCCTCGAGCGTCTGCGCGTAGCTGATGGGCACGAGCCCCTCGCTGAGCCCCATCAGGTACACGTGCTCCCACTCGAGGCCCTTGGCGGAGTGCAGCGTCGCGAGCGTGACGGCCGAGACGGTCGGCTCGTGCTGGCCCGCCTGCCGCTCGAGCAGCTCGTCGGTGAACGCGCGGAAGGTGCTGCCCGCGGGCATCCGTTCGGCGAGGCCCATGATCGCGTCGAGCGACTCCCAGCGGTCGCGTACGGCGCCCTGCTGCTCGGGCGGCTGCTGGCTCCAGCCGAGGCCCCGGAGCACGTCGCTCACCGACTTGAACAGCGGCTCGCCGGAGATGGAGACGGACGCGCCGCGGAGCGCGAGGAGCGCCTGCTTGATCTCCGGGCGGTCGAAGAAGCGCTGGGATCCGCGCACCTGGTAGCTGACGCCCGCGTCGCCGAGGGCCTGCTCGAGCACGGCGGACTGGCCGTTCATCCGGTAGAGCACGGCGATGTCCTCGGGCGCGATGCCCGAGGAGATCTGCTGCGCGATCGCGCCCGCGACGGCCCGCGCCTCCGCGCCGTCGGACGGGAACGCGCTCACCTGCGGCGCGCGGAAGCCCTCGCCGCGGCCGGGGACGGCGGCGGATCCGCGGCCCTTCGCGCGGGCGGAGGCCGCGCCCGTGCCGTCGCCGTCGGGATCCGCGTCCGCCGACACGAGCGTGAGGGCGCCCGGCCGGCCGCGCATGAGGCGGTTCGCGGCCTCCGTGATGCCCGAGGTCGACCGGTAGTTCCGCTCGAGCCGCACGACGGTCGCCTCGGGGAAGCGCGACGCGAAGTCGAGGAGGTAGGCGCTCTTCGCGCCGGCGAAGGAGTAGATGGTCTGGCTGGCGTCGCCGACGACGCAGAGGTCGCGGCGGTCGCCCATCCAGAGGTCGAGGATCGTCTGCTGGAGCGGCGAGACGTCCTGGTACTCGTCGACCACGAAGAAGCGGTACTGCTCGCGCACCTGCTGCGCGACCCACGGCTCCGCCTCGATCATGCCGGCGGTGGCGAGCAGCACGTCCTCGAAGTCGAGCTGCCGGCGCTGGTCCTTGATGTCCTCGTAGGCCTGGAGGAGCGCGACCGCCTGGTCGGCGTCGAGCTGCGGCGGCAGCGTGCGCGTGGTGCGCGCGGCGAGGCCGTACTCCTCGACGGAGGTCATCGAGACCTTGCGCCACTCGACCTCGGCGGCCATGTCGCGGAGGGCGGCCGTGTCGAGGCGGAGGCGGAGGGACTCGGCGGCGTGGCCCAGCATCCGCCCCTTGCTCTCGATGAGGCGCGGCATGGTGCCGCCGACCACCTGCGGCCAGAAGAAGTTGAGCTGCTTGAGGGCGGCCGCGTGGAAGGTGCGGGCGGCGACGGGCCCCGCGCCGAGCTCGCGCAGGCGGCCGCGCAGCTCGGCGGCGGCGCGCGACGTGAAGGTCAGCGCCATCACCCGGTTGGGCGGGTAGACGCCGGCCTGGATCCCGTACGCGATGCGGTGCGTGATCGCGCGCGTCTTGCCCGTGCCGGCGCCCGCCAGCACGACGACGGGGCCGAGGAGCGCCTCGGCGGCGAGACGCTGCTGGTCGTCGAGCGCCTCGAGCAGGGACTCGGCGGTGGGGACGTCCTCCCCGGGCTCGTCGACGGCCTCGGGCACGGGGCCGAGGGCGATGGGCGCCGGGAGGGCGCCGGAGGGCCCGGATCCGTAGGGGTCGCGGCCGGGCGTCCCGGGGACGAGCTGGTCGGTCACGATCGGCGCGTCACCACTCCCGCTCGCCGTCGTCGAGGGGGCCGCCGTACCACTCCTCGATGATGGCGCGCGCGATGGACGACGGGCCGGGCAGCGCGATCTCGTCGAGCGCGCCGCGCAGCTCCTCGCGGCTGAACCAGCGCAGGTCGATGATCTCGGTGCCGTCCGGGGTCGCGGGCCCGCTCGTCGCGGAGACCCGCGCGAGGAAGCCGACCATCACGGAGGCGGGGAACGGCCACGGCTGGCTGCCGAGGTAGCGCGGGTCCTCGACGGTGACGCCGGACTCCTCGAGCACCTCGCGCTTCACGGCCGCCTCGAACGACTCCCCCGGCTCGACGAAGCCCGCGAGCAGCGAGTAGCGGTCGCCGCCCCACATGGCGTTCGCGCCGAGGAGCAGGCGGTCGTCCTGGTCGACGACGCCCATGATCACCGCGGCGTCGGTGCGCGGGAACACCTGCGAGCCGTCGGAGGGCGCGCGGCGCACCCAGCCGCCCTGCTCGACCACGGTCGGCTCGCCCGTCCTCGGCGAGAACGCGTGCGAGGCGTGCCAGTTCGCGGTGGCGAGGGCCTCGGTGAAGAGCGCGGCGTCGCGGTCGTCGAGCTGGACGGCGGTGGCGCGCAGCTCGATCCAGCGGTCCTCGGCGGGCTGCAGCTCGGCGGCGGCCGCGTCGGAGAGCACGGCGGCGACGACGGGCGTGCCCGCGGGCTCGCCCTCGTGCGCGATGGTCGTGCGGCCGAGGTAGATGCGCACGGTCGCGGCGGTGACGCGGTCGACCGGGAGGAGCTCGAGGGCGGCGCGGTCGTCGGCGATGGAGCCGAGCGCGCGGTGGCCGTGCATCGGCAGGACGCGCGTGGCCGGATCCGCCCACAGCTCGTCGAAGAGGGCGGGCGAGTCGCGGTTCAGGCCGTCGCGGTCGACGCCCTCGCGGGACAGGGGCAGGCGGGAGAGGAAGCTGTCGAGCACGGGAGACCAATCGACTTCGAGGGCGGACGGGCCGAGGGGCGGCGACGGCGGTGCCGAGGCCCCGCCGACGGTGCGCGGGTGGGGCCGGAAGCGCGTGGCGCGGTGAGACGGAGGGCTCCCAGCGACCTAACCTGTAAGGCATGGCCAGATCCCATCTCACTCTAGCCGCGTTGGCGACCTCGGCCGTCGCGGGGCTCGACGTGGTCCGCAGCACCCCCTTCACGGCCGGCGGCGCGGGCGACTTCGACTCCGCGCTCCTCACGACGGGGGACGGCCGCGAGCTCCTCGTGCGCGTGCCCACGACCCAGGCCTCCGAGTCCGAGCAGTCCGCCGACCTCGTGGCGCTGCGCGCGCTGAGCACCGGGATCCGCTCCCGCCTGCCGTTCCGCGTCCCCGAGTTCCTGGGGCAGGCGCCCATCAGGCCCACCCGCGGATTCGTGTACGAGCACGTGCCCGGTCGGGTCATCTCGCTCGACGAGATCCCCGCGGGCGCCGGCCTCGCGCGCTCCATCGGCGCCGCCGTCTCCGCCGTGCACAGCCTGCCGACCGGGTTCGTCGCCGACGCCGGGCTGCCCGTGCTCTCGGCCGCCGAGATCCACAGCCAGACCGCGGCGCTGATCGACCGGGCCGCCGCCACCGCGCTCGTGCCGAGCCTGCTGCTCTCGCGCTGGGAGGAGGCGCTCGACGACGCGTCGCTCTGGCAGTTCCAGCCCGCGGTCGTGAACGGCGCCGTGCAGGCCTCGTCCTTCCTCGTCGACGGCGACGACGTGACCGGCATGATCGGCTGGTCCGAGCTCCGCGTCGCCGACCCCGCGCACGACCTGCACTGGGTGCTGGGCGCGCGCGCCGAGCACGTCGCCGAGAGCGTGTTCCGCGCCTACAACGAGGCGCACCACGTCACGGTCGACCGCCAGCTCAAGCAGCGCGCGCTCCTCTACGCCGAGCTCGAGATCGCCCGCTGGCTGCTGCACGGCACCGACACGCGCAACCAGGGCATCATCGACGACGCCGTCAACATGCTCAGCGCGCTCGTCGACACCGTGCGCGCCGACGAGGGCCAGCGCATCGCGCACGAGACGCTGCCCGTGATGGACGTCGACCAGGTCGAGGAGATGCTCGACTCGCGTCCTCAGCCCACCGTCGGCCCCGACGGCCCGCGCGACCCGTCCGGCGTGCGCGCACCCGACCAGAGCGCCACGAGGTCCTCCTCGGAGTAGATGCGCTCCGGCTTCAGCGACCGGCCCTCGGCCACGAAGTAGAACTCCGCGTCGATGAGCTCCGGGTCGATGCCCCGCCACTTCGCGAAGGCGAGGCGATAGAGGGCGAGCTGGAGCTGCTTCAGCTCGAGGTCGGCCGCGTCCTTCGGGGTGCGGCCGGTCTTCCAGTCGACGACCCGGTACCGGCCGTCGATGAGGAACACCGCGTCGATCTTGCAGATGACGACCTGCCCGGCGAGCTCCATGTGGATCTCGACCTCGACCTCCTCGGGCTTCCGCGACGCCCACTCACTCGCCTCGAAGGTGGCGCGCAGCCGGTCGAGGTCCTCCTGCTCCACGGGCGGCTCGGTCGGATCCGCATCGAGCTCGACGCCGGACGCGTCGATGACGTCGGCCGTGCCCGCGGGCCCGTAGCGCGCCTCGACCCAGCCGTGGAAGAGCGTGCCGAGCCGCGTCTGCCGGTAGGGGCGCTCCGGCATGGGGCGGCGCAGGCGCGCGGCGACGCCCGCGGGGTCGCTCACGAAGTCCTTGAAGCGCGAGGCCGGGATGCGGGTGGGCAGGTCGACGAGCTCGGCGTCGCGCGCTCGGGCGTCGCGCTCGGCGAGGAGCAGGTCGATGTCGCGGGTCCAGACGGTCTCGGCGTGCGGATCCGCGACCGTGACGGCCTCGGCGGCCGCGCGCACGCGGGCCTCGCGCGGACCGAGCGGCGGCAGCGGCCAGGCGACGCGGGCGGATCCGGGCTCGAGCGGGTTCTCCTCGAGCTCGGGCGCCTCGGGCAGCGCGTCCGGCGCGATGAGGCCCACCTCCTGGATCTCGCGGAGGAACGCGCCGGGCCCGCGCGGCTTCTGCTGCGTGGACCAGAACGATCCGGAGAGGAGGAGGTCCGACCGCGTGCGCGTGACGGCGACGTACGCGAGGCGGCGCTGCTCGGCGGCGTTGCGCTCCTCGAGCTCCTCGCCGAACGCCTCCATGGCCTCCGCGAACTCCTTCTGCGTCTCCACGCCGCGCCAGGCGAGCGACGGCAGCTCGGCGGAGTCGCCGCGGAACTCGAACGGCAGGGCGCCGAACGCGACCCAGCCCCTCTTCTCCCGGAGCGTGCCGGGCAGCTCGCCCTCGACCATGCGCGGCACGGCGACGACGTCCCACTCGAGGCCCTTGGAGCCGTGGATGGTGAGGATCTGCACGGTGCCGGGCTCCGGCTCCTCCGTGCGCGGCGCGAGGTTGTCGCGTCGCTCCGCCTCGGCGAGCCAGGCGAGGAACGGGCCGAGCGTGCCCGCGGTGTCGCCCTGGAGGTAGCCGGCCACCTGCTCGGTGAAGGCCTCGAGGCTGGCGCGGCCGAGGGGATCCGTCTCGTTGGCGGCGACCTCGATGTCGAGCAGCAGCTCCTGCTGCACGACCGTGACGAGGTCGACGAGGTCGAGCCCGACGCGCGAGCGGAGCACCTGGAGCTGGCGCCCGGCGGCGCGGAGCCGCGTGAGGCCCTCGGCGCTGAAGCCGTCGAGCGCGCGGTGGCCCTCGGGCGCGCCGACGACGAAGTCGAGCGCGTCGACGACGGAACCCACCTCGTCCGGCACGACGGAGGCGCGCAAGCCCGCCCGCACCTCGGCGGCGAGCTCCTTCTGCGCGGGATCGCGCGCCATGAGCCAGGACGCGACGCGGGACAGCGCGTGCACGTCCTTCGTGCCGATGCGCCAGCGGGCGCCCGTGAGGAGGCGCACCAGCTCGCTGCCCGCGGTGGGGTCGTGCAGCACGCGGAGCACGCACACGAGGTCGACCACGGCCGGCTGGTCGAGGAGGCCACCGAGCCCGAGCACGCGGAACGGCACGCCGCGGTCGGCGAGCGCGGTCGTGAACGGCTCGATGGTCTTGAGCGACCGGCAGAGCAGGGCGGCCGAGCGGGGCCGGTCGCCGGATCCGGGCTGCCGCAGCCGGCCGGCGAACCACGCGGCGACGCTCGCGGCCTCGTCGGCGACGGTCTCCTCGTAGGCCACATCGAGCCGGCCGTCGCCCGCGTCCGGGCGCGGCTCGAGGCGCGCCACGGGGATGCGCGACGCCGCGGTGAGCGGCTCGACGATGCGGTTCGCCGCGCCGAGCACCGACGCCGGGTTCCGCCAGCTCGTGGAGAGGGCGTATACGGGCACGTCGGCCGCGACGGCGCCCGCGGGCGCGAAGTCGGCCCCGAAGCGCGCGAGGTTGGCCGCGCTCGCGCCGCGCCAGCCGTAGATGGACTGGTGCGGATCCCCCACGGCCATGACGGGCGTGCCGCCGAAGAGCGTGGCGAGGAGCCGGGTCTGCACGACGGAGGTGTCCTGGTACTCGTCGAGGAGCACGACGCGGAAGCGCCGCCGGTGCTCGGCGACGACCTGCGGCACCCGCTCGCAGATGGCGAGCGCGAACGCGACCTGGTCGCTGTACTCCACGAGGCCGCGCCGGGTCTTCTCCTCCTGGAACCGCACGGCGAGGTCGACGAGCGGCGGCAGCGCGCCGACGGCGGCGACGGCCTCGGCCGCGGGCGCCTTCCTGATGCGCGCGGATCCGAAGGGCAGCTCCTCGAGGCGGGTGAACGCCCCGGCGAGACGCACGACCTCGGCCGGGTCGGCGACGTTCTCGCTCATCGCGCGGCTGAGGGAGATGACGGCCTGCGTGATGGGATCCACCCCGCGCCCGAGCTCGAGCAGCCGCGGGTCGGTGCTCTCCACCACGAGCCGGCGCGCGAGCTGCCAGGCGGACGCCTCCGTGAGCACGACCGACTCGGCCTCGCGCCCGATGAGCGTGGCGCTGTCGCGGAAGATGCCGTTCGCGAAGGCGTTGTAGGTCTGCACGGTGGGCGTCGCGAAGGCGTCCGCGGGGACGGCCGTGAGGCCCGCCTGCTGCAGCTGCTCGATGCGCGCGCGGATCCGCACCCCCAGCTCGCCGGCGGCCTTGCGCGTGAAGGTGAGGCCGAGGATCTCCTCGACGCCCACGTGCCCGTTCGCGAGCAGCCACACGACCCGGCTCGCCATGGTCTCGGTCTTGCCGCTGCCCGCGCCGGCGACCACGAGGCCCGGCTCGAGCGGCGACTCGATGACGCGCCGCTGCTGCTCCGTGGGGCTCGGCAGGCCGAGGGTCTCCGCGATGCGGCGCGCGCTGACCGCGCCGCCCGCCGCGGCAGCCTCGCCGGTCTCGCCGGTCTCGCCGGCCACCCCGCCGCCGGTCGCGCCCGCGCCGCTCACGCCGACACCGCCCGCACGAGGTGGATGCGGTACCGCCGGGCCGACCCCGGATCCCGCTCCCCCAGGTCCGGCGTGCCCTCGAAGGTCGCGCCCGCCATGCCCGCGGCCGCGTCGGCGATGCGCGCGCGGAACCCGTCGAGCTCCTCGCGCGTGAGCGGCTCCTGCGGCAGCTCGCGGTACGGCAGCCCGCGCGCGCCGCCCGACACGTAGAGCAGCTTCGCGCCGCCGGACGCGGCGTCGGCGGGCACCTGCTCGAGCGCGCCCTCGACGAACGCGAGCTGGTACGAGCCGAGCTGCGCGTGGGCGGGGATCTCCGCCCGCGTGGGGAAGTGGCGCCCGGTCTTGAGGTCGACGATGACCACGCGGCCCTCCGGCGTCAGCTCGATGCGGTCGATCATGCCGCGCAACCGCGCGACGCCCACCTCGAGCTCGAAGGAGCCCTCGGCGGCGAGCATCCGGCCGCCGGCGCCCGCGAAGTCGCGGAGGTATCCGCTGACGCCCGCGATGAGCTCGCCGGCCTGGCGCCGCTCGCGCTCCCCCACCCACGGCGACTCGAAGGGCAGCTCGCCCCAGCGCTCGTCGAGGCGGACCTCGAGCGCGGCCGGGTGCAGATCGGCGTCGGGGTCGAGGCTCGCCTCCTCCATGACGGCGTGCACGATGGTGCCGATGCCCATGGCGGTGCTCGTGGATCCGCCGGACGCCTGGTCGATGAACCAGTTGAGCGGCGAGCGCTCGAACGCCTCGAGGCGCGAGGGCGAGACGGGCACGCGGGCCTCCGGGTCGGCGAGGTCGACGACGGGCTCGGTCGTGGACGGCTCCCGCAGCCCGTACCACTCGGCCGGATCCGCGCCCGTCACGCCCTCCGCCGCGAGCCGCGCGAGGGCGGCCGCGGCGGCGCGGCCGCGCTCCCGCGTGGCGTCGGCCAGGCGGCGCGCGGTGCGGTCGCCGGAGACGACGCGGCCGTCCTCCAGCAGGACGGCGTCGCGGTGGACGACCGCGAGCTCCCGCCGGAGCGCGCCGACGAGCCCGCGGAGCGACAGCGGGTGGTCGGGCCGGATCCGCAGCGCGGCGGGCGCGTCCTTCGCCACCCGCCCCGACTCGGCGCCCGCCTCCGCCTCGGCGAGCCCGGGCGCGGGCGGCACGAGGCGCAGGAACGGCGACGGCGCCTCCTCGTCGTTGGCGGTGGCGCTCAGCACCACGACGCGGGAGGCGCGCGAGACGGCGAGCGCGAGCATCCGCAGCTCGTCGGAGAGGACCTCGGCGCGCTCGTCGACGTCGACGCGGTCGAGCCCGCGCGCGACCGCGGAGAGGCGCTGCGGGTGCAGCAGGGATCCGCGGAGCCGCAGGTTCGGCCAGACGCCCTCCTGCATCGCGGCGACGGCGACGACCTCGTAGCCGGCGCCCACGACGGCGGAGGGCGTGGCGACGAGCACGGTGTCGGCGAGCGGTTGCGGCGAGAGCGTGTCCTCGGGCACCTCGGCGCCGAGCAGCTCCTCGACGAAGTCGGAGGCCGGACGGCCGGGGTTCCGCTCGACGAAGCGTCGCGCGGCCGTGAACAGGGCGACCACGCCGTCGAGGTCGCGGTTGGCCTGGTCGGCGACGATGCCCGTCTGCAGCGCCTGCTCGAACCACGGGCCGGCGAGACGCGAGCCCTCCCACAGGTGCCAGAGCAGCTCCTCGATGGTGCCGTCCGCGGCGGCGAGCTCGCGGGCGCCCTGCAGCGTGCGGGCGAGCCGGGCGAGGCGGCGCGCGGGCGCGAGGTCGAGCGTCTCGAGCCGGCCGGGCGCGGCGAGCGCCTCCACCAGCAGCTCGTCGCTCGACCGGCGGCCCTCGCCCGCGAGCTCCTCCTGGCGCATCGCGAGCCGGAGCCGACGGAGGGCCACGCCGTCGAGACCGCCGAGGGGACCCGTGGCGAGCTCGGCCGCGATGTCGGGCGTGAGCGGCACGCGGCCGAGCACCACGTCGACCGCGCGGATGAGGGCGAGCGCCGCGAGGTCGTCGCGGAGCGCGCGGCCGGCGACGGCGGTGCGCGTGGGCACCTCGGCCGTGGCGAGGCTGCGGGCGACCTGGGGCACGAGGGATCCGGAGCGCACGAGCACGACCATGCGCGCCCACGGGACGCCGCCGAGCAGGTGCTCCTCGCGGAGGCGGCGGGCGAGGCGCGCCAGCTCGATGGCGCGCGTGGGCGCCTCGATGACCTGGATCGGGTCGGCGTCGTCGACGAGGCCCGGCGCGGATCCGGCCTGCCGCTGCCGCCCGGCGCCCGCCGCGCCGATGCGCGCCGTGACCGCGGACGTGAGCGCCCGGAGCGCGGGCGGCTGCCGGTGCACGCGGTCGAGCACGAGGGTGACGAGCTCCGGGAGCCCGAGCACGGTGGACAGCCGGCCGAGCGCGGCGGCCTCGGCGCCGCGGAAGGTGGCCGCGGCCACGTCCGGGTCGCCGAACGCCACGACGTCGGCGCCGCGCGCCGCGAGCGCCTGGAGGAGGGAGAGCGTGGCGGCGGTCGCCTCGTGCAGGTCGTCGGCGACGACCAGGCGGATGCCCGTGAGCGCCTCCCCGCGGGCCACGAGGAGCACGGCCTCCGCGAGCAGCTCCGCGCTGTCGAGGTGGTCTCCGCGGAACGAGTCGACGACGTCCTCGTACTCGCGGGCGAAGTCCGCCGCCGCGATCCACTCGGGCACGCCGTGCGCGCGGCCGAGGTCGGCGAGCGCGTCGGGGCGCACGCGCTCCTCGGTCGCCCGCATGAGCAGCTCGCGCAGCTCGGTGCGGAACGCGCGCAGCCGTCGCACCTCGACGCCCAGCGGATCCGGCCAGGCCGGACCGGTGCCCAGCTCCTCGTGCCCGGCGAGGAGGTCGGCGATGATCTGGTCCTGCTCGGCGCCCGTGAGCAGCCGCGGCGGCGCGGTCGCCGTCTCGGCGGCCCGCCGGGCGAGCACCTCGAAGGCCACCGACGTGGCGGTGCGGGCGAGCGGGCCGAGCGTGGGGACGCCGACGCGCAGCGCGAGCTCGTCGCGGAGGCGCGTGGCGGCCGCGCGCGACGGGGCGAGCACGAGGACCTCGGACGGGTCGAGCCCGTGGACGAGGATCCGGTCGGCGACGAGCTCCCGCAGCGTGGTGGTGCGACCCGACCCGGGCGCGCCCAGCACGGCGGCGCTCGCCCCGACGGGGAGTTCCACGACCGCGCGCTGCGACGGGTCCAGCTCGACCACGGGGTCGGCGCCGCCCGGGGCGGACGCGACGGGCGGCTGGCGGAATCCCCGGATGGTCACGGACCCACGCTACCGGCGACCCCCGACGTCGCCGGATCCGCGGACGGGCGGCCGCCCGACGGGCCGGACGCGGCGCCCCGTCCGCCCTCAGTGAACGCCGCGGGGTCGCGCATCCGGGTGCCCTAGCCTGAGGGAGCACCGTCGCATCCGACGCATCGAAAGGCACCTCCCGTGGAAATCCGTATCGGCCTCGTCAACACCGCCCGCGAGCTCTCCTTCAGCACCAAGCAGACGCCCGAGGAGGTCCAGGAGACCGTCGCCGCGGCCGTCCGCGACTCCGCGCCGTTCCTCTCCTTCACCGACGAGAAGGGCGCGACGCACCTCGCCGTCACCGCGCACCTCGCCTACGTCGAGCTCGGCAGCGCGGACGCCCCGCGCATCGGCTTCGTCCGCTAGCCCGCCTCCGACCGTGGAGCTCCTCTTCGTCGCGCTGTTCGGCGCCCTCATCGGCCTCGTCGCCCGGTACGCGCTGCCGCACCGCGGCACGCACGGCGCGCTCCTGGTGCCCGCGGTCGGCACGGTCGCCGCGATGGCCGCCTGGGTCGCGCTCACCTGGGCGGGCCTCCGCTGGGACCAGGGCGTCATCTGGATCGCCACGCTCGGCGTCTCGGCCCTGGCCGCCGCGGGCGTCGACCTCGTCCTGGGGCGGCGCCGGTCCGCCGCGGACGCGCGCGCCCTGGCCGCCATCGGCGGCTGACCCGAGCCCCGCACGACCAGACGCCCGGTCCCCCGAGGGGCCGGGCGTCGTCGCGTCCGGGCGGTCGTCGAGGACCGCGGCGCGTCAGGCGGTGAGCCCGAGCGCGTCCATGCGCCGGGTGTGCGCCGTGATGATGCCGGCGAACACGGGCTCGAGGTGCACGCGCGCGTCGGCCGGATCCGCGAGGGACGCCCGCATGGCGGTACCCGCCACGAGCAGCGTGTCGCCCACGAGACGGCGGCCCCACATCGCGAGCCGCGACGCGAGGCGGGGGTCGCGGCGGATGCCCGCGCGCACCGCGTCGACGATGCCCTGCTGCCCGACGCCCGAGGAGAGCAGCACGACGACGCGCTGGCGCTGGTCGGAGGGGAGGGCGGAGGCGAGGCGCACGAAGAAGTCGTCGAGCAGCCCGGTGGTGACGTAGGAGGAGATGAGGCTCTCGTACCAGTCGGCGCCCGCGACGACGCCGACGAAGCGGTCGAAGGCCGCGCGGTGCGGCTCCATCACGACGCTCGGCTCGCCGCCCAGCCGCTTGATCTCCGCGGCGAGCGCCTGGTGCTTGCCGAGCGCGATGCCGGCGGCCGTCGAGACGGCCTCCTTGCCGGCGAGGTCGGGCGCCTCGGTCACGGCCCGCGACAGCGTCTCGAAGACGGTGAGCTGCAGGTACGCGGCGGCGCCGAGGAAGCGGAGGGTGTCGGGCGAGAAGTCGTCGACGCTCACGGTCGGCGACGCGGCGCGGCGCTTCGACTCGCCGCGGGACCTGACCCGGGGCGCCTCGATCGTCGTCGACCGGCGTCCGAACATCTTGAGCACGTGGCCAGTGTAAAGGGCGCGGGAGGCGGCGTCCGGGCCCCCGCCCGCTAAACTCGCCGGTGGTCCCTCAACGGAAGGGCCCCATCGCGCCCGCAGAGAAGCAGACCGGGCGTGGACCGCACCGCTAGACAGGGCACAACGTGACTTTCACCGAACTGAACATCGACGAGGACATGGTCCAGGCGCTCGCCGACCACGGGATCCTCGAACCCTTCCCCATCCAGGAGCAGACCATCCCCCTGGCGCTGTCCGGCCAGGACATCATCGGCCAGGCCAAGACGGGCACCGGCAAGACCTTCGGCTTCGGCCTCCCGCTCATCCAGCGGCTCGGCCTCACCCCCGAGCCCGGCGTGCAGGCCCTCGTGGTCGTGCCGACGCGCGAGCTCGCCGTGCAGGTCACCGAGGACCTCCAGCTCGCCACCGCGAACCGCGCCACCACCGTCGTCTCCATCTACGGCGGCAAGGCGTACGAGGGGCAGATCGAGCAGCTCAAGGCCGGCGCGCAGATCGTCGTCGGCACCCCGGGCCGCCTCCTCGACCTCGTGGGCCAGCGCCTGCTCTCGCTCCAGGGCGTGCGCGAGATGGTGCTCGACGAGGCCGACAAGATGCTCGACCTCGGCTTCCTCTCCGACATCGAGAAGCTCTTCGCGCAGACGCCGGCCGTGCGCCACACGATGCTGTTCTCGGCCACCATGCCGGGCCCGATCGTCGCGCTCGCCCGCCGCTTCATGACGAAGCCGATCCACATCCGCGCCACCGACCCGGACGAGGGCCTCACGCAGGCGAACAT
Source organism: Clavibacter michiganensis subsp. tessellarius (assembly GCF_021922985.1). Lineage (NCBI taxonomy): Bacteria > Bacillati > Actinomycetota > Actinomycetes > Micrococcales > Microbacteriaceae > Clavibacter > Clavibacter tessellarius. The sequence goes on along the minus strand of NZ_CP040788.1, from coordinate 400,464 downwards.
CCGCCACCTCGTCTACCGCGCGCACAACATGGACAAGGACGAGGTCATCGGCCGCATCCTGCAGGCCGAGGGCCGCGGCAAGACCGTGATCTTCACGCGCACCAAGCGCGCCGCCGCCCGCCTCGTCGAGGAGCTCAACGACCGCGGCTTCAACGCCGCCGCCGTGCACGGCGACCTCAACCAGGAGCAGCGCGAGCGGGCCATGGCCGCGTTCAAGGCGGGCAAGAAGGACATCCTCATCGCGACCGACGTCGCCGCGCGCGGCATCGACGTGCTCGACGTCACCCACGTGATCAACCACACGATCCCCGAGGACGACAAGGCGTACCTGCACCGCGTCGGCCGCACGGGCCGCGCGGGCAAGACCGGCATCGCGGTCACGTTCGTCGACTGGGACGACCTGCACAAGTGGGCGCTCATCAACCGCGCCCTCGAGTTCGGCCAGCCCGAGCCCACCGAGACGTACTCGTCGTCGCCGCACCTCTTCACCGACCTCGACATCCCGGCCGGGTCCAAGGGCCGCCTCCGCGCGACGCCCACGGTCAACCCGGACGGCACCCCGCGCGAGCGTCCCGGCAGCCGCGGCTCCGACGGCGGCCGCTCCGGCGGGCGAGACGGCGGACGCGACGGCAGCCGCGGCAACGACCGCTCCGGCGGGCGCGGCGGCGAGCGCGAGGGCGGACGCTCGCGCTCGCGCAGCGGCTCCTCCTCCTCGTCGACCCCCGCCGAGGCGACCGCGGTCATCGGCAGCGAGCAGCCCGACACCGCCGGCGGCCACGACGCCCCGCGTCCCGACGGCGAGACGCGCCCGCGCTCGCGCAACCGCCGCCGGCGCAGCGGCGGCGACCGCCCCACCGCCACGGCCTAGGAGCCGCGCAGCGCATCGCACGACGAGAGGGGCCGCATCCACCGGATGCGGCCCCTCTCTCGCGTCCTCCGCCGACGGCGTCGTCGGGCGCGGTCGGCGTCGGGGCGACCACCATCCGGTCGCCCGCGGCTCCCGCCGCGTCAGGCCGCGGGCACGGGCACGACCGGCGCCCACCCCGTCGCGCGCTCGACGATGCGCGCGAGCACCGCCGGCTCCGTGGAGTTCTCGGCCAGCCGGTTGGGCTTCCCCGCGCCGTGGTAGTCGCTGGATCCCGTGACCTCGAGCCCGAACCGCTCGGCGAGCTCCGTGAGCCGCACGCGCGACGCGGGCGGGTTGTCGCGGTGCCGCACCTCGACGCCGAAGAGGCCGGCGGCGACGAGCGCGGTCATCCGCGAGTCCGAGAGCACGCGCTCGGGGCCGCGGGCGCCCGGGTGCGCGAGGACCGCGAGGCCGCCGGCCGCGGTGATGAGCTCGACGCCGAGGATCGGGTCGGGCGCGTAGTGGGGCCGGTAGTAGCCGCCCTGCCAGTGCAGGATGCTCTCGAACGCGGCCGTGCGCGTGGCCACGTGCCCGCGCGCGACGAGCGCGTCGGCGATGTGCGGCCGGCCGATGGTGCTGCCCGGCGTCGTCTGCGCGAGCACGTCGTCCCACGTGAGCGCGTAGTCCTTGGCGATGCGGCCGACCATCGCCTCGGCGCGCGTCATGCGCTCCCCGCGGACGCGCGCGGTCATGGCGGCGAGGTCCGCGTCCTCGGGATCGAAGAGGTAGGCGAGGACGTGCACGCTCGCGTACTCGAGCTGCGTGCTCATCTCCATGCCGGGCACGAGCGTGATCCCGTGGGCGAGCGCCGCGGCGGACGCCTCGGCCCAGCCCGCGGTGGAGTCGTGGTCGGTGAGGGCCACGGCCGACAGGCCCTGCCGCGCGGCCTGCGCGACGAGCTCGGCGGGCGCCTCGGTGCCGTCGGAGACGGAGCTGTGCGTGTGCAGGTCGATGGGACCCGGCTGCTCGTCCGGCATCCTGCGATCCTATCCGCCGCACCGGCCGCTCCCCGCCGCGGGGCCCCGCGGCGGCGCTCTCCCAGAGAGCCGCCATAGTGTGGAACGCGTCATGGGTCGGGTCGTCGGAGCAGCTGTCATCCTCGTCACGGCCGCCGGCCTCCTCGTCATCACATGGCCCCAGCTCCTCGGCCTCGAGCAGACGTACCTCGTGGCCCACGCCGTCGCCATCCGCGGCGGGCTCGTCGCCGCGGCGGCCGCGGTGCTCGTCGTGGTCCTCGTCCTCTGCCTGGCGATCCGGCCGGGCCGGCGCCTCCTCGGGAGCCTCGCGCTGCTGCTCGCGCTCTTCATCGGGGCGAACAGCGCGGTCCTCGCGACGCGCGGCGCGGGTGACACGGCGTTCGCCGCCCCGCAGGACGCCGACGTCACGGTCCTGTCCTGGAACACCCTCGGCGGCGCGACCGGCGCCCGCGCGGTGGCCGACCTCGCCATCGAGTCCGGCGCCGACGTCATCACGCTGCCGGAGACGCGCGAGGAGACCGGCGCGGAGATCGCCGTCATGATGCGCGACGCCGGCCGCCCCATGTGGGTCCGGACCGTCGCCTTCGACGACGTGGCGGCGGCGCGCTCCACCACCATCCTCATCAGCGCGGCCTACGGCGACTACCGGCTCGACGAGTCGCGCGGCACCACGAGCGTGCTGCCCACGGTCATCATGGAGCCGGTCGACGGGAAGGGGCCCGTGATCATGGCCGTGCACCCCGTCTCCCCCATCCCCGAGCAGATGGACAACTGGCGCGCCGACCTCGCCTGGCTCGGCCAGCGCTGCGACGAGGGCAACGTGATCATCGCGGGCGACTTCAACGCGACGCTGGACCACATGAGCCGCTACGGCGGCACGCCCACCGAACGCGACCAGGTCACCGACCTCGGCCAGTGCGTCGACGCGGCGCGCGCGTCCGGCAACGGTGCCGTCGGCACCTGGCCGACCGGGATCCCCGCCCTCCTCGGCACGCCCATCGACCACGTCATGGCCACGCCAGGGTGGGAGGTCACGGGCTTCCGCGTCGTCGAGGACCGCGACGGCGCCGGCAGCGACCACCGCCCGATCATCGCCCAGCTGACCCCGCTGCGCTGATCCCGCGCGCCGCTCCCCCGTCCCGTCCGGCCGCGACGCCGCCCGGAGCAGGTGGGATGATCGACGGATGGCCGAGAACACCGACACCGCGTCCGAGACCGCCCCCGCCGACATCGCCGCCGACCCGGCCGCGACGCTCGCGACGACCGAGACGCCGGCCCCGGCCGTCACCGCGCCCGCGGGCGCGCCGGCCACCGGATCCGGGGCCGCCCCCGTCCCCCGCGCCACCTCCAACCGCAGCACCACCCCCGCGAGCACCGCCTTCAGCGACTTCGTCTCGACGAACTGGGCCGACCGCGAGGAGGTCGACCCGCCCGCCCGCGAGCAGGCGCCGTTCGCCGCCGACCGCCGCCGCCGCCTCTCCGCGCTCCACGTGGGCACGCGCCTCGTGATCCCCGCGGGCCGCCTGAAGCAGCGCAGCAACGACACCGACTACCCGTTCCGCGCCCACTCGGCCTTCGCCCACCTCACGGGCTGGGGCGCCGACAGCGAGCCCGGCGCCGTGCTCGTCCTCGAGCCCGTCGCCGAGGGCTCATCCGCCGACGGCTCCGCGCACGAGGCGACCCTCTACTTCCGCGAGCGCGCCGGCCGCGACAGCGACGAGTTCTACGCGAACGCCGAGATCGGCGAGTTCTGGATCGGCCCGCGTCCGTCGCTCCGCCAGGTCGCGGCCGACCTCGGCCTCGCCACCGCGCCCCTCGCGGACGTCGACGACGCCATCGCCGCGGCGGGCGCCGTCCGCGTGGTCCGCGAGGCCGACGCCGTGATCGCCTCGCGCGTCGACGCCGCCCGGGCAGCGGCCGGCGACGGCGACGCGGAGGACGACGGCGACGCGCTCCTCGCCCGCGACGCCTCGGAGCTCCGCCTCGTCAAGGACGCGTACGAGATCCGCCAGATGCGCGAGGCCGTCGACGCGACGGGGCGCGGCTTCTCCGACGTCATCGCCGACATGCCCGCCGTGCTCGCCCACGCGCGCGGCGAGCGCGTCGTCGAGGGCGTGTTCAACGCGCGCGCCCGGGCCGACGGCAACGCGGTCGGCTACGACACCATCGCGGCGTCCGGCCCGCACGCCTGCATCCTGCACTGGACCCGCAACGACGGCCGCGTCGTGCCCGGCGACCTGATCCTCGTCGACGCCGGCGTGGAGCTCGACAGCTACTACACGGCCGACATCACCCGCACCCTGCCCGTCTCCGGCACCTTCACCGACGTGCAGCGCGAGGTCTACGAGGCCGTGCGCGAGGCGGCGGACGCGGCGCTCGCGATCGTGCGCCCGGGCATCCGCTTCCGCGAGGTGCACGCCGCCGCGATGCAGGTCATCGCGCGCAGGGTCGCCGACTGGGGCATGCTGCCCGTCACGGCGGAGGAGGCCCTCGAGGCGGACAACCAGCACCACCGCCGCTACATGGTGCACGGCACGAGCCACCACCTCGGGCTCGACGTGCACGACTGCGCGCAGGCCCGCCGCGACATGTACATCGACGGGATCGTCGAGGCCGGCATGGTCTTCACGATCGAGCCGGGGCTGTACTTCCAGCCCGACGACCTCACGGTGCCGGAGCGCTTCCGCGGCATCGGCGTGCGCATCGAGGACGACATCCTCGTCACGCGCGACGGCGCCGAGAACCTGTCCGCGGGGATCCCGCGCACGGCCGACGAGGTCGAGGCGTGGATGGCGGGCCGCGCCTAGCGCGCCCCGCGCGGGGAGGGCGCGTCAGGCGCCCTGCGCGCCCTGCTCCCCCACGGGCCGGTCGGTCGACGTGGGCGGCGCGGTCGGCTCCGGGGCGTCGGATCCGCCCTGTCCCGGCACGCGCTCCCCGTAGGGGCCGGCCGGACGCGACGCGGGAGGCGCGTCCGCGGGCGTCGGGGCGGTCACGACCGGCTCGCCGTACACCGAGGTGGTCGGGGCGCCGAGGCCCAGCACGTTCCGTGCCCGGTGCAGCGAGTCTGGCTCGACCACCACGGAGTAGCTCGTCGCGATGACCTGCATGACCGAGGTGAAGTCCCGGCGGCGGCGGGTGATGCTGTAGCTGACGATGCCGAAGATGGCGCCGAACCCGAGGCCGATGATGATCGCGCCGATGACCGACGACACGTTGGGGACGGGCGAGAAGAGGAACGTGACGAGGCCGAGGAAGAGGCCGAGCCACGCGCCGCTCGCGCCGCCGGCCGCCGCGGCCCGCGCGTAGGTGAGCTTGCCGGTGACGCGCTCGACGCTCGTGAGCTCGTTGCCGACGATGCTCACCTGCGTGACCGGGAAGTCGGCCTCGGCGAGCGCGACGACGGCCTTCTGGGCCTCGTCGTAGGTGTCGTAGGTGGCCACGGGCTCGCCCTTCGGGAGCTGGGGCATGCGCGCGCGGGGGGTGCGTCCGATCAGTGGGGAGGTCACCCGTCCAGTGTTCCACGGGGGGCCGGGAGGGTGCAGGGCGACCGACTAGATTGGCCTCGTGAGCGCCTCCCGAGTCTTCGTCGCCCGGCTCGCCGGGTGCAGCGTGTTCGACCCCGCAGGCGACCGCGTCGGCCGCGTGCGCGACGTGCTCGTCGTCTACCGCAAGGACGATCCGCCGCGCGTCGTGGGCCTCATCGTCGAGGTGCCGGGCAAGCGGCGCGTGTTCCTCTCCATCGGGCGCGTCACGAGCATCGGCTCCGGGCAGATCATCACCACGGGGCTCATCAACCTGCGCCGCTTCGAGCAGCGCGGGGGCGAGGTGCGCGTCATCGCCGAGATCCTCGGCCGCCGCGTGAGCATGCGCGACGGATCCGGCACCGCCGTCATCGAGGACGTCGCCATCGAGGAGTCCCGCCAGGCCGAGTGGGAGGTCGCGCAGCTGTTCTGCCGCCGTCCCCGCACGAGCCCCTCGCCCTTCGCCAAGGGCGCCACCCTCTTCGCCGGATGGGAGGAGGTCGCCGAGCTGCAGGACGAGGGCGTCGCCCAGTCCGCCTCGCAGTTCCTGGCCGCCTACTCCGACCTGCTCCCGGCCGACCTCGCCAACACCCTCCTCGACCTCCCCCAGGCGCGGCGCCTGGAGGTCGCGGAGGAGCTGCCCGACGCCCGCCTCGCGGACGTGCTCGAGGAGATGCCGGAGTCGCAGCAGGTCGAGATCATGGCGACCCTCGACGACGACCGCGCGGCCGACGTCCTCGACCAGATGCAGCCGGACGACGCGGCGGACCTCATCGCGCAGCTCTCCGAGGAGCGCGGCGAGGCCCTCCTCGAGCTGATGCAGCCGGAGGAGGCGGACGACGTGCGCATGCTCCTCAGCTACGCGCCGGACACCGCGGGCGGCCTCATGACCACGGACCCGGTCATCGTCTCGGGCGACGCGACCGTCGCGGAGGGCCTCGCGCTCATCCGCCGCCACGAGCTCGCGCCCACTCTCGGCGCCGCCGTGTGCGTCACGCTGCCGCCGTACGAGCCGCCGACCGGCCGGTTCCTCGGCATGGTGCACTTCCAGCGGATGCTGCGCTACCCGCCGCACGAGCGCCTCGGCACGCTCCTCGACCAGGGCCTGGAACCCGTGCGCGCCGACACGAGCGCGGCCGAGGTCTCCCGGATCATGGCGAGCTACAACCTCGTCTCCGTTCCCGTGGTGGACGAGAACCACCGCCTGGTCGGCGTGGTCACCATCGACGACGTGCTCGACCACCTGCTGCCGGACGACTGGCGCAGCGCCGACGCCGAACGCGAGACGCGCAAGCGCGCGACCGCCCGGTTCCACGGCACGGCCACGGCCGCCATCCCCATCGCAGGACCCGTACGAGGACGGAGGATCCCCCGTGGCACGGCAGAGTAACCGCGACATCCGCCTGGACGCCCCCAAGGGCCTCCGCACCACCGTCCTCCCGCTGCGCACGCGCGGCAGCAGCGACCGGTTCGGCCGCTTCACCGAGTCCATCGCGCGCGGCATGGGCACGCCCTGGTTCCTCGTGGGGCTCACCGCGTTCTGCGTCGCGTGGATCGGCTACAACACGTACGGCCCGGAGTCCGCGCGCTTCGACTCGGCGGCGCTCGGCTTCACGGCGCTCACGCTGATCCTGTCGCTCCAGGCCTCGTACGCGGCGCCGCTCATCCTGCTCGCGCAGAACCGCCAGGACGACCGCGACCGGGTGCAGATCGAGCAGGACCGCCAGCGCGCCGAGCGCAACGTGGCGGACGTCGAGTACCTCGCCCGCGAGGTCGTGTCGCTCCGCCTGCAGATGAAGGACGTCGCGTCGAAGGACTTCATCCGCGCGGAGCTCCGCCAGCTCCTCGAGGAGCTCGACCGCCGCGACGACCCCGAGGCCGACGAGGCCGAGGGCACCGCCGGGGCCGGCGGACCCGGCAGCCGCAGGACGCATGGCCGCTGACGCGCCCGGCGCCCCTCCGGCGACCGCCGACGACGTCCGGCGCGCGCTCGGCCGGGTCGTGGATCCCGAGATCCGCCGCCCCATCACCGAGCTCGACATGGTCTCCGACGTGCGCGTCGAGGGCGACGGCGTCGCGCACGTCGACATCGCGCTGACCATCGTCGGCTGCCCGGCCGCGACCTCCATCGAGCGCGACGTCCGCGAGGCCGTCACCGCCGTGCCGGGCGTCGCGCGGATCGAGCTCACGGTCGGCGTGATGAGCCCCGAGCGTCGACGCGCGCTCACCGAACGGCTGCGCGGTCCGGCCGCCCAGCGCGGCATCCCCTTCGGGCCCGACAGCCTCACGCGCGTCTACGCGGTCACGAGCGGCAAGGGCGGCGTCGGCAAGTCCACGCTCACGGCTAACCTGGCGGTCGCGTTGGCGGCGAAGGGCCTCGCGGTGGGCCTCGTCGACGCCGACGTGCACGGGTTCTCCATCCCGGGCATCCTCGGCCTCGTCGACGCCGACGGCCGCACCGCCCAGCCCACGCGCGTCGGCGACATGATCCTGCCGCCCGTCGCGCACGGCGTGAAGGTCATCTCCATCGGCATGTTCCTCGACCCCGACGCCGCCGGCGGCACCGCCGTCTCCTGGCGCGGGCCGATGCTGCACCGCACCATCCAGCAGTTCCTCACCGACGTGTTCTTCGGCGACCTCGACGTGCTGCTGCTCGACCTCCCGCCCGGCACGGGCGACGTCGCCATCACCGTGGGGCAGCTGCTCCCCCACGCCGAGGTGCTCGTCGTCACGACGCCGCAGCCCGCGGCCGCGGACGTCGCCGAGCGCAGCGGGCTCGTCGCGCGGCAGACGGGGCAGCGCGTGGTCGGCGTCGTCGAGAACATGGCCGGGTTCGTGCAGCCGGACGGATCCGTGCTGGAGCTCTTCGGGTCGGGCGGCGGCGACGAGGTCGCCCGCCGGCTGTCCATCGGCCAGGACGCGCCCGTCCCGCTCCTCGCGAGCGTGCCGCTCAGCCTCGCCCTCCGCACGGGCGGCGACGCGGGCGCCCCCGTCGTCCTCGCGGCGCCGGCCGATCCGGCGGCCCAGCGGATCCAGGAGGTGGCGGACCACCTCGCCTCCCGCGGCCGCGGCCTCGCGGGCCGCCGTCTCGGCCTGTCCGTCTCCTAGGAGCTCCGAGACCGTCGCCCGGTCGTCCCTCGACGCTGACGGCCCCGGACGTGCGAGGAGGACGGCAGCCCGCGGGCTGCCGTCCTCCTGGTTCGTGCGTCGGGATCCGACTACACGTGGCTGCGGTGCGTGCGCGTCGGCACGGCGCGGTAGCCGTCGCGGGCGGTGACGACGACGGTGCCGGCGATGGCGGAGACGGAGAGGGCGGCGACGGCGATGAGGAAGACGATCATGGTGGAGCTCCTGCGGGAAGACGGACGGCGGCGCATTCCGCCGCACCTCCATGGGACCATCCGCGACCGTTCAGGACAAGCTCATAGTCCTTGCTTTACTGTGTAGCCTGCCTTCATGGACATTCGACGCCTCGAACTGCTCCGCGAGCTCGCCGACCGCGGCAGCGTGGGGGCCGTCGCACGGGCGGCCGGACGCACGCCGTCGGCCGTGTCGCAGCAGCTGAAGGTGCTCGAGCGCGAGGCGGGCGTGCCGCTCACCGAGCGCTCCGGCCGGGGCGTCGTGCTCACCGACGCCGGCCGCGCGCTCGCGCGCACCGCGACCGACATCGCCGTCGCGGTGGCCCGTGCCGAGGCCCTCTGGGAGGACTTCCGGCACCAGCCCTCCGGCGAGGTCACGCTCGCCACGTTCCCGACGGCCGCGCAGATGCTCCTGCCGGGACTGCTCGATCGCGTCGCGGGGATCCCCGACCTCACGCTGCGCGCCAGCGACCGGGATCCGACCTCGGCGGCCTTCGCCGACCTCACGGGCGACTTCGACGTGGTCATCGCGCACTCCCTCGCGGGCGCCGGCACGTGGCGGGGCCTGGGCCTCGTGATCGTGCCCCTGATGGTGGAGCCGCTCGACGTGGCGATGCCGTCCGACCACCGCCTCGCGGGGCGCGCCTCCGTCGGTCCGTCGGACCTCGCCGGCGAGCCGTGGATCGGCGTGCCGCAGGGGCTGCCGTTCGACCGGATCCTCCTCGACATCGAGCAGGCGGTGGGCGCGCCGGCGCGCGTGGTGCAGCGGTTCAGCGACACCCGCATCACGGAGTCGCTCGTGGCCGCGGGCCACGGCATCGCGCTCCTCCCCCGCTACACGGCCGGGCAGCACGACGGCGTGGTCGTGAAGCGGCTCACGGGCGTCGCGTCGAAGCGCCACCTGCACGTGCTGCTGCGCCCCGACCGGGCGGAGCGACCGTCGGTGCGGGCGGTGGTGGACGCGCTCCGGGAGGAGGCGCGGGCGGTGGACGCGCGGGTCAGCGGCGGAGGGTGAGCGTGCGGGCCATGCCGGTCAGCGGGTGGCAGCGGACACCGCGACCGTGCGGGGGGGGGGGGACGCGGGTCAGGTGGCCTCGGCGTCGAACGGCGCCGGCTGCGCGGATGCCGCGGCGGCCTCCCGCTCGAGCCGCTGGCGGCGGGCGACGGTGGTCTCGACGGGGACGCGCGGCTTCGTGACCACGGGCTCGTCCTCGAACAGCGCCTCCTTGATGATGCGGCGCGGGTCGTACTGGCGCGGGTCGAGCTTCTTCCAGTCGACCTCGTCGAACTCCGGGCCGAGCTCGTCGCGCATGCGCTCGCGCGCGCCCGTGGCCATGCGCCTGGCCGCCTTCACGAGGTCGGCGAGCTTCTGCGTGTAGACCGGCAGCCGCTCGGGGCCGAGCAGGAACACGGCGATGATGCCGATGAGCATCAGCTTCTCGAACGTCAGGCCGAACATGATCACAGGCTAGTCGGTCGACGCCGCATTCCCGCCCGCGCGCAGGCGAACGTCAGCGGCCGGGTCGCCGCGGGGGCTGCGCGGACAGGCGCGGGCACCCGCCCGCCGGTCGGGAGGGCGACCGCCGGGCCGATACCCTGGGGACCCGGAAGAGGAGGTGCCGCGTGTCCGACAAGGAGACCGGATGGAAGTTCGCCGAGGACGTCGTCGTGGAGGACGAGCACATCGCCCTCGCGCGCCAGCACTCCCGCGAGCTGGGCATCGAGGCCGTCTCCCCCGCCGTCGGCGCGCAGATCTCGCTCCTCGCCGCGGCCACGCGCGCCACGAGCGTCATCGAGATCGGCACGGGCGCCGGCGTCTCCGGGCTCTGCGTCTTCCGCGGGGCGCCGCGCGCGATCCTCACGAGCATCGACGTCGAGTTCGACCACCAGCAGGCCGCGCGCGAGATCCTCGCCGACGCCGAGGTGCCCGCCAATCGCGTGCGCCTCATCACGGGTCGCGCGCTCGACGTGCTGCCGCGCATGAGCGACGCCAGCTACGACCTCGTGCTGGTGGACGCGGATCCGGCCCAGGTCATCGAGTACGTCGAGCATGGCCTGCGCCTCGCGCGCACGGGCGGCCTCGTCCTCGTCCCGCACGCGCTGTGGCGCGGCCGCGTGCAGAACCCCGCGGCCCGGGACGCGCAGACGGCGGCCTTCCGCACCCTGGTGCAGGAGACGGCGGGATCCGGCGCCGTGGTCGCGTCGCTGTCCCCGGCGGGCGACGGCCTGCTCCAGATCGCCAAGACCGGACGCTGACCGCCGGCTCGTCCGTCCCGCGTCCGCGGGCCTCCGCGCTGCGGATCCCCGGAGGCACCCGGCGCAGACGACACCGCCCGCCCCGTCGTCGACGGGGCGGGCGGTGTCGCGTGATGCGCGTTCCGACTAGCTCGCGCTGGTGACCGCGGCGAGGGCGTCGTGAAGCTCCTTCGCTTCGGCGTCGTTGACGGAGACGACCAGACGGCCGCCACCCTCCAAGGGCACGCGCACGATGATGAGCCGGCCCTCCTTCACGGCCTCCATCGGTCCGTCGCCGGTCCTGGGCTTCATGGCTGCCATTCGGCTCCCCTTTCGTGGATGTGGCTCCATTATCCCGTATGCACAGGCCCCCGCATGAACGCGGGGCGTCGTGCTAGGCCCCGCGAGTCCCTCCGCGTCGGTGGAGGGGGCGCGCGGACGCCCCGGGCGGGGGCGTCACGGCGGCGTCCAGTCCCCCGCGGTGGCCCGCCAGACGAGGTCGATCCAGAGCCACTGGCCGACGACCATCGCGAGCACCACCGCGACGCGGTAGGCACGCGAGCGCGGCACGGCGAGGGCGCCGGCCAGCGGGATCATCGGGAGCAGCAGGCGGAACACGCTCGACTGCGGGAAGAAGACGGCGAGGAGGTAGAGGCCGTAGGAGGCGACCCAGATGCGCAGCTCGGGGCCGAGGGCGCGGACCGAGGGCCGGGTGAGGATGAGGACGAACGCCGCGACGACGCCCAGGACGGCCACGGTGCCGGCCACGCCGCCGATCCAGAAGTCGCCCGCGTCGAACCAGGCCTCGAACGGCACGAGGTGGCGGTAGCCGACGTAGGCGGCCCGCCAGGAGAGCTCCGTGTCGGTGTACGCGGTGATCGAGCCGGTGCGGATCCACGCGACCACCGGCCAGGCCGCCCCGGCCGCTCCCGCCGCGGTCGTCGCGAGGACGAGCCGCGCGCGCTCGCCCGGCGGGAACGGGTCGCGCCGGGCGGTGGCCAGGCGGTGGACGCCGTGCAGCAGGAGCGCGAGCGCGAAGGCGAGCCCGAGCGGCCGGGTGAGCGCCATGACGACCGCGACCGGCGCGAGCATGGCGTAGCGCCGCTCGAAGAGGAGCAGGAGCGCCGTGAGGAGCAGCAGGGTCTGCAGGCTCTCGGCGTACGCGATCTGGAACATCGGCGACACCGGGGCGACGCACACGATCACGACGGCCGTCATGGTCGCCGACGGGGAGAGGGAGCGCGACAGCAGCCGGTGCAGCACGAGGACGGCGCCCGCGCCGGCCACGAGGGACACGGCGACGCCCGCCACGTCGAAGGGCGCGCCGGTGACGTCCTGGATGGCGCGCACCAGCCCCGGGTACACGGGCATGAACGCCCACGGATTGGACTGGACGTGGCCCGCGGCGTCGACGGGCAGCACGGTCGGGTAGCCGAAGGTCGCGATGTCGCGGTACCAGCCGGCGTCCCAGAAGGTCGCGTACTGCAGGTAGGAGGGCGAGGCGGGGGCCCACGGGGTGCGGATCTGGCTCTGCGCGGAGACGAGCATCAGCACGGTGGTGAGGACGCGGCTCGCGAGGTAGACGCCGAGGACCGCAACCCACCACGGGACGCGCGTCGACCGCGCATCCGCCACCAGCTCCCGCGGCGCCGGCCGCCGGGACGGCCGGGTCAGCGCGCCGTCAGCCACGCCCGCAGCCCGCGCTCGCAGGAGACGATCTGGGCGACGTCGACGCGCTCGTCGTCGTGGTGCGCGAGGAGCGGATCCCCGGGGCCGTAGTTGACGGCGGGCACGCCGAGCGCGCTGAAGCGGGCCACGTCGGTCCAGCCGTACTTGGGGCGCGCCTCGCCGCCGACCGCGGCGAGGAAGGGCTGCGCGATCTCGGCGTCGAGCCCGGGGCGGGCGCCCTCGGCGAGGTCGACGACCGTGACCTCGAAGCCGGGGAACAGGCCCGTCACGTGCGCGACGGCCTCGGCGCCCGAGCGGCTCGGCGCGAAGCGGTAGTTGACGTGCACCATCGCCTCGTCGGGGATCACGTTGCCGGCGATGCCGCCCGAGACGCCGACGGCGTTGAGCCCCTCGCGGTAGACGAGCCCGTCGACCTCCACCTCGCGCGGCTCGTATGCGGCCAGGGTCGCGAGCACGGGCGCGATGCGGTGGATGGCGTTGTCGCCCACCCAGGCGCGGGCGGAGTGCGAGCGCCTCCCGAACGCGCGGACCTCGACACGGAGGTTGCCGTTGCAGCCGCCCTCGATCTCGGCGCGCGTGGGCTCGCCGAGGATCGCGAAGTCGCCCTCGAGGAGCTCGGGGCGGGTGCGGGCGAGGCGTCCGAGGCCGTTGAGGCTGTCGGAGACCTCCTCGTGGTCGTACCAGATCCACGTCACGTCGTAGGCGGGATCCGCGAGCTCGGCCGCGAGCACCAGCTGCACGGCGACGCCCGCCTTCATATCGACCGTGCCGCGGCCCCAGAGGTACTCGACGCCGTCCTCGTGCTCGGTGCGCGTGGGCAGGTTGCGGTTGAGGGGCACGGTGTCGATGTGGCCGGCGATGACGACGCGGCGGTCGCGGCCGAGGTGCGTGCGGGCGATGACGGCGTCGCCGTCGCGGAGCACCTCGAGGTGCGCGCAGCCCGCGAGCGCGCGCTCGATGGCGTCGGCGAGCTGGGCCTCGTCGCCGGACACGGACTCGATGTCGCAGATGACGCGGGTGACCTCCACGCTCCCGGCGGTCAGGTCGATCTCGGGCGCGGCGGGGGTCTCGGTCGGCATGCGGATCATCCTAAGTCGGGGGCCGACGCCCGTCCTGGGGAGGACCGGGGAGGGCGCGCGCCGATCGGTACGCTGGCCGCATGGCCTCCCCTGCTTCGCCCGCGTCCCCCCTGCCCGCCTCCGGATCCGCCTGGGGCTACGGCCTCGCGACGGTCGCCTCCGACGGGACGGTGCTCGACACGTGGTTCCCGGCGCCCGAGCTCGGCACCCTGCCCGCGGGCCGCGACCGCTGGATCGCGCCGGCGTGGATCGAGGAGCTCGCGGTCGCGGACCCCCGCCGCGGCGTGACGGTCGACATCGTCACCGTCGAGATCGACCTGCAGACCCCACCCGCGTCGACGTCCGACGCGTACCTCCGCCTGCACCTGCTCAGCCACCTGCTCGTCGCGCCGAACACGCTGGCCCTCGACGGGATCTTCGGCCATCTCCCCATCGTCGTCTGGACGAACGCCGGCCCCGTGCACCCGGACGACTTCGACCGGCTCCGGCCGTCGCTGCAGCGCGCGGGGATCGCCGCGCACGGCGTCGACAAGTTCCCGCGCCTGCTCGACTACGTCACGCCCGACCGCGTCCGCATCGCCGACGCCTCGCGCGTGCGCCTCGGCGCGCACCTCGCCCCCGGCACCACCGTGATGCACGAGGGCTTCGTCAACTTCAACGCCGGCACGCTCGGCGCCTCCATGGTCGAGGGGCGGATCACGCAGGGCGTCGTCGTGGGCGACGGCTCGGACATCGGCGGGGGCGCGTCCATCATGGGCACCCTCTCGGGTGGGGGGACGCAGCGGGTCGTCATCGGCGAGCGGGCGCTCCTCGGCGCGAACTCGGGCGTCGGCATCTCCATCGGCGACGACAGCGTGGTGGAGGCCGGCCTCTACGTCACCGCGGGCACGAAGGTGCGGCTCGCGGGCGAGGCGCCCGACGCCGACGGGGACGTGCCGCAGGTCAAGGCCGTGGAGCTGTCCGGGCGGCCCGGCATCCTCTTCCGCCGCAACTCCCTCACGGGCGCGGTCGAGGCGGTGCCGCGCCGCGGCGGCGGGTCGATCCTCAACGACGCGCTGCACGCCTAGCGGCGCTGACCGCGGGAGGCCCGGTCCGAACGGTCGGTCGTCAGCGACGCAGGCCCCGGCGGCGCGCCGGTGCGGGCGCCCCGGAGGCCGGCTCGATCCCGAGGACGTCGACCACCACGGCCGTGACGTTGTCGCGTCCCCCGTTCGCGAGGGCGCCCCGCACGAGCCGCTGGACGGCGGTGGCGGCGTCGTCCGCGTGCAGCAGGTGGCCCCGGATGTCCGCGTCCGGCAGCTCCTTCGTCAGCCCGTCGGAGCAGACCAGGAGCCGCAGCCGCGCGGTGACCGGCAGCAGCCAGTAGTCGGCCTCCGCCGCGTCGCCGACCCCCACCGCGCGCGTGATGATGTTGCCGTCCGGGTGCCGGTCGGCCTGCGCGCGCGTGATCCGGCCCGCGTCCACCATCTCCTGCACCACCGAGTGGTCGACCGTGACCTGCTCGAGCACGTCGCCCCGCAGCTGGTAGACGCGCGAGTCGCCCACGTTGAAGACGGCCCAGTACGGCCGGTCGGACACGATGGTGAGGCAGGCGCCCGTGACGGTCGTGCCCGCGTGCAGCTCGAGGTCGCCGGTCTCCTCGCGGATGTCCTCGACGGCGCGCTCCAGCGCGGGCTCCACGCCCTCGGGATCCGCGAAGCCGCCCTCGGCGCGCGCCTGCTCCTCGGCGAGGCGGCGGATCACGGCATCGCTCGCGACGTCGCCCGCCGCGTGGCCGCCCATGCCGTCCGCCACCGCGAAGTAGGGGACGGCGGCGAGGACGCTGTCCTCGTTGTGGTCGCGGCGGAGCCCCCGGTCGGTGGCCGACGCCCATCCGAGCACGAGGGTCCGCCCGTCGGGCAGGGCGAGGCGCGCCTCGGGGACGTCGGGGCCGATGGCGGTCATCGGGCCGGCAGGATCTCGAGGACGACGCCGTCGCCGACGTCCACGCGCGTGCCGGGGACGACCACGAGCGACTCCCCGCGGTGCAGCGCGAGGCGCTCGGCGCCGGGGACGAGCACCGCCGTGCCGTTCGTGGAGTCCAGGTCGGTCACGACGACCGCGCCGCCCTCCTGGCGGATCCCGAGGTGCGTGCTCGAGACCTCGCCGAGCGGGGACGGGACGGTGACGAGGCGCGGGGCGGCGCCGCGGACGACCCGCGGCGGGCGCGGGCGGCGACCGATGACGGCGGGCACGTCGAGGGGGATGCGCTCCGGGTCGGAGGACCGCGTGGCACGGGCGGGCGCCCCGGGGTCGATGCGGCCGGTCTCGTCCGCCGGCACGATGCGGAAGGCGTGGACGGGAAGCGGAGCGGCCTGGCCCTCGTCGGCCGGCGCCGTGGGGATCGCGGCGGTCGCGACGGCGGCCTGCCGGGCGCGCGCGGAGGCCTCGGAGACGGGGGGCGCGACGACGGGGTCGGACCCGGTGGCGTCGGCCGGCTCCGCGGCGACGGCCGGTGGCTCGGCGGCGGCGTCCGGGCCCGCGTGGGCGCCGCGGTGACGGCGGCCGGACGACGGGGCGTTCCCGGCGCCCCGCGACCAGGCGACCTGCCCGCAGGCGACGGCGCCCGCCACGATCGGCAGGGCGTCGACGACGTCGGCCGCGACGCCGTCGACGGCCCGGCCTAACCGGTAGGCGACGACGCGGTCGAGGGTCGCGAGGTAGAAGGGGACGGCGCCCCGCGCGTCGATCCGGCGGACCTCGCCGTCGGCGGCGACGTCGATGACGGCGTCGCCGCGGAGCACGACCTGCAGGCGCGCGCCGTCGGGCCCGTCCTCGTCGTGGACCGCGATGCCGAACGACGCGACCTCCGCGTCGCCCCGCAGCGGCAGCGCCGCGACGAGGGACTCGGCGCGCACGTCGGATCCGGCGAGCGTCTCCCAGACCCGCGCGACCGCGTCGGGGGCGACCCCCGCTGGCAGGAGCACCGCGGCGTGGGGCACGACCACGCCGACGCCCGCAGGACCCGCGGAGGCCGGCGCGGAACGGTGGGAGCCCTCGCTCACGTCATCGGCTCCATCGAGGATCGGCGCCCGGAGGGGCGGTCGGCGCCGGGCCCCGGGCGGCCGGACGCGCTGACTCGGATCCTACCGCCCGCGCGCCCCGCACCGGGGGCGTGCGGCGGTGGCGGGATGCGTCGGACGATCCCCGCGGTCCCGGTGTCCGCGAGCGACGGATCCGGTTGCCCGGCCTCCGTCGGACTGCCATGCTCGGACGATGAGCACGCCGCACCGCCCCTCCGCACGCGGGCTCCCCGTCGACGCGATCTCGCGTTCCATCGTGGAGCAGCTCCGCGCCGACGGCCGCCGGTCGTACGCGGAGATCGGCAAGGCCGTCGGGCTCAGCGAGGCGGCCGTCCGCCAGCGGGTGCAGAAGCTCACCGACGGCGGGGTGATCCGCATCGTCGCGCTCACGGATCCGCAGCAGCTCGGCCTCACCCGCCAGGCGATGATCGGCGTGACCGTCAGCGGCGACGTGCGCCTGGTCGCGGACGCCCTCGCCGCCATCCCGGCCGTGGACTACGTGGTCATCACCGCCGGCACCTTTGACCTCCTCGCCGAGGTCGTGTGCGAGGACGACGACGAGCTGGTGGAGCTGCTGAACGCGCGCATCCGGGCGCTCGAGGGCGTCGTGAGCACCGAGACCTTCGTGTACCTCAAGGTGCACACGCAGGACGGGCACGGGCGCTCGCGGTGACGCGGGAGACGCCCGGCCGGCTCCTCCCCCGGCCATGCGGACGGCGCGGATCCCCCAGCCGTCGACCCGCGCGGGACGCCCGCCACGCAGCCCCTACGTTCGCCGCATGACCGCTCCCCCCGCTCCCGCCGCCGCTCCCGCCGCCCGCCCGCGGGCGCTCCCCGTCGATGCGCCCCCGCGCATGCCTCCCGGGCGCGGCACCCTCCCGCCCGGGCACGCGCTGCTGCGGATCCCCTCCCCCGTCGGACGCCTCGAGCTCGTCGCGGACGGCGACCGCGTGGTCGCCCTCTCCATCGCCACCGCCGATGCGCTGCCGCTCGACCACCTGCCCGACCGCTCGAGCCCGGTGCTCGACGAGGCCGCCCGGCAGCTCGAGGCGCACCTCGCGGGCCGCCTGCCGGTCCTCGACGTCCCGGTGCGCCTCGTCGGGACGCCGTTCCAGGTCGCCGTGTGGGAGGCGCTCCTGCGCGTGCCGTACGGCGGGGTCGTCACGTACGGCGCGCTGGCGCACGCCGCCGGGCGTCCGGGCGGTGCCCGCGCCGTCGGCGGCGCGGTCGGAGCGAACCGGCTCTGCATCCTGGTGCCCTGCCACCGGGTCCTCGGCTCCGACGGCCGGGTCACGGGCTTCAGCGCCGGGGACGGCGTGGCCACGAAGCTGCGCCTGCTCGCCCTCGAGGGCTCGGTGCTGCCGTCATGACCCGCGCGTCCCTGGTCACGGGCGAGGACGGCCTGGTCCGCTGCGCGTGGTCGGCGGCCGACGCCGAGTACCGCAGGTACCACGACGAGGAGTGGGGCCGGCCCCTGCACGGCGATCGCCCCCTGTTCGAGAAGCTGTCCCTGGAGGGCTTCCAGGCCGGGCTCGCGTGGATCACCATCCTCCGCAAGCGCCCCCGGTTCCGGGAGGTCTTCCACGGCTTCGACCTCGACGCGGTCGCCGCCCTGGACGACGACGACGTCGAGCGGCTCATGGGCGACGCCGGCATCATCCGCAACCGCGCGAAGATCCTGGCGGCCCGCGGCAACGCGCGCGTGGTCCGGGCGCTGGTCGACGAGCGCGGCGACGGCGCCCTGGACCGCCTGATCTGGGCGCACGCCGCGGATCCGACGACGCGCCGGCGCCCCGCGACCGCGAACGACATCCCGGCGGTCACGCCCGAGTCCACCGCCCTCAGCCGGGAGCTCAAGGCGCTCGGGCTCCGCTTCGTGGGACCGACCACCGTCTACGCGCTCATGCAGTCCTCCGGACTCGTCGACGACCACGTCGTCGGCTGCCACCGGGCCGCCTGATCCCGCCGCGACCGGTCGGCTCCGAACGCCACGCGAGCCCGGCTCCGACGCCGGGGACGTGCCGCGATCCGCCGGGACCGCGGGTGCGGCATGCGGCCGGTCGAGCGTCAGCGGGAGGCGGTCACGAGCACCAGCTCGCCGTCGGCGCCGCGGTCGAGCTCGATGCCGGACTCCCGGGCCCACTCGAGGAGCTCGGCCACCGTGCCGAGGTCGCGCCCACCCCGCACGAGGGCCCGGACGAGCTCGCCCTTGGCCTTCTTGTTGAAGTGGTTGAGCGCGCGCACGGTGCCGTCCTCCCCGCGAGCGACGACGCGCACGACGGCCGAGTCCGCGTGGCCCGGTCGCGGCCCCAGCGCCGCGTAGCCCTCGCTGCGGAGGTCGAGCACGAGTCCGGGCACCTCGGCCAGGGCCGCGCAGACGGAGGCCGACCAGTGCGCCTTCATCCGCACGCCCGGCACCCGGCTGTCGTGCGACAGCCGGTACGCGGGGATGGGGTCGGTCGCGGCGACGGGCCCGAAGAGCGCCGAGTGGACGGCCACGTGGCGCCCGGCGAAGGCGAGCTGCTCCGCGTCGAGGGCCGCGGCGCCGATGGGGTCGTAGAGGACGCCCGTGTAGCGCAGGAGCGCGGGCATCGTGGGCGACGACTCCACGACGCGGTTCCGCTCCACCTCGGCGGCCTGCCGCGGCCCCAGCTTCAGCGCCCGCGCCGCCGCCTCCGGATCCCGGGCGAGATCCGCCACCGCACGCACCACGGCCCGCCGCTCCTCCGTCAGCGCGGGGAAGGCGAGCCGGTCGAGGTCGAGCCGGGAGCCGGGATCCCCTCCGTCGCGCTTGGTCTCGGACGGCGGCAGCAGGACGAGCACGGGACGGGACCTCCAGGACGGGGACGGACGGTGGACGGGGACGGACGGAGGGCGGACGGGCGAGTGTCGGGCGCAGAGACGGCACCCGCACCGACGACAGCCGGACGCACGAAGGCGGACGGCCCCCGAGGGGACCGTCCGCCTTCGGACGATGCGAGGCGACGCTACGCGACCAGAGCGGCCTTGCGCGCGACCACGGTCACGTTGTCGTTCTCGACCGAGAGGAAGCCCTCGTCGGCGTCCGCGGTGATCACGGCGCCGCCGTCCTGCGTGATGCGGACGTTGCCGGTCGCGAGGATCGCCAGGAGCGGCTCGTGACCGGCGAGGATGCCGATCTCGCCCTCGCTGGTGCGCGCGACGACCATGGACGCCTGACCGGACCAGACCTGCTGGTCGGCCGACACCACGGTCACCGTGAGATCAGCGCGGGCCATGTCAGCCGTTCTCCTTCTGGATCTCGGACCAGCGGCGGTCGACGTCGTCGAGGTCGCCGACGTTGAAGAACGCCTGCTCGGCGACGTGGTCGTAGTCGCCGTCGGCGATCTTCGAGAACGACTCGATGGTGTTCTTCAGCGGGACGGTCGAGCCCTCGACGCCCGTGAACTTCTTCGCCATGTACGTGTTCTGCGAGAGGAACTGCTGGATGCGGCGGGCACGGGAGACCGTGACCTTGTCCTCCTCGGAGAGCTCGTCGACGCCGAGGATCGCGATGATCTCCTGGAGCTCCTTGTTCTTCTGCAGGATCGCCTTGACGCGGGTGGCCGTGTCGTAGTGCGCCTGGCCCAGGTACCGCGGGTCGAGGATGCGGCTCGTGGACGTCAGCGGGTCGACGGCCGGGTAGAGGCCGCGCGAGGCGATCTCGCGGCTGAGCTCCGTGGTCGCGTCGAGGTGCGCGAACGTGGTGGCCGGTGCCGGGTCGGTGTAGTCGTCCGCGGGGACGTAGATGGCCTGCAGCGACGTGATGCTGTGGCCGCGGGTCGACGTGATGCGCTCCTGGAGCACGCCCATCTCGTCGGCGAGGTTCGGCTGGTAGCCCACCGCGGACGGCATGCGGCCGAGCAGCGTGGAGACCTCGGAGCCGGCCTGCGTGAAGCGGAAGATGTTGTCGATGAAGAGCAGCACGTCCTGGTTCTGCACGTCGCGGAAGTACTCCGCCATCGTGAGCGCGGACAGGGCCACGCGGAGGCGCGTTCCCGGCGGCTCGTCCATCTGGCCGAAGACCAACGCGGTCTTGTCGAAGACGCCGGCCTCCTCCATCTCCATGATGAGGTCGTTGCCCTCACGGGTGCGCTCGCCGACGCCGGCGAACACGGACACGCCGCCGTGGTCCTGCGCGACGCGCTGGATCATCTCCTGGATGAGGACGGTCTTGCCGACGCCCGCGCCGCCGAACAGGCCGATCTTGCCGCCCTGCACGTACGGGGTGAGGAGGTCGATGACCTTGATGCCGGTCTCGAACAGCTGCGTCTTGGACTCGAGCTGGTCGAACATCGGGGGCTTGCGGTGGATGGGCCAGCGCTCGGTGATCTCGATCGGCTCGCCGCCGACGTTGTTGAGCACGTCGCCGGTGACGTTGAAGACCTTGCCCTTGGTGATGTCGCCGACGGGGACCGAGATGGCCTCGCCGGTGTCGCGCACCTCCTGGCCGCGGACGAGGCCGTCCGTGGGCTTGAGGGCGATCGCGCGGACCAGGTCGTCGCCGAGGTGCTGGGCGACCTCGAGCGTGATCTCGGTCGACTCCTCGCCGATGGTGATCGTGGTCTTGAGGGCGTTGTAGACCATGGGGATCGAGTCGTGCGGGAACTCGATGTCCACGACCGGGCCGGTGACGCGTGCGATGCGTCCGACGCCGGCCACCCTGTCGGTGTCGACCGGCGCAGTGGCGGTGTCAGTCATTGTCTCTCTCTTCTTTCGTGAAGCGTAGGAAGCGTTACTTGCTGGAGGCGAGCGCGTCCGCGCCGCCGACGATCTCGGAGATCTGCTGGGTGATCTCGGTCTGTCGCGCGTTGTTGCGGAGCCGCGTGTAGGTGGTCACGAGCTTGTCGGCGTTGTCGCTCGCCGACTTCATGGCCTTCTGGCGCGCGGCGTGCTCGGAGGCGGCCGACTGCAGCATCGCGTTGAAGATGCGGCTCTCGATGTAGACGGGCAGCAGCGCGTCGAGCACGTCGCCCACCTCGGGCTCGAACTCGTAGAGCGGGAGGACGGTGCCCTGCTCGGGCGCCTCGACCCCCTCGACGACCTCGAGCGGGAGGAGACGGACGACCTCGGGCTTCTGCGTGGCGATCGAGACGAAGCGGTTGAAGACGATGTGGATCTCGTCCACGCCGCCCTCGGACGCCGGCGTCACGAACTTCTCCACGAGGGCGTCGCCGATCGACTTCGCGGTCTCGAACTCGGGCTTCTCGGTGCTGCCGGTCCAGATGCGCTCCGAGTCCCGCTTGCGGAATTTGAAGTACCCGACGGCCTTGCGGCCGACGAGGTAGTAGACGATCTCCTTGCCCTGCGAGCGGAGGAGCTCGGCGAGCTGCTCCGACTCCTTCAGGACGCTGGAGCTGAACGCGCCGGCGAGGCCGCGGTCGGAGGCGAAGACGACGATCGCCGCCCGCTCCACCTTCTCGGGCTCGGTCGTGAGGATGTGGTCGACGTTCGAGAACGTCGCCACCGCCGAGACCGCGCGCGTGACGGCGCGGGAGTACGGCGCGGACGCCGCCATCCGCTGCTGCGCCTTCTGGATGCGCGACGCGGAGATCAGCTCCATCGCGCGGGTGATCTTCTTCGTCGTCTGCGCGGACTTGATCTTCTGCGTGTAGACCCGGAGTTGCGCTCCCATGAGTCTCCCTATCGGTCTCGGTCGGTGGCGGATCGTGTGGCGTCAGCGCGTCAGCGCTTGGCCTTCACGATCTGCTCCTGGTTGACGTCCTCGGCCTTGGTCGCCTCGAACTTCTCCGAGCCGACGGAGGCGAGCGGCTTGCCCTCGCCCGTCTGGAACTCGAGCTTGAACGCGTCCACGGCCTTGTCCATCGCGTCGACGATGTCGTCGGTGAGGACGTTCTTCTCCTTGAGCTGCGACAGCACCTCCGTGTTGCGGTGGAGGTGGTCGAGCAGCTCGCGCTCGAAGCGCAGGATGTCCTCGACGGGGACCTCGTCGAGCTTGCCCTTCGTGCCCGCCCAGATCGAGACGACCTGCTCCTCGATGGGGAACGGCGAGTACTGGGGCTGCTTGAGCAGCTCGGTGAGGCGCGCGCCGCGGGCGAGCTGGCGACGGCTGGCCGCGTCGAGGTCGGACGCGAAGATCGCGAACGCCTCGAGGGAGCGGTACTGCGCGAGCTCGAGCTTGAGCGTGCCGGAGACCTTCTTGATGCTCTTCACCTGGGCGTCGCCGCCGACGCGGGAGACCGAGATGCCGACGTCGACCGCAGGACGCTGGTTGGCGTTGAAGAGGTCGGACTGCAGGAAGATCTGGCCGTCGGTGATCGAGATCACGTTGGTGGGGATGTACGCCGAGACGTCGTTCGCCTTCGTCTCGATGATGGGCAGGCCCGTCATCGATCCGGCGCCCAGCTCGTCCGAGAGCTTGGCGCAGCGCTCGAGCAGGCGGGAGTGCAGGTAGAACACGTCGCCGGGGTACGCCTCGCGTCCCGGCGGACGGCGCAGGAGGAGGGAGACGGCGCGGTAGGCCTCGGCCTGCTTGGACAGGTCGTCGAAGATGATGAGGACGTGCTTGCCGCCGTACATCCAGTGCTGGCCGATGGCCGAGCCGGTGTAGGGCGCGAGGTACTTGAAGCCGGCGGGGTCGGACGCGGGGGACGCGACGATGGTCGTGTACTCCATGGCGCCGGCCTCCTCGAGGGCACCCTTCACCGAGGCGATGGTCGAGCCCTTCTGGCCGATGGCGACGTAGATGCAGCGCACCTGCTTGTTCGTGTCGCCGGACTCCCAGTTGGCCTTCTGGTTGATGATCGTGTCGATCGCGATGGCCGTCTTGCCGGTCTGGCGGTCGCCGATGATGAGCTGGCGCTGGCCGCGGCCGATCGGGATCATGGCGTCGATGGCCTTGATGCCGGTCTGCATGGGCTCGTGCACGCTCTTGCGCTGCATGACCCCGGGCGCCTGGAGCTCGAGGGCGCGGCGGCCCTCGGTCGCGATCTCGCCCTGGCCGTCGATGGGGTTGCCCAGCGGGTCCACGACGCGGCCGAGGTAGCCGTCGCCGACGGGGACGGAGAGCACCTCGCCGGTGCGGCGCACCTCCATGCCCTCCTCGATGCCGGCGAACTCGCCGAGCACGATGACGCCGATCTCGCTCTCCTCGAGGTTCTGGGCGAGGCCCAGGGTCCCGTCGGCGAACGTGATGAGCTCGTTGGCCATGACGCCGGGCAGGCCCTGCACGTGGGCGATTCCGTCGCCCGCGTCGAGCACGTAGCCGACCTCTTCGGTCGAGGCCTTGCCGGGCTCGTAGGACTGCACGAAGTCCTTGAGCGCGTCCCGGATCTCGTCGGGGCTGATCGAAAGTTCTGCCATCTTCTTTCCCTTTGCATTCACGAGAGCGGACGGCTCCCGAGGTGACGCCCGCCGGTCAGGCGAACTGGAGTCTCAAATCGTTGATCCTGGTGGCGACGCTGCCGTCGATGACGTCGTCGCCGATCTGCACGCGGAGGCCGCCGACGAGGTCGCGGTCCACGACCTCGTTCAGCTCCACCCGCCGCGAGTAGCGGCGGCTGAGGGCCTGCGCCAGGCGCTCCGACTGCTCGGGCGACAGGGGCGAGGCGACGCGGACGGTCGCGATGGTGAGGCCCGCCTGGTCGGCCACGAGCGTGGCGGCGTGGCGGATGAGCTCCCCCATGCGGCGGCCGCGGGGCTGCTGCACGAGCTGCTCGACGATGACCACGGTCTGCGCGGACGCCCGGCCGTCGAGGAGACGGTGGACGAGCGTCGACTTCGCCTGCGCGTCGCCGAGCTTGTCGCCGAGCGCCAGCTCCAGCGCGTCGTCGGTGGAGACGGCGCGGCCGAAGGTGAACAGCTCCGCCTCGATGGGCGTGCCCTCGGGCGCCGAGATCGCCACGGCACGGATGCCGAGCTCCTCGATGCCCGCCAGCAGCTCGCCGTTCGACGACCAGCGGCCGTCGACGACCGCGCGGAGGACGCGCAGCGCCGGCTCCTGGACGGTGGGGCCGAAGACCCGGTCCACGATGGCGTGCTTGACCTCCGGCGCGATGCCGGTGTCGGCCAGCGCGGAGAGCAGGTGCGTGGATCCGCCGATGGCGCGACCGGCCCCGAGGAGCTGCTCGGCCGTCGACAGGTCGACGCCCCCGAGCTCCACGAGGACGCGGCGGGCCGACTCCAGCGATGCGCGCGATGCACTGCCCATCAGCTGGCGGATCCGGTCCTGCCGGCGGTCTCGCTGGCCTCCAGGTCGGCGAGGAACCGGTCGACGAGCGCGGTGGAGCGCTGGTCGTCCGTGAGGCTCTGCCCGATGACCCCCGACGCGAGGTCGATCGCGAGCGATCCGACCTCGGAGCGGAGCGAGACGACCGCCTGCTGGCGCTCCGCCTCGATCTGCGACTGCGCGCTGGCGGTGATCCGGGCGGCGTCGGCCGTGGCCTGCTCCTTGATCTCCGCGGCGATGCGCTGGGCGTCGACGCGGGCCTGCTCGCGGATGCGACCGGCCTCGGCACGCGCCTCGGCGAGCTGAGCGGTCAGCTCCTCCTTGGCGGCGTCCGCCTCGGCCTGCGCGCGCTCGGCCTTCTCGATGCCGCCCGCGATCGCCTCGGAGCGCGCGTCGAGCAGCTTGTACACGCGCGGGAGCGCGTACTTCCAGATGACCAGCAGGAGGACGACGAACACGACCGCCGACCACACGATGTCGTAGACAGCGGGCAGCAGGATGCTCTGCGTCGTTTCTTCACCTGCCGCCATCACGTTGTGGGGCGAGATCATGCGCGTGGTCCTTACTGGAAGATGAAGTAGGTCGCGAGGCCGATCAGGCCGAGCGCCTCGGAGAACGCGATGCCGAGGAACATCGTGGTCTGCAGGCGGCCCGCGATCTCGGGCTGGCGCGCGATGGCCTCGACGGTCTTCCCGGCGACGATGCCGACACCGATGCCGGGGCCGATCGCGGCGAGACCGTAGCCGACGGTCGCGATGTTGCCGTTGATCTCGGCGAGAATGATGGGATCCACTGGGGTTTCCTTCCGGTTGGGTGATCTCGTGGGTGGACGAGATCGCTTAGTGCTCCTCCGCCACGGCCAGCTGGATGTAGACAGCCGTGAGGAGGGCGAAGATGTAGGCCTGCAGGACCGCGACGAGCAGCTCGAAGAGCGTGAACGCGAAGCCGAGGACGAGGGTTCCGGCGCCCAGGAACTTGAGGGCGCCCTGCGACTCGAAGAGGAAGAACCACGTCGCGGAGAAGCAGAGGACCAGCAGGAGGTGCCCCGCGACCATGTTCATCAGGAGTCGCAGCGTGAGCGCGACGGGCCGGATGATGAAGGTCGACAGGAACTCGATGGGCGTCAGCAGGATGTAGATGGGCCACGGTGCGCCGGCCGGGAAGAGGCTGTTCTTGAAGAAGCCCACTCCCCTGTCCTTGATGCCCGCGTAGATGAACGTGATGTACGCGATGACCGCGAGGAGCATCGGGAGGCCGATGACCGACGTGCCGGCGATGTTGAGGAACGGGATGATGCCCGTGACGTTCATGCCGACGACGAGGAAGAAGATCGTCGCGAGGATCGGGAGGAAGCGCTTGCCGTCCTTCTTGCCCAGGATGTCCTCGGCGATGTTCACGCGGACGAAGTCGACGCTCATCTCCATGAGGTTCTGCGCGCGGCCGGGGACGAGCGTGAGCTTCCGGGTGCCGAGGACGAAGACGACCACGAGCACCGCGAGGACCAGGAGGCGGATCAGCATGATCCGGTTCAGGTCGAAGCCCGTGCCCTCGAAGAAGGCGATCGGCGGGAAGAACTCCCCGATGGTGGGAGCGTGGAACCCCTCACCCGAGTCTTCAGCGGCGAGGGTGATGATGCGTGGTGCAGCGATGGCTAACAGCGCTATCTCCTGTTTCGGGGCGTGGAGCGCGAGCTCTCGCGGCGACGAACGGATGGGGTGAGAAGACGCCGGCGTGAGGTGGTTCTGGGCACGGCCCGACGGGAATCGTCTTGAGAGAGACTACCAACAATGAGGGTGCCCTGACTAATCGCGTCGCACACGACTCCGGCACCCGCGTGCGGATCAGCTGCGGGGCAGCTGCGCGTCGCTCACGTAGGGCATGCGGGCGCGGCTGATGACCACGACGTCCATCACGAGGGCCCCGATGACGCCCACCACGATGGTCACGAAGAGCACCACGAGGTTGATCCAGGGCTGCTCCTTGAGCGCCAGCGTGATGGCGAGGAACACGCCGAATTTCACGACCCAGGCGCCCAGCACGATGCCGAAGAAGAGCTGCGGGTAGCTGTCGGAGGCCTGGAACCGCTGGGCGAAGAGGATGCTGCCGGCGGTGATGCCGAGGAACACCAGCGCCATGGCGCTGCCGATGACGGCGCTGACGACGCCGCGACCGCCGTCGACCGCGAAGCCGACGATGCCGCCGACGACGGCGATGGCGAGGGCCAGCAGGGCGCCCGCCACGAGGATGCGGGTGAACACGGCCTGCGCGGGCGTGCGGCCGGTCGTCCCGGGGGCGCTCGTGTGGTCGGTCATGCGGTCTCCTTGTGGTCCCCCGCGTGCGGGAGGTCGGTGGGTCGGGTCGGTGGGGAGCTGTGCGCGAGACCGGCGTGCTCGCGCTCCACGGTCTGGAGCTCGGACTCCGTGAGGCGCGCGAGGGGGCGGTCGCCCGCGGCCTCGTCGAGCGGGTCGTAGGCCGCGGCGTCGTCGGAGTCCGCGTCGGCGGGGACGAGCTGCGCGGCAGCCTCGAGGCGCTTGCGACGGCTGAGCGGGGCGAGCGTGACCACGGCGCAGGCGATCATGCCGACGACGATGAAGCCGACGCCCCAGGCGTAGGGCTGCACGACGAACATCAGGAGGCAGCCGGCGGAGACGACGCCCGTCCACGCGTAGAAGATGAGCGTGGCGTGCAGGCGGGAGTGGCCCATGTCGAGCAGGCGGTGGTGGAGGTGCTTGCGGTCGGCGCTGAAGGGCGACTTGCCGGCCTTGAGCCGGCGGAAGACGGCGAGGGCGAAGTCGAGCAGCGGCACGATGAGGATCGCGAACGGCAGCAGGATCGGCAGGAACGCGGGCAGCAGCTGAGAGCGGCCGAAGGTCTCCGGGTTCGGGTCGATCTCGCCCGTGACGGCGATGGCGCTCGTGGCCATGAGGAGGCCGACGAGCAGCGCGCCCGCGTCGCCCATGAAGAGCTTCGCCGGGTGCCAGTTGAAGGGCAGGAAGCCGAGGCAGGCGCCGATGAGGATCGCGCTGATGAGCGACGCGAGGTTGAACCGCTCGGTCTGGCCGGTGGCCGTGTCCGAGAGCAGGAAGCTGTAGAGGAAGAAGGCGCCGTTCGCGATGATCGCGACGCCGGCGACGAGGCCGTCGAGGCCGTCGATGAAGTTGACGGCGTTCATGACGAGGACGATGGCGAAGATCGTCAGCATGATCGACATCTGCGAGGAGCCGACCGTGAGGCCGCCGATGGGGAGCGACGAGATGGCGACGCCCTGCCAGGCGAGGAGGCCGGCGGCGAGGATCTGGCCGGCGAGCTTGATCATCCAGTCGAGGTCGTAGATGTCGTCGAGCACGCCGATGACGACGATCATCAGCGCGGCGCCGAGGATCGCGATCACGGGACCGGGCCGGTCGAAGACGAGGCCGAACCAGCTCACCTGCGAGGCCACCGCGAACGCGACGAGGATGCCCGCGAACATGGCGACGCCGCCGAGCCGGGGCGTGGGGCGCGTGTGCACGTCGCGGGCGCGGATCGCCGGGTAGAGCTTGAAGCGGTAGCCGAGCTTCATCACGACCATCGAGAGCACGAGCGTGATGACCGCGGAGACGACCGCCATGGCGGCGTAGTAGGTCACCGGGGGTGCGCGGGCGGATCCGCGGAGGGCTCGGACGCCGACGGCTCGGTCGCGGCAGGCTCGGACGGCTCGGCCGCGGGCTCGACGAAGGTCGGGTACGTGGAGGGGTCGTCGGCGGCCGGGGCGTCGGCGGCGGAGGGCGCGTCGGCGGCGACCGAGGACGGCGCATCCACGGCGGGGGCGTCGCGCTCGGCCCCCTTGGCGATGCCGCGCGGGGCCTCGGGCTCGTCGGGGGTCGCGGGGGCGGCGGCGTCGGGGCCGGCGGCGCCCGCGTCGTCGGCCGGCTCGCTCGGGGCCGCGACGACGGGCTCGAGCTCGTCGCCGATGAGCTGCTGGATCTGCGCGCGCGTGACGGCGCCCTCGCGGACGATGCGGACGCGGCCGCCCGCCTCCGTGACGCGCGAGGCGTCGACGATGGTCGAGGCCGCTCCCCCGGCGGCGCCGCCGTCGAGGAAGACGTCGACGCTCGCGCCGAGCTGGTCGACGGCCTCCTGGGCGGTCGCCGCCGCCGGCTGCCCGGTCCTGTTCGCGGACGACACCGCGAGCGGGCCCGTCTCCGCGAGGAGCTCGAGCGCGACGGAGTTCGCGGGCATGCGGAGCGCGACGGTGCCGCGCGTCTCGCCGAGGTCCCACACGAGCGACGGCTGCGCCACGAGGATCACGGTGAGGCCGCCGGGCCAGAACTCGTCGACCAGGCGGCGGACGACGTCGGGCACGAAGTCGGCGAGGGCGTCGAGCGTGGACTGCCCGGGGATGAGGACGGGCGGCGGCGCGTCGCGTCCGCGGCCCTTCGCGTCGAGGAGGCGCTGGACGGCGTCCGGGTTGAAGGCGTCGGCGGCGATGCCGTAGACCGTGTCCGTGGGGATGACGACGACCTCGCCGCGGCCCACCGCCTGTCGGGCGAGTCTCATGCCGGTGAGGAGGTCGGTGTCGACTGAGCAGTCGTAGATGCGCGCCATGTCGTCGCTCATCGTAGCCGAGCGCGCGCCCGCGGCCCTGAGCGGAGGATCCGCGTGGCGGCACCCGTCGCACGCGGGTCCGCGAGTCGGCGCCGACGGCCCGGGAGGATCCGCGCGACCGGACCGGCCGCATACTGGGGCGGATGACCTCCGCGCCCTCCCCCTCGCCCGCCGCCGGGCTCCTGTTCGTGTTCGACAGGGACGACGTGCTCTATGACCACGACTGGCGGGGGCCGGCCGACCGGATCACGGCGGCGACGGGCCACGACATCGCGGAGCTCCGCCGCCGCTGGTACAACGACGACGGCGAGTGGGCGGCCGAGGCGGGGCGGTTCGACGCCGACTCCTACCTGCCCGCGTTCTGCGCCGCGGTGGGCGTCGAGCTCGACGAGGACGAGTGGGTGCGCCGCCGCCGCGCGTCCATGACGGTGCGGCCGCAGGCGCTCGAGGCCGTGGCGCGGGCGCGGGAGGCCGGGCGGATCACGCTGCTCACCAACAACAACGCCCTCGCCGCCCGGCACCTCCCGACGCTCGCGCCCGAGCTCGTGCCGCTGTTCGGCCTCGAGCACCTGCGGACCTCGAGCGGCTACGGCGCGCGGAAGCCCGATCCGGCCGTGTTCCGCGGCGTGCTCGCCGCCTACGCGCAGCCAGCGACGCGCACCTTCTTCGCAGACGACCGGATCGACAACGTGGAGTCCGCGCGCGGGCTCGGCATCACCGGCCACCACGTGCGCGGGGACGGCGACCTGCTGCCCGCGGTCGAGCGCTTCATCCGGGCGCAGCAGGGCTGACCGGCTCTCCGCGGCGGAGCGCGGCGGGCGTCCGCGGGCCACGCCGACCCGCGACGCGGACGGGACCGGGTGCGCGGGCGCGCGCGCCGGGCGTCAGCGGACGGCGGTGGTCGCGCGGTCGCGCCGCGTGAGGTCCTCGTGCGTCCGGGTCTGGCGCCAGCCGTCGGCGTCGAGCAGCGCGCGGATCGCCGCGCCCTGCAGCTCGCCGTGCTCGATGACGAGCGCGCCGCCGGGGTGCAGCAGCCGCCGGGCGGTCCGCGAGACGAGCCGTACGACGTCAAGCCCGTCGGCGCCGCCGTAGAGGGCGAGGGCGGGATCGTGCAGGCGGACCTCGGGGTCGCGCGGCACCGCGTCGACCGGGATGTACGGCGGGTTCGACACGACGACGGACACCGTGCCGTCGAGCTCGGGGAACGCGTCGGCGAGGTCGCCGAGCACGAGGTCCACGCCGGGGGCGAGGCGGGCGACGTTGCGGGCGGTCCACGCGTGCGCCTCGGGCGACACCTCTATCGCGTGCACCCGGGAGTGCGGCACCTCCGTGGCGAGCGCGAGCGCGAGGGCGCCGGATCCCGTGCCGAGGTCGACCGCGACGGGCGCCTCCCCCGGCGCGGCGGACAGCGCGTCGATCGCGAGCTGCGCGACGTGCTCGGTCTCGGGGCGCGGCACGAAGACGCCGGGGCCCACGCGGAGCTCCAGCGAGCGGAAGTGCGCGACGCCCGTGATGTGCTGCAGCGGCTCGCGGCGGGCCCGACGGGCGGCCAGCTCGAGGACGCGCGCGGCGTCAGCGGGGTCGACCGCGGCCCGCGTGATCGCGCGGGACTGCACCTGCCCGCGCGACAGGTCGAGCACGTGCCCGATCAGCAGCTCCGCGTCGACCGCGGGATCCTCGATCCCGGCCGCGGCGAGCGTCGACCCGACGCGCATGCGGAGGGCGTCGACCGTGGCGGGGACGCCCTCCCCGTCAGCCACGGGCGCGGGGGCCGCGGGCGGCGGCGGGCACGACGCCCGGGACGGTCGCGCGGATCACGCGTCCGTCCCGAGCGCGTCGAGCCGCGCCTCCTCGTCGGCCTGGATGCAGGAGTCCACGACCGGGTCGAGGGCGCCGTCCATCACCGCGTCGAGGTTGTACGCCTTGTACCCGGTGCGGTGGTCCGCGATGCGGTTCTCCGGGTAGTTGTACGTGCGGATGCGCTCCGACCGGTCCATCGTGCGGATCTGGCTGCGGCGCACGGCCGAGGCCTCCGCGTCGATCTCCTCCTGCTGCTTCGCGAGGACGCGCGCGCGGAGCACGCGCATGCCGGCCTCGCGGTTCTGCAGCTGGCTCTTCTCGTTCTGCATCGCGACCACGATGCCCGTGGGCAGGTGGGTGATGCGGACGGCGGAGTCGGTCGTGTTGACCGACTGGCCGCCGGGGCC
Organism: Clavibacter michiganensis subsp. tessellarius; assembly: GCF_021922985.1. NCBI lineage: Bacteria > Bacillati > Actinomycetota > Actinomycetes > Micrococcales > Microbacteriaceae > Clavibacter > Clavibacter tessellarius. The sequence continues at coordinate 368,635 of NZ_CP040788.1, read as the reverse complement.
GGACGAGCGGTAGACGTCGATCTTGAGGTCGTTGGGGTCGATGGCGACCTCCTCCACCTCCTCGACCTCGGGGATCACGAGCACGCCCGCGGCCGAGGTGTGGATGCGGCCCTGCGACTCGGTGGCCGGCACGCGCTGCACGCGGTGCACGCCGCCCTCGTACTTGAGGTGCGCCCACACGCCGAGCGCGGGGTCGTCGGACGTGCCCTTGATCGCGACCTGCACGTCCTTGTAGCCGCCGAGGTCGCTCTGCGTCTGGCTGAGGACCTCCGTCTTCCAGCGGCGGGACTCCGCGTAGTGCAGGTACATCCGCAGGAGGTCGGCGGCGAACAGCGCGGACTCCGCGCCGCCCTCGCCCATCTTGATCTCCATGATGACGTCGCGCGCGTCGTCGGGGTCGCGCGGGATCAGGAGGCGCCGGAGCTTCTCCTGCGCCGCATCGAGCGCCTGCTCGAGGCCGGGGATCTCGTCGGCGAACGCCGGGTCCTCCTCGGCCAGCTCGCGGGCGGCCGCGAGGTCGTCGCCGAGCTGGGTCCACTCCGCGTGCGCGGCGACGATCCGGCTCAGCTCCGCGTAGCGGCGGTTGACCTTGCGCGAGCGCGACGCGTCGGCGTGCAGCTCGGGGTCGCCCAGCTGCTGCTGGAGCTCCTCGTGCTCCTCCAGCAGCTGGACGACGGACTCGAACACGCGTCAGCCCTTCTCGTGCGCGCCGTGCCCGTGGCTCTGGTGGGACTGGCCGTTCGCGGTGTTGGGCATGGAGGCCTGGACCTTCATGAGGAACTCGACGTTGGAGGTCGTCTCCTTGAGGCGGCTGAGGACGATCTCGAGGGCCTGCTGCTGCTCGAGCCCGGCGAGGGCGCGGCGCAGCTTCCAGGTGACCTTGACCTCGTCGGCGCCCATGAGCATCTCCTCGCGGCGCGTGCCGGAGGCGTTCACGTCGACGGCCGGGAAGATCCGCTTGTCGGCGAGGGCGCGGGAGAGGCGGAGCTCCATGTTGCCGGTGCCCTTGAACTCCTCGAAGATGACCTCGTCCATCTTGGACCCGGTCTCCACGAGCGCCGTGGCGAGGATCGTGAGCGATCCGCCGTGCTCGATGTTGCGCGCCGCGCCGAAGAAGCGCTTCGGCGGGTAGAGCGCCGACGAGTCGACGCCGCCCGAGAGGATCCGGCCGGATGCGGGAGCCGCGAGGTTGTACGCGCGGCCGAGGCGGGTGATGGAGTCGAGCAGCACGACCACGTCGTGGCCGAGCTCCACGAGGCGCTTGGCGCGCTCGATGGCGAGCTCGGCGACCGTGGTGTGGTCCTCGGCGGGACGGTCGAAGGTGGAGGCGATGACCTCGCCCTTCACCGTGCGCTGCATGTCGGTGACCTCCTCGGGACGCTCGTCGACCAGCACGACCATGAGGTGGACCTCGGGGTTGTTGGTGGCGATGGCGTTCGCGATGGCCTGGAGCACGAGCGTCTTGCCGGCCTTGGGCGGCGAGACGATGAGGCCGCGCTGGCCCTTGCCGATCGGCGACACGAGGTCGATGATCCGCGTCGTGAGCTTGTTCGGCTCGGTCTCGAGGCTGAGGCGGTCCTGCGGGTAGAGCGGCGTGAGCTTGCCGAACTCGACGCGGTTCGCGGCCTCCTCGGGCGGCAGGCCGTTGACCGAGTCGATCTTCACGATGGCGTTGTACTTCTGGCGGCTCTGGCTGTCGTTCTCGCGCGGCTGGCGGATGGCGCCGACGATGGCGTCGCCCTTGCGCAGCGAGTGCTTCTTGACCTGGCCGAGCGAGACGTAGACGTCGTTCGTGCCGGGCAGGTAGCCGCTCGTGCGGACGAAGGCGTAGTTGTCGAGCACGTCGAGGATGCCCGCGACGGGCAGGAGGACGTCGTCCTCGGTCACCTCGGGCTCGAAGTCGTCGCCGCCCTGGCCGCGGCCGCGCTTGCGGTCGCGGTAGCGGCTGCGGCCGCTGCGGTCGTCGTCGCGGCCGAGGTCGGCGCGCGCCTGGTCGGCGCGGACGTCCTGCTGGCGGTCGCCCTGGCCGCGGCCGTTCTGGCGCTGGCGGCCGGTGCGGGCCTCCTCCTGCGCCTCGTCGTCGGCGTCCTGCTCGCGCGGGGCCTGCTCGCGGGGCGCCTGGTCGCGGCCGCCCTGCTGCTGGTCGTCCTGGTCGCGCCCGCGGTCGCGGTTGCGGCGGTTGCGGCTGCGGTTGCGTCCGCCCTCGCGTCCCTCGCGGCCCTGGTCGTCGCGGCGTCCGCCCTGGTCGTCGGCGTCGCGCTCGTCGCCGGAGGTCGACGCGTCGGTCGCGGCCTCGGCGGGGGCGTCCTGCGCGCGGTCGGCCTGCGCGGCCTGGCCGTTCTGGCCGGACTGGCCGCCCTGGCCGTTCTGGTCGTCGCGTCCTCCGCGACGGCGGCCGCGGCCGCGGCGCTCGGAGCCCTGCTCCGGGGCGGACTCGGCGCCGTCCTCGGCGGCGGGCGCCGCGGCGTCGTCCGTCGGGACGAGCTGGTCGGCGGTCTGGCCGCTGTTGACGTGCTGGGCTGCCTGGCGCGGGGCCTCGGCGGCGGGGTCCACGACGCCGGAGCTCGTGGCGCGGCGCGATCCGCGACGCGCGGCGGGCGCCTCGGCGCGGGTCGCGGGGGCGGCGTCCGCGGTGCGCGGCGCGTCGGAGGAGGAGGCCGTGGCGGTGGCCTCGGCGATGCGGGCCTCGAGGCCGGTGCTCGCGGGCTCGGCGGCGGCCGGGGCCTCGACGGGCTCCGCGATGCGCTCGGGCACGATGCGGGCGGTGGTGGCGCGCCGGGATCCGCGGCCGGAGCGGGCGGGCTGCTCGGCCGGCGCGTCGGCGACGGGCGCCTCCGCGGCGGGGGCCTCGGCCGGGGCCTCGACGGGAGCGGCGTCCTCGACGACGGGCTCGGCGACGGGGGTCTCGGACGGAGCGGCGGGCGCGGCGTCCTCGGCGGCGGGGGCCTCGGGGGCGCTGGCCTCGGCGGCGGGCGCCTGGTCGGCGGGGGCCCCGTCGGCGGGGACGGTCAGCTCGCGGGCGGCCTGGATCTCGGAGATCGCGGCCACGAGCTCGCCCTTGCGGAGCTTGGAGCCGCCCGGGATCCCGAGCTCGGAGGCGATGGCCTGGAGCTGCGAGACGCGGAGCGTGCTCAGGTCGGCGCCGGAGGCGCGGGTGTCGACATCGGTCATGTTCGTGGGTCCTTTCCCCGATCCGCCGGGACGAAGCCCGTGCGGAGGAGAGCCGAAGGCGTGTGTCTCCGCCGAGCGGCGGACGGTCTGATTCCGTCCGGAGCTGCTGTCGCGCACGAAGGCGCGGGATCTGGCGGGGACGACAGCGGGTGAGTGGTGAGAACGACCACCGGGACCGGATCTCCGACGCTCAAGCGTGGATCCGTCGACCCCGGGGTCGTGACGATCCTAGCACCCGGCGCCCGGCCCGTGCGGGGAACGGCGCGCCGGGTCCGCAGGACCGCGCGATCCGGCTAGCGGGAGGGGGCGGAGCCCGCGTCGACGACCTGCACGGTGGATCCCTTGACGTCGACGGCGAGCATCAGCGCCTGCCACGGCGTGCTGCCGTGGTCGGCGACCAGCTGGGCCGCGGTCAGCCGCTGGCCCGGGTCGCTGCCGAGCACGAGGAGCGACGGGCCCGCGCCGGAGACGACGGCCGCGAAGCCCGCCTCGCGGAGCAGGTGGACGAGCGCGTTCGTCTCCGGCATGGCGGCCGCGCGGTAGTCCTGGTGCAGGCGGTCCTCGGTGGCCGCGAGCAGCAGCTCGGGGCTCTGGATGAGGGCCGCGATGAGCAGGGCCGACCGCGACACGTTGAAGATCGCGTCCTCGTGCGGCACGGACTCCGGCTGGAGGCTGCGGGCGAGCGCGGTGGACATGGTGGCGACGGGCACGAGCACGAGCGGCGAGACGCCGCGGTGCACGGCGAGCTTCTTGTGCTGCGGTCCGGTCTCGTCGACCCACGCGATGGTGAGGCCGCCGAAGAGGGCGGGCGCCACGTTGTCCGGGTGGCCCTCCATCTCGGTCGCGAGGCGGAGGAGCGCGTCGGCGTCGATCTCGACGGTGCCGGCGAGGAGGCCCTGCGCCGCCATGATCCCCGACACGATGGCGGCGCCGGACGAGCCGAGGCCGCGGCCGTGCGGGATCCGGTTCTCGGCGACGAGGTCGAGGCCGGGCATCGGCTGGTCGAACGCGGCGAAGGTGTGGGCGATGGCGGTGACGACGAGGTTCGTCTCGTCGGTGGGCACCTCGCCCGCGCCGACGCCGCGCACGTCGACCGTGGCGCCGGGCGCGTCGCGCACCGTCACCGTGAGGTCGTCGTAGAGCGCGAGCGCGAGGCCGAGCGTGTCGAAGCCGGGGCCGAGGTTGGCGCTCGTCGCGGGCACGCGCACCTGCACGCGGCGCCCGACGGGGAGCGCCGTGGTCATCGGACCGTCGGTCACGACGCGACCAGGTCGAGCACGCCCGCGATCTCGGCGACGTCGACGCCCACGCTCGTGGGGGCGACGTCCGATCCGTCGGCCGTGCGGAGCGCCCACTGCGGGTCCTTGAGGCCGTGGCCCGTGACCGTGAGGACGACCTTCGCGCCCTTCGGGATCTGCCCGGCCTCGGCGCGCTCGAGGAGCCCGGCGACGCTGATGGCCGACGCGGGCTCGACGAAGATGCCGACCTCGGCGGAGAGGATGCGGTGCGCCTCGAGGATCCGTGCGTCCGAGATGGCGCCGAAGTAGCCGTCGGTGAGCAGCTGCGCCTCGAGGGCCAGCTTCCACGAGGCGGGGTTGCCGATGCGGATGGCGCTGGCGATCGTGTCGGGGTCCTTGACGATGGCGCCGTCGACGATGGGCGCGCTGCCCGCGGCCTGGAAGCCGAACATGCGGGGCAGCTTCGTGGCGTTGCCCGCCTCGAGGTCCTCGCGGTAGCCGCGCGTGTACGCGGTGTAGTTGCCGGCGTTGCCGACGGGGATGAAGTGGAAGTCGGGCGCGTCGCCCAGGACCTCGACGACCTCGAACGCGCCGGTCTTCTGGCCCTCGATGCGGTCGTTGTTCACGGAGTTGACGAGGTGCACCGGGTAGTTCGCGCTGAGCTCGCGGGCGATGTCGAGGCAGTCGTCGAAGTTGCCGCGCACCTGGAGCAGCTGCGCGTCGTGGGCGACGGCCTGGCTGAGCTTGCCCATCGCGATCTTGCCCTCGGGCACGAGCACGGCGGCCGTGATGCCCGCGTGCGTCGCGTACGCCGCGGCCGACGCGGAGGTGTTGCCGGTGGACGCGCAGATGACGGCCTTGGCGCCGTGCTCGACGGCCTTGGATATGGCCATCGTCATGCCGCGGTCCTTGAAGGAGCCGGTGGGGTTCATGCCCTCGTACTTGACCCACACGTCGGCGCCCGTGCGGGCGGACAGCGCGGGCGCGGGGATGAGCGGCGTGCCGCCCTCGCCGAGCGTGATGATCGGGGTGGCGTCCGTGACGTCGAGGCGGTCGGCGTATTCGCGGAGCAGTCCGCGCCATTGGTGGGCCATCAGGCTCCTTCTACTCGGAGGACGCTCGCGACTGCCGTCACCGCGTCGAGGTTCGACACCGCGTCGACGGTGGCCCGGAGGGCCGCGTCGGTGGCGCGGTGCGTGCCGATCACCAGGCTAGCGGTGGGCCGGTCGCCCGCCCCTCCCGCCACGGGCGCCTGGTGCGTGGTCTGCTCGAGCGTCTCCACGGAGACGCCCTGCTCGCTGAACAGGTGCGCGATGCGGGCGAGCACGCCCGGCTCGTCCGCCACCTGGAGCGTGATCTGGTACTGGGTCGTGATCGCGCCGACGGGCAGCGTCTCGAGGTCCGCGTGCGTCGACTCCGCGACGCCGGGGCCGCCGACGACGTGGCGGCGCGCGGCCGAGACGACGTCGCCGAGCACGGCCGACGCGGTCTGCACTCCCCCGGCGCCCGCGCCGTAGAACATGAGGTCGCCCGCGGCCTCGGCCTCGACGAACACGGCGTTGTTGGCGCCGTGCACGGCCGCGAGCGGGTGGTCGCGCGGCACGAGCGCCGGGTACACGCGGGCGGAGACGCCGTCGCGGCCGGTCTCGGGATCCGTGAGGCGCTCGCAGATGGCGAGCAGCTTGATCACGTAGCCGGCCTTGCGGGCCGACGCGAACTGCGCGGGCGCGAGGCCCGTGATGCCCTCGCGGTGCACGGCCTCGACCGGCACGCGCGTGTGGAAGGCGAGGCTCGCGAGGATGGCCGCCTTCTGGGCCGCGTCGTGGCCCTCGATGTCGGCGGTCGGATCCGCCTCCGCGTAGCCGAGCTCGGTGGCCGTCGCGAGGGCCTCGTCGAAGCCGAGCCCGTGCGTGTCCATCTCGTCGAGGATGTAGTTCGTCGTGCCGTTGACGATGCCGAGGATCCGCTCGACCCGGTCGCCCGCGAGGCTGTCGCGCAGCGGACGGATGATGGGGATCGCGCCCGCGACCGCGGCCTCGTAGTAGAGCTGCGCGCCCACCTGCTCGGCCGCCTCGAACAGCTCCGGCCCGTGGGTGGCGAGCAGGGCCTTGTTCGCGGTGACGACGTCGGCGCCCGAGCGGATGGCCGCGAGGATGTGGGTGCGCGCGGGCTCGATGCCGCCCATCAGCTCGATGACGATGTCGGCACCGAGGATGAGCGACTCCGCGTCCGTGGTGAGGAGCTCGCGCGGCACGGAGGCGTCGCGCGGGGCGTCCGCGTCGCGCACCGCGATGCCCACGAGCTCGAGCCGGACGCCCACGCGCTGGGCGAGCTCGTCGCCGTGCTCACGCATGAGGCGCGCCACCTGGGTGCCGACCGAGCCGCAGCCCAGCAGGGCCACGCGCAGGTTCCGGTACTCGATCATCGTGCTCCGTCCGTGTCGGGGGATGCGGCGGCCGGCGTGCCCGCGTCGCGCGCCAGCAGGTCGTCCACGGTCTCGCCGCGGACGATGACCCGCGCCTCGCCGTCGCGCACGGCGACGACGGGCGGGCGGCCGATCCAGTTGTAGTTGCTCGCGAGCGCCCAGCAGTAGGCGCCCGTCGCGGGCACGGCGACGAGGTCGTCGGCGCGCACGTCGCCGGGCAGGTAGTCGGCGTGCACGACCAGGTCGCCGCTCTCGCAGTGCTTCCCCGCGACGCGGACGAGCGCGGGGGCGGCGTCCGAGGTCCGGCCCGCCAGGCGCACGCTGTAGTCCGCCCCGTAGAGGGCGGGCCGCGCGTTGTCGCTCATGCCGCCGTCGACGCTCACGTAGCGGCGGACCGCCGTCTCGGCCTCGGCCGCGACGCGCGGGTCCTCCACGTCGCCCGTGGCGGACTCCGCCTCGGCCACCTCGCCGTCGACGCCGCCGACCGTGACGAGCACGTCCTTGACGGTGCCGACCGTGTAGAGCGTGGCGGTGGAGGGCCCCACGATGCTGCGGCCGGGCTCGACCGCGATGACGGGCACCGCGATCCCCCGACGCGCGCACTCGTCGCCCACGATGCGGGCGAGCCGCCGGGCGATCTCGGGCACGGGCACGGGCCGGTCGACGGACGTGTAGGCGATGCCGAAGCCGCCGCCGAGGTTGAGCTCGGGGACGGGGCCGTCGGCGAGGAGCCGCTCGTGCAGGTCGAGGAGCCGCCGGGCGGACTCGACGAAGGCGTCGGTCTCGAAGATCTGGCTGCCGATGTGCGCGTGCAGGCCCGTGAAGGACAGGGACGCGTGCGACCGGATGCGGGCGACGACGTCGGGCGCGTCGGCGAGCGTGATCCCGAACTTCTGGTCCTCGCGGGCGGTCGCGAGGTACTCGTGCGTGTGCGCGTGCACGCCGCTGTTCACGCGGAGGCGCACCGGCTGGACGCGGCCGTGCGATGCCGCCGCGGCGGCGATGCGCTCGACCTCGATGACGCTGTCCACGACGATCTGCCCGATGCCCGCGGCCACCGCGCGGTCGATCTCGGCGACGGACTTGTTGTTGCCGTGGAAGCCGAGGCGGGCCGGGTCCGCGCCCGCCGCGAGCGCGACGGCCAGCTCGCCGCCGGAGCAGACGTCGATGTGGAGGCCCTCCTCGACCATCCACCGGGCGACCTCGATGCTGAGGAACGCCTTGCCCGCGTAGTAGACGCGCGCGGTCGTGCCGACCCCGGCGGTCTCGCGCTCGAAGGCGGCCCGGGTCTCGGCCGCGCGGCCGCGCACGTCGGCCTCGTCGACCACGTAGAGCGGGGTGCCGAAGCGGCGGGCGAGCTCGGGGGCGGCGACCCCGGCGATGCGGAGGGCGCCGTCGGCGTCGCGGTCGGCGCCGCGGGACCACAGCCCCGGATCCAGCGCGTTCGCGTCGTCGGGCGGCAGCAGCCAGGACGGGGCCAGCGGGTTCGCGGTCACGGAGTCACCTGTTCGTACGCGGGGCGGACGTGCGGGATGGCGAGCGGACCCGGTGCGGTCCCTGAAGCCGGAGGAGGAGGCGGTGAGAGCATCCTACCGAGGCGGATCGGGGTGCCCCGCCCATGTGACGGCGCCCGGGGCGGACGCCCGCACAGCACCCGAGGCGGACGCCCGAGCGGGGCGGGGCCGGATCAGCCGCAGCTGCCGGTGACCCCGAGCGAGTCGCGCGTGAGCTTCACCGACGACGACGCGACGGTCATCGACGCCTTCCCGTCGGCGACGGTCACGTCCTGCACCTGCACGCCCGCGGGGAGGTACTGCGCGACGCACACGGGGTAGGTGATGTCGCGGATGCCCTGGATCGTCTGCGCGAGGTCCACCTTGAGCGAGCCGGCCTGCAGCGTCACCTCGGCGGGCGTGATGACGACGGTCGAGCCGTCGCGCAGCACGGGCTCGGCGGACACGGTGTAGCCGAGGGTGAGGCCGAGGATCCGCGTGGACCCGGTGTAGCCGAGCGTGCCGTCGCCGAAGCGCAGGTCGGGCGGGGTCCCGGCGGTCTTCGCGAGCAGCGCGCTCGCGGGAGCCTCGTCCATCGTCACGGTCGCGACCACGCCGCCGACCGTGCGCTCCTGGTCGGTGGGCACGTCGGTCGCGACGATGTGCGCCCGGAACGGCGTGCCGTCCGCCTGGAGGTTCGGCCCGTCGAGCACGACGCGGTCGAGCGTGCCGCGGATGAGCTGGAGGATGACCCAGTCGCCCTGGATGGACACGTTCACCTTGCCCGACACGCGGCCGGGCAGCTGCTCGGCGATGCGCTGCTCGGCCTGGTCCTCGGCCACGCCGCGGACGGTCTGGTCGATGATCCGCAGCCCGAACGCGAGCCCGACGCCGATGACGGCGAGCACGAGGAGCCAGATGAACACGGTGCCGCCGCGCGGCCCGCGCCTCCGCCGCCTGGCCTCCCGCGGATCGCGGCGCTCGGGCGCCTCGAAGACCTCGGTGCCCAGGAACCGCCCCGCCATGATCCGCTCCCCTACATGCGCTCGGGGGCGGAGACGCCCACGAGGTCGAGGCCGTTGGACACGACCTGGCGGACCGCGTCGTTCAGCCACAGGCGCGTGCGATGGAGGTCGGTGACCTCCTCGTCGCCGCGCGGGACGACCCGGCAGCTGTCGTACCAGCGGTGGTACGAGCCCGCGAGCTCCTCCACGTAGCGCGCGACCCGGTGCGGCTCGCGCAGCTCCGCGGCCTGGGCCACGATGCGGGGGAACTCCTGCAGGAGCCCGAGGAGCGCCGACTCGGTCGGGTGCGTGAGGAGCTCGGGCGCGAAGGCCGTGCGCTCGACGCCGGAGGCGGCCGCGTTGCGGTCGACCGCGCACGTGCGCGCGTGGGCGTACTGCACGTAGAAGACGGGGTTGTCGTTGGTGCGCTTGCCGAGGACCGCGAGGTCGATGTCGAGGTTCTGGTCGGCGGAGGAGCGCACGAGCGAGTAGCGCCCGGCGTCGACGCCCACCGCGTCGACCAGGTCGTCGAGCGTGACGATGGTCCCGGCGCGCTTGCTCATCTTCACGGGCTCGCCGTCGCGCAGCAGGTTGACCATCTGGCCGATGAGGATCTGCAGGTTGACGCCGGGCTCGTCGCCGAACGCCTGCACCATGGCCATCATGCGGCCGACGTAGCCGTGGTGGTCGGCGCCCAGCATGATGATGTTCTGCTCGAAGCCGCGCTCGCGCTTGTCGAGGTAGTAGCCGAGGTCGCCGGAGATGTAGGCGGGCTCGCCGTTCGAGCGGATGACCACGCGGTCGCGGTCGTCGCCGAACGTGGTGGTGCGCAGCCAGACGGCGCCGTCCTCCTCGAAGACGTGGCCGAGCTCCTTGAGCCGCGCGATGGCGCGGTCGACGGCGCCGGACTCGTGCAGCGAGTCCTCGTGGAAGAACACGTCGAAGTCCACGCCGAAGTCGTGCAGCTTCTGCGTGATCTCGCCGAACATCAGCTCGGTGCCGCTCCTGCGGAACAGCTCCTGCTGCTCCTCGCGGGAGAGCGCGTCGACGTCGCCGTCGTACCCCTCCACCACGCGGGCCGCGATCTCGCCGATGTAGGCGCCGCCGTAGCCGTCCTCGGGCGTCTCCTCGCCGAGGTGGCTGGCGAGGAGGCTGCGGGCGAACCGGTCGATCTGGGATCCGTGGTCGTTGAAGTAGTACTCGCGGGTGACGTCCGCGCCCTCGGCCTGGAGGATGCGGGCGAGGCTGTCGCCGACCGCCGCCCAGCGCACGCCGCCCAGGTGGATGGGGCCCGTGGGGTTCGCGGAGACGAACTCGAGGTTGATGCGGATCCCGTCGAGCGTCGTGCCCCGGCCGTACGCGCGCCCCGCGTCGACGATGGTGCGCGCGAGGGCGCCCGCGGCCGCCGCCTCGAGCGTGATGTTGATGAAGCCGGGCCCCGCGACGTCGACCTTCGCGACCTGCGGCAGGGCGCCGAGGCCCTCGGCGATCTCGGTCGCCAGCGCGCGCGGGTTCTCGCCCAGCGGCTTCGCGATGCGCATGGCGATGTTGGTGGCCCAGTCGCCGTGGTCGCGGTTGCGCGGGCGCTCGAGGACGACCATGTCGGGCGTGAGCGCGAGGCCCTCGGATGCCGGTCGTCGACCCGCCGTCTCGGCCACGATGTCGAACAGTGCGCCGGTCAGGTCAGGGGTCGTCATGGGGATCGATCCTACCGGCGGCCGGGCGCCCTCCCGCCCGCGCGTCGACGGCCGGCCGGGGAGCCGGGGAGCGTCCCAGCGGCGCCTCGACCGCGGTCGGTAGGGTGTCGATCCCGCCTCCCCCGCACGTGGCACGACGCCGCGCGCCTGGCGCCGCACCGCGCGGCGCGACCGGATCCGAAGGAGCACCACCTTGCCCGTCCGCCTCCCCGCGCCCGCACGCCCCCTGGCCTCGCGCTCCGTGCCCGCCGTCGCGGCGGCCGGGCTGGCGATCGCGCTCCTGCTCTCGGGGTGCACGAACCCCGCGCCGCTGCAGCCCTCCACGCCCGAGCCCACGGCGAGCGCCGGCGGCGGCGCCGGGGCGCCCGCGGGCGGATCCGGCGGGGACACGCCCGCCTCGCCCACGCCCGCGCCGCCCAAGGGCACGCCGGTGAGCACGACGTGCCAGAAGCTGCTGCCCGACCTCGCGTCGTTCGGCACCGGCTTCGCCGTCGCCGCGCTGCCCGCCGACACCTCCACGGACGGCCTGCGGGCCGACGTCCTCGCGATGCAGGGCCTCGCCTGCGCCTTCCACGCCACGGACGGCACCGACGTGGAGATCGACGTGGCGCAGCCCGTCGCGACCGAGCTCAAGTCCCGCCGGGACGCCGCCATCCTCCGGAACGACCCCATCGCGGGCTACCCCTCGGGCGTCGAGGCGTACTTCGAGCTGGAGGACGCGATCGGCGTCTCCACCATCTACTCGTCGAAGCACATGATCGTCATGCGCTCGGCGTCGTTCTACGAGCCCGGCGACCACGCCGACCTCGGCAACGCCGTGCTGAAGTCCGTCGGCGGCTGATCGGGCGCACCGGGTCGGCGTCGCCCGCGGTCCGACTCCGGTTCCGGTTCCGGTGCCGCCTCAGCCCAGGCGGACCGGCGCGGCCCCGTCGTCGACCGGCAGCTCGTCGACCGTGGCGAGCACCTCCATCCGGGAGATGGTGACGAGGCTCCGCGTGTTGGTGAGGAACGCCGTGTCGGACGCGTCGCGCCCGGTCGAGATGCGCAGCAGGCTCTGCCGGGGCGCGAGCCCGGTGGCGTCCACCACGTGCCAGGCGCCGTCGACCCACGCCTCGGCGACCGCGTGGAAGTCCATGGGGCTGAGCCCGGGCGCGTACACCGCGGCGAGGCGCGCGGGCACGTCGAGCGCCCGGAGCATCGCGATGACGAGGTGCGCGTAGTCGCGGCAGACGCCCCGCCGCGCGAGCAGGGTCCGGACGGCGCCGTCGGTCGGGAGGCTGGATCCGGGCGCGTACCGCAGGGAGTCCGCCACGAAGGCGCGCACGGCCGCGAGGAGCGGCAGGCCGTCGAGGCCGCGGAACTCGCCGCGCGCCGTGGGGAAGAGGGTGTCCGACTCGCAGTAGCGGCTGGGGCGGCGGTAGACCCAGAGGTCCACGTCGTCCAGCGGCGCGGGGTCGCGGCGGCCGGTGACCGTGGCGCGGTACTCCATCGTGAGGACCCCGGCGCCCACGTCGAGCACGTGCAGGCGCGTGTCGTGCCGGTCGACCACCTCGGTCGCCTCGACGGGCCGGCCGTCGAGCGCGAAGGAGAGGGACTCGGAGGCGATGTCGGCGCCGCGGGCGACGGCGACCGCGAAGGCCATCTCGCTCCCCCCGGCGACCTGCAGCTCGAGCATGGAGGAGACGTCGCGGCGCATGCGTCCATCGTGGCATCCGCGGCGGGCGTCGCGCGCACGCCCGGGGCCGAGGGGGTCAGCCCGCGTGCGGCCCGCTCGAGTCCCGCGCGACGAGGGTCGGCTCGAGCAGCTGCGACTCCTGCTCCCGCCCGTCGACCAGCGCGAGCAGGGCCTCGAGCGCCAGGCGCCCCATCCGGTGGGCGGGCGAGCGCACGCTCGTGAGCCCGATGGACCCGGAAGCGGCGAGCGGCGTGTCGTTGTAGCCCACGAGCGCGACGTCGTCCGGCACCGCGAGGCCCGCGTCGCGGAGGGCGCCCATCGCGCCGATGGCCGCGAAGTCGTTGGTGGCGAACAGGGCGTCGGGGCGGGCCCCGGGCGCCGCGGCCAGCACCATCTCCGCCGCCTCACGGCCCGCGGGCGCGTCGAAGCCGAGGTGGATCACGCGCTCGGGCGGCACGGGCATCCCCGCGTCCGCGTAGGCCTGGAGGAACCCGGCCGTGCGGTCCACCGCGGTGGAAGCGAACGCCATGCCCGCGAGGACCGCGGGACGCGTCCGCCCCTGCGCGATGAGGTGCTCGGCCGCGAGGCGCCCGCCGGCGACGTCGTCGCACGTGATCGCGACGTGGTCGCCGCGGCGGCGCGAGACGAGGACGAAGGGGACGCCCTCCTCCGCGAGCTCGTCGAGGAGCGGGTCGTCGAGGTGGGCGTCGCCGAAGATCATGCCGTCGACGCGGCGGTCGAGCATGCTGCGCGTGCGGGTGCGCTGGAGCTCCGGCCGGTCGAGGCTGTTGGTCACGAAGGTGGAGACGTCGCGCTCGGTCGCGGCCTCGTCGATGCCCTCGTAGACGGTGGCGAGCACGAAGTCCTGCAGCCGCGGCACGAGCACGCCCACGAGGTCGGAGCGTGAGGTGCGGAGGCTCGCCGCGTGCGGGTTTCGCCGGTAGCCGCTGCGCTGCGCGATGTCGAGGATCGCCGCGACGGTCTCGGGTCCGGCCCACCGCTCGGGGTGCTCCTCGCGGGAGTTGAGCACGCGGGAGACGGTGGTGATGCTCACGCCCGCCAGCTCCGCGATCATGCGCTGCGTGGTGGGCGGCCGGCGCTTCTGGGTCACTCGGGCCTCCTCACCCGATCCAGCATGGCACAGGGCCCGCGGGCCGCCCGGAGCGGGCGTCCGCGCGGGCGACGCCGAAACACGCGCGCAACAGGACGGCAACACGAACGTTCCACGAGAACCATTGACGCAATCGTTTGCGGAACTCAGGATCGACGTCATGCCCCACGTCCTCGTCCTCGCCACCGGCGGGACCATCGCCTCGCGCAGCCGCCCCGACGGCGCCGCCGTGGCCGCGGATCCCGCCGACGCGCTCCTCGCGTCCCTGCCCGCCCTGCCCGCCCGGATCACCGTGGAGAGCCGCGACGTGCTCCGCGCGAACTCGTTCGCACTGACGCACGCCGACCTCCGCACCATCGCGGAGGCGGTCGCCGCGGGCCTCGCGCGGGACGACGTCGACGGCGTCGTCGTGACGCACGGCACCGACACCCTCGAGGAGACCGCGGCGCTCCTGCGGCTCGTCGGCGACGACGCGCGGCCGGTCGTGCTCACGGGGGCGCAGCGCGCCGCCGACGCGCCGGGCGGCGACGGGCCGGGCAATCTGCGCGACGCGATCGTCGTGGCCGCGTCGCCCGCGGCGCGCGACGCGGGCGTCCTCGTGGTCTTCGCCTCCCGCATCCACGCGGCCGACGGCGTCGCCAAGGCCCGGACGCTCGACCCCGACGCCTTCGCCGCGCGCGACGGCGACCCGGTCGGCCGGGTCGACGGCGACCACGTCGCCCTCGCCGCACCCGCCCGGGCGCTGCCGCCGCTGCCGCTGCCCACGCCCCGCTTCGACGGGATCCGGGTGGACTGCGTGAGCGTGCACCCCGGATCCGACGCCGTGCTCTTCCGCGCCGCCGTCGCCGCGGGCGCCCGCGCGATCGTCGTCATCGGCACGGGCGCGGGCAACACGAACCGCGCGCTGATCCCCGAGATCGAGGCGGCGACGCGCGCCGGCGTCCTCGTGGCGCTCGGCACCCGCGTGGCCCACGGGCCGGTCGCCGCGCTCTACGGCGACGGCGGCGCGGTCGACGCCGTGCGCGCGGGCGCCGTGCCGCTCGGCCGCCTCTCCGTGGCGCAGGCGCGGATCGCCGTCGCCCTGTTCCTCGACCACCACCCCGTCGACGACGCGCGCCGCCTGCTGGCGACCGCCGCCGACCCCGCGACCGCACTCCCCCACCCGGCCGGCCGCCCGACGCCGGCCTGACCCGCATCACCCGATCGAAAGGACCACCCATGGCCAAGGACATCATCATCGCGTTCGGCATCGACGTCGATGCCGTGAGCGGCTGGCTCGGCTCGTACGGCGGGCAGGACTCCCCCGGCGACATCTCCCGCGGGCTCTTCGCGGGCGAGGTCGGCGTGCCCCGCCTCAACGCGCTGCTCGCCAAGCACGGCCTGCCCTCCACCTGGTTCTGGCCGGGCCACTCCATCGAGACGTTCCCGCGCCAGTTCGACGAGGTCGTCGCCGCGGGCCACGAGATCGGCGCGCACGGCTACAGCCACGAGAACCCCATCGAGATGTCGCGCCAGCAGGAGGCCGACGTGCTCGACCGCTCGATCGAGCTGATCGAGTCGCGCGCCGGCCGCCGCCCCACCGGCTACGTCGCCCCGTGGTGGGAGTTCTCCCGCGTGACCAACGAGCTCCTCATCGAGCGCGGGATCCGCTACGACCACTCCCTCATGCACCGCGACTTCGAGCCGTACTACGTGCGCGTCGGCGACACCTGGCAGGGCGTCGACTACACGAAGGACGCCGCCAGCTGGATGCACCCGCTCGTGCGCGGCGAGGAGACCGACCTCGTCGAGATCCCCGCGTCGTGGTACCTCGACGACCTGCCGCCCATGATGTTCGTCAAGGGCAGCCCGAACAGCCACGGCTTCGTGAATCCCCGCCACCTCGAGGAGATGTGGCGCGACCAGTTCGACTGGGTCTACCGCGAGCAGGACTACGGCGTCTTCACGTTCACGATCCACCCCGACGTCTCCGGGCGCCCGCAGGTGCTGCTCATGCTCGAGCGGCTCATCGCGCACATCAACTCGCACGAGGGCGTCCGCTGGGCGACCTTCGACGATATCGCCCGCGACTTCCAGGCGCGCTCGCCGCGCGTCCGCTGACCGACCCGACGCCCGAAGGACCACGACCATGAGCACCGGCACCTCCCGTCCCACCGCCTCCCCGGCGGGCGGCTCCTCCGCGCCCGCCGCCCTCGAGACCGTCAGCGTCCGCCAGACCCGGCGCGTGACGGGCATCGCGTTCCTCGCGTGGACCATCGCGGTCTACGACTTCATCCTCTTCGGCACGCTGCTGCCGGACATCTCGCGCGACTTCGGCTGGGACACCAGCGAGGCGCTGCTCGTCTCGACGCTCGTGAGCGTGGGCACCGCGGTGGTCGTGCTGCTCGTCGGGCCGATGGTCGACCGGCTCGGCCGCCGCGTGGGCATGGTCGTCTCGGTGACCGGCACGGCCATGTCGTCCGGCGCCACGGCGCTCAGCGCGGGCGCCGCGTCGCTCGTGGGCATCCGGAGCATCAGCGGGCTCGGGCTCGCCGAGCAGTCGATCAACGCGACGTACCTCAACGAGATCTACGAGCTGACGGAGGACGACCGGATCCGCCGCAACAAGGGCTTCGTCTACGCCATCGTGCAGACCGGCTGGCCCATCGGGGCGCTGCTCGCGGCGGCGTTCGTGACCCTCATCACGTCGGTCTTCGGGCCGGGCGAGTGGCGCATCGCGTTCGGGCTGGCGACCGTGCCGGCGCTCGTGGTCGCGGCGGTCTGCCTCACGCTGCGGGAGAGCCCGCAGTTCGTGGCGCAGCAGCGGATCCGCCGGCTGCGCGCCGCGGGCCTCGAGGACGAGGCCGCCGCCTTCGCGCGGGCCACCGGGCTCGACGTGCAGAAGTCGGCGCCGCTGGCGCGCATCTTCCAGGGGAAGCACCTGCGCAGCACGATCGTGCTCAGCGTCGCGTGGCTGCTGAACTGGTTCGGGATCCAGACGTTCTCGGTGCTCGGCACGACCGTGCTCGAGTCGGGCAAGCACATCGACGCGTCCGACGCGCTGCTGCTCGTCATCGGCTCGAACTGCGTGGGCGTCCTCGGCTACCTCGTGCACGGCTGGCTGGGCGACCGGCTCGGCCGGCGCAACGTGATCGTCGGCGGCTGGCTCGTCGCCGGGCTCGCGTTCGCGGTGATGCTGCTCGGCCCCGACGACGCGGGCTTCGTGCTCGCCGCGTACATGGTCGGCCTGTTCTTCCTGCTCGGGCCGTACGCCGCGATCCTGTTCTTCCAGGCCGGCTGCTTCGACAGCGACTGCCGGGCCACCGGATCCAGCTTCATCGGCGCGATGAGCCAGCCCGGCGCGATCATCGGCGGCTTCCTGCTCACGGCGCTGACGGCGGGGTCGATGTCGTTCGGCACGGCCGCGCTCTGGGTGGGCGCGGGCGGCATCCTCGCGTCGGCCCTCGTGATGCTGCTCGCGAAGCCCGCGGGCGAGTCGCGGGGAGCGGCGGCGTGACCGGCGCGTCGGACGCGCCCGTCGCGCTGGTCTCGGGCGGCGCCTCGGGCATCGGCCGGGCGACCGCCGTGCGGCTGGCCGCGCGCGGCGACCGCGTGGTCGTGGGGCGCTTCCCCGCGGATCCGCACGACGCCGGCGCGACCCTCGAGGCCGTCCGCGCGGCCGGCGGCGAGGGCATCGCCGTCGACCTCGACGTGTCCTCCACCGCGTCCGTCGACGCGTTCGTCCGGGCCGCCCTCGACGCGTACGGCCGGGTGGACCACGTGGTCGCGGCCGCGGGCATCCTCCGGCGCGCGCCCCTCGGCGGCATGACCGACGAGCGCTGGGACGAGGTGCTCGGCGTCGACCTCGGCGGGGTCATGCGCCTCGTCCGGGCGGCCGAGCCCCACCTCGGCGCGGGCGGATCCGTCGTGGCCGTCTCCTCGATCGCCGGCGGCGTCTACGGCTGGGCCGACCACGCGCACTACGCGACCGCGAAGGCGGGCGTGGTGGGGCTGATGCGCAGCGTGGGCGTGGAGCTCGCGCCCCGTGGCATCCGCGCCAACACGGTGATCCCCGGGCTCATCGAGACGCCGCAGTCGCTCGACGGCGTCAACTCGCTCGGTCCCGACGGCCTCCGCCGGGCGGCCGAGCGGATCCCCGCGGGCCGCGTCGGCGCGCCGGACGACGTGGCCGCGGTCATCGCCTTCCTCGCGTCGGCGGACGCGGCGTACGTCACCGGGCAGTGCATCACCGCCGACGGCGGCCTCACGGTCGCGATGCAGGAGTGAGCGCGCACGCGGCGCCCGGCCCCGCGCGCAGCGAGCGGCTCCTGGGGCGCACGGCCCTCGTCACGGGCGCGGCGAGCGGCATCGGCCGCGCGGTCGCCACGCACTTCCTCGCCGCCGGCGCCCGCGTCGTCCTCCTCGACCGCGCGGCCTCCGTGCACGACGTGGCCGCGGCGCTCGGCGCGGACGGCGCCGTCGCCGCCGACCTCGCGGACGAGCGCGCGGTGACGCGGGCCGTCGCGGAGGCGGAGGCCCTGCTCGGCCGGATCGACGTGCTCGTCTCCTCGCACGGCATCCTCACCGAGGCGCACGTGGTGGACATGGACCTCGCCACCTGGCAGCGCACGATCGACGTCGACCTCACGAGCGTCTTCCTCGTCACGCGCGCCGTGCTGCCGGGGATGCTCGCGCGGCGCGACGGCCGCATCATCCAGATCGCCTCGCAGCTCGGGCAGAAGGGCGGCACGGGCCTCGCGCACTACGCGGCGGCGAAGGCCGGGGTCATCGCGTTCACGAAGTCGCTCGCGCTCGAGGTCTCCGCGTCGAACGTGCTCGCGAACGTCATCGCGCCAGGGCCCGTCGAGACCCCGCTGGTCGACGGGATCTCCGAGGACTGGAAGGCCGCCAAGCGGCGCGAGCTGCCCCTCGGGCGGTTCGGCACGGTCGACGAGGTCGCGCCGGTCGCGGTGATGCTCGCCGCGGATCCGGACGGCAACCTGTTCGTCGGCCAGACCCTCGGGCCGAACAGCGGCGACGTGATGCCCTGACGCCGACCGGGATCCCGACGGCGGCGACCCGCCCGCGCACGACGCGGGCGGGTCGCGCCGTCTCCGGTGGGGCGGTCTCCGGCGGCGCGGTCTCGGGCGGCGCGGTCTCAGGCCGCGACGTCGGCCCGCGCGGGCTCGCGTCGGGCGCACTGGTCGGCGAGCGCCGCCAGCAGGGCGGGGAGCTGGTCGCGCGCGGCGGCCGCGTCCTCCGGGTGCCACTGCACGCCGGTGATGGGCGCCGTCTCGTGCTCGACCGCCTCCGGGACGCCGTCGGGCGCGACCGCGACGACGCGGAGGCCGGCGCCCGGGCGGTCGACCGCCTGGTGGTGGGCGCTGCGCACGACGAGGGCGGTGGATCCGAGGACGCGCGCGAGGCGGCTGTCGGCCGCGACCCGAACGTCGTGGTCGCGCATGACGGCGGTGATGTCGTCCGCCGCGTTGCGGTGCTCGCCCACGCCGTCGATGTGCTGCTGGAGGGTGCCGCCGAGCGCGACGTTGACGATCTGGGCGCCCCGGCAGATCCCGAGGAGCGGCGTGCCCTCGGCGACCGCGCGGCGGACGAGCGCGATCTGGCCGGCGTCCGCGACCTCGCGGTGCGGCGAGCGGCCCTCGTAGTCGGCCGGCCCGCCGTAGAAGCGGGGCGCGACGTCCTCGCCGCCCATGATGACGACGGCGTCCGCGTCGCGCGTGCGCTCGAGGAGCGACTCGACGCCCTCGTCCTCCGCGGCGAGGTTCTCGACGACCCAGCCGGCCGCGCCCGCGACCTCGGCCACGCGCATGTTGAGGCCCTGCACGAGCTGGTGGTAGTCGACGGCCTCGGGCCGGGATCGGGTCACCTGCACGACGGCGAGGCGGCGGAGGGGTGCGGGCATGGATCCAGTGTGCGGGCTCCCGGGCGGCGCCGCACCCTCCCCGTCATCTGCCGCAACACGCGAGCGGCCGCAGCGCAGACAGCGGGTCAGGGCCAGACGAGCGTGTGCGACCAGGTGCCGTCCGCGTCGGCGCGGTACATGATCCGCAGCTGGCCGTGATCCTCCGTCGCCTGCCAGAACTCGACCACGGTCGGCTGCAGCACGTAGGCGCGCCACGACTCGGCGACGAGCTCGGGATCCGCGTCGACCGCCTCCCGCGCGCGGGCCACGCGCGCGTCGCGCTCCTCGGCGTCGGGCATCGGCTCGCTCTGGTCGCCCGCGATGACCTCGGCGCGCGACGCGGGGTGGCGGGCGAGGAAGTCGCGCTCGCTGACCTCGCGGTCGCCGTGGAAGACGGGGCCGGTGGCGCGGATCTGGCGCCCGCGCTCGCGCCAGTACGCGACGAGCGCCGCGCGCGGGTTCGCCTCGAGGTCGCGGCCCTTGGGGCTCTCGGCGAGTGAGGAGAACCACAGGGCGCCGGGCTCGTCGTCGACGGTGGGCGTCACGTCCTTGAGGAGGAGGGTGCGCGCGCTCGGGCGGCCCTCGGCGTCCGCGGTCGCGAGGACGACCGCGTTCACCTCGGCGGCGTCGTGGGCGACGGCGTCGCGGATCCAGTCGATGACGAGGTCGATCGGGTCGCCGGGCAGCGCGGCCGGGTCGAGCTCGGGGAAGTCGTGGGGCTTCGGCTTCGCGCCCTTCAGGAGGTCGCGGATGGGGGTGGAGTCGTCGTCGTCGTCTGCCATGCGCCGAGCCTAGGCCGCTCCCGCGGGCGTGCCGGCGGCACCGGCCGGAGCCGTCGGAGGCGTGCGAGAGCGGATGTTCGACGCCCGGCCGCGATCGGATTGGCGCCTCCGCCACTGGCGTTTCCCAGTACCGGAGCGCCTTCTCGGCGGCGGCGCGCTCCCCTAGCGTCGTCGACAGGCCCGCTCCCCCAGTTGGGCCCAGCACCACGCGGCGGGACCCGAGACCCGTCTCGGGCCCTGCCGCGTGTGTTCGTCGTGCGCCGGCCGCAGGGATCCGCCGCGGCCGCCGCCGCCGCCTGCTGCCCGCCGATCGGATCCGATGCCGGCCGCGTTCCTCGGCATCGCCCCGTCGCGGTGGCGCGCACCGCCGCGCCGTGGCCGCACGCGGACCGACGCCCGCGGATCGCGTGCCGCGACGACCCCGGACGCACGAGCGGCCGGCCCCGCTGACGGGACCGGCCGCTCACCGCACCAACACGGGATATGGGAAGGTGTGCCCCCAGGAGGATTCGAACCTCCGCCCCTGCCTCCGGAGGGCAGTGCTCTATCCCCTGAGCTATGGGGGCCAGGGTGCGCGCGAGCGCGGATCCAGGGTAGCACCGGCCGGGACGCCCGCCGTGCCGGCTCCCCGGTCTCCGGTCGGCGCGCGCCCGGACCACGCGCGGCCGCCGCATTCCCTCTCCCGAGGAGACTCCCCGCTCCGGCACAGGCGCGACCCGCCAGGATGGTCCCAGGACGACCGCCGCGCCGCCCGGGCACGGCGGCCCACCCGATCCCCTACATAGGAGACCACCCGTGAAGCTGTCCCGCATCGCCGCCGCCGCCACCGGATTCCTGCGCACGTCGAAGGGCCAGGACGTCGGCCGCACCGCCATCGACAAGGTGTCCGGCATCGCCGACAAGGCCACCGGCAGCAAGCACGCCGACAAGATCCAGAAGGCGCGCCAGGCCGCCGACGACCAGCTGCGGAAGCTCGGCCCCGACGGCGGCCGCGGCGGCCAGGGCCCCACGCCGCCCGCGACCCCGCCCCGCCCCTGAGCGCCGGCAGCCTCGAGCTCACGCTGGACGCGGCGTCCGACGCCGCGGTCCGCGGCATGTGGCGCGCCCTGGCCGACGCGGGCGTCCCGAGCCTCGCCGACCACGCCGGCGCGACGAACCGGCCGCACGTGACGCTGCTCGCGGCGCACGGGCTGGGCGGATCCGCGGACGACGCGGTGCGCGGGATCGCCGCCTCCGCTCCCCTGCCGACGCTCCGGCTGGGCGGCCTCCTCGTCTTCGGCGTCCCGCCGCGCGGCCTCGTGCTGGCGCGGCAGGTCGTGGTGGACGAGGCGCTGCTGGCGCTGCACGGGCGGATCCACGCGGCCGTCGACGCCTCCCTGGCGGAGCCCGCCGCGGACGGCGACCACGAGGACGCCGACGCCGAGCCGGTCGAGGTCGTCCCCCACACGCGGCCCGGATCCTGGACCCCGCACGTCTCGCTCGCCCTGCGCCTCACGACCGAGCAGCTCGGCGAGGCGGTCGCCGCGCTCGGCCGGGTGGATCCGCTCGACGCGCCCGCCGCCGGCCTCCGCCGCTGGGACCCCCGCGACCGCACGACGACGGAGCTCGCGTGACCCGGACGGGTGCCGCTCCCACGGCCCCGCCCGGCACCCGCGCCACTAGCCTGGACGGAGCACGACCTTGAGACGACGGAGGAGTCGCATGCCGCGGTCCGCGAGATTGCTGGGGGCCGCGCTCGCGCTCGGCCTGGCCGGGGCCCTCGTGCCCCAGATGGCGCAGGCCACCGAGCCGGTGGACTTCGGCGGGGCCTCGATCCTCGACCCGGTCGACGCCGTCACGTCCGCGCAGGAGCAGCAGATCCAGCAGGCGATCGACCAGCTGCGGACCGACACGGGCATCACCCTCCACGTGGCGTTCGTCGATACGTTCACGGGCGCCGCGAACCAGGAGGCCTGGGGCCGCGCCACCAACTCCGCCAACGGCTTCGGCGACTCGGACGCGCTCCTGGCCGTGGCCGTCGACGCCCGCCAGGTCTCCTTCGGCGCACCCGCCGACCTCTCCGAGTCGGCCCGCGACCAGCTCCTGCAGAACGGGATCCGCCCCGAGCTCCAGGACGGGAACTGGGCGGCAGCCGCGATCGCCGCCGCGCAGGGCATCGACTCCCAGTCGCGGACGGGCACCGGCACCGAGGCGGGCACCGGATCCACCCCCTCCGCCGGCAGCGGCTCCGGCATCGACTTCGGCCTCGTCCTCCTCTACGTGCTCGGCGCGATCCTCCTGGCCACCGTCGTGACGACCCTCGTGGGGCGACGCCGCAAGAGGAAGGCCCTCGCGCAGAAGCGGCAGGCGGTGCTCGAGGAGATGCGCACGGCCGAGCAGCGCGCCGGCAGCATGCTCGTGCAGCTCGACGACGCGCTCGAGACCAGCGAGCAGGAGGTGGGCTTCGCCGAGGCGGAGTTCGGATCCGGCGCGGTCGGGCCCTACCGCGAGGTGCTCGTCTCCGCGGGCGGCAAGGTCCGCGAGGCCTTCGCCCTCAAGCAGAAGCTCGACGACACGATCGAGGACACCGACGAGGAGCGCCGCACCTGGGCCGCCCGCATCGTCGAGCTGTGCGAGGAGGCCCGCGGCGAGCTCGACGCGCAGGCCGAGTCGTTCGAGGAGCTGCGCGCTCTCGAGCAGAACGCGCCGCAGACGCTGGCCGCGATCGTCACCGACGCCGAGGCGCTGAAGACCCGCATCGAGCGCACGCAGGAGGCCGTCGACCTCCTCGGCCGCCGGTACGCCGGCCCCTCGATGACGACCGTCACCGGCAACGTCGACCAGGCCCGCTCGCTCCTCTCCTTCGCGACCGACACCGCGCAGGAGGCCGCCGAGGCGATCCGCGCGGGCGACCGCACGTCCACCGGCGAGGTCGCGGTCAAGGTGCGCGCGGCGCAGCAGGCCGTCGGCCAGGCGGGGCAGCTGCTCGACGCGGTCGACCGCGTCTCGTCCGACCTCGAGCACGCGTCGACGCGCGTGCAGGAGGAGATCGCGGACGTCCGCAGCGACATCCAGGACGCCCGCGCCGCGCAGCGCGGCGGCCGCATGCCCGAGCTGACCCGCCTCGTGGAGGCCGCCGAGCAGGCGATCGCCGACGCGAAGCCGCTGCAGGGCCGCCTCGCGGATCCGCTCACGAGCGTCACGCTGCTGCAGGAGGCGGAGGCGCGGCTCGACGAGGCCCTCGCCCCCGTGCGCGAGCAGCAGGAGCAGGTGCAGCGCGCGATCGGCTACCTGCCGCGCGCGCTCTCCACCGCCGAGAGCCAGGTGGCGACGGCCCGCGACTTCATCTCCACGCGCCGCGGCGGCGTCGGCGAGGAGGCGCGCACGCGCCTCGCCCACGCCCAGCGCGCGCTCGACGACGCGCACGAGGCCGCACCCCGTGATCCCGTCCGGGCGGTCGCCGCGGCCCAGGCCGCGACCTCCTACTCGGCGCAGGCCATCGAGGCCGCCCAGCGCGACCTCGACCAGGGCGGCGGGTACGGCGGCTACGGCGGCGGCATGATGGGCGGCCGCGGAGGCGGCGACGCCTTCGGCGGCGCGATCATGGGCGGCATCATCGGCGGCCTGCTCAGCGGCGGCGGCGGAGGCGGCGGCTGGGGTGGCGGCGGAGGCGGCGGCTTCAGCGGCGGGGGCTTCGGCGGCGGCGGCGGCGGCTTCGGCGGAGGCGGCTTCGGCGGAGGCGGCGGAGGCGGCTTCAGCGGCGGCGACTTCTAGCGGATCCGCCCCCACCCGGACCCCGCGCACGACCAGCACGACGACGAGGACGAGAGCGACCCATGATCAACCCATTCCGACGAAGCACCAGACGAGAAGGAGCAGCACCCATGTCCAAGCAGTCCATCCTCGGCCGCATCGCGCAGCTCGCGAAGGCCAACATCAACAACCTCATCGACCAGGCCGAGGACCCGCAGCTCATGCTGGACCAGATGGTCCGCGACTACACGGAGAGCATCCGCGAGGCCGAGAGCGCCGTCGCCCAGACCATCGGCAACCTCCGGATGATCGAGGACGACCACCGCGAGGACGTCCAGGCCGCGGGCGACTGGGGCCGCAAGGCCCTCGCCGCGAGCCAGAAGGCGGACGAGTACCGGAACGCCGGCAACACCCCGAACGCCGACAAGTTCGACGCGCTCGCCCGCGTCGCGCTCCAGCGCCAGATGCAGTCGGAGAGCGAGGCGAAGGGCGCCGAGCCGACCATCGCGTCGCAGACCGAGGTCGTCGAGAAGCTGAAGCAGGGCCTTGACACGATGCGCGGCAAGCTCCAGCAGCTCTCGTCGAAGCGCGACGAGCTGAACGCCCGCCAGAAGACCGTGCAGGCGCAGTCGCAGGTGCAGGACGCCATGAAGAGCATCGACATCATGGACCCGACCAGCGAGGTGAGCCGCTTCGAGCAGAAGATCCGCCGCGAGGAGGCCCGGGTCCGCGGCGCCGAGGAGCTGCAGGCCTCCAGCCTCGACGCGCAGTTCGAGGAGCTCGAGGACCTCGGCGAGCTGACCGAGGTCGAGGCGCGCCTGGCCGCCCTCAAGTCCGGCGGGTCCACGCCGAAGCAGGTCACGTCCGGCGAGTAGCCGTCCCGGTCCGATGCGCGGGCGCCGTCCTCCGGGGCGGCGCCCGTCGTCGTCCCGGCGGGGAATGGCAGCCCCGTGGATCCGGTTCCCCTCAGCATGACCAACATCGGAATCATCGGCGCCGGACTCATCGGCAGCCAGCTCGCCCGCCTGTTCACCTCCACCGGCCACGACGTCGTGATCGCCAACTCCCGCGGCCCGGAGACGCTCACCGACCTGATCGACGAGCTCGGCGAGCACGCGCGCGCCGCCACCGTGCAGGAGGTCGCCGAGGCCGGCGAGATCGTCGTCGTCACCATCCCGCTGAAGAGCATCGACACCGTGCCGGTCGCGCCCCTCGCGGGCAAGGTCGTCATCGACACCGACAACTACTACCCGGAGCGCGACGGCCACATCGCCGAGCTCGACGACGAGACCACCACGACCGCGGAGATGCTGCAGCGCCACCTCCCCGAGTCGAAGGTCGTCAAGGCCTTCAACCACATCTACGCGGCCGACCTCACGACCGACGGCACCCCCGCGGGCACGCCGGACCGCCGCGCGCTCGTCATCGCGGGCGACGACGCCGAGGCGAAGGCGACCGTCACGTCGATCCTCGACTCCTTCGGCTACGACGCCGTCGACGCGGGGCCGCTCGCGGAGGGCTGGCGCATCCAGCGCGACACCCCCGGCTACGGCCCGAAGCTCGACGCCGCCGGCCTCCGCACGGCCCTGGCCGAGGCGAAGCGCTACCGCGACATGGCGTAGTCCGCTCCTCCCCACGACGATGCCCGCCCTCCCCGTCACCGCGGCGAGGGCGGGCATCGCCATGTCCGACGCCGCAGGCGATACTGGGGACGTGCCCGCCTCCTTCGTCGTCGTCCCCCAATGGCAGGGCTCGGGCTCGTCCCGCGCCATGAGGCTCGCGGACGGCGCCGAGGCCATCCGCGGCGACCTGCCCGCGTCCGCCACGCGCGTCGTCGAGGTGCCCGTCGAGGCCGGGGAGTCGCTCGGCACGGGGATCGACCGCTACGCGTCGCTGCTCGCCGTGCGCACGCGCCAGGCCGTCGCGCTCGAGGCCGCGTCCGCCTCCGCGTCCGGCCCGCTCGTCACCGTCGGCGGCGACGGCGGGGTGGAGCTCACGTCGATCGAGCACGCGGCCCGCGCGCACCCGGGGCTCGCGGTCGTCTGGCTCGACGCGCACGCCGACCTCCACACGCCGGGGTCATCGCCCTCTCGCGCCTTCCACGGCATGGTGCTCCGCGCCGTCCTGGGCGAGGGCGTCGACGGGCTCGAGCTCGCCGCGGGCAGCGTCACGGCCGACCGCGTCGTGCTCGCCGGGGTGCGGGCGCTCGACGACGCGGAGTCGGAGCTCGTCGCGGCGCGCGGCATCGCGTCCCTCGGTGTCGACGCGCTCACGGCGGACGCGCTCGTCGCCGCCGTCGCCGCGACCGGGGCCACCGCCGTCTACGTGCACGTCGACCTCGACGTGCTGGATCCGGGCGTCATGTCGGGCGTCGGGCAGCCGGAGCCGTTCGGGCTCGAGGTGCCGCAGCTGACCGACGCGATCAAGGCGCTCCGGCGGGCGTTCGCGCTCGCGGGCGCGGGCGTCACGGAGTTCGCACCCCGCTCCGCGGCCGCGGCCGTGGACGACATGGGCGCCGTGCTCCGGATCATCGGGGCGCTCACCGGGCCCGTCTGATCCGGGCCGGCGCTCGGGCGTCCGGCCGGCGTGCTCCCGGGCTCGCGTGCTCGCGTGCCCGGGCTCGCGTGCTCCCGTTCGGGAGGTCGCGGCAGCGGGCACGCGGTGCGAGGCTGGGAGGGATCCACGAGGAGACCGCCGTGACCGACGACGACCGCACGCCATCCGCCCCCGACCGTCCCGCGGACGACCGGCCCGCCGAGGACGACGCGCCCCGCGTCCGCGTCGAGCGCCGCGGGCACCTCCTCCTCATCGGCCTCGACCGCCCCGCCAAGCGCAACGCCGCCGACATGCGCATGCTCCGCGAGCTCGCGAGCGCGTACGGCCTCCTCGACCGGGATCCGGAGCTGCGGGTCGGCGTCGTGCACGCGATCGGCGACCACTTCACGGGCGGGCTCGACCTCGCGGACGTCGCTCCGCACATCGGCCGCGGCCCCGGCGGCGGCCTCGACTCGGTGCCCGACGACGGCCTCGACCCCTGGCGGGTCGCGGGACCCGGCGTCGGCAAGCCCGTCGTCCTCGCGGTGCAGGGCACGTGCCTCACCCTCGGCATCGAGCTGGCGCTCGCGAGCGACGTCGTGGTCGCCGCGGCCGGCACGCGGTTCGGGCAGATCGAGGTGGCGCGCGGGATCCTGCCGTTCGGCGGCGCGACCCTGCGCTTCCCGGCGGCCGCCGGCTGGGGCGACGCCATGCGCTGGATGCTCACGGGCGATCCCTTCGACGCCGAGGAGGCGCGGCGGATGCGGATCGTGCAGCTCGTCGTGCCCGACGGCGAGCAGCTCGAGGCGGCCGTCGGGATCGCCGAGCGCATCGCCGCGCAGGCCCCGCTCGCCGTGCAGGCGACGCTCCGCAACGCCCGCGTCGCGCAGCGGGACGGCCACGACGCGGCCGCGGCCGCGCTGCCCGCCGAGCTCGTGCGCCTGGCCGGGTCCGAGGACGCGGCGCGCGGCATGCGCGCCGCCGCCGAGCGCCGCCCGGCGGACTTCGTCGGCCGCTGATCCGCTCGCCGAAGCCGCCCCGGGAGCGTGACGGGGGCCGGGCGTAGGGTCGGGACCATGACCTCCTACGACCTCATCGTCATCGGTGCCGGCCCCGTCGGCGAGAACGTCGCCGACCGCGCGAAGCAGGGCGGGCTCTCCGTGCTCGTCGTCGAGTCCGAGCTCGTCGGCGGGGAGTGCTCCTACTGGGCGTGCATGCCCAGCAAGGCCCTCCTCCGCTCCGGCAGCGCCCTCCGCGCGGCGCGCGCCGTCGCCGGATCGACGGAGGCCGTCACGGGCGACCTCGACGTGGCCGCCGTGCTGAGGCGACGCGACTCCTTCACCAGCTCCTGGGACGACCAGGGGCAGGTGAGCTGGCTCGAGGGCATCGGCATCGACCTCGCGCGCGGCCACGGGCGCATCTCGGGGCCGCGCCGCGTCACGGTCACCGCGCCCGACGGATCCGTCACGGAGCACGAGGCGACGCACGCCGTCGCCGTCTCCACCGGCACCGCCGCGCTCCTCCCCGACATCCCCGGCCTCGCCGAGGCGCGTCCGTGGACGAGCCGCGAGGCGACCGCCGTCGAGGTCGTGCCGGACTCGGTCGTCATCATCGGCGGCGGCGTCGTCGCAGCCGAGATGGCCACCGCGTACGCCTCCCTCGGCAGCGCCGTCACGATCATCGCCCGCAGCGGCCTCCTCACCGGGCAGGAGCCCTTCGCGGGCGAGCTCGTCGGCGGCAGCCTGAAGGACATGGGCGTCGACGTGCGCCTCGGCGCCTCGCCCTCGGTCGTCACGCGCGACGGCGACGAGGTGCACGTGGAGCTGTCCGACGGATCCTTCGTCACGGCGGCCGAGGTCATCGTCGCCACCGGCCGCACGCCGCGCACCGACGACCTGGGGCTCGACACCGTCGGCCTCGAGCCCGGCGCGTACCTCGACGTCGACGACACGATGCTCGTCACGGGCGACGTGAACGCGGAGACGCCGTGGCTGTACGCCGTGGGCGACGTCAACCACCGCGCGCTCCTCACCCACCAGGGCAAGTACCAGGCGCGCGCCGCGGGCGAGGTCATCGCCGCGCGCGCGACCGGCGGCACGGTCGACGACTCCCCGTGGGGCGTGCACGTCGCCACGGCCGACCACCGCGCCGTCCCGCAGGTCACGTTCACCGACCCCGAGGTCGCGAGCGTGGGGCTCACGGCGAAGGCGGCGGACGAGGCTGGCATCCGCACGCGCGTCGTCGACTTCGACCTCGGATCCGTCGCGGGCTCCAGCCTGCACGCGGACGGCTACGCGGGCCGGGCGCGCATGGTGGTGGACGAGAACCGCGGCGTCATCGTCGGCGTCACCTTCGTCGGCCAGGACGTCGCCGAGCTCCTGCACTCCGCCACCATCGCGGTCGTCGGCGAGGTGCCGCTCACGCGCCTCTGGCACGCCGTGCCGTCGTACCCCACCATCAGCGAGGTCTGGCTCCGCCTGCTCGAGATGTACGGGCGGCCGACGGCGTGATCCGCGCGGGCCTCGGCGCCGTCGCGGGCGCGGTCCGCGGGCTGCTGCTCGACTCGCCCGTCTCGCGCGCGGGCAGCGGCGTCGCGACGGGCCTCGCGCTGGCCATCGGCCTGCCGCTCAGCACGGGCGAGGTGCGCCGCCACGGCGAACTCATCGTGCTCACGGGCCTGCCGTCCTGGGTGTTCGGCCGCGGCGGCACGTGCGTCGGCCGGGTCTACCTCACGCGCGACAACGCCGGTCCCGCGGTGCTCGAGCACGAGGCCGTGCACGTCGTGCAGTGGCGGCGCTACGGCCTGCTCATGCCGCTGCTCTACGCCTGGGCGGGGCGGGATCCGCACCACAACCGCTTCGAGGTCGAGGCGGGGCTGGAGAAGGGCGGCTACCGGTGACGGGGCCGCTCGACGGGCGCACCGTCGTGATCACCGGGGCGAGCTCCGGCATCGGCCGCATCGCCGCGCGCGAGCTGCACGGGCGCGGCGCCGACGTGGTCGTGGTGGGCCGCGACCCGGAGCGCACGCGCGGCATCGCCGCCGAGCTCGGCGCCCGGCACGTGCTCGCCGACATGGACCGGCTGGACGACGTGCGACGGCTGGCCGCGACGCTCCTCGACACCTGCCCGCGGATCCACGTGCTCGCCCTCAACGCCGGCAGCCTCGTGCCGCATCGCACCATGACGGTCGACGGCCACGAGACGACCCTCCAGCGCAACGTGCTCGCGCCCTTCCTCCTCACGCGCCTGCTCCTCCCGCGGCTCGAGGAGACGCAGCGCGGGCTCGGGGCCGACGAGAGCCCGGTGCGCGTCATCGGCACCGCGAGCCGCGCGAACCTCTGGGGTCGCGTGCGCCTCGACGACCTCGACTGGCGGAAGCGCCCCTGGCTCGGCGGCTGGCAGGCCTACGGCACGTCGAAGGCCATGATGATCCTGATGATGCGCACGCTGGCCGAGCGCGTCGGCCCGAGCGGCATGGAGGCGGTCTCGTTCCACCCGGGGCTCGTCCGCACGTCGTTCGGATCCGACAGCACCGTGATGAAGGCGCTGCTCGCGCTCTCCATGGGCGCCTACGGGATCTCCGCGGAGGCGGGCGCGGTGCCGCTCGTGCAGCTCGCCTCGGTGCCGGACATCGCCGCGCCGAACGGCACGTACTTCGACCAGCTCACGCCCGACGGGAAGACCACGGCGCAGGCCGCCGACCGGCAGCTGGGGCGGGACCTGTGGGCGGCGATGGAGCTCGCGGTCGGGCTCGCCGGATCCGACCGGGCCTGACGTCCGCGGGCCGGGACGCCGGCTGGCTCGCACGCGGCAGCGGGCGCGGGCGCGCGTACGCGCCCGTCGTCGTGATCGCGTGGGCGGACGGGCCTCAGCGCGTCGCGAGCAGGTGCAGCAGGTCGTCGTGCCCGCCGACGTGGCCGCCGAGCAGCACGCTGACCTCGGTGACGGGGTGCTCGTCGGAGATCGGGGCGGCGAACACCATCATCTCGCTCGCCCACGCGCCGACGGCCCGGGCGACCACGGTCGTGGGCGCGGCGTCCTCGCCGTCGGGTCCGCGGCCCGCGCGGGAGATGACCGTGACGACCATGCGCGGCGGGTGCGCGAGCGCGACCTCGACGGACGCGTCGGGCACCTCCACGAAGACGCTGCCGCGCGTGCACATCGGCAGCACCGCGAGGGCGGCCTGCGTCTCGGAGAGGCCGGTCTCGTCGGTGACGAGCAGCACCTGGCGCTTGGTGCCCTTCGCGGTGCGGGTGCGGGTGGATCCGGCCATGTCAGGCGCCCTCGGCCGCGCCGCGGCGCCAGTAGCCCATGAACGCGACCTGGCGGCGGTCGATGCCGGTGTCGCGCACGAGGAAGCGGCGGAGGGCCTTGATGCAGCCGGACTCCCCCGCGAGCCACGCGTAGAGCGTCGAGCCCTCGTGGACGACGGGCGCGTCCCAGACGATGCCGTCGGCGTCGTCCTCGGCGAGCGGCTGCGCCTCGTCGGCGAGCGCGACCTCGGGGGCGGCGATGGCGCCGACCTTGACGTGGCAGTCGACCCAGTGGCGCACGGCCTCCTCGAGGCGGGATCCGTTCGGGCGGCCGTCGCGCGGCAGCCAGGTGAGGTGCACGCCCTTCGGCACGCGCACCTCGAGGCGGTCGCCCGTGACGGGCACCTCGATGAAGGCGCAGCCGACCGCGTCCGCGGGCAGGGAGGAGAGGATGTTGCAGATGGCGGGGGCGGCCGTCTCGTCGCCCGCGAGGAGCAGCGAGCGCGCGGCGCCCGGGTGCCACTCGATGCCGAGGCCGCGCGCGGGGCTCAGGGCGTCGGGGCCGATGAGGACCATGTCGTCGCCGACCTGCGCGGAGCCCGCCCAGCGAGACGCGGGGCCCATGTCGCCGTGCAGCGCGAAGTCGACGTCGACCTCGCCGAGCTCGCGGCGGACCGCGCGGGACGTGTAGGTGCGGAGCGGGTTGCGCTCGGCGTAGGGCAGCGCGCGCCACCAGGCGAACCAGTCGTCGCCGCCGACCCCGGTGAGGTCGGGCAGGCCGTGCTCGGCGACGGGGAGCAGCAGCTTGATGCGCTGGTCGAGGCACTCGTCGCCGAAGTCGCGGAGGTCGTCGCTCTGGAACGTGATCCGCAGGAACGTCGGGCTGACGCGCTCGGTGCGCGCGACCCGGGCGGCGAACGGCCGGTACGCGGGACGCTCGACCGCGGGTTGCTCCGCGACCACGGCCGAGGCGTCTGCCGTGCTGCTGGCGAGGGTCGCGGTGGAGGTAAGCACAGCCTAAGTATGGCATGCCTTACCTCACGGGGCGAGGGCGGGCGGCGGATCGGGGCCGGGATCCACGGGAGGATGTCAGGGTGATCGCCCCCGTCCTCGTCGCCGTGTTCGTGGGCGCGGTGGCGCAGCGCGTCACGGGCCTCGGCTTCGCGCTCGTCGTGGCGCCCGTGCTCGTGATCCTGCTCGGGCCCTTCGACGGCGTGATGATCGTCAACCTCTGCAGCGTGCTGTCGGCCTCGCTGATCCTCGCGGGCGTGCGGCGCGACGTGGAGTGGCGCCGCTACCTGCTGCTCGCCGGCCCCGCGGTGGTCGGCATCGTGCCGGGCGCGCTGCTCGCCTACCTGCTGCCGGAGCCGGCGCTCGAGATCGGCATCGGCCTGCTGCTGGTGGCCGCCCTCACGACGTCGCTCGCGCTGCGGCGGACGACGCGCGTGGTCGACGGGCCCGGCGTGATGGCCGGCTTCGGCTTCGCGGCGGGCATGATGAACGCGGCGGCCGGCATCGGCGGCCCGAGCGTGAGCGTCTACGCGGTCGTGAGCCGCTGGGAGCAGCGCGGGTTCGCGGCCACGCTGCAGCCGTTCTTCCTCACGACGGGCGCGGCGTCGCTCGTCACGAAGCTGGTGCTGGCGCCCGAGCGCTGGCCGGACCTCGGGACGACGGCCTGGATCGGGATCGTCGTGACCCTCGTCGCGGGCGTCGGCGCGGGCACCCTGCTCGCGCCCCGGATCCCGAGCCGCGGGGCGCGCACCGCCGTCGTGGTGATCTCGTTCGCGGGTGCCGCGACGGCCATCGTCAAGGGCGTCAGCGGGCTCGTCTAGCGGATCCGCTCGACCTCACCACTGCGGCGGGTGCCGCCGCTCCCAGCGCAGCCGCCGCTCCAGCTGGCGCCCGATCGCGAGGAGCGTCGCCTCGCCGCCCGGCCGCCCGATCAGCTGCACGCCCATCGGCAGGCCGTCGTCGGTGAGGTGCACCGGCAGCGTGATCGCGGGCAGGCCCGTGACGTTCGCGAACGACGTGTACGGCGTGTACTCCACCTGCTGCGCGAAGTTCCGCTCGCCGTCCTCCGCGTCGTACCAGCCGATCGGCCGCGGCTCCTGCGCGAGCGCGGGCGTGAGCACGGCGTCGACGTGCGCGAACTGGGCGATGACGCTGCGCTCGTAGGCCGTGAGCTGCGCGAGCGCGCGGGCGAGGTCGCGCGCGCTGAGGGCGCGGCCGCGCTCCACGAGCCAGCGGGTGAGCGGCTCGAGGAGCTCCAGGTCCGCGCCCTCGGCGGGGATCCCCGCGGCGCCCGCCTGCCAGATGGTGCGGAACGCGGGCGCGTAGGTCGGATCCGGCCGGAGCGCGAGGTCCTCGAGGCCGTGGCCGACGGCGGCGAGCTCGCGCACGGCGACCGCCAGGGCGTCGCGCGCGGACGGGTCGAGGGCGATCTCGTAGGCGTCGTCCCACGGCGTGGTGGTCATCACGCCGATCTGGAACCGGCCCTCGCCGCGGACGGCCGCGCCGAGCAGGTCGCCGTCGTGGTCCTCCGGAGCGCGCAGGGTGAACGGGTGCGGGATGCGGCCGTTGACCCGGCCGATCATCGCGTCGAGCAGCAGGGCCGCGTCGGCGACGCTGCGCGCGAGCGGGCCGGGCACGACGAGGCCGGCGAGCGACTCCTGGCCGGATCCCGCGGGCACGAGGCCGCGCGAGGGCTTGAGGCCGACGAGGCCCGTGGCCGCTGCCGGGATGCGGACCGAGCCGCCGCCGTCGGATCCGGGCGCGAACGGCAGGAGGCCCGCGGCGACCGCGACGGCCGCTCCCCCGCTGGACCCGCCGGCGCCGCGCGTCGTGTCCCAGGGCGTGCGCGCGGGCGGCGCGACGAGGCTCTCGGTGTACGACGGCAGGCCGAACTCGGGCGCGCTGGTCTTGCCGAGGCTGATGCCGCCGGCGTCGTCGAGCGCCTGCGGGATCGCGTCGGTGCGCTCCGACACGTGGTCGCGGAAGAGGCGGGAGCCGAAGGTGGTGCGGACGCCGGCGCGCTCGGAGAGGTCCTTGTCGCCGAACGGCAGGCCCCAGAGCGGCGCGGTGCGGGGCACGTGGCGCTCGACGTGCCGGGCGCGCTCGAGGGCGCGGTCGGCGGTGACGGTCGTGAAGGCGCCGAGGCCCGGATCCAGCCGCTCGATGCGCTCGAGGTAGTGGGTGACGAGCTCGGTGGGGGTGACCTCGCCGCGCTGGAGCTGGTCCCACAGGTCCTGGGCGCTGAGGTGGTGGAGTTCGAACACCGGTCCAGCGTAGGCCGGGGCCGCCGCGCTCCGACCAGCGCCGGATGCGCGGACGGGGCGGGCGCCGGTCGTCCGGCACCCGCCCCGTCCGTCGGGTCGCGCCGACGTCAGCGGCGCCCGGCGACCGCGGCGGCGGCCCGGCGGCGGAACGCGACGAGCGCGAGGCCCAGGGCGAGCGCCGCGAGCGAGGCGCCGAGCACGGGTCCGGACTCGGATCCCGTCGCCGCGAGGGTCGGCTCGGTGCTCGGCGCGGGCACGACGCCCGTGCCGGAGGGCACGACGGACCCGCTCGCCGTGTCGAGCGCGTAGAGCACCGAGGCGCCCGTGCTCGGCAGCAGGAACGCGAGCTGGTGCGCGCCCGCGGCGAGGTCGGCCGGGACCGTGAACCGCACGCTCGCGCGGCCCTGCTCGTCGGTCGTGTCGACCACCGCGGCGGCGATCGGCGTGCGCGCGACCTCCGCGCCGTCGATGAGCGTCACGACCTCGGTGTCCTGCACGGGCGCGCCGGAGACGAGCAGCGACGACAGCTCGTAGGAGCGCTGCTGCCCGGCCCGGGGAGCGGCGCCCGTGGTGTCGACGACGCCGATCGAGCGCGTCGCCGAGTCGGGCTCGACGGGCGAGAACTCGGTGACGTAGTCGACGAACGCGGTGAGGTCGACGCGGCCCGAGTCGCTCTGCTCGGTCGTGTTCGCGAGCTCGGTGAAGCCGTCGCCGCCCTCCGCGAGGAAGCTGTTCGCGACCATCGTGAAGACGCGCGCGGGATCCACCGGCGCGCCCTGGAAGAACACGCCCGTGATCCGTTCGCCGCGCGCGGCCGTCGGGTCGTACGTGTAGGTGAGGTCGCGCGAGATGCCGAGCTTGAGGAAGGGCCGCGTGGCGCCCTCGTCCTGCCACTGCTGCTCGAGCACGGCCTTGATGCCGGCACCCGTGATCCGCGCGGTCGTCAGCGTGTTGGCGAACGGCTGCACGATGGCGGCCTCCTTGTAGGTCACCTCGCCCTCCGCGTCGCCGGCGCCCGAGGACGCGACGGTGAGGTCCTGGCGGATGCCGCCGGGGTTCATGAAGGCGATCTCGGTGCCGAGGTCCGCCTGCGTGGCCCAGAGCTGCGCGTCGGCGACGAGGTTCCCGATGGTGGACTCGCCGCCGCGGTTCTCGGCGCCGTCCGTCTGGCGGGCGCGCGTGATGTCGCCCGAGATCTCGCCGACCGTGCGGCTGCCGATCACCTCGGCCTTCGCGACCGCGTCGTCGACGATGCGCTGCACCGCGGGATCCGCCGGGAACGCCGGCTTCCCCTCGGTGGTGAGCAGCGGCACGAGCTCGGAGGAGATGGAGGTGAGGGCCTTGGTGGCGGGATCCACCGTCAGCGACAGGTGCCCGAGGTTCGTGCCGTAGCTGCCGGTCTGGAGCACGGGCAGCGGCAGGGCCCTGCCCGCGACGGGGAGCTCGTAGTCGTAGCCGAGGTGGGTGTGGCCGGAGACGATCGCGTCGACGTCGGCCTGCACGCCCGTGACGATGCGGCCGAAGACCGAGTCGTCGGTGAGGGACGCCTCGTCGGAGGTGGACGCGCCCTCGTGCACCACGAGGACGACCACGTCGGCCTCGCCGTTCGCGTCGTCGCCGTCGCGGAGCGCGCGGGCGGTCGCGGTGGAGGCGTCGACGACGCTGCCGACGTCGATCGTCGCGAGGCCGGCCGGGCTCACGAGCTCCGGCAGCGCCTCGGTGGTGGCGCCGACGAAGGCGACGCGCACGCCGCCGATGTCCTGCACGTCGTACGCCGCGTACGCGTGCTCGGTCGTGCCCTTCTCGTAGAGGTTCGCCGAGATGTACGGGAAGTCGGAGTGGTCGGTGACGCGGCCGTCCACGTCGTCGCGGCCCTGGTCGAACTCGTGGTTGCCGAGGGTGGAGACCGAGACGCCCATGGCGTTCAGCGCGTCGAGCGTGGGCTCGTCCTGCTGGGACAGCGAGGTGAAGGTGCTCGCGCCGATGTTGTCGCCCGCGCTGATGAGCGTGCTGTTCGGGTTCCGGGCCTTCGCCTGCTGGAACGCGCCGGAGATGACCGCGGCGCCCGCGGTGGACGACGTGGTCTCGAGGCGGCCGTGGAAGTCGTTGATCGAGTAGACGTCGATGGCGACGTCGCCCTCGGCGGCGGATGCGGGCGCGGCGCCGAAGCCGAGGACCGCGGTGGCGGAGAGCCCCGCCACGAGGGCGAGGGCACCGGAGCGCGCGGCCCCGGACGGATGGCGGGTGGGGGCAGAGCGCATGCGGGGACGTCCTCGTTCGGGCGGCGGGTGGGGATGCCCAATACCTTACGTATCTGAGGTTTCCATGGGGTTAACTCCGGGACCCGCGGCGAACGCAGCCGCCCGCCGACCGGCCCGCGCGGTGCCGGTCAGCCGCGCACGAGCCCCGCGAGCTCCGCCCGGGTCGACGCGCCCATCTTCCGCAGCAGGTTCGCGACGTGGAACTTCACGGTGTTCTCGCTGATCCCGAGGGAGGTCGCGATGGCGCGGTTGCGGGATCCGCCGGCCACCAGCGCGAGCACCTCCCGCTCGCGGCCGCTGAGTCCCGCCTCCCCCGCGGCGTCGAGCCCCGCGGCGGGCGCGTCGAGCGGCAGGCGCACGGCGATCTCGGAACCCCAGCCGGGCGTCGCCGTCACCTCGAGCGTGCCGTCGAGCGCGGCGACCCGGTCGGTGAGGCGACGCAGCGCGTCGAGGTCGGCGGTGGTCGCGCCCGCGCCGTCGTCGCGGATCCCGACGAGCAGGTTGCTGCCGTCGCAGTCCCACTGGATGCGCACGCGCGTCACGTCCGGCTCCTCCACGAGCGCGAGCACGGCGCCGCGGACGATGGCCCGGCCCGCGTGCGCGACCTCGCCCGGGAGCGCGCGGCCGTCCACGGGCGGCTCGACGAACTGCACGTCGAGGTCGCGGAAGCGCACGAGCGGCCGGAGGTCGTCGCGCAGGCGGGCGAACGCGCGCGCGACGGGCTCCTCGCCGAGCGAGCGGTCGCGGTCGGAGGCGGCCCGCAGCTCGACCATGGCGTTGGTGGCCAGGTCTGCGGCGGTCTGGCGGGCGGCCGCGTCGCCCGTGCGCGAGGAGCGCAGCACCGCGAGCAGCGACTCGAGCGTGGTCGCATGGGCGTCGCCGAGCTCGGCGACGACGCGGGCCCGCTCCGAGGAGACGGCGCGCGCCTCCGCGAGGTAGGCGGGCGGCGCCGCGGCGACCTGCTGCCGGATCCCGTGCGCGACGCTCCGCCACAGCGCCCGGACCACCTCGCGGGCGGCGGGCACGTCGTCGTGCGCGGCGACCGGATCCACGAGCACGAGGAGCGCGCCCGTGTCGGCGCGCCAGGCGGCGACGGTGCGCGGACGACCGCCGACGGGGTGCTCGACGGCCCACGCGGTGCCGTCCTCGTCGTCGCGCGCGCGGTCGCCGTCGTCCGCGCCGTCGTCGGATCGGGCGCCGAGGCTCGCGAGGATGCCGTCGAGCTCGGCGATCGTCACGTTCTCCACGACCTCGGCCTCGCCCGCCTTCTTGCGCGGTCGGCCGGTGCAGTCCTCGGTGAAGACGACGAGGGCGCGATGCGCGACCACCGGCTGCAGCAGCGTCGACAGCGCGCCGGCCACCTCCTGCAGCGGCGCGGCGAGCGCGTCGTGCAGGCCGTCGAGGAGCGCGACGGCGCCGGCGGACGCGCCCGCCTCCCGGGCGGCGGGAGGGGCGGACGGACGGGCGGCGGGATCGGCGGGGTGGGTCCGGGTCGGCATCCCGCCACCGTACGCCCACCCGGAAGGCCCGCCTCCCGCGGCGGCACCTGCTCGGACGGGTAGGCGGATCCACCCGTCGGGTGGGCAGCGCGGACGGGCGGCGGGGAGCATCCTCGACAGGTGACCCACACGACGCACCCCCGCCCGACCGGCGACGCCCCCGTCGACGTCGCCGCCGCGATCACCCTCATCTCGGAGGAGAACGCCCGGGTCGCCCGCGCGCTCGCGGAGCCGGACCTGGCGGCGCGCCTCGACGAGGCCGCCCGCGTGATCCGCGACGGCCGCCGCGTCTTCGCCCTCGGCGCCGGCCGCTCCGGCCTCGCGCTGCGCATGACCGCGATGCGGTTCATGCACCTCGGGCTCGACGCGCACGTCGTCGGCGAGGCCACCTCGCCCGCGATCGAGGAGGGCGACGTCCTCCTGGTCGCGAGCGGATCCGGCACCACGGCCGGCATCGTCAGCGCCGCGCAGACCGCGCGCGACGTCGGCGCCCGCATCGTGGCCCTGACGACGGCCGACGACTCGCCGCTCGCCGGCCTCGCGGACGTGACCGTGCTGATCCCCGCGGCCGCCAAGCAGGACCACGGCGGCACGGTCTCGGCGCAGTACGCGGGCGGTCTCTTCGAGCTCTCCGTCGCGCTCGTCGGCGACGCCGTGTTCCACGCTCTGTGGCAGGCGTCCGGCCTCTCGGCCGACGAGCTGTGGCCGCGTCACGCCAACCTCGAGTGACCGTCGGTCGCTCGATCCCCATCACCCCACGCATCACGACAGGAAGAGGAACCGCATGAAGCTCCAGGTAGCCATGGACGTGCTCACGACGAAGGACGCGCTCGAGCTGGCCGGCAAGGCCGCGCCGCACGTCGACATCATCGAGCTGGGCACCCCGCTCATCAAGGCCGAGGGCCTCTCCGCGATCACCGCGATCAAGGAGGCGCACCCCGACAAGATCGTCTTCGCCGACCTCAAGACGATGGACGCCGGCGAGCTCGAGGCCGACATCGCGTTCTCCGCGGGCGCCGACCTCGTCACCGTCCTCGGCGTCGCGGGCGACAGCACCATCGCGGGCGCCGTCAAGGCCGCCAAGAAGCACGGCAAGGGCATCGTCGTCGACCTCATCGGCGTCCCCGACAAGGCGAAGCGCGCGAAGGAGGTCACCGAGCTCGGGGCCGAGTTCGTGGAGATGCACGCGGGCCTCGACGAGCAGGCGGAGGACGGCTACACGTTCGGCGACCTGCTCGAGGCCGGCAAGGCCTCCGGCGTCGCGTTCTCCGTCGCGGGCGGCGTGAAGCCCGGCACCATCGGCGACGTGCAGGACGCGGGCGCCGTGGTCGCCGTCGCCGGCGGCGCGATCTACTCGGCCGACGACCCGGCCGCGGCCGCCGCCGAGCTGCGGGCCGCGATCCGCTGATCCACCCGCCTCACCCGAGCGCCGCGCACCCGTCCTGGACGATGCGCGGCGCTCGTGCGTGGAGCGGGCGCGCGGCGGCGTGGCCTCGCCGTGTCACGCCCCGCCGCGTCAGCCCAGGTCGGACAGGACGGCGAGCTCCTCGGCGCGCGTGAGACCCGAGACGCGCGGCCGCTCGAGGCCGCGCTCCCGCTCGTCGGACAGCACGCCGCGCATCGTCTCGGCGAGCGGACGCCGTCGGGCGCCCAGCGCACGGATCCCCGCGTCGCTCCGCGCCATGAGGCCGGCCGCGTGGCGCGGCAGCCACAGCGGCAGCGACCGCGGTCCCGCCCAGTGGCGGACGTCCGCCTCCGCCAGCCGCGCGTCCGAGGCGACGACCCGCTCGGCCGCGGATCCGGCGGCCTCGGCCGCGAGGTCCAGCACGTCGGCGAGCGGCACGCTCTCCCCCACCGCGTCGACCACGCCGTCGAGCCCGCGGGCGCCCACCTCCACGACGAGGTCGGCGAGGTCGCGCGCGTCGATCACCTGCACGCGCCGGTCGGTCGCGTCCGGCACGAGCACGGGTCCGTCTCCCGCGAGCGCGAACCGCGCGGGCCAGTAGCCGAGGCGGTCGCTGTCGTCGCCCGGGCCCGTGACGAGGCCGGGGCGGACGATCGCGCGCCGTCCGGCGAGGGCCGCGGTCACCGCGCGCTCGGCCGCGACCTTCGCCTGGCCGTACTCGTCGAGGTCCACGGGCTCCACGAGGGCCGCGGACTCGTCGTCGCCCGCGCGCTCGACGGACGCGTAGACCGACACGGTGCTCACGAGCGTCCAGTGCCGGGCCCGGCCGGCGAGCGCCGCCACCGCGCCGCGCGCGTGCGCCGCCGAGGAGGTGAGGTCGACGACCTCGTCCCAGGCGGTGCCGGCCACCGCGTCGTAGGCGTCGTCGCGATCGCGGTCGGCCGCGACGTGGCGCGCTCCCGCGGGTGCGGATCCCGAGGCGCCGCGCGCGAGGCACGTCACCCGGTCGCCGCGCGCGACCAGGCGCTCCGCGACGAGCCGGCCGATCCGCGCGGTGCCGCCGAGCACGAGCACGTCGCGCGCGCCGGGGCGAGCGGCAGCGGTCGCGGTGGGCGCCCCGTCGGTCATGCGTCGCGCGTCGGTGCCGGGGTGCCCGGCCGGACGGACGCGGTCTCCGCCACGTCGATCCGCGTCACGCCGTCCTCCGGCTCCGACACCTCGACGCGCGGCGCCGCATCCGACTCCACCGCCTTCGGGGCCGTCGTCAGCTGCTCGTGCCGCTTCTCGTCGAAGTCCTCGGGCCGGTCCTGGTCCTGGTCCTGGTCCTGCTGCATGGGTGCGCCTCTCGTCCCGTCCACCGTACGCGGCGCGCGCCGGCCCCGATCGCGCGCGACGACGTCCATCCGCCGCGCACCGCCGCCCCGCGCCGACGCACCGCGACCCGCCGCTCCGCCGCCCGCCCTCCGCCGCGCGCCCTCGCCCCGCGACCCGTCCTTCCGCCGCGCGCCCCGCATGCGACCCGCCCTCCGCCGCCCGCCCTCCGCCCTCGGGTGGATGCCCGCCCCAGCCGCCCCCGCGTACCGTTGCCCCATGAGCGCACCGGAGCCGACGACCCCCGCCCAGCCGCCGACTCCCGAGTCCGCAGCCGCCGGATCCGCCCCGGCGCCGCCCGTCCCGCCGACCCCGCCGCCGCTCCCCGAGCGCCCGCCCGTGCCGTACCATCACGGCCTCCGCGACACCGGCGGTCCGTGGCGCGGGATCCTCGCGCTCGTCCTCGGCGTCGTGGCCTTCTTCCTGCTGTCGCTCGTGTTCGGCCTCGTCGCCTTCGCCGTGGAGTTCGCGCGCGGCCGCCTCGACCCGTCGGACGCGTCGTCGGTCGAGACCATGACGCCCGTCATCATGCTCGCGACGAACCTCTCGCTCGCCGCTCTGATCCCGGTCTCGATGCTCCTGCAGCGCTGGCTGTTCGGGGTGCCGATGCGCGCGATGTCGTCCGTCGTCGGGCGCTTCCGCTGGCGCTGGCTCGGCCGCGTGGCGCTGGTGATCGCGCCCGTGTTCCTCGTCTACATCGCGCTCACGTTCGCCCTCGACCCGAGCGGCGAGATCCGGGTCGACGGCGAGGTCGTCGCGTTCCTCGTCATCGTGCTGCTCACCACCCCGCTGCAGTCGGCGGGCGAGGAGTACGGGTTCCGCGGCCTGGTGCAGCGCTCGGTCGGATCCTGGTTCCGCGACACCCGCGTCGCCCTCGTGGTCGGCGCGATCCTGTCGAGCTCGCTCTTCGCGCTCGCCCACCTCGCCGCCGACCCGTGGCTCATCGCCTACTACTTCGTCTTCGGCATCGCGGCCACGACCGCCGCGCGCCTGACCGGCGGCCTCGAGGCGCCCGTCCTCATCCACGCGCTCAACAACACGCTGCTGTTCATCCCCACGGCGCTGCTCGGCCAGATGTCCGAGTCCATGGACCGCAGCGAGGGAACCGGCGGCCCGTTCATGATCCTGCCGATGGCCGTGATGCTCGGATCCGCGCTCCTCGCCGGCTGGTGGGCCCGCCGCCACCGCGTCGAGACGGTCGCCCCGCGCGCGCTCACCGCGAAGGAGCGGCTCCAGGAGCGGCAGCGGGCGTGGGAGGACGAGGAGCGTCGCCGACGGGAGTCGCTCGCCGCATGGCCCGCGCCCACCGGCCCGGCCGCTCCGTCGGCTTGAGGGTCGCCTGCATGGTGACGGTGCCGAGCCAGCGCCCGAACTTCCAGCCGACGCGCCCCATCCGCCCGCTCTCGGTGAAGCCGAGCGACGCGTGCAGCCGGATGGAGGCGTCGGCGCCCTGGTCGGCGATCACCGCGATGACCTCCCGGATCCGCGCCTCGCGGCACGCGTCGAGGAGCGCCACCAGCAGCGCGCGGCCGAGGCCCTTGCCCGTGGACGCGGCGCCGAGGTAGATCGAGTCCTCCACCGTCGTGCGCGACGACCGGCGGTTGCCGACGGGCTCGACGAGCGCGTAGCCGAGCACCTGCCCGGACGGCGACACGGCGACGAGGAACGGCATCCCCATCCGCTCCAGCTGGCTGAAGCGGCCCCGCCACCTGGCCAGCGTCATGCGGGTCTCGTCGAAGGTGACGGTGCTGTTCATGACGTAGTGGTTGTAGATCTCGCGGATGTCCGGGAGGTCGGAGGTCGCGGCCGGCCGGATCTCGTAGGAGAACACGGGCACCGGCGGCGCGGGCTTGCGGAGGTGGGCGGGCAGGCGGCGCCTCGTCTGGTATTCCTCCTCGAGCATGGGGCGATCCTACGGGGAGCGCCGCGCGCCGGTCCGGGTCCGTCCGCGGCGGGCGGGGACGCGGACGGACGCGGGAGGGCTCCCGGGCTCAGAGCCGCCAGTCGACCGGATCCGCGCCCTGCTCGGCGAGCAGCGCGTCGGCCCGGCTGAACGGCCTCGACCCGAAGAACCCGCGCGACGCCGACAGCGGGCTCGGGTGCACGGAGGTGATCGACGGCACGGGCGCGAGCATCGGCGCGAGCGATCCGGCGTCCTTGCCCCAGAGGATCGCGACGAGCGGGCCGCCGCGCTCGGCGAGGGCCCGGATGGCGCACTCGGTCACGGCCTCCCAGCCCTTCCCGCGGTGCGACGCGGGCGCGCCCGGCCGCACCGTGAGCACGCGGTTGAGCAGCAGCACGCCGCTGCGGGTCCACGTGGTGAGGTCGCCGTGCTCGGGCGTCGGGATCCCGAGGTCGTCGCGCAGCTCGCGGTGGATGTTGACGAGGCTCCGCGGCACCGGCCGCACGTCGGGCTCGACGGAGAAGGACAGCCCGACGGGGTGGCCGGGCGTGGGGTACGGATCCTGCCCGACGATGAGCACGCGCACGTCGGCGAGCGGCTGCTGGAACGCGCGCAGCACGCGGTCGCCGGCCGGGAGGTAGGGGCGACCCGCGGCGACCTCGGCGCGCAGCCACTCCCCCATCCGCGCGATGTCGTCGGCCACCGGGGCGAGCGCCTCCGCCCAGCCGGCGTCCATGAGGCCGCGCTCGACGAGCTCGGGCAGGGTCAGCGCCACGGGCGGCGGATCAGGACGCGCCGGCGGAGCTGACGGTGACGCCGGTCTCCGAGCCGATGACCGACCAGACGCTGCCGCGCCCCTGCACGACGAGCTGACCCTCGCCCACGATGAGCACGGTGCCCTCGTCGATGGCGACGCCGCCCTCGACGAGCCCGGCCTCGGTCGCGGCGATGAGCCGGGTGAGGGTGCCCCACTGGGCGGCGTGCACGTCGACCGCGACGTCGATGAGGCCGATGCCCTGCTCGACCGTGACCTCGTCGAGGTCCTCGCTCGCGGACTCCTGCACGACCTCGACGTCGCCGATGCGCCACCCGCCCACGATGGCGGTCTCGGCGGCGACCGCGGCGCCCGCGGAGAAGCCGAGGTACGGGACGCCCGCGGTGACCTGGCGGCGGATCTCGCCGAAGACCGGCTCGAGCGCCTGGCGGTACGCGGGGGTCAGGCCGCCGCCGACGACGATGCCGTCGACGTCCTGCAGCTGCGCGACCTCGATGGACGCGCCCTCGGGCGCCAGCACGGCGACCGGCTCGCACGCGCCCGCGGCACGGAGCGCGGCGGCGTACTGGTCGAACCAC
Organism: Clavibacter michiganensis subsp. tessellarius; assembly: GCF_021922985.1. Taxonomy (NCBI): domain Bacteria; kingdom Bacillati; phylum Actinomycetota; class Actinomycetes; order Micrococcales; family Microbacteriaceae; genus Clavibacter; species Clavibacter tessellarius. The sequence goes on along the minus strand of NZ_CP040788.1, from coordinate 324,550 downwards.
TCGGCGCCGAGGCCGTCGTGGACGAGGACCACGGCGATGCGGGCCGGCTCCAACCGGGCAGCCGCGGTCGCCCTCGTCGTCGCCTCGGACAGGAACCGCGCGAGGAGGGGGGTGTCGTCATCCGACAGGCCGCCTCCGACCAGGTGCACACTCACCCCTCGACGGTACAGGCCGCGGGTGTCGCGCCGAGCCGGATCCGCCGACGCAGATATGAAGAAAGCCCGGCACCTCCGTGAGGAGGAGCCGGGCTGGGTGATGCGGTGGTGACCCCAACCGGATTCGAACCGGTGTTACCGCCGTGAGAGGGCGGTGTCCTAGGCCGCTAAACGATGGGGCCGTTTTTGCAACTCGTCGAGTATGCCACAGCGCGCACAGCCCGACCAAATCGAGGCCCGACCGGGCCGGATCCGCCCGATCCGACGCCGTCCCCACGCCCCCACGCCCGCGCCTGGCCGCCCCCGCCCGCCGGTTTGCCCCGGCCGCCTCGACGGTGTTGGCTCCTCTCATGCGATTGACGAAGCTCGAGCACTCGGCCCTGGTCCTGGAACAGAGCGGACGGAAGCTCTTCATCGACCCGGGCTCCTTCACCACCCCGATCACCGAGGCCATGAACGCCGACGCCATCGTCATCACGCACGAGCACCCCGACCACTGGACGCCCGAGCAGCTCAAGCGGATCCTCGACAAGAACGAGGGCGTGCCCGTCTACGCGCCGTCCGGCGTCGCCGCCGCCGCAGCCGACTTCGACGTGACCGTCGTCGAGGCGGGCGACGTCATCGAGGTCGGCCCGTTCACGCTCCGCTTCTTCGGCGGCGATCACGCCGTCATCCACGAGTCGATCCCCGTCGTGCAGAACCTCGGCGTGCTCGTCAACGACGCGCTCTACTACGCGGGCGACTCCTTCACGATCCCCGAGGGCATCGAGGTGGACCTCCTCGCCGCCCCCGCCGGCGCGCCCTGGATGAAGATCAGCGAGTCCATCGACTACGTCCTCGCCGTGAAGCCCCGCCGCGCGTTCCCCACGCACGAGATGGTGCTGTCGACCGCGGGCAAGGCCATGTCGAACGGCCGCCTCCAGTGGGCGACCGAGCAGGGCGGCGGCGAGTTCCACGCGCTCGAGCCCGGCGACAGCATCGACCTCTAGGCGACCCGCGGCGGCGGGGCCGTTCCGCGCCGGCCTGCCGGATCCGGTCGGACCGCCCCGATAGCATCGAGCTCCGGGCCCGGTCGGGTCCACCACGAGCGGACGCGGGGGCACCAGGCATGGACGGTCTCGCCGCCATCTCCCTCATCGTCGAGTTCCTCACCTGGATCGCGCTCGTCCCCGGCATCGCGCTCTACGTCGCCGGCGTCTCCGTGCGCGTGCTCGGCCGGCGCTGGACGGCCACGGAGGGCCTCGTGGCCGACGCGCCCGCGGGCGACGGCGGCGCCGGATCCAGGCGGGTCCTCCGCTGGTTCGACGACGACGGCGACGTGCACGAGGCACCCGCCGACACGGCCGAGACCCGCGACCTCTCCCCCGGATCCGACGTGCGCGTCTGGTTCTCGCCGCGCGCCCCGTGGCGGGTCCGCACCCACGCGCCCGAGCTCGACGGCCGCGCGCTCCGCATCACCGGCCTCGTGCTGATCGGCATCGGCGCGGTCGCGGCGGTCGGGGGCATCGGCCTGCTCTTCGTCGAGTAGCGGTCGCCGCGCCTCGTCCCGCGCCGGTCCGGCTGCGGATCCGCCCGGACGGTCGGGAGCGCTCCATGCGGCCGTATAGAGTGATTCCTCGAAGGGGAGTACTCCCATCCGGCGGTCGTGTCGTCAATACGGTCGGACCACTCCGACCCGTACGACCGGTTCCGTGAGCAGCAGCTCGCGGGGTGGAGGAGACCTTCAGTACCCCACCGGACCCGTCAGCGGTCCGAGTACTGGAGAACCCCCGAAATGGATATCCCCTTCTGGCTCTGGGCCGCGACCATCGCGGCCGTCCTCGGCCTGCTCGTCTTCGACTTCTTCGCGCACGTGCGGAAGGCGCACGAGCCGACGCTGAAGGAGTCCGCGACCTGGTCGGTCGTCTACATCGTCATCGCGCTCGTGTTCGGCGTGGGCGTCGGCGTCTTCTCGAACTGGACCTTCGGCGGCGAGTACTTCGCCGGCTACGTGACGGAGAAGGCGCTGAGCGTCGACAACCTCTTCGTCTTCCTCATCATCATGTCGAGCTTCGCCGTGCCGCGAGCCTTCCAGCAGAAGGTGCTCCTCGTGGGCATCGCGATAGCCCTCGTGATGCGCGGCATCTTCATCGCGATGGGCTCCGCGATCATCGACAACTTCTCCTGGGTCTTCTACCTCTTCGGCGCCCTGCTGCTCGTGATGGCCTACAAGCAGATGAAGGAGACGCACGACGAGGACGAGTCCGACTCGAAGCTCATCCGCACGCTCCGCCGCTTCATCCCCACCTCGGACCACTACGACGGCGACAAGCTGACGACCCGCGTCGACGGCAAGAAGCTGTTCACCCCGATGTTCCTGGTGATGCTCGCCATCGGCCTCACCGACGTGCTGTTCGCGCTCGACTCCATCCCCGCGATCTTCGGGCTGACGCAGGAGGCGTACATCGTCTTCACCGCCAACGCCTTCGCGCTGCTCGGCCTGCGCCAGCTGTACTTCCTGATCTCCGGGCTCCTCGAGCGCCTCGTGTACCTCTCGCAGGGCCTCGCGGTGATCCTCGGCTTCATCGCCGTGAAGCTCGTGCTGCACGCCATGCACGTCAACGAGGTGCCGTTCATCAACGGCGGCGAGCCGATGCTGTGGGCGCCCGAGATCCCGATCTGGTTCTCGCTGTCGTTCATCCTCCTCACCATCACGGTGGCGACCGTCGCGAGCCTCGCGAAGACGAAGCGCGACGCGTCCGCCGTCGAGGGCACCGACCAGGCGGCCTCCGTCGAGGGCGAGAAGGCACCGGTCGACGCGGACGACGACGCGGCGCGCGGCTCCGGCCGCAGCGTGGACGCGGACGCCCCGCGCCGCTAGCGCTCCCCGCACCACCGCCACGACGCCCGCTCCCGGATCCCGGGGGCGGGCGTCGTCACGTGGGACGGGAACGGCGGCGGCGGCTCAGCCGAGGCGCGTGCTGCCGATGCCGCCGTCGACGTCGAGCAGCGCGCCGTGCACGAACGCCGCCTCGTCGGACACGAGGAAGCGCACGGCGAAGGCGACGTCGACGGGGCGTACCGGGACGCCCGCCGGCGTGGTCGCGGTCATGGCGTCGAGCACCGCCGCATCCGACGCGTTGCCGGGCGTGGCGGTCACGCCCGGCGCGACCGTGGTGACCCGCACGCCGCGGGGGCCGAACTCGGCCGCCCACGTGCGGGTCATCTGCTCGACGGCGGCCTTCGACGCCGTGTAGGCGGCGCCGAACGGGACGCCGACGCGCGACATCCAGGATCCGACGTTGACCACGGCACCGCTCCCCCGCTCCGCCATCGCGGGCGCGAGCGCCGCGACGAGCACGTGCGGCGCCCGGACGTTCACGGCGAGGACGGCGTCGAGGTCGTCGTCGCCGAGCGCCGCCGTCGGCCCGACCGGGTAGATGCCGGCGTTGTTGACGAGGATGTCGACCCGGCCGCCGAGGGCGGCCGTGGCCTCCTCCGCGAACCGGCGGATGCCGTCGGCGGCCCCCGCGAGGTCGGCGGGCACCGCGTGCGCGGTCCCGCCCGCCGCGGTGATGGCGGCGACGACGGCACGGGCTCGGTCGGCGTCGCGGCCACTGACGACGACCTCCGCGCCGGAGGAGGCGAGCACGCGGGCGACGGCCTCGCCGATGCCGCTGGTGGATCCGGTGACGACGGCCGTGCGGCCGGCGAGCCGGGTGTCGGGGACGAGGGACTGGATGGCTTCACTGTTGGACTGCATGGTCCAATTGATAGCACGTAGTGGACCGGATGGTCCAGCGAGGTAGGATCGGGGCATGGCCGAGCCGAGGATCACCGAGCGCGGGCGGCTCACCCGCCAGCGGATCGTCGAGGCCACCGGCGAGCAGATCCTCGCCACCGGCGTCGGCGGCACCACCCTCGACGACGTGCGCGCCGCCACGCTCACGAGCAAGAGCCAGCTGTTCCACTACTTCCCCGGCGGCAAGCTCGAGCTCGTGCGCGAGGTCGCGGGGTGGGAGGGCCGCCAGCTGATGGAGGCGCAGGAGCCGCACATCCACGACCTCGGCTCGTGGGAGTCGTGGGAGGCGTGGCGCGCGGCGCTCGTCGACTACTACATCGGCCGCGGCCGCTGGGCATGTCCCATCGGATCGCTCGCCACGCAGGCCTCCGCCCTCGACCCGGAGCTCGAGCGGGCCATCGCCGAGACCATGCGGTCCTGGCGCGCGTTCCTGGCACGCGGCGTGGAGCGGATGCGCGAGGCGGGCCTCGTCGCCCCCTCCGCGGATCCGCAGCGCATCGCCACGGTCATCCTCGCCGCCATCCAGGGCGGGCTGGTGCTCAGCCAGCCGGAGCGCTCCGCCTGGCCGCTCGAGGCGGCGCTCGACACCGCGCTCGCGCCGCTGCACGTCGCCGGGAACCCGCGCACCTGACCGACGCGACCCCGCCGTCGCACACTTTCGTGCGGGACCGCGGATGCGCCCGGCGTACGGTCGGACCATGGAATTCAGATACCTCGGCAACTCCGGCTTCAAGATCTCCGAGATCACCTACGGCAACTGGCTCACCCACGGGTCGCAGGTCGAGAACGACACCGCGACCGCGTGCGTCAAGGCCGCGCTCGAGGCGGGGATCACCACCTTCGACACCGCGGACGTCTACGCCAACACCAAGGCGGAGACCGTGCTCGGCGAGGCGCTCAAGGACGAGCGACGTGCCTCGATCGAGATCTTCACCAAGGTCTTCGGCCCCACCGGGCCCAAGGGGCACAACGACACCGGCCTCTCGCGCAAGCACATCATGGACTCGGTCGACGCCTCGCTCACGCGCCTCCAGACCGACTACATCGACCTGTACCAGGCCCACCGGTTCGACTACGAGACGCCGCTCGAGGAGACGATGCAGGCGTTCGCCGACGTCGTCCGCCAGGGCAAGGCGCTCTACATCGGCGTGAGCGAGTGGACGAGCGACCAGCTGCGCGCCGGCCACGCGCTCGCCACCGACCTGGGCTTCCAGCTGATCTCGAACCAGCCGCAGTACTCGGCCCTATGGCGCGTCATCGAGGAGGAGGTCGTGCCCACCTCGAAGGAGCTCGGCATCTCTCAGATCGTGTGGTCCCCCATCGCGCAGGGCGTCCTGACGGGCAAGTACAAGCCCGGCCAGGAGCTGCCGTCCGGATCCCGCGCGACCGACGACAAGGGCGGCGCGAACATGATCAAGCGCTTCATGAACGACGACACGCTCTCCCGCGTGCAGGCGCTCCAGCCGGTGGCCGACGAGCTCGACCTCTCGCTCGCCCAGCTCGCCGTGGCGTGGGTGCTGCAGAACGAGAACGTCGCGTCCGCGATCATCGGCGCCTCGCGCCCCGAGCAGGTGCACGAGAACGTGAAGGCGTCGGGCGTGACGATCCCGGCGGAGCTCCTCACCCGCATCGACGACGCCCTCGGCGACATCGTCGAGAAGGACCCGCGCAAGACCGACGAGAGCTCCCCGAAGACGCGCGAGGCCTGATCCGCCGCCTCGCCCGCACCACCACGCGGCCCCGCCCGACACCATCGGGCGGGGCCGCGCGTCCATCTCCCGGTCACCCGGCGGACAGCGGCAGCCCCGAGGGCACCCAGAGGATGCGGCGTAGGGTCGGGACATGGAATTCCGCTACCTAGGCAACTCAGGCTTCAAGATCTCCGAGATCACGTACGGCAACTGGCTGACCCACGGGTCGCAGGTCGAGAACGACACCGCCACGCAGTGCGTGCAGGCCGCCCTCGAGGCCGGCATCACCACGTTCGACACCGCCGACGGCTACGCGAACACCGTCGCCGAGAAGGTCCTTGGGCAAGCGCTCAAGGGCGAGAACCGCGACGGGCTCGAGATCTTCACGAAGGTCTACTTCCCGACCGGCGCCAAGGGCCACAACGACACCGGCCTCTCGCGCAAGCACATCATGGCGTCGATCGACGGCTCGCTCGAGCGCCTCCAGACCGACCACGTGGACCTCTACCAGGCCCACCGCTACGACTACGAGACACCGCTCGAGGAGACGATGCAGGCGTTCGCCGACGTCGTCCGCCAGGGCAAGGCGCTCTACATCGGCGTCAGCGAGTGGACCCCCGAGCAGCTCCGCGAGGCGCACGGCCTCTCCCGCGAGCTGGGCTTCCAGCTCATCTCGAACCAGCCGCAGTACTCGGCCCTCTGGCGCGTCATCGAGGAGGAGGTCGTCCCGACCTCGAAGGACCTCGGCATCTCGCAGATCGTCTGGTCCCCCATCGCCCAGGGCGTCCTCACCGGCAAGTACAAGCCGGGCCAGGACCTGCCGCAGGGCTCGCGCGCCACGGACGACAAGGGCGGCGCCGACATGATCAAGCGCTACATGAACGACGACACGCTCACCCGCGTGCAGGAGCTCCAGCCCGTCGCCGACGAGCTCGGCCTGTCGCTCGCCCAGCTCGCCGTCGCGTGGGTGCTCCAGAACGAGAACGTGGCGTCCGCGATCATCGGCGCCTCGCGTCCCGAGCAAGTGCACGAGAATGTGAAGGCCTCGGGCGTGAAGATCCCGGCCGAGCTCCTCACCCGCATCGACGACGCCCTCGGCGACGTCGTGGAGAAGGACCCGTCGAAGACGAGCGACAGCTCCCCGAAGGGGCGCCTCGCCTGATCCGCACCCGCTGAACGCGACGACGGCCCCGCTCGAGCAGATGCTCGGGCGGGGCCGTCGTCGTCACGCCATCGGGACCGCGGGCGGCGTCGGCGATCAAGCCTCGGCGCGGTCCGCCCACCGGAGGCGGGCGCGCGAGCGCTCCTCGACGACGCGGACCGACGCGCGCGGGTCCTCCTGGATGTCGGCGAGGACAGCCCGGATGGCCTCGCGACGGCGCTCCGGATGCGGGACCTGGGTGAACTCGCGGGTGTCGGAGCTCCAGATGATGGTGTCGCTCATGATGCGCCTTCCTGCCGGTACCCGATCATAGGCACGACGCCCGACATGCCGCTGCGCCCCGCGGCGGCATCCGTCGCGGTCCGGTGCGCGTGCGTCGTGAGGCACAGCAGCTCCGCCAGGCCCAGGATCCTCGCCATGGCCGCGACGTAGAGCTTGTCCTCGTGCAGGAGGCTGCCGGGACGGACCGCGTTGACGGTGAGGATGCCGAAGGCCACGCCCCCGGCCTCGACCCGGGCCGTGATGAACGTGCCGTAGGAACGCGTCCCCCGCCTGCCGGCGCGAGCGGCCTCCCACTCCGCGACGTCCTCGACGAACGACGTGGTCCGACGTCCGTCGAGGACATCCCACACATCCTGATCGTCGTCGCCGCCTTCCTCGAACACGGTCGTGAAGCCGTCCGTCCGCTCGGGGCTGCTGGCGACCTTGTCGGGTGTCATCCTCCGACGGGTCGCGCGGAGGTCCTCCACCCGGAAGTACGCGGCACGAGCGTCGACCGCGCCGACGCCCTCCTTGCACTGCACGGCGGCGGACTGACGGACGGCGGCGATCTCCTGGGAGCGCTCCGAGGCCGGTCGTCGAGCCAGGCCGTCGATGGTGCCGAGGAGCTCGCTGACGTTGTAGCCGAAGAGGATCGCGCTGCGCTCCCGGTCCGCTCGCGCCCGCCGGAGCGCCACCTCCTCCTGGGAGGCGGCCCTCGCGCGGAGCGCCTCCTCGGCGAGCGTCTTGCGCCACGTCAGCACCACCCCGGCGAAGACGGCGAGGGCGGACACCGCCGCGGTGAGGACCCTCCACTCCGCAGGGACCATGAGCCCCGCGAGCGTCGCCAGCGCCACCACCGCTCCGGCCACGACGAGCCACCGCTGGAGCACGATCGGGCGACCGATCGGTCGTCCCCTCGTCCGCTGCGGCATGCCTCGATCATGGTCCGTCGGACCGACACCCGGCCGGTGCACGGCGATTCCCGAGGCGAGAGCGCGACGCCATCGGCTGTGGAGGGGGAGGCAAAAGGAAAAGGCCCGGATTAACCGGGCCCGTCATTTCCTGTGTATTCAGTGCTGGGGTACCTGGACTCGAACCAAGAACAAAAGAATCAGAATCTTCCGTGTTGCCAATTACACCATACCCCAAGGTCCCGATGCGCGATCGGGCCTCGTCGAGTGTAGCCCATCGGCCGGATCGACGCCAAACCGGCGCCCGCCCGACGGGCCCGTGACGCGTCAGATGCGGGGCAGCAGATCCCGGTTGATCGCGCTCGCGGCACGCGCGCCGAAGCCGGCCGCGATGATCAGCTGCTGCGGCCCCGGCTGCGAGCTGTCGCCCGCCGCGTAGACGCCCGCGTGCGAGGTGCGGCCCTCGGCGTCGACGGCGATGTGGCCGTCGTCGTCCGTGTCGAGGTCGAGCCCGGAGAGGAAGTCGAGCGCCGTCGAGTAGCGCGGGCGCACGAAGCCGCCGGACCGCGGGACGACCGCGCCGTCCTGCATCCGGATGCCGGTGATGACCGCGCGCTCGCCCTCGATGTCGGCGACGGGACGCCGGTCGACGCGGATGCCGAGGGACGCGAGCCCGCGCTCCCCCGCCTCGTCGATCTCCGCGACGCCGTTCGTGAAGACGATGATGTCGCGCGACCACTGCGAGAGCAGCAGCGCGCGCTCCACGAGGTCGTCGGTCTCGCCGATGAGGAAGAGCGGCTCGTCCGCCTTCTCGTAGCCGTCGCACTCCATGCAGCTGTGCACGGCGGTGCCGTAGTAGGCGCGGATGCTCGGCAGGTCGGGCAGGGTCTCCACGAGGCCCGTGGCGATCAGGATCCGGCGCGCGCGCACCTCGCGGTCGGGCGCGCGCCGCACGCCCTTCGCCCGGATGGTGAACCCGCCCGGGGACGGCTCCGCGGACTGCACGACGGCGAGCTGGAACTCGCCCTCGTCGTACGACTCCACCTCGACCTGGCCGAGCTTGCGGAGCTCGAGCGGGGAGATCCCGTCACGCGTGACGAAGCCGTGCGACATGAGCGTCGCGGCGTTGCGCGGACGGCTGCTGTCGAGCACGAGCGTGCGGCGCCGGGCGCGCACGAGGTTCAGCGCGGCGGACAGGCCCGCGGGGCCGGCGCCGATGACGACGACGTCGTACGAGTCGCCCGTCGCGGTGGACCCGGCGCCGTCCGGGACCGCGCCGGTCGCCGCGGCACCGATCGCGCCGGTTCCCCCGGGATCACTCACCGAGCATCCCCGCGAGGCGGTCGAGGCGCGCGATGGTCTCGTCCTTGCCGAGCAGCACCATCGACTCGAACAGCGGCGGCGAGATGCGGCGCCCGGAGACGGCGACGCGCAGCGGGCCGTAGGCGAGGCGCGGCTTCATGCCCATGCCGGTGATGAGCGTGTTCTGCAGCACCTCCTGCACGAGGTCGACGTCCCACTGCGTGTGCGGGACGCCGTCGAGCGCTCCGCGCGAGGCGGCGAGCACCGAGGGGGCGTCGTCCTTGAGCGCCTGGACGGCCGCGTCGTCGTAGGGCAGCGCGTCGGCCGTCGTGAACAGGAACGACAGCAGGTCAGGCGCCTCGCCGAGGAGCTGCATGCGCTCCTGCACGAGCGGGGCGGCCGCGTCGAGCATCCGCCGCTCGTCGTGCGTGAGCTCGGCGCCGACGACGCCGGCCGCCTGCAGGTACGGTACCAGGCGCTGGGCGAAGTCCTCGAGCGCCAGGAGGCGGATGTGGTCGCCGTTCAGCGACTCCGCCTTCTTGAGGTCGAAGCGCGCGGGCGCCGGCGTGACGTCGGCGACGTCGAACGCGGTGACCATCTCCATCCGCGAGAACACGTCGCGGTCGTGCGTGAGCGACCAGCCGAGGAGCGCCAGGTAGTTGACGAGGCCCTCGGGGATGAAGCCGCGGTCGCGGTGGTGGAACAGGTTCGACTCCGGGTCGCGCTTGGAGAGCTTCTTGTTGCCCTCCCCCATCACGTAGGGCAGGTGGCCGAAGCGCGGGATGGCGTCGGCCACGCCGATGTCGATGAGCGCGTGGTACAGCGCGATCTGCCGGGGCGTGGACGAGAGCAGGTCCTCGCCGCGGAGCACGTGCGTGATCCCCATGAGCGCGTCGTCGACCGGGTTCACGAGCGTGTAGAGCGGGGCGCCGTTGGGGCGCACGAGCACGAAGTCGGGGAAGGACCCGGCGGGGAACGTGACCGTGCCGCGCACCAGGTCGTCGAACGAGAGGTCGGTGTCCGGCACGCGGAGGCGGAGGGCGGGCGCGCGGCCCTCGTCGCGGAACGCCTGGCGCTCGGCCTCGGTGAGGTCGCGCTCGAAGTTGTCGTAGCCCATCTTCGGGTCGCGGCCGGCGGCGCGGTTGCGCGCCTCGATCTCCTCGGCCGTCGCGTAGCTCTCGTAGAGGTGGCCGGACTCGGTGAGCTTCCGGATCACGTCGAGGTAGAGGTCGGTGCGCTGCGACTGGCGGTACGGCGCGTGCGGACCGCCGACGCCCTCGCCCTCGTCCCAGTCGATCTCGAGCCAGCGCAGCGCCTCGATGAGCTGGCCGTAGCTCTCCTCGCTGTCGCGCGCGGCGTCGGTGTCCTCGACGCGGAAGATCAGCTTGCCGCCCGTGTGGCGCGCGTAGGCCCAGTTGAACAGGGCCGTGCGGATGAGGCCGACGTGCGGCGTCCCCGTCGGGGACGGGCAGAACCGGACGCGGACGTCGGTGCCGGAAGCGGTGGTCACGGGGTGGGTCGTTGCGTCAGTCATCCTGGTCACGATTCTAGGGCTCGGGCTGCGCCTCGCCGTCGGCGCCGGGCGCGACGTCGGCGCAGTACGGCTCGAGGAGGTCCCACCGGTCGTACTGGTCGCCGGGCGGCACCCCGCACTCCAGGAGGACGGCGCCCGCGGAGCGCGTGGGGTCGAGGCCCTCGAGGGTGCCGGATCCGCGGAAGCCGCCGTCGCAGCCCGTCACCGTCACGTGCGCGGACTGCGCGGAGCCGAGGTAGCCGATCACGTAGCGGGCCGCGCGGTCGAGCGCGGGGTCGAACGAGGTGATCTGCAGGGGACGACCGAACCGCGGCCCCACGAGGTCGCGGTCGCGGAGGTCCGCGCCGAGGAAGGCCGCCCAGGTCTCCGGCGGGGCCAGGCCGTCGGCGACGGGGACGGCGGATCCGTCCCGCTCGTCGAGCCGCAGGCGGAGGGCCGGCCGCAGGGCGGTGTCGGTGCGCGTGACGCGCTGCGTGGTGGAGCCGAGGCCGGGCTGCTCCCCCGCGCTCGGGATCCGCACGGTGAGGACCCGCACCGCGAGCAGCTCGTCGGCGGGACCCGACTCCGGCTCCGCCCAGTCGATCGCGAGGTCGGCCGGCGTGCAACCCGCCGGGAGGCCGAGCTCCGCGGCGCCCGCGGTGGGCGAGGCGGTCGGCGACGCGGAGGGCGCGGCGCCCGACGGCCCCGGCGTCTCGAGCCCGTAGTCGGACACGTCGTAGACGCACCCCGACAGCATCGCGACGGCCCCGGCCGCGAGCGCGAGGCGCAGCGCACGGCCGGGGCGGTCCATGGTCAGGCGCGGGCGCGCGCGGGGTTGGAGAGCGTGCCGATCCCCTCGATCGACACCTCGACGACCTGGCCGTCGGTGAACGGGCCGACGCCCGCGGGCGTGCCCGTGAGGATCACGTCGCCGGGCAGCAGGGTCCAGACCCGCGAGGCGAACGCGATGAGCTCGGCCACCGAGTGCACCATCTCGCTCGTGCGACCGGACTGGCGGAGCTCGCCGTCCACGCGCGTCTCGATGAGCGCGTCCTCGAACGCGCCCTCGGTCTCGATCCACGGGCCGAGCGGGCAGAACGTGTCGTAGCCCTTCGCGCGGGCCCACTGGCTCTCGGAGTGCTGGATGTCGCGGGCGGTCACGTCGTTGCCGATCGTGTAGCCGAACACCGAGCGGGCGGCGTCCTCGACGGTGGCGTCGCGCGTGATCCGGCCGATGACGACCGCGAGCTCGCCCTCGTGCTCGACGCGCTCGCTGTCGGCGGGGAGGCGGATGACGTCGTCCGGGCCGATGACCGAGGTGTTCGGCTTGAGGAAGATGAGCGGCGTGGTGGGCGCCTCGCTCCCGTGCTCGGCGGCGTGCGCCGCGTAGTTGCGGCCCACGGCCACGACCTTGGAGCGCGGGATCACGGGCGCGAGCAGCCGGGCGTCGGCGAGCGGCACGCGCTCGCCCGTGGTCTGGTAGCCGCTGAACATCGGGTCGCCGGTGAGGACGACCAGGTGGCCCTCCTCCTCGTCGAGGATGCCGAAGCGGGGGTCGTCACCGGTGCTGAATCGCGCGATCTTCACGCTGTCGACCCTAGCCGTGCGGGCGGCGCGCGGCCGCCCGCACGGGAGCGCGCGCTACGCGTCGAGGCGCGTGAGCCAGCCGTGGCGGTCCGGGATGCGGCCGTACTGGATGTCGGTGAGCTCCTGGCGCAGCGACATCGTCAGCTCGCCGGCGGGCGCGTCGACGTCGCCGACGTCGAGGCCCTCGCCCATCAGGCGGCCGATGGGCGTGATGACCGCCGCGGTGCCGCACGCGAACACCTCGGTGATCTCGCCGGACGCGACGCCGTCGACCCACTCCGACAGCTCGACGCGGCGCTTCTCGACCGTGAGGCCGCGGTCGCGCGCGAGCTCGAGGATGGAGTCGCGCGTGATGCCCTCGAGGATGCTCTCCGAGTCGGGCGTGACCAGGCGGCCGTCCTCGTAGACCAGGACGATGTTCATCCCGCCGAGCTCCTCGAGGTAGCGGCCCTCCTCGGAGTCGAGGAAGAGCACCTGCGCGCAGCCGTGCGACGCGGCCTCGGCCTGCGGGAGGAGCGACGCGGCGTAGTTGCCGCCGCACTTCGCGGCGCCCGTGCCGCCCTTGCCGGCGCGGGAGTACTGCGTGGAGAGCCAGATGGAGACCGGCGCGACGCCGCCCGTGAAGTACGCGCCGGCCGGACTCGCGATGACGTAGTAGCCCACGCGCTGGGCGGCGCGCACGCCGAGGAAGCTCTCGTTGGCGATCATGAAGGGGCGCAGGTAGAGGCTCTGCTCGGCGGCCGTCGGCACCCAGCCGAGGTCGGCGCGCACGAGCTGCCGCACGGACTCGACGAAGTCCTCGGTGGGCAGCTCCGGCAGCGCGAGACGGCGGGCCGAGCGCTGGAGGCGGGCGGCGTTGCGGTCGGGGCGGAAGGTCCAGACGGATCCGTCGGCGTGGCGGTACGCCTTCATCCCCTCGAAGATCTCCTGGCCGTAGTGCAGCACGCTCGCGGCCGGATCCAGCTGCAGCGGGCCGTACGGGACGACGCGGGCGTCGTGCCAGCCGGCGTCGAGGGTCCAGTCGATCTGGACCATGTGATCCGTGAAGTGCTTGCCGAAGCCCGGGTCCGCGAGGATCGCCTCCCGCTCGGCGTCGGCGCGGGCGCGCTCCGACGGGGTCCGCTCGAACGAGAGGGGGAAGGCGGTGGCGGCGGTGCTGCTGGTGGTGGCTGTGCTGCTGGTGGTGGCTGTGCTGCTGGTGGTGGCTGTGCTGCTGGTGGTGCTCATGGGGTCCTTCAGCGGTTCGTGGAGAGGGCGCGGATGACGGCGTCGCCGACCTCCGCGGTGGAACGGGGGGCCGCGTCGCCCGCGGCGCGCGCCGCGAGGTCGGCCGTGACGGCGGCCGTGACGCGCGCGGCGGCCTCGGGCAGGCCCAGGTGGTCGAGCAGGAGCGCGACCGACAGGATCGCGGCGGTCGGGTCGGCCTTCTGCTGGCCGGCGATGTCGGGCGCGGATCCGTGGACCGGCTCGAACATGCTCGGGAACGCGCCCGTGGGGTTCACGTTGCCGGACGCGGCGAGGCCGATGCCGCCCGAGATGGCCGCCGCGAGGTCGGTGATGATGTCGCCGAACAGGTTGTCCGAGACGATGACGTCGAAGCGGGACGGGTCGGTGACCAGGAAGATCATGGTCGCGTCGACGTGCAGGTAGTCGACCGCGACGTCCGGGTGCTCGGCGGCGACGCGGTCGACGGTGCGCTGCCAGAGGGATCCGGCGAAGGTCAGCACGTTGGTCTTGTGCACGAGGGTGACGCGCTTGCGGTCGCGCTTCTCCGCGAGCTCGAAGGCGAACCGCACGGTGCGCTCCACGCCGTGCGCCGTGTTCACGGACACCTCGGTCGCGATCTCGTGCTCGGTGCCGCGCCGCAGCACGCCGCCGTTGCCGGCGTACGGGCCCTCGGTGCCCTCGCGGACCACGACGAAGTCGACCTCCCCGGGCGCGGCGAGCGGCGACGCGACGCCGGGCAGCAGGGCGGTCGGCCGCAGGTTGACGTAGTGGTCGAATGCGAAGCGGAGCTTGAGCAGCAGGCCGCGCTCGATGATGCCGCCGGCGAGGCGCGCGTCGCGCGGGTCGCCGCCGACCGCGCCCAGCAGGATCGCGTCGTGCTGCGCGAGCGCGGCGAGGTCGGAGTCGGTGAGGATCTCGCCGGTCTCGAGGTAGTGCCCGGCCCCGAACGGGTACTGCGTGGTGTCGAGCGACACGTCCGCGGGGACCGCCTCCCGGAGCACGCGGAGGGCCTCGTGGACGACCTCCGGGCCGATGCCGTCCCCGGGGACGACGGCGAGCGAGATGGTGCGGGGCATGGATCCTCCCGGGCTCGGTGGGTGTCGGGCCAGGTTACCCGCACGCCGCCGGCACCCGCGCGCTACGGTGGACCCACCCGGCCGCCCGGCGGGACCGACAGAAGGACCCCCATGAGCATCGGCCTCGGCATCTTCCTCGTCATCGTCGGCGCGATCCTCGCGTTCGCCGTCGACATCACCGTCCCCGGCGTCGACCTCCGGCTGGTGGGGTACATCCTCATCGGCGGCGGCGCGCTCGTCATCATCATCGGCGTCGCGCTCCTCGCCCGTCGCCGCACGGCCGTCAGCGAGACGCGCACGCGCATCGACCCGGCCACCGGGCAGCGCATCACGCGCAGCGAGCGCTCGGACGACAACGTCGTCTGACCCGCTCCCCGAACGCATCGGGCCCGTCACCTCGCGAGGTGACGGGCCCGACGTGCGTCCCGGGTCGGGACGCGGTCAGTCGTGCGAGCTCGCGCGACGGAGGCTCGTGAGCGAGAGGACGATCGCGCCCACCATCAGCACGGCGCCGATGATCGAGGTCGTCACCACGCCGCCGTCGAACGCCGTGTGCGCCGACTCCAGCAGCGCGGCGCCCACGTCGGACGGCACCCGCTCCGCGACCGACACCGCGCCGCCGAGCGTCTCGCGCGCCGCGACGGCGTCGCCCTCGGACAGGCCGGCCGGCAGCACGAGGCCCGTCCGGTAGCTCGCGGTGAGGATGCTGCCGAGCAAGGCCGTGCCGAGCACCGCGCCGACCTCGTACGCCGTCTCCGACACCGCCGACGCGGCACCGGCCTTGGCGGGGGGCACGGCGGCGATGATCAGGTCGTTCGAGATGGTCTGCGATGCGCCGATGCCCGCGCCGAGCAGGCAGAAGGCGAACACGAGGAGCCCCACCGACGCGCCTTTGCCCGTGGCCGCGAGGATCACGTAGGCGACCGCCGAGAAGGCGAGCGCGATCGCGACCACCCGCGAGGGGCGGGCGCGCGCCACGATCGGCACGATCACGAGGCCCGACACGATCACCACGACGGATCCCGGGATGAGCGCGAACCCGGCGGCCAGCGGATCCAGCCCCGCGACGAGCTGCAGGTGCTGCGTGACGAAGAACAGGAATCCGACGAGCGAGACGACGCTCAGCAGGTTGACGAGCACCGCGCCCGTGAAGACGGGCTCGCGGAAGAGCCCCACGTCGAGCATGGGGTTCCGGGCGCGCGCCATGCGCCGCACGAAGAGGATGCCCGCGACCACGCCCACCACGGGCGCCGCGATCGCGAGCGGCGTGACGCCCTCCGTCGCGAAGGTCTTGATCGCGTAGACGATGGGCGCGACGGTCGCGAGCGACAGCACGATCGCGACCACGTCGATCGGCCCCGGCGCCGGGTCCTTCGACTCCGGCACGAGCACGGGCGTGAGGATCAGCAGCGGCAGCATCACCGGCACGGCCACGAGGAACACGGATCCCCACCAGAAGTGCTCGAGCAGCACGCCGCCCACGAGCGGGCCGAGCGCGGATCCGCCGGAGAAGCCCGACGCCCAGATCGCGATGGCGAGGCGGCGCTGCTTGCGGTCGGTGAAGATCGAGCGGAGGAGCGACAGCGTGGAGGGCATGAGCATCGCGCCGAAGAAGCCGAGCGCCGCGCGGGCGGCGATGAGCTGCGACGCGTCGGTCGCGAAGGCGGCCAGCGCCGAGACGACGCCGAAGCCCGCGGCGCCGATCATGAGCAGGCGGCGACGGCCGTAGCGGTCGCCCATGTTGCCCATCGCCACGAGCAGCCCGGCGAGCACGAGCGGGTACGCGTCGATGATCCAGAGCTGGGCGGCGCCGGACGGCTCGAGGTCGCGGGCGATGGACGGCATCGCGAAGCTCAGCACCGTGTTGTCGATGGAGACGAGCAGCACCGGCAGCATGAGCACCACGAGGGCGGCCCACTGTCGTGTTCCGGCGCGGGCCGGAGCGGTCACGGGGTCGGATGCGGTGCGGGGCGTGGACATGACGGGGCTTCCTGACGTCGGGAGGCGACGGCGCGGGGCGCGCGGACGGGGCCGCCGGAGCGACCGGGATCACTGTACCGTCCGGTCGGTACAGCGGGCAAGCCGCGGCTACGCTGGGGTCATGCCCGACGCACCGTCCGACCCGCCCGCTCCCGACCCCGATCCCGTCGCCGCCTCCTCCGCCGCCCCGCCGACCGGCGGCACCGCGGGCGACTCCCCCGCGACCGGGTCCACCGCGTCGGCGCGCGACCGCATCCTCGACGCGTTCGAGGAGCTGCTCGTGCAGCAGGGCGAGCGCGGCACGACGCTCGAGTCGGTCGCCGCCGCGGCCGGCGTCTCCAAGGGCGGTCTGCTCTACCACTTCGGCGGCAAGGAGGCGCTCGTCGAGGGACTCCTCGCCCGCATGTCGGCGCTCGCCCGCGAGGACGTGGAGCGGCTGCGGCAGGCGGAGCGCGGCCCGGTCGACCGCTGGATCCGCGGGTCGCTCTCGACCGCCACGCCCTTCGACCGCGCCTACGTCGCGACGTCCCGCCTCGCGCAGGGCAACCACCCGCGCGCGCGCGACACGCTCACGCACCTGCAGGAGGAGTGGGCGGCGGTGATCCTCGAGGCCGTCGGCGACCCCGCCGTGGCCCGTGCCGTGCTGCTCATCGGCGACGGGCTCTACTACAACTCCGCGCTGCAGCCGTGGCTGGGCGGATCCGCGCCCGCCGACTCCGCGCTCGACGAGCTCATCCGCGTCGTCGACGACCTGGTGCGGCTCCGCTCGACGCGCGGCTGAGGCGGGGCATCAGCCCGGACGCGCCGCGAGGGCGGCCGCCGCAGCAGCCGCCCTCGCGGTGATGGTTCCGACGGGGATCAGTCGGCGATGTCGATCTCGCGCAGCGACGTGGCCTGGATGGCCTTCCGCACGTTCTCCAGCACGCCGTCGGGCACGGGCGAGTCGACGCTCAGCACGCTGAGCGCGCGGCCGCCGGCCTCCTGGCGGGCGATCTGCATGCCCGCGATGTTGACCTCCGCGTCGCCGAACTCCTTGCCGTACACCGCGACGATGCCCGGGCGGTCCTCGTACTTCATGACGATGAGGTGGCGGCTGAACGGCACCTCGACGTCGTAGCCGTCGATCTCGACGAGCTTCTCGATCTGCTTCGTGCCGGTGAGCGTGCCCGAGACCGACACCTGCGTGCCGTCGGACAGCGCGCCGCGGATGCTGAGCACGTTGCGGTACTCCTCCGAGACCGCGTCCGTGATGAGGCGCACCTCGAGCCCGCGCTGCTCCGCGAGGAGCGGCGCGTTGACGTACGAGACGTTCTCGCTGACGACGTTCGTGAACACGCCCTTGAGCGCCGCGAGCTTGAGCACGCTCACGTCGTAGCCGGCGAGCTCGCCGCGGACGACGACGTCGATGCTCGTGAGCGCCTCGTGCGCGAGGCCGGAGAACACCTGGCCGAGCTTCTCCATCAGCGGGATGCCGGGGCGCACGTACGGGTCGATGACGCCGCCGGCGACGTTGACCGCGTCCGGGACGAGCTCGCCGCCGAGCGCCAGGCGCACGCTCTTCGCGACCGACACGCCGGCCTTCTCCTGCGCCTCGTCGGTGGAGGCGCCGAGGTGCGGCGTGACGATGATGTTGTCGAGCTCGAGCAGCGGCGACCCCGTGGGCGGCTCGCTCACGAACACGTCGAGCCCGGCGCCCGCGATGCGCTTCGACTTGAGCGCCGTGTAGAGCGCGTCCTCGTCGATGATGCCGCCGCGGCTCGCGTTGACGATGCGCAGCGACGGCTTCGCGAGCGCGAACTGCTCCGTCGAGATGAGGCCCGTGGTGTCGGGCGTCTTGGGGATGTGGATGGTGATGAAGTCGGACGCGGCCATCAGCTCGTCGAGCGGGAGGAGGCGCACGCCCAGCTGCTGCGCGCGGGCCGGCGTGACGTAGGGGTCGTACGCGACGAGCGTGGCGCCGAAGCCCGCGAGGCGCTGGGCCACGAGCGTGCCGATGCGGCCGAGGCCGACGATGCCGATGGTCTTCTCGTAGAGCTCGACGCCCGTGAACGAGGAGCGCTTCCAGAGGCCCTGCTTGAGCGACGCGCTCGCGTCCGGGATGAAGCGCGCGAGCGAGAGGATGTGGCCGATGGCGAGCTCGGCGGCCGAGATGACGTTCGAGGTCGGCGCGTTCACGACCATGACGCCCGCGGTGGTCGCGGCCTTGATGTCGACGTTGTCGAGGCCCACGCCCGCGCGGGCGACGACCTGGAGGCGCGGCGCCGCGGCGATGGCCTCCGCGTCGATCTTGGTGGCGGAGCGCACGAGCACCGCGTCCGCCTCGGCGAGGGCCGCGAGCAGCGCCGGGCGGTCGGTGCCGTCGACGGATCGGACGTCGAAGTCGGGCCCCAGGGCGTCGACGGTGGCGGGCGAGAGTTCTTCGGCGATGAGCACCACGGGCTTGGTCAATGGGGGTCCTTCGGGCTGGGGGCGGCTGGGACCATCACATGCTAGTGGCCCCACAATGGGCGGATGAGCGATGAGACGTGGGCTGCGATCCAGCTCGCCGTGCGGATCCTGCTGGCCCTCGTGTTCGTCGGGATGGGGGTGAACCACTTCGCACCCAAGGCCGCCCGGGTCATGGCGGAGATCATCCCGCCGTCCTTCCGGCGGCCCGGCGTGCCCTCTCCCCTGGCGCTCGTGTGGTTCACCGGCGTCTGCGAGATCGCCGGCGGCGTGGGCCTCCTCGTCGAGCCCGTCCGCCTCGCGGCGGGCATCGCGCTGGCGGTGTTCCTCGTCGCCGTCTTCCCCGCGAACGCCTTCGCGGCGCGCCATCCGGAGCGCTTCGGGCGCATCGCGATCCCGCTGGTGCCGCGGCTCGTGGCGCAGGTCGTGCTGATCGCGCTGGTGCTGTTCGCGGGCTGGCCGCTGTAGCGCCCACGCCGGCCGTCGACCGCCGTCCGCCGTCCGACGGGCCGTGCGCCCGCGGTCGATCGCCGGGGCGGGACGGCGTCAGAGCATCGGCACCAGGGTCGCGAGGCCCACCGTGAGCGCGCTCGCCGCGGCGAGGCCCGCGAGCATCACGAGCACGCGCGCGGCGATCGGGCGCCCGCGCGTGGCGCGCGCCGCGACGACGAACGCGACGACGGGCACCAGGATCGCGCCGACGAGCGCCGCCACCGTGCCCCCGCGGAGCGTCCCGCCGAAGGCCGCCGCGATGTCGCGGAAGGCCGTGTACTGGTCGACCGCCTGCCACACGAGGATCCCGTGGGCGATCGCGCCGAGGATCCCGACGACCCAGCCGGCTCGCGTGGGCCGGCCGCGCCGCAGGCGGGCGGCAGCGGGCGCCGGCGACCCGGCCGTCGTGCGCTCGGCGCTCACCGCGTCACCAGCCAGGGCCAGGGGAACAGGATCACGGCGCCGACCGCGAGCACGAGCATGCGGCGGCCGAGGCGCATCCCGCGCCCGGCGGCGACCACGGCCGCCAGCCACAGCACGGGCGCGAGGACGGTGAGCGCCTCGGTGGCCTGGGCCACGCCGACCTGGAACGCGGATCCGGCGTTCGACGGGTTGTCGCGCACCACGAAGAACCAGGCGATGGCCTCGAGGATCGCGACGGCGCCGAAGAACGCCAGCCCGACGACCTCGGGCGACGCCTCGGGCGCGGCCTCGGCCTCGTCGACCAGGCGGCCACGCGCGGCGGGACCGTCCGAGGCGGGCGCGTCGGCTGCGGCGGCGGCACGGCGCGCGGCCGTCGCCCCGAGGGCGGATGCGCGACCTGCGTCCGCGTCGCGGGCGTCGGCGGAGGTGCGGCGCGGCTGGGGGCGCTGCGGCTCCGGCGAGCGGGCGAGCGTCGGATCCGCCTCCTCGCCGGCCCAGCTCAGGGCGTCGTCGTCGGGGGTGCGGGGCATCCCCCGATCGTACGGGTTCCGATCCGAGCGCCCGCCGCGCGCGCCCACACCGAGGACGCGCCCGACGCGCACGATCGGGTCCGCATGCGCGGACGCCCGGTCGCGCGAGGCGACCGGGCGTCCGGTGATGCGGGTGGAGCGTCGGCTAGCGGGCGACCGAGCCGTCCGTGTAGTCGTCGTCGGCCTTGTTCCACGCGAAGAGCTTGCGCAGCTCGCGACCGGTCGACTCGATGGGGTGCTCCTCGCCCTTCTTGCGCAGCTCGAGGAACTCGGGCGCGCCGGCGTCCTGGTCGTCGATGAAGCGCTTCGCGAAGGCACCCGACTGGATGTCCGCGAGGACGGCCTTCATGTTCTCCTTGACGTCGGGCGTGATGACGCGCGGGCCGGAGACGTAGTCGCCGTACTCGGCCGTGTCGGAGATGCTCCAGCGCTGCTTGGCGATGCCGCCCTCCCACATGAGGTCGACGATGAGCTTGAGCTCGTGCAGCACCTCGAAGTACGCGATCTGCGGCTGGTAGCCCGCCTCGATCAGCGTCTCGAAGCCGTACTGGACCAGCTGCGAGGTGCCGCCGCAGAGCACGGCCTGCTCGCCGAACAGGTCGGTCTCGGTCTCCTCGGTGAAGGTGGTGCGGATGGCGCCGGCGCGCAGGCCGCCGATGCCCTTGGCGTACGACCAGGCGAGGTCCCACGCCTTGCCCGACGCGTCGACCTCGACGGCGACGATGACGGGGACGCCGCGGCCGGCCTCGAACTCGCGGCGCACGGTGTGGCCCGGGCCCTTGGGGGCGACGAGGATGACGTCGACGCCCTCGGGCGCCTCGATGTAGCCGAAGCGGATGTTGAAGCCGTGCGCGAAGACGAGCGTCTTGCCCTCGGTGAGGTTGTCGCGGACGCTGTCGGCGTAGAGGCCGCGCTGGTGCTGGTCCGGCGCGAGGATCACGATGACGTCGGCCCAGGCGGACGCGTCGGCGGGCGTCTTGACCGTGAAGCCCTGCTCCTCGGCCTTGGCGCGGCTCGTCGAGCCCTCCTTGAGGCCGATGACGACCTCGACGCCGGAGTCGCGCAGGTTGAGCGCGTGCGCGTGGCCCTGCGAGCCGTAGCCGATGACGGCGACCTTGCGACCCTGGATGAGCGAGAGGTCGGCGTCCTTGTCGTAGACGATGTCAGTCACGTGATGGATCTCCTTGTTCTGTCGTCCCCGCGGGTGGTGCGAGGGGCGGTCGTGCCGAGCCGCCTCGCGCTCGCGCGGGGCGTGGGTGGTGGACGTTCGGGTGCGTGCGTCGTGCCGTGCGCGGGGAGCCTAGCGGCTGCCCCGCGGGCGCCGTCGTGCGTTCCCTAGGAGGTGCGGAAGACGCGGTCGGTGATCGACTTCGAGCCGCGCCCCATGGCCAGGAGGCCCGACTGCGCGAGCTCCTTGATGCCGAAGGGCTCGAGCACGCGCAGGAGCGCCTGCACCTTGCCCGAGTCGCCCGTGACCTCGATGATCAGCGCGTCGGTGGCCACGTCGACCACGCGGGCGCGGAAGAGGTTCACGGCCTCGAGCACCTGGGAGCGGGTCGAGTTGTCCACGCGCACCTTCACGAGCAGGTGCTCCCGCTCCACCGCCTGGCCCGGGTCGAGCTCGACGATCTTGATGACGTTGACGAGCTTGTTGAGCTGCTTGGTCACCTGCTCGAGCGGCAGCGCCTCCACGTCGACGACGACGGTGATGCGCGACAGCCCCTCGATCTCGCTCGCGCCGACCGCGAGCGACTCGATGTTGAAGCCGCGGCGGGCGAAGAGCCCGGCGACGCGGGTGAGGAGGCCCGGCTTGTCCTCCACCAGGAGGCTCAGGATGTGGCTCACTTCTCGGTCCTCCCGGTCTCGGCGAGGTCGTCGTCCCAGCTGGGCGCGTGGTCGCGGGCGTACTGGATGGCGCTGTTGCTGAGGCCCTGCGGCACCATCGGCCACACCATGGCGTCGCGGCTGACCACGAAGTCGATGACGACGGGGCGGTCGTTCGTCGCGAGCGCCAGGCGGATCGCGTCGTCCACCTCCTCCGGCTTCGTCACGCGGATGCCGAGGGCGCCGTACGCGTCGGCCATCTTCACGAAGTCGGGGACCATGCGCGTGCCCCCGCCCGTGTTCAGGTCGGTGTTGGAGTAGCGGCCCTCGTAGAAGAGGGTCTGCCACTGCCGCACCATGCCGAGCGAGGAGTTGTTGATGATCGCGACCTTGATGGGGATGTCGTTGATCGTGCAGGTGGCGAGCTCCTGGTTGGTCATCTGGAAGCAGCCGTCGCCGTCGATCGCCCACACGTCGCGGTCGGGCTGGGCGACCTTGGCGCCCATCGCCGCGGGCACCGAGTAGCCCATGGTGCCGGCGCCGCCGGAGTTGAGCCACGAGTTGGGGCGCTCGTACTTGATGAACTGCGCGGCCCACATCTGGTGCTGGCCGACGCCCGAGGCGAAGACGCCCTCGGGTCCCGTGATCTCGCCGATGCGCTGGATGACGTACTGCGGCGCCAGCTGGCCGTCCGCGGGCGGCGTGTACCCGAGCGGGAACTCCTCGCGGAGCCCGTCGAGGTACGTCCACCACTCGGAGATGTCCTGCTCCACGGCGGACGCGGCCTTCGCCTCGCGGAACGCGACGGCGAGGTCGGCGATGACGTCCTTCGCGTCGCCCACGATGGGGACGTCGGCGATGCGGATCTTGGAGATCTCCGCCGGGTCGACGTCGACGTGGACGACCTTCGCGTCCGGGGCGAACAGCGACGCCTTGCCGGTGACGCGGTCGTCGAAGCGCGCGCCGAGCGAGACGAGCAGGTCGGACTCCTGGAGCGCGAGCACCGCCGGCACCGTGCCGTGCATGCCCGGCATGCCGAGCTGCTGCGGGTGCGAGTCCGGGAACGCGCCGCGCGCCATGAGCGTGGTGACGACGGGGGCGCCGACCGCCTCGGCCAGCGCGAGGAGCTCCTCGTGGGCCTTGGCGCGGATCACGCCGCCGCCCACGTAGAGCACGGGCTTCTTCGCCTCGACCAGCAGCTGCGCCGCGGCCTGGATCTGCTTGCCGTGCGCCTTGACGACGGGACGGTAGCCGGGCAGGTCGATCTTCGGCGGCCAGTGGAACGGCGCCTCGAGCTGCTGCGCGTCCTTCGTGATGTCGACGAGGACGGGGCCCGGACGGCCCGTGGACGCGATGTGGTACGCCGACGCGATGGTGGCCGGGATGTCCTCGGGCTTGGTGACGAGGAAGCTGTGCTTCGTGATGGGCATCGTGATGCCCACGATGTCGGCCTCCTGGAAGGCGTCGGTGCCCATGAGGGTGGAGAAGACCTGGCCGGTGATCGCGAGCAGAGGCACCGAGTCCATGTAGGCGTCGGCGATGGCGGTCACGAGGTTCGTGGCGCCGGGGCCGGAGGTGGCGATGCAGACGCCGGTGCGGCCGCTCGAGGACGCGTAGCCCTCGGCCGCGTGGCCGGCGCCCTGCTCGTGGCGGACGAGGATGTGGCGCAGCTTCGTCGAGTCCATGAGCGGGTCGTAGGTGGGGAGGATCGCGCCGCCGGGGAGGCCGAAGATGTCGTCGACCCCGAGGAGCTCGAGGGTGCGGACGACCGCCTCGGCGCCCGTGAGGATCTCGTCGCCCTGGTGGGCGGTCGGCGCCTGCGGCGTGGGGGGCGGGGTGGGCAGAGCTGGCATGGGTGCGCGATTCCTGGGAGGTGGTGCGGGAGGTGAGGAGGGGGTCATCCCGTGATGGCGCCCTCGGCGGCCGAGTGCACGAGCTTGGCGTACTTGGCGAGGACTCCGCGCGTGTAGCGCGGCGGGAGAGGGGCCCACCCCTCACGGCGGGCGGCGAGCTCGGCGTCGTCGACCAGTAGGTCGAGCGTGCGAGCGGCGATGTCGACGCGGATCCGGTCTCCATCGCGCACGAAGGCGACGGGACCTGCGTCCACCGCCTCGGGAGCCATGTGGCCGATGCACAGTCCGGTTGTGCCGCCTGAGAATCGACCGTCCGTCAAGAGTAGTACATCCTTGCCGAGGCCGGCGCCCTTGATGGCGCCCGTGATGGCGAGCATCTCGCGCATGCCGGGGCCGCCCTTCGGGCCCTCGTAGCGGATGACGATGACGTCGCCCTTCGAGATGCGGCCCTCCGTGAGGGCGTCCATGGCGGCGCGCTCGCGCTCGAAGACGCGGGCCGGTCCCTCGAACACGTCGAGGTCGAAGCCGGCGGTCTTGACGACGGCGCCCTCGGGGGCGAGGGAGCCGTGCAGCACGCTGATGCCGCCCGTGGCGTGGATGGGGTCGTCCATCTTGCGGAGGACCGTGCCGTCGAGGTCCGCGAGGTCCATCGACTCGAGGTTCTCGCGCATGGTGCGGCCGGTGACCGTCATGACGTCGCCGTGCAGCAGGCCCGCGTCGAGCAGCGCCTTCATCACGACGGGGACGCCGCCGACGCGGTCGACGTCGTTCATGACGAAGCGGCCGAAGGGCTTGAGGTCGCCGAGGTGCGGCACGCGGTCGGCGATGCGGTTGAAGTCGGAGAGCTGGAGGTCGACCTCGGCCTCGCGCGCGATGGCGAGGAGGTGGAGGACCGCGTTGGTGGACCCGCCGAACGCCATGACGACGGAGATGGCGTTCTCGAACGCCTCCTTCGTCATGATGTCGCGCGCGGTGATGCCCTTCGCGATGAGGTTGACGACGGCCTCGCCGGAGCGGTGCGCGAAGTAGTCGCGGCGGCGGTCGGCGCTCGGCGGCGCGGCGGATCCGGGGAGGCTCATGCCGAGGGCCTCGGCCACGCTCGCCATGGTGTTGGCGGTGTACATGCCGCCGCAGGCGCCCTCACCCGGGCAGATGGCCTTCTCGATGCGGGTCAGGTCCTCCTGGCTCATCGTCCCGGCCTTGCACGCGCCGACGGCCTCGAAGGCGTCGATGATCGTGACCTCCTTCTCCGTGCCGTCGGAGAGCTTCACCCAGCCGGGGGCGATGGATCCGGCGTAGAGGAACACCGAGGAGAGGTCGAGGCGCGCGGCGGCCATGAGCATGCCGGGGAGGGACTTGTCGCAGCCCGCGAGGAGGACGGATCCGTCGAGGCGCTCGGCCATCATGACGGTCTCGACGCTGTCGGCGATGACCTCGCGCGAGACGAGCGAGAAGTGCATGCCCTCGTGGCCCATCGCGATGCCGTCGCTGACGGAGATGGTGCCGAACTGGAGCGGGTAGCCGCCGCCCGCGTGCACGCCCTCCTTGGCGCCCTGCGCGAGGCGGTCGAGGCTGAGGTTGCAGGGCGTGACCTCGTTCCACGAGCTGGCGACGCCGATCTGGGGCTTCTCCCAGTCCTCGTCGCCCATGCCGACGGCGCGGAGCATGCCGCGCGAGGACGTGGCCTCGATCCCGTCGGTGACGTCACGGCTCCGGGGCTTCATGTCGATCTCAGGCATGGGACGAGCTTAGATCCTCGCGCGGAGCAGTCCCGGCGGGCTGGGGGCGAGCGGATCGCCGCGTCAGCCGATGCCCGGGGGCAGGCGCCCGTCGTCCGGCTCGTCCGCGCGGGCGCCGTCCCCGGGGTCAGCGGACGAGGCCACGGTGGCCGCCTCGTCGCGGGGACCGGCGCCGCCGGGGACGTGGCCCGCCTCCTCGGCGGCGATGTTCTCGGCGGACCCCACGGGGAGCGTCGAGGCGTCGACCTCGTCCGCGTCGCGCAGCTCCTCGTGGGCCCGGTCGATGGCCTCCTCCAGTTCGTCGACGAGCAGGTCGTCGCGCAGGAAGTGGCGGAGGCGGTAGCCGGCGCGGCCGACCATGTGGGCCGAGATGGGCGCGGTGAGCATCTGGAAGAGGAGGACGGGCACGAGCATCGCGACCGTGCTGAGGCTCCTCGACTGGAGGGCGAGCGCGAGGAGCACGAGGATCACGCCGAGGATCTGCGGCTTGGTCGCCGCGTGCATGCGCGCCAGCGGGTCCGGGAAGCGCAGGAGGCCCACGCCCGCGGCGACCGACAGCACGCCGCCGAGGAGCAGGAGCACGAGGCTCGCGACGTCGAGGGCGTCGGCGAGGGGGCCGGAGGCGAGCACGTCGTTCACGAGGGGTCCTGCTTCGAGACGTAGCGGGCGACGGCGACGGTCGCGAGGAAGGCGGTCATGGCGAGCACGAGCATCACCGGGACCGTGCGGGTGTGGCCGTTGAACACCATCTCGGCGCCGAGCACGCAGATGAGCGTGGTGAGCAGCACGTCGGACGCGATGATCCGGTCGAGGATGCTCGGCCCGCGCACGATGCGCACGAGCGCCATCACCGCGGCCGAGAAGAAGAGGACGCCGACGAGCACCCAGCCGACCTGCATGACGATGCTCACGCGAGCTCCTCCCCCGTCGTCGTGATGAGCCCCGCCTCGAGGTCGCGGTCCCGCACCAGCTCGTGCGCGCGCTGCCGGCGGGTCTGCAGCAGCGGCTCGCGGCCCGTCTCGCGCCGCTCGCGGTTGACGCGCCACACGTCGTCGGCCGTGCCGAGGGTGAAGACGATGCGGCTCTCCACGTCGAGCGTCGTGCGGCGGACGCGCTCCACGTCCTCGGGGGTGGGGGTGCCGAGGGCGTGGAGGTACAGGATCGAGCGCTCGCGGTCGGCCTCGACGACGATCGAGCCGGGGACGAGCGACACGACCTCGGCCGTGAGCGTCATGACGAAGTCGCTGCGCGTGTGCAGGTGCACGGCGATGACCGAGTTGACGGGCACGCGGCGCCAGTCGAACGCCTGCGCCGCGACCTGGAAGGACGCGCGCACGAGGTCGACCGCGAAGTGCCCGAGCAGGATCAGCGCCCAGCGGATGTCGAACCGGCCCGACAGCTCCACGGGCGGCAGGTAGAACACGCGCGTGACGAGCAGCGCCAGGACGATGCCGGTGACCACCGAGATGACGGTGACGTGGCCCCAGAGCAGGAGCCACAGGATCACGAGCCAGACGAGGAGCGGCAGCTGCACCAGGAGCGTGAGCCGCTCGGCGCGCGCGCGGGCGCGGCGCGGGGTCATCGGACGCCGCCCGGGAAGACGGTCTCGACGTAGCCCTGCTCGCCCGAGCCGTTGCCGGATCCGGGCCCGGTGAGGCTCTCCCCCGCGCGCTCGGAGAGGGCGTAGACCGGGCCGGCGAAGACGGTGAGGGCGACGCTGACGACGACCATGCCGGCGGTCGCTCCGGTCATGAGCACGGGCGTCTTGCGGACGGTCGTCACGGCCTCGCCGCCCGGGCGCTCGGAGAGCTGCTCGAGCAGGGGCGACTCGTAGTCCTCGACCTCCTCGGCCCCGCGCCAGAACGCCATGTTCCAGACGCGGGCGAGGGCGTAGAGGGTGAGGAGGCTCGTGGCCGCGCCCGCCGCGATGACGGCGTAGGTGAGCCAGCCGCCGACCTCGGCGCCGGAGTCGAAGAGCGCGACCTTGCCGATGAAGCCCGAGAACGGCGGGATGCCGCCGAGGTTGAGCGCGGGGATGAAGAACAGGATCGCCATGACCGGCGCCGCCTTCAGCAGGCCGCCGAGCCGGTTGATGGACGTGCTGCCGCCCGTGCGCTCGATGAGCCCCGAGGCGAGGAACAGCGTGGTCTGCACGACGATGTGGTGGATCACGTAGTAGATGGTCGCGGTCATGCCGGCCACGGTGTTGAGCGCGATGCCGAAGATCATGTAGCCGATGTGGCTCACGAGCGTGAACGACAGCAGCCTCTTGATGTCGGCCTGCGCGACCGCGCCGAGGATGCCGATCACCATGGTCAGCGCCGCCACCACCATGAGCGCCGTGGAGAGCTGGTCGGTCGGGAACATGACCGTCTCCGTGCGGAGGATCGCGTACACGCCGACCTTGGTGAGGAGGCCCGCGAAGACCGCCGTGACGGGCGCGGGCGCCGTGGGGTAGGAGTCCGGCAGCCAGAACGACAGCGGGAAGACGGCCGCCTTGATGCCGAACGCGACCAGCAGCATGATGTGCAGGATCAGCTGCACGTCCGGCGGGATCTCGTCGAGCCGCACGGAGATCTGCGCGATGTTCACCGTGCCGAGGGCGCCGTAGATCATGGCGATCGACGCGAGGAACAGCATCGAGGAGACGAGGCTCACGACGATGTACGTGACGCCCGCGCGGATCCGCGCCTCGGTGCCGCCGAGCGTGAGCAGCACGTAGCTCGCCACGAGCAGGATCTCGAACCCGACGTAGAGGTTGAAGAGGTCGCCCGCGACGAAGGCGTTGAAGACGCCGGCCGCGAGGATCAGGTAGGTCGGGTTGAAGATCGAGACGGGCGTCTCGCCGTCGCCGTCCTCGAGGCCCTGGCCGATCGAGAACATGAGGACCGCGAGCAGCACGATCGACGAGATCAACAGCATGAGCGCCGAGAGCCGGTCGACCACGAGGACGATGCCGAACGGCGCCGCCCACCCGCCGACCTCGACGGACTGGCCGCCCTGCTGGTCCACGAGCACGAGCAGCACGGCGCTGATCACCACGACGACCAGGAGCGCGAGCACCGAGACGGCGACCTGCAGGCGGCGCTGGCGCGCGGCGACGAGGGCCGCCGCCGCGCCGAGCAGCGGCACGAGGACGACGAGCGGGATGAGGGTCGGGAAGATCGTCACCGGCCCTCCTCCCCCTTCTCCTTCTCGGCGCGCCTCGTGCGGAAGTCGCGGTCGTCGTCGTCGTCGGCGGAGTCGTCGATGGCTTCTTCCAGATCGGATCGGTTGCCGCGGAGCTTCCGGGCGGAGGCGATGGCGGCCTCGGCGTTGGTGCCGAACTCGGTGTCGTCGTCGTCGGGGACGGTGGGCTCCTCTCCGAGGCCCGTGCGGGGGCCGCGCATCGCGAGGTCGTCCTCGTCGTCCGTCACCACGTCGGCGTTGGCCAGCCGCCAGGAGCGGTAGATGAGGGCCATCAGGAACGCCGAGACGCCGAACGTGATGACGATGGCCGTGAGGATGAGCGCCTGCGGGAGCGGGTCGGCGTACTCCGACGGGTCCACGTCGGGGTCGTAGATGGGCGCGAGGCCCACGCGGCCGGACATGATCAGGATCAGGATGTTGGTCGCGTTGCCCACGAGCAGGAACCCGAGGAGCACGCGCGTCATGCTGCGCTCGAGCATGAGGTAGATGCCCGTGGCGTACAGCGCGGCCATGATCAGGATGAGGGTGACGGAGACGCTCACACGCTCACCCCCTGCTCGGTCTCCATCCCGTCCGCTCCCTGCTCGACCGTCCGGTCGCTCTCCTCCTGGCGGTCGACCTCCGCGCCGAGGCTGCGGAGCACGTCGAGCGTGAGGCCGACGACGACGAGGTAGACGCCGACGTCGAAGAAGGTGCTGGTGACGAACTCGACGTGGCCGACGAAGGGCACCTCGGTGTCGATCCAGGTGGAGGTGAGGGCGTCGGCGCCGAAGACGAGCGGCACGATCGCGGTGCCGACGGCGAAGACGAGGCCGGTGCCGAGCACGCGGCCCGCGTCGACGGGGGCGGCGGCGCCGAGCTCGTAGCGTCCGCCCGCGAGGTAGCGCGCGACGAGCGCCATGCCCGCGAGGAGGCCGCCCGCGAACCCGCCGCCCGGCAGGTTGTGGCCGGAGAACAGCAGGTAGACCGACACGACGATGAGGCTGTGGAACAGGAGCCGCACGACGACCTCGAGGAGGATCGACCGGTTCTGCGGCGCGAGCGTGCGGCCCGCGAGGAGCCAGGGGCTGCGCTCGGTGCGCCCCTGGTCCTTGACGGCCTCGCGCGCTTCCATCCTCGGTCCGTCGGCGCCCTGCTCCACCTCGAGCGGCGCCTCCGCGGTCGACGGGTCGTGCCGCCCGGAGAGGCGCGCGAGCAGGCTGCGGCGCGAGGGGGCCGTGAGGCGGGGCAGGGAGTCGGTGCGGCGGTTGAGGAAGATGAGGCTCGCGACGCCCGTGGCCGCGACGATGAGCACCGAGATCTCGCCCATCGTGTCCCAGCCGCGGAGGTCGACGAGCGTGACGTTGACGACGTTGCTGCCGTGGCCCTGCTCGTAGGCGAGGCGCGGGAACTCCAGCGAGATGGGCGACGCGACGCGCGCGCCGAGCGCGACCACCGCGACCGTGGACATGAGCGCGGCGACGGCGATGCCGATGGACGCGCGCCAGATCGGGTGCACCGAGCGGTTCCGCTCCCCCAGCCGCACGGGCAGGCGGCGGAGCACGAGAACGAACGCGACCAGCGTGATCGTCTCGATGAGCACCTGCGTGAGCGCGAGGTCGGGCGCGCCGTGCAGCGCGAAGAGCGCGGCCATGCCGTATCCGGTGACGCCGACGAGCACGACGGCCTGGAAGCGCTTGCCGGCGCGGGCGGCGGCGATGGCGGCCACGATCATCACGACGCCGATGACGGGCTGCGCCGGGTGGTCGAACGGCACGGCCGTCGCGGGCCAGGAGCGGTTGAGCGCGAGCGCGGAGCCCACCGAGCCGATGAGCACGAGCAGGATGACGCCGAGGTAGAACGGCAGCGACCCGCGCTGCGTGGTGGCCGTGGTGCGCGCCGCGACCCGGTCGATGAGGCGCATCGAGGCCCAGTAGACGCGCGCGGCGTCGATCCACGCCGGCACGCGGGACTGGAGGGCGAAGACGCCGTCGCGGAGGCGGAACATCGCGAGGCCGACGACGAGCGTGCCCGCCGAGATCAGCAGCGCCGGCTCGATCCCGTGCCAGAGCGCCAGGTGGTAGGTGTGGTCGGGCTCGCCGGAGGCGCCCGCGCTCACGGCCGGCAGCGTGTCGGCGTAGCCGGCGATCCAGCCGTCGACGGTCGAGGCGAGGAAGCCGAGCACGAGGCCGGTCGCCGCGAGCACGGCGGGCGGCACGAGGAAGTCGAGGTGCTCGTGCACCGGCTGGACCTCGTCCACGCCGCGCTTGCGGGCGAAGGCGCCCCACAGGAAGCGGGCGCTGTACGCGACCGTGAGGCAGGATCCGACCGAGACGCCGACGAGCGCGACCCCGCCCAGGCCGCCGCCCAGCTCCGCGTCGAGGAGGAGCGCGGAGAGCACGGCCTCCTTCGCGACGAAGCCGAGGAACGGCGGCAGGCCCGCCATCGAGGCGAGGGCGAGCGCCGTGATCACCGCGAGCACGGGCGCCTTGCGGCCGAGCCCGCTGATCTTTCGGAGGTCGCGCGTGCCGGCCCGGTGGTCCACGACGCCGACGACGAGGAAGAGCGTGGCCTTGAACAGCGCGTGCGCGAGCAGGAGGGCGACGCCCGCGAGCGCCGCGTCGCGCGTGCCGTAGCCGACGACCACCGTGAGGAAGCCGAGCTGGCTCACCGTGCCATAGGCGAGGACGAGCTTGAGGTCCATCTGCTTGAGCGCGCGCCAGCCGCCGACGAGCATCGTCGCGACGCCGAGCGAGACGAGCAGCACGCGCCAGCCGGGGACGTCGGCGTAGCCGGGCGCGAGGCGGGCGATGAGGTAGATGCCGGCCTTGACCATCGCGGCGGCGTGCAGGTACGCGCTCACCGGGGTCGGCGCGGCCATCGCCGCCGGGAGCCAGAAGTGGAAGGGCACGAGCGCCGACTTCGAGAGGGCGCCGAGCAGGATCAGCACCACGGCGACCGGGATCAGCGGGCCGCCGGGCGGGTCGGCCACGAGCTGCGCGAGGCTCGTCGTGCCGCCCGCGACCGAGAGGATCACGAGGCCCACGAGCATCGCGAGCCCGCCGGCGGTGGTCACGAGGAGCGCCTGCAGCGCGGCGCCGCGGCTCGCCTTCTTGCCGGTGTAGTGGCCGATGAGGAGGTAGGAGAGGACGCTCGTCGCCTCCCAGAAGGTGAAGAGCACGAACACGTCGTCCGCGAGGACGAGGCCGTACATCACCCCGGCGAAGGCGAGCAGGAGGCCGGCGAACCGACCGAGGCCGTCCTCACCCGAGCGGAAGTAGCGCGCGCAGTAGAGGAGGACGAGGGCGCCGACGCCCGTCACGACCAGCGCGAGGAGCCAGGACAGCGCGTCCATCCGCATGTCGAGGACGATGCCGAGCGACGGGATCCACTCCAGCCGCTCCACGACCTCGCCGTCGGGCAGCACGGCCGGCCCCTGCAGGGCGGTGAAGACGAAGGCCGCGGCGGGCACGAGCGCGGCGACGACGAACGCGCGCACGCCGAGCGCCCGGGTGAGGAGCGGCAGCAGGATCGAGGCGATCAGGAACGCCGAGAGGAGGACGAGCAACTGCGGTCTCCTCTCGCGAGTCGGCTATTTCCCCAGTCTACCTGGGGCCTGCCTGAACGTCCCGGGCGCGGAGGCCCGCGAGGTCACCCGGGCTGGACGACCGGCTCGCCGCGGAGGTCCGCGAGCACCTGCAGCACGCGCGCCACGTCGTGCGGGCCGTCGACGCGGAAGTCGGCGGCGGTGGCGCCGGTGCCGCTCTTGAGGCCGAGGTCGCCGGCCTGGAGCGCGGCGAACGCGTCCTCGTCGGTGACGTCGTCGCCGGCGTAGAACACCGCGGACGCCTCCGCGTACCGGCGGAGGTGCTCGACGGCCTCGCCCTTGGTGGCCTGGCGGATGCTGAACTCGAGCACGTCCTTGCCGGAGCGCACCTTGAGGCCGTCGACCTCCGCGTGCGCCTCCTGCGTCGCGACGAGGTGCGCGATGCGGCTGTGCTTCTCCGTGGCGAGGCGCGTGTGGAGGGCGAAGCCCGCGGGCTTCTCCTCGATCCACACCTCGTCGAGGGAGTCGGCGACCTGGCCGAGCACGTCCGAGAGCACGCCGCGCTGCGCCAGCTCGCCCTCGTCGAGCACGAGCTCGATGTCGTCGCTGTCGAGGCGGATCTCCACGCCGTGGGATCCCACGAGCAGCACCTCGTCCGGCAGGTCGGCCACCGCCTCGAGGCTGCGGAGCGCGCGCCCCGAGACGAGCGCGACGCGCGTGTCCGGCAGCGCGAGGAGCGCCAGGACGGCCGCGCGGGCCTCGGGCACGGCGCGCGCCTTCTCCGGGTCGTCGACCTCGGGCGCGAGGGTGCCGTCGAAGTCGAGCGCGACGAGCAGGCGCGGCGTGCGCGCGAGCTCGGTGAGGGCCTCGAAGAGGCGGCCCGGGAAGCCGCGGCCGCCCTTGGCCTGGATGTCGGTGGTCAGCTCGGCCACGCGCGCTACCAGCCCTCGTCCATGAGGGGCTCGACGACCTCTTCGTCGGGGCCCTCGTGGATCGAGGCGGCGTGCGTGCGACCGAGGTCGGACAGGAAGGAGCTCGACCACGCGGCGACGTCGTTCTCGAAGACGCGCTTGCGGAGCGACCGCATGCGCTTGCGCTGCTCCGCCTTCGGCATCTCGATGGCGCGGAGGATCGCCTCCTTGAGCCCCTCGATGTCGTGCGGGTTCACGAGGAGCGCTGCCTTCAGCTCGTCCGCGGCCCCCGCGAACTCGCTCAGCACGAGCACGCCCTCGTTGGAGTGCTTGGTGGCGACGTACTCCTTGGCGACGAGGTTCATGCCGTCGCGGAGCGCCGTGACGAGCATGACGTCGGCGGCCAGGCACAGCGCCACCATCTCCTCGCGCGGGTAGCCGTGGTGCAGGTAGCTGATGGCGGTGTGGCTGATGGAGCCGTAGTCGCCGTTGATGCGGCCGACCGTCAGCTCGATCTCGTCGCGCAGCTGCTTGTAGGTCTC
Organism: Clavibacter michiganensis subsp. tessellarius; assembly: GCF_021922985.1. Classification (NCBI taxonomy): domain Bacteria; kingdom Bacillati; phylum Actinomycetota; class Actinomycetes; order Micrococcales; family Microbacteriaceae; genus Clavibacter; species Clavibacter tessellarius. The sequence goes on along the minus strand of NZ_CP040788.1, from coordinate 290,430 downwards.
GACCCGCTCGCGGCTGGGGCTCGCCACCTGGACGAGCGTGGCGTCCTCCACCGTGACGCGGCCCTCGGCGAGGAGCTCGCCGAACGCCTTGAGGCGGTGGCCGATGCCCTTCGTGTAGTCGAGCCGGTCGACGCCCAGGAGGATCGTCTTCGGGTTGCCGAGGTCGGCGCGGATCTGGCGGGCGCGCTCCTGGATGGCCGGGTCCTTGGCCATCTCCTCGTAGCTGCGCGCGTCGATGGAGATCGGGTAGTGCTTGGCGACGACCTGGCGGGTGCGGAGCTCGCGGACGGGCTTCGACGGCTTGGTGCCGGGGACGGTGAGCGGGATGCCGCCGCGCACGGGCACGTCGACCGTGGATCCGCGCGTCGTGTAGCCGAACAGGCGCCGGACCGCGCGGGTGAAGTTGCCGGCGTCGGCGACGCGCTGGAAGCCGATGACGTCGGCGCCGAGGAGGCCCTCGATGATCTGCGTGCGCCACGGCAGCTGCGAGTAGATGCCGTACGGCGGGAACGGGATGTGGTTGAAGAAGCCGATCGTGAGGTCCGGACGCTGCTCGCGGAGCATCTTCGGCACGAGCTGCAGCTGGTAGTCCTGCACCCACACGGTGGCGCCGGGGGCGGCGGCCGTGGCGGCCGCGTCGGCGAAGCGCTGGTTGACGCTGACGTACGTGTCCCACCACTCCCGGTGGTAGCTGGGCTGCGCGATGACGTCGTGGTACAGCGGCCAGAGCGTGTCGTTGGAGAAGCCCTCGTAGTACTCCGCGAGGTCCTGCTCCGTGAGGGTGACGGGGATGATCGAGATGCCCGCGTCGACGAACGGCTCGACGTCGTGGTCGGCGATGCCGGGCCATCCCACCCACGCGCCCTCGTTGGCGCGCATGACGGGCTCGAGCGCCGTGACGAGGCCGCCCGGCGAGTGCCGCCAGGAGGTGCTGCCGTCGGCGGCGACGACGCGGTCGACGGGGAGGCGGTTGGAGACGACGACGAGGTCGTAGGTGCCGGGCCGGACCTCGCCGCCGTCCGCCTGCTCGGCGGCGGTCGTCTCGGTCGCGGAGGGCGTGGATGAGGGTGGCGGAGTCACGGTTCCCGTCTCGTTCTCGCAGAGGTCTGTCGTGCCTGCTCGGTCATCCGAGGCTACCAGTGCGATCGCCGGACGGCCGGGCCGCGTCGGCCCGTGACGACGGCGGGCGGGCCTCCTCACATCCGGAGCACCGCGCGCGCCGCGTCATGGAGGGCGTCGCCGTAGGCCGGTCCGTGCGACGCGGCGTGGACGGCGAGCGGATGGAGCTGGTGGAGCGCGACGCGGTCGCGCCAGTCGGGGGCGAGGGATCCGGCGTCGGCGTACGCGCCGAGCACGTCGTCGAGGCCCGAGCAGCCGAAGAGGGCGAGCATCGCGAGGTCGGTCTCGCGGTGGCCGCCGTGCGCGGCCGGGTCGATGATTACCGCTCCCCCGTCGGTCCACTGCACGTTGCCCGACCACAGGTCGCCGTGGATCCGCGCGGCCGGAGCGCCGTCGTCGAACCGGCCATCGGATGCGGCCGTGCAGGCCCGCTCGACGTCGGCCGCCTGCGCGGCGGTCGCGTTCCCGGCGTCGACCGCGCGGCGGAGGTACGGCAGGACGCGCTCGCGGGCGTACCAGGCGCCCCAGCCGGATCCGGATCCGGCTCCGGAGGCGTCGCCGACGCCCGGGGCGACGCGGCCGACCGAGAGCGGCTGGCGCCCGATGAACGCCGGCCCGTCGATCCGCGGCGGAGGGGACCCGAAGCCGTCGGCCCCCGCGTCGTGCGTGATCGCGAGGGCCGCCCCGAACGCGCGGGCCGCGTCCCGGGTGGGGCACGCCGGCCGCAGCCGCTCGAGGTCGATGCGCCCGGGCGCGACGTCGAGCACGCGCACGACGCGCGCTCCCCCGGCGGGCTCCGCCTCGGCGAGCCACGCCAGCCCCGCCGCCTCCGCCTCGAAGAAGCCGCGCGGCGCGTCCGCCCGCTCCTTGCGGTACGCGTCCGCCGCGCCGCCCGATCCCGCTGCCGACATCCCGCCTCCTCCCGCCGTCGCGGCCGTGCGCCGCGGTCGTCCCTCCCAGCATGCCGACCGCCCCTGTCCGCGTCGCGTACCCGACACGCGCCGGACCTCCCGCGTATCCCGGGCGCCCAGCGGCGGCGGGTACGCTCGCCGTCGTGATCCGAGTAGGCATGAGCACGACCTGCGTGTACCCCCAGCCCGTCGACGCCGCCTTCTCCATGGCGAAGCGCGCCGGCTTCGACGGCGTCGAGATCATGGTGACGAACGACGAGGTCACCCAGGACGCCGCCGCCCTCCGTGCCCTGTCGGAGAAGCACGGGCTGCCGATCCTGTCGATCCACGCGCCCGTCCTCCTCCTCACGCACTTCGTGTGGGGGCGGGACCCGAAGGTGAAGCTGGAGCGGTCGGCCGAGCTCGCGCGCGCGGTCGGCGCCCCGGCCGTCGTGGTGCACCCGCCGTTCCGCTGGCAGGCCGGCTACGCCGAGTCGTTCCTCGAGATCGTGCGCTCCATCCAGACGGAGACGGGCGTCGAGATCGCGGTCGAGAACATGTTCCCGTGGCAGGTCGCGGGCCGCAGCATGAAGGCGTACTCGCCCGGCTGGGATCCGCGCGACATGGACTGCGACGCCACCACGCTCGACTTCTCCCACGCCTCGCTCTCCGGCCAGGACGCGCTCGAGATGGCGAAGTCCCTCGGATCGCGCCTGCGCCACGTGCACCTCTGCGACGGGTCCGGCTCGCAGGACGACGGCCGCATCCTCGACGAGCACCTCCTCCCCGGCCGCGGCACGCAGCCCGTCGCCGAGACCCTGCGCTGGCTCGCCGAGCAGGGCTGGCAGGGCGGCGTCGTCGCCGAGGTCAACACGCGAAAGGCGAAGACCGAGGAGCAGCGGCTCGCGATGCTCGTCGAGACGCGCGAGTTCGCCCAGCGCCAGCTCCGGCTCGACACCGCACCCGAGCGCACGCCCGTCGCCCCGCCCGTGCTCTCCGGGTACCAGCGGCTCCGCACGGCGCTCCGCCGCGACCGCTGAGGCGGTGCGCGCTCGCCGCGGCGTCCGCGACCGCTGAGCGGGGCGCGGCTCCCGCGGATCCTCCGGCCGACACGCCCGCGCCGCCCGCCCGGGCATGCCCCGACGGCCGCGGGGGTTGGATGGACGAGGGGAACGTCCCCGCACATGAGCGACGTCGCACGGGGCCCCGCCCGCCCGGCGTCGGGACCGGAGACACCATGAGCACCACCGTGCACCTCGAGATCCAGGTCGACGAGACGCGCCTCGGCGACGTCGCGGACGTCCTCGCCGAGACCCTGCAGGCCACCCGCGCCTTCGCGGGCAACGAGGGCCTCGAGGTCCTCGTCGACGACGCCGACCCCGCCCGCATGGTCGTGGTCGAGCAGTGGGCGTCGACCGCCGACCACGACGCCTACGTCGCCTGGCGCGCCACCCCCGAGGGCGCCGCGCGCCTCGGCGAGGTTCTGGCCGCGCCGCCCGTGACCCGCGTGTTCAGCGGGCGCATCGCGCTCGCGCTCTAGCCGGCGCCGCACGACGCATGACGAGGGCCGCCCGGTGATCCGGGCGGCCCTCGTCGTGCGCGGTGCGGCGTCCGCGTCGGCGTCGGCGTCGGCGTCCGCGCGTCAGCGCCCGCTGAGGTCGTACGGCCGCTGGTGCTGGTCGACGGTGGCGAGGTAGCCGCCGTCCGCCAGCGCCGACGGCACGGCGATCGTCCCGCGGACGGTGGCCGTCGTGCCGCGCACGTCGATCTCCAGCACGGATCCCGTCCCCGCCCGCGAGAGGAACAGCTCCGAGCCGTCGGCCGAGGCCGCGAGGAAGCGCGCGGAGGATCCGGTGCCCGCCGCCTGCCCGAGCGCCGGGAGCCGGACGCGCGTGACCGCCCCGTCGTACAGGCCGTCGGCGCCGCGCGCGACGAGGTCGAGGGTGTCGACGCCACCCTCCGTCACGACCACGGCGGCGGAGGACGGCCCGACGACCGCGCGCGTGGGCGTCCCCGTGCCGAGGGCGACGCTCGCGATGCCCGCGCCGCGCATCGACGACGACGTGAGCAGGGCCGGGTCGGCGGCGGTGGCGCCCGCCTGCGCGCCCACCGCGGTCACGCCGTCCGGCGCCATGCGCGGCCGGTAGCTCTGCTGCGCGCGCTCCGGGTACGCCCGGGTGGTGGCCGTGCCGAAGCCGGTCCGGGTCAGCGGCACCGTCTCGACGCCGTCGTGCAGGGTCGACCCGATGACCGTGCCGCGCGCGTCCGCGATCGGCCCGTGCGGGTACGCGCCGAGCGGCGTCGACGCGACGGGGGCCGGGTGCGCGTCGCCGCGGAGGATGTCGGCCGCGTCGTAGGCGTCGAGGTGCCCGCCGGCGCTCACGACGAGGCGCAGCGGGGATCCCACGAGGAACGTCTCCATCTCCTCCGTGCCGCGCGCGCCCGTCGTGGCGAGCGTCACCTCGCTCGTGCGGATCTCCGCGGTGCTCGCGCGGCCCGTGCGCGTGTCGACGAGCGTGACCTGCTGCGTGGTGGATCCGTCGAGGTCGGACCCGACCGCGACGTACCGGTGGCCGGCGTCGTCCGAGATCCAGCCGGCGCGCGTCCAGGTGCCGGCCGCGGACGGGATCGGGGTCGCCGACGCGAGGCGCGGGACCCCGGCGGAGGAGATGTCGACCACGTCGAGCCGCGGGCCGCCCTCGTCGACGAAGGCGATGCGGCCGTGCCCCAGCTGCACGACGCCGGCGTGCGCGCCCAGCGTCGTGTCCGGGAGGGAGCCCGTGGTGCGGCCGGTCGCGGAGTCGACGATCGAGACGGCGTGCGCCGCCGGGTCGGCGACGAGCAGCCACGACGCGCGGCCGGAGGCGGACGCGGTCTCGGGCGGGGCGGCGACGGATCCGACGCCGCCGGCGAGCAGGGCGACGACCACGAGGCCGACGCCGAGGAGGGAGGGGGTGCGCATGGGGCGCCTTCCTTGTCGAGAACGGTTCTCGAATGGTAGGCGGTGCCGCGGCCGCACGTGCGCCGGGCTCCCCAGACGCGCGATGCCGGGCACCCGCGAGGGCGCCCGGCATCGGGTCGTGCGGAAGGCGTCAGACGGCGACGGCCGCCGACGCCGTCGCGCTGCCCGGCAGGAGGCCGAGGCTCCGCGCCCGCCGGGAGCGCCGCGTCACCAGGTAGGAGACGGCGAGGCTCAGCAGCAGGAACGCCGCCAGCGTGCCCGCGGCGCCCCACGCGACGGCGGGCGCTCCCCCGGCGATGATCGCCTGCATGCCCGACGCCGCGTAGGTGAGCGGCAGGAACGGGCTGATCGCCTGGAACGGCTCCGCCACGAGCTGCAGCGGGATGATCCCGCCCATCGCCGCGGCCTGCACCGCCAGCAGGATGAGCGAGACGACCATGCCGGTGCGGCCGAACGCCTGGCGGAGCAGGTAGTGGATCGCGGTGAAGGCCGCCGCGGTGACGGCGGCGAACCCGAGGGTCGCGGGCAGCAGCGCGAGCGACAGGCCGAGCGCGGCGTGCACGAGGGCGACGAGCAGCACGACCTGGGCGAGCGCGATCAGCCCGGCGCGGGCGAGCACGCGTCCCATGACGCGGCCCGTCGCGGCCGACGACGCGAGCAGGCGGCGCGCGGCCGGCCGCAGCACGAGGAAGGTCGCGAAGGAGCCGAGCCAGAGGCCGATGGGCACGAAGATCGCGGCGATGGCGTCGCCCGGGTTGTCGATCTCGTTCTCGCGCTGCACGGTGAGGCCCACCGGATCCGCGACGACGCCCGAGGCGGAGGCCGCCTGGTCGGCGTCGAGCGAGGGGATCTGCTCGGCGCCCTGCGCGAGGCCCTGCCCGAGCTCGGTGGCGCCGGACGAGAGCGACGTGGCGCCCGTGGCGAGGTCGCCCGCGCCCGTCGCCGCGCCGGTCGCGCCCGTGCGCAGCTGGCCGAGGCCGTCGCCGAGCTGGCGCGCGCCGGAGACGAGCGCCCCGCCGTTCGCCGCGAGCTGCGACGCGCCGGACGCGCTCTGGCCGATGCCCTGCTGCACGCCCTGGATGCCCGCCGCCGCCTGCGTCGCGAGCGTGCGGCCCTGGGCGGCGTACTGGTCGATCCCCTGCTCGAGCGGCTGGAGCTGCGCGGCGATCGGGGCCGTCCGCGGGTCCGCCGCGAGCTGCTGCCGGAGTCCGGCGACCTGCTGCGCGATCTGCCCGGCCCCACCCGCGTACTGCCCGACGCCGTCGGAGACCTGCGAGAGCCCGGCGGCGCCGGTCTGCAGCCGGTCGAGCCCGGAGGACAGCTGCGAGACGCCGTCCGTGTACGTGCCGAGGCCGTCCGCCAGCCGCGTCGCGCCCTGCTGGGTCCGGCCGATGCCGTCGCCGAGCTGCGTGATCCCGTCGCCGAGCGTCGTGGCGCCCGCGGAGAGCTGGGTCGCGCCGTCGGCCAGCTTCGTCGCGCCGTCCCCGGCGTCGCTGAGCGAGCCCTTGAGCCCGCCGAAGGTCGTGTAGATGCCGGAGACGAACTGCGAGGTGATGGCGTTGCCGAACACGCTGGTCATCCCGACGCCGACGGCCTGGGTGGCCGCGCCCGTCAGGTAGCCGTGCGCGTCGTCCGTCTCCACGCTGATCTGCGCGCGCTGCGGGGTCTCCGTCGACAGCGACACGATCGACGAGGAGAAGTCCTTGGGCACGGTCAGCACCGCGTAGACCTCGCCGTCGTCGAGCATCCGCTGCGCCTCGTCGGCGTTCGTGATGGTCCAGTCGAAGGCCTGGTTGTCGTCGGAGGTGAGCTGCGTCACGAGCAGGCGGCCGGCGAGCACGGGCGACTCCGTGCCGTCGGGCGCCTTCTGCTGCACGATCTCGTCCTGGTTGACGATGGCGGCGGGCACGCGCTCGACGCCCTTCGCGACGTCCGAGAGCGAGCCGATGAAGAGGCCGGCGACCGCGAGGGGCACGATCGCGACGAGGGCGACGGCGAGGCGTCGGCGGGTGGAGCGGGTGGTCATCGGAGGGTCTCCTCGACGGTGGTGACGGTCTGGTCGTGGCCGGGCTGGCGGGCGTCGCGGTCGTCGTCGGGTCGATCGCCCGACGGTGGCGCGTCGGCCTCGAGCCGGAGGCGGACGGTGGGGCGCCCGGGGATCCCGTGGTCGTCCGGGAACCACGGCGCGCCCAGGAGGACGGTCGTGCTCTCGTGGACGAGCGCGGGCAGGGCGGCGAGGAACGCGCGCTCGGCGGCGGCGTCCGGGAACGGGTCCACCACGTCGAGCACGAGCACGGGGGCGCGTCCCGAGGCGGCGACCGCGGTGAGGGCGATGGCGCGCTCGAGCGGCAGGAGGGATCCGACCGGGTCGTCGGCGCCGATGGGGAGCGCGCCCGCGGCGTCGGCCGCCTGGTCGATCCGGGCGAGCCACTCGGCCTGCCGGGCGCGTGCGCCGCGGCGGCGGCCCATCGGCTCGGACAGGTCGATGCGCTCCGCGAGGAGGTCCCCCACCGTCAGCCCCGAGTCCACCCGGTCGACGCGGCCGAGGTCGGCCATGGCGACGCTCGTGAGCACGCGGCCGGACTCGGACGCGAGCGGGTGCCCGGCGACCTGCGCACGGCCGGAGAGCGGCGCGAGCCGGGCCCCCAGCGTGGCGCCGAGGAGCCGGCGGTCGGCGACGTCGCCCTCGACGAGCACGAGGGATCCGGCCGGCGCGCGCAGGTCGACCGGCGCGAGCCGTCGCCCGGGGACGCCCGCGACGAGCCGCTCGGCCGCGACGGCGGCGCCCGAGTCGCGCGCCCAGTCCACGTCGTCCTGGTGCTCGCGCAGGCCCTCGCCCTCGATGTCGACGTCCGGGAGGATCCGGTCGAGCCAGCGCGGGATCCACCACGCGCGCCTCCCGAGGAGCGCCATGGCGGCGGGCACCAGGGTCATGCGCACGAGGAAGGCGTCGAAGAAGATGCCGACCGCGAGGCCGAGGGCGATGGTCTTGATGACGCCCGCGCCCTCCGGCACGAACGCCGCGAACACGAAGAACATGATGAGCGCGGCCGCCGTCACGACCCGGGCGGCGCCCGAGAAGCCCGTGACGATGGCCCGCTTCGCGTCGGCGTGATGCACGAAGTCCTCGCGCATCCCGGAGACGAGGAACACCTCGTAGTCCATGGCGAGGCCGAACAGGATCGCCATGAGCAGGATGGGCATGAAGCTGAGGATGGGGCCGGGCGTCACGCCCAGGACGTCGGCGAAGGCCCCGTCCTGGAAGATCAGCACCACGGTGCCGAACGAGACGATGACGCTCAGCAGGAAGCCGACCGCGGCCTTCACGGGCACGAAGATCGAGCGGAACACGATCATCAGCAGGATGATCGACAGCCCCACCACCACGATCCCGAACGGCACGAGCGCCTGGTCGAGCCGCTGCGAGATGTCGTTCTGCACGGCCGTGGTGCCGGTGACGGAGACGCGCGTGTCGTAGCGGTCCTGGAGGCCGGGCGCGAGGTCGCGGATCGACTGCATGAGCGCCGTCGTCTCCGCCGACTCGGGCGGGCTGTCCGGGAGCACCTGGATGATGGCGGTGTCGACCGACGGGTTGGGCGTGCCGGTGCCCACGAAGGCCACGTCGTCGAGCCCGCGGATCTCGTCCCCGATCCGCCCGAGCACCCCGATCGGGTCGGTCGTCTGCGTGATGTCGACGAGCACGACGAGCGGGCCGTTGTGGCCCGGCCCGAACGCGTCGGAGACGGTGTCGTACGCGACGCGGCTCGTGGATCCCGCGGGCTCGGTCGCCCCGCTCGGCAGCCCCAGCTGCAGCTGCGACGCGGGCACGGCGAGGAGGCCGGCGATGCCGATGACGATCACGACGGGGATGATCGGCACCTTCGTGACGACCTTGACCCAGCGCGCGCCGAGCGTCCGCTGCGTCCCCTCGGCCTGCGCCCTCGCGCGGCGCGCGGCCCGCGAGCCCTCCTTCGGCCGGAGGCGCTCGCCCGCGAAGCCGAGCATGGCCGGCAGCAGCGTGGTGGCGACGCCCATGGCGAGCAGCACCGCGAAGGCCGCTCCGAGGCCCATGACCGTGAGGAACGGGATCTGCACGACGAGGAGGCCGAGCAGCGCGATGATCACCGTCACGCCCGCGAAGATCACGGCGCTGCCGGCGGTGGCGACCGCGGTCGCGGCCGAGCGCTCGACGGGCATGCCGTTGGCGAGCTGCGTCCGGTGCCGCATGAGGATGAAGAGCGCGTAGTCGATGCCGACCGCGAGCCCGATCATCACGGCCAGGAGCGGCGACGCGCTCGAGACCGTGACGAACGCCGACGCCGCCAGCAGCGCGCCCGCGGACGCCGCGACGCCCACGAGCGCGCCGATGAGCGGCAGCCCCGCCGCGAGCATCGACCCGAAGGTGAGCACGAGCACGAGGCCCGCGAAGAGCACGCCGAACGCCTCGGTCACGGTCACGCCGTAGTGGATGTCCTGGAAGACCTGGCCGCCGAACGACACCGTCATCCCCGCGTCCTCGGCCGCCTGCGCCGACTCCTTCAGCGCGTCGAGCGTCGCGGTCGTCACCTGGTCGCTCTGGCCGGCGAACTGGACGGTCGTGATCGCCACGGTGCCGTCCTCGGACACCGCGTCGCTCGCGTACTCGGAGAAGGGCGAGAGCGCCGTCTCGACGCCGGGCACGTCGGCCGCGGCCGTCGCGGTCGCCTCGATGGCCGCCTTCTCGGCGTCGTCGGTGACCTTGGCGCCCGCGGGCGCCTCGGTCACGATCTGCGCGCTCGCGCCCGCGGCCTGCGCGAACACGGCGGCCAGCCGGTCGATGGCCTCCTGCGACTCGGTGCCCGGGATCGAGAACGACTCCTGCGTCTTCCCGCCGAGCGCGAGCCCGCCGCCCAGCAGGATGCCGAGGATGACGATCCACGCGGCGACGACGCGCCACGGGTGGAGGAACGAGATGCGTCCGAGTCGGTACAGCAGCGTGGCCATGGGCGGTGGCTCTCCTTCGGAGGGTGGTGCGGGGGGGATGGGCGGAGCGGGGATCAGGCGGAGCGGGGATCAGGCGGAGCGGGGATCAGGCGGAGCGGGTGCCGAGGGGGGCGAGCAGCTCCCCCACGACCACGACGAGAGCGGCCCTGATCTCGTCGTCGGGCAGCGGTTCGTTGGTGGACCAGTCGTCGCTCGCGGCGAGGATGTACGCCGCGCCGCCGAGCGCCACGCCGAAGCGCAGCTGGTCGAGGGTGCTGTCGAGGGCGCCGGCGGTCTCCCCGAGCGTCCGCACGAGGTCGTTGGCGCGCTCGATCACGGCGAGGTGGCCGAGCGACCGGCCCTGCGTGATGAACAGCGCGACCTCGTGCCGGTGCAGCAGGAGGAAGTCGATGAAGCGCTCGACGAAGAGGCGCCGGGCGTCCGCGTCGCCGCGGATGGAGTCGGCCCGCTCGATGACCTCGGCGAGCGCGTCGATGGTCGGCTCCAGCAGGGCGTCGAGCAGCGCCTCCTTGGAGGCGAAGTGGTAGAGCACGCTCGACTTGGAGTAGCCGGCCTCGTCGGCGATCTGCTGCAGCGAGGTCGCCTGGAAGCCGTCGCGGGCGAAGCGCGCGGCGGCGATGGTGCGGAGCTCGTCGCCGGCGGAGGCGCGGGGGGTTCGGGTCACCCGCCGAGCCTATGTCGACCGATCGGTCAGCTCCTGCACGATCGGTCAGACTGCCAGCGGCCTGCCAGGTCGGCGGCTCCGCGCGGGCCGGACCGCCCGCGGGATCAACGCGTCAGCACGAACGCCAGCATCGCGAGGCCGACCGTGAGCGGCGCCACCACGAGCCCCAGCAGCACGTAGCGCGACCACTTGATGTGCACCCCCATGCTCACGAGCCGCTCATGCCAGAGCAGGGTGGCGAGCGAGGCCCACGGCGTGATGAGCGGGCCCGCGTTGACGCCCACGAGGACCGCGACGAGCCGCTCCGGGGATCCGGCGACGGGCTCGAGCGCGAGGTACGCCGGCAGGTTGTCGACGGCGTTGGCGCTCACCGTCGCGACGCCCGCGAGGCGGAAGAGGGACGCGGCGTCCTGGCCCTGGCCCGAGATCGCGGCCATCACGGCGGTGAGCCCGAGCGACTGCGCCGCCTCCATCACGATGAAGAGGCCGGACGCGAACACCACCAGCTGCCACGGCAGGAGCCCGAGCCGGAGGACCCGCGGCCGCCGGACGGCCGTGAGGACCGCGAGGAGGACCGCCGCGGCGAGCGCCGGGATCCACACCTCGACGCCCGAGACGAGCGCCGGCACGAGCAGGCCCACCACGACGGCGCTGCCCACGAGCAGCACCCGGTCGGTCGGCGCGGTCGGCGGCCCGACCTCGTAGCGGGTGAAGAGGTCCTTGCGGTGGATGACGAGGATCGCGAGCACGGGCACGGCGATGGCCACGAGCGCCGGCGCGACCGTGAGGGCCGCGAAGCCCGCCGGGCCGAGGCCGCCGAGCTCGTGCTCCGCGAGCAGGTTGGTGAGGTTCGAGACGGGGAGGAGCAGCGACGCCGTGTTCGCGAGCCACACCGTGGTGAGCGCGAACGGCAGCGGCGGCAGCCCGCAGTGCCGGGCGAGCACCACGACCACGGGCGTGAGCAGCACGGCCGTCGTGTCGAGCGACAGGAAGATCGTGCAGAGGCAGGCGAGCGCGACGGTCGCGAGCCAGAGCGCCCAGGTGCGTCCGCGGCCGAGGCCGGCGGCCCGCTCGGCGATCCAGGTGAACAGGCCCGCCTCGCTGGCGAGCTCGGTGACCACGGTGATGGCCACGACGAAGAGGAGGATCGGCCAGACCCGCTCGTACAGCACGCCGAGGTCGTCGAGCGGGAGGGCTCCGGTGGCCACGGCGACGGCGCCGACGACGAGGAGCACCACCCCGATGAGGGCTGTGCGCACGGGCGCCTCCTGTCTGATCCGCGATCACTGTACTCACCGCCCGCCGGGAGCCCGCACCGCCTGCGGAAAGGGGACGCCCGCCGAGTGACCGGCGGGACCGCGCGGGCCGGGCGCGGTCGCGGCGGCCGGATCCCGGTACCGTGGGGAGCACACTGGGAGGTGTCATGCGCAAGTACATCCTGAACGGCAGCGTCCTCAGCGCCCTCATCGGCGGCTGGAGCACGCTCCAGACCACCCGGCGGGGTCCGCGCGACTGGAAGCTCGGCCTCATGTGGCTGAGCTGGGGCATCACGATGGCGATCGCCGTCGGCACCGTCATCGAGGACTCGCGCGACGGGCAGCTCGGCAACTAGCCGCCCCGCACGACTGACGCGCACGCCCCCGGGCGTGCGCGTCAGTCGTGCGTGCGCCAGCGGTCCCCGTCGACCTCGAGGTCGATGCGCTCCTCGGCCGGCACCGTGGAGATCGGGCCGGTGAAGAGCCCCGCCCGCACGTCGCCCTGGGCCGTCCCGGAGAACAGGCCCGTCGGATCCGCCTCGGCCGCGCGTCGTCCCGCGCGGGACGCGTCGGCGGTCTCGTGCGGATCCACCATCTGCACCCGCGTGCGCGGCAGCGACTGCGGGCTGCTCTCGTGCAGGAACGTCACGAGGCGCTCGCGCACGAGGCAGCGCAGGTCGAACAGGGTCGGCGCGTCGACGGCGGAGACGAGCACCCGGATCCGCACGTAGCCGCCCACCGCGTCGGTGACCTGGAGCACGGAGACGCGGCCGTCCCAGAGGTCGGTCGTCGCGAGCACGCGGTCGAGCTCCTCGCGCATGCTCGCCGGGGTCGCGCGCCAGTCGAGGTCGAGCTCGACGGCGCCGAGCAGCTCCGACTTGGTGCGCGTCCAGTTCTGGAACGGCGTGGTCGTGAAGTAGGTGGACGGCAGCACCATGCGGCGGTCGTCCCAGATGTGCACCACCACGTAGGTGAGCGTGATCTCCTCGACGCGGCCCCACTCGGTCTCCACGATGACCACGTCGTCGACCCGGATCGCGTCGCTGAAGGCGAGCTGCATCCCGGCGAACACGTTGGCGAGCGTCGACTGCGCCGCGAGGCCCGCGACGATCGACACGAGGCCCGCGGAGGCCAGCACGCTCGCGCCGGCCGTGCGCGCGCCCGGGAAGGTGAGGAGGATCGCGCCGACGGCGACCACCACGATCGCCACGACCGTGAGGCGGCGGATGATGAGCACCTGCGTGCGCACCCGGCGCGCGACGCGGTTGTCGGCGACGTCCACGCGGTAGCGGCTGAGCCCGAGGTCCTCGAAGAAGATCGCGAGGGCGCAGACGAGCCAGGCGGACGCGACGATCGTCACGACGTGCAGCAGGCGGTCGAGCCCGTCGCGCAGCTCGCCCGGCGCGACGGAGGCGCGGAGCGCGACCCACACCGCCACGACCACGAGCAGCACGCGGAACGGGCGCCGGGCGCGGGCGACGAGACGGGCCGCCCATTCGCGGCGTCGGGCGATGACGCGCACGACGAGGGCGACGACGGCGGTCACGAGCAGGGCGGCGGCCACGGCCGCGAGCAGCGTCACGGTCACGGCCACGGCGGGCAGGGCGAGCAGCGAGGGCAGGTCCACGGATCCTCCAGTCGGGTGGGGCGGACCGCGCTGTCCCGGGAGCGTCCAGTCTCGCAGCCGCTCCCCGGGAGGCGCGTGGCCGGCCGCCGTCGCGGGGGCGCGCGCTCCGCGCCCCCATGCGGATCCGCCCGGCGTGTCGCGACGCCGCCCGGGCGTGTCGGCCGCGATCATGATCCCGATCGTCGTGGACGCGATCGGGGAGGTCGGGATCATGTTCCGATGGCTGAGGCGCAGGACCCGCTCGAGCGAGGCCGCGCCCGCGGCGCCGGATCCCCGGACGGCCGGCACCGGCACCTCCCCCGCCGACGCGCCCGCGTCGACGCCCGTGCGTGCGCCGTCGGTGTCGCTCGCGACGGGCGAGCTCGCCGCCATCGCGGCCCGGCTGCACGGCGGGCCGGTCCGGCCGCCGCACGTCGCCGCGCACAAGGCCGAGCCGGAGGCCCCGGCGGACGTCGCGACCGCGGAAGCCGTGCCCGTGCCCGCGGAAGCCGAGGCCGATCCCGACCTCCGCCCGATCGCGCTCATCGTGCACGCGGCGCTCGCCCACCACTTCGGCCCCGACGGCGCCTGGGCGCTCGTGCGCCGGACGCCCGAGTCGACGGCCGGCTTCTTCGACGAGCTGATGACCGCGCACATCGCGCGCGACGTCGCCCTGGCGCTCGGCGCGGCGCCCGCCGCGGCCGACCTCCCGCTCGAGGACGCGCGCGCGACCGGAGCGACCGGGTCCTCCGCCCCGGACGCCCGCGCGGGGTCCGCCCGGGAGGACGCCGTCGCGCGCGAGCTCGCGGTGTTCGACGAGGACCCGCTCGACGGCGCGCTCGCCGAGCTCGCGGGCGACCCGCGGCGCGTGCCCGCGCTGCTGCGCGCGACCCGGAGCGCCTAGGCCGCGCCTCCGGGCGCGCCGCCGGGCGCGGCTCAGCCCTTCGGCGCCACCTGCGGGCCGTCCCACGGCCCCGCGGATCCGGCCGGGTACTCCTCGAGCGGCACGTCGCCGGCGCGCCAGGCGGCGATCACCGGCTCGACGATCCGCCAGCACTCCTCGGCCGTGTCGCCGCGCACCGACAGGCTCTCGTCCTCCGAGATGATGCCGTCGATGACCTGGCCGTACGGCGGCAGGTCGCCCGCGTCGAACGCGGTCACGAGCTCGGCGCGGTCGATGACGTCGGGGTCGGCCGGGCCGTTGACGTTGAGCTCCAGGTGCAGCTCGTCGGGCGCGATGAGGATGCGGATCCGGTCGGGCTCCTCGGCCCCCGTGAGGCCGGTGGGCACGTGCGGCGCGGGCTGGAAGGTCACGACGATCTCGCGGCGGTGGTCCGCCATGGCCTTGCCGGAGCGGAGGCGGAACGGCACGCCGGCCCAGCGCCAGTTGGCGATCTCCACGGTCAGCTCGGCGAGCGTCTCCGTGCCGCGCGACGGATCCACGCCCGCCTCGTCCGCGTACGCCGGGAGCTCGCGGCCCTCGACGTCGCCCGCGGTGTAGCGGGCCCGACGCGAGGACGCGACGGGGTCGCCGCCGAAGGGCCGGGTGGCGCGGAGCACGAGGGCCTTCTGATCTCGCACGTCGCGCGCGCCCGTGGTGGCGGGCGGCTCCATCGCGAACACCGCCATGACCTGGAGCAGGTGGCTCTGGATCATGTCGGTGAGGGCGCCCGCGGTGTCGTAGTAGCGGGCCCGGCCCTCGAGCGCGAGCTGCTCGTCGTAGACGATCTCGACGCTCGCGATGTGCTGCGCGTTCCACACCGGCTCGAGCAGGCGGTTCGCGAAGCGGAGCCCGAGGAGGTTCCGCACGGTGGAGCGGCCGAGGAAGTGGTCGACCCGGTGGGTGCGCTCCTCGGGCACGAGCGTCGCGAGCAGCCGGTTGAGCGCCTGCGCGCTCGCGAGGTCGGTGCCGAACGGCTTCTCGAGCGAGAGGGACGTGCCCTCGGGCAGCGTCATGCCGGTCATCGCCTCGCACGCCTTCTCGGTGACCGCCGGCGGCAGGGCGAAGTAGACGGCGGGGGCCGCGTCGCACGCCGCGAACAGGCGCTCGAGGTCGGCCTGCGCGGTGACGTCGGCCGGCAGGTAGGTGGTGCCCTGGACGACGCGGTCGACCGCCGGGCCCGTGGCGCCGAGCGACGCGAAGGACGTGCGGACCACCTCGCGCCACCTGTCGTCGTCCCACTCCTCCGTGCCCGCGCCGACGAGCTGCAGGTCGAGGTCGGGCCGGTGCGCGAGGAGCTCGCCGAGGCCGGGGAGGAGGAGGCGCGCGGAGAGGTCTCCGCTGGCGCCGAGGATGAGGAGCGTGGAGGTCGCGGGCATGCGGCCAGGCTACGCGGCGCGGGCGGGGACGCAGCCGGCCCGTGCGACCATGGCGCATGGCCATGCGCATCGAGGACTACGCACTCATCGGGGACTGCCACACGGGAGCGCTGGTCGGCCGGGACGGCTCCATCGACTGGCTGTGCCTGCCCCGCTTCGACTCCGCGTCGATGTTCGGGGCGCTCCTCGGCACGGACGAGCACGGATCCTGGCGCCTGGCGCCCGCGCATCCGGACGCCTCGGTCTCCATGCGCACCTACCTCGGCAACACGTTCGTGCTCTGGACCCGGTGGGAGACGCCCGAGGGCGCCGTCGAGGTCACCGACTTCATGTCGATGGGCAACCGCCGGGCCGACGTCGTGCGCCGCGTCCGCGGCATCGACGGCACCGTGCGGATGCAGGGCGACCTCCGCCTGCGCTTCGGCTACGCGACGGCCCTGCCCTGGATCCGCAAGCTCGACGACGGCGACCCCCGCCTCGTCGCGGTGGCCGGCCCCGACGCCGTCGTGGTCCGCGGCCCCGAGCTCACCGCCACGAACCACCACCACGGCGTGGCCTTCGAGGTGTCGGCCGGCGAGACCGTCGACCTCACGCTCACCTGGTACCCGTCGCACCGCAGCGAGCCGCCCGCGTTCGACGTGGACGCCGCGCTCGAGCACACGACCGAGTGGTGGGAGAGCTGGGCGAGCTCCATCGAGCACTCCGGCCCGCACCAGGCCGCCGTCCGCCGCTCGCTGCTCGTGCTCCGCGCGCTCACGCACGAGGACACGGGCGGCATCGTCGCGGCCGCGACCACGAGCCTCCCCGAGCAGTTCGGCGGCCCGCGCAACTGGGACTACCGCTACGTGTGGCTGCGCGACGCGTCGCTCACGCTGGAGGTGCTCCTCGCGCACGGCTTCGACGACGAGGCCGACGAGTGGCGCACCTGGCTCCTGCGGGCCATCGCGGGAGATCCGGGCGACGTGCAGATCATGTACGGGCTGAGCGGCGAGCGGTACCTCCCCGAGCGCGACCTCGACAGCCTGCCGGGCTACGAGGGATCCGGCCCCGTGCGCGTCGGCAACGGCGCGTTCGAGCAGTACCAGGCCGACGTCATCGGCGAGGTGATGATGGCGCTCCAGGCCGCGCGCGACGCCGGCGTCGGCGAGACCGAGTTCTCCTGGCCGCTGCAGCGCGCGCTCATCGGCTACGTCGAGGACAACTGGGAGCGGCAGGACAGCGGCATCTGGGAGATCCGCGGCGCCGAGCAGCACTTCACCCACTCCCGCGCGATGATCTGGGCGGCCCTCGACGCGGCCGTGCAGGGCGTCGAGCGGCACGGCCTCGACGGGCCGGTGGAGCAGTGGCGGACGCTGCGCGACCGGGTGCGCGACGAGATCCTCGACCGGGGCGTGGATCCCGCCACCGGGGCCTTCCGCCAGCACTACGGCACGACCGCGGTGGACGCGTCGCTGCTGATCCTCGCCCAGGCCGGATTCTGCGCCTACGACGACCCGCACATGCTCGCCACGGTGGACGCGATGGAGCGGACCCTCATGCACGAGGGCTTCCTGCTCCGCTACGACACGAGCGCGGGCGTCGACGGCCTGCCCGCCGGCGAGAACCCGTTCCTCGCCTGCTCGTTCTGGCTCGTCGAGCAGTACGCGCGCTCGGGCCGCGAAGCCGACGGGCGCGAGCTCATGGAGCGGCTCGTCGGGCTGTCCAACGACGTGGGGCTCCTGTCGGAGGAGTACGACCCGGTGCAGCGTCGGCAGGCGGGCAACGTGCCGCAGGCCCTGTCGCACCTCGCGCTCGTGCGCGCGGCGGACGCCCTCGAGGCGGCCGCGGCCGCGCATCCGGACGAGCTCGACCGCGCGCACGGGGCGGGGAACGCCGCGCTCGCGCATGCGGAGGCCGCGCGGGGCGCGGGGGCGGCCGCCGCCTGATCCCGGGAGCCGGGCCGGCGTCCCCGGCCCGCGCGGGCCGTCGGCGCGGATCCCTCGACGCGGGTCCGTCGACGCGGATCCGTCGGCGCGGGCCCGTGGACGCGGGTCCGTCGACGCGGATCCGTCAGCGCGGGCCCGTCAGCGCGCCAGCGGGCCGAGCGACGCGAGGAACCGCGTGACCGCGGGCAGCGCGTCCGGGTGCCTGGGCGTGTCCGCGTGGGTGGCGCCGTCGAGCTCGACGAGCGGCGCGTCCGGGCGGAGAGCGTGCACGTGGTGGGCGGCCCGCAGCCGCTCGGGGTCGCGGGTGCCGGCGACGAGGAGCAGCGGCACGTCGGATCCGGCGACGACCGCGTCCGGCACGCCGGCGTCCCGCTCCGACTCGCGCATGTACGCCGCGAGCGCCCGGGCGTCGTCGGCGAGGAAGGCCCCGCGCGTCGCCGCGTCGACCGGATGCCCGCTGTGGCGCTCCCACGCGTCGAGGAAGCCCGGCATCCCGCCCGCCTCGAGCGCCTCGATGCAGCCGGGGAAGAACACGCGGTCGAAGACGCCGACGCCGCTCCGCGGGGATCCGCCGAGGCTCGACGTGGAGAGCAGACGCTCCGGATGCGACGCGGCGAGCGAGAAGCCGACGCGCGCGCCGAGGCTGTAGCCGACGTGGTGCACGGCGGGGACGCCCACCGCGTCGACCACGGCCACGACGTCGGCGACCATGAGGTCCATCGCGTAGGCGGCGGGCTCGTGCGGGGTGCCGCTCCGGCCGTGTCCGCGGAGGTCGAGCGTGATGACGGGCCGCTCGGGCGAGAGCCCGCGCACCCAGCCGAAGCCGCGCCAGATCGCCTGCGACAGGGCGGTCCCGTGCACGAGCACGACGGGCGCGTGCGCCGGGTCGCGCGGATCCTCCCCCTCCGGTCGGGCGCCGAAGGCCCGGTAGGCGATGCGCGTGCCGTCGAGGGGGTTGGTCGCGGTGTCCACGGGGATAAAGGCTACGTGGGCGCCGGGCGGTCCCGCGCGGGGCGGTCGGCCCGGCCCGTGCGGTGCGGGCCGGGCTCGGCCGGGGGCCGTCTCGGCCGGCCGGGCGCCCCGGACGTATCCGGGACCCGGCGGATCAGGCCGTCGCGCCCGCGCCGTCCTCGTCGGTGCGGTGCGGGGTGTCCTCCTCGGGCTCGAAGTGGTCGTTACCACCGTCGTGCCCGGCCGCGACGCCGGTGCTCCCCGCGGGGATCGTGCCCTCGCCGCCGAGCCCCGCCGCGTCGTCCTGCGTCGCGTCGTCCTGCGCGTGGTCCGTGCCGTCGTGGTGCGTCATGCGTGCCTCCTCTGGTCCCGCGGCGGGCGCCCGCGTCGTCGCGGGCACCGCGTCCTGCGGCGTCCTCCCATCCTGGCCGGACCGGGCGGCGTCGGCGCCGGCCGTGTCCGGATCGCGCCCGCTCGCAGCATCCCGTCACCCCGGAGGAGTTCGTTAGCGCGTCTAATGAGCTAGCCTAAGCAGGTGCCCGACTCCCCCGACCTCAGCCAGAGCCTCCGCGCCGGCGTGATGCGCCTCTCGCGCCGCCTGCGCGCCGAGAAGGCCGACCACGAGCTGGGCGACAGCCAGTTCGTGGTCCTCGCCCTCCTCCTCCGCGACGGGCCCGCGAGCCCCGGTCGCCTCGCCGAGCTCGAGCGGGTCTCGGCCCCGAGCATGAACCGCACGGTCAACTGCCTCGTGTCGGCCGGCTACGCCGAGCGCTCGCCCGCGCCCGACGACGGGCGGCGGGTCACCGTCTCCGTCACCGACGAGGGCCGCCGCGTCGTGCAGGAGACCCGCCGCCAGCGGAGCGCGTGGCTGTCGCTCCGCCTCGACGAGCTCACTCCCGAGGAGCGCGCCACGCTCGCCGACGCCGCCGTCCTCCTCGGCCGGATGGCCTCCGCGTGAGCGCCGTCTTCCGCAGCCTCCGCGCGCCGAACTACCGCATCTGGTTCGCGGGCGCCCTCGTCTCCAACGTCGGCACGTGGATGCAGCGCACGGCCCAGGACTGGATCGTCCTCACCGAGCTCACCCGCTACGACGCCACCGCGGTCGGCATCGTCATGGCCCTCCAGTTCGGCCCCATGCTCCTGCTCTCCCCCTACGCCGGCCTCATCGCCGACCGCTACGACAAGCGCCGAGTCCTCATGATCACGCAGGGCACCATGGCCGTCCTCGGCCTCGGGCTCGGCCTCATCGTGCTCTCCGGGCGTGCCGAGCTCTGGCACGTGTACCTCTTCGCGCTCCTCCTCGGCATCGCGTCCGCGCTCGACGCGCCCGCACGCCAGTCCTTCGTCTCCGAGCTCGTCTCCGACGACGACCTCTCCAACGCCGTCGCCCTCAACTCGGCGTCGTTCAGCGCGGCGCGGATGATCGGCCCGGCGGTGGCGGGCGTGCTCATCGCGGGCGTCGGCACCGGCTGGGTCTTCCTCATCAACGCGGTGAGCTTCGTCGCGGTCCTCGTCGCCCTCACGCGCCTCCGCGTCGGCGAGCTCCGCAGCCCGGAGCGCGTCGCCCGCTCCCGGGGCCAGCTCCGCGAGGGCTTCCGCTACATCGGCGGGCGGCCGGACATCATGGTGATCCTCGTCATCGTCTTCCTCGTCGGCGCCTTCGGCTACAACTTCCCGATCTTCACCTCCACCATGGCGAGCGTCGAGTTCGGCAAGGGCGCGACGGAGTTCGGCCTGCTGTCGTCGAGCCTCGCCGTCGGATCCGTCGCGGGCGCGCTCCTGTCCGCCCGCCGCGAGCGGCCCCGCATCCGCCTCGTGTTCGTCGGCGCCGCGCTCTTCGGCATCGCGACCGCGCTGGCCGCGATCGCGCCCACGTACCTGCTCTTCGCGGGCGCCCTCGTGATCGTGGGCGTCGTCTCGCAGACCCTCATGACGAGCGCCAACAGCACCGTGCAGCTCACCGTCGAGCCGCGCATGCGCGGCCGGGTGATGGCGGTCTACATGGCGATCTTCGTGGGCGGCACCCCGCTCGGCGCCCCGGTCGTCGGCTGGGTCGCGAACACGTGGGGCCCGCGCACGGCGCTCATGGTGGGCGCGGCGTCCGGCCTCGTCTCCGCGGTCATCGCGATCGCCTGGCTCGTCCTGCACCGGCACCTGCGCATCTCGTACCGGATCCACCGCACGCCGCACCTCGTCGTCACGCACGACGGCGACGGCCGCGACCGCCGGGAGGACGCGCGCGAGGACATCGAGGCGGACGAGGCGGTCGCCCGGCGCACCTAGGGCGCCGGTCGCGCCGACGGCGGAGCGCCCGGGCGCTAGGGCGCGGGCGTCGGGGACGCCGCCTGCGGCACGTAGCCGACGTCGTCGAGGCAGTAGTCGAGGAAGGCGTTCGTCGCCCGCAGGTACTGCCCGGTGTCGAGCGAGGCGCCGTCCGTGTCGGCGCCCGAGCGCAGCGCGTCGAGCTCGTCGACGATGGTCGAGAACGCGGTGACCAGCGGCTTCATGCCCTCCGGCGCCATGCCCGCGAGGGACGCGTCGCCCTGCTTCACCCGCTCGAGGATCGTCGGGTCGACGGGCTTCCCGTCGCCGAGCGCCTGCACGAGCTTCGTGGAGTCGGGCAGGACCTGCGCCAGCGTGGAGCAGGTGGCGAGCTCCGCCTGGGTCGGCGGACCCGGCGCGCGGGTCACGGTCGGATCCGGTGCCGGGGTACCCGCCTCCCCGCCGGCGTCGGCTGGCCTCGTCGGGGCCGCGGTCGGGGTCGGGGTCGCGCCGCCCGGCTGTCCGGGATCCGCGGTGCAGCCCGCCACGAGCAGCATGCCCGCGACCGCGGCGAGCGCCGCCGTGCGCGACCGGATCCGTCGTCCCGAGCCGTGCGTGCGTGCCATCCGCGCCTCCTCGGCGTCTATCACAGGTGCAGAGCCCCGCGGAAGTCGATCGACGCGGGTGTCAGGGCGAATGCCCCTTACCACTACCGTATTCGGATGACACGAAGCGAGAGCGACCGCAGCACCGTCCCGCCCGATCCGGATTTCGTGGCGCAGGACTTCAGCCACGAGCAGGAGGGCTACCAGCACGGCCTCAAGCCCCGCCAGCTGCAGATGATCGCCATCGGCGGCGCGATCGGCACGGGGCTGTTCCTCGGAGCCGGCGGCCGCCTCGCCTCCGCGGGCCCCGCCCTCGCCATCGTCTTCCTCGTCTGCGGCGTGTTCGCCTTCTTCATCCTCCGCGCGCTCGGCGAGCTGGTGCTGCACCGCCCGAGCTCGGGATCGTTCATCTCCTACGCGCGCGAGTTCTACGGCGAGAAGTTCGCCTACGCCGCCGGCTGGATGTACTTCCTCAACTGGGCCACCACCGCCATCGTCGACGTCACGGCCGTCGCCCTCTACATGCACTACTGGTCCGCCTTCACGGCGGCGCCGCAGTGGCTGCTGGCCCTCATCGCCCTCGCGATCGTCCTCGCGCTCAACCTCGTCGCGGTCAAGGTGTTCGGCGAGATGGAGTTCTGGTTCGCGCTGGTCAAGGTCGCCGCGCTCGTGGTCTTCCTCATCGTGGGCATCGTGTGGCTCGCCTGGAGCTTCCCCGTCACGGTCGGCGGCGCCGAGGTGCAGACCGGCTGGACGGTGCTGCAGCAGAACGGCGGCATCTTCCCGCAGGGCCTCGTCCCCGTCGTGCTCGTCGTGCAGGGCGTCGTGTTCGCCTACGCCGCGATCGAGCTCGTGGGCACCGCGAGCGGCGAGACGCAGGACGTGGAGAAGGTCATCCCCCGCGCCATCAACTCCGTCGTGTTCCGCATCGCGATCTTCTACGTCGGATCCATCGTGCTGCTCTCGCTCCTGCTCCCCTACACGGCGTACAGCGCCGACCAGAGCCCGTTCGTCACGTTCTTCTCCAGCCTCGGCTCGCCCGAGGTCGGCGCCGTCGCCGGATCCGTCATGAACTTCGTCGTCCTCACGGCCGCCATGTCGAGCCTCAACGCCGGCCTTTACAGCACGGGCCGCGTCCTCCACTCCATGGGCATGAACGGGTCGGCGCCCAAGTTCACGACCGTCATGTCGAAGGGCGGCGTGCCGTTCGGCGGGATCCTCCTCACCGGCTCCATCACGCTCCTCGGCGTGGCGCTCAACGCGGTCGTGCCCGACCAGGCCTTCGAGATCGTGCTCAACGTCGCGGCGCTCGGCATCGTGGCCGGCTGGGCGACCATCATCCTGTGCCAGATGCGCCTGCGCACCTGGGCGAAGCAGGGCAAGGCGAAGGAGCCGACGTTCCGCCTGCCGGGCGCGCCCGTCACCTCGTGGCTGACGCTCGCGTTCCTCGTCAGCGTGCTCGTGCTGATGGCGATCGACTGGCCGATCGGCACCCTCACGGTCGCGTCGCTCGTGATCATCATCCCGCTGCTGGTCGTGGGCTGGTACCTGCAGCGCGACCGGATCCTCGAGATCGCCCGCCTCCGCGAGGGCGTCACCGGGCCGTTCCCCATCACCGGACGCGACGCCACGAACCAGCGCAGGCGCTGACCCGCGCCGCTCAGCGCGTCCCGACGCCGCCGTCCCCCGCTCCGGGGGCGGCGGCGTCGTCGTCCCGGGACCGCGGACCGGCAGCCGCCCGCGCGGCGGCGTCCGTCCGGTCGGCGTCCGTCCCGTCGGCGCCGGGCTGCGTCGGATCGGGACGCAGCCGTCGCCCGAACACGACGAGCTCCCGGTCGTGCTGCACGACCCACGCCACGGCCGCGTTGAGCGTCTCGCGCCGCGCCACCCAGACCCGCAGCCCATCGGACCCGAGCCCGCAGGCGTAGACCTCGTAGGAGAAGGGCTCGGCGAGGTCGGCACGGTGACGGAGCACCCAGCCGAGCGCCGGTCCGTCCCCGACGCGCACGAGCCAGGCTCCGCGGACGGGGTGCGCGTAGGGGTGCTCCGGCACCGGGTCGATGGAGCCGCTCGCGTCGCCGCTCTGCTTGCTCCACATGCGGATCCTCTCCGGTCGCCCGCCGCCGACCGGGTGGCCGGGGCGACGCCCGGCCGCGTCGATCCGAGCGTACGCGCGCGCACCGACGCCGCCGCGGGACGGGGGCGCGGGGCGGGGGCGCGGGGCGGGGGCACGGCGTCGTGCCCGCACCGCGCCGGTCGCCGGTCCCGTCGCCGGCCCACCCGCGCGCCCACCCGCCCGTTCGCCCGCCTCACGAGCACTCGCCGAGCACGAGGTCGATGGCCGCCCGGTCCGCGTCGTCGATGCCCAACCGGTACCGGCTCACGACGAAGGCGAAGCGCGTGACGTAGAGGCACCTGTACGCGGGATCGGGCGGGAGCCACGTGGCGGGACCCTGGTCCGACTTGTCCTGGTTCGTCGGTCCGTCCACGGCCTGCAGCTCGTCGAGGTCCGTCGCCAGCCGCTCGCGTCGCGCGTCGGACCACGCCCACGCGCCGTGCCGCCACGCCCAGGAGAGCGGCACGAAGTGGTCGATCTGCACGGCCGCGCTCGTGCGGGGTCCGCGCACGAAGTCGATCCCGCGTCCGGTGTACGCGTCGTCCAGGTGCCCGGCGACGACCGTGCACGCGTCGTCGGGGGCGACCACGACGCCGACGAGGTCGCGGGAGAGCACGTCGTCCCGCTGATCGCACCCGTTGCCGTCGGCGTCGGCCCATGCCGGGCCGAACGCGTCGCGGTCGTAGCGCGGATCCCGCTCCCGGGCGTCGGGGGCGAGCGCGTCGGTCATGGCGCGCACCGCGTCCACGTCGATCCGCCCCTCCCGGACGAGCCCCGCGCGGGCGAGGACGCCCACGACCGCGCCGTCGCGCACCTCCGCGGAGAGCGGGCCACCGCCGTCGGGACCGGAGGAGGCCTCCCTCGCCCCGACCGCCACCGATGCGACGACGATGACGACGGCCGCGCCCGCGAGCAGGATGCGGAGCGCCGCGGCGCGGGACCGCGGGCGCGGGATCAAGCCCCGCCACCGCCCGCCGCGTCGCCCGCGCTCGTCCACGTCCCCACCTCCCGGGTCCCGGGATACCGGATGGAGGACGCCGTGGTCGACGGAGCGCCCGACACGAGGAGCGCGGCATCCGGCGTCGGGTGGGGAGGGCGCGGCACGCGCGCCCGTCGCCGGCGATCGCCGGCGGGGGGATCAGATCAGGGCGCGCGCCGCGGCCACGACGCCGAGGACCTCGCCGAGCGACGACGGGCCGGGCGTGTTCTGGCCGGCGGTCGCGAGGCGCACGAGGGCGAAGGCCACCACGGCGATGACGACGATCGCGGCGATGACGAAGATCCACACCTTGAGCCCGCGTCCGGCGGGCTGGAGCGGGTTCTGCTCGAGGGGGCCGTCGTGGTCGGGTCGTTCGGGGTGATCGCGCATGCTCGCACCCTACGCCGGTCGCCCTCCCCGCTGACGGCCCGGCGGCCCGACGGCCGTCGCGGGGACAGGGGCCGCACACGACGACGGGCGGCCCCTCGGGATGAGGGACCGCCCGTGGGCGGGCGCCGCGCGCGGGGGGCGCGGCGGGGTCAGGCGGAGATGCTCTGCGCGAGGACCCCGTCGAGGACGACGGACGCCTCCTCGTCGGTGGACTTCTGCGCGAGCGCGAGCTCCGAGACGAGGATCTGCCGGGCCTTCGCCAGCATGCGCTTCTCGCCGGCGGAGACGCCCGAGTCCTGGTCGCGGCGCCAGAGGTCGCGGACGACCTCGCTGACGCGGCGGACGTCGCCGGAGCCCATCTTCTCGGTGTTGGCCTTGAAGCGGCGCGACCAGTTGCCGGCCTCCTCCTCGACGTCGCCGCGGAGCACGTCGAAGACGGCCTCGACGCCCGAGCTGTCGATGACGTCGCGGAGCCCGACGAGCTCGGCGTTGTCGACGGGCACGTCGATGACGAGCTCGCTCTGGTGGATCTGGAGGGTGATGTACTTCTTGTCGACCCCCTTGATGGTGCGGGTCTTGACCGCGGTGATCGTGGCTGCGCCGTGGTGGGGGTACACGACGGTCTCCCCTACTTCGAAAATCATGTAGTGCTGTCCTTCGATCCCTCGAGATGTGTGCCGGAGATGTCGCGCACGCGCATGCATGCCGCGTGGGCGCCGACGTCGCGCACCATGGCCGCGCCGGGAGGCGATGCCAGGGAACGTGGCCGGTGCACCGAGATCACCGGCCTCCGCGGCGCTCCGCCAGGGGCGTCCGCGGTGATGGTCCGACCCGTATTCTCTCACGGTTCTCCCCCGACCCCCGACGTGGTCGGCGGAGGTCGGGCGCGCCCCCTCGCCTCGCGCTAGCGGACCACGATCTCGTGGATCGAGTAGCCGTACGGCGTCGCGCGCTCCACGCCCTGGACGCGGATGAAGCGGTGCTCGCCCCGCACGGCGAAGGTCTCCGTCCCGCCCTCCCCCGCCGTCTCGGTGGCGAGCGTCGTGAACGGGCCCTCCGCGCGGGTAGCCCCCTGGATCAGGTACTCCGCGGCGTGGGCCGCCTCCCACCGCACGGCGACCGAGGAGATCTCCGACGCCCGTCCGAGGTCGACGGTGATCGACTGGTCGTCGCCCGCCTCGCTCGCCCACCGCGACGAGGGGTCGCCGTCGACCGCGTTCGCGGCCTTCGTCCCCGGGGCCTGCTCGCTCGTGGCGGTGGCCGTCGCCCCCTCGGCGAGGTTCCTCGCGGAGACGGTGCCGTCGGCCGACCACACCGAGAGGCCGAGCAGCGAGTAGCCGTACGGCGTGGCCCGCTCGACGCCCGTCATCCGCACGAAGCGCGCGCGGGCGTCCACGGCGTGGCTGTCGTGCCCGCCGTCGCCGGCCGACTCGGTGACGACCGTCTCCCAGTCGTCGTCGGCCGTCGCGCGGGTCTGCAGCAGGTAGCCGGACCCGTAGGCGGCCTCCCACTCCAGGTCGATGCGCGCGATCGTCGCCACGGAACCGAGGTCCACCTCGATCCAGGCGTCGTCGCGGGCCGCGCTCGACCAGCGCGAGGTCGGCGACCCGTCGACCGCGAACGCGGCGGGGGTGCCCGCGTTCTCGGTGGACGACGCCGTGACGTCCTTGCCGTACGCCACGTCGGCGAGCGCACCCGGCGCCGGGACCTCCGGCTGCCCGGAGCCGCCGGCCCCGTTCGCGCGCACCGTGACCGTCGACGAGCCCCGGGCGCCGTCGAACTCGACGGCGATCGGGAAGGTCCCCGGGGTCGCGCCCGCGGTGTACGTGCCGTCGGCGGCGATCGTGCCGCCCTCCGCCGCGAACGGCGCCGCGATCCTGCCCCCGTTGCCCCCGGCGTCGAAGGCCCAGGCGGCGAACCCGACGTCCCGCCCGCTCACGACCGTGGGGTCCTGCGGCGTGACCAGGATCTCGGTGGTGTCGATCGCGGAGGCCGACGGGGTCCCGGTCACGCCGAGGTCCCAGATCGAGTAGCCGTAGTCGGTGAGGCGCTCGAGCCCGAGGATCCGCACGTACCGGCCGGTGGCCTCGACGGCCACGTCGTCGGCCGTGGCGGCGGTCTTGGAGACCGTCCGCGCGGTCGTCCAGGGGCCGTCCGCGTCGTCCGCGACCTGGATCTCGTACTCCGCGGCCGCCGCGGCCTCCCAGCCGACGTGCACCGACGAGATGTCGTGCTGCGCGCCGAGGTCGACGCGCAGCCACTGCTCGCCCGCGCCGTGCGCGCTCTCCCAACGCGTGCCGGACGCGCCGTCGACCGCCGCCTCCGCCGTGTTGGCGCCGTCGGATGTCGACGCCGCGACGGGCTTGCCCTGCGCGATGTCGGTGCCGGGCGCGACGACCGCGACGACCGACGTCCCGGATGCGCCGTCCACCGAGGCGCGGACGTAACCGGCGCCCGGGGCGCGGGCGCTGAGCACGCCCGCGGCGTCGACACCGCCGTCGGCCGTGGTCTCCCAGCTGACCGGACCGGTCCCGATCGGGTCGCCGTACTGGTCGAGGCCCGTCGCGGAGAACGGCGCGGTGCCGCCTTCCGTGACGCGCACGAACCCGGGCGACACGGCGAGGGCCGACAGCACGGGGCGCGGGGCCACGCGCAGCTCGTAGCCGGCCGTCGTCGACCCGGATGCGGCCGTGACGGTGATCGGGTCCGCGTCCTCCGTGGCCGTGAACATGCCCTCGGCGTCGATGGACCCGCCGCCGTCGACGCTCCACCGCAGGTCGTCGATCGGGATGGTCGCGCCGTACTGGTCGTACCCGACCGCGGTGAACCGGAGGGAGTCCCCGCGCTGCACGGTCCTCGCGGAGTCCGGGGCCGTGACGACGATGCGGTCGAGCTCGGCGTCGAGGTGGTGCTGCACCATCGTGTGCGCGGGCACCTGGATGGTGCCGATCACCGCGTCGCCGTCGTACACGTCGTAGCCGGCCTGCGCGTCGGTGCCGTTGAACACCGCGTAGCTGTACGCCTTCGTCGCGGCGTCGTAGTACACCTGGCTCGTCGGGTTCGCCACGTGCCGGGTCAGCACCTCGCTGCCGAGCGAGCGGTTGGCCATGGCGTTGTAGTACACCGCGCCGGCCATGGAGTCGCTCGTGACGACGGGGTCGTCCGTCTTCGACAGCTCCGCGTGCATGTCGGCGTAGAAGTCGGGGTCGCTCTGCGCGGTCATGCCGAGCACCACGTTGCCGAGCGCGTCGCCCATGCGGCTGTACACGCCGGCCGCCTGCGCGGTGTCGACGCCGCTCTCGTAGCCGGACACGTCGTAGGCGTGCAGTCCCCGCTGCACGTCGGGGTCGACCGCGTAGTCGGTCGAGAGGTAGTCGAAGAGCTCCCAGCCCGGCGCCCATCCCTCCGGATCCGCGTCGGGGTCGCCCGCCGGCGGGGTCGCCGGAGCGAACCCGTCTGGCAGCGATCCCGGCGTCCAGTGCTCGTCGGGGAAGGCCAGCTGGCCGTCGTCGCCGACCGTGAAGTACAGCTCCCCGGTCGCGGCGTCGAAGAGCGGATTGGCCGCCACCTCCGCGCTCGTGTACGCCGGGTTGTTGAGGTACGCCCTGCGGACGACGTCCTTCAGCGTGTTCACCGAGTCGGTCGGGCTCTTCGTGACGACACCGCCGTACCAGGTGCCGGTGCCCGCGGCCTGCTTGGCCGCGAGGCCGAGCAGGCCCTCGATCTCGTCCTCCGCCCACCGGCCGTTGATCGGGGCCCGCTCGTCGAACATGTCGTCGAGCAGGCTGTTCGAGAAGCCGCGGTCCCAGCCGAGGTAGTTGAGCCACGGTCCGGTCGGCATCCACTGGATGCCGAAGATCCAGGCCGGGTCGCCGCTGAAGTAGGTGGCGAAGGCCTGGCCGGAGTCCCCGAGGATGCCCGTGGTGCTGTGCGCGTACGCGTCGGGGAACACCCCGGCGCCCGTGCCGTGGGCGGCGTCCGGGTTGCCGTTGTAGTCGAGGTAGTAGTCCATGACCGCGGCGCGCTCGGTGACGTAGCCCATCGCGCCGGTGGCCTGCATCTCGGTGTCGCCGAGCGCCGACCCGAGGAGGAAGAGGCCGGCCCACGACTGGATGGCCTCGGAGCTCGACTCCTGGTTGTTGCCGCCGCCGGAGCTGTAGCCGCCGGCGTAGGAGTGCCCCTCGAACACGTCGAACGTGCGCAGGTACGGGAAGTCCTCGTCCTCCCTGTCCCAGTTGGCGTACTGCTTGGCCACGAGGGTGGCCATGGGGCCGTACTCGGCCGCCCACGCGGGGTCCTCGAACGCGAGGAGGCCGGCGGCGAGGGTGAAGTAGCCGTAGTGGAAGTGGTTGTCGGTGAACTCGTGCGATCCGTAGGAGTCGCCGAATCCGATGAGGGCCTTCCAGGTGTCGTACCGCGCGAAGAACCGCTCGTTCTCGCCGGGCGCGTAGGTGAACCAGTCCTCGAGCGCCGTCGTGAGCGAGGCCTTGAGCTTCCCGTACGACCCGGTGTCGCCGATCTGCTTGGCCATGGTCATGTACTCGGCGAGCTGCAGGACGTCCTTGCCGCCCCAGTAGGTGTCGCCGCCGTACTGGGTGCGCTCGGCGTAGCCGCGGACGAAGTCCTCCATCACGGCCGGGTCGTAGTCGTGGGAGCGCCCGGTCTCCTGCGGCGCGGGCGCCACGGGCGTGATCCCGGTGAACGGGTAGGTGACCTTCCAGCCGCCGTGACCGATCGCGGTCCTCATGAGCCCGCGCGGCGTCGCGTAGGTCGCCGGTGCGTAGTCGATGTCCGTGGTCGTGCTGTTGTAGGTGTGCGGCAGCCAGCCCTGGATGGTGTCGAGGTCGGTGCCCTGCAGCGCCTCGGTCTCGATGGCGTACGTCTCGACCACCTCGCCGCGCTCGACGCTGTACTCGTGCTCCATCGTGGTGTCGCGGGGGATGGCGAAGGCGTGGGCCGACATGTCGTCGAGGTCGGCGCCGGTCGCCGGGAGGGCGCTCACCACGAGGTGGTCGGCGGCGAGGGTGGCCTCGATCGTGTCACCCGCGAGGTCGAACGAGCTGCCGTGGGGCGCGTGCACGCCGAAGGTGCGGTCGTCCTGCGTGATGGTGAACGCGTCGACCGTCGCGGGGAACCGGAGCGGCGTGCCGTCGGCCGCGGCGAAGGTGGCGCCGGCGCCCACGGAGATCCGCGGCGCCACGCCCGCGAACTCGAACCAGGTGTACGGCGTGCCGCGGGCGAGGGTGACGTCCATGTAGCGGGTCGCGGACTGGTGCATCCGCCAGCTCACGTTCCAGTCCCCCCAGCGCAGCGCGTCGGCCTGCGTGGCGCGGAACGCGGTGCCGAACCGGTCGCCGATGCCCTCCGGCGCGTCGGTGCGGACGATCTGGTCGACGAGCACGTGCGCCCACCCGGCCGGCATGTCGTCGACGATCTGGATGGTCGCCCGCTGCCCGGCGTGGGCCGTGACGTCCCAGGTCACCCAGCGCAGCCTCTCCGACTGCTCGCCGGTCGCCGACGCGACCGTCGCGCCGTCGATGACGAGGCGCGCCTCGGTGCGGCCGGGATGCGCTCCGCCGCCGACCAGGAGGCTGATGAAGTCGCGGTCGACGGTGAACTCGGGCGAGGTGAGCGTGCCCATGGCGCCGTCGCCCTTCCCGGTCGTGAAGGAGTTGACGAGCCCCTTCCCGAGGTACCCCTCGACGGCGGTCTGGCCCGCGGCCGTCCCCGTCGTCGGGGTCGCGAACGCGTCCCCGGTCGAGGTCCAGCCCGCGGGGAACGCGGCCTCCTCGAAGCCCGCCATGTCGATGTCCGAGGGGTCGGGCTGCGGCGGCACGCTGCCCTGCACCTGGATCGCGGAGTCGTCGAGCATGCTGGTGCCCTGGTCGTTCCACTCGGTGGGATACGCGATGCGGGTGCCCAGCTCCGTGTTCGACACGACGAACGGGTCGGCCCAGAGGTTGCCGGAGTACCTGCTCACGAGGAGGTCCGACCACCACGAGTTGGTCGGGACCGGCTCGCCGCGCATCGAGGGATCGATGTACAGCTCCTTGTCCACCACCGCGGACACGTCGTGCCCCAGGCGGTCGAGCGACTTCGGGGGTGCCGCGGCGTAGGAGCCGGCGCCCACCGGCACCGGCGTCGAGGCGCCCGGGTCGGCGGCCACGGCGGCCGTCGCGACCGGTGCCGCGGGGGTCGCGACGGTGAGGGTGAGCGCGGCCATGGCCGCGGCGACGACGGCGGCGGATGCGCGGAGGACCGGCAGCGAGGTGGGTCGGATCATCATTCCCTCTCGGAACGTGGGACGAGCTGCGGAGGAGGGACGCGGGAGCTGATGCGCACGGCCCGGCGCCGCCGTGACGGAGCGCGGCGGGCGTGGCGTCAGCGGTCGCCGGAGGCATCGCCCCCGTCCGCCCCTGATCCCACCCACTCGATCGCACGTCGATGCCGACCTAATTCTATGAGCAGGGAAATGGAGCTGTCCCCGCCCCGAACGGGGCGGTACCCGTCGAGTCGCGGGCGCGCCACGCGGGAGGCCGCACGCGCTCGAGAGAGGGTGCGGTGTCCGCGGCCAGTCGCGGCGGGAGCTCCCCCGCCGCGCCGACGCCGGATGCGGTGTCGGCGGGCGACGCCCGTCGCACCCGTCCGGGGTGGCGATCGCCCTGCGGCACGCACCGCGACGCTCACGCCACCCCGCGCCCGTCATGGCCTCCCGCCATGCGACAGCCCGTGGTCCGCCGGGACCCTACCGGGCGGGGACGATCCTGCGGCGACGGGTCGGACCATCCGGCGAAGACGATCCGCCCGGAGCCGGGACGCACGCGAAGTGGAAGACGGGACCGGCGGCTGGCAGACTCGCCGCGCGGATGGATGTCGTGGTGCACCCCCTCGGACTTGAACCGAGAACCCACTGATTAAGAGTCAGTTGCTCTGCCAATTGAGCTAGAGGTGCAGGTGAGGACCCTGTCGAACGGGGTACCGGACCGAGAGATGACACTAGCACCACGTCGCGAGCCGACGCCAATCGAGGGCGTGGACACCGCGATCGGCGCCCGGGCCGCGGCTCTAGCATGGAGGCCGACCCGCGAACGAGAGGCTCCCCCATGTCCGAGACCACCCGCCTCGAGAAGGGGCAGCCCGCCCCCGACTTCACCCTGCCCGACCAGGACGGCGTCCCCGTCACCCTGTCCGACCTCCGCGGCCAGGACGTCATCGTGTACTTCTACCCGGCGGCCGGCACCCCCGGATGCACCACGCAGGCCTGCGACTTCCGCGACAGCATGGACTCCCTCCAGCGCGCCGGCTACCGCGTCCTCGGCGTCTCCAAGGACCCGCAGGAGGACCTCGCGCGCTTCCGCGAGGAGCAGGGCCTCGGCTTCACGCTGCTCTCCGACCCCGACCTCGAGGTGCACCGCGCCTACGCCGCGTACGGCGAGAAGTCGCTCTACGGCAAGAAGGTCACGGGCGTCATCCGCTCCACGATCGTCGTCGACGGCGAGGGGCACGTCGCCCTGCCGCTGTACAACGTGAAGGCCACGGGTCACGTGGCGTCCCTGCGGAAGAAGCTCGGCGTCGACGCCTGACGCTCGAGGCGCCGCGCGTCGCGCGCTCAGTAGCGGCGGCGCGTGGCGTCCAGGACGGACCGCGTGAACAGCAGGACCAGCACGACCAGCGACGGGACGATGAGGCCCCAGCCCAGGTCCTGACGGGCGTCGGCGCCCTGGAGGCTGCCCACGCCGACGGCGATCTGGAGGACCTGCCAGGTGACCGCCGCGGGTCGCACCCAGCTCCGCCCCTGCAGGATCCCGCGCACGATGGCCGCCAGGAACACGACGGCGAGCGCCGCGAGGGCGATGAGCGCCACGGCGCTGGCGAGGGAGGACGGCGTCGAGGTCAGCAGGTCGACCACGAGGAGCGTCGTGAGCCCCGCCATGCCGAGCGCCTCCAGCCCGACGAGCACCGCCAGCAGCACCACGGCCGCGGATCTCGGGGCGGCCGGTCCGGCGTCGCGCGGATCGAGGGCATCACCGGTTCCGGTCACAGCACGTTCCCATACAAAGCTATTGATTGATCGTTGGCTCTATGCGACGATATTCCAGGTCGAGTTCGTTCACAGGGTGGTGAGCAGATCCGGAACCGAGCTTACAAGGAACGCATTCCTGAAGCTGAGCATCTCACGAGGAGGGGCCACGTGCCCCGTCCCGATGCCGATCCCGGACGCCTCGCCCCATCCCCCATCACACGGCTGATCAGCCGCGCAACGAGTAACGACCTGAGGAGCACCCCTATGGATTGGCGTGACAAGGCAGCCTGCCTGACTGTGGACCCCGAGCTGTTCTTCCCCGTGGGGAACACCGGACCGGCCGTCGACCAGATCGACAAGGCCAAGGCCGTCTGCGGTCGCTGCTCCGTCACCGAGATGTGCCTGCAGTACGCCCTCGAGACCGGCCAGGACTCGGGCGTCTGGGGCGGCCTCAGCGAGGACGAGCGCCGCGCCCTCAAGCGCCGCGCCGCACGCGCCCGCCGCGCCAGCTGATCCGACGCACCGCACGACCGACGAGAGCCGGGCCGCCCCAGGGGCGGCCCGGCTCTCGTCGTCCGGGCTCTCGTCCCGGCCCGGGCCGGAGCTGCGTCCGCCGGATCAGGCCGTCGCGGGCGCGAGCCAGCGCAGCGGCACCTCGATGGTGACCTCCGTGCCGCTGCCCATCAGCGTGTGCCAGTCGATCGTGCCGCCGAGCTCCCCCTGGATCAGGGTGCGCACGATCTGCGTGCCGAGTCCGGTGCCCACCTTGCCCTCCGGCAGGCCCACGCCGTCGTCGCGCACGCTCACCGTCAGCGTCTCCTCCGTGCGCGCGGCCTCGATGGCCACCTCGCCCGTGCGCCCGGCCAGGCCGTGCTCGACCGCGTTCGTGACGAGCTCCGTGAGCGCGAGCGCGAGCGGGGTCGCGTAGGCGCTCGGCAGGATCCCGAACCGGCCGAGGATCTGCGGATGCACGCGGGTGTTGTGCGCCGAGGCGACCTCCGCGATCAGGAGCAGCACGCGATCGAAGACCGCGTCGAAGTCCACGTTCTGGTTGAGGCCCTCGCTCAGCGTGTCGTGGACGACCGCGATGGCGCCGACCCGCCGCTGCGCGTGGCCGAGCGCCTCGCGCGCCTCCTCGGTGTGCGAGCGCCGGGCCTGGATCCGGAGCAGGCTCGCCACGGTCTGCAGGTTGTTCTTCACTCGGTGGTGGATCTCGCGGATCGTCGCGTCCTTCGTGATGAGCTCGCGCTCCTGGTGCCGGAGCTCCGTCACGTCGCGGCAGAGCACGACAGCGCCCACCCGCTCGCCGTGGCTGCGGATGGGGATGGCCCTGAGCGACACCGTCACGCCGCGCGACTCGATGTCCGTGCGCCAGGGCGCCCGTCCGGCGACGATGAGCGGCAGCGACTCGTCGACCGTGAGCCGCTTGCCGGTCAGGAGGCTCGAGGTGGCGTCCGCCAGGGACTCCCCCTCGAGCTCCTCGGAGAAGCCCATGCGGTTGAAGGCGCTCAGCGCGTTCGGGCTGGCGAACGTCGTGATGCCGTCGACGTCCAGGCGGAGCAGGCCGTCGGAGGCGCGCGGGGCTCCGCGGCGCGGGCCCGTCGGCGAGCCGAGGTCGGGGAAGTCGCCGTCGGCGATCATGGCGAAGAGGTCGTTGGCGCACTCGTTGAAGGTGAGCTCCTGGCGGCTCGGCGTGCGCGTCTCGCTGAGGTTCGTGTGCCGGGTGATGACCGCGATGGGCGTCTCGGTCGTCTCGGGACTGCCCTGCGCCAGCCGGCGCAGCACGGGCACGGCCCGCACGCGCGTGGGCGTCTCCTCGTACCAGTCCGGCGCGGAGGAGTCGATGATGCGCGCGCTCTCGTGCGCGTCGGTCACCTGCTTGCGCCACTCCGCCTTGATGGGCTGCCCCACGAAGTCCCGGTAGAAGAGGGTCGCGGAGCTGGACGGCCGCGCGTGCGCGACGGCGACGAAGCTGCCGCTGACGGTCGGGACCCACAGCACGATGTCCGCGAACGCGAGGTCGGCCAGGAGCTGCCAGTCGCCGACGAGGAGGTGCAGCCACTCGACGTCGGCGTCGGAGGAGAGACCCTGGGCATGCACGAGATCGCTGAGCGTGGACACGGCTACAGCCTAGGCGGGCCGGCAGCGTCCGCCTCCGCCACCACCTCCCCCCGACGGAGGGCCCCGCGCCGCGGACGGGCGTCGCGCCTCATCCTCCGCGATGCGTCCTCGGGCGGCAGCAGCGTCGCCCGGGTGAAGCGCGACCACTCGACGAGCGCCGGCGACCGGGGGGCGATGTCCCGCAGGGTCGCGCCGGCCAGCAAGGCGGCGTCCAGGGACTCCCGGTCCTCCGGGACGAAGGCGGCGGCCTCCACGCTGCCGAAGCGGAACAGCGTGCGGCGCACCTGCCCCGCCGCGTCCCATCCCCCGGCGCTCGGCCGCACGCGGTTGACCAGAACGGACACCCGCGACGGGTCGACGATCTCGAGGAGCTGCACGTAGGAGCGGAAGAAGCGCGACAGTCCCACGGCGTCCGCGCACACCACGGCGACCACGTGGTCGGCTCCTCGGAGCACCGCGTGCGTCGCGGCGTTCCGACGCGGAGCGAACATGTCGCTCGAGATCTCCTCGTCGTCCTCGAGGTTGAAGGACGCGTCGACGACCGTGTATTCGCGCCACGTGCGGCACGCCTCGAGCACGGCGGACACGCGGCCCTCGGCGAGCTCCGGCCAGCGATCGGGACGCGAGATGCCGGTGAGCACCGCGAAGCCCGGAGCACGCGTCGACGGGTGGTGCTGCGCGACGCGCTCGAGCTCCCCCACCGTCAGGCTCTCGGCCGCAGCCAACCGGCACGCGGCGGCGAAGCCCGGGGCCTCGTCGAGCAGGCCGAGCGTCGCGGCGACCGTCCCTCCGTAGACGTCGGCGTCGACCAGGACGGCGGAGCGTCCCGCGGCGGCGATCTCCCCCGCGATGGCGAGCGCGGTGGCCGTCCGGCCGGGTGCGCCCTGCGGGCCCCAGACGGCGATCACCTTCCCGGGAGCCCTCTCGCCCGCTCCCTCCTCGTCGCTCGCCTCGACCGGACGGAGGGGCGCCGGGACACGGGGCCGACGACCGGGCAGGAGCCGGAGCCCGCGCCGCCCGCGCTGCCGGCTGCCGCTCCTCGCCTCTCCTCCCACGGCGCCGCGGTCCGCGCGGTCGTCGCCGCGCGTCCCCACGCCGTCCATCTCCGTGGCGCCGCGGCGACCCCGCGGCCTCGACGGCTCCCCCGAGAGGCGGGTCCGATCGGACGCGGGACCATCCCCTCGTCCGTCGGGCTCGTCTCCCGCGAGATGCGGCGCGATCGCGTCGTCGCGTCGGACCCCCGAGGGCGCGCGGGTCGCCGAGGACGCCGGCCGCACCGTCAGCAGCAGCTCCTCGATCTCCCGCCACGACGCGCCCTCGTCCACCACCTCGTGGTGCCCCAGCGCTCGCGCGTTGCGCCTGTCCGTCTCGCTCGACGCCACGGCCACGGCGCGGGCCCCGCGGGCGTCGAGCTCCGCGAGCACGACCCGGTCCAACGTCGTCGCCGCCGCGGCGATCACGAGGTGCAGCGGCGACGCGGTCGCTGCGCGCACGGCCTCGACCACCTCCTGCGCGCCCGTGACGCGCGCGAGCACCGTGTGCCCCGCGTCGACCACGTCGCGGAGGAGGGCGTCCTCGACGCGGGGCGGCAGCGCGAGGATGAGGGAGGCCACGCTCAGGCCCCCGCGTCGCCCACGGGAACGAGCGTGATCTCGTCGCGGGCATCCGTCGACGCGATCACCGCCGCCACGTCCTGTCGGGGCACCGTGAGCTGGACCTGCGTGTGGTCCTGGTCCGCCACGAAGCCCTGCGGCTGGATGACCTGCGAGACGGTCGCCCCGGAGACGACGACCCGTGGCGCCTCGTACGCCGACGTCCCGGAGCCCTTGGACGCGGCCGCCCAGACGTCGACCACCGTGCCGGGCACGACGAGGTGGTCGGCGCCCGCCGCCGTGGTGATGACGACGGAGGCGCTCGTCCGTGCATCCGCGGAGGAGAGGGACGACCGCGGGACCAGCTCGCCCGCGCCAACGAAGCGGGTCACGACCATCCCCTCGGCGGCGTCGGGGGTCAGGTACAGGCCGGAGGCCGTGTCGAGGCGGACGCGGACCGGGACGAGGTCCGAGGCGTGCACCGTGCGCCCCGCGTCGAGCGGCGCGCCCGCGGCCATGACGACGACGGACGTGTCGGCCGAGCGGAGCAGGGCGACGACGCCGCCGGTCGAGGCGAGCACGAGGACGAGGCCGATGACGAAGCGGGGATCCAGCCAGACGGGGCGGCGCGCAGGACGGGCGGAGCGGGGTGTGCGAGGCATGCGGGTCAATGTCGGGGACGGGATCGGGTCGCGTCGGCGGTTGTCCACACCCGCGTTCAGACGCGGACGAGCACGATCCCGGTCAGCGGGACGAGCCGGTAGCCGCGCACCTCGGACTCCCGCCGGGGCGTCCCCGGCTCGTGCACCGCGACGTCCACGTGGTCACGGGCGACGCGGTCGAGCGTCCCTCCGACGACGGTCTCCCGCAGGCGCAGCTCCACGCGCGCACGTCGACGGCACAGGTCGCGCAGCACGAACGGCAGTCCGATTCGATCCACGATCCCGCGCTCCGGCGGGAGGGCGGACGTGGGGGCGAGGCTGTCCCGCACCTGCTCCCGGTCGAGGGCGAGCGCGTCGATGGAGGCCAGGGGCAGGATGCACGCCCTTTGCTCCCGGCCGGCGTCGGGTTCCCCGGGCACGACCAGGTCGCCGGACACCCAGTCGCGACCGAGGACCTTGGCCCTGAGGTCGATCCACGTCCCGTCGGACAGCGAGACGCGCAGGGGGCGTGGGGCCGTCGCGGCCGTGAGCGCGCGCAGCCGCTCGCGCAGCACCGTGCGGGCGACGCGCACACGCTCCTCCTCGGCGCGCTGGTCCCGCTCCTCGGCCAGCTGCGCCGTCTCCCACTGGCCCTCGAGGTCGTCGAAGAGGGCGTCCCACCTCACGACGCGGCTCCCGGAGGCGCGGAAGCGGCGGGAGAGGGCGGCTGCGTGGGCTCGGACACCCTGGCCACCTTGCGTCCGTTCCTTGACATCCGCTCTCAGTTGTCCACATCTTCCCTCCTGGAGATGCGCCGAGGCTCTCGCGATGTCACAGTTGACCAGTCATCGTGGTCCCCCGATCGGGGGGGAGCACCGGGATGGGAGTGACGCATGAGTGAAGCAGTGCCCCGGGAGGACCTCCCCGACCGCCGCAGCGCCGCCACGGGGAGCGCCGACAGCGCGTCCTCGCGCCGGACCGGTGCACGGAAGCCCGCCTCCGCATCCATCCCGCCGGAGAAGGGCGACGCCGGGTCGAGCCGCGCAGGTGGCTCCACCGCGGCTCCCGCCCCCACCGCCACGGTCCGCGGGACGACGCGCAAGCGGTTCGACGTCGACGACTTCTTCGGCCGTCAGCCGTGCAGCAGCTCGGATCTGCCGCCCTCCGGCCCGCTCCTCGAGAACCTGACGCGCTGCGTCATCGAGATCCTCGCCGGCGCGCGAGAGCTCGACCAGATCGCCCGATGGGTGAGCGACGACGTCTACCGTCACCTGCTCAAGCGCGTCGTGCTCAGCGCACGCGCCCGGCGCACCAAGGGCCAGTCGGTCACGCGTCCGGTCTTCACCATCGGCACGGTCACGTCGTTCTCCCCGCGTGACGGCGTCATCGAGGCCGTCATCGTCGTCCACGGGCGCGCTCGTGCCCGTGCCGTCGCCATCCGGCTCGAGGGTCTCGACCGCCGCTGGCGCGCCACCGCCATCAACGTCCTCTGACGCACCCCGACCTCACGCGCGCGACGCGCTCGACTTCGTCGGCCGTCATCCGCGTGGAGGTCGGCAGGCATCCCTCGAGCACATGAGAAGGGCGCCCCTCCTAGGAGGGGCGCCCTTCTCGTGCGTCGGGCCCGGGCGGGCCCGGACGCCTACTTCCGGCGGTCGGCCTTGCGGCGCTCCTCGCGGTTCTGCGGAGCCGCGGACGCGCCACCCGTGGGCTGGCCGAACGCGCCTCGCGCGGGCGGACCCTGCGGCGCCTCGGGCTCGTCCTCGCCGACGAGGACGGCGTCCTCCGCCTCCTGCTCCTTCTGCGCCTTGGCCGTGGCGGCCTTCTCGATCTGGCCGCGCTGGTTGCGGACCTCGACGCTGCCGTCGTCCGTCGGCGCGGTGTAGCGGAGCTTGTCGGCCGTGGCCTGGTTGGCCGCGAGGCCCTTGGCCTGGATTCGGGGTCCGACCGACTCGGCGTCGGCCGGCGCCTGCACCTCGACCTCGAGGTTGAAGAGGAAGCCGACCGTCTCCTCGCGGATGGCGCCCATCATCTGCTGGAAGAGCGCGAAGCCCTCGCGCTGGTACTCGACCAGCGGATCGCGCTGCGCCATGGCCCGGAGCCCGATGCCGTCCTTGAGGTAGTCCATCTCGTAGAGGTGCTCGCGCCAGCGGCGGTCGATGACCGACAGCACGACGCGGCGCTCGAGCTCGCGCATGGCCGCCTCCCCGAGCTGTTCCTCGCGCTTCGAGTACGCGAGCTTCGCGTCGGAGAGGATCTCGCGGCGCACGAAGTCGCGGTTGACGCGACCCTTGCTGCCGGCCTCGGTGATCACCTCGTCGATGGTGATGGAGATGGGGAAGAGCGTCTTGAGCTCGGTCCAGAGGGCGTCGAAGTCCCAGTCGTCGCCGTTGCCCTCGCCGATGTGCGAGTCGAGCACGTCGTCGATGACGGCCTCGAGGAAGCGCTGCGAGCGCTCCTGCAGGTCGTCGCCCTCGAGGATGTGGCGCCGGTCGCCGTAGATGGCCTCGCGCTGGCGGTTGAGGACGTCGTCGTACTTGAGGACGTTCTTGCGGATCTCGGCGTTGCGGGCCTCGACCTGGCCCTGCGCGCTGCGGATGGCGCGGCTGACGACCTTCGACTCGATGGCCACGTCGTCCGGCACGCTGTCGCGTCCCATGAGGCTCGCGGCGGCGCCGTTGTTGAACAGGCGCATCAGGTCGTCGGTGAGCGACAGGTAGAACCGGCTCTCGCCGGGATCGCCCTGGCGGCCGGAGCGTCCGCGCAGCTGGTTGTCGATGCGGCGCGACTCGTGGCGCTCGGTGCCGAGCACGTAGAGGCCGCCGGCCTCGATGACCTTCTCGGCCTCCTGGTCGACCTCGGCCTTGACGGCCGCGAAGACGTCGTCCCACTCGGTCTCGTACTGCTCCGGCGTCTCGACGGGGCTGAGGCCGCGCGAGTTCATCGCCGCGACCGCGAGGAACTCCGCGTTGCCGCCGAGCATGATGTCGGTGCCGCGGCCGGCCATGTTGGTGGCGACCGTGACGGATCCGAGTCGACCGGCCTGCGCGACGATGGCGGCCTCACGCGCGTGGTTCTTCGCGTTGAGGACCTCGTGGCGGACGCCCTTCTTGGCGAGCAGCTTCGACAGGTACTCGCTCTTCTCGACGCTCGTGGTGCCGACGAG
This sequence comes from Clavibacter michiganensis subsp. tessellarius, assembly GCF_021922985.1. Lineage (NCBI taxonomy): Bacteria > Bacillati > Actinomycetota > Actinomycetes > Micrococcales > Microbacteriaceae > Clavibacter > Clavibacter tessellarius. The sequence continues at coordinate 249,860 of NZ_CP040788.1, read as the reverse complement.
GACGGGCTGGCCCGAGGCGTGGCGCTCGGCGATGTCCTCGACGACCTGCTCGAACTTCGCCTTCTCGTTCTTGTAGATGAGGTCGGACTGGTCCTTGCGCTGCATGGGCCGGTTCGTGGGGATCGGGACGACGCCGAGCTTGTAGGTGCTCATGAACTCGGCGGCCTCGGTCTCGGCCGTTCCCGTCATGCCCGAGAGCTTCTTGTAGAGGCGGAAGTAGTTCTGGAGGGTGACCGTGGCGAGGGTCTGGTTCTCGGCCTTGACCGCGACGCCCTCCTTCGCCTCGATGGCCTGGTGGATGCCCTCGTTGTAGCGGCGGCCCATGAGGATGCGACCGGTGTGCTCGTCGACGATGAGGACCTCGCCGTTCATGACGACGTAGTCCTTGTCCTTCTTGAACAGGGCCTTGGCCTTGATCGAGTTGTTCAGGAACGAGATGAGCGGCGTGTTCGCGGACTCGTAGAGGTTGTCGATGCCGAGGTGGTCCTCGACCTTCTCGATGCCCGCCTCGAGCACGCCGACGGTGCGCTTCTTCTCGTCGACCTCGTAGTCGACCTCGGGGACGAGGCGCTTGGCGATGGTCGCGAACTCGGTGAACCAGCGGTTCGCGTCGCCCGCGGAGGGGCCCGAGATGATGAGCGGGGTGCGGGCCTCGTCGATGAGGATCGAGTCGACCTCGTCGACCACCGCGAAGAAGTGGCCGCGCTGGACCATGTCGGCCGCCTGCCACGCCATGTTGTCGCGCAGGTAGTCGAAGCCGAACTCGTTGTTCGTGCCGTAGGTGATGTCGGCGGCGTACTGCTCGCGGCGCTGCTGCGGGGTCTGGCCCGCGAGGATCACGCCGGTGGTCATGCCGAGGGCGCGGAAGACGCGGCCCATGAGCTCGCTCTGGTAGCTCGCGAGGTAGTCGTTGACCGTGATGACGTGGACGCCGCGCGAGGCGATGGCGTTGAGGTACGCGGGGAGCGTGGCCACGAGGGTCTTGCCCTCGCCCGTCTTCATCTCGGCGATGTTGCCGAGGTGGAGGGCCGCGCCGCCCATGATCTGCACGTCGAAGTGGCGGAGGCCGAGCGTGCGGCGGGACGCCTCGCGGACGGCGGCGAACGCCTCCGGGAGCAGGTCGTCGAGGGACTCGCCGTTGGCGTGGCGCTCGCGGAGCTCGACGGTCTCGTTCTTCAGCTCCTCGTCGCTGAGGTGCGTGAAGTCCTCCTCGAGCTGGTTCACCGCCTTGGCGTAGTTCTGCAGCTTGCGGAGCGTGCGCCCCTCGCCGACGCGAAGGACCTTCTCGAGTACTGAGGCCATCGGTGTCTCCCTGCGTAGATGGGCGGGCGCCGGATGACGACGACCGCCGTGACGGCGCGCGGATGTCGCCGCCGACGAGCATCGCCATAGTACCGACTCGTCCGGCCCTCTTCCCGGGAGCGCCCTGACCCCGGGTGACGCAGGCCTCGGGAGACGGCCGATGCGGCCGACGCGGCGGTCGCGACGGGGCCGCGATCATCGGGCGCGGGCCCGGACGCCGGACGCGGAGAGGCCCCGCACGCCGGAGCGCGCGGGGCCTCGTCGGAGCGGGACGCGGATCAGCGGCGCAGCGACCGGGAGCCGGCACCGGCTCCCGCGAGCTCCTGCTCGCCGTCGGCCAGGCCGATGACGCCGTAGTCCCAGCCCTTGCGGCGGTACACGACGCTCGGGCGGTCGGTCTCCGCGTCGATGAAGAGGAAGAAGTCGTGGCCGACGAGCTCCATGTGCTCGAGGGCCTCGTCGACCGTCATGGACTGCGACGGGAAGACCTTGGTGCGGATGACGACCGGGCAGTAGTCGTCCTCGACGACCGGCTGGTCGGCCGGGGCGACGCTCTTCCCGTTGACCCGCTCGATGAGCTCGACGTCGGCGGGGTCGAGGTCGATCTGGGCGAAGCCCTCGGTGGCCGCCTCCTGGAGCGAGACGGGACGGTGGTTGCCGCGGTGGATCTTCTTCTTGTCCTTCGCGCGGCGGAGGCGTTCGAGCATCCGCCCCAGGGCGAGGTCGAAGGCCGCGAACTTGTCGGCGGCGCTGCTCTCGGCCCGGATGACGGGACCGGGGCCCACGAGCGTGATCTCGACGCGGTCGTCCCCGGCGGATCCGCCGGACTTCTCGCTGTGGCGCGAGACCTTGATGTCGAGCGAGATGGACTTCTCGGCGAGCTGGACGACCTTGTCGGCCTTCTCGGTGGCGTACACGCGGAACCGGTCGGTGATCTCCGCGTTGCGGCCGGTGATGTTGATGTCCATGACGTACCTCCAGATCATGACGCGTCGCCCGCTGGAAGAGGGCGATCACTTTCACGCCTTTCGGGCGAGCCTAGACCTCGGATCCGTCCCGACGCGAGGCATCCGGCGGGTGGACCGCGAGCGCATCGGAAGTGCACAGGGAGCGGCCATCGGGTGACGCCGGCCGTCGGGTCCCGCCGCGCCCGCGATCGGGGACCGCGGTGAGGACGGCGCAGGCGACCACCTCGCCCCCGGTGGCGCGGACGGCACGGCAGGCCTCGCGGAGCGTCGCGCCCGTGGTCAGGACGTCGTCGACGACGACGACCCGGCGGCCGGAGAGGTCGGCCCGGGCGACGAGGCTCCCCCGCAGGTTGGCCTCGCGGGCGGCCACGCCGAGGCCCGCCTGGTCGGCGGGGCGGCGGGTGAAGCGCAGCGGCGGCAGGCGCAGGGGCCCGAGGCGGAGCGGGCGGACGCCGGCGCGCGCGAGGAGGACCTCGACCGGCGCGTAGCCGCGGCGGCGGAGGGCGGCGGCGGGCGACGGCACGGGGAGCACGGCGAGGGGCGGCGCCGCGTCCGGGCGTCCGGTGCGGTCGTCGCCGCGGGCGTGGCCGGGGTCGGGTGCACCCACGTCTGCCGCCGCGGAGGCGACGGCCGCGGCGAGCGCGCGGACGAGCGACGGCGCCATCGCCCGCGCCGCGTCGGTGCGGCCCTCCTCCTTGAACGCCGACAGCAGGGCGGGCCAGGGCGGGGCGTAGGCGGCGCCGCAGCCGACGGGGATCCGCGCGGCCGGCACGCGCCCGTGCGGCCCCGCGCACGCCGGGAGCTCGAGGCGACGGACGAGCGGCGGCGCGACGAGCGCGTGCGCGCACGCCGGGCAGACCGCGCGGTCGGGCGCCCCGCATCCGGCGCAGGACACGGGCGCGACCACGGCGAGCGCGTCGAGCAGGGCGGAGCGGACGGGAGGGGGCAGCACCGGGACCATGGCGGGAGGATCCGCCCGCGCGCCGCTCGGGTGCGCGCGTGCGGGCGGTTCCGTGGACGGCGTCAGCGCTTGGTCGCGATGAAGGAGACGCCCGTCGCGGTCTGCTGCCAGGTGCTGCCGCGCGGCGTGAGCAGCGCCCCCGCGGAGGTGAGGACGCGGAGGCCGCTCTCGTCGTTCGCGCCGGCGATGGCGACCCCGTCGGCGGCGGTCCCCATGTCGCGGGACCTCCCGCCGACCTCGTGCAGCTCCACCTGCCGGTCGCCGCTCGGGGCCTGCGTGAGCGTGGCGACCTGGAGCTCGTCGACCCAGGTCGCGTCGATCGGCGTGCCGGGGGCCGAGGCGAGCTCGAGCGGCGTCGCCGTGAGCGAGGTGGGCACGCCGCCGTCGCGGATGATCGACGCCACGAGGAGCTGGGGTCCCGCCCCCGTCTCCAGCTGCACGAGCACGCGCGCGCCGTCGCGGGCCACGTCGAGGGAGACGACGCGGCCGGTGCCCGTCCAGCTCGCGGCGACGGGGTGGCCGACGCCGTCCGGTCCCCACGCGACGAGGCCGCGCGGATCCGACGCGGGGATGGACCAGACGTAGCCCTGCGCGTCGAGCGACGGCGCCACGAGGCCCGGGCGCGTGTCGACGAGGACGGCGTCGCGGTCGCCGTCGCCGACGGACCAGACGCCGGATCCGTTACGGACGGCCGCCTGCCTCCCGTCGGCGCTGAGCGTGGCGGCGTCCGCGCCGAGGGCGGCGACCCGCGTGCCGAGGGTGCCGAGCGGCGTGACCTCGCCCCCGCCCAGGTAGCCGAACGCGCCCCGCGCGAGCACGAGGGGGCGTGACTCCGACTGCGGGTCCTTGACGGGTCCGCGGCCTCCGAGGTCCGGCACGGTGAGCGGCGTGCCGTCGACCAGGACCTGCACGTCGAGCACCGAGGGGATCTCCGACAGGCTCTGCCGGAGCTGGAGCTTCATGCGCTGCTGGGTGACGTCGTCGGCGGCGCGCGCCTCCGTCGAGAGGTCGACCTGCGGCGTGCCGCCCGACGTCGTCACCGCGGACGACGCGAGGCGCGTGCCCTCGGGGAACGCCGTGACCACGGCCGGCTGCGACAGCCAGGGCGACGGGCCCTGCAGGAGCGACTTGACGATCCGCGTGCTCACGCTCTGCGACGCGCGCGTGACGAAGAAGCGGAGGTCGGGCACGAGGAACGAGAAGGTCGGGTCGAAGAAGTAGAGCGCGTGGGCGCTGAAGATCTCGCGGAAGTAGGTGGAGCGGAGCGCGATGCCGTCGGGCGCGTCGGCGATGCGCCACTCGCCGCGCTCCCGCACGAGGCGGAAGGACAGGCGCGTCTCCTGGTCGCTGCCGACCTCGCGGTAGTGGCCCTGGCCGTCGACCGTGGCGATCGTCGTCACGGAGTAGCTGTAGGTGCCGTCGACCTCCTCGGTCGTCGCGGCCTGACCCTCCCACACGACGACGCTGGCGAACGGGTCCCACCGCGACGCGAAGTCGGCGGAGAGGAACTGGCGGGCCGTGCCGTACTGGTCGGCGGAGCTGGTGGCCGCGTCGACGAAGCCGGCGATGACGTCGTCCGGGCCGTCGCCGGCCTGCGGGCCGTCGGGCTGGTAGCTGACGCCGGCCTCGTCGGCGACGGCGGCCGGATCGCCCTCGGACACGGGGCCGCCGGACGGGATGGAGACGCAGCCGGCGAGCAGCAGAGCGCAGGCCGTCGCCAGCGCCACGGCGGCGGAGCGGGCGCCGCGGCGACGGCGGCGGCGGGCGGGGCGGGGATCAGGGGCCGGGGACACGGGCGTCCTCCTCGTCGGCGTGGTCGTCGGGCGGGAGCGCGACGGGCGAGCGGTCGAACGGGACGTCGGGCTGGCGCGGCAGGGTGAGGCGGAAGCAGGATCCCTCGCCCGGCCGCGACCACAGCTGCAGCCAGCCGTGGTGCAGGTTCGTGTCCTCCAGCGAGATCGCGAGGCCGAGTCCGGTGCCGCCCGTGGTGCGCTGGCGCGAGGGATCCGCCCGCCAGAACCGGTCGAAGACGCGGCCCATCTCCTCGTGCGTCATGCCGACGCCGTAGTCGCGCACGGCGAGCGCCACGGCGTCCCGGCCGCTGTCGACCGTGAGGACGATGGGGCGGCCCTCCCCGTGGTCGAGGGCGTTGCCGAGGAGGTTGGTGACGATGCGGCGGACCCGGCGCGCGTCCATCTCCGCGTCGAAGTAGCCGCCGGGCGCGACGAGCCGCAGCTCCGAGCCCTTCTGCGCGGCGAGGCCCTGGAACTCCTCGATGGAGTCCTCGACGAGCCGCACCAGGTTCGTGGGCTCCGTGACGAGGTCGACCGCGCCCGCGTCGAACCGGCTGATCTCCAGCAGGTCGGCGAGGAGCGTCTCGAACCGGTCGACCTGGGTGTGCAGCAGCTCGGCGCTCCGGGCCGCGGGCGGGCTGAAGTCCTCGCGCAGGTCGTAGAGCACGCCGCCCGCGAGCCGGATCGTGGTGAGCGGCGTCCGCAGCTCGTGCGACACGTCCGACACGAAGCGCTGCTGCAGCTGGGAGAGGTCGGCGAGCTGGGTGATCTGCGACTGCAGCGAGTCGGCCATGCCGTTGAAGGAGCGGGCGAGCGTCGCGATCACGTCGTCGCCCTTGACGGGCAGTCGCTCCTCGAGCTGCCCGGCCGCGAGCTTCTGGCTGGTGTCGGCCGCCACCCGGATGGGCGCGACCACGAGCCGCACGACGACCCACGCGATGGCGCCGATGAGCACGACGAGGAAGAGGAAGGCCACGAGGATCGTGCCGGCGACGAAGTCGAGGGTCTGCTGGATGTCGCCGAGGTCGTAGACGAGGTACAGCTCGTACCGGCCGGCCGACGGGATGTCGATGCTGGAGCCCACGACGATGCCGGGGCTCGTCTGCCCCGTGTCGCCCACCGGGATCGCGACGGACTGCCACTGCTGCGTGCCCGAGCCCGCGCCGACGGCCCGGCGCAGGTCGGCGCTCAGGAGGCTGTCGACGTAGTCCGCCGTGGACGCGTTCTGCAGGATGTTCCGCGCCTCCGTGCCCGGCGTCCGCCGGAACGCGAAGTCGGAGAGGTTGATGGCGCTGCCGCGGAGCTCGTCGAACACCTGCGTGCGCAGCTGCTCGAGCTCGGTCTGGTCGGACGCGTCGGAGGACGTGAACTGCTCCTGCATCCGGCTGGTGGCGCTGTTCGACTGCGCGAGCACCGTGTCGAGGCGCTGGCGGAAGAGGTCGCTCGAGATGCTCTGGGTCATCAGCACGCCGATGAGGAGGACCGTGCCGCCGGAGAGCGCGACCGTGAGGAGGACGGTGCGGAACTGGAGGGAGACCGACCAGATCCGGACGAGGCGGCGCGGCCACGACCTCCACTCGACGAGCCACGCGGGCAGGGGGCGCATGGGTCTAGGCCGCTGCCCCCGCGCGGTAGCCGACGCCGCGCACGGTCATGACGATGCGCGGGTTGTCCGGGTCGTCCTCGACCTTCGCGCGCAGGCGCTGCACGTGCACGTTGACGAGGCGCGTGTCGGCCTTGTACTGGTAGCCCCAGACCTGCTCGAGGAGCATCTCGCGCGTGAAGACCTGCTGCGGGCGGCTCGCGAGCGCGTGCAGGAGGTCGAACTCGAGGGGCGTGAGGTTGATCCGGACGTCGCCGCGGCGCACCTCGTGGCCCTCGACGTCGACCACGAGGTCGCCGACCTGCAGGAGCCCGGGCGACGCGGCGGCCGCGGGGCGGAGGCGCGTGCGGATCCGCGCGACGAGCTCCTTCGGGTTGAAGGGCTTGACGATGTAGTCGTCGGCGCCGGACTCGAGGCCCTTGACGACGTCGGCCGTGTCGGACTTCGCCGTGAGCATGATGATGGGGACGCCCGACTCGGCGCGGATGAGGTCGCACACCTGGATGCCGTCGAGGCCCGGGAGCATGAGGTCGAGGAGCACCAGGTCGGGCTTGCCCTCGTGGAAGGCCGCGAGCGCCTGGCCGCCGTCCCCGCAGAAGGAGGGCTCGAAGCCCTCGGTGCGCAGGACGATGCCGATCATCTCGGCGAGCGCGGTGTCGTCGTCGACCACCAGGATCCGTGCTGTCATCTGCCTACGTGTTCCCTGTCCTCGGAACCCCCAGGCTAGCCGGTGGATCCGCGGGATCGCCCGGACCCGCGCCGCGCGCGGCGCCCCGACCGCGGCGGCGGGCCTGTGGGAGGCTGGCCAGCGTGAGCGATGACCAGAGCTGGCAGGCGCCCGGCGCCGCGCCGTCCGGGCCGGACCATGCCCCGGGGAGCGACGCGCGGACGGACCGGACGCCGCAGCCGCCGCCGGTCGCGCCTCCCGCGCCCGGCGCCCCGCCCACCGGCTGGGGCGCGCCGCCCACGGGGTGGACCGCTCCCCCGTCCGGGTGGACCCCGCCGCCGAAGCCCGGCCTCCTGCCGCTGCGCCCCCTCGGCCTGGGCGCGATCCTCGCCGGCTCCTTCGCGACGCTCCGGCGCAACCCCGCCGCCACGGTCGGCACGGCGCTCCTCGTGCAGGGCGTCGCCAGCCTCGTCTCGCTCGTGCTCGTGGGCGGCGTCACCGGCTTCGTCGTCACGCGCGTGCTCTCGGCCCGGGAGGACGACCGCGGCGCGCTGATCGCGGGCGGCGTCGCGGCCGTCGTGGTCGCCACGCTCGTGACCCTCGTGCTCTCCCTCGTGGCGTCGGCGTTCCTGCAGGGCGTCATCGCGAACGAGGTCGCCCGCGGCACGCTCGGCGAGCGCCTGCCGATGCGGGCCCTGTGGCGGGCGACGCTCCCCCGGCTCCGCCCCCTCGTGCTCTGGAGCCTCGTCGTCAGCGTCGGGTGGACCCTCGTGGCCGGCGTGCTCGCGGGCGTCGTCGTGCTCCTCGTGCTCGCGGGCGGGGCCGGCATCGTGGTCGGGATCCTCGTCGGCGTCCTCGGGGCGGTCGGGCTCGCCGTCGTCGCGGCCTGGGTGTCGACGCGGCTCGCGTTCGCGCCGAGCGCGATCGTGATCGAGGGGCTGCCGCCCTTCGCCGCCGCGCGCCGGTCGTGGACCCTCTCCACGGGCGCGTTCTGGCGGACGCTCGGGATCCTGCTGCTCACCGCGGCCATCGTGTCGCTCGCGACGAACGTGGTCACGGTGCCGCTGACGCTCCTCGCCTCCATCCTGCAGACCCTGCTCTTCCCCAACGGGCAGCTCGACTTCCAGGTGTTCGACGCCTCCACGGCCTTCTACGTCGCGTCGCAGGTCGTGGTGTTCGTGGTGAGCCTCGTCGTCGCCAGCGTCGGCGGCGTGGTCACGTCGTCGAACGCGGCCATCCTCTACATCGACCTCCGCATGCGCCGCGAGGGCCTCGACCTGGAGCTCGCGCGCTTCGCGGAGGAGCGCGCCGCCGGATCCGCGTCGGCCGCCGGCCCGGACGCCCGCGACCCCTACGCCGTCCCGGGCCGCGCGTGACGATCGGCGCGTCGCTGGCGGCGGCGTGGTGGGCGGCCCCCCGGACGCTGGCCGCGGCCGTGCCGCTCGACCCCGACGCCGACGAGGCCCGCCGCCTCGTCGGGGACGAGCTGTCGCGCCCCGAGTACCAGGCCGCCCGGCCCACCGCGCTCGACCTCGCCGCGCAGGCCGTGGGCGACTGGATCGCGCGGCTGTTCTCCGGGGCGGGCGACGGCCTCGGCGACCTCGTGCCGCTCCTCATCGCGCTCCTGGCGGTCGTGGTCGTCGTGGTCGCGTTCCTGGTGTTCGGCGCCCCGCGGCGGGACCGCCGTCGCGCGGACGCCGACCGCGACGCCCTGTTCGGGATCGACGACCGGCGCTCCGCCGAGGAGCTCCGCCGGTCCGCCGACGCCGCCCGCCGCGCCGGGGACCTCGCGGCCGCCGTGTCCGACCTGTTCCGGGCGATCGCGCGCGAGCAGGCCGAGCGCACGATCGTCGCGGTGGATCCCGGCACCACGGCCCGCGGGTTCTCCCGCCGCGCCGGCGCCGCCCACCCCGCGCACGCGGACCGCCTCCTCGCGGCCGCCGCCGACTTCGACGGCGTCCGCTACCTCGACCGCCCCGGCACCGAGGAGTCGCTCGACCGGCTGGCCGCGCTCGACCGCGACCTCCGGACGGCCGTCCCCGTGCGGCGCGAGCCCGTGGCGACGGGCGCCGCGTGAGCGCGCCGGCCCCCGCCCGACCGGCCCCCGGGACCGGCGCCCAGGATCCGGCGGACGCGGCGCCCGAGGCCGGCCGCGCGACCGCCGAGACGCGCACGGCCGGGCACGCGCTCCGCCGGTCGGCCCGCTGGATCGCCCTGGCCCTCGTGGCCGTCGTGATCGCGCTGGTCTCCCTGGCGCTTGGCGGCGCGGCCCGCCAGGCCGAGCCGCTCGCCCCCGACAGCGCCGCGCCCGGCGGCACGCAGGCGCTCGCGCGCGTGCTGGCGGCCCAGGGCGTGGACGTCGAGGTCGTCGGCACCCTCGACGCCGCGCGCGCCGCCGCGGGCGACGGGGACGACACGACCCTCGTGCTCGGGCCCACCTCCGACCGGCTGGACGACGCGCGGCTCGCCGAGGTGGCGGGCCTCGCGACGCGCACCGTGCTGATCGCCCCCGACTTCCGCACGCTCCGGGCCCTCGCGCCGGCCGTCGCGGCGGGCGGGGAGGCCGCGTCGGCGAGCGGCGCCCTGGACGCGGGCTGCGCGCTCCCGGCGGCCGCGGCGGCCGGGTCCCTCCCCGCCGACGCGCCCGTGTTCCGCCTGGTCGACGCGCCCGCCGCGGGCGTGACGACCTGCTTCCCCGACGACACCGGCTCCGCGTGGGCGCTCGTGGAGGTCCCGTCGACGCGCGCCGACGGCGGCACCGTGACGGTGCTCGGCGCCGACCCGGTGCTCACCAACGAGCGCATCGCGGAGCGCGGATCCGCCGCCCTGGCGCTCGGCGTGCTCGGCCAGCGCCCGCGGCTCGTCTGGTACACGCCGTCGCCGGACGACGCCGCGGGCGACGCCCCGCCCACCCTCGGCGAGCTCACGCCGGGATGGGTGACGCCCGCGATCGCGCTCGCGGGCCTCGCGGCGATCGCCGCGGCCGTGTGGCGCGGCCGCCGCTTCGGCCCGCTCGTCGTCGAGCGGCTGCCCGTCGTGGTGCGCGCCGACGAGACCGCGGAGGGCCGGGCGCGCCTCTACCAGCGGGCGGACGCGCGGGGCCACGCCCTCGACGCGCTCCGGGTCGGCACGGTCGACCGCATCGCGTCGACGCTGGCGCTCGGGCGGCTCGCGTCCGTGGACGACGTGGTCGCCGCATCCGCCGCCGCGCTCCGCGAGGACCCGGCCCGCGTCCGCGCCCTGCTCCTCGACGACCGGCCGCGCGGCGACCGCGACCTGGTCGACCTCGCGGGCCGCCTCGCCGCCCTCGAGCGCCGGGTCGCCGCGGCCGCCGCGCCCGACGGCCCCGCACGTCCGGAGGCCGCCCGCCCCGCCGACCCCGCCGATCCCGCCGATCCGCCCGCCCCGCCCAGGAGAATGGACCCATGACCGACGACCTCCGCACCAGCCTGCTCGCCGTCCGGACCGAGGTCGGCAAGGCCGTCGTCGGGCAGGACGGCGCCGTGACCGGCATGATCATCGCCCTCCTCGCGCGCGGCCACGTCCTCCTCGAGGGCGTCCCCGGCGTCGCGAAGACGCTGCTCGTCCGCTCGCTCAGCCAGGCCCTCCGGCTCGACACCGCGCGCGTGCAGTTCACGCCCGACCTCATGCCCGGCGACATCACCGGATCCCTCGTGTACGACTCCCGCGAGGGCGCGTTCTCGTTCCGCCGCGGGCCGGTGTTCACGAGCATCCTGCTGGCCGACGAGATCAACCGGACGCCGCCGAAGACGCAGTCGGCGCTGCTGGAGGCGATGGAGGAGCGGCAGGTCACGGTCGACGGCGAGAGCCACCCGCTGCCCGAGCCGTTCCTCGTCGCGGCCACCCAGAACCCCGTCGAGTACGAGGGCACGTACACGCTGCCCGAGGCGCAGCTCGACCGCTTCCTCCTGAAGCTCGTGCTCGACCTGCCGGAGCGCGACTCCGAGGTCGAGGTGCTCCGCCGCCACTCCGAGGGATTCGACCCGCGCGACCTCCGCGCCGCGGGCGTCGCGCCCGTGCTCGACGCCGACGGGCTCCGCCGGGCGCAGGCCGCCGTCCGCGAGGTGCGGGTGGGGCCGGACGTGCTCGCGTACATGGTGGACCTCGCGCGCGCCACCCGCCGCTCGCCGTCGGTGCAGCTCGGCGTCTCGCCGCGCGGATCCACGAGCCTCCTCGCCGCCAGCCGCGCGTGGGCCTGGCTCAGCGGCTTCGAGGCCGTGACGCCCGACCACGTGCAGGAGATGGTGCTGCCGGTGCTCCGCCACCGCATCGCGCTGCGGCCCGAGGCCGAGCTGGAGGGCGTCTCCGTCGACGCCGTGCTGCGCAGCGTCCTGTCGCAGGTGCAGGTGCCGATCTAGTGGCGCGCCGCTAGATGGCCCTCACCGGCCGCACCATCGCGCTGCTCCTCCTGGGGCTCGCGCCCGTCGTCCTGCTCGGTGACGGGCCGGACGCGGCGTACGCGGTCCTCGCCGGCTGGATCCTCCTGGTCGCCCTCCTCGTCGCCGTCGACCTCGCGCTGGCCGGGAGCCCGCGGGCCGTCGCGCTGGAGCGGGTGCTGCCCGCGCGGATCCGCCTCGACGAGACGGGCGAGAGCGTGCTGCTCGTCACGAACCGCGGGTCTCGCCTGCTGCGGGCCGTCGTGCGCGACGCGTGGCAGCCGTCCGCCGGCGCGTCCTCCACGCGCGACCGGGTGCGGATCCCCGCGGGCGAGCGCCGCGCGATCCGCCTCTCCCTCACGCCCACGCGTCGCGGCGAGCGCCGCACCGAGCGCGTCACGATCCGCTCGGCCGGCCCGCTCGGCCTCGCCGCGCGCCAGGCGACGCTCCTCTCCCCCGGTGCCGTCCGCGTCCTCCCGCCGTTCCGCTCCCGCCGCCACCTGCCGTCCCGCCTCGCGCGCATGCGCGAGCTCGACGGCCGCACGGCGCTCATGGTCCGCGGCCAGGGCACCGAGTTCGACAGCCTGCGCGACTACGTGCGCGGCGACGACGTCCGCTCGATCGACTGGCGGGCCACCGCGCGCCGGCAGGACGTGGTCGTGCGCACCTGGCGGCCCGAGCGCGACCGCCGCGTGGTGCTCGTGCTCGACACGGGGCGCACCGCCGCGGGCCGGATCCGGGACGAGACGCGCCTCGACACGGCGTTCGAGGCGTCGCTCCTGCTCGCCGCGCTCGCGACGCGCTCGGGCGACCGGGTGGACCTCGTGGCGCACGACCGCCGCGTCCGCGCGCGCGTCCGGGCGGGAGCCGGCGGCGACGTCGTCTCGCGCATGGTCGACGCGCTCGCGCCGGTGGATCCGGAGCTCCTCGAGACCGACTGGACGGCCGTGCCCGCCCTCGTGCGCCGCATCGTGTCGCAGCGGTCGCTCGTGGTGCTGCTCACCGCGATCGACTCCCCCGGCAGCTCGCGCGCGCTCCTCCAGGCGCTGCCGCAGCTCACCCGGACGCACCACGTGCTGGTGGCGGCGGTCGTGGATCCGGGCCTCGCCGAGCGCGCCGCCGACCGCTCGGGCCGCGCCGCCGTCTACCGGGCCGCCGCCGCCGAGCGCGCGCTCCTCGACGTGGCGCGCGTGGAGGCGGCCGTGCGCCGGCTCGGCGCCGACGTCGTCACGGGCGCGCCCGCGGACCTGCCGCCCGCGCTCGCCGACCGGTACATCCGGCTGAAGGCCACCGGGCGGCTCTGAGGCGCCGGGCGCTCCGCGTCGGGGTCGTCGGGGTCTGCGCCGCGCAGGCCGCCGCGCAGGGGTCGAGCGCTCCGGCCGCCCCGCTCAGGCGGGCGCCGTGGCCGGATCCGCGACCGGCACCGGCAGCGCCCCGCCGCTGAGCGCGCGGATGGCCCGCTCGATCGCGTCCCGCATGTCGATGTCCGGCCGGTAGCTCCACTGCAGCTGCAGCCCGTCGCTGATGGCGACCGCGACCCGGGCGAACCCCTCCGGGTCCATGCCGTCCGGGAGCGCCACGTCGAGCGCGCGCACCTGGTCGGCGACCGCGCCCACGACGCGCGCGTAGCGGCCGGCGATGTAGGCGTGCGCGGGGTGCTCGGCCCCGGCGGCGTCCACGACGAGCCGCGAGTAGAGGGCCACGAGGCCGGGCGTCTCCGCGTTGCGCGAGCTCGCGTGCAGGAGCATGCCGACCATGTCGCTCGGGTCGGCGTCGGGGACGGCCTCGCGGTGGTCCGCCGCCGAGTGCGCGTCGCGCTCCTCGAGCACGGCCGCGATGAGCGCCTCGCGCGAGTCGAAGTAGTGCAGGACGCCGGCCTTGCTGATGCCCACGGCGTCGGCGATCTCCTGCAGCGACGACGCGGAGTAGCCCCGCTCGGCGATGAGGGCCAGCGCCGCCTCGAGGATGTCGCGACGTCGCGCGGCGCCCTTCGCGTAGCGCCGCGGCCCCTCTGCCCCTGCCATGCGTCGACCCTAGCGATCCCGGGCGCCCGCCAATGCCTACCACTGGTCGGTTTCACGTGCTACCGTCGTGCCGCGCCGCCGACGAGGGCGGCCCGACATCAGGAGGCACCGTGGCCGACGCAGTCCGAGAGCAGCAGACCCGGGGCGCGTCGCGCCCCCACGACAGCGGATCGGACGGCGTCCGCCCGCCCGGATCCCGCCGAGCCGAGATCGGGATGCCCATCGCGCTCCTCGGCCTCTTCGTGGCGCTGCTCCCGCCCATCATCGTGTCGCTCGCGCTCAAGGTCGCCGAGGTCGCGCCCGGGAACACCGCCGGCACGCTCAGCCTCGTGCTCGGCCTCGGCGCGCTCGTGGCGCTCGTGGTGAACCCGCTCGCCGGCCGCCTCTCCGACCGCACGCCCGGCCGGTTCGGCATGCGGCGCCCGTGGATCATCGGCGGCGTGGTGCTCGGCTACGGCGCCCTCGTCCTCCTGACCCAGGCGACGTCCGTGCTCGCGCTCGTCGGCGCGTGGATGCTCGTGCAGGGCTGCTTCAACGCCGCCATCGCCGCGCTCATCGCCGTGATGGCCGACTCCGCGCGGCCCCGGAACCGCGGCCGGGTGGCCGCGGCCGTCGGCGTCGCGCAGAACGGCTCGCTCGTCGTGGGCACCTTCATCGTGCAGCTCTTCACCACGACCACGCAGCAGGTGCTCGTGCCGGGCGCCGTCGGCGTGGCCGTCGTGGTCGCCTTCGCGCTGGTCTTCCGCGACCGCGTGCTCGTCGAGCGCCCGGCGGCGCGCCTCCGCGTGCGGGAGCTCCTCGGCTCGTTCGTGTTCGACCCGCGCCGCAACCCCGACTTCGGCTGGGCGTGGCTCATGCGCTTCCTCCTCACGGCCTCCGCCGTGACGGCCACCAACTACCTCGCGCTCTACCTCATCGACGACCTCGGGGTAGCGGAGGCCGACGTGGCGAACGCCGTGTTCGTCGCGACGCTCTTCAACGTGATCGGCGTCGTCGCGACGACCTTCGTGGCTGGCTGGCTGAGCGACCGCCTCGGCCGCCGCAAGGTGTTCGTCGCCGCCGCCGCGCTCGTCGCGGTCGTGGGCCTCGTGATCCTCGCCCTCGCGCCCAGCCTCGCCGTCGTGTACGCCGCGCAGCTCGTGATCGGCGCGGGCATCGGCTCGTTCTACGCCGTGGACCTCGCGCTCATCACCGACGTGCTGCCGAGCGACGCCGACAACGGCAAGGACCTCGGCGTCGTCAACATCGCGCAGGCCCTGCCGCAGTCGCTCGTGCCCACGGCGGCCGGCGGCGTGGTCGCGGCCTTCGGCTACCCGGGCCTGTTCCTCTCCGGCGCCGCCGCCGGGATCCTCGGCGCGCTCGCCGCCTTCCGCGTGAAGGGCGTGCGGTGACGGACGCCCCCGATCCCGCCGCCCTCGCCGACCGCGAGCAGACTCGACCCGACGCCGACGTCCCCCCAGGAGCACCCATGGACCCGCACGACACGCACGACGCCCCCACCCCGCTCGACCCCGACACGGCGGCCCTGGAGGAGCTCGCCGGCCGCCTGACCCTCGAGCAGAAGGTGCAGCTGGTCACCGGCCGCGACTTCTGGACCACCTGGCCCGTGGAGGGGATCGGCCTCCGCCGCATGCTCGTCTCCGACGGCCCGAGCGGGGTGCGCGGCGAGGTCTGGGACGAGCGCTCGCCCTCGCTCAACCTGCCGTCCGCGTCCGCGCTCTCGTCGAGCTGGGACACCGGGATCGCCGCCCGCTACGGCCGCGCCTCCGCGGTCGAGGCCCGCCGGAAGGGCGTCGACGTCGTGCTCGGCCCGACCATCAACCTGCACCGCTCGCCCTACGGCGGCCGGCACTTCGAGGCGTTCAGCGAGGATCCGCTGCTCACCGCCGACCTCGCCGCCGCGTACGTGCGCGGCGTGCAGGAGAACGGCGTCGGCGCGACCCCCAAGCACTACGTCGCCAACGAGTACGAGACCGACCGCTTCACGGCCGACAGCGTCGTGTCCGAGCGGGCGCTGCGCGAGCTGTACCTCGCCGCGTTCGAGAAGGCCGTCGTGGAGTCGCGCGCCTGGCTCGTGATGAGCTCGTACAACTCGATCAACGGCACGACCTCCACGGAGAACGACCTGCTCGAGACGCCGCTCAACTCCGAGTGGGGCTTCGACGGCGTGGTCGTCAGCGACTGGACGGGCGTCCGCAGCGTCGACGCCGCCCGCGCGTCGCAGGACCTGGAGATGCCGGGCCCGGTGGGCGCGTGGGGCGACGCGCTCCTCGAGGCCGTCCGCGACGGCCGCGTGCCCGAGGCGGACCCCGACCGCAAGGTCGTGCGCCTGCTCCGCCTCGCCGCCCGCGTCGGCGCGCTCGAGGGCTTCGACGCCGTCGTGCCCGCGCCCGTCGAGGTCGAGGACGGCGTCGCGTTCGCGCGCACGGCCGCCGCGGCCGGCGCCGTGCTCGTGCGCAACGAGCAGGGCGCCCTGCCGCTCGACGCGTCCGCGCTCCGCACCGTCGCCGTCATCGGCCACAACGCCGTGGAGGCGCGCACGCAGGGCGGCGGCAGCGCGACCGTGATCCCGGAGCACGTGGTGACGCCGCTCGACGGGATCCGCGCGGCCCTCGGCGACGACGTCGAGGTGCGGTACGCCCGCGGCGCCGTCGTGCAGAAGGGGATCCAGGAGCTGCCGCTCGCGGAGATCGCCAACCCCCGCACGGGAGAGCCCGGCGCCCTCGTGCGGTTCCTCGACGCCGACGGCGCCGAGGTCTTCGCGGAGGACCGCCGCGCGACGACGCTCATGTACTTCGGCGGCGACGCGCCCACGGGCACGGCGGCGGTGATCGAGATCACGACGCGCTGGACGCCGCAGGAGACCGGCGAGGTCCTCTTCGGCTTCAGCGCCACCGGCCGCGGCCGCGTCTTCGCCGACGGCGCGCTCCTCCGCGAGGACGGCGCCGCGCCCGTGGGCATGGACCTCGGCGCGAGCCTGATGTCCCCGCCCTCCATCTCGGCGCCGCTCCGCGCGACCGCGGGCGAGCCGGTGGACCTCCGGGTCGAGTTCGAGCTGACGAGCGCGCCCGGCGGCCTCGCCGGCATCCTCGGCATCACCGTGGGCCTCGAGGCCGACGAGTCCGAGCCCGACCGCCTCCTCGACGAGGCCGTGCGGGCGGCCACCGGCGCGGACGTGGCGATCGTCGTGGTCGGCACCAACGCGCAGGTCGAGTCCGAGGGCTTCGACCGCGACACCCTCGCGCTCCCCGGCCGCCAGGACGAGCTCGTGCGCCGCGTCGCCGCGGCGAACCCGCGGACGGTCGTGGTGGTCAACTCGGGCTCGCCCGTGCTCCTCCCCTGGCGCGACGACGTGCAGGCGGTGCTCCTCGCCTGGTTCGGCGGCCAGGAGTTCGGCGGCGCCCTCGCCGACGTGCTCCTCGGCGCCGTCGAGCCCGGCGGCCGCCTCCCCACCACGTGGCCGGCCGCGGAGGAGGACGTGCCCGTGCGGTCCGTCACGCCCGTGGACGGGAAGGTGGTCTACGACGAGGGGATCCACGTCGGCTACCGCGCGTGGCTCCGCTCCGGCGCGACGCCCGCGTATCCGTTCGGCCACGGCCTCGGCTACACGACGCACGCGCTCGACGACCTGCGGGTCCGCGACGACGGCGCGGGCGGCGTCGCCGCGACCGTCCGCGTGACGAACACGGGCGACCGCACGGGCAAGGAGGTCGTGCAGGCGTACCTCTCGCGCGCCGGATCCGCCGTCGACCGGCCGGTCCGCTGGCTCGCGGGCTTCGCGACGGTCGAGCTCGCGGCGGGCGCGTCCGCCGACGTGGACGTCGCGATCGGCGCGCGGACCCTCGAGCACTGGGACGGGGGCTGGCGGCGCGAGCCGGGCGCCTTCCGCCTGCACGTCGGCACGTCCGTGGCCGCGACGCCCCTCGAGGCGGACGTCGACCCGGCGGGCGGCGCGCCCGCGGCCTGACCCGCGCCGGCACCACCCGCGCCGGCACCACCCGCGAGGCGGGCGGCCGGCGGATCCGATCGGGCTCAGCCCGCGACGATCCGCCGGCCGCCCGCCTCGAACTCGTCCAGGTCGCCCGTGGCGCCCGCGCGCACGGCCCGGCCGCCGACGACCACCATGTAGAAGAGGAACGCCCCGAGCGCGACGGCCCCGATCGCGATCTTCAGCGGCACGGGCCACGGCTGCGGCGTCACGAAGCCCTCGATGATCCCCGAGGCGAGCAGCACGAGCACGAGCCCCATGGCCACCGTGATGAGCGCCCGCCCGTCCTCGGCGAGCGCCTGCCCGCGCGTGCGGGCGCCGGGCGCGATCCACGACCACGAGATGCGCAGGCCCGCGGCGGCGGCCACGAAGATCGCCGTGAGCTCCAGCAGGCCGTGCGGGAGGATGTAGGAGAAGAACGTGCCGCCCTCGCCGTAGTGGAACATGACCGCGGTCGTCGTCCCGAGGCCCTGCGCGTTCTGCAGCATCACGTACGGCACCCAGAGGCCGGTGATGCCGAAGGCCACGCACTGCGCGGCGATCCACGCGTTGTTCGTCCAGACCTGGCCCGTGAACGAGGCCGCCGGGTTGGAGCTGTAGTAGTCGATGAAGTCGTCCTCGACGTACCTGCGCAGGTCGGCGTCGCTGCCGAGGCTCGCGATCGCCGACGGGTCGCGGAGGATCCAGGTGGCGTAGAGGGCGACCAGGCCGACGGTCGCGAGGGCGACCGCGAGGGTGAGCCAGCGGATCCGGTGCAGGGCCGCCGGCAGGTCGAGCGCGAAGAACGCCGGGATGCGCGCGGCCACGTTCGTGGTCTGGCCCGTGAAGCGCATCCGGGCCCGCGAGAGCGCGATGGAGAGCCGGTCGCCCTGCGCCGTGGATCCCGCCGCCGCCTGGATCGCGGACAGCTCGGCCGCGCCCGCCTGGTAGAGGTCGACGAGCTCGTCGGCGTCGGGTCCGGTGAGCCGGCGCCGGCCGGCGAGGCGGGCGAGCCGGTCCCACCCGTCCCGGTGGGCGGCGGTGTAGGCGTCGAGGTCCATCTGCTTGACTATATGCATGGCGGCCGCCGACGCGCACGACCCGACGCTCTCGGACGGTCCCGACGCGCTCGTGGTCGGCGAGGCCGTCGCCCTCGACGTCCGCCCGGCGGGCTTCGTGCTCCGGGCCGCGGGCGCCGCGATCGACGTGCTCGCCTCGGTCGCCGTCGCCCTGCTCCTCGCGCTCGGCATCGGCTGGCTCGGCGTGCAGGGGGTGCTCGACGAGTCCTCCGCCGCCGCGTGCGCCATCGCCGCGATCGTGCTCGCCGTCGTCGTGCTGCCCGTGGTCGTCGAGACCGCCTCGCGCGGACGCTCGCTCGGCCGCTGGGCGGTCGGCGCGCGCATCGTGCGGGCGGACGGCGGCGGCATCGGCCTCCGGCACGCGGTCGCCCGGGCCCTCGTCGGGATCCTCGAGATCTACCTCACGTTCGGCGGGCTCGCGGCACTCGTGGGCCTGCTGTCGCCGCGGTCGCAGCGCCTCGGCGACCTCGTGGCGGGCACCCGCTCGCAGCACGAGCGCGTGCCCGCGTACCCGCGCCCCCTCCCGCCCGTGCCGCCGCAGCTGGAGGCGTGGGCGTCCGAGGCCGACGTCGGGCGCCTGCCGGACGCGCTCGGCCGCCGCATCGCCCGCTTCCTCACGCAGCGCGACGCCATGGCGCCCGCCTCGCGGGCACGGCTCGCGCTCGAGCTCGCCGACGAGGCCGCGCCGCACGTGTCGCCGCTGCCGACGACGGATCCCGAGTCGTTCGTGCAGGCCGTCGGCGCGGTGCGCCGCGAGCGCGAGCACCGCGCGCTGATGCTCGAGCGGGAGCGCCTGGCCGCGCTGGAGCCGATCCTCGCGGGGCTCCCCCACGGGTTCCCGGCGCGCGGCGCGTCCACCGGCTCCTGACCGGCGCACCCGACGGTCGGCGGCCCGACGCGCGCCGCCCGCCGCCCGCCGCCGGGATGCGCCGCGCCGCGCCCCGCCTCCCCGCGCCCGGACGCGACGACGCCGCCCGCCCCGCGAGGGGACGGACGGCGTCGTCGGGATCCGCGGATCAGTAGCGGTAGTGGTCCACCTTGTACGGGCCCTCGACCGCGACGCCGATGTAGGCGGCCTGCTCGGGGCGCAGCTCCGTGAGCTCCACGCCGAGCGCGTCGAGGTGCAGGCGCGCGACCTTCTCGTCGAGGTGCTTCGGGAGCACGTACACGCCGATCGGGTACTGGTCGTTGCGGACCCACAGCTCGATCTGCGCGAGCACCTGGTTCGTGAACGAGTTGCTCATCACGAACGACGGGTGACCGGTCGCGTTGCCGAGGTTCATCAGGCGGCCCTCCGAGAGGACGAGCACGCTGCGGCCGGACGGCAGGCGCCACTCGTGCACCTGCGGCTTGATCTCGACCTTCTCGACGCCGGGGAGGCGCTCGAGGCCGGCCATGTCGATCTCGTTGTCGAAGTGCCCGACGTTGGCGATGATGGCCTGGTGCTTCATGCGCTCGATGTGCTCGACGCGGACCACGTCGACGTTGCCCGTGCCGGTGACGAGGATGT
Organism: Clavibacter michiganensis subsp. tessellarius; assembly: GCF_021922985.1. NCBI lineage: Bacteria > Bacillati > Actinomycetota > Actinomycetes > Micrococcales > Microbacteriaceae > Clavibacter > Clavibacter tessellarius. Next base: position 229,589 of record NZ_CP040788.1, on the reverse strand, counting down.
CGACGTGCTCGATGACCGACTCGAGGCGCGCGACCTGGTAGCCGTCCATCGCCGCCTGGAGCGCGCAGATCGGGTCGACCTCGGAGACGATGACGCGCGCGCCCTGGCCGCGCAGCGCCTCGGCCGCGCCCTTGCCCACGTCGCCGTAGCCCACGACGAACGCGACCTTGCCGCCGATGAGGACGTCGGTGGCGCGGTTGAGGCCGTCGGGCAGCGAGTGGCGGATGCCGTACTTGTTGTCGAACTTGCTTTTGGTGACCGAGTCGTTGACGTTGATCGCGGGGAACAGCAGCTCGCCGTCGCGCGCCAGCTCGTACAGGCGGTGGACGCCCGTGGTGGTCTCCTCGGTGACGCCCTGGATGTCGGCGGCGCGGCGGGTCCAGCGGTCGCCCGACGCCTCGAGGCTGCGGCGGAGCGTGTCGAGGATGACGCGGTACTCGTGGCTCGCGTCCTCGGGGGTCTCGGGCACGACGCCGGCGAGCTCGTACTCGCGGCCCTTGTGCACCAGGAGCGAGGCGTCGCCGCCGTCGTCGAGGATCATGTTCGGGCCGGTCCAGTCGGCGTCCGCGGCCGCGGCCTCGCCCGACCAGTCGAAGATCTGCTCGGTGCACCACCAGTACTCCTCGAGCGTCTCGCCCTTCCAGGCGAAGACCGGCACGCCCGCGGGCGCATCCGGGGTGCCCGCGCCGACGGCGACCGCGGCGGCCGCCTCGTCCTGCGTGCTGAAGATGTTGCAGCTCGCCCAGCGCACCTGCGCGCCGAGGGCGGTGAGGGTCTCGATGAGCACGGCCGTCTGCACGGTCATGTGGATCGAGCCGGCGATGCGCGCGCCGGCGAGCGGCTGCGACGCGCCGAACTCCTCGCGGAGGGCCATGAGGCCGGGCATCTCGTTCTCGGCGAGGCGGATCTGGTGGCGGCCGGACTCGGCGAGCGAGAGGTCGGCGACGCGGAAGGGCAGGGCGGTGCTGGTGGCGTCCGGGAGCAGGGTCATGCCCCCAGTCTCCCACCCGTCCCGTGACGCCCGCCCGTGGATGACGGACGGGCGGGCGTCCGACGGCTAGCGGAAGGACCGCAGGCGGAGGCTGTTCGTGACGACGAACACGGACGACAGCGCCATGGCGAGCCCGGCGACGAGCGGGTTGAGCAGCCCGAGCATCGCCACGGGGATCGCGGCGGCGTTGTACGCGAAGGCCCAGAACAGGTTGCCGCGGATGGTGCCGAGGGTGCGGCGCGCGAGGCGCACGGCGTCGGCCACGAGGACGAGGTCGCCGCGGACGATCGTGATGTCGCCCGCCTCGATGGCCGCGTCGGTGCCCGTGCCCATCGCGATGCCGAGGTCGGCCTGCGCGAGGGCGGCCGCGTCGTTCACGCCGTCGCCGACCATCGCCACCACGCGGCCCTCGGCCTGGAGGCGGCGGACCGCATCGAGCTTGCCCTCGGGGAGGACGCCCGCGATCACCTCGTCGATGCCGACCTCCGCGGCGACGCGGTGCGCGGCGCCCGCGGTGTCGCCCGTGAGGAGGACGGGCCGCAGGCCGAGCGCGCGGAGCCGGCGCACGGCCTCCGCGCTCGTGGGCTTCACGGTGTCGGCGACGGCGAGGACGCCGCGCACGGCGCCGTCCCACGCGACCGCGACGACGGTGGATCCGGCGGCCTCGGCCTCCCGGAGCGCCCGCCCGAGCGCGGCGTCGGGCCGGGCCGACCAGGCCTCGGCGAGCCACGAGGGCCGACCCACCGCGACCGCGCGGCCGTCGACGACGCCGTGGACGCCGAGGCCCGCGGTCGCGACGAAGCCCTCGACGGCGGGGAGGGATCCGGTGCCCGCGGCCTCGACGACGGCGCGCGCGACCGGGTGCTCGCTCCGCGCCTCGAGGGCGGCGGCCACGCGCACGAGCTCGTCGGCGTCGACGCCCGCCGCGGGGACCGCGCGCACGAGCGACATGACGCCCGTCGTGACGGTGCCGGTCTTGTCGAGCAGGACGGTGTCGATGCGGCGGGTCGACTCGAGCACCTCGGGGCCGGTGATGAGGATCCCGAGCTGCGCGCCGCGGCCCGTGCCCACGAGGAGCGCGGTCGGCGTCGCGAGGCCGAGGGCGCACGGGCAGGCAATGATGAGCGTCGCGACGGCCGCGGTGAATGCCGCCTCTGGCGGGAAGCCGAGCAGCAGCCAGCCGGCGAGCGTGCCGAGCGCGAGCACGAGGACGACCGGCACGAACACGGCCGAGACGCGGTCGGCGAGGCGCTGGATCCGGGCCTTGCCGGTCTGCGCCTCCTCGACGAGCGCGGCCATGCGGGCGAGCCGCGTCTCCTCCCCCACGCGCGTGGCGCGCACGAGGAGGCGGCCGCCGGCGTTGAGGGTGGCCCCCGTGACGTCGTCGCCGGGGCCGACCTCCTCGGGCAGGGACTCGCCCGTGAGGAGGGAGCGGTCGACGGCGCTGGAGCCGTCGACGACCACGCCGTCGGTGGCGATGCGCTCGCCCGGCCGCACGACGAACTCCGCGCCGACGCGCAGCTCGCGGATGGGGATCCGCCGCTCGACGCCGTCGCGGACGACGGCCACGTCCTTCGCGGCGAGGTCGAGGAGCGCGGCGAGGGCGGCGCCGGACGCCCGGGCGGCCCGCGCCTCCAGGTAGCGCCCGCCGAGGAGGAAGACGGTGACGGCCGCGGCGACCTCGAGGTAGATGTCGCCGGATCCGCCCCCGGGCTCGGTGACGAGGCTCATGGTCATGCGCATGCCGGGCTCGCCCGCGTCGCCGAGGAAGAGCGCGTAGAGCGACCACAGGAACGCGGCCGCGACGCCGATGCTCACGAGCGTGTCCATGCCGACGCCGCCGTGGCGCGCGCTGACGGCCGCGGACCGGTGGAACGGCCAGGCGCCCCACACCGCGACGGGCGCGGCGAGCGTGAGCGACAGCCACTGCCAGTCGTCGAACTGGAGCGCGGGGACCATCGCCAGGAGGAACACGGGGACGGTGAGCGCCGCGGAGACCACGAGCCGCTGCCGGAGCGCGAGCTCGTCGGCATCGGGGCGGCGGGCGGGGACGGCGTCGCGGTGCGCGGGGACCGGCGCGGCGGGCTCGGCGCCGGGGGCGTCCGCGTCGGAGGCGTCGGGCGCCTCCGCGTCCGGCGCCTCCGCGTCCGGCACCTCCGACTCGGGACGGACGCGCGGGGCCTCCACCGCGACGGGCGCACGGTCGTCCGCGGGCGCCGGGAGGGCGGCAGCCGGCGCGACGTCCTCCGCCGCCTCGCTTCCCCACGCCGGCCGCTCGGACGCGCGGTACCCCGTGCGCTCGATGGTGCGGATCGCGTCCTCGACGCTCGTGCCCGCGGGCAGCCGCACGCGCGCGCGGTGGGTGGCGTAGTTGACGGCGGCCTCGACCCCGGGCATCCGGCCGAGCTTCCGCTCGATGCGCATGGCGCACGAGGCGCACGTCATGCCCTGCACGTCGAGGTCGACGCGCGTGAGCTCGGCGCCGTCCTCGAGCGGGGCGGAGACGGGGCGCGCGGCGGGCGCGGATCCGGATGCGGGGTCGGCCACGTCAGACCTCCGCGACGTACCCGGCCTCGTCGACCGCGGCGCGCACGGCGGCGGGGTCGAGGGGCCGGTCGCTCTCGACCGTGACGGTGGACGCGCCGCCGACGACGAGGTCGACGGCCACGGACGCGACGCCCGGCAGCTCGCCGACCTCCTCCGTGACGCTCGCGACGCAGTGCGCGCAGGTCATGCCGGTGACGGGGAAGGTCGTGGTGGTCATGGGGTCTCCTCGGGGTCGAAGCGGATGGGTGCGGCGCGGATGGGTGCCGCGCGGATCAGGACCGGACGAGCCGCGCGATGGCCGCGGAGGCCTCGCGCACCTTGTCCTCCGCGACCTGCCCGCCCTCGCGGGCGGCCTCGGCGAGGCAGTGCGCGAGGTGGTCGTCGAGCAGCTTGAGGGCGACGGTCTCCATCGCCCGCGTGACGGCCGACACCTGGGTCAGCACGTCGATGCAGTACGTGTCGGACTCGACCATGCGCTCGATGCCGCGCACCTGGCCCTCCGCGCGACGCAGCCGCTTGAGGATGTCGTCCTTGCCCTCGCTGTACCCGACCATGGCGGCCACCTCCGTTCCCGTCGATGCTACCCCCTGGGGGTATCGAGCGGAACCCCCCGGGGGTATGCCGCCATGCCCTCCGCCGGACGCACGACGACGCCGCGCCCCTCGAGGAGGGACGCGGCGTCGGATGATGCGGGTGGCGGGATCAGGCCCCGCGGATCAGCCCCAGGAGCTCGTCGCGGAGGGCGGCCATGCGCTCCTCGGTCGACGCCTCGACGTTGAGGCGCAGCAGCGGCTCGGTGTTCGAGGGGCGGACGCTGAACCACCAGAAGGCGCCGTCGGCGTCGACCGGGCCGTCGACCGTGAGGCCGTCGAACTCGTCGAACTCGCCTCGACCGCGGAAGGCCTCGACGATGCGGTCGTACGCGGCGGGCACGTCGTCGACCGTGCTGTTGATCTCGCCCGACAGCGCGTACGGCGTGTAGCGCGCGGACAGGTCGGACATCAGCCCGTCGGTCTGGCCGAACTCGGCGAGCAGGTGCATGGCGGCGAGCATGCCGTTGTCGGCGCCCCAGAAGTCGCGGAAGTAGTAGTGCGCGGAGTGCTCCCCGCCGAAGACGGCGCCCGTGGCGGCCATCTGGTCCTTGATGAGCGAGTGGCCGACGCGCGTGCGGACGGCGGTGGCGCCCGCGGCCTCGATGGTCTCGGGCACGATGCGCGAGGTGATGAGGTTGTGCAGCACCGTGACCTCGTCCTCCGGCGCCTGCGCCTTCGCGCGCGAGATCTCGCGGAGCGCGACGACCGCGGCGACGGCGCTGGGCGTGACGGCCCGGCCCTTCTCGTCGACCACGAAGCAGCGGTCCGCGTCGCCGTCGAAGGCGAGCCCGAGGTCGGCGCCGTGCTCGACGACCGCCTTCTGCAGGTCCACCAGGTTCGCGGGCTCCAGCGGGTTCGCCTCGTGGTTCGGGAAGGTGCCGTCGAGCTCGAAGTAGAGCGGGATGACCTCGATGGGCAGCTCGGGCAGGCCGGCCGCGGTGCCGAGCACGGCGGGGACGGTCATGCCGCCCATGCCGTTGCCCGCGTCGACCACGACGCGCAGCGGGCGGATGCCGGAGAGGTCGACGAGCTGGCGGAGGTAGCCCGCGTAGTCGGCGAGCACGTCGCGCTCGCGCACCTCGCCCGCGGGCTCGACGGGGGCGATGCCGCCGTCGAGGAAGCCGATGGCGCGGTCGCGGATGGCGGCGAGGCCCGTGTCGAGGCTGATGCCCTGGGCGCCCGCGCGGGAGAACTTGAGGCCGTTGTAGGTGGCCGGGTTGTGGCTCGCGGTGAACATGACCGCGGGGGCGTCGAGGGATCCGGACGCGAAGTACGTCTCGTCGGTCGAGCACAGGCCGATGAGGAGGACGTTCCCGCCGCGGGCCGTGGCGCCCCGGGCGAACGCCTGCGCGAAGGCGGGCGACGAGTCGCGCATGTCGTGGCCGACCACGATCTCCGCGCCGGCGGCCCCGAGCTCGTCGACGAAGCCGGCGCCGAGGGCCGTGACCAGCTCCTCGGTGAGCTGGCTCCCGACGAGACCTCGCACGTCGTAGGTCTTCACGATGGCGGTCAGCGTCTCGGCGGCAGTCGTCGTCATGATCCGAAACCTACCTCACCGAGCACGCCGTGCCGGACGATCTGCCAGCCCTGCGGCGCGGACAGACGGGCCGCGTGGCGGTCGCAGAGGTCGTAGCTGTGGGGCTCCGAGTCGTGGCTGAGGGGACCGAGCACGGCCATGGAATCCGCGTAGACGTAGGTGAGGGTGGTCGTGGCGCCGCCGGTGCAGCCGACGCGGGAGCAGGGCCTGTTCGTCATGTCGCGCCCACACTACCGCCGACCCGCGGGCCGTACGATGGGGCCATGCCACGATCGCGCCGCCGGGGAGGCCACGTCTCCATCCGCGGATCCTGGCGGGACCGCCACGGCCGGGGCCTCCGCTCCCCCGTCACCGGACCCGAGCTCCCCGTGCTGCGGACGCGCGTCGACCGCTTCGACGAGATCGTCGCGTCCGCCGCCGAGTACCTCCGCGGGCTCTGGCCGGACGAGCTCGAGCGCGTGTCCTTCGAGGTCGCCGCGCTCCCCGCGCGCAACAGCGAGCGCGACGGGATCGACCGCTGGAGCGTGCTCGCGGACGAGCGCCGCGTCGTCTTCTACCGCCTGCCCATCGAGCGCCTCGCGCACCTCCACGAGGAGGACGAGCACCACCACCGCGCGCTCGTGGAGGGCTGCGTGTTCCGCGCGGTCGCCGAGCTGCTCGGCAAGGACCCGTGGGACCTCGCGCCCGACAGGTACGACCCGCACTAGGCGCGGATCCCGCGCGCGTGCCAGGTGTCCGCGCGTCCCGTCGAGGGAGCCGTCAGGGGTGGACGCGCAGCGGATCCGCGGCCGGCAGCACCGGCACGACCGGCAGCGCGGCCGAGCGGCCCGGCTCGGCGAGCGTCACCGTGGCCGTCAGCCCGGCGGATCCCTCGAGCAGGTAGGTGCGCCCCGCCGCGACGGACGCGGAGACCTCGGCGCCCGCGGGGACCGTGAGGGCCACCGGCTCGGACCCGTCTGTCGGCCGCGCGGTGACGGTCGCCTCCGCGTCGCCGGGGTTCCGCACGTGCAGCAGCGGCGCGGGGCCGGCCGGCACGGACACGAGCGCGTCCCGGGTGAGCGCTCCGGAGGCGGGCAGCCAGGCGAAGTCGGTCGCCCCGCCCTCGGCCGCGCCGGAGACGGTGCGCACGGCCGCGGCGACGGGGACCGAGCTCTGCACGGTGACGGCGTAGCGGCCGTCGGTGAGGCCGCTGACGGGGAAGTCGGTGACGCGGCCGCCGTCGGCCTCGACCGTGAAGGTCGTGCCGGTGCCGTCGGTGCCGTCCTCCGGGGCGACGCTGACGCTGACGTCGGCGTCGTCGGAGCCGGGCACGAGGATCCGCACGGCCGTCGAGCGATCGGGGTCGGTGCCCACGTCCGCGCCCGGCCCGGAGCCCGCGGCGCCGTCGGTCCCCTCGGCCGGGGCCTCGCCCTCGGCGGGCGCGGGCTGCGCGGCGGCCTGCGTGTCGACGCGGAGGCCAGTCATGGTGAGCGTCGTGGCGGGCGCGGCGGCGGGCACGATGACGTCGACGCCGCCCGCGAGGAGGCCCCGCACCGTGCTCTGCTCGAGCGTGGCGACGACCTGGCCGCCGCGGCTCTGCACGTGGATGGCGGGCGACGAGAGGTCGGGGGCGAGACCGGCGAGCGAGAGCACGCGCCGGCTGCCGGCGGGGACGTTGATGCCGCTGGCCCCGGGTGCGCTCACCGCGCCGTCCTCGCCCGAGATGGCGAGGTCGACGGTGGAGGAGACGCCGGACGGGTTGTCGAGCACGACGAACGTGGTGCGGCCCGTGGTCGTGCCGCCGCCGACGAGCCAGGACTCGGCCGTGGCCTCGGAGCAGGGGGCCGCGGCGAGGCCCGCGAGGTCGCTCTGGGTGGCGATCTGCGACGCGGCCCCCGCGAGCTCCGTCGGGTCGTCGCCCTCGGCGCCGGCCACCGCGAGCACGGACGCCTCGGTGGATGCCCCGCCCTGGACCTCGGGCGCCTGCAGCCGCGAGGTGCGCACGCCCGGGCCGCCCGTCGCGGCGCCGGCCGTCGCGGATCCGCTCGTGACGGTCGAGGAGCCGACCGCGACGGCGCCCGTGGTCGCGGCGGCGTCCGCCTCGGGGGGTCGGAGGAGGGCGCCCGGGCAGACGCGCTGCTGGTCGGTGGCGACCGGCGTGACGAGCACGGAGGGCGCGCTCGCTTCGGTCGACGCCGGCGGGAGGAGGAGGGCGCCGGTCACGACGACGCCGAGCACGGCGACCCCCGCGATCCCGGTGGTCACGCGGGTCGCGATCCGCACGGCGTCACGCCTGGCCATCGGTCCTCCTGGGGTCGTCGTCGCGGGCGTCGTCGGGGCGGTCGCCCGCGCCGGATGCAGTGGGGGCGGCGGATCCGTCGTCGCCGCCGTCGCCCGCGGGCCGGTCGCCCACCTGGGGGATGTCGCCGAAGGGCGCCGCCTCGACGCTCGTGCCGGTGGGCTCGTCGGGGTAGGCGGGGATCCCGCGGTCGTCGTGCTCGGGCCGCGGCTCGACGGCGTCGGCCGGCCGCGCGTCGGCGCCGGTCACGGGCTCCCGGTAGGCCGGGAGCGGGCGGCTGCGCGCCGCGAGGCTGCCGGTGGGGATCGCGAGGAGGAGCGTCAGCGCGAAGACCAGCGCCTGGGCGGCGAGGACGCCGACGCGGCCGGCGTCGTCGAGGTTGCCGGGGCCGGCCACCTGCGCGTCCAGGTCGTCGCTGCCGACGAAGCGCCAGAGCAGCCCGGCCTCGGTCTGGCCGACCGCGGTGAAGACGGGGTCGTCGTCGAGCGCGGAGCTCGCCCGGTCGTGGACGGCCTGCTCGTCCGTCCCCGACGGCGGGGCGAGCAGCACGTAGCTGATGCCGAGCGCGCGGAGGTCCTCGGTGGCGTCGAGGCCCGAGCGCGACGAGACGTTGCCGGCGAGCTCCGCGACGCGGGACTGCGTGTCGGTGAGCGGCCCGATGGTGGAGTCGACCGTGGCGACCTGCTCGAGGGTGCGCCCGGCGCCGCGCTCCACGTCGGCGGCCAGGGATCCGTCGCCCGCGCGCAGCACGAGCGTGCCGACGGACGGGTCGGTGGCGGCCTCGGCGACGACGAGGCCCGGGAGGGACGCGTCCTCGCCGGGGCGCACGGCGGTGGATCCGACGACCGCCGCGGAGACGAGCGGCAGCGCGACGACCACGAGGGCCACGCTCGCGACGAGGCCCGGCGCGACCGACCGCCTCCCGAGCGTCGCGAACCCGAGCACCAGCGCGCCCGCGAGGCCGAGCCAGAGGAGGCTGAGACCGGATCCCGGCCAGACGGCGACCGCGACGGCCCCCGTCGACTGCACGACCGTGCGCGCGGCCAGCACCGCGGTGGCGAAGCCGACCACGGTCGCGGACAGCGCGATCGCGGCCCGGTGCGAGCCGCGGAGGAAGAGGGCGGCGACGGCGCCGACGACGAGCGGCGCGACCAGCACGGCGACCACGACGAGCGGCACCGACGCGGGCAGGCCCAGCCCGAGGCCATCGACGAAGGCGGTCCAGCCGCCCAGCCCGGAGGTCGGGAAGCCCAGCGCGAGCCCCGGCACGTCGGCCGGGGTGAACGCCGCGGGGACCGCGGGGTCGGCGGCCAGCGCCAGCGGCTGCCCCTGCATCACGCGGTAGGCGACGAGCGGCGCGGCGAGCGCGACGAGCGGCACGGGGATCGTGATGAGGCGCCCGCCGCGACGACCCGCCCGCACGATCGCGACGAGCCAGAGCACGAGGAGCGCGGGCACGAGCGAGGGGGCGGACGCGCCGACGGCGGCCATCAGGATCCCGGCGACGGCCGACGCGGACCACGACCGCGGGGCCCGCAGCACGGCGAGCGCGAGCCACGGGAGCAGCAGGTGGGCGAGCACGGCGGGCAGGCGGCCCTCGCCGAGCGCGACGAGGAAGGTGGGCGCGAGGGTCCATGCCAGCGCGGCGAGCGCGCGGAGCCAGGCGTTGCGCGTGACCTGCGCGGCGGCGAGCCACGCGGCGAGGGCCGCGAGCGGCAGCGCGCCGACGACGACCGCGAGGACCGCGAGCGACGGCTCCCAGGCCGTGACGCTGCCGAGCACCGCGAGCACGTAGGCGAACGGGTCGGAGGGCGCGACGGGCCCGGTGCCGACGCCGCGCACGCCGATCCCCACCTGCGCCCACAGCGCGCCCGCGTCCGGTCCGAGCGGCAGCAGCTGGCCGCCCGTGAGCGCGGTGCCGCCGAGGCGCGGGATCCACATGACGGCCGCGAGGAGCAGCGCGGTGAGCACGGTCCATCCGCCGCCCGTGGCGAGGAACTCGACGCCGTCGGAGACGCCCATGTGCTCGACGCGATACTGCTCGCGGGCGAGCGACCGGCGGCGGCGGCCCACCGCGAGGGGCTGCCGGAGCGACGCGATGCTCGACCACGGCGCGGTGCGCGTCGCCTGGAGCCGCCGTCGGCTGGCGCGGACGCGGCCGGGCGCGACGGCGACGCGGATCGCGGCGCCGATCTCCCCGGGCGCCGCGGTGGGCCGCTTCCGGAGGAGCTGCAGGAGAGCGCGGAGGACGGCGAGCGGCACGAGCGAGAGCCAGTGGAACGGCACGGCGGCCGACGGCGCGTAGGCGAGGCGGCGGTGCAGCTCGGCCTGGCGCGCGAGCCGGCGACGGCGGCGGCGCGGCGTGCGGCGCCCGAGGAATGCGGTGCCGGGTCCGGCGGATCCGGCGGACGCCACGCGGGCGGCCGGGACGACCACGACGCGGTGACCCGCGAGGCGGGCGCGCACGCAGAGGTCGAGCGCGTCGTCGATCACGGGGAGCGCGTCGTCGAACCCGCCGAGCTCGTCCCAGAGCCGGTGCCGCACGAGCATGCCGCCGGCGGCCACGCCCAGGACGTCGCTCATGTCGTCGTACTGCGCCTGGTCGAGCTCGCCGTCGACCTCGGGCACGGCGGCGCCCAGCGTGGTGAGCGTGCGGCCGATCTCCCGGATGTAGCCGGGGTGGTCCCACTCCATGAGCTTCGGGCCCGCGACGGCGACGCTGGGCGAGGCCTCGACGGCGGCGAGCAGGCGCTCGAGGGCGTCGGGCGCGGGCGCGTTGTCGGCGGACAGCAGCCAGAGCAGCTCGTCGTCGCCGGTGGGCGCGGGGATCACGCGGACGGCCTGCTCGACGGCCTGCCCGAACGTCATCCGCGCGGGCGCCTGCACCATGCGCGTGGGGTCGGATGCGGCCAGCAACGCGGCGGACGCGTCGCGGGAGCCGAGGTCGACCGCGACCACCTGGTCGGGCCGGCGGGTCTGCGCGGCGAGGGCCGCCAGGGTCCGCTCGAGGAACTGCGCGCCCTCGTGGGCGACGAGGATCGCGGTTACTCGTGGCTGCATGACAGGGAGACCCTACGTGGTGCCGGATGCGGAACCGCCGCGATCGGACGGCGCGCCGGGGAGCCGGCGCTCGGGGCGGCGCCTGCGCGGTCGGGGCGCCGTGCCGACGCGGTCAGACCGCGCGCTTGCGGAGCTTGCGGCGCTCGCGCTCGGAGAGGCCGCCCCAGATGCCGAAGCGCTCGTCGTTCTCCAGCGCGTACTCCAGGCACTCGGACCGCACCTCGCACGAGCCGCAGATCTTCTTGGCGTCGCGGGTGGATCCGCCCTTCTCGGGGAAGAACGCCTCGGGGTCGGTCTGCGCGCACAGCGAGTCGGCCTGCCAGGCGAGCGGGTTGCCGTCGTCGACGTTCCGGACGCCCGGGACGCCGAGTCGGACGGGGTCGACGAACCAGTCGTCGGGGACCCCGGCGTGGTACTCAGGTAGTGCCATGTCACGATCTCCCCACACGGCTGGAGCGCCCGGCCGGCCCCAGCTTGTCGTCATAATTACACCGGTGTAACTCGTCGGCGTCAAGCCGCGGAGGGTAAACCCTCAGGCGCCCGTCGAGGGTTGCGACGCGCCGCCGCTCGCCGGCGGCGCTACGCCGGGGATCCGGTCTGGCGGGCGGCCCAGGCGCTGCGCACCATGTCGTCCAGGTCGTGGCGCATGGCCCAGTCGATGTCCCGCGCGGCGAGGTCCCCGGAGGCCACGATGCGGGCCGGGTCGCCGGGTCGCCGGTCGTGCACCTCGGGCTCGAAGTCGATGCCCGTCGCGTCGCGGATGGCCGTCATGATCTCGCGCACGCTCACGCCCTGCCCGCTGCCGAGGCAGTACACGGGCTCCACGGGCTCCCCCGCCTCGAGGCGGCGCGCGGCCGCGACGTGCGAGGCGGCGAGGTCGACGACGTGGATGTAGTCGCGCACGCACGTGCCGTCGGGCGTCGGGTAGTCGCCGCCGTTGATCCGGGGCGTCCGCCCGTCCAGCAGCGCGTCGAACACGAGCGGGAAGAGGTTGTGCGGGCTGGTGTCGGCGTAGCCCTCGTCGCCGGATCCCACGACGTTGAAGTAGCGGAGCGACGCGTGGCGGAGGCCGGTGGCGACGCCCTGGTCGCGCAGCAGCCACTCGCCGATGAGCTTCGACTCGCCGTAGGGCGACTCGGGGGCCTTGGGCGTGCGCTCGTCGACGAGGTCGACGTCGGGCGTGCCGTACACGGCAGCCGAGGACGAGAAGACGATGTTGCCGACGCCCGCGCGCTCCATCTCCTCGAGCAGCACGGCCGTGGCCGTCACGTTCTGCTCGTAGGTGTGGAGGGGGCGCTGGACGGACACGCCCGCGTACTTGTAGCCCGCCACGTGCACGACGCCGCGGATGTCGCCGGAGCCGAGGACGCTCGCGAGGAGCTCCCGGTCGAGCACGGACCCGCGGTGGAACGGCACGCCCTCCGGCACGAACGACGCGTGGCCGCTGGACAGGTCGTCGAGGACGACCGTGTCGATGCCGGCGCGGGCGAACGCGGAGACGATGTGCGAACCGATGTAGCCGGCGCCGCCGGTGACCAACCATGTCATGCGGCAACCCTATCGACGGCCGGGCGGGGCCCGGTCACGCGGCGGCGGCGTCCGGATCGGCGTCGGCGGACGCGCCCGCGACGGGCGCCGGGGTCGTCGCGAGGAACGCCTCGCCCTCCCCCGTCACGACGATCCGCCCCTCGTCGGGCGTGACGAACACGGCCTCGCCGCGGCCGACCTCGACCGTCGAGGCCGCGCCGCGCAGGGTCACGGAGCCGGCGGTGCACAGCACGATGGCCGGGCCGTCGACGTCGACGACGCTCGCTCCGGCGTCGCCCGCCATCGCGTCGCGCGTGGCCGGGACGATGCGGGCGAGCAGGAAGTCGGGCACGTCCGGCCGGTAGAGCTCGACGCCCGGCGCCGCGTGCTCGGGCGCGAGGTACGGCACGGGCAGCGCCTGGAACTCGAGCACGTCGAGCAGCTCCGGCACGTCCACGTGCTTGGGCGTGAGGCCGCCGCGCAGCACGTTGTCGGACGCCGCCATCAGCTCGATCCCGAGCCCGTGCAGGTAGGCGTGGATGTTGCCTGCCGGGAGGTAGAGGGCCTCGCCCCGCCGCAGGGTCACCCGGTTGAGCAGCAGGGACGTGACGATGCCCGGGTCGCCCGGGTACGCCTCGGCGAGCTCGCGCACGGTGCGCATCTCCGTGGCGAAGTCCCGGCACTGGCGGTCGGACGCGAGGCTCGCGAGCAGCGTCACGCGGTCGACGAGGCGGCGCACCTCCGATCCGCCGCCCATGAGGAAGGCGAAGACGTCGCGCAGCACGTCGGCCTCGGATCCGGTGAGGCGCGAGAGCACGGACCGGATCACGGCCGGGTCGGAGTCGGGCCCGGACGCGTCGAGGGTGAGCAGGAGCGTGAACACCTGCCGCACCTCGGCGAGCGGCCGGAAGCCGCAGAGCGCGTGGAACTCGTCGCTCAGCGCGTAGACGAGCTCGGGCTTGTGCAGCGGGTCCTTGTAGTTGCGGTGCGGGGCGTCGATCGGGATGCCGCGCTCCTCCTCGTCGCGGAAGCCGAGCCGGGCGCGGTGCAGGTCGGGGTGCGCCTGGAGGGAGAGCGGGCCGCCCGCGGCGAGCACCTTGAGGAGGAAGGGGAGGCCGGGGCCGTCGCCCGGGCGGAGGCCGCCGGCGAGGGGGCCGAGCGTGGTGGCGGGGTCGCGGCGGATCCACTCGGCGAGCGTGGTCGCGCCGCCCGCGGACGCCGGGTCGTCGACGCGCGTCGGCGAGCCGTCGTGCGCGCCGAGCCAGAGCTCGGCCTCCGGGCCCCCGGACGGCTCGCGGCCGAGCAGCTCGGCGATGGCGGTCGTCGAGCCCCAGGCGTAGTCGCGGGGGGTGTTGGAGAGGGCAGTGAACACGGGCGATCCTGTCGGGCTTGGCGGCTACCTACAACGCCCGAGGGCGCGCGTCCTGTCCGGACGCGACCAAAGTACCAAGCGATGCCGGCGCCGCCCGGACGCCGACCTAGGCTCGGCCGCAGGCGCCCGTCCCCGAGGGCGCCGACGAACCGCAACGGAGCATCGTGTCCCTCACCCCCCTCATCGGCGACTTCTACGGCTACGAGTCCCGGCTCGGCGACAGGGAGAAGGACTCCCTCGCCGAGCTGCGCTCCTACCTCGAGCAGGAGGTCCGCCCGCACGTCAACGGCTGGTGGGCGCGGGCCGAGTTCCCGCGCCACGTGGTCGGCGGCCTCGCCTCGCGCGGCTTCTTCGGCATGCCGTTCCCCGAGACGCGGCCCTTCGAGAACTCGGCCGTCTTCCGCGGCTGGGCGGCGCTCGAGCTCGGCCGCGTGGACGCGAGCATCGCGACGCTCGTCGGCATGCAGAGCGGCCTGGTGATGGGCAGCGTCGCCGTCGCGGGGTCCCCCGAGCAGCGCGCCGAGTGGCTGCCGCGCTTCGCGTCGGGCGAGCTCCTCGGCTCGTTCGGGCTCACGGAGCCGCTGTCCGGATCCGACTCCGCCCGCGGCCTCCGCACCGTCGCGACCCGCCGCGGCGACGAGTGGAGCATCACGGGCGCCAAGCGCTGGATCGGCAACGGCACCGTGAGCGACGTCACCGTCATCTGGGCCAAGGACGCCGACGACGGCCAGGTGAAGGGCTTCCTCGTCCCCAACGACTCCCCCGGCTTCCGCGCCACCCGCATCGAGGACAAGCAGGCGCTGCGCATCGTGCAGAACGCCGACATCGAGCTCGACGGCGTGATCGTGCCCGAGCGGAACCGCCTGCAGAACTCGCGCTCGTTCGCCGACACGGCGGCCGTGCTGCGCCTGACCCGCGCGGAGGTCGCGTGGGCCGCGATCGGCATCGCGGTGGGCGCCTACGAGGCGGCCGTCGCCTACACGGGCGAGCGCGAGCAGTTCGGCAAGCCGCTCGGCGCGCACCAGCTGATCCAGGACCTCCTCGTGCGCAGCCTCGGCAACATCACCGCCTCCATCGGGCTCGCCACCCGCGCCTCGGAGATGGTGGACGAGGGCACGCAGTCCGACGAGCACTCCGCGCTCGCGAAGGCCTTCGCCACCAGCCGGATGCGCGAGAGCGTGGCGTGGTGCCGCGAGGCGTTCGGCGGCAACGGCATCGTCCTCGACTACGACGTGGCGCGCTTCTTCGCCGACGCGGAGGCCCTGTACTCCTACGAGGGCACGCGCGAGATGAACACCCTCATCGTGGGCCGGGCCATCACCGGCCACGCGGCGTTCGTCTGACGGACAGGCGGATGCCCCACGCCGCGGGCATCCGCCTGTCCCCGGAGCGGGGGCCGGCGCCGGGCAGGAGGATCCACCCCGGGCCGTTACCCTGATGGGCATGCCCTCCGCCAGCCGACGATCCCTCCGGGCGTTCGCGACCTTCGTCCTCGTCACGACCTTCGCGGGCGACATGTGGCGGAACGGCCTCAGCTGGTGGGGCTTCGGCGCGATCGCGCTCGGCGTGCTCGTCACGAGCGTCACGCTGCTCGTGCGCGCCCGTCCGCTGCCCCGGCTGCGCGTGCTCCCGATCCCGTTCCTCGCCTTCACGGGCCTGGCCGTGCTGTCGATCGCCTGGTCGCAGTACCGGCCGGAGTCCGCGCTCGGGGTGCTCATCCAGCTCGCCACCTCGACCGCCGCGCTGATGCTCGTGGTGCTGCTCTCCTGGGCGGAGATCGTCCAGGCGCTGGGTCGCGCGCTCCGCATCGTCCTCGGGCTGTCGCTCGCGTTCGAGCTCTTCATCGCCGTCGTCGTGCGCCAGCCGGTCATGCCCTTCTTCACCGACTACGGCCCGCGCGCCCCGGCTGCCTTCGCGTGGACGCGCGGCGAGCTGCTCCTGGGCGGGCGGATCCAGGGCGTCGTGGGCAACGCCAACCTGCTCGCCATGGTGGCGCTGCTCGGCCTCATCGTCTTCGCGCTGCAGTTCGCGGCGCGCGCCACCGACCGCCGGACCACGACCGTCTGGATCGCGGTCGCCCTTCTCACGCTGACCCTCACGGGCAGCTCCACCGTGCTCGTCGCGCTCATCATGACCGGCGTCGTCGCCGTGCTCGCCCTCATCGCGCGCCGGGTGGGCATCCGCGGGCGGCTCGTGCTCGCCGGCGGGGTCGTGGTCGCCGCGGCGGCCGGCGCGGGCGTCGTCGTCACGCGCACGGCCGAGGTGTTCGAGCTGCTCGGCCGCTCGCCCGACCTCACCGGCCGCTTCGAGATCTGGGAGTCGGTCATCGGGCTCGCCCAGCAGCACCCCGTGCTCGGCTGGGGCTGGATCGGCTACTGGGCCCCCTGGATCAAGCCCTTCGAGGGCCTGGCGGTGCGCAGCGGGGTCACGTACCTGCAGGCGCACGACGCGTACCTCGACGTGTTCCTCCAGCTCGGCGCCGTGGGCGCGCTGGTCTTCGTCTGCCTCATCGTCACGACGTACGTCCGATCCTGGTGGGCCGCCATCGACCGCCCGCAGCACCGCCGCGACCGGGTCGAGCCGTACACCGTGCTCGCGCTCGGCCCCCTCCTGCTGATGACGGCCCTGGTCGTGCAGAGCCTCGCCGAGAGCCGCCTGCTGTACGAGGGCAACTGGCTGCTCCTCGTCGTCATCGCGGTCGCGACCCGCTCCGGCATGGTCGCGCGCGAGGACGTCCCGGGACCCGTCGACTCCCGCCGCCCGCCGGTCGCCGCGGAGGCGACCGACGCCCCGTCGCGCCTCCCCGCCGCCGCGGTCCGCGCCGATCCCGGCGTCGCCTGACCCGCGTGGCCGCCCGGTGCCCCGTCGACCTCCCGTGAGCGACGCCGCATGACCCTGCCCGCGCGCCTGCCGCTGCCGGAGCGCCTGCCCGACCTCCTGGGGTCGGCGCGCTTCTCGGCGGCCCTCACGCACTGCATCGTCGGCACCGCCGTCCTCGCCCACGCGATCCGGGCGACGATGGGCTGGGCCGGGCTCGTCGCCGTGGTGACCGTCCTCGTGGCGATGGCCGCCGGATCCCTCGTGGCGAAGCGCGGGGACTGGGAGTGGCGCGGCCTCCTGCCGGTCTCGCTCCTGCTGCTGGTGGGCTGGTGCGCCGCCACGCTGCTCTGGACGGCCTACCAGCCGGACGCGCTCGGCGGCGTGCTGTACCTCGCCGCGTCCGCGTTCCTCGCGGTGTACGTGGGCGTCGTCCGCGACCTGATCCAGATCGTGCGCGCGGTCGGCGACGTGATGCGGCTCGTCCTCGTCTCCTCCCTCGCGCTCGAGGTGCTCGCCGGGCTGCTCATCGACGGCCCGATCCCCTTCCTCGGCATCCGCGGCGCCCTCGAGCGCCTCGGCCCGATCCAGGGCCTCCTCGGCGAGCGCACCGCCCTCGGCGCGCTCGCCCTCGTCGCGGCCGTCACGTTCGCGGTCGAGCTGCTGACCCGGTCGGTGTCCCGCGGGCGCGCCGTGTTCTCCCTCACCACGGCGCTCCTCGTCGCGTCGCTCACCCGCTCGTCGGTGATCCTCGGCACGTTCCTCGTGCTGGCCGTCGCCTCCCTGGCCGTCTTCGGCCTGCGGCACCTCGCCCGGCAGGCCCGGCCGCTCGCGAACAGCGCGGTGCTCGTGCTGGCCGCCGTGGTCGCGATGGTCGTCGTGGCCTTCCGCTCCCCCGTGCTGCAGGTCCTGCAGGCGCGGCCCGACTACCTGCAGCGCGTCGCCCTGTGGCGGGAGATGCTGCGCCTCATCGACCTCAACACCATCGAGGGCTGGGGCTTCGTCGGCCTGTGGCGCCGGGACGCCTACCCCTACACCGCGCTCGACCTCGTCAGCCGCGGCGCGCAGGAGACCGGCCGCAACGCCTACCTCGACCTGTTCCTGCAGGCCGGGTTGGTCGGCCTGGTGCTGTTCGCGGCGTTCTGCGCGCTCGCGCTGGGCCGCTCCTGGGTGCTCGCCACCACCAAGCGCGGCGTGGGCTACGTCTGGACGGCGCTCGTGCTCGTCGTGCTCGTGGTCGTGTCCCTCGCGGAGAGCGTCACGCTCGTGGAGTGGGGCTGGACGCTGCTGGTGATCTGCGCCGTCAAGGCCGCGCAGGGCCGCAGCTGGCGCCACGGGCTGCCCGAGCAGCCGCTGCCCGCCTGAGCGGGCGCGGCGCCGCGGATCCGCGACCGGACGCGATCAGCGGACCGCCTCGTCGCGCGGCCGGCGGAACGAGAAGAACTTGTGCCCGGTGTAGGTGGCGACCGTGATCACGATGGTGACGAGGATCTGCGCCACGATCGGCTGCAGCGGCGTCGTCTCGACGACCAGGGGCAGCAGCACCATGTTGGCGAACAGCGGCACGAGGTTGACCAGCGTGTAGCGCGTGAAGTCGGGGACGAGGTTCCCGCTGACCTTGAAGACGAGCTTCCGGTGGAGCGTGAACGCGATCGGCAGCTGCACCGCCCAGGCGATGACGAGCACCACCGGGTACGGGATCACGTGGCCCCAGAGCAGGAAGAGGAGCGCGAACCACGCGGTGCCGAGCACGGTGTTGAAGCCGCCCACGAGGAGGAACGCCACGCGCTCGTCCTTGATGAGGCGGAGGAGGATGCCGGGCGGCGGCGTCTCCTCGCGGGGTGCGTCGACGCCGTCCGTGTGCTGCTCCATGCGCTCTCCTCGCCGCTGCCGGTCGGACGACCGGCGGGCCGCCCGGTGGCCGTCCGGTGCGGCCCCACTGTATCCGCTGCCGGCTGCGCGACCGGTCGGCGACCGGAGCGCGCAGCCGACGCGTCAGGCCGCGGCGCCGACCGGGATCCGGGCGAGCGCCGGGGTCCCGAGCGTGGTGATGGCGGGCGACGACGTGCCCGCGATGGCGACGAGGCGGTCCCAGGTCGCGACCGGCCGGATCTGCCCGCCCTGCAGCAGGTAGACCGTCCCCTCCGTGGGGTTCTTCACGAAGACGGAGCCCGCGACCGTGCCCGCGGCCCGGTCGAGGGTGCGGCAGGTCGCGGCCGTGAGGTCGGTGACGGGCAGGCCCGTGGATCCGGGCGTGCCCAGCGCGACCAGCCGTCCCTGCGCCGCCAGCGACGAGACGCCGGCGCACCGCACGAGCAGCGAGAGGTCGCCCGCGGCGCGGGGGTAGGCGTCCATGGTGCCCGGGGCGACCGTGGCGAACGCCTCGCCCATGCCGAGCTCCCGGGTCACCGCGAAGTCGGGGACGCGGACCTTGCGGTCCAGCCCGTCGACCACGTAGACGTCCGGGCTGTTGGAGGCCTTCGCGAGCGTCCCGGGCTCGAGGGCGGCGTGGCCGACCGGGTACCGGGAGGCGACGCCCGCGCGCATGGTCGCCACGAAGGGCGACCGGCCGTCGTTGAGGCCGAGCACGGCCGACCAGGTGCTGACGGGGTACCGGGTCCCGCCGGTGAGGAGGTAGGTGACGGGGCTGCCCGGCAGCACGAAGAACGCGCTCATCTCCCCCGCGTCCGGCACCGAGGCGAGCTGACCCGGATCCAGGTTCACCGCGTCGCCGCAGCCGTAGCCGTAGGAGGCGACGAGGTCGCAGGAGCCGAAGCGGTGGCGGCGGTCGGCCTGCACCAGCGCGACGGAGCCCGTCGACGGGTCGCGGACCAGCTCGGACGCGGGGGCGCCGTTGCCCAGCGCGTCGAGGTACGAGCGCGGGACCGTGCTGATCCCGCCCAGCGCGGACAGCGACTGGTAGACGCCGAAGTCCGGCACCTGGTGCTTCTGCCCGCCGCTCACGAGGAAGACCGTGTCGTCGGTCGCCGTCTTGACGAACGAGGAGACCGGCCCGTCGCTCGTGCTGCCGAACCAGTCGGTGTAGAGGCGCCAGAAGTTGCGGTTGCCGTACGAGGAGCAGGAGTCGCCGGTGCCGTAGAGGTTCCGGAGCGCCGCCGCGTTGGGCTGGTACGGCGTGTAGATGTAGAGGCCGGCCGTGGCCTGGTTGCGGATGGTGACCTGCGAGGATCCGCAGTCGGCGTTCGGGTGCCAGAGGATGCGGTTGCTGCGCCCCGCCTGGTAGTTCCACCGCGTCGGGGTCGACTGGTACACCTTGAACTGGTGCGCCGCGTTGTACACCTGGTTGAAGAAGCCGTAGTAGAGCGAGTCGCACGCCGCGGTGTCCGGGCAGCCGTAGCCGGTCGCGCTGCGGAACTGGCGGTCGGTGGGCGTGGCGTCGGTGACGAGGCCCTGCTCCTTCTCCAGGAGCACGAGGAGGGCGGACTGGCTGACGCCGCACGCGCGTCCCACCCAGTAGACGATGTCGGCTCCGGAGAGGCGCGAGGCCTGCAGGCTCGAGCACCGGCTGTCCGCGGCGCGCGCGGGCGTGCTCTCGACGTAGGTCGAGAGGCAGACGTAGCCGGACGCGCAGCTCGGCACGCGCGCGCGGAGGAAGCTCTGGATGTCCCCCTGCGACATGGCGTCGCCGTCGTAGAACTTGGCGTCGCTGATGATCATGCCGGGGTCGAAGTCGGCGCCCGAGGCGGCCTGCGCGGGCTCGGCCGGACCACCGAGGGTGCCCGTGCCCACCAGCCCGACGCCCAGGGCGACCGCCCAGACGGCCAGGCAGGCGATCAGCCGCGCTCGTCGGCGCGCGCGCCGCAGTCCATCCACCCCGTCGTCGAACAATGCGTTCCCCCTGCGTCCCCGTGCCGTGAGATGCGATTCTCACACACGAGGGGGCGCCCGCCGCACCGTGGTGCGGATCGGACGCCCCCTCGGGACGCGCGGTGTGGAACGCGGCTAGCGCTTCCCGCGTCCTGCGGGCGGCTGGTCGACGCCGAACGTGCGGGCCCAGGTCTCCGGGCTGGTGACCGTCGGCAGCGCCTTGCGGTAGGCCGCCTTCAGCTGCGGCCAGCGCGCGAGGATGCGCCAGCGGAGGACGATGCTCGTCCACAGCATGCGGCGGAACATGGCGGGATCGCGGCGGTGCAGGAGCGCGGCCGACCCCTCCGCGTTGGACACGAGGACGCTGTCGAAGGACGGCACGACCCACCAGCGGGCGTCCTCGAAGGAGAGGTGCGCCTCCGGTCCGCGCGTCGCCGCCGGGCTGATGGGCGACAGGGCGTGGCGCGCGACGGTCCGGGCGAGCCAGACGATCCGGGCGATGCCGGCGGGTGCGCCACCGCCGCCGCGGCGGCGCTGCGGCTTGTCCGGCGCGACGATCTCGGGGAGCGCGGTGCGGTCCTTGATGGGGACGCCGTCCGAGAAGCCCTTCGCGAGCTCGCGGGTGCGGGCGAGGCGCGTGACCATGTCCTGGTGCAGCCCGCGCGGCCCGCGCAGGATGTTCCGGTACGCCTCGTGCCGCGCCGCCAGGGCGAAGTACTGCATCGAGACCAGGTGGCGCACGTCGGTGGCGAGGTTCGCCGTGAGGAACCGGCCGCCGCGTTCGTACGGCGAGTGCAGCAGCGCCGCGATGAGCCGGTTGCGCGCGTGGAAGAACGCCTGCCAGTCCTGCGAGTCGTCCTTGTCGACCCACGAGACGTGCCACACGGCGGCGCCCGGGAGCGTGACGGTCGGCACGCCGACCTCCTTCGCCCGGAGCGCGTACTCGGCGTCGTCCCACTTGATGAAGACGGGCAGCGAGAGGCCGATCCGCTTGATCGTGGAGACGGGGATGAGGCACATCCACCAGCCGTTGTACTCGGCGTCCACGCGGCGGTGTATCCACCGGGTCTGGCGGAGGTTCGACGCGCTGAAGTCGTGGCGCGTGGGCGTGACCGGGCCCCACATGAAGTTGTGCATGTCGAAGCCCTCGGCGTACGCGTGGAGCTTGCTCTTGTCGTACATGTCGAACATGTGGCCGCCGACGATGGTGGGCGTGCGCGCGTAGTCCGCGAACTTCACCGCGCGGCGGATGCTCTCCGGCTCGAGCGTGATGTCGTCGTCCATGACGAGGACGTAGTCGCTCGCGCCCTCCTTGAGCGTCTCGTACATGCCGCGGGAGAACCCGCCGGATCCGCCGAGGTTGGCCTGGTCGATGACGCGGAGCTTCTCGCCGAGGAGCTCCTGGGCGCGCGGGAACGCGGGCTGGTCCGCGACCTTCTGCGTGCCCTGGTCGGTGACGTAGACGTGGTCGAGGAGCGCCGCGACGTCGGGCTTCTCGCCGATGTCGGTAAGGAGCTTCACGCAGTACTCGGCCCGGTTGAGCGTCGTGATGGCGATGCTCACCGACCCGGCGGCTCCCGTGGTGGGGGCCGAGCCCGCGGGGGCGTACCAGCCGGCCTCGACGAGCGCGAAGTCGGCCTCCTCCCCCATCAGGTCGAACCAGTACCAGCCGCCGTCGGCGAAGTACGTGAACGGGAGCTCGAAGCGGGAGGTGGCGGAGCCGGAGACGGCGGCGCCGTCGACCTTCTGGATGACGCCGCGCGCGTTGGAGCGGTAGACGATGACCTGGCCCTCGCCGCTCGTCTCGACCTCGAGCACGACGCCGTCGAGCGTGGTGCTCGCGCGCCAGTAGGAGGCCGGGAAGGCGTTGAAGTACGTGCCGAAGGAGACCTTGCGACGGTGCGGGACCTGGAAGCCGCGGTCGCCCTTGATGGCGCTGATGATGCCCATGTCGCTGAGCCGCACGACCGCGTTGTGGGTGTCGGAGTCGACCACGCGCAGCGGCGAGCGCCGGCGCTTCTCGGGCGCCACCGGGATGCTCGTCCAGTAGTCGGCGTCCACGTAGAGGGGGACGATGTCCGGGTCGTGCTCGGACGGCAGGATGACGCGCTGGAGGAGGTCGAGCTCCACGGGAGCGCCCTCGCCGGCCGCGGCCATCAGGAGGCGTCCTTCGCGAGGACGGGCTTCAGCTTGTTCTCGTACATCGAGAGCGCCGCGCCGATCGCCATGTGCATGTCGAGGTACTGGTACGTGCCGAGGCGTCCGCCGAAGAAGACGCCCTCCTCCTGCTTGGCGAGCTCGCGGTACTTGAGCAGGCCCTCGCGGTCGGCCGCCGTGTTGACGGGGTAGTACGGCTCGTCCTCGCCCTCGGCGAAGCGCGAGTACTCCCGCATGATGACCGTCTTGTCCGCGGGCGCGTCGCGCTCGGGGTGGAAGTGGCGGAACTCGTGGATGCGCGTGAACGGCACGTCGGAGTCGGCGTAGTTCATGACGGGCGTGCCCTGGAAGTCGCCGACCGGGAGCACCTCGCGCTCGAAGTCGAGCGTGCGCCACGACAGCGCGCCCTCGGAGTAGTCGAAGTAGCGGTCGATGGCCCCCGTGTAGACGACGGGCACCTTCCCGACGACCGACGCGCGGTTGACCTCCTGGGTCTCGTCGAAGAAGTCGGTCTCGAGGCGGACCTCGATGTTCGGGTGGTCGGCCATGCGCTCGAGCCAGGCGGTGTAGCCCTTCACGGGCAGGCCCTCGTGCGTGTCGTTGAAGTAGCGGTTGTCGTACGTGTAGCGCACGGGGAGGCGGCTGATGACCTCGGCGGGCAGGTCCGTGGGGTCCGTCTGCCACTGCTTGGCCGTGTAGTCGCGGATGAAGGCCTCGTAGAGCGGGCGCCCGATGAGGCTGATGCCCTTCTCCTCGAGGTTCTTCGCCTCGCCGGCGTCGAGCTCGGACGCCTGCTCGGCGATGAGGTCGCGCGCGGCCTGGGGCCCGTGCGCGGAGCGGAAGAACTGGTTGATGGTGCCGAGGTTGATCGGCAGCGGGAAGACCTCTCCCTTGTGCTCCGTGTAGACGCGGTGCACGTAGGGCGTGAAGTCCGTGAACCGGTTGACGTACTCCCACACCGTCTCGTTCGACGTGTGGAACAGGTGCGCGCCGTAGCGGTGCACCTCGATGCCGGTCTCCGGGTCCATCTCGCTGTACGCGTTGCCGCCGATGTGGTCGCGGCGGTCGATGACGAGGACCTTGAGGCCCAGCTCCTCGGCGACGCGCTCCGCGATCGTGAGTCCGAAGAAACCGGATCCGACCACTACGAGATCAGGGCTCATGGCACATTCCTTTGCTGGGGTGGCGCCCGACGGGCGCTCGACGGGACGGGTCAAGGGTAACGGGGGATCAGGCGCGGACCTGCGGGACCGCCCGGTCGCGCGTGATGAGGCGCCGGTAGAGACCGCGGCGGACCGCCTCGGGGATGAGCCGGTAGCTCCCCCGCACGAGCACGTTGCGCAGGGCCTGCGACACCGAGGTGAAGCGCCGGCGCCGGAACTCGCGCTGGAGCCGGAGCTCCGCGCGCAGCTGGGCGATGCCGCCGCGGCGCGCGTAGGCGCCGGCGCTCACGCGGTACATGACGAGCGGGTCGGGCAGGTTCTCGACCCGCGCGCCCGACTGGATCATGCGGGCGAAGAGGTAGTAGTCCTCCATGAGGCCGAGCGGCAGGTAGCCGCCGGCCCGACGCACGGCGGCGCGGCGGTAGACCACGGTGGGGTGGTTGAACGGGTCGTGGAAGCGGGCGTAGCGCGAGATGGCGTCGGCGCCGACGGGCGGGGTGCGGCGCCCGGCGATGGTGCCCACCTCGTCCGCGAACTCGTACATGCCGGTGCCCACGAGGTCGAGGCCGCCCGAGATGAGCTCCAGCTGGCGGGCGAAGCGCTCGGGGAGGCTGATGTCGTCGGCGTCCATCCGCGCGACCACGTCGTGCGCGCACGCCTCAAGGCCGCGCTCGAGCGCGTACGCGAGGCCCATGTTGCGCTCCAGCTCGATCGTGCGCACCGGCACGGGCGACGCCTCGGCGAGCTCCGCCATGGTGCGAGCGAGCTCCGCGGACACGGGGCCGTCGCGGACGACGACGACCTCGTCCGGCCGGAGGGTCTGGTCGTCGACGCTGCTGCGGAACGCGCGGCGGAGGAACTCGGGACGGTCGCCCCGGTAGACGGGGAGGAGGAGCGAGAAGGCCTCGGTGGGCATGCGCGTCCCCTCTGCTGCCGCGGCAGCGTCACGTCCGGTGGTTGGGCGGACCCGGCCGCCAGGGCGGCGGGGGTCGAGCGGCCCAGTGTAGCCGGGGCTCTACGGGAGGACACGGGGCGCGCCCGCGCGCGGCCCGGCCCGCCGGGGTCCCCGGGTGCCGGCTGCTACCATCGGCACCCGTGCCCTCCCCCGTCTCCCCCTCCCGGATCGAGCGGAGGAGGATCCCCGGACGCCTGACGTCGGCCCTCGCCGTGGTGGTCGCCGTCCTCCTCTTCCTCGTCACCCAGGTGGGCATGCTCGTCCACCGCACGGGCAGCGTCGTGAGCTCGTTCCGCGACTACTTCGTCTACGACCAGCTGTCCTACCTCTCCATGGTGGTGAACTTCGCCCGCGGCGACTTCGCGTCCGTCGAGCCGTTCACCGAGACGGGCCGCAACACGTACCCGCACCTCTACTACGTGGTCCTCGGCGCTGTCGGCCACCTCACCGGCCTCGGGCCCGTCGAGTCCTGGAACGTCGTCGGGACGGCCCTGCAGGCGGGGCTCGTCGCGGCGATCGGCATCGCGTGCATCCGCGTCACCGGGCGTGCGTGGACAGGCGTCCTCGGGTTCGCGCCGCTGCTGCTCGGCACGTTCGCGTGGACGCAGGGTCCGGGCCAGTGGTACTGGCAGATGAGCTCGCACGCCGTGCTGTGGGGGCCGTTCGGCGTGCTCTTCACGCTCAACGGCGAGGCCGCGGCGCTGTCCGTCGCGGGCATCGCGTTCCTGGCGGCGCTCGTGCCCTTCCTCCGCGGCTCGTCGCGGCGCGCGCGCCTCGTCGCCATGACGCTCGTCGCGGTCGTGGTCGGCGGCCTGCTCAACGTGCACGTGTACTCGTTCCTCGCCACGGTGTTCCTCTCCTTCTACGTCGTGGCGGCGTACGCCGTGCTCGAGCGACCGCGCCGCCGGCTCCTCGTGCTCTCCGCCGCCCTCGTGCCCGCGTCGCTCGCGCTGGCCGTCGTCGTCGCCGGCGCGGTCGGGCCCCTGCCCGCGTTCGTGGTCGGGCTCCTCCCCACCGTGCCGGGGCTGCTCGCCACCATCGGGCGCACCCGCGGACTGGCGCTGATCCCGATGGGCGCCGCGCTCGCGGCGACGCTGCCCCAGATCGTCACGACCGTCCTCGCGTCGGCGGCGGGCGACCCGTTCCTCTCCTACCGCGTCGCGTCGAGCAAGGACCTCGGCGTCGACCTGCCGCTCGGGCCGCTCGCCGGCCTCGCGCTCATCGTGCCGCTCGTCCTGATCCTCGTGGCGGGCATCCGCGCGCGTCGCACCGTGTGGACCGCCTACGCCGCGGGCGCGATGCTCGCGTGGGCCATCACGTCGACCAACGACCTGTGGCGCGCGAACCAGGAGCCGTATCGGCTGTGGATCGACGGGTTCCTGCTCATCGCGGTGACGATCGTGCCGGTCCTCCTCGACGTGGCCGTGCGGACGCTGCGGGCCGGCGCGCCGGCGGACCGGGACGCTCCCGCGGATCCCGCGGCGGCGGACGCGGATGCGGACGACGCCGCGCCGCGCCGCGCCCCGCGTCGCACCCGCGCGCTCGTCACGGCCTGCGCCGTCCTCGTCGTGGCGATCGGCGCCACGAGCGCGCTCGACTGGGGGCGATTCTTCTCCGCGGGGCGCGAGCTCCCGCAGATCACGTTCGCCGAGCCGCTGGACCGCGCGGTGGCCGACGTCACCGCCGGCGCGACCGGCGGCTCCATCGCCACCGGGGCGTGCCTCGACCCGCAGATCGTGAAGATCGACTCGGGACGGGCCGTCGCCCACTACAACCTGGGCATGGCCTGGCCCGCCGACCGCGACGCCGTCGACGTCGCCCGTGCGGCGCTGGCCGCCGGACGCGTCGACGCCGAGGCGACCGAGGCCGCCGGCATCCGCTGGTACCTGGCCCTCTCCGACTGCGCGGGCGACGCGGATCCCGCGACCGTCCCGGGCCTCGTGGAGGTCGACCGGTCGGTCTACGACCCGGCCACGGGAGCTGCCGCGGTCCTGTACCGCATCGACATAGGCTGAGCCGACCGCCCGACCGGTCGCCGATCCGCATCCGACCCCGACACGCACCGACGAGGGAAACCGACACGTGACCGCAGAGCCCCTCCCCGCATCCGAGCCGCTCGTGAGCTTCATCCTCCCCGTGTACAACGAGGAGGACAGCGTCGAGCTGTTCTCCCGCACGCTGACCGAGGCGCTGGAGGCGGCCGACCTCGGCATGCGGTTCGAGTTCGTGTACGTCAACGACGGGTCCGCGGACGGCTCCCTCGAGCACCTGCACGCCCTCGCGGCCGCGGACGACCGCGTGCAGGTCATCGACTTCTCGCGCAACTTCGGCCACCAGATCGCGGTCACGGCGGGCATCGACCACGCCTCGGGCGACGCGGCCGTCATCATGGACACCGACCTGCAGGACCCGCCCCGGGTCGCGGTGGAGCTCATCCGCCGGTGGCGGGAGGGCTTCAACGTCGTCTACGCCCAGCGCCGGACCCGCAAGGACACCTTCTTCAAGAAGGCGACGGCCGGCGCGTTCTACCGCACCCTGGCCCTCGTCGCCGAGATCGACATCCCCCGCGACACCGGGGACTTCCGGCTCATCGACCGCAAGGTCATCGACGCCGTCAAGCGCTTCCCGGAGCGCAACCGCTTCCTGCGCGGCATGGTCTCCTACGTCGGGTTCCGGCAGACGAGCGTGCAGTTCGACCGCGACGAGCGCCACGCGGGCGTCACCGGCTACCCGCTGCGGAAGATGATCAAGTTCGCCGCGGACGGGATCCTCGGCTTCTCGACCTTCCCGCTGAAGCTCATCCAGCTGGTCGGCCTCGTGGTCTCCGCCCTCAGCGCGCTCGCGGTCGTCTACGTCCTGGTGAGCCGCGCCATCGACCCGTCGAGCGTCGTCCCGGGGTGGACGTTCACGGTCATCGCCATCCTGTTCGTGGGCGGCGTGCAGATCATGATGCTCAGCGTCCTGGGCAGCTACCTCGGGCGGGTGTACGCGGAGGTGCAGAACCGGCCGCTGTACCTGGTCGCGTCGCACGTCGGCCGGCCGGCCGGCACGGACGCGAAGGCCGGCGTGGAGACGGCCTCGTCGGAGCTGCCCTACCGCCGCGACTGAGGCGGGCGCCGCGACGGGCGCAGGCGACGCGACGGGCGCGGCCGCCGCGACCGCGGCCGACGCCGCCCGGCGGTGGGCGCCTCAGCGGCCGGCGGCGGCGTCGATCCGGCGGACGCCCTCGGTGATGCCGTCGAGCCCGTCGAGCACGACGTGCGCGGGACGTGGACGACCGCCGACGCCCTGGCGGATCCCGTCGCGGAGCCCGCGCAGGAGGAGCGGCCGGTCGGCCGAGCGGGCGAGGGTGCGCGTCCAGCCCACGAGGGCGGCGCCGGTGTAGAGCACGCGCTCCGCCGGCGAGAGGGCGCGCGACCGCAGCAGCATCCAGATCTTGTTGCGGACCTCGAAGACGAAGCGCGCCCCCGGGTCGACGTCCGTCGAGCCGAACGTGCGCGTGCGGTGCTCGACGGTGCTGCCGTGCACGAGGTAGCCGCGACCCCGGCGGAGCAGGCGCGCCGAGTACTCGAAGTCGTCGTTCCAGAGGAAGTAGTCGGCCATCGGCAGCCCGTGCGCGCGGATGGCGTCGGCCTCGATCAGCATCGACACGAAGGAGGCGGTGCGGACCGGCGTGCAGCCGTGCCGGCGGGCCCGCGCGACGCTCGCGCGCGAGGCGGAGGGGCGCGTGCGCGGGGTGTTCATGGGGTGCGGGCGGCCGTCGGTCCAGCGCACCGCCGACGCGAGCACGACGGTGCCGCGGGGTGCGGCGGCGCGTGCGCGCAGGAGCTCCGCGAGGGCGGTGGGGTCCGGCACGGTGTCATCGTCCATCAGCCACACCAGCTCGGCGTCGTGCACGGTGAGCGCGCGCTCGATGCCCGCCGTGAAGCCGCCCGCGCCGCCGGTGTTGGTGGGGAGCCGGGTCAGCGCCACGTCCGGGAACCGCTCCCGGATGACGTCGCCGGAGCCGTCGGTGGAGGCGTTGTCGATGACGACGACCGCGTCGAGCGGCACCGTCTGCGCGGCGAGCGCGCCGAGCGTCTCCACCACGAGGTCGCGCCGGTTCCAGGCGACCACGACCGCGACGACGCGCGGGGCGGCCCTCACGAGCTCCTCCGGGCGCGCCAGCGGAGGACCGCCCAGGCGCCGATGACCAGCAGCATGAGGATCCCGCTGCCGAGCTGCACCTGCCACCCGGGGCTCCAGAAGGACACCGTGACCGTGCGGCCCACGTCCGCCGCCGACACGTCGACGCCGAGCAGCATGTCGTCGACCGGGTGCGCGGCGAGCGTGCCGCCCCCGTCGACGCGGTAGCCGGGCCACGGGATGAGCGACAGCGCCACGCGACCGCCCTCGGCAGGCGCGGAGTCGATGCGCAGGGTCGTGCCCATCGGGTCCTGGTGCAGGACGGTGGCGGACGTCCCCGACGAGGTCCAGGCGACGCCGCCCGCGCCGTCGACCGGGGCGTCGCGGACGATGAGGCGCGTGTGCGGCGTGTCCTCCGCCACGTGCCAGCCGTCGGGGACGACCTGCCAGTCGGAGGCCGGCACGGCCCGGGACGCGTCGAGGCCCTTCTGCACCTTGACCACCTGGACGGTGCTGACGCCGAGCAGGTCGACGAGGTCGGTGCCCGTGTCGGATCCCTTGACCGGCTGGAACAGCTGCTCGTAGAGCTGGCCGCAGGTGAAGCCGTTGTACTGCATGCACACGGCCTTCGAGTAGCCGGGGTAGTAGACCGACGAGTAGGCGTTCTGCACGGGCTTGCCCGTGATGTACCAGGAGTTGCCGACGAGCGACTCGTCGTAGAAGTCGTCGTCCGACCAGCCGACCACGAGCACGTCCCCCTGGGACTGCGTGAGCTGGGTCGAGTACTCGACGACGTCCGACGGCAGCCAGTAGCTGGTGAGCGGCGACGCCGGGGAGAACACGTGCTGCGGCACGAGCGCGACCAGCGTGCCGGCCACGGCCATCACCGCGAGCGCCCGCGTGACGCCGCCCGCGTCGCGGGGTCGCACGATGCGCCGGAGGCCCGGCAGCCGGCCCGCGCGGCCCAGGCGTCCGCCGGCGATGCCCAGCGCGACCGCGACGAGGATCCCGGACACGACCATGCCGACGGCGATGGCGCGCCACTCGCGCGGGGCCTGCAGGAACATGAGGCCGCCCGTCGTGGCGACGATGAGCAGCGCCGCGCCGACGTGCCTGCCGGTGACCACGGTCCGTCGCGCGCGCGAGAGCCCGAGCGCGAGGATCAGCAGGACCGTGCCGGCGACGTACGGGAGCACGCGCACGGGGAACCGGAGCGGGCCGATCTGCGACGGCGCGCTCACGGCGATGAGCGCGATCACGGCGATGGCCACGAGGCTCGGGCGGGAGCGGAGCAGCCGGCCGAGCTCCCGCGGCCGGATGAGCACCACCAGCGGCAGCAGCCAGGAGATGTAGGTGAGGGGGGATCCGGGGAACTGGCTCCCGTACGTCTCCATGAAGGGCCCGCCCGAGGGGATCCCGGCGATGGCGAGGTCGGACAGGTCGACGCCGAGGAAGCCCGTGTTGACGATGCCCTCGTTGCGTCCGGAGACCGACGCCGTGAGGAGGCCGGGGAGGTGGACGACGATGGTGAAGAGCCCGGCGACGGTCGACGCGGCGAGCGCCCGCCAGATCGCGCCCCGGTCCCGCCGGAGGACCGCCTCGAGGAGGATGGCCGCGAGCGACGCCGCGAGCATGAGCGTGGTGGACACGTAGCCGATGCCCACGAGCAGCAGGGACGCCGCGATGCCGCCGTACGGCGTGCGGTTCAGCAGCACGCTCCGCCGGGTCAGCCCGACGGCGAGCGGCCACCAGCACCACGCCATGAGCCCGTTCACCCACGACGGGGCGTCGTAGTAGAGGGTGAAGCCCGCCAGCGGGGCGGCCACGGCGACGGCGGTCGACCACGCCCGGGGGATGCCGTAGCTCCGCGCGAGGACGTAGAAGCCCGCCGACCCGATCGCGAGGCAGGCGAGCTTGACGATCGTGGAGTACAGGGCCGCGTCGAACAGGACGTGCGACCCGAGTCCGATGAGCCAGATGAAGGGGCTGTAGATGCCCCACGCCCCCTCGGCCTGGTAGTTGCCGGACTGCCACACCGTGGGGTTCAGCAGCGACCAGTTGCCCGACAGGAGCCGGTCCCCGATCTCCCACCACTGCCCGAAGGCGCCCGCCTCGGTGTCGTTGACGAAGTAGTACCGACGGAAGAAGAGCATCGGGATGATGGCGCCGAGCACCGTGGCGGCGACGGCAGCTGTCGGCCACAGGAGCTTGCTGCGCATGTTCGAGGAGGATCCGTTCGTCGTGTGCTGCCCGGGTCCCGAGCGGGTCGATCCGGGGCGGCTCTCACCCTAATGCCTGGCATCCGACCGCGACGTCAGCACGCCGGGCGCGGTCGCCGCGGCCTCCCGGGCCGCGAGCGGGCGCCGTGAGAGGATGGCCCCCGTCCGCACGCGCCCCGCGGTCGCCCGCCCCCTCCGTCGCACGTCGTCGACGGCCGGCGCGGCGCCCGTCCTGTCGCGTCCCCTCCTGCCCCGCCGAAGGAGAGCCTCGTGGCCCCACGCGTCTCGATCGTCATCCCCGCCTACAACAACGCCGACTACCTCGCCGAGACCGTCGACTCCGTGCTGGCGCAGACGTTCACCGACTTCGAGGTCGTGATCGCGGACCACTCCTCCACCGACGGCACCTGGGACGTGATGCAGCGCTACGCCGACGAGCCGCGGGTCCGCCTGCTCCGCACCGAGGCGGGCGGCGGCGCCCTCCGCAACTGGAACCGCGTGAGCCAGGAGGCGCGCGGCGAGCTGATCAAGCTGGTCTGCGGCGACGACCTCCTCTACCCCACCATCCTCGAGCGCCAGGTCGCCGAGCTCGACGCGTCGCCCTCGGTCGTGCTCGTCGCCTCGCCGCGCGACATCGTGGACGCCGACAGCCGGCCCATCGTGCGCGACCACGGGGTGTCGGGCGCGCGCCTCGCCATGTCCGGCGCCGCGGCCGTCCGCCGCACCATCCGCTCGGGCACCAACATCTTCGGCGAGCCGGGCTGCGTGCTCATGCGCCGCGCGGACCTCGAGGCCGTGGGCTGGTGGGACTCGCGCTGGCCGTACCTCATCGACGAGACCACCTACGCGCGCGTCCTCCTCCGCGGCGACTTCGCGTCGGTCGGCCCGAAGGCCCTCGCGGGCTTCCGCATCTCCGACTCGCAGTGGAGCGTGCGCCTCGCGGGCGAGCAGGCGAGCGCGGCGGCCGGCTTCCACCACTGGGTCCTCGAGGAGCACCCCCACGTCGTCTCGGCGGCGGACGTCCGGCTCGGCGACCTGATGGCCCGGGCCAAGGCCCTCTCGCGCCGGCTCGTCTACCTCTACCTCGGGCGGCGCATGTCGCGCTCCGCGGGCGGTGCCGCGTGAGCGCCGTGCCGCCGCACGACGGGGTCGCGGCCGCGCTCCCCCCGGACCACTCGGTGTCCGTCGTCATCCCCGTCTACCAGGGCGAGCTCACGCTCGAGGCGTTGATCGCCGAGATCGCGCCCTTCACGGTGCCGCAGATCACGCGCGACGGCCACAGCTACGCCGTCACCGAGGTGCTGCTGGTCTTCGACAACGGGCGCGACGGCTCCCCCCGCGTCATCCGCGAGCTCAAGCGCCTGCACGACTTCGTCCGGCCGATCTGGCTGAGCCGCAACTTCGGCCAGCACGCCGCCACGCTCGCGGGCATGGCGTCGTCGGGCGGCGACTGGATCGTCACGCTCGACGAGGACGGCCAGCACGACCCGGGCTTCATCCCCGACATGCTCGACGTCGCCATGCGCGACCTCGCGTCGGTCGTGTACGCGAAGCCGACCAACTCGCCGTCCCACGGCCTCCTGCGCAACGTCGCCTCGCGCGGCGCGAAGGTCGTCCTCAACGCCATGTCCTCCGACCAGGACGCGGAGCAGTTCCAGAGCTACCGCCTGATGCTCGGCTCCGTCGGCCGCAGCGTCGCCGCCTACGCGGGGTCCGGCGTCTACCTCGACATCGCCCTCGGCTGGGTCGCGAACCGGGTCTCGACGTGCGACATCACCCTCCGCGACGAGGGCGAGCGCCAGTCCGGCTACTCGCCGCGGCGCCTGTTCTCGCACTTCTGGCGCATGGTCCTCTCCAGTGGGACGCGCGGGCTCCGGGCCGTGAGCGTCCTCGGCGCCCTCTTCCTGGTGGTCGCGCTGATCTTCGTCGTGGTCATCGTCGTGAGCCGCCTCACCGACAACTCGGTGCCGGCCGGCTGGGCGTCCACCATCGTCACGATCCTCGCGTCGAGCGGCATCATCCTGTTCTCGCTGGGCATCATCGCCGAGTACGTGGGCGTCGCGGTCGGCATGGCGCAGGGACGCCCGGCGTACCTCATCATGCGCGATCCGCTCGACGGCCCGCACGGTCGCCCCCCGCGCGGGCACGTGTGACCCCGCCCGTCCCGGTCTGGGTCATCGGCGCCCGGGGCCTCCTCGGGGCGTCGCTCCTCGATGCGCTCTCGGCCGATCCGCGCTGGGCTCCCGTTCCCGCGTCGCCGCTCCCCTGGGGCGCCGACGACGAGGCCATGCGCCGGGCCGCGCGGGCGGGCGCGGCGCGCCTCCTCGACGCGGGGCGCGCCGCCGGCCGCTGGGCGGTCATGTGGTGCGCGGGCGCGGCGGTGACCGGCAGCACGCCGGAGCAGCTGGAGCACGAGCTGGGCCAGCTGGAGGCGGTGCTCGACGAGATCGCCGTCGCCGCCGACGCCGTCCCGTCGCCCGGGGGCGCCCTCTTCTACTCCTCGTCCGCCGGCGGCGTGTACGCCGGAGCGGATCATCCGCCCTTCACCGAGGCCACCGAGCCCCGGCCGCTGGCGCCGTACGGCCGGGCGAAGCTCCGGGCCGAGGGGCTCGTGCGCGCCTTCGGCGAGCGCGCGGGGGCCCGCACGCTGATCGGACGCATCGCGAACCTCTACGGGCCGGGCCAGGCGGTCGGCAAGCCGCAGGGGCTCATCACGCAGCTCGCGCGGGCCAACCTGTCGCCCACGCCGGCGTCGATCTACGTCCCGCTCGAGACCGTCCGGGACTACCTGTACGCGGACGACTGCGCCGCCCTCGTGCGGGACGCGGTCGCGCGGATCCTCGAGCTGCCGGCCGACACGCACGTGGTGAAGATCCTCGCGTCGGGGCAGCCGGTCACGATCAGCGCCCTGCTCGGCCACTTCACCGCGCTCGGCAAGGCCCGGCCGCACGTGATGCTCGGCCTGTCCCCGCTCGCGGGCTACCAGGCCGTCGACCTCCGCCTGCGGAGCGTCGTGTGGCCGGACCTCGACGAGCGCGACACCATGCCGCTGCCCGCCGGCATCCAGATCACGGCGCAGGCGCTCATCGCCGGGATGCAGTCCGGCTCGCTCTCCGCGCGCTGAGCGGCGCGGCGACCGGACGCACCGGGCGGACCGGCGGACCGCCCGACGGTCAGTCGCCGAGCAGCGTCACGAGGTAGCGGCCGTACCCGCTCTTGATGAGCGGGCGCGCGAGCGCCTCGAGGGCGTCGCGGTCGATCCAGCCGGCGCGGTACGCGATCTCCTCGATGCAGCCGATCTTGAAGCCCTGGCGGTCCTCGATGACCTTCACGTACTCGGACGCCTGCATCATGCTCTCGAACGTGCCGGTGTCGAGCCACGCGGTGCCGCGGTCGAGCACCTGCACGCGGAGGCGGCCCGCCTGGAGGTAGTGGTCGTTGACGGCCGTGATCTCCAGCTCGCCGCGCTCGCTCGGCTGCACGCCCTTGGCGATCTCGACCACGTCGTTGTCGAAGAAGTAGAGGCCGGGCACGGCGTATGCGCTCTTCGGCTGCGCCGGCTTCTCCTCGATGGAGAGCGCGGTGAAGTCGTCGTCGAACTCGACGACGCCGTAGGCCGTGGGATCCGCCACGTGGTACGCGAAGATCAGCGCGCCGTCGATCTCGGTGTTCCGGCGCAGGCTCGTGCCCAGGCCGGCCCCGTGGAAGATGTTGTCGCCGAGCACGAGGGCCACGGAGTCGTCGCCGATGAACTCCTCGCCGATGACGAACGCCTGCGCGAGGCCGTCGGGCGAGGGCTGCACGGCGTACTCGATGCGCATGCCGAGGTGCGACCCGTCGCCGAGCAGCGCCCGGAACTGGTCGTTGTACTCGGGCGTCGTGATGATGAGCACCTCGCGGATGTCCGCCATCATCAGCGTCGACAGGGGGTAGTAGATCATCGGCTTGTCGTAGATCGGCATCAGCTGCTTGCTGATGCCCTTCGTGATCGGCCAGAGCCGGCTGCCGGAGCCGCCGGCGAGGATGATGCCCTTCATGGGTCAGCTCACCTTCTGCGAGTCGTGGAAGGCGCGCATGTCCGACCAGGTGGGGAGGAGCCCCGCGGCGGCCGCCTCGGCGAGCGTCGGGGCGTCGGTGTCCTTCGGGGAGAGCAGCGGCTCGCCGGCCTCCTCGGGGAAGACGAGGCCGATCTCGGGGTCGAGGGGGTCGATGCCGTGCTCGGCGGTGGGGTTGTAGACGTCGCTCACCAGGTAGGTGACGGCGGCGTCGTCCGTGAGGGCGACGAAGCAGTGCCCGAGGCCCTCGGAGATGTAGACGGCCTTGTGGGTCTCGGTGTCGAGGCGGACGCTGTCCCACTGCCCGAACGTCGGGGACCCGACGCGGATGTCCACGATGAAGTCGAGCACGGCGCCGGAGACGGCCTTCACGTGCTTGGCCTGGCCGCGGGGCACGTCGGCGAAGTGGATGCCGCGCACGACGCCGCGCTTGGAGACGCTCATGTTGGCCTGGCGGAGGTCGAGCGGGTGGCCGACGGCCTCCTGGATCTCGTCGAACCGGTACCACTCGAGGAACACGCCCCGGTCGTCGGTGCGCTGGACGGGGGTGAGCTCGTACGCGTCGGGTACGGCGAGTTCGCGGATCTGCACGGGTCGGAGTCTAGCAACGGGCCCGTCGGCGACCGGCCCGTCAGCGACCGGCCCGGCCGCCGTCGGGCGGTCGACGGAACGAGAACCAGCGATGCCCGACGTAGCTGATGAGGGTGATCACCACCACGATGAGCGCCTGCGCCACCAGGCGCGGGACGCCGACCGCCACGAGCAGCGGCAGCGAGACGGCGTTCAGCGTGATCGACACCGCGTACACGGACACGAAGCGCGCGAGGTCGCGCAGCACGTGGCCCCGCACCCGGAACACGAGGTACCGGTACAGGACGAAGGCCACGAGCACGGCGACGGCGTAGCTCCCGGCGAGCGGCACCAGGGAGCCGAGGACGGGCCGCCCGGCGTCGTCGAGCGCGCGACCGGCCGTCGCCGCGAGCCCCGCGAACAGGAGGAAGGCGAACGCGGTGTTGAAGCCGCCGACGAGGAGGAACGCCACGCGCTCGTCGCGGAGGAGCGCGCGGATGCGGGGGGCGGCCATGCAGGCATCCTCCCGCCCGCCGCCGGGGACCCGCCGCACGACGCGCGCCTCCCCCGCACGGGGAGGTGGCCCGCGGGCCCCTCGCCGGTACACTCGGGTCGGTCCGCCCCCGATCATCGCGGACTCTCCCCCGACGTCGGTCACCCGCCCGGCGCCTCTACCGAAGGACGTTCCCCATGAGGATCCTCGTGACCGGCGGCGCCGGATTCATCGGCTCCAACTTCGTGCGCCACGCGCTCTCCGACGACTACGCCGGGCTGGAGGGAGCCGACGTCGTCGTGCTCGACGCGCTCACCTACTCCGGCAACCTCGAGAACCTGGCCGCCGTCAGCGACTCGCCGCGCTACACGTTCGTGCACGGCGACATCCGCGACGACGCCGTGCTCGACGAGTGGATCCCGCAGGTCGACGCCGTCGTGCACTTCGCGGCCGAGAGCCACGTCGACCGCTCCGTCCGCGACGCGAGCATCTTCGTCGAGACCAACGTCCTCGGCACGCAGAAGCTCCTCGACGCGGCCCTGCGCCACGACCTCAAGCGCTTCGTGCACGTCTCCACCGACGAGGTCTACGGATCCATCGCCGAGGGGTCGTGGGACGAGGAGCGTCCGCTCGAGCCCAACTCCCCCTACTCGGCGTCGAAGGCCGGCAGCGACCTGCTCGCCCGCTCGTACCACCGCACGCACGGGCTGGACGTGTCGATCACGCGCTGCTCCAACAACTACGGGCCGTACCACTTCCCCGAGAAGGTCATCCCGCTGTTCGTCACGAACCTCATCGACGACAAGCACGTGCCGCTGTACGGCGAGGGTCTCAACATCCGCGACTGGCTGCACGTCGACGACCACTGCCGCGGCATCGCGCTCGTGCTCGTGCAGGGCGCGCCCGGCGAGATCTACAACATCGGCGGCGGCACCGAGCTCACCAACCGCGAGCTCACCCAGCTGCTGCTCGACGCGACCGGTCGCGACTGGTCGTACGTCGACCGCGTCGAGGACCGCAAGGGCCACGACCTCCGCTACTCCGTCGACATCTCCAAGATCCAGCGCGAGCTCGGCTACGCCCCGCAGGTGCCGTTCGAGCAGGGCCTCGCCGACGTCGTGCAGTGGTACCGGGACAACCGCTCCTGGTGGGAGCCGTTGAAGCAGCGCGCCGAGCTGCCCGCGTGAGCCGCGTCCTCGTCACCGGCGGGCGCGGGATGCTCGGGCAGGACCTCCTGCCCGCGCTCGCCGCGCACGACGTCACCGCGCCCGGCCGCGCCGACCTCGACATCACCGACGAGGTGGCCGTCCGCGCCGCCGTCGCCGGGCACGACGTCGTCGTCAACCTGGCCGCGTACACCGCGGTCGACGCCGCCGAGGAGCACGAGGAGGAGGCGCGGGCGATCAACGCGACCGGCGCCGGCATCCTCGCCCGGGCCGCGGCGGAGGCCGGGGCGCGCATCGTGCACGTCTCCACCGACTACGTCTTCGACGGATCCGCGACCTCCCCCTACCCGGAGGACGCCCGGCACGCTCCCGTCTCCGCCTACGGCCGCACCAAGGCCGAGGGCGAGCGGCTCGTGCTCGACGGCCACCCGGAGGGCGCGAGCGTCGTCCGCACCGCGTGGCTCTACGGCGCGGGCGGCCCGTCCTTCCCGTCCACGATGCTGCGGCTCGCGGCGTCGCACGACACTGTCTCCGTCGTCGACGACCAGCGCGGCCAGCCCACCTGGACCGTCGACCTCGCGGCGCGCATCGTCGAGCTCGTCGACGCCGGCGCCCCGGCGGGCGTGTTCCACGGCACCGCGTCCGGGGAGACGACCTGGCACGGGCTCGCGCAGGCCGTCTTCGCGGCGGCGGGCCTCGATCCCGCGCGCGTGCTGCCCACCGACAGCGCGTCCTTCGTGCGCCCGGCCCCGCGCCCCGCGTACTCGGTGCTGGGCCACGACGCCTGGTCCCGCGTCGGCCTCGCGCCGCTCCGCGACTGGCGCGAGGCCCTGTCCGACGCCGCCGCCCACGGCGTCCTCCGGGCGGGCTGACGGCTACACTCGTGTCCGGTCCGATCCCGGACGTCGCAGAAGCCACCGCTCCGCTTGACGCGCGAGCCCCACGCAGTCCGAAGGGCCCCACCGAAGTGTCGAGCATGACGACCTCCCCCTCCCGGGAGTTCTCGAGGCCCGGGACGGGCGCGGGGCTCCTCGACGTGTATCGCCGGCGGTACCTCCTCTCCCTCCTCGTGAAGAAGGAGGTGCAGGTCCGCTACCGCGGCTCGGTGCTCGGCTGGCTCTGGTCGTACGTGAAGCCGGCCGCGCAGTTCGCCGTCTTCTTCGTGGCGATGGGGATCTTCCTGCAGCTCAACCGCAACCAGGTGAACTACCCCATCTACCTGTTCTCGGGCATCATCCTCATCAACTTCTACACGGAGGCGTTCTCCAACTCCACGAAGTCGCTGGTGGACAACGGGGCGCTGATCAAGAAGATCTACCTGCCGCGCGAGCTCTTCCCGGTGTCCAGCACGTTCGTGGCGCTGGTGAACTTCCTGCCGCAGCTCGTGATCCTGCTCATCGTGTGCCTCGTCGTGGGCTGGGCGCCGACGCCCGTGCAGGTGCTCGGCATCCTCCTCGGCATCGCCATCATCGCGACCCTCGCCATCGGCCTCGGCATGCTGTTCGGGGCGGCCAACGTGTCGTTCCGCGACTCGCAGAACTTCGTCGAGCTCATCGTCATGGTCGTGGTGTGGGCCTCCCCCGTGCTGTACCCGTACGCGCAGGTCGCGAAGGTGCTGCCGGACTGGATGCTCGTGATCTACCAGCTGAACCCGGTCACGGCCGCGGTCGAGCTCTTCCACGCCGCCTTCTGGTACCCCACCACGGGAGGCACGGGCGAGCTGCCGCCGAACCTCTGGATGTACGGGTTCATCGCCCTCGGCGTCTCGCTCCTGAGCCTCCTGCTCGGGCAGCTCGTCTTCAAGAAGCTGGAGGGGCGCTTTGCCCAGGACCTCTGAGTCGGACGCGCTCCCGCGCATCATCGTCGAGCACGTGCGGAAGTCGTTCCTCCTCCGCCACACGCACTCCATCAAGGAGACGGTCATCGCCGCCGTCCGCCGCAAGCCCCTCGCCTCCACGTTCGACGCGCTGGACGACGTCAGCTTCTCCGTGCGCCCGGGCGAGTCGGTGGCGCTCATGGGCTTCAACGGATCCGGCAAGTCCACGCTCCTGAAGCTCATCTCCGGCGTGTACCAGCCCGACAGCGGCGAGGTGCTCGCGCGCGGGCGCATCGCCGGCCTCATCGAGGTCGGCGCGGGCTTCCACCCCGACCTCTCGGGCCGCGAGAACATCTACCTCAACGCCGCCATCCTCGGCATGGAGCAGCACGAGATCGACGCGCGCTTCGACCAGATCGTCGAGTTCAGCGAGATCGAGAAGTTCATCGACACCGAGGTCAAGCACTACTCCTCGGGCATGTTCCTGCGGCTCGCGTTCTCGGTCGCGATCCACACCGAGGTCGACATCCTGCTCGTGGACGAGATCCTCTCCGTGGGCGACGAGCCGTTCCAGCGGAAGTGCCTCGCCAAGATCCGCGAGCTGCACGACCAGGGCAAGACCCTCGTCGTCGTGAGCCACGACCTCGACATGGTCTCCGACCTGTGCGAGCGCGGCATCCTCATCCGCTCGGGCCGGGTCGAGTTCGACGGCCCGTCCAAGGAGGCCGTCGAGCGGATGCGCGAGGGCTGAGCCCGCCGCGCCCCGTGCGCTCCTCCCCGTCCGCGCGGGTGCGCGCCGGTACGATGGTCCTCCCGCGGGCCCGCCCGACACCCGCGCGACATGGAGGATCGTGACCACCACGCTGCGCGTGATCATCGACCAGCTGACCGGGCCCACCCCCGGCGGCATGGGCCGATACGCCGAGGACCTGACGAGCGCGATCGTCGCCGCCACCCCGAGCGGATGCGAGGTCGAGGGCGTCGTCTCCGCCGTCACCCCCGAGCAGACCGCCGACCTCGAGCAGCGCCTGCCGGGCCTCGCCCGCATCACCCGGGTGCCGCTCCCCCGCCGCGAGCTGTCGCGCGCCTGGCAGCTCGGCCTGCCGACGCCCGGCACCTCCGGCATGGTGCACGCACCGGGCCTGCTCGCGCCGCTGCGCCGACACGACCGCGTGAACACGAACGACCAGATCGTCGCGACCATCCACGACGTCAACGCGTGGACGCACCCCGAGAGCATGACGAGCGCGTCCGTCTCCTGGACGAAGGCCATGGCCAAGCGCGCGCGCAAGCACGCGGACGCCGTGGTCGTGCCCTCGCACGCCCTCGCCGAGGAGCTGGCCCGGTTCGTCGACCTGGGCGACCGCGTGCGCGTCATCGGCGGCGCCGTGAGCCCGCGGATCGCCCCGCCGGAGGCCCCGGACGCGCGCGCCGCGGAGCTGGACCTCCCGGCCGACTACCTCCTCACCGTCGGCAGCCTGGAGCCGCGCAAGGGCGTTCAGGCGCTCGTGCAGGCCCTCGTCCGTCCCGAGACCGCCGGCCTGCCGCTCCTCGTCGTCGGGCCCGCCACGTGGGGCGACGTCGAGCTCGCCCAGGTCGCGGACGAGGCGGGCGTCGACCCGTCGCGCGTGCGCAGCCTCGGGTCGCTGTCGGACAGTGACCTCGCGGTGGTCCTCGACCGCGCCACGGTGTTCGTCCACCCGAGCCTCTCCGAGGGCTTCGGCCTCCCGGTGATCGAGGCGCTGTCGTTCGGCACGCCCGTCGTCCACTCGGACGCGCCCGCCCTCCTCGAGGTCGCGGCCGACGCGGGCGTCGTCGTGCCCCGGGAGGACCCCGACGGCTACCCGCTGCGCCTCGCCGAGGCCATCGGCGGCCTCCTCTCCGACACGGCCGCGCGCGAGCGCCTCGCGGTCGTCGGCCAGGACCGGGCGCGCGCCTTCAGCTGGCGCGACTCCGCCGAGAAGGTCTGGCAGCTGCACGCCGACCTGTAGGGGCCGGGGCGCGACGGATCAGCCGGCCGAGCCCTGCGCGAACTGCTGCTGGATGGCCTGGCGGACCGCCGGGAAGTCCGGCTTCTGCGAGTCGAAGCGCGGCGGCACGATCTCGAGGTCGTCGATCGGCTGGTCCTTCGTCTTCAGCGCGAGCTGCGTGAAGTAGCCCAGCGTGCCGCGCGGGATGTCGGTCTTCACGACCTGCGTGCCGGCCTGCGCGATCGCGTCGAACTTGGTGAGCACGTTGGCCGGGTCGAACTGCTTCACCACGGCCTGCTGCACCTCGCGCTGGCGCGTCATGCGGTCGTAGTCGCTGGCCTGGTAGCGCGAGCGCGCGTACCAGAGGGCGTGGTACCCGTCGAGCTTCTGCTGGCCCGGCTCGATCCACTCGGGGATGGGCACCGGCCGGAACTTGTCGTCGTGGCCCGAGCCCATGCCGATGCGGCGCTTCACGTCGACGTCGATGCCGCCGAGCGCGTCGACCATGTCGGCGAAGCCCTGCATGTCGATGAGGACGTAGTACTGGATCGTGAGCCCCGTGACGCCCTGCACGGCCTCGCGCATCGCCTCGATGCCGGGCAGGCTGCCCTTGGCCTTCGCGTCGGGGTAGAGGTCCTGCTTGTAGACCTCCACCTCCGTGTAGATGGAGTTGAGCATGCACGCGTCCACGTCGCAGTGCGTGTAGCCCTTCGGGTAGCGCGCCTGCAGCGGCGACCCGTCGGAGAACGGCACGTCCTCCATGTCGCGCGGGAGGCCCACCATGGTGGCGCGTCCCGTGGCGGCGTCGATGCTGACGACGGTGATGCTGTCGGGGCGGAGGCCCGCCCGGTCGCTGCCCGCGTCGCCGCCGAGCAGCATGATGTTGTACCGGCCGTCGACGGGCGGCTCGCCCGCGTAGTCGCCGAAGATGCCGCCGAGGGCGCCGCGACCGACGCCCACGACGTAGGCCGCGTACCCGGCGGATCCGGCCGTGCCCACCATCAGCAGCACGGACAGAGCGGCGATGATCGGCCGCGCCCGCGGCGCGACCCGGATGATGCGCGCGAGCCGCAGGGTGTCGAGCGCGAGCACGACCCAGAGCACGGCGTAGGCCGCGAGCAGCACCTGCAGCACGAGGAGCAGCCACTCCTCGGAGACCAGCTGGATCAGCGCCCCGCGGGCGAAGAGCGCGAGGCCCGCGGCGACGACGCCGACCGTCCAGACGACGAGCGTCGAGGCGAGGCCGATGCGGCCGAGCCGGCGGTTCCCCGCGAGCACCTGGGCGGATCCCGGGATCAGCACGTTCAGCACGACGAGCCACCAGGCCCGCGTGGTCATGATGCGCGGCGACCCGGTGTCCGGGTGCCGGATGGGCTGGGTGAGGCTCACGTGCGCGACTGGGCTTTCTGCTGCAGCGCGGCGTCCTTCTGCTCGACGAGCTCCGCGAGCTCCGTGCGGTGGCGCTCCAGGGCGTCGGCGATCCGCGCATCCGTCGTGGAGAGGATGCGGGCGGCGAGGAGCCCCGCGTTCTCCGCGCCGCCGATGGACACGGTGGCGACGGGCACGCCGGCGGGCATCTGCACGATGGAGAGCAGGGAGTCCATGCCGTCGAGGGTCTTCAGGGGCACCGGGACGCCGATGACGGGCAGGGTCGTGACGGAGGCGAGCATGCCGGGCAGGTGGGCGGCGCCGCCCGCGCCCGCGACGATGACGCGGATCCCGCGCTCGCGCGCCGCCTTGCCGTAGGCGATCATCCGCTCGGGGGTGCGGTGGGCCGAGAGCACCTGGACCTCGTGGGCGATGCCGAGCCCGTGGAGGGCGTCGGACGCCTTCTCCATGACGTTCCAGTCGGAGTCGGAGCCCATGACGAGGCCGACGAGGGGGGAGGTGTCGGGATTCACGGGCTCCATGCTAGGTGCGGGATCCTGGGCGCCCCGTCGCGCCACGCAGCCGCGCGCGACGCGGATCCCGCGGGACGGGCGCCCCCGCGCGCTCGGAACGGGCGCCCCCGTCAGCCGCGGAAGAACGCCGCCGCGGCGCGGGCCCGGTACGCGACCTCGTCGAGGTCGTCGCCCACGACCGTGACGTGCCCGACCTTGCGGCCCGGGCGCGGCTCCTTGCCGTAGAAGTGGAAGCGCGCCTCGGGCTGGTCGGCGAGCGCCTGCGGGTACCGGTCGGCGACGGTGCCCGTCTCCGGGCCGCCGAGCACGTTGATCATGACCGACCACGGCGCGAGCGGACGCGCGGATCCGAGCGGCAAGTCGAGCACGGCCCGCAGGTGCTGCTCGAACTGGCCGGTGACGGCTCCGTCCATGGACCAGTGGCCGGTGTTGTGCGGCCGCATCGCCAGCTCGTTGACGAGGAGGCGGCCGTCGACGGTCTCGAAGAGCTCGACCGCGAGCACGCCTGTGACGCCGAGGCCCTCGGCGATCCCGCGCGCCATCTCCTCGGCCGCCTCGCGGAGCCTCGGCGAGGCGCCGTGGGCGGGCGCGATGACCTCCGCGCAGACGCCGTCGCGCTGGATGGACTCGACCACCGGCCAGGCCACGATGTCGCCCGAGGGCCGGCGCGCGACGGACTGGGCGAGCTCGCGCGCGTAGTCCACGAGCTCCTCCGCGAGCAGCGCGTCGCCGGCGTCGAGCGCCCGGAACCAGTCGTCCGCGTCGTCGGCGGAGCGCACGACCCGCACGCCCTTGCCGTCGTAGCCGCCGCGCGGCGTCTTCACGACCGCGACGCCGCCGTTGTCCGCGAGGAACGCGGCGAGCGCGTCCCGGTCGGCGACCCGCGCCCAGACGGGGACGGGCACGCCGAGCTGCTCGAGGCGCTCGCGCATGAGCAGCTTGTCCTGCGCGACGAGGAGGGCGTCCGGGCCCGGGTGCACCGCGACGCCCTCGGCGACGAGCGCGCGCAGCACGTGCTGCGGGACGTGCTCGTGGTCGAAGGTGATCACGTCGACCTCGCGGGCGAAGGCGCGGACCGCGTCGAGGTCCCGGTGGTCGCCGACGGCGGTGGCGGCGAGGCCGGCGGACATGCCCTCCGCCTCGGCGAGCACGCGGATCCCGATGCCGAGCTCCACGGCGGGCGCGATCATCATGCGGGCGAGCTGCCCGCCCCCGACGACTCCGACGATGGGCGTCATGGTGTCCTCTTCCTCCA
The DNA here is from genome assembly GCF_021922985.1 of Clavibacter michiganensis subsp. tessellarius. Taxonomy (NCBI): domain Bacteria; kingdom Bacillati; phylum Actinomycetota; class Actinomycetes; order Micrococcales; family Microbacteriaceae; genus Clavibacter; species Clavibacter tessellarius. The sequence continues at coordinate 185,194 of NZ_CP040788.1, read as the reverse complement.
GCTGGGTGGGCGCGGCACGCGGCTGCGGCACGGCGGTGGGCGGGACGGGGCCGTGCGGCCGGCCGTCACGCCACCGCACATCCTCCCGCATCCGGTGCGGGCGCGCACCGCGGGCACGCGACCCGCGCGCAGGTCTCCGGGAGGGACGCCTCCTCCGGGGACGTCTCCTCTTCGGACGCCTCCGGCAGGGACGCCGCGGCGTCGCCTCAGCCGCGCTCCCAGGGCGCGGTGTCGTCGCCCCACGGCGCCCGGCCGTCATCCGGCTGCCGCCAGCTCGGATCCCCCGGGCGGCCGCGCCGCGACTCCTCCTGGCGTCGCCGCTCGGCCACCATGTTCGCGTTCTCCTCCATGAGGTCCTGCAGCGCCTGCACCACGAGGTGCGCCGACGGCACGTCCCGGAGGACGACGGGCGACTCGAGGCCCGCGTTGACCGTGACGTTCCCGCTGCGATGGAGGTGCTGGAGCGGGCCGCGCCGGAGCGTCACGTCGTAGCCCCGCGAGTGCAGCAGCTCCTGGCGGGTGCGCACGAAGAAGCCGTGCGAGATGATCAGGCGCCGGGTCGTCACCGTGTACCGGCGGTTGAGCCACACGAGCACGGGCAGCAACGTGACGAACACCGCGACCCCCGCGAGCGACACGAGCAGGAGCGCGTTCTCCCACGGCTCCGGGAACCACGCGCCGAAGTAGCCGGCCGTGAGGCAGATGGCGATGAGGAGAAGCACGGGGAGCGTGAGCGCGCGGCCGTGGGGACGCAGCCGCACGAGGACGCGCTCGGGCTCCGCGGCCGCGATGTGCTGCGGCGGCGCGGCGGGCGGCGCGGCGGGACGGCCGAGGCGCGGATCCACGTCGTGGGCGCCCGTCAGGCGACCGGCCTCCTCGTCGGCGCGGCGCTCGCGCTCCGCCCGCTCGGCCTTGCGCCTGGCCCGGCGTCCGCCGCGGACGGGCAGCGCCCTGCCGCCCTCCCCGGGTGCGTACCGCTGCGTGTCACCCGTGTGCGCCATGCCTCATTGATACCGCAGATGCGTCACGTCCCCGGCGGCGACAGACGTCCCGCCCGGATCCCCGGCGGACTCCACGGTGAGCCGCCCGTGGTCGTCCACCCCCGTCGCCCGCCCGAGGAGCTCGCCCCCGCCCGGCAGCTCGACGCGCACGTCGCGGCCGATGGTCGCGCAGGTGCGCGCCAGCTCCTCCACGAGACCGGCGGCGCGCGCGTCCCCGCCGGCCCGCTCCCACGCTGCCCGGCGCGCGCCGAACGCCGCGAGGAACGCCGCGAGGATCGCGTCCGCGTCCGGCTCGGCGACCCCCGCGAGGCGCAGGGACGTGGACGTGCCCGTGGGCAGCTCGCGCTCCTCGAGCGTGAGGTTGAGGCCCGTCCCGAGCGCGTACCGGCCGGGCGACACGAGCTCGCCGAGGATCCCGGAGACCTTGCGCCCGTCGAGCTGCACGTCGTTCGGCCACTTGAGCGTGACCGCGGCGGGCGCCGGCACGACGCCGCGCAGCGTCTCGACGAGCGCGAGCCCGGCCATCAGCGGCAGCCAGCCCGGGTCGAGGGCGGCGTCCGCGGGCGCGCAGAGGACGCTCACCGCGAGGGCGCGGCCGGGCGGCGCCACCCACACGCGCCCCCGTCGGCCGCGGCCCGCGGTCTGGTCGAGCGTGACGACGACGGATCCGTCCGGCCACGACGACGGGTCGCCCGCGGCCCGTCGGGTCAGCTCGTCGTTCGTGGATCCGACGGTGTCGAGGGCGACGAGGCGCGGGGCGGCGAGGCGGCTGAGCGGGAGGTCCATGCGGTCACCGTACCCAGCGGCGAGCAGGAGGAGACCGCACCCCGGGGGCGCGACCTTCTGTGCACTCCCCACAAGGGTCGCGCCCCGGGCCGCCGGTACAGTGAGGCGGGTGACTGCAGACGAGCCAGACGAGGGCGCCGGCGCCCCGGACATGTACACGACCGCCGGGAAGCTCGCCGACCTGAAGAGGCGGTACCACGAGGCCGTCACCGCGAGCGGCGAGGCCGCCATCGAGAAGCAGCACGCGCGCGGCAAGATGACCGCCCGCGAGCGCATCGACCAGCTGCTCGACCACGGGTCGTTCGTGGAGCTCGACGAGTTCGTCCGCCACCGCACCCACGCGTTCGGCATGGACGCGAAGCGGCCCTACGGCGACTCCGTCGTCACCGGCACGGGCACCGTCAACGGCCGCCAGGTGGCCGTGTACTCGCAGGACTTCACGATCTTCGGCGGCTCGCTCGGCGAGGTCGCGGGCGAGAAGATCATCAAGGTCATGGAGCTCGCCATCAAGACGGGCGTGCCCATCATCGGCATCCTCGACTCGGGCGGCGCGCGCATCCAGGAGGGCGTGGTCGCGCTCGGCAAGTACGGCGAGATCTTCCGCCTGAACACGCGCGCGTCGGGCGTCATCCCGCAGATCTCGCTCATCATGGGCCCGGCGGCGGGCGGCGCCGTGTACTCCCCCGCGCTCACCGACTTCGTGATCATGGTCGACAAGACCAGCCACATGTTCGTCACCGGCCCCGACGTCATCAAGACCGTCACGGGCGAGGAGGTCGGCTTCGAGGAGCTCGGCGGCGCCCTCACGCACAACCGCGTCTCGGGCGTCTCGCACTACCTGGCGAGCGACGAGGACGACGCGCTCGACTACGCGCGCACGCTCCTCGGCTTCCTGCCGGACAACAACCTCGCCGAGCTGCCGGAGTTCCCGCGCACGGCGGACCTCGAGACCACGGCGCAGGACCTGAAGCTCGACACGATCATCCCGGACAGCCCGAACCAGCCGTACGACATGAAGACGATCATCGAGCTCATCGTCGACGACGGCGAGTTCCTCGAGACGCAGCCGCTCTTCGCGCCGAACATCATCGTGGGCTTCGCCCGCGTCGAGGGACGCTCGGTCGGCATCGTCGCGAACCAGCCGAACGCCATGGCCGGCACGCTCAACATCGAGGCGGGCGAGAAGGCCAGCCGGTTCGTGCGCTTCTGCGACGCGTTCTCCATCCCGATCCTCACGCTCGTGGACGTGCCGGGCTACCTGCCGGGCACCGACCAGGAGTGGACGGGCGTCATCCGCCGCGGCGCGAAGCTGCTGTACGCCTACGCCGAGGCGACGGTGCCGCTCGTCACGGTCATCACGCGCAAGGCCTACGGCGGCGCGTACATCGTGATGGGCTCGAAGCAGCTGGGCGCCGACATCAACCTCGCGTGGCCGACGGCCGAGATCGCCGTGATGGGCGGCCAGGGCGCCGTCAACATCCTCTACCGCGGCGAGATCAAGCGCGCCGAGGCCGCGGGCGAGGACGTCGCCGCCGTGCGCACGCGCCTGGCGAACGAGTACACCTACAACGTCGCGAGCCCGTTCCTCGCGGCCGAGCGCGGCGAGCTCGACAACGTGATCCAGCCGGCGGCCACGCGCGCGTCGGTCGTCAAGGCGCTCCGGGCGCTGCGCACCAAGCGCGCGAGCCTGCCGCCCAAGAAGCACGGGAACATCCCGCTGTGAGCGACCTCAGCGCCGTTCCCGGCGCCGGATCCCCGGCGTCGGAGCCGGTCGGCGGCGGCGTCCGCGTGCTCGGCGGCTCCCCCACGGCGGAGGAGCTCGCGGCCGCGACCGCGGTGCTGGCCGCCCTCGCGGCGCAGCCCGTCGCCGAGCAGCCCGCACGGCGGGCACCCGACGCCTGGCAGCGGTCCCAGCGCACGGTCCGCGCCGCGCTGGTGCCCGGCGCCGGGCGCTGGCGCGGCTTCTCCGGCTGAGCCGCCGGACGCCTCCGGGACGCGCCGGCACCTCCGGGGGTGCGCCGCGTCCTCCGCGGGAGCCGCCGTGTCCTCCCAAATGACGACTTGGCCGGTCCCTCCCGCTCCGTGAGACTCGTCGTGCTGGGGGGCCCGGATCTCGGGTCGCGCAACAGGGCGTCGTCCATCTGTGGTGAGCAGACGACGCCGGGGGCGGATCATCCCGGTGCTCGGGTCATCGGGATGACCGGAGAGGCGCGGAGGCGTCCGGTGGATCACCGGCCTCCGCGTCTCTCAGCGCCCGCAGGCCTCGACCCGAGGCGAGCGACCGTCTACGCGGCGCCTCGGGACCGTCAGGGGCGCGGGCGCGGGATCTCGAGCCAGAGGTCGACCTCGTCGTCGAGGCCCTCGGTGCCGAGCAGGCTCGCGCTGCCGTCGCCGGCCACGCTGAGCCCCACGACCGTCACGGCGGTGTCGGATCCCTCGGGCACGGTCCGCGCGATGATCTTGTCCGCGCGCGTGTCCCGCACGGCCTCCGCGAGGCGGTCGAGCACGATGTCGCGCGTGGCGTCGTCGAGGTCGTCGATGCCGCCCTCGTCGAGGAGCGTGACGACGGTGCCGCGGCGGCGGGCGAGCATGACCTGCTCGCGCACGGCGTCGTTGAGGAGCGTCCGCCCGCGGATCTCGTCGCGGATCGCGCCCTCGAGGTAGAGGCACTCCTGCCGCTCCTCGGGCGACAGGTCGCCCCCGGTCTCCACGATGCGGCGGAGCATCGGGACCGCCATGCGGCTCGTCTGCCGGAGCCGGAACTGCCGCTCGTAGAGGTGCGCCTCCTGCGCGGCCTGCCAGTCGGCGGCCTCCCGCTCGGCCCGGTGGAACTGCCGCGCGTCCCGGGCGGCCTTGGACAGGGCGTGGGCGAGCACGTGGGAGACGGCCACCCAGAGCGCGCTGCCCGTGACGCCGTAGTCGACGAGCCCGCCCGGCCCCGCCCAGAGCACCGTCTGGATCGCGAGGACCAGCACGCCGGCCCACGCGAAGCCCTGCCGGCGGCGGGCGGACGTGATGGTCATCAGCGTGCCCACCGCCGCGATGTGCCAGGTCGAGAAGGGCGGCGTCGCCCCGGCGGTCAGCTGGCTCGTGACGAGGATCGGCATGACGATGCCGACGGCGAGGTTGAAGGCGGCGAGCCACGCGGGCATGACCGTGGGGCTACGCGGCCAGAGGCTCATGCCGGTCGCGACGACGTAGAGGGCGATCGCGAGCAGCGTGATGGCCGGATCCGCGGGGGCCGCGATGGCGACCAGCCCGAGGACGACGTGGTACGCGGAGAAGAGCGCCGCGAGGCCCAGGATGATGGAGCGCGGGACGACGATCATCGGGCGCTCCCGTCGCCCTCGCGCGCGGGGGCCCCGGGCGGCGGTCCGTCGACGGCCGCGGGTGCCGGGCCGGGCCCCGGCTCCCCGTCGGGCGCGGGCCACCGGATGCGGACCGCGGTGCCCTCCCCCGGCGCCGAGTCGATCGTGACGACGCCGCCCGCCTGCGCCACGCGCTCCTTGATGGAGACGCGGAGCCCGAGACGCTCGGTGGGGATGCGCCGCTGGTCGAAGCCGGCCCCGTCGTCGACCACGTCGATGGCGACGCCCTGCTCGCCGTGGCCCGCGATCACGAGGCGACGCGTGATCGACTCCGCCGACGTGCCCGCGTGCTGGAGGCTGTTCATCATGGCCTGCACCGCCGCCGAGTAGATGGCCTCCGCGGTCGCCACGGGCACCGTGCGCGTGCCGAGGTCGCGCGTCTCCAGCACGAACGGGGCGGACAGGGCCGACGCGGCGTCGACGATGCGCTTCGCCACCGCGCGCAGCGGCACCGCGGCGTCCTCGTCGGTGCCCTGCTCGGCGGCCGAGAGGTGGCCCATGGCGTTGGCCGCCATCACGGCGGCGAGCTCGCGGCCGGCCGGATCCGCGGTGCGCGCGGCCGAGAGCAGCGTCGTCAGCACGCTGTCGTGGACGATCGCGTCGACCTGCACGCGCTCGACCTCCGTGGCGTGCTGCCGGACGGCGTGCGAGTAGCGGGTGAGGGCCGTGCCCTGCGCCCAGTCGACGCCGAGCGCCGCCTGCCGGAGGACGGTCACGAGCATCAGCACCGAGCCGCCCAGGATGATCGAGTAGAGCGCCTGCAGGAACGAGTCCATGGGCGTCACCCCGCCGTGCCGCACCACCACCTCGAGGACGCTGAGCAGGAGCGGCGCGGCGACGGTGTAGATCACCGCGATCCACAGCCGGAACGCCATCGCCGCGCACGTCGTCGCCACGGTGAGCTCCTGGTAGAGGAACGGCTGCGGGATGGCCGCGTAGGTCGCCGGCTCGATCGCGAGGGGCCAGGTGACGAGGCCCAGGACGAACACGACGGCCACCGTCGCGTGAGCGGGCACCACGCCGCGGCGGATGACGCCGGCGACGCAGGTCCAGACGAGGCCGCCGAAGAAGAGGGCGAGGAAGGCGGCGCTCCACGCGGGCCGCATGTCGTCGAGCTGCTCGAGGATCACCTGCACGGACTGCAGCGCGAAGAGGAGGCCGAACGCGCCGGCGCCACGGCCGAGGATGGTCTCGATGCGGGCGAGGCTGATGGGGTTGTCGGGCGTGCGCGGCGGCTCGCCGGCGCGGGCGCGCGTCACGGGTGCCGCGTTCAGCGGCGCGCTGGCCGGTGGGCTAGCGGGCATCGCCGCCGTCCTGGTCCAGCCCCGGGAGGATGCCGTCCTCCACGGCGCGGCGCAGGAGGTCGACCTTCGTGGGCGCGGGGCGCCCGACCTCGACGTACTTCACGCGGATCCGGTCGAGGTACTCGCGGGCCGTGCTGTTGGCGATGCCGAGCTGCTGGGCGACGAGCTTCAGCGGGAGGCCGGAGGCGTACAGGTGGAGCACGTCGCGCTCGCGGCGGCCGAGCTGGGCCTTGGCGAAGTCGCGGTCGGCGTCGATCGCGGTGGCCCACTCGAGGTTGTTGAGCACGTCGCCGCGCGCGACCGTGGCGACGGCGGCCATGACGGTCTGCGTGGCGGACGACTTCGGGATGACGCCCGCGGCACCCGCGGCGAGCGCCTCGCGGACGCTCGCGACGCGGTCGGCGATGCTGTGCACGAGCACCGCGGCCCCCGTGCCCTGCGCGGCCTTGACGTTGTCGGTGACCGACGAGCCGTCGCCGAGCGACAGGTCGAGGACGACCACGTCGCACTCGCGGCCGACCAGGCCGTCGACGAGCTCGCGGGCGTTGGCGGCGGCGAGGATGAACTCGTAGCCGGCGTCGAGGCACGCGGCCTTGAGGCCGAGGCGCACCGACTCGTGGTCGTCGACGACGGCGACGCGCACGGGAGGCCGTGCCTCGGTGGCGGGAGCGGATCCCTGCGTGGTCTCGGTCATCCGGATCCCCCTCGTCGCGTGCCCGCCGGCGTGCGCCCGCGGTCCCCTCGCCCACTGTAACGCCCGCCACCGCGGCCGCCGGGTGCCCGGCGGCCGTCGCCCGAGCCCGGCCCACCCGTCCGGCCCACGGCGCGGATCAGGACGCGGCGGGCACCAGCACGGCCACGCTCTCGACGTGGTGCGTGTGCGGGAAGAGGTCGAAGGAGCGCACCGAGCGCAGCTCGTAGCCGCGCTCCGCGAAGAGCGCCACGTCGCGGGCGAGCGCCACCGGGTCGCAGGCCACGTACACGACCTGCGCCGGGTGCAGGTCGACGAGCGCGTCCACCACGGGCTTCTTCGCGCCGGCGCGCGGCGGGTCCAGCACGACGGTCGCGCCCTGGAGGCGACGGCGCTCGGCGGGGCTCGCCTCGCGGGCCAGCTTCTGCAGGTAGCGGTCGACGCGCGCGGTGAGCGACGCGGCACCCACCCACTCGGCGAGGTTGTCGCCCGCGAACTCGGTGGCGACCTCGTCGCTCTCCACGCTCGTGATCCGCACCGTGTCGCCGAAGCGGTCGCCCACGGCGGCGGCGAGCAGGCCCACCCCGCCGTAGAGGTCGAGGTTCGCGGCGCGCGGGTCGAACAGGGCCTCGTCGATCGAGGACTGCACAGCGTCGTACAGGGTCTCGGCCGCGCGGCGGTGCACCTGCCAGAAGCCGCCCGCCTCCAGCTTGAACTCGCGGTCGCGGACGCGCTCCGTGATGGTGTCGCGGCGCTGCGGCTTGCCGTCGATGAGCAGCATGCGGACGTGCCCCTCGGCGGGCGCGACGAGGTCGACGCCCTCGACCCCGGGGAAGCGCTGGCCGAAGGGCGCGGCGCCGTTCACGCCCTCGGTCGCGAGCGGGAGGGACCGCACGGGGATCACGCGGTGCGAGCGCGAGGCGTACGGGCCGACGCGGCCGTCGTCGTCGACGTGCAGGCTGACGCGCGTGCGCCAGCCGAGGCCGCCCGCCTCGTCGTCGCCGGGGAGCGCCTGGACCTCGACGTCGCGGTCGACGCGCGCCATGCGGGAGAGGGAGTCGACGACGACCTGGCGCTTCAGCTCGCGCTGGTGGGCGAGGTCGATGTGGCCGAGCTCGGCGCCGCCGACCCGGTCCTCGGGGGCACGGTCGACGGAGGCCTCGGCCCACACGTGCGGGCGGCGGTGCGGGGACGCGTCGAGCACCTCGACCGTGTCGGCGCGCCAGAACGACTTCTTCGAGTCCTCCGTGATGCGCGCGCGCACGCGCTCGCCGGGGATCGCGTCCGAGACGAAGATCACCCGGCCGTCGTGCCTGGCGACGGAGACTCCCCCGTGCGCGATGTTGGTCACGTCCACCTCGACCTCGCGGCCCACCTGCTCACCCATGCGGCAACCCTGACACACCGGGGAGCGGCACGATCACACGAGCGACGGCGGACGGCGACCCGGACGCACCGGGAGGCGGCACGATCACACCGGCGACGGCGGACGGCGACCCGGACACACCGGGGAGCGGCACGATCACACCGGCGACGGCGGACGGCCCGACCGCGCATGCCACGATGATCCGATGACGACGCGCCTGCACCTCGCCTCCACATCCCCCGCCCGCCTGGCCCTGCTGCGGTCCGCGGGCATCGAGCCGGTCGTGCTGCCGTCCGAGGTGGACGAGCCCGCCGCGGTCGCCGCCGCGGAGGCGGAGCGCGGGCCGCTCGCGCCGGACGACATGGTGCAGCTGCTCGCGCGCGCCAAGGCCGAGGCCGTCGTCGGCCAGCTCGTCGCCGGCCGGCCGATCACGGGCCTCGTGCTCGGCGGCGACTCCGCGTTCGAGATCGACGGCGTCGTGCACGGCAAGCCGCACACGGTCGAGCGCGCCACCGAGCGCTGGCGGGCGCAGCGCGGCCAGGAGGGCCGCCTGCACTCCGGCCACTGGCTGATCGAGGTGGCCGACGGCCGCGTCGTCCACGGCGTGGGGCGCGCCGCCGTCGCCGACGTGCGCTTCCGGGCGGACATCGACGACGCCGAGATCGACGCCTACGTCGCCACCGGCGAGCCGCTCCTGGTGGCCGGCTCCTTCACCATCGACAGCCTGGGCGCGGCCTTCATCGAGCGGATCCAGGGCGACCCGAGCACGGTCGTCGGCCTCTCGCTCCCCACGCTGCGCGCGCTCGTGCGCGAGCTCGGCGTCGCGTGGCCCGACCTCTGGAACCGCCAGGGCGCCGTCGAGGCGCGCCTGCTCGGATCCGACACCGCCTGACCTCGGCTGCCAGGCTCGCCGGCGGGCGGGCCTCAGCCCATCCCGAGGACCTCGATGCGGTCGGCGAGGTACGCCGCGAGCGGCCGCGTCTCGTGGGCGTTCGGCCCCCACTGCACGCGCAGCTCCCGGCCGCGCAGCGACAGCGGGCCGGATCCGCGCGCGAGCGACTCCGCGTCGAGCGCGATCGGCTCCCAGTCGAAGTCGACCGCATCACCCTCCGCGAACGCGCGCACGGCCTGGCGCCGCGCCTCCTTGCGCGCCTCGACGCCCGAGTCGAGGCCCTGCGAGCGCGTCGGCTCGACGGCGCGGGTGATGCTGCCGGTGCGGCGGAGGGATCCGTCGGCCGAGAGCAGCAGGACGCCGAGCCGCCACGCGCGGCCCACGGGCACCATCGCCGGCTGCCGCTTGATGGGCCCGAACGAGCGCTTGGCCCGCACCTCGGCGAGCGCCTCGTCCGGCGAGCGACGCGCCTGCAGCTCGGCCACCGTGCGGTCGAGGAGGTCGGCGAGGTCGGCCGCGGCGGCCCGCGCGTCGTCGTCGCCGGTGCCGGATGCGGTCATGCGTCGATCATGCCAGGGCCGCGTCCCGGCGCGGCCTTTGTCGACGCGCGCACTCCGACGGCCCGGATGTCTGTGGCGACCCTCCGGAGCCGGGCCGATCCAAGACCCTAGGCTGGGGTCCCATGACGCGTGTGAACAAGGTCCTGATCGCCAACCGAGGCGAGATCGCCGTCCGCATCATCCGGGCGGCGAGGGACGCGGGGATCGGCTCGGTCGCCGTCTACGCCGACCAGGACCGCGACGCGCTGCACGTCACGCTCGCCGACGAGGCGTACGCCCTCGACGGGCAGACGAGCGCGGAGACCTACCTCGTCATCGCCAAGATCCTCTCCATCGCCCGCCGCTCCGGCGCCGACGCGGTGCACCCCGGCTACGGCTTCCTCGCCGAGAACGCCGACTTCGCGCAGCAGGTCATCGACGCGGGGCTCATCTGGATCGGCCCCTCCCCGAGCGCCATCGAGCAGCTCGGCGACAAGGTCACCGCCCGCCACGTGGCCGAGCGCGTGGGCGCGCCGCTCGCGCCCGGCACGCTCAACCCGGTCTCCGGCGCCGCCGAGGTCCTCGACTTCGTCGACGTGCACGGCCTGCCGGTCGCCATCAAGGCGGCGTTCGGCGGCGGCGGCCGCGGCCTCAAGGTCGCCCGCACGCGCGAGGAGGTGCCGGAGCTGTTCGAGTCCGCCACCCGCGAGGCCGTCGCGGCGTTCGGCCGCGGCGAGTGCTTCGTGGAGAAGTACCTCGACCGCCCGCGCCACGTCGAGACCCAGTGCCTCGCCGACTCGGCCGGGAACGTCGTCGTCATCTCGACCCGCGACTGCTCGCTGCAGCGCCGCCACCAGAAGCTCGTGGAGGAGGCGCCGGCGCCCTTCCTCACCGAGGAGCAGAACGCGCAGCTCTACGCCGCGTCGAAGGCGATCCTCCGCGAGGTCGGCTACGTCGGCGCCGGCACCTGCGAGTTCCTCGTCGCGCAGGACGGCACCATCTCCTTCCTCGAGGTCAACACGCGCCTCCAGGTCGAGCACCCGGTCTCCGAGGAGGTCACGGGCATCGACCTCGTGCGCGAGCAGTTCCGCATCGCCGCGGGCGGCCTCATCGACTACGACGACCCGGCGCCGCGCGGCCACTCCTTCGAGTTCCGCATCAACGGCGAGGACCCGGGCCGCGGATTCTTCCCCGCGCCCGGCCCCGTGCACGTGTTCCAGGCGCCCGGCGGCCCCGGCGTGCGCGTCGACTCCGGCGTCCGCGCGGGCGACGAGGTCTCCGGCGCGTTCGACTCGCTGCTCGCCAAGCTCATCGTCACCGGATCCAGCCGCGAGGACGCGCTCGAGCGCTCGCGTCGCGCCCTCGACGAGTTCGAGGTGCAGGGCCTGCCGACCGTGCTGCCCTTCCACCGCGCGATCGTGCGCGACGCCGCCTTCGCGCCGGCCGACGGCGCCCCGTTCTCCGTGTACACGCGGTGGATCGAGACGGACTTCGACAACACCATCGAGCCCTGGTCGGGCGCGCTCGAGGACGCCGCCGAGGCGCCCGCGCGGCACACGGTCGTGGTCGAGGTGGGCGGCAAGCGCATCGAGGTGAGCCTCCCCGAGGACCTCGCGCCCGCGACCGGCGGCGCGTCCTCCCGGCGCGGCGCGGCGGCCCCCGCCCGGCGCAAGCAGGCCGGCGCCGTCGACACCTCGGGCGGCGGATCCGTCACCTCGCCCATGCAGGCCACCGTCGTCAAGCTCGCCGTCGAGGAGGGCCAGCAGGTCGTCAAGGGCGACCTCCTCGTGGTCCTCGAGGCGATGAAGATGGAGCAGCCGCTCACCGCGCACCGCGAGGGCACCGTCACCGGGCTCGCGGCCGAGGTCGGCCAGACCGTCCCGTCGGGGCACCGCCTGCTCGACATCGTCTGATCCCGCCGCACGCGACGACGGCCGGTCCCCGCGGGGGCCGGCCGTCGTCGCGTGCGGGCCGCGGGCACGGCCGGAGGATCAGAGCACGATGTGCATGGCGCGCGCCGCGTCGGAGATGCTCCCCGACAGCGACGGGTAGACCGTGAACGCGCGGGCCACGTCGTCGACCGTGAGGCGGTGCTCCACCGCGAGCGCGAGCGGGAAGATCAGCTCGCTCGCCTTGGGGGCCACGATGACGCCGCCGATGACCGTGCCGGAGCCCGTGCGCGCGAACAGCTTCACGAAGCCGTCCTTGACGTTCTGCATCTTGGCGCGGGGGTTCGACGCGAGCGGGAGCTTGTAGATGTCGCCCTGCGCGAGCCCCTCCTCGATCTGCTTCTGCGACCAGCCGACCGTGGCGATCTCGGGCTGCGTGAAGATGTTCGACGTCACGTTGCGGAGCTCGGTGGGGCTCACCGCGTCGCCCATCGCGTGGTACACGGCCGTGCGCCCCTGCATCGACGCGACGGACGCGAGCGGCAGGAACGTCGTGCAGTCGCCCGCGGCGTACACGCTCGGCACCGAGGTGCGCGCGACGCGGTTCACGCGGATGTGGCCGGAGTCGCTCAGCTGCACGCCCGCCTCCTCGAGGCCGATGCCCGCGGTGTTGGGCACGGACCCGACCGCCATGAGGCAGTGGCTGCCCTCGACGACGCGGCCGTCCGAGAGCGTCGCGACGACGCGGTCGCCGTCGCGCACGACCGACTCGGCGCGGGACTTCGACAGCACGGTCATGCCGTTGCGCGTGAAGACGTCCTCGATGACGCGGGCGGCGTCGGCGTCCTCGCCGGGCAGCACCTGGTCGCGGGAGGAGATGAGCGTGACCTTGGCGCCGAGCGCCGTGTAGGCCGAGGCGAACTCCGCGCCCGTGACGCCGGATCCCACGACGATGAGGTGCTCCGGCACCGAGTCCATCGTGTAGAGCTGCGTCCAGGTGAGGATCCGCTCGCCGTCGGGCTTGGCCGTCGGCAGGATGCGCGGGCTCGCGCCCGTGGAGATGACGGTCGTGTCGGCGTCGATCTCGTCGAAGTCGGTGCCGGCTCCCCCGCGGCCGGTGGAGACGATGATGCGGTTCGGCCCGTCGAGCCGGCCCTCGCCCTGCACGATGCGGACGCCGGCGCGGATGAGGCTCGACTTCATGTCCTCGGACTGCTGGCGGGCGAGGCGGAGGAGGCGGTCGTTGACGGCCTGGAGGTTGACGGCGACCTCGGGGCGCACGGGGCGGCGGCTCTGCTCGCCGCGGGAGAAGAACTGCACGCCGAGGTCGGCGGCCTCGCCCAGCGCGTTCGTGGCCTCGGCGGTGGCGATGAGGGTCTTCGAGGGGACGACGTCGGTCATCACGGCGGAGCCGCCCACGCCGACGCGCTCCACGAGCGTGACCTCGGCGCCGAGCTGGGCTCCCGCGATGGCCGCCTCGTACCCGCCGGGGCCGCCTCCGAGGACGGCGATCCGCTGGTTGGCCTCGAACTCGTATCCCATGCGCACATCATCCCGCAGGCCCGCGGCCCGCGCGAACCCGTCGCCCGGCGCCTCCCACGGCACCGCCGTGGCCGCCCGGGCCGCGGGGTCACGCGCATTTAGGATCAGGGCATGACCTACAGCAACCCCCTCGAGTCGCCCGACGCCGACCCCCAGGAGATCGCGCGGCAGGCGGCCCGGCAGATCGCCGAGCTCACGGGCGTCGAGCGCCACGACATCGCCCTCACCCTCGGCAGCGGATGGGGGCGCGCGGCGGATCTCATCGGCGAGACCACCGCCACCATCCCGGCCACCGAGGTCGTCGGCTTCTCGAAGCCCGCGCTCGAGGGCCACGTCGGCTCGCTCCGCAGCGTGCTCCTGCCGTCCGGCCGCCGCGCCCTCGTCATCGGCGCGCGCACCCACTACTACGAGGGCCACGGCGTCCGCCGGGTCGTGCACAGCGTCCGCACCGCCGCGGCGACCGGCGCGACCACGATGATCCTCACCAACGGCGCGGGCGGCATCAAGCGCCACTGGACGCCCGGCACGCCCGTCCTCATCAGCGACCACATCAACCTCACCGCCGACTCGCCGCTCGAGGGCGCGACGTTCGTCGACCTGACCGACCTCTACTCGGCCCGCCTCCGCGCGATCGCGCACGAGGTGGAGCCCGACCTCGACGAGGGCGTGTACTGCCAGTTCCGCGGCCCGCACTACGAGACGCCCGCCGAGGTGCGCATGGCCGAGGTCATCGGCGGCCACATCGTCGGCATGTCCACCGCGCTCGAGGCCATCGCCGCGCGCGAGGCCGGCATGGAGGTGCTCGGCATGTCGCTCATCACGAACCTCGCCGCCGGCATCCAGGAGACGCCGCTCAGCCACGAGGAGGTCATCGAGGCCGGTCGCGCCGCCGAGGGCCGCATCGGCGGGATGCTCGCCCGCATCGTGGGCGCCCTGTGAGCCGCGAGGAGACGCAGGCGCTCGTCGCCGCCGCCCGCGCGTGGCAGGCGCAGGACCCGGATCCCGTCACCCGCGCCGAGGTGGACGCCCTCCTCGCGCGCGTGGCCGGCACCGCGACCGACGCCTCCGCGGCCGACCGCGAGCAGGCCGCCCAGGACCTGCGCGACCGCTTCCAGTCCCGGCTCCAGTTCGGCACCGCGGGCCTCCGCGGGGAGCTGGGCGCCGGCCCGAACCGGATGAACCGCGTCCTCGTGGCGCAGGCCGCCGCGGGCTTCGCCGACTACCTCCGCAGCCGCAGCCCCCGGCCGAGCATCGTCGTCGGCTACGACGGACGGCACAACTCCCGCGTCTTCGCGGAGGACACCGCCCGGATCATGGCGGGTGCCGGCGTCCGCACGGTGCTGCTCCCCCGCGCGCTGCCGACGCCGCTGCTCGCCTACGCCGTGAAGCACCTCGCGGTGAGCGCCGGCGTCATGGTCACGGCCTCGCACAACCCCGCGCGCGACAACGGCTACAAGGTCTACCTCGGCGACGAGGACCACGGGTCGCAGATCGTCAGCCCCGCCGACCGCGACATCGCCGCCTTCATCCACAAGGCCGCGGGCGAGCGCACCGTGCAGCAGCTGCCCGTCGCCGACGACTACGAGATCGCGCCCGAGTCGCTCGTCGACGCGTACGTGCGGGAGGTGGCGGACCTGTTCGCCGCCCCGCTCGCGCCGCTCACGTGGGTGTACACGCCCCTGCACGGCGTCGGGTGGGAGACCGCGGCGCGCGTGTTCGACGCGGTCGGGGTCGACCGGCCGATCGTCGTGGCCGCGCAGGCGGATCCCGACCCGGACTTCCCGACCGTCGCGTTTCCGAACCCGGAGGAGCCGGGCGCGCTCGACCTCGCGTTCCAGGCGGCCATCGCCGCGGACGCCGAGCTCATCATCGCCAACGACCCCGACGCCGACCGCCTGGCCGTGGCCATCGCGGACGAGCACGGCGCCTGGCGGCGGCTCTCCGGCAACGAGGTCGGCATGCTGCTCGGCCTCGGCATCGCCGAGCGCTACACGGCCGACGGCAACACGGGCACGTTCGCGTCGAGCCTCGTCTCCTCCCCCGCGCTCGAGGTCGTCGCCCGCGAGCTGGGCTTCGGCTACCGCGAGACGCTCACGGGCTTCAAGTGGATCTCGCGCGCGCCCGACATCGTCTACGGCTACGAGGAGGCGCTCGGCTACCTCGTGGCGCCGTGGATCACGAGCGACAAGGACGGCATCTCGGCCGCCGTCGCCGTGCTGCACGGCGTGCTGCTGCTGAAGTCGCGCGGGCAGACCATCGACGACTACGACCGCGAGTTCGCCGAGCGCTTCGGCTCGTTCGCGAGCGACCAGATCTCGGTGCGCGTCACCGACCTCGCGGTCATCCCGCGCATCATGGCGAAGCTGCGCCAGGACCCGCCGACCCGGATCGGCTCGCGGCCGGTCGAGCGCATGGACGACCTGGCCGACGGCTTCGGCGACCTGCCGCCCAGCGACGTGCTCCGCTTCCACCTCGGCGACGGCGCCCGGCTCATCGTGCGCCCGAGCGGCACCGAGCCCAAGGTGAAGGTGTACCTCGACGCCCAGAGCACCGAGGGCACCGTCGCGGAGCGGCGGGACGCGGCGCGCGCGATCATCGCCGACCTCGCCGAGGCCGTCCCGCACCTGCTCGAGGTCTGAGCCGGAGGATCCGCGGACCGTCCGGCGGTCCGCGGATCTTCTGCTGCCCTTCACTGGTAGTGGCGCTATCAGTGGGTTAGCCTCGCGGCATGCGCATCACCGAGCTCGCCGAGCGGACGGGCGTCCCGCCGGCCACCGTCAAGTACTACGTCCGCGAGGGCCTGCTGCCGGCGGGGACCCGCGTCGGCGGCAACCGCACCGACTACGACGACGAGCACGCGCGGCGGATCCGGCTGGTCCGCGCGCTCATCGACGTCGGCCGGCTGCCCGTCGCCCGGGCCCGCGAGGTCCTGGCCGTGCTCGACGACGACGCCCGCCGCGTGCAGGAGGTCTTCGCGGTCGCGCAGGACGCCCTCACGCACGGCCCGCCGGCGACGGAGCCGCCCGTGCCCGACGCGCTCGCCCGCATCGACGCGGTCACGGAGGAGGCCGGCTGGTGCGTCCTCGACGGGCATGCCGGCCGGGCGCAGGCGGCGCGGGCGGTGGACGCCTTCGCCCGCTCCGGGCATCCGGTGCAGGACGCCTACCTGGCGCGCTACGCCGAGGCGGCAGGCGTGCAGGCGCAGGCCGACCTCGCGGCGGTGACCGCCCGGCCGGACCGCACGGCGATGGCCGAGCTCATGGTCGTCGGCACTGTCCTCGGCGACGAGCTGGCCGCCGGGCTCCGCCGCATCGCGCAGGCCGCGGTCGCGCGGACGACGGGGGCCGCGTCGTGATCCGCCGCGCCTTCGGCTGGCATCGGCCGCTCATGGCCGTCGCCGCGCTCATGGCCGTCGTCGCGGTGGCGTGCCTCGTGGGCGGCCTGGTCGACCACCGGGTCGTGACGGGCGCGCCCGTGTGGGACAAGCCCGCCAAGTTCTCGCTGTCGATCCTCGTCTACGCCGTCTCGTGGGCCTGGCTCATCGCGCGGCTCCCCCGCTTCCGACGGCCGGCGCACGTCGTCGGGACCGTGGTCGCGATCGCGCTCGTCGTGGAGCAGGCGGTCATCGTGGGCGCGGCCGCCGCCGGGACGACGAGCCACTTCAACGTCACGACGCCGCTGGCGACCGCGCTCTGGGGCGTCATGGCGGCCTCGGTCACCGTGCTGTACGTGTGCGCCCTCCTCACGAGCCTGGCCGTGCTGCGCCTGCGGCTGCCCGATCCGGCGCTGACGCTGGGGATCCGCGCCGGCGCCCTCATCGCGCTCGTCGGCATCGGCCTCGCGTACCTCATGACCTCGCCGACCGCGGCCCAGCTCGCCGACTTCCACGGCGTGTCCGGAGCGCACGCGGTGGGGGCGGAGGACGGCGGTCCCGGGCTCCCCGTGCTCGGCTGGAGCACCACGTCGGGCGACCTGCGGATCCCGCACTTCGTCGGCATGCACGCGCTCCAGGCGCTGCCCGTCGCGGCGCTGCTCCTCGGGCTCGCGGCGCGGCGGATCCCGGCGCTGGCGCCCGACCGGGTGCGCGTGCGGCTGACGGCGGTCGCGGCCGTCGCCTACCTCGCGGTGGTCGCGCTCGTCACCGCGCAGGCGCTCGCGGGGCAGCCGATCACCGGCCCGTCGCCCGCGGTGCTGGCGGCCGGCACCGCGATCGCCGGCGCGGCCCTGCTGGCGGCCGGGATCGTCGTCGCGCGCGGCGGCGCGGTGCACCCGGCGGCGGCAAGCGCGGCGACGACAGGCTCAGCCACGGCAGGCGCGACCACGCCCGACGGGGCACCCGCCGACGCGGCGCCGTCCCCCGCCGGAGCGGGTCAGCCGAGCGCGGCGTCGAGCTTGGCCGAGATCTCCTCGAGGTCGAAGTAGTTCTCGATCACGACGACGTCGGCGTACGTGGCGCCGATGCGGTCCACCAGCTCCGGCGACGTGAGGATGACCTGCGCGTCCTCGCCGATCGACGCGACGCTCGAGAGGTCGGCCGCCGTGACGTCCGCCTCGATGCCGAGGCGCGCCAGCGCCCGCTCGGCGTTGACCTTGAGGATCCCGGACGTGCCGATCCCCACCCCGCAGATCGCGACGACCTTCATGCGCCCTCCTCGCCGGCCATGACGCGCCGGACCTCCTCGACCGTGGTGGCGGCGCGCAGCCGCGGGATGGCGGTGGCGTCGTTGAAGATGTTGGCCATGTCGGCGACCGACGTGACGTGCCGGTCGACCGTGGTGACCGCGAGGCCGACGATGACGTCGACGGGATCGTTGTGCGCGTGCCCGAACGACACGGGCTCCCGCAGCGTGACCACCGCGAGGCCGTCCGCGAGCGTCTCCGGCCCCGGTCGCGCGTGCGCCAGGGCGAGGCCCGGGGCGATGACGACGTAGGCGCCGAACTCCTCGATGACGCGGATCATGGCGTCGGCGTAGTCGGCCGTGGCCGCGCCCGAGCGCACCAGCGCGTCGCCCGCGAGGCGCACCGCGGCGCGCCAGTCGGCGGCCTCGGCGCGGAGCGTGACGGCGTCGTCCGGGAGCGGTGGGAGCACGTGCGGCCTCTCTGGTGCGGGGGGACGATGACGGGCCGACGGCCCCTTGCTACAGGCGGGCGAACCCGTCGGAGATGATGTCGGCGAGCGCCTCGCGCTCCTCCAGCGGGAGGAAGGCCGCGGCCGCCGCGTTGAGCTGGAACACCTCGTGGTCGTCGAGGTCGTAGGCGAACGCGTCCGTGAGGAGCGCGAGCTCCCGGCTGATGCTGGTGCCGCTCATGAGGCGGTTGTCCGGGTTCACCGTGACGGCGAAGCCGAGCTGGTAGAGCAGGTCGAACGGGTGGTCGACCATCTGGTCGCCCCAGGCCTCGATGGCGCCGGTCTGCAGGTTCGACGACGGGCTGAGCTCGAGCGGGACGCCGCGGTCCTTCACCCACTGGGCGAGCGTGCCGAGCGTGACGAACACGTCCTCGCCCTCCTCGCTGTCGATCTCGATGTCCTCGGCGATGCGCACGCCGTGGCCGAGGCGGAGCGCGCGGCCGTCGAGCAGGGCGCCGCGGATGGACTCGAGGCCGTCGGCCTCGCCCGCGTGGATCGTGCGGGGCATCCACTCGCGCGCGAGCAGGTCGAACGCGCCCTGCATGCGGGACGGCGGGAAGCCCGCCTCGGGGCCGGCGATGTCGAAGCCGACGACGCCGCGGTCACGGTGGCGGACGGCGAGCTCGGCGATCTCGGTGCCGCGGTCGAGGTGGCGCATGGCGCTCACGAGCTGGCCGACGCGGATGGATCCGCCCGCCGCCTCGACGCCCTCCTCGATGCCGGCCTGCACGGCCTCGACGACCGCGTCGAGCGACAGGCCCGTGGAGAGGTGCTGCTCGGGCGCCCAGCGGATCTCGCCGTAGACGACGCCGTCCTCCGCGAGGTCCTCGACGAACTCGCGCGCGACGCGGGCCAGGTGCTCCTCGGTCTGCATGACCGCGATGGTGACGTCGAACGTCTTCAGGTAGTCGACGAGCGATCCGGAGTCGGCGCTGGTGCGGAACCACTCGCCGAGCGCGTCCGCGCCCGTGGCGGGGAGCTCGAGGCCGATCTCGTCGGCGATGTCCACGATCGTCGCGGGGCGGAGGCCGCCGTCGAGGTGGTCGTGCAGGGAGACCTTGGGGAGGTCGCGGTACGACCCTCCGCCGGGCAGCGTGGAGTCCTCGGGAGCGATCGTCATGGGACGAATCTACTAGCCTCGACGAGGCCCGCGACGAGGTCGTGAGCACACTCATCATCGGGGCGCGAGGCATCGTGCCGCCCGAGCCGCCGGAGGACCCCGTGCCCGTCAAGATCCTGATCGACTGCGACCCCGGGCACGACGACGCCCTCGCCCTCATGCTCGCGCACGGCAGCCCCGAGGTGGAGCTCGTCGGCATCACCACGGTCGCCGGCAACCAGACGCTCGACAAGGTGACGCGGAACGCGCTCGCGGTCGCGACCGTCGCGGGGATCCACGGCGTGCCCGTCGCCGCCGGCTGCGCGCGCCCGCTCGTGCGGCCCGTGATGACGGCGCCCGAGATCCACGGCGAGACCGGCCTCGACGGGCCCGAGCTGCCGGAGCCGACGGTGGCGCTCGACCCGCGGCACGCGGTGGACCTCATCATCGAGACGGTCATGTCCCACGCACTCGGCGAGATCACGCTGGTGCCGCTCGGCGCCCTCACGAACATCGCCCTGGCCGTGCGGCGCGAGCCGCGCATCGTGGAGCGCGTCAAGGAGGTCGTGCTCATGGGCGGCGGCTACCACCACGGCAACAGCACGGCCGTGGCGGAGTTCAACGTCGCGGTCGACCCCGAGGCCGCGCACATCGTCTTCGGCGAGGCGTGGCCCGTGACGATGGTCGGCCTCGACCTCACGTACCAGGCCACGGCGACCCCCGAGGTCATGGCGCGCATCGCGGCCCTCGGCACCCCGGCCGCGCGCTTCGTCGTCGACTCGATGGAGTCGTACGGCCGCGCGTACCACGACCGGCAGGACTTCCCGAGCCCGCCCGTGCACGACCCGTGCGCGGTGGCGCGCGTGATCGACCCGCGACTCGTCAGCGTGCGGCGCGCGCCGATCTCCGTCGAGCTGACGGGCACCCACACGACCGGCATGACCGTGGCGGACCTCCGCCGGCCGGCGCCCGCGGGCTGCACGACGCAGGTGGCCGTCGACCTCGACCACGCCGGGTTCTGGGACGTGGTGGTCGACGCGCTCGAGCGCATCGGCTGACGCGGGCGCGGGTGCCGGCCGTCGTCCTGCGACGGCGGCCGGCCCCGGATCAGCCCTCGGCGGTGATGCGCTCCCGCACGAGCGGGCCGCGCGCGACGTGCTCCTCCGGGTCGCCGACGCGGTAGGCGCCCTCGAGCGACTCGAGCGCGCGCGCGAACCGCTCGGGTTCGTCGGCGGACAGCGTGAAGAGCGGGTCGCCGCGGCGGACGGCGTCCCCCGGCTTGACGTGCAGGTCGACGCCCGCGGCGTGCTGCACGGCGTCGCCCTGGCGCGCGCGCCCGGCGCCGAGGCGCCAGGCCGCGATGCCGAACGGGAGCGCGTCCTGCCGCACGAGCACGCCGTCGCGCTCCGCGGTGACCACGTGGGTCTCGCGGGCGACGGGCAGCGCGGCGTCCGGATCCCCGCCCTGCGCCCGCACGGTGGCGCGCCACGAGTCCATGGCGCGTCCGTCGCGGAGGGCGTCCTGGACGTCGGCGTCCGGGATCCCGACCGCCGCGAGCATCTCCCGCGCGAGCGCGACCGTGAGCTCCACGACGTCGGCGGGACCGCCGCCCGCGAGCACCTCCACGGACTCGCGCACCTCGTTGGCGTTGCCGATGGCGAGGCCGAGCGGCACGTCCATGTCGGTGAGGAGCGCGGTCGTCCGCACCCCCGCGTCCGTGCCGAGCTCGACCATGGTGCGCGCGAGCTCGCGCGACCGGTCGATGTCGGTCATGAAGGCGCCGCCGCCGAACTTCACGTCGAGGACGAGCGCGCCCGTGCCCTCCGCGATCTTCTTGCTCATGATGCTCGAGGCGATGAGCGGGATCGCCTCGACCGTCCCCGTGGTGTCGCGCAACGCGTAGAGCCGCTTGTCCGCGGGCGCGAGGCCGCTGCCGGCCGCGCAGACGACGCCGCCGTGGTCCTTCATCTGCTGCACCATCTCCTCGGTGGAGAGGTCGGCGCGCCAGCCGGGGATCGACTCGAGCTTGTCGAGCGTGCCGCCCGTGTGGCCGAGGCCGCGGCCCGAGAGCTGCGGCACCGCGACGCCGTAGGACGCGACGAGCGGCATGAGCGGGAGGGTGATCTTGTCGCCCACGCCGCCCGTGGAGTGCTTGTCGACCGTGGGCTTGCCGAGCTGCGAGAAGTCGAGCGTCTCGCCGCTCGCGATCATGGCGAGCGTGAGGTCGCGGATCTCGGTGCGGTCCATGCCCCGCAGCAGGATCGCCATCGCGAGCGCGGCCATCTGCTCGTCGGCCACGTAGCGGTCGGTGTACGCCGCCACGAGCCAGTCGATCTCGGGCGTCGAGAGCCGGCCGCCGTCGCGCTTCGTGCGGATCAGGTCGACGACGTCGTACGCGGCGCTCACGCGCGGTCCCCGTACGCGTCCAGCGTGCTCGGCCCGAAGGCGTCGGGCAGCACCTCGTCGATGGTGCGGATCCCCGACACGGTCTCCAGCAGCATGCCCGGCACCGCGTGCTCGAACAGCAGCTGCCGGCAGCGTCCGCACGGCATGAGGATGTTGCCGTCGCCGTCCACGCAGGTGAAGGCCACGAGCTGGCCGCCGCCGGTGAGGTGCAGGACCGAGACGAGCGCGCACTCGGCGCAGAGAGTGAGGCCGTAGGAGGCGTTCTCGACGTTGCAGCCGGTGATCACGCGGCCGTCGGTCGCGATGGCCGCGACGCCCACGGGGAACCGCGAGTACGGGACGTACGCCCGGCCCATGGCCTCGTGCGCCGCCTCGCGGAGCGATCCCCAGTCGATGCCGCCCGACCCCACGGGCTCCCCGGCGCTCACGACTTCACGTAGGGCTTGCCGGCGGCGGCCGGGCCGCGCACCTGCCCCACCAGTCCGGCGACCGCGGCGATGGTCACGACGTACGGCAGCATCAGCATGAACTCGCTCGGCACGGGCGACCCGATGACGCCGAGGACGTTCTGCAGGTTGCTCGCGAAGCCGAACAGGAGGGCCGCGAGCGTGGCGCGCAGCGGATCCCACCGGCCGAAGATGACCGCGGCCAGCGCGATGAAGCCGGCGCCCGCCGTCATCTCCTTGTTGAACGCGCCCACCGAGCCGAGGGTGAAGAACGCGCCGCCGAGACCCGCGATCGCGCCCGCCAGGGACACGTTCCAGAACCGGGTGCGCGCGACTTTGATGCCGACGGTGTCGGCGGCCTGCGGGTGCTCGCCGACCGCGCGGAGGCGGAGGCCCCAGCGCGTGTGGAAGAGGCAGTACCAGACGAGGAACACGGCCACGTACATGAGGTAGACGATGATCGTCTGCCGGAAGAGCACGGGACCGATGATCGGGATCTGGCCGAGGAGCGGGATGTCGATCCGGTCGAAGCGCGGCGGCGAGTTGAGCCGCTCGGGGTCGGCCGAGAGCACCTGCGAGAACAGGAAGCTCGTGAGGCCCGTGACGAGCACGTTGAGCACGACGCCCACGATCACCTGGTCGACGAGGTACTTGATCGCGAACGCGGCGAGCACGAACGAGACCAGCATGCCGGCGACCATCGCCGAGGCGAGCCCGATGAGCGGCTGCCCGGTGATCGACGCGACGACCGCCGAGACGAAGGCGCCGGCGAGCAGCTGCCCCTCGATGGCGACGTTCACGACGCCGACGCGCTCCGAGAGCACGCCGCCGAGCGCGCCGAAGATGAGCGGCACCGACAGGCTCACGGTGCCGACGAGGAGGCCGGGCACGGGGATCGTCTGGCCCGCGGACGCCCAGGTGAGGAACGCGACGAGGAAGAGGATCGCGAAGACGGCCGTGAACCACAGCTGCACCTTCGCGGCGCGGCGCACGAGCACGGCCGAGACCACGGTCATCACGGCCAGCGCCACCGTGACGGCGATGCCGGTCGCGGCGGTCGGCAGCACGAGGGGCGCCAGCTGGATGAGGTCGGTCCCGGTGGAGAGGCCGAACGTGCTCGAGCCCTCGCGGCCGAGGAGCACGAAGAGGACGAGCGAGATCACCGTGAAGACGCCGAAGGCGACGGGCGCCTTCCAGCTCGTCGTCACGGCGCGCTCGAGGGCCGCCGCCTGGGGGTCGTGCGCGGCGGGCGCCTGCGCGGGGGTGGTCGCGGTCACGATGCCGTCGCCGCCTTCCGGATCCGGGTGGTGCGGCGCGCCTGACCCGGCGCGGGGAGGCGGAAGACCGCCCGCACGAGCGGGGGCGCCGCGATGAACAGGACGATGAGCGACTGGACGACCACGACGATGTCGATGGGCACGCCCTCGGCCGCCTGCATCGAGAACCCGCCGGCCTTGAACGCGCCGAACAGGATGCCGGCGACGAAGACGCCCCACGGCCGGCTGCGGCCGAGCAACGCCACCGTGATGGCGTCGAAGCCGATGCCCGCGTCGATCCCGGAGCTGAAGCCGGTGGTGACGGTGCCGAGCACCTGGCTCGCCCCGGCGAGGCCCGCGAGCCCACCGGAGATGAGCATGGCGTAGAGGTACGAGTTCTTCACGTCGATGCCCGCGACCCGTGCCGCGCTGGGGTTCTCGCCCACCGCGCGGAACCGGAACCCGAGGCCCGAGCGGTTGAGCAGGTACCAGACCACCACGGTCGCGACGACGACCACGAGGAAGCCCGCGTGCAGCGAGTAGCCGTCGCCGAGGAGGGCGGGGAACACCGCGCTGTCCTTCATGCCCGGGGTCTTCGGGTTGTTGGACCCGGGCGCCTGCAGCAGGCCCGGGGTCCGCAGCAGGTAGGAGAGGAGGTAGAACGCGACGTAGTTGAGCATGATCGTGACGATCACCTCGTGCGCGCCGGTGCGCGCCTTGAGGAGCCCGACGATCCCGCCCCAGAGCGCACCGCCGAGGATGCCGGCGCCGACCGCGAGCACGAGGTGGATCACGGGCGGAATGTCGAAGCTGAAGCCGACCCAGCCGGCGCACGCGGCGGCGATGAGCATCTGCCCGCGCGCGCCGATGTTGAACAGGCCCACGCGGAACGCGAGCGCGACGCCGAGGCCGGCCGCGATGAGCGGGGTGGCGAAGGTGAGCGTCTCGGTGAGCGGCTTGATGCCGTTCGCGAAGCCCGGGCGGCGGAAGTTGTAGATCGACCCCTGGAAGAGCGCGGAGTACGCGCCCGACGCGGCGTCCCACGCCGCGCTCAGCGTGTCGGTGGGGCGCTGGAAGAAGTAGACGGCGGCGGTCTGGACGCGCTCGTCGGTCACGGCGATGAGCAGCGCGCCGACGATGAGCGACAGCACGACCGCGAGGACGGACAGCAGCGCGCTGCCCGACGCGATCTCGCGGAGGACCTGTCCGGCGCGCGACCCCTCGGCGTCGCGGCCGGAGCCGTCGGCGGGGGCGGCGACGTCCACGGCGGTCACGCCCGCGGGCGCCTCCGCGCGCGTGGGGTCGCCCACGGATCCGGCCTCGCGACCGGACGCGGGCAGCTGTCCGGCGGACGGGTCCTCGGGGCCCGTGCCCTCGGGACGAGTGGTGTCGTCGGTCATGCGGTGCGCCCTCCGGCGGTCGTGGGGGTGGGGACGGATGCGGGGACCTCGCCGGCCATCATCAGGCCGAGCACGTCGCGCGGGGTGTCGCCCGGGACGATGCCGACGATGCCGCCGCGGTACATCACGGCGATCCGGTCGGCCAGCGCCGCGACCTCGTCGAGCTCCGTGGAGACGACGATGACCGGCAGGCCGCGGTCGCGGGTCTCGACGACGCGCGTGTGCACGAACTCGATGGACCCGACGTCGAGGCCGCGCGTGGGCTGCGCGGCGACGAGGAGCCGCAGCTCGCGGCTGAGCTCGCGCGCGAGCACGACCTTCTGCGCGTTGCCGCCGGACAGGCGCCCGACGTGGGTGTCGATGCCCTGAGTGCGGATGTCGAACTCGCGCACGCGGTCGCGCGCGAACTCGTCGAGGTAGGCGAGCTTCAGGGATCCGGCCACCACGAACGGCGGGCTGTCGGACCGGTCGAGCATGAGGTTCTCGGCGATCGTGAACTCGGGGACGAGGCCGTCCTCGTTGCGGTCCTCGGGCACGAAGCCCACGCCCGCGTCGAGCACGCGGCGCACGGAGCGGCCCGTGAGGCGCGTGCCGTCGAGGTCGATGGTGCCGGTGACGCGCGCCTGGAGCCCGAGGATCGCCTCGGTCAGCTCGGTCTGGCCGTTGCCCTGCACGCCGGCGATCGCGAGGATCTCCCCCGCGTGCACCTCGAAGCTCACGCCGTCGACGACGACCTGGCCGGCCGCGTCCACCACCGTGAGGTCGCGCACGACGAGGGCCGCGTCGCCGGGCGTCGCCGCGGCCTTCGCGACCGTGAGCGAGACGCTCCGACCGACCATGAGGGAGGCGAGCTCGGCGTTGCTGGCGGTGGGCTCGGCCTCGCCGACGACCTTGCCGAGCCGGATGACCGTGATGCGGTCCGCGACCTCGCGCACCTCGCGCAGCTTGTGGGTGATGAAGACGATGCCCGTGCCCGCGTCCCGCAGCTGCTTCATGATGACCATGAGCTCGTCGGTCTCCTGCGGCGTGAGCACGGCGGTCGGCTCGTCGAACACGAGCACCTTCGCGTCGCGCGACAGCGCCTTGATGATCTCGACGCGCTGCTGCACGCCCACGGGCAGGTCGTCGACCAGAGCGTCGGGATCCACGTCGAAGCCGAAGCGGGCGGAGATCTCGCGCACCTTCGCGCGGGCCCCCGCCAGGTCGAGCCGGCCGCCGAGCTTCGTCTCCTCGTGGCCGAGCATGACGTTCTCCGCGACCGTGAAGACGGGGATGAGCATGAAGTGCTGGTGCACCATGCCGATGCCGGCGGCCATCGCGTCGCCGGGTCCGGCGAACCGGGCCACCTCGTCGTCGAGGAGGATGTCGCCCTCCTCCGCCTGGTACAGGCCGTAGAGCACGTTCATCAGCGTGGACTTGCCGGCGCCGTTCTCGCCCAGGAGGCAGTGGATCTCCCCCGGCTGGACCACGAGGTCGATGTGGTCGTTGGCGACCAGGGCGCCGAAGCGCTTGGTGATGCCCCGCAGTTCGAGCTTCATCGGATCAATCCGTTCGGTGGGTCGGGTGGACACGCGGCGGGGGGACCGGCGCCTGCCGATCCCCCCGCGGTGCGTTCGATGCTACTTCGTCAGCGACGAGGGCGACTCGACGGTGATGGAGCCGTCGATGATGCCGGCCTTGATCGTCTCGATCTCGCCGGACAGGTCCGACGGGACCTCGGACTCGTAGTCGTGGAACGGGGCGATGTCGACGCCGCCGTTCTCCAGCGTGCCGACGTAGGGCTTCGCGTCGAACTCGTCCGCGGCGGCCGTCTTCACGACGTCCTCGACGCCCGCGTCGATGCCCTTGAGCACCGAGGTGAGGAAGAGGTCCTTGAGGTCGGGCGCGGTCTCGTACGCGTCGGAGTCGACGCCCACCATGACGACCTTCTTGTCGCCGGAGTCGCGGATCGCCTGGCCGGCGCTGAGGAAGATGGGGCCGCCGACGGGCATGATGACGTCCGCGCCCTGGTCGATCAGCGTCTGCGCGCTGGTCTTCGCGGCGGGGTTCGCCTCGAAGCCGCCCGTGAAGGACCCGGTCTGGCTCGCGACGTCCCAGCCGATGGCCTTCACGTCCTTGCCCTTCTGCTCGTTGTAGTACTTCACGCCGTCGACGAAGCCGTCCATGAAGATCGTGACGGTCGGGATCTGCAGGCCGCCGAAGGTGCCGACCGTGCCGGTCTTCGAGTAGGCCGCCGCCGCGTAGCCGGCGAGGAACGCGGCCTCGCTCGTGTTGAACGTGATGGGCTTCACGTTCGGGGCGTCGATGGACGCGTCGTCGATGATCGCGTACTCGATGTCGGAGTTGGCCGCGGCCGCCTCCTTGGTGGCGTCGGCCAGAAGGAAGCCGACGGTGACGATCAGGCCGCAGCCCTGGTCGGCGAGGTTCGTGAGGTTCGGCGCGAAGTCGGTCTCGGCGGCCGACTCGACGGTCTTCGGGGTCGCGAGGCCCGCGGCCTCGGCGCCCTTGGTGAGCCCCTCGAAGCCGAGCTGGTTGAACGACTTGTCGTCGAAGCCGCCCGAGTCGGAGACCATGCAGGAGACGAGGTCGCTCTTCGCGGCTCCGCCGGTGCCTCCCGCGGTCGACTCGGGGGCGGCGCCGCAGCCCGCGAGGATCGCGGTGATGCCGACGGCGGCGAGACCGCCGAGGGCGGCCTTTCGGGTGGTGATGGTCACTGTGGCCTCCAGGTGCAGCCCGGGTCCCCCGGGCGATGTGCGTTCATGTTACCCATGCGCGGGAATGCCCCCGGCGCCCGGATCGGGGCCGGGGGCGCAATCGTTGCCGATCCGCGATTGCCCCGAAACACCGCGGCAACACGGGCTCTGCTAGGGGGTCGAGATCGACTTCACCTGCACGTCGCCGGAGACGATCCGGGCCTTCAGCGCGTCGAGCTCGGACTGCAGCTCGGGCGACACCGAGGCCGCGAGGTCGTGGTACTGCGCGAGGCCCACGCCGCCGTTGGCGAGCGTCCCCACGTAGGGCTCCGAGGAGAAGGTGCCCTGCTGGTCGTCGCCCACGATGTCGACCACGGCCTGCCCGGTGTCCTTCAGCACGCTCGTCAGCAGGAGCGGCCGGTACTCCGCGGGGAGGGTGTCGTAGCCGTCGTTGTCGACCCAGATCAGCTTGCCGCTGCCGTGCGCGAGGATCGCCGACGCGGCGCCCTCCCCCACCTGGCCGGCGACGGGCATGATCACGTCGGCGCCCTGGTCGAGCAGGTTCTGCGTCGTGTTCTGGCCCTTCGACACGTCCTCGAAGTCGCCGGTGAACGTGCCGTCCTGCGCGGCCGCGTCCCAGCCGAGCGCCTGGACGCTCGTGCCGTGCGCCTGGTTGTACGCGGCGACGCCGTCGACGAAGCCGTCCATGAAGAGGGTGACGGGCGGCTGGTTGCCGCCGCCGAACGTGCCGACCTTGCCGGTCTCGCTGACGCCCGCCGCGAGGTAGCCCGCGAGGTAGGAGGCCTGCGCCGTGTCGAAGACGAGCGGCTTCACGTTCGGGGCGTCGACGACCTCGTCGACGATGGAGAAGTGCACGTCGGGGTTCTCGGCGGCCGCCGCGGTGGTCGCCTCCGCCAGCTCGTAGCCCACGGTGAGGATGAATCCGCACCCCGTGCCGACGGCCTGCTCCACGTTCGGCGCGAGGTCGGTCTCCGAGGTGGAGACGAGCACGTCGGCCTGGATGCCGAGCTCCTGCTCGGCGCGCTGCAGGCCCTCCCAGCTCGACTGGTTGAACGAGCGGTCCTGGAGGCCGCCGGAGTTCGTGACCATGCGGGCGCAGTAGCCGCTCGCGCCCGCGGTGGTGCTGGCGGACGGATCGGGGGCGGCGCCGCAGCCCGCCAGGGACGCGGCGGCCAGGAGGGCGAGGGGCAGGGAGGCGGCGCGGACGACGCGGCGGATGCGGGGCATCCCCGGAATCTAACGGCGCGGCTCCGAGCGCCCTCGGCCGCCGGAAACCCCCGGAGGGGTTCGTTACCCGTTCGTTACTACAGGACGTCGGTCCCGCCGCTGAGCTTGAGCGCGTCCACCACGCTCTTCACGCGCTGCGCGTTCTCCTTCGTCGTGACGAGCAGGGCGTCGGGGGTGTCGACCACCACGATGTCCCGCACGCCGATGAGGCTGATGACGCGCTTGCTGTTGGCGACCACGATGCCGCTCGACGCGTCGGCGAGCACGCGGGCGTCCTCGCCGAGGATCACGAGGTCGGACTTCCGCCCGTTCGAGTGCATCTTGGCGACGGACGCGAAGTCGCCCACGTCGTCCCAGGCGAAGCGGCCGGGGATCACGGCGAGGGCCCCGCGCGCGGCGGCCGGCTCGGCGACCGCGTAGTCGATGGCGATCTTCTTGAGGTTCGGCCAGACGCGGTCGACGACCACGCCGCGGTCGGCGGTGTCCCACGCCTCGGCGAGCTCGAGCACGCCCTTCAGGAGCTCCGGCTCGGTGCGGCCGAGCTCCTCCAGGAGGCGGTCCGCGCGGGCGATGAACATGCCCGCGTTCCAGAGGTGCGTGCCGCCCTTCACGTAGCCGCGCGCGACGCCGATGCTCGGCTTCTCCACGAAGGAGGCGACCTCGAGGGCGTGCGGGGCGTCGGCGATGCTGAGCGCCTTGCCGGTGTGGATGTAGCCGAACCCGGTCGCGGGCTCCGTGGGCGTGATGCCGATGGTGGTGATGTAGCCGGCGTCCGCGGCGATGACGGCCTCGCGCACGGTGTCGCGGAAGCGGTCCGGGTCGGCGATGACGTGGTCGGCCGCGAAGGAGCCGATGATGACGCCGGGCTCCCGGCGCTCGAGGATGGCGGCGGCGAGCGCGATGGCCGCGGTGCTGTCCCGGCCCTCGCTCTCCAGCACGACGTTGAGGTCGGCGAGCTCGGGCAGCTGGGCCTCGACGGCGGCGCGGTGGGCGCGGCCGGTGACGACCATGATCCGGTCCTCGCCGGACAGCGGGGCGAGGCGCTCCCACGTGTCCCGGAGGAGCGTGCGACCGGATCCGGTGAGGTCGTGCAGGAACTTCGGGGCGTCGGCGCGCGAGAGTGGCCAGAGCCGCGAGCCCACTCCCCCCGCGGGGATCACGCTGTAGAAACGGGAGATCGCGCTCGTCTGCTCGGCCATGGGCCCACCCTAGTAGAGGGCCGAGAGCCCGCTGGATGCGCCGAGTTCACGCGCCGGCAACGGCGCGTTCACGACGGGACGGGAGCGGGTTCGGGCCCGGTGCCTAGCGTCGTGGGCATGCGCGTAGCCGTCGTCAGCGAGAGCTTCCTCCCCACCGTCAACGGCGTCACCACGAGCGTCTGCCGTGTCCTCGAGCACCTGCGGGACCGCGGGCACGAGGTGCTCGTGATCGCCCCCGACGCCGGGGCCCCGGCGGAGTTCGCGGGCTTCCGCGTGCACGGCGTCCCCGCCATCGCCTACCGGCAGTTCCCCGTCGGGATCCCGAACCCGCAGGTGCTGCGCCTCCTCACCGACTTCGCGCCGGACGTGCTGCACGCGGCCTCCCCCCTCTTCCTCGGCGCGCAGGCGATCGCCGCCGCCACCCGCATCGACACCCCCTCGGTCGCGGTGTTCCAGACCGACGTCGCCGGGTACGCGCGCCGCAACGGCCTCGCCGCGACCGCGCCGTCCGTGTGGCGGCTGGTGCGGTGGATCCACCAGGGCGCCGACCTGACCCTCGCGCCCTCGAGCGCCGCGGCCGCCGACCTCGCCGCCGCGGGCGTCGAGCGCGTCGCGCGCTGGGGCCGCGGCGTGGACCTCGACCGCTACCACCCGCGCAACCGCGCCATGGACGACGCGGTCGCGCTCCGCCGCCGGGTCGCCCCGGGCGGGGAGACGGTCGTCGGCTACGTGGGGCGCATCGCGCCCGAGAAGCAGCTCGAGCGGATGCAGGCGCTCCGCGGCATCCCCGGCGCGCGCTTCCTCATCGCGGGCGACGGCCCGAGCCAGGCCTCCGCCCGCCGGGCCCTCGCCGGCATGCCCGTCACCTGGCTCGGCCGCGTCGGCGGACGCGAGCTGGCGGCCGCCTACGCCGCCATGGACGTGTTCGTGCACACCGGCACCGAGGAGACCTTCGGCCAGACGGTGCAGGAGGCGCACGCCTCCGGCCTCCCCGTCGTCGCCCCGCACGCGGGCGGCCCCATCGACCTCGTCGACCACGGCAGGGACGGCTTCCTCTTCGACCCCGCGTCGCCGCGGGACGCGGACCTGCGCCGGCTCGTCGCCGAGCTGGCCGCGAGCGAGCCGATGCGCCTCCGCATGGGCGAGGCCGGTCGCCGGGCGGTCCTCGGCCGGTCGTGGGCCACCATCGGCGACGAGCTGATCGGCCACTACGGCCGCGCGGTCTCCGCCCGCCGGTCGTCCCTCGCCTCCGCGGATCCGACGGCGCCCGACGCCGTGCCCGTCGGAGCCTGAGGCCCGTCCCGCCGCCTCCGGACGGGCCGTCGCCGCTTAGGGTCCCCTAACGGGCGGGCGCGCAGGGCCGGCCGTAGACTCGGGGGACGCGCAAAGACGGCGCGGAAGGGCTCCGCCCACGGAGCACCAGCATCAGGGAGGGTCGTTCCGTGTCCATCAAGACGGCAGGAACCCGGGCACCGCAGGCCTCACGCGCACCGAAGGTCCCCGCCGGGACGCTGTACCGGGGCCGCGAGGGCATGTGGTCGTGGGTCCTGCACCGCATCACCGGCGTGTCCATCTTCTTCTTCCTCCTCGTGCACGTGCTCGACACGAGCCTCATCCGGGTCAGCCCCGAGGCGTACAACGCGGTCATCGGCACGTACAAGAACCCGATCATGGGCATCGGCGAGGTCGCCCTCGTCGGCGCCATCGGTTTCCACGCGCTCAACGGGCTGCGCATCATCCTCATCGACTTCTGGCGCTTCGGCGCCAAGCACCAGCGCCTCATGTTCTACGTGGTCATCGGCCTGTGGGTCGTGCTCATGGCCGGCTTCGTGCCGCGCCACCTCATGAACGTGTTCAGCGAAGCGGGATGGATCTGATCATGAGCGACATCGCACAGCAGGTGAGCATCGAGCGTCCCCGCCAGCCGCGTCCGCGCCCCCAGGGCGGGATCAACTGGGAGAAGTGGGGCTGGATGTACATGCGCGCATCGGGCGTCGTGCTCGTCGTGCTCATCTTCGGCCACCTCTACGTCAACCTCATCAACGGCGAGGGCATCAAGGCCATCGACTTCGCCTTCGTCGGCGGCAAGCTCTCCGACCCGTTCTGGAAGGTGTGGGACATCGCGCTGCTCTGGCTCGCGGTCATCCACGGCGCCAACGGCATGCGCACGCTCGTGAACGACTACGCCGCGTCGCCCCGCACCCGGACGATCCTCAAGGGCGCCCTCGTCGCGTCCACGGTGGTCCTCATCGTGCTCGGCACGCTCGTGGTCTTCACGTTCGACCCGTGCCCCGCCGGCCAGCCCGCGGACCTCCTGCCCTCCTTCTGCGGCGACATCTGATCCCCGCCGCCCATCCGCCTCGAGAAAGAGTCCTGTGACCACTGAGACCGCGACCCCCGGTTCCGAGCCCTCCGCGAGCACCATCGTGGACGGCGTCCACTACCACCAGTTCGACATCGTGATCGTGGGTGCGGGCGGCGCCGGCATGCGCGCGGCGATCGAGGCGGGACCGCAGGCGAACACGGCCGTCATCTCGAAGCTCTACCCCACCCGCTCCCACACGGGCGCGGCGCAGGGCGGCATGGCCGCGGCGCTCGCGAACGTCGAGGAGGACAGCTGGGAGTGGCACACCTTCGACACCGTCAAGGGCGGCGACTACCTCGTCGACCAGGACGCGGCGGAGATCCTCGCCAAGGAGGCCATCGACGCGGTCATCGACCTCGAGAACATGGGCCTCCCCTTCAACCGCACGCCCGACGGCAAGATCGACCAGCGGCGGTTCGGCGGGCACACGGCCGACCACGGCAAGAGCCCCGTCCGCCGGTCCTGCTACGCGGCCGACCGCACGGGCCACATGATCCTGCAGACGCTGTACCAGAACTGCGTCAAGTTCGGCATCAACTTCTTCAACGAGTTCTACGTCCTCGACCTCGTCATGGCCGAGGTCGACGGCAAGGAGCAGCCCGCGGGCGTCGTGGCCCTCGAGCTGTCGACCGGCGAGATCCACGTCTTCCAGTCGAAGGCCGTCATCTTCGCCACGGGCGGCTTCGGCAAGATCTACAAGACGACCTCGAACGCGCACACGCTCACGGGCGACGGCGTCGGGATCATCTGGCGCAAGGGCCTGCCGCTCGAGGACATGGAGTTCTTCCAGTTCCACCCGACCGGGCTCGCCGGCCTCGGCATCCTCCTCTCGGAGGCCGCCCGCGGCGAGGGCGCGATCCTCCGCAACAGCGAGGGCGAGCGCTTCATGGAGCGGTACGCCCCCACCATCAAGGACCTCGCTCCCCGCGACATCGTCGCGCGCTGCATGGCGACCGAGATCCGCGAGGGCCGCGGCGCCGGCCCGAACAAGGACTACGTCTACCTCGACATCACGCACCTCGAGCCCGCCGTCATCGACGCCAAGCTCCCGGACATCACGGAGTTCGCGCGCACGTACCTCGGCGTCGAGCCCTACACGGAGCCCGTGCCCGTGCTCCCCACCGCGCACTACGCGATGGGCGGCATCCCCACGAACATCAAGGCCGAGGTCCTCTCGGACAACACGACCGTGGTGCCCGGCCTCTACGCGGCCGGCGAGTGCGCGTGCGTGTCCGTCCACGGATCCAACCGCCTCGGCACCAACTCGCTCCTCGACATCAACGTGTTCGGCAAGCGCGCGGGCAACTACGCGGCCGAGTACGTGAAGACGGTCGACTTCACGCCGCTGCCCGCCGACGCGGCCGACTTCGTGAAGGGCCTCGTCGAGGGCGCGCGGAACTCCAACGGCACCGAGCGGATCTCGACCCTGCGCCGCGAGCTGCAGGAGTCGATGGACCGCAACGCCCAGGTGTTCCGCACCGAGGACACGCTGATCGAGGTCACCAAGGTGATCGCCGACCTGCGCGAGCGGTACACGAACATCCAGGTGCAGGACAAGGGCCAGCGCTTCAACACCGACCTGCTCGAGGCCATCGAGCTCGGCTTCCTGCTCGACCTGGCGGAGGTCGTCGTGTACTCGGCGATGTACCGCAAGGAGAGCCGCGGCGGCCACTTCCGCGAGGACTTCCCCAAGCGGGACGACGAGAACTACATGGTCCACACCATGGCGTACCTCACCGGCGACGCGCACAGCACCGACGCCGGCGACCACATCAAGCTGAGCACCAAGCCCGTGGTCATCACGAACTACCAGCCGATGGAGCGGAAGTACTGACCCGCGGGGTCAGCGCCGACGCACATCACCGCACCACCTACGGAATAGGAACGCACCCGTGAGCACCGCAACCCTGGACGCACCCCCCGCCGGAGAGGCCTCGGCCATCCCCACCTTCACGGTGACCCTCATCATCCGCCGCTTCATCCCCGGCCAGGACGCCGAGCCGAGGTGGGAGGACTTCGACGTCGAGGTGTACCCGACCGACCGCATCCTCGACGCGCTGCACAAGATCAAGTGGGAGCAGGACGGGTCGCTGACCTTCCGCCGCTCCTGCGCGCACGGCGTGTGCGGGTCCGACGCGATGCGCATCAACGGCCGCAACCGCCTGGCGTGCAAGACGCTGATCAAGGACCTCGACATCGACCAGCCCATCTACGTGGAGGCCATCAAGGGCCTGCCGCTGGAGAAGGACCTCGTCGTCGACATGGAGCCGTTCTTCGAGTCGTTCCGCGACGTGCAGCCCTTCCTCATCTCGAACACGAAGCCGGAGAAGGGCAAGGAGCGGATCCAGTCCGCCGCCGAGCGCGCCCGCTTCGACGACACCACGAAGTGCATCCTCTGCGCCGCGTGCACCTCGTCGTGCCCCGTGTTCTGGACGGACGGCCAGTACTTCGGCCCGGCCGCCATCGTCAACGCGCACCGCTTCATCTTCGACTCGCGCGACGAGTCGAACGTGCGCCTCGACATCCTCAACGACAAGGAGGGCGTGTGGCGCTGCCGCACGACCTTCAACTGCTCCGAGGCGTGCCCGCGCGGCATCCAGGTGACGCAGGCGATCGCCGAGGTCAAGCAGGCGATCATGCGCGGCAAGGCGTAGCGACACCGCTCCCCCGCAGACGCACGGCCCCGCAGCTCCTCGGAGCGGCGGGGCCGTCGTCGTGTCCGGGTCCGCGCGATGCGCGCGCCGGATCCGGATCAGCGGTCGGCGAGCACCCGCTCGGCGGCGGCGCGGGCGCCCGCGGCCGAGCGCGCCGTGAGGACGGCCGCGGCGGCCGCGCGGGCGTCGTCGAGGGTGCGGCGGCCGAGCTCGAGGCGGACGTCGGCGAGGGCGGCGGGCGTCATCGACAGGCTCGTCGCGCCGAGGCCCACGAGGACCACGGCGAGGAGCGGATCCGCAGCCGCCTCGCCGCAGATCCCGACGGGGGTGCCGGATGCGCGGCCCGCGTCGCCGAGCGCCCCCACGAGCCGGAGGACGGCCGGGTGCCAGGGGTCCTGGTACGAGGCGACGGAGCCGAGCATCCGGTCGGCGGCCATCGTGTACTGGGTGAGGTCGTTGGTGCCGACGCTGACGAAGTCGGCGACCTCGACGACCTGGTCGGCGAGGAGCGCGAGCGACGGCACCTCGGCCATGACGCCGACCGTGCGGAGGCCGAGCTCGCGGCCGAGCTCCACGAACCACGCGGCCTCCTCGGCGTCCGCGACCATCGGCGCCATGACCCAGAGGTCGGCGTCGGTGGCGGCGTCCGCCGCGGCGAGCGCCGTGAGCTGGTCGCGCAGGATCGCCGGGGCGGCCCGCAGGGCGCGGAGGCCGCGGAGGCCGAGCGCGGGGTTCTCCTCGTGGGCGTCGTTGAGGAAGGCGAGCGGCTTGTCGGCGCCGGCGTCGAGCGCGCGGACGACGACCTTGCGTCCGGGGAACGCCTGGAGGAGGGCCGTGTACCGCGCGGTCTGCTCCGCGACGGACGGCGCCTCGGCGGCGTCGAGGAACAGGAACTCGGTGCGGAAGAGGCCGACGCCCTCGGCGCCGAGCTCGACGGCGCGCGCGGCCTCCGCCGGGGATCCGAGGTTGGCGAGGAGCGGCACGGGCGTGCCGTCGGCCAGCGCGCCGTCGGTGAGGGGCGCGGCGAGGGCCTCCTCGCGGGCGCGGATCCGGTCGAGGGCGTCCTGGCGCAGGGCGGCGTCCGGGTGCGCGGTCACGATCCCGGCGGCCGCGTCGACGACGACCTCGTCGCCCTCCGCGAGGTCGGCGGCGCCCGTAGCGCCGACGATGGCGGGGATGGAGCGGCTGCGGGCGAGGATCGCGGTGTGGCTGGTGGGGCCGCCGTCCGTGGTGACGAGGGCGAGCACGCGGTCGAGCTCGAGGAGCGCGGTGTCGGCGGGCGCGAGGTCGCGCGCGACGAGGACGAAGGGCGCGTCCGCGGTGGGGATGCCGGGCGCGGGCACGCCGCGGAGCCGGGCGATGACGCGCTGGGCGACGTCGGCGAGGTCGGCCGCGCGCTCGGCCATGTAGCCGCCCATGCCCGTGAGCAGCTCCTGGAAGGTGGCGAACGCCTCGAAGACGGCGCGCTCGCCCGAGCGGCCCTGGCCGACGAGCTTGCCGACCGAGTCGAGGAGCGCGGGGTCGCGCGCCATGAGGGACTGCGCGTCGAGCACGTCCTTCGCGTCGCCGCCGGCGCGGGTGCCGCGGGCGGCGAGGTCGTCGGCCGTCGCGGCGAGGGCCTCGGAGACGCGGGCGACCTCGGCGTCGGCGTCGCCCGTGAAGGGATCCGTCGTGGGCTCGGGCAGCGGGTCGGGCATCCGCATCACGGGCCCGACGGCCACTCCATGTCCGACTCCGATACCGGTGATGCGCACGGGGACTCCTCGCTCGGGTGCGGCCGCGCGCACGGACGCCGTGCGCGGGATGGGCTGTCCGGTGGGGCTGCCGGAACGGCCCGTCCACGCTAGCAGGGGCCCGGCGGCCCGTATCCTCGGGGCATGACCGCCCCCGACGGCCGCGGACGGCCCGAGCGCCCCGCACCCGGCTCCCCCGCGACCGGCGCGACGCCCGCCGCCGACGCCCCGGCGCCCGCCGGCATCCCCGCCCTCATCGGGCGCGTCATGGCGCTGAAGCCCGTGCGCGTGTTCCTGGCCTACGGCGCCGCCGGCGGGCCGATCCTCGCGGCCGGCATGTCGTACCAGGCCGTCTTCGCGGTGTTCGCGGCGCTCGCGGTCGGCTTCTCGGTGGCGGGATCCGTGCTCGCCGGGAACCCGGCGCTCCTCGACTCGCTGCTCACGCTGATCCAGGGCGCGGTGCCCGGGCTGTTCGGCCCGGACGGGGCCATCAAGGACCCGCAGGCGCTGCTGGCGTCGGACGCCGTGACCGTCACGGGCGTGATCGGATCCATCGGCCTGCTGGTGACCGCGCTCGGCTGGCTGGCCTCCACGCGCGACTCCGTGCGCCGCATCTTCGAGCTGCCGCCGCCCACCACGTTCTTCCTGTGGCTCAAGGTCAAGGACCTCGGCCTCGCCCTCTGCTTCGCGCTCGCGATGCTGCTCTCGGCGGCGCTGTCCGTCGTCAGCACCGGGCTCCTCGGGTTCGTGTTCGGCCTCGTGCAGGTGCCCGAGGACTCGCTGCTCGCGGTCGTCGTCGGCCGCACCGTCGGCCTCGCGCTCGTGCTGGCGCTCGACACCGCCGTGCTGGCGGGGGCGTTCCGCGTGCTCTCGGGCGTCCGGATCCCCGGGCCGCAGCTCCTGCAGGGCGCGCTCCTCGGCGGCGTCGCGATGGGCGTGCTCAAGGTGCTCGGCACGGCGCTCCTCGGCGGGGCGAGCCGGAACCCCCTGCTCGCGTCGTTCGCGGTGATCATCGGGCTCCTGATCTGGTTCAACCTCATCTGCCAGGTCATCCTCGTCTGCGCCTCGTGGATCGCCGTGAGCATGGGCGACCGGGGCATCGACGCCCGCGACCTCACGCCCGAGCAGCTGGAGGCGGAGCGGCTCGCGAAGCTCGACGAGGCCCGCCGGATCCTCGAGGAGGAGGAGCGCGCCCGAGCCCGCGAGCGGTACGCCGCGTCGCGCGGGCTGACGCGGGTCCTGCTCCGGCTGCGCGGCGAGCACCGCCGTTAGGATCGTCTCCATGCCCTCGAACCTCCGCGTCGCGTCCATCAACACGAACGGCATCCGGGCCGCGTTCCGCAAGGGCATGGGCGACTGGCTCGCCACGCGCGACGTCGACATCCTGGCGATCCAGGAGGTGCGCGCCGAGACGAGCGACATCGAGGGCCTCCTCGGCCCCGAGTGGAACGTGATGCACGACGCCGCGACCGCCAAGGGCCGCGCGGGCGTGGCGATCGCGAGCCGCCGCCGCGCGGAGATCCACCGCGTCGCCATCGGCGAGGAGGACTTCGACAGCGCCGGCCGCTGGCTCGAGGCCGACTACGAGGTGGACGGCACGATCGTCACGGTCGTGAGCGCGTACGTGCACTCCGGCGAGGTCGGCACCCCGAAGCAGGACGAGAAGTGGCGCTTCCTCGACGGCATGGAGCGGCGCCTGCCCGAGATCGCCCAGCACTCCGAGCTCGCCGTCGTCGTCGGCGACCTCAACGTCGGCCACCGCGAGCTCGACATCCGCAACTGGAAGGGCAACGTGAAGCGCGCCGGCTTCCTGCCGCGCGAGCGCGGATACCTCGACCGGATCCTCGGCCCCCGCGGCGAGGAGGTCACCGGCGTCGACGGATCCACCGGGCCCGGCCTCGGCTGGGTCGACGTGGGCCGCCAGCAGGCCGGCGAGGTCGACGGCCCGTACACGTGGTGGAGCTGGCGCGGCAAGGCGTTCGACAACGACACCGGCTGGCGCATCGACTACCAGCTCGCGACCCCGGCCCTCGCCGAGAAGGTCGTCGGCTACGCGGTCGACCGCGCCGAGGCGTACGACCAGCGATGGTCGGACCACACGCCCGTCGTCGTCGACTACGCCATCTGATCCCCTCCTCCCCGCGCCCGACCGGCGCCCCCTGAGCGCCCCGCGCTCCGCACACGAAGGCATCGCCATGACCGCTCGCCCCGTCCTCTTCTCCGGCATGCAGCCGTCCGCCGACTCGCTGCAGATCGGCAACTACATCGGCGCGCTCCTCCAGTGGAAGGAGCTGCAGACCACGCACGACGCCGTGTTCTGCGTCGTCGACCTGCACGCCATCACCGTCCCGCAGGATCCGGCCGCCCTCCGCGCGAGCACCCGGCGCACGGCCGCGCAGTACATCGCGGCGGGCATCGACCCGGCCGTCTCCACGCTCTTCGTGCAGTCGCACGTGTCGGCGCACACCGAGCTGGCGTGGATCCTCAACACGCTCACCGGCTTCGGCGAGGCCAGCCGGATGACCCAGTTCAAGGACAAGTCGCAGAAGCAGGGCCAGGACGCGACGACGCTCGGGCTGTTCGCCTACCCGACCCTCATGGCGGCGGACATCCTGCTCTACGGCACCGAGGTGGTCCCCGTCGGCGACGACCAGAAGCAGCACGTGGAGCTCACGCGCGACCTCGCGAAGCGGTTCAACTCGCGGTTCGGCGACGTGTTCCGGATCCCGGAGCCCATGATCCAGAAGGACACGGCCCGCATCTACGACCTGCAGGACCCCACCTCGAAGATGAGCAAGTCCGCCGCGAGCGACGCGGGCGTGGTGTGGCTGCTGGACGAGCCCGCGAGGACGGCCAAGAAGATCCGCTCGGCCGTCACCGACACCGAGCGCGAGATCCGGTTCGACCGCGGCGGGAAGCCCGGCGTCTCCAACCTGCTGACGATCCTGTCGGCCTTCGAGGGCACGGCCGTCCCGGCGCTCGAGGAGCGGTACGCCGGCCGCGGCTACGGCGACCTCAAGAAGGACGTGGCCGAGGTGGTCACGGGCGTCTTCGAGCCGATCCGCGCCCGGACGCTCGAGCTGCTCGACGACCCGGCCGAGCTCGACCGCGTGCTCGCCGGCAACGCCGCGCGGGCCGAGGAGCGGGCGGACGCCATGCTCGCCCGCGTGTACGACGCGGTCGGCCTCGTGCGGCGCGCCGGCCGATGACCCTGCGGCTGGTCCTGCTCGACCTCGACGACACGCTGGTGGACCACCGCGGCGCCGTGGCCGACGGGATCGCCGCGCACCTCGCCGCGCGGGGGCTGCTGGACGCATCCGACCCGGCGGCGGTCGCCGAGGCCGTCGCGCTGTGGGTCGCGCTCGAGGAGGAGCACTACCACCGGTACCTCGCGGGCGAGCTCGACTACCAGGGGCAGCGGCGGGCGCGCGTGCGCGGGTTCCTCCGGGCGCGCGGATCCGCCGACGCCGACGCCCTCGCGCACGACGACGCCGCGACGGACGCCTGGTTCGGCGGCTACCTCGCGGGCTACGAGGCGTCGTGGCGCGCGCTGCCGGGCGCGCACGAGGCCCTCGACGAGATGGCGCGGCGGCACTCGGGCGTGCGGTTCGGGATCGTGACGAACGGCGAGCGCAGCCAGCAGGAGCCGAAGATCGCCGCGGCGGGGCTCACCGACCGCCTCTCCCCCGTCGTCTGCTCGGGCGACCTGGGCTTCACGAAGCCGGACCCGCGGATCTTCCTGCTCGCGTGCCGGGAGGCGGGGGTCGACCCGTCCCAGGCCGTCATGGTGGGCGACCGGCTCCGCACCGACGCGCTCGGCGCGGCGGAGGCGGGCCTCGCGGGCGCCGTCTGGCTCGATCCCGACGCCGGCTCCGGGGATCCGGCGCGCGACCCCGCGGGCGATGCCGAGCGCGGCTGGCCCGACGTGCCCGCGGAGGACCGCGAGCGGGCCGAGCGCGCCGGCATCGTGCGCATCACCGCGCTCGGTGAGCTCGCCGACGCCGTGGACGCGCTGACCGGCGCCTGACGCCCCGCCGCACGGCCCCTGCGCACATCCGCTCCGCGTCGCATCCCGTCATCCGCGGCGGCCCTCCCAGCCGCGTGGGCTAATCTCGACGCATACACGTGCTCCGGGGTCGGTGGAAATCCGAGCCGGCGGTGACAGTCCGCGAACGGACGATGCGCGACCGGGTCCCCGGGAGCCTCGTCCGCCGATCCGGTGGGATTCCGGGACCGACGGTTAAAGTCCGGATGGGAGGCGCACGCGGCGCCAGCGACCCTGCCGGCGTCGAGGTCTCGTCGACCGCGCCCGGAGTCCGTCCACGGACGAGGACACCATGCACGACGACCCGACGGCACCCGCGGCGCACGCCCTCGCGTCCGGCGATCCCGCGCTCGCGCGCGCCATGCGCCGCGGCCTCGAGCTCGCCGCCGAGGGTCCTGCCTGGGGGCCGAACCCGCGCGTCGGCTGCGTGATCCTCGACGCCGACGGCCGCGTGATCGCGGAAGGCCGCCACCGCGGCGCCGGATCCGCCCACGCCGAGGTCGACGCGCTCCGGCAGCTGCCCGCGGGCGGGGCGCGCGGGGCCACCGCCGTCGTCACGCTGGAGCCCTGCAACCACACCGGCCGCACGGGGCCGTGCGCCGCCGCGCTGGTCGAGGCCGGCGTCGCGCGCGTCGCGTACGCGGTGGCCGACCCCGGCGCCGAGTCCGCGGGCGGCGCCGCCCGGCTGCGCGCCGCGGGCGTCGACGTCGTGCCGGGCGTGCTCGCCGAGGAGGCCGCGGCGTTCCTGCGGGTGTGGCTCGGATCCGCCTCCCTCGGCCGCCCGTTCGTCACCGCGAAGTGGGCCTCCAGCCTCGACGGCCGCATCGCCGCCGCCGACGGCACCAGCCGGTGGATCACGGGACCCGCCGCGCGCCACGACGTGCACCGCCGTCGCGCGGAGGCCGACGCGATCCTCGTGGGCACGGGCACCGTGCTCGCCGACGACCCCGCGCTCACCGCCCGCCGGCCCGACGGGATCCCGTACCCGCACCAGCCCGCGCCCGTCGTGCTCGGCGACCGCGCGATCCCCGACGACGCGGCCGTGCACCGGCACCCGCGCCGGCTCATCCGCATCGCGGGCCACGACCCGGCCGAGGCCCTCGCGGAGCTCGGCCGACGCGGGATCCGGCACGTGTTCGTGGAGGGCGGCCCCACGATCGTCTCCGCGCTCGTCGCCGCCGGGCTCGTGGACGAAGTGGTCGCCTACCTCGCGCCCGTGCTCCTCGGCGGCCCCCGCACCGCGACCGGCGACCTCGGCGTGCCGAGCATGCCGGCCGCCCACCGACTCACCCTCATCAGCACGACGCGGCTCGGGGACGACCTCCTCGTGACCGCGCGACCCACCACGGAAGGCCAGTGATGTTCACAGGGATCATCGAGGAGCGCGGACGCGTCCTCGCGCTCGACGCCGAGGGCGACTCCGCCCGGATCACGGTCGAGGCGCCGCTCGCGGTGTCCGACGCCCGGCACGGCGACTCCATCAGCGTCGACGGCGTGTGCCTCACGGTCGTCGCGCAGACGCCCGAGGGGTTCACGGCCGACGTCATGCGGCAGACGCTCGTGATGAGCTCGCTCGGCCGGCTCGGCGTGGGCGACCGCGTCAACCTCGAGCGCGCCGCGCGCGTGGGCGATCGGCTCGGCGGCCACATCGTGCAGGGCCACGTCGACGGCACGGGCCGCCTGCTCGCGACCACGCCGGGCGAGGCATGGCGGATCCTCCGCTTCTCGCTGCCCGCCGAGCTGTCGCCGCTCGTGGTGGACCGCGGATCCATCACGGTGCAGGGCGTGAGCCTCACCGTGAGCGCGGTCAGCCCGACCGACGTGCCCGCGGACGGCGCCTGGTTCGAGGTGTCGCTCATCCCCGAGACGCTCTCCGCGACAACGCTCGGCGCGCTCGAGCTCGGCGACGAGGTCAACCTGGAGACCGACGTGCTCGCCCGGCACGTGCAGCGGATGCTCGCGCTCGACGCCCGCGACCGCGACGCCGCGCCCGCCGCCGCGCCTGCCGACGCCGCCGCCGCCACCGAGGAGGCCCGCTCGTGAGCCTCGCCGCCATCCCCGCCGCGCTGCGGGAGCTGCGCGCCGGCCGGCCCGTCATCGTCGTCGACGACGAGGGCCGCGAGAACGAGGGCGACGTGCTGCTCGCCGCCGAGTCCGCCTCGCCCGAGTGGGTGGCCTGGCTCGTGAGGCACTCCTCGGGCTTCATCTGCGCGCCCATGACGAACGAGATCGCCGACCGGCTGGAGCTGCCGCTCATGGTGGCCGACAACCGGGATCCGCGCGGCACCGCGTACACGGTCTCGGTCGACGCGGCCGACCGGCTCTCGACGGGGATCAGCGCGTCCGACCGCGCCCACACCCTGCGCGTGCTCGCCGACCTCGGCAGCGTGCCGACGAGCCTGCACCGGCCCGGCCACATCCTCCCGCTGCGGGCGGTGGACGGCGGCGTGCGCGAGCGCGACGGCCACACCGAGGCCGCGGTCGACCTGCTCACGCTCGCGGGCCTCACGCCCGTCGGCGCGATCAGCGAGATCGTGCAGGACGACGGCGAGATGATGCGCCTGCCCGGCCTCCTCGCCCTCGGCGAGCGCGAGGGCGTGCTCGTGGTGACCATCGAGGCGCTCAAGGAGCACCTCGAGGAGTTCCACTGCGACCGCCCGCTCGAGCCCGCGGTCGCCATCCCCGAGGCGTCGCGCGTCATCTTCGAGGTCGAGACCACGGTGCCCACGACGCACGGCACGTTCCGGCTGCGCGCCTACCGCGACCGCACGACGGGCGCCGACCACGTGGCCGTCGTCTCCGGCGATCCGACCGCGCACGGCACGCTCGTGCGCGTGCACTCGGAGTGCCTGACGGGCGAGGCCCTCGGATCCCTGAAGTGCGAGTGCGGCCCGCAGCTCGACGCCGCGCTCGACGAGATCGCGGACGCCGGCGGCGTGGTCGTGTACCTGCGCGGGCACGAGGGGCGCGGCATCGGCCTCGTGAACAAGCTGCGCGCCTACCGGCTGCAGGAGGACGGCCTCGACACGCTCGACGCGAACGTGGCCCTCGGGCTCCCCGCGGACGCGCGCGACTACGGCGCGGCGTCGGCGATCCTCCAGGACATGGGCGTCGAGGACGTGCGCCTGCTCACCAACAACCCCGAGAAGGTGCGGCAGCTCGAGGCGCACGGCGTCCGCGTGACCGAGCGCGTGCCGCTCGTCGTGGGCGTGAACGCCACCAACTCCGGGTACCTGGAGACCAAGCGCGACCGGATGGGGCACCGCCTGGTGCTCGACACCGACATGCACATCGGCCCGGACGCCTACCCGGACGCCGAGGCGCCCGACGGCCTGACCACCACGACCGCATCACCCCAGGAGGAGACCGCATGAGCGGACACGGAGCACCCGAGATCGACCCCACCGCGCTCGACGGACGGGGGCTGTCCGTCACGGTCGTCGCCGGACGCTGGCACGACGAGATCAGCGCGGGCCTCCTCGCGGGCGCGCAGCGCGTGCTCGACGCGGCGGGCGTCACCACCACGGTGATCCGCGTGCCCGGCAGCTTCGAGCTGCCCGTCGTGGCGCGCGCGGCGCTCGACG
Source organism: Clavibacter michiganensis subsp. tessellarius (assembly GCF_021922985.1). Taxonomy (NCBI): domain Bacteria; kingdom Bacillati; phylum Actinomycetota; class Actinomycetes; order Micrococcales; family Microbacteriaceae; genus Clavibacter; species Clavibacter tessellarius. The sequence goes on along the minus strand of NZ_CP040788.1, from coordinate 140,560 downwards.
CGGGGGCCGACGCGGTCGTCGCGCTCGGCGTGATCATCCGCGGCGGCACCCCGCACTTCGAGTACGTCTCCGACGCGGCGACCTCGGGCCTCACGCAGGCCTCGCTCCTCACGGGCAAGCCGATCGGGTTCGGGCTGCTCACGCTCGACGACGAGCAGCAGGGCATCGACCGCGCGGGGCTCCCGGGTTCGAAGGAGGACAAGGGCGCCGAGGCGGCGGAGGCCGCGGTGACCACCGCGCTCCTGCTCAAGGGCATCCGCGGCGCCTGACCTGCTGACCGCTCGGTTTTGATATCGAGAACGGGTATCAGTAGGGTCATCCGGAGCGTCGCGGACCGTCCGGCGGCGCCGGGATGGAGGTGCGATGCAGCCCGCCCTCGACGTCCGCGGGCTCGCGATCCGCATCGGCGGGATCCCGCTCGTGCACGGCGTCGACCTCCGCGTGGGCGCGGGCGAGCGGGTCGCGCTCGTCGGCGCATCCGGCTCGGGCAAGTCGCTCACGGCGCAGGCCGTGCTCGGGACGCTGCCGACCGGATCCGCGGTCGACGGCGTCGTGGAGCTCGGCGGCCGCGCGGTGCGGCCCGGATCACCGCGACAGCGCCTCGGCCGCGTCGCCGCCGTGCAGCAGCACTCCCTCGCCGCGCTCAATCCGCTCGTCACGGTGGGCGCGCAGCTCGTGGCGGCGCTGCAGGCGGCGCGGGCGCGCGGATCCGCCGCGGACGCGGGCCTCCTCACCCGCGCCGACGCCCGCCTCGAGGTCATGGCCCTGCTCGACGAGGTGGGCATCGAGGATCCCGCGGGCGTCCTCCCCGCCTTCGCCGCCGAACTCTCGGGCGGCCAGCGCCAGCGCGCCTGCCTCGCGCTCGCCCTCCTGTGCGACGCCGACCTCCTGCTCGCCGACGAGCCCACCACCGCGCTCGACGTCGTGACCCAGGCGCGGGTGGTCGACGTGATCCGCCGCCGCCTCGACGCGACCGGCCAGGCGCTCCTCTTCATCACGCACGACCTCGCCGTGGCCGCCGCGCTCTGCGACCGGGCGGTCGTGCTCGAGCACGGCCGCGTCGTGGAGTCCGCGTCGATGCGCGACCTCGTGCGGCGGCCGCGGCACCCCTACAGCCGGGCGCTCGTGGCGGCGGCGGGGCGCCGCGAGCCGGCTCGCGGGGATGCGCACGACGATGCGCCGGCGACGACGGAGCGCTCCGCGGTCTCGGCCCCGCTCGGCGCGGCGGCGGCGCGGTGAGGGGCTCGATGGGCGACGTGCGGGGCGACGCCGTGGCCGGCTCGATGGCCGGCGGCCCGGGCGACGCGCTGACCGCCACCGGGATCACGCTGCGCTACCCGCCGCGGCGCGACCCCGCCGCCCGCCGGGCCGCCCGCGCCGCCCGGGCGTCCGGCGGCGCCGCGCCCTCCCCCGCGCTCGACGACGTGTCGTTCCGCGTCGCGCCGGGCGAGACGGTGGGCGTCGTGGGACGGTCCGGATCCGGCAAGTCGACGCTGCTGCGCGTCCTCCTCGCGCTCGAGGCGCCGGCCGCGGGCCGCGTCCGCCTCGGCGACCGGCCGGTGGAGCCGGGCCGCGCATCCGCCCTCCGCTGGTACCGGCGGCGCGTGCAGGCGGTGCCGCAGGATCCGGGCGCGAGCCTCGAGCCGCGCATGACCGTGCGGCAGCTGATCCGCGAGCCGCTCCGCCGCCTCGACGTGCCGGGCGACCACGCCGCGATCGTCGCCCGCGCCCTCGACGACGTGGGCCTCGCCGCTTCCCTCGCCGGCCGGCGCCCCGCCGAGCTCTCCGGCGGGCAGGCCCAGCGCGTCGCCCTCGCGCGGGCCATCGCGACCTCCCCCGGGATCCTGCTCGCCGACGAGCCCGTGAGCGGCGTCGACCTGCCGCTGCGCGACCGGATCATCGAGCTGCTCGACGGCCTGGTGCGGGAGCGCGGCATCGGGCTGGTGCTCGTCTCGCACGACCTCGACGCCGTCGCGCGGCTCTGCGCCCGGAGCGTCGTGCTCGCGGGCGGGCGCGTCGTGGAGGAGGGGCCGACCGCGCGCCTCCTCGCCGCCCCCGCGCATCCGGCCACGCGCGAGCTCGCCGACGCCGTCCCGCGGCTGCCGGGAGCGCTCACCGCATGACCGCGCCCCACCGCGCCGGCGCACCCCACGCCGCCGTGCTGCTCTCCAGCCAGCTCGTGTTCAACCTCGGCTTCTACGCGGTCGTGCCGTTCCTCGCCGTCGTGATGCGCGACGACCTGGGGCTCGGCGCCCTCGCGATCGGCCTCGTGCTCGGCGCGCGCACCTTCAGCCAGCAGGGCCTCTTCCTCCTCGGCGGGATGCTCGCCGACCGCTTCGGCCCGCGGACGCTCATCGCCGCGGGCTGCGTCGTGCGCGTCTCCGGCTACCTCGGGCTCGCGCTCGCGGCGGACCTGCCGGGCTTCCTCGTCGGCGCGATCCTCACCGGGTTCGGCGGCGCGCTCTTCAGCCCGGCGCTGCAGAGCCTCGTCGCGGCCGCCGACGCGCGCGGGCGCGACCGCCGGCGCGCCGGACGGCCGTCGCTGTTCGCCGCGCTCGTGCTGGTGGGCGAGGTCGGCGCGGCGGTGGGGCCGCTCGCGGGCGCCGCGCTCCTGGGATTCGGCTTCTCGACCACGGTGCTCGTGGGGGCGGGCCTGTTCGCGGCGGTGGGGGTGGCGCTGTGGTGCGTGATCCCGGCGGACGCGGGGCGGGCGGACGCGGGGCGAGCGGACGCGGGGCGAGCGGATGCCGCCGGCGCCCGGCCGCCCGGATCCGACGCGCCCGCCGACGCCGCAGCGCACGCCCCCTCCACCGCCGGCGCGCGCCCCGACCGCTGGGCCGCCGTGCGCGACCGCCGCTTCCTCGCCTTCTCCGCGCTCTTCGCCGTGGACCTCGTCGCCTACAACCAGCTCTACCTCGGGCTGCCGCTCGAGCTCGCGCGGGCGGGCGCCGGGACCGCGGCCGTCGGATCCGCGTTCCTCGCCGTCTCGCTCCTCACCATCACGCTGCAGTGGCCCGTCGCGCTCGTCGCGAAGCGGCTCGGGCCGGGCCGGGCCCTGGCGCTCGGCTTCGGGACGACCGCGACCGGGTTCGCGGCGCTCGCCCTCGGATCGCTCGTGCCGCCGCCCGCCGGGGCCGCGCTGCTGCCCGCCGCCGCGCTCGTCGTCTGCCTGACCCTCGGCCACATGACCGCGGGCCCCGTGACCATGGAGCTCGTGCCGTCGTTCGCGGGTGCCCGGCCCACGGCGTCCTTCTACGGGCTGCTCGCCAGCTGCGGCGGCGTCGCCGTGCTCGTGGCCGGCGGCGTGGTCGGATCCCTGCTCGACGCCGCTCCCGCCCTCGCCTGGGGGCTGCTCGCGGCGCTGCCCGTCGCGGCCGCGATCGGCCTGCCGCGGCTGCTGCCCGCGGGCTCCGCCGCCACGACGTCCGCGACGCCGGCCGCCCCATCCGCCAGGGCACCCGAAGCGCCCGACGCGCCCGCCGCCGAGCGGCCCCTGACCCTCCCGCACCACCCCGCCGATGCCCCGCGCATCCCCGTAGAAGGACCCCATGCCCGCTAGACGCCCCCGCTCCGCCCGCTCCACCGGATCCGCCCGCCGCGCCCGCTCCCTCGCCCTGGTCGCGCTCGCCGCCGCGTCGACGCTCGCCCTCAGCGGCTGCTTCGCGGCGAGCCCGGGATCCTCCGCCGACGGATCCGCGGGCGGCGACGGCCGCATCCGCCTGGCGATGCTGCAGCCGCCGCGCTCGGGCCTCACGCCGCTCAGCGACGACGCGTTCAAGCTGTCGCGCTGGAGCACGGCCGAGACCCTCGTGACCCTCGACGACCTCGGCGAGGCCCAACCGCAGCTCGCCACCGCGTGGACGCGGACCGACGACCTCACCTGGACCTTCGACATCCGCCCGGACGTGCCCTTCCACGACGGCACGACCCTCACCGCCGCGCAGGCCGCCGCCTCCCTCACCGCCGCGGCGGCGGCGAGCCCGAAGCCGCGGATCCTCGACGGCGTCGACCTCACCGCCACCGCCGACGGCGACCGCCTCGTCGTCCGCACGGCGAGCGCCGACCCGCTCCTGCCGCAGCGCCTCTCGAGCCCGCAGCTGGCGATCCTCGCGGCCTCCGCGTACGCGGCCGACGGCACGGTCTCGCCCGTCGGCACCGGCACGGGCCCCTTCCGACTCACCGCGGTCGACGGCACCTCGTCGGCCACGCTCGACCGCTTCGACGACTACTGGGGCGGCCGCGCGGCGGCCTCCGGCATCGACGTGCGCTTCGTGCCCGACGGCACCGCGCGCGCGGCGGCCCTCCGCACCGGCACGGCCGACGTGGTCGAGGCGATCCCGGTCGGCCAGGCCGCGCAGGTGGATCCCGCGCTCATCCACGAGGTCCCCATGCCGCGCACGAACACCCTCTACCTGAACACGAGGACGGGACCGTTCGCGGATCCGGCCGTGCGCGCCGCCGCGCAGGCCGCCGTCGACCGCGCCGCCCTCGTCTCGAGCGTCTACGAGGGCCGGGCCGACGAGGCGGCCGGCCTCCTCGGCCCGGCGCTCCCCTGGGCCGCCGACCTCCGCGACGGCGCCTCCTACCGCGACGCCCTCGCCGGCCGCGCCGCACCCGCGCAGGTCGACGGCGTGCCCATCACCCTCGGCACGTTCACCGATCGCGCCGAGCTCCCCGAGGTCGCCGTGCAGCTCGAGCAGCAGCTCGAGGCGGCGGGCTTCCGGGTGACGCAGGACGTGCGCGAGTACCAGTACATCGAGGCCGACGCGCTGGCGGGGAGGTTCGACGCCTTCATCCTGTCGCGCGCCACCGTGCTCGACTCGGGCGACCCCGCGGCGTACCTCTACAGCGACTTCGCGTGCGCCGGCTCGTTCAACATCTCGCAGGAGTGCGACCCCGCGGTCGACGAGGCGCTCACGGCGGCGTCCGCGCTGCCCGCGGGCGCCGACCGGCGGGCCGCGATCATGCGCGTCGAGGCCCTCGTGCTCGCCGACGACGCCGCCGTGCCGCTCCTGCACGAGCGCGTGATCCAGGGCGAGGCCGCGGGGGTGACGGGCGCCGTCCGCGATCCCCGCGAGCGCGCGCTCATCACGGCCGACACGCGCGTCGACGGCTGATGGGCGCGGCGCGCGAGCGGATCGTCGTCGGGGCGTCCCGGGTCGTCGCCGTCGGCGGCGTGGTCGCGCTCGTCGGCGCGCTGCCGTGGCTGTCCGGACGCTCGCCCGAGTACACGGTCCTCCGCGCGCGCTACGCCGACCTCGAGGCGACCCCGGAGGCGCTCGCGTCGATCCGGGCCGAGCTCGGGCTCGACCGTGGGCCGCTCCGGGTGTCGCTCGACTGGCTCGCGGGCGTCGCGCGCGGCGACCTGGGCACGTCGTGGATCTCCGGCCGCCCGGTGCTGCCCGGCACCCTCGACGCGCTCGGGGTCTCCCTGACGCTCATGGCGTTCGCGATCGTCGTGGTCCTCGGGATCGCCGCGCTCGTGTGCGCGCCCGCGCTCCTCACCGCGACGCGGGGACGCCGGGCCCGCGGATCCGGCGCCGTCGCCGCCGCCCTCACCGCGCTGCCCGAGTTCCTCCTCGCGACCGCGCTGCTCGTGGTCGTCGCCGTGTGGCTCCGCGCGGCGCCGCCCTCCGGCTGGGACGGGCCGGCGAACGCGGTGCTCCCGGCGCTCGCCCTGGGGATCCCGGGCGGCGGGCTCGTCGGCCGGCTCCTCGCCGACGCGATCCAGGCCGCGTCCGCCGAGCGCTGGGTCGCCACGTGGGCCATGGCGGGCATCTCCCCTGCGCGCACGACCCTCGCGGTGCTGCGCCGCGCGCTCCCGTCGGTGCTCGGCCAGGTCGGGCTCGTGCTCGTGGGCCTCACGGGCGGGGCCGTCGCGGTCGAGCAGGTGTTCGCGATCCCCGGCATCGGCCGCGCGACCCTCGGCGCCGCGAGCAGCCAGGACGTCCCGGCGCTCCAGGCCGGCGTGCTCGCGCTCCTCGTGGTGGCCGTGGCGGCGGGGATCCTCGCGAGCCTCCTCCGCCGCGCGCTCCTCGGCCCGGCGCTCCGGCTCGGCTCCCTGCCCGTGCCCGACGCGCGCGTCCCCGCCCGGCGGCGCGACGCCGTGGTGCCGGCCGTCGCCGCGGGGCTCCTCGCGCTGATCGTCGTCGCGGGCCTCGCGCGGGATCCGTACGCCACCGCGTCCGGCCGCCTCGCGCCGCCCTCGTGGCAGCTCCCCTTCGGCGCCGACGCGAGCGGCCGCGACCTGCTCGGCCGCGTCGGCCACGGCGCGATCACGACGCTCGGCACCGCGCTCCTCGTGGTGGTCGCGTGCTGCGCGATCGGCCTCCTCCTCGGGCTGCTGCCGCACGCGACGGTGGGCCCGATCGAGGTCGCGAACGCCGCGCCGCCGATCCTCGCCGGCATCGTCGTGACGGCGATCCAGGGACCGTCCACCTGGGGCGCCGCCGTCGCCGTCGCGGCCGTGAGCTGGGCGCCGCTCGCCGCGCACGCGGGGGCCCTCATGACGGAGGCGCGCGCCCAGCCGCACGTGCGGATCCTGCCGGTGCTCGGGGTGGGACGCGCGCGGATCCTGCTCGGCCACCTCCTGCCCGCCGTGGTCGGCCCGGTCGTGCGGAACGCGATGCTGCGCCTGCCCGGCATCGCCCTCACGCTCGCCGCGCTCGGCTTCCTCGGCCTCGGCGCCGACCGGCCGACGCCCGAGTGGGGCCTGATCCTCAGCGAGGGCAGCGCCTACGCCGAGCGCGCCCCGTGGGCGGTCGGCACGCCCGCGCTCGCGCTGGTGCTCGCCTCGGTGCTCGCGGTGTCGCTCTCGGCGCACGACCTGTCGGGGCTCGTGCGACGGCGACGCGGATCCGTGGCGGAGGCGGGCGCGACCGTCGAGCCGTCCCCCGCGCTCGATCGGGCGTAACGCCCGCGACAACCGGCGCCGCCGCGGGCGTCCCGGGGCGGGAGCCCCCGGGCGATCGCCGCGGCCGGGCTACGCGCGGTCGTCCGGCCGCGGGTCCCGGGCGATGCCGCCGTCCTCGTCCCACGCCAGGGCGGCGTCCTCGTCCTCCTCCGTCGGCGCCTCCGCGAGACGCGCGCGCTCCTCGAGCTCGCGGTGCGTCCAGCGCCGCAGCTGCAGCACGACGAGCACGACCACCGCGACGCAGGGGATGGCGAGGTACCAGAAGCCGGTCGCGACGGCGACGATCGCGCCGGCGCCGCAGAGCTGGGCGAGCCCGGGCAGGATCGCGCGGCCGGTCTCGTGCGCCATGGGGCTCCTCGTGGTCGGCGGCGTCGCGGGTTGCGCCGTCCCGCCCAACCTACCGACCGCGCACAGCGTCTCCTCAGGGGCGTAAACTCAGCACCGCCATCACGAGTGGCCCCCTCGACTCCGCCGCACCCGGCGCCCGCGCCCGACCGGCGCGCCCGCCCCCTCCGCGCGCCCCTGCCGCTCACGCCGCATCAGCCGAAAGCCGTCTCCCCGCATGTCCACGACCCCCGCGGCCCGCACCGCCGCCAGCACCGCATCCACCCCGCCCGCCGGGAACTCGCGCTCGCGCGTCATCATCGCGAGCCTCATCGGCACGTCGATCGAGTTCTACGACTTCTACGTCTACGCGACCGCGGCGGTGCTCGTCTTCCCCGCCCTCTTCTTCGCGAACGACGACCCGACCGTCGCGCAGCTCGCGTCCTTCGCGGTGTTCGGCGTCGCGTTCATCGCCCGGCCCATCGGATCCATCCTCTTCGGCCACTTCGGCGACCGCATCGGCCGCAAGGGCACGCTCGTCGCGTCGCTGCTCACCATGGGCATCGCGACCGTCCTGATCGGCTGCCTGCCCACCGCGCTCACGCCCGGCTGGGAGGTCGCGGCGCCCGCGTTCCTCGTGATCATGCGCTTCGGCCAGGGCCTCGGCCTCGGCGGCGAGTGGAGCGGCGCCGCGCTGCTCGCGACCGAGAACGCGCCGGTCGGCAAGCGCGCCATCTACGGCACGTTCCCGCAGCTGGGCGCCCCCATCGGCTTCATCGTCGCCAACGGCGTCTTCCTCGCGCTCAGCCTCGGCCTCACCCCCGAGCAGTTCCAGTCGTGGGGCTGGCGCGTGCCGTTCCTCGCGAGCGCCGTGCTCGTGATCGTCGGCCTCTACGTGCGGCTCAAGCTCATCGAGACGCCCGCGTTCCAGAAGGTCGTCGACTCCGGCGAGGTCGCGAAGCTGCCCGTCGCGCGCGTGTTCGTGTCGAGCTGGCGGCCGCTGATCCTCGGCACCTTCATCATGCTGGCGACCTACACGCTCTTCTACCTGATGACGACGTTCACGCTCACCTACGGCACCACCGCGCGCGACGCGGCCACCGCCGAGGCCGCCGCGACCGCCGCCGGCAAGCCCTTCAACCCCGACACGTTCGCCGCCGGCCTCGGCTACGCGCGCAACGACTTCCTGCTCATGCTCATCGTGGGCGTCGTGTTCTTCGGCGTCTTCACGATGGTCTCGGGCCCGCTCGCGGAGAAGTACGGGCGCCGCAAGATGCTCATCGCGACGACCCTCGGGATCCTCGTGTTCGGCCTGCTCTTCGTGCCGCTGTTCGCGGGCGGCTTCGCCGGCACCATGGCGCTGCTGATCATCGGCTTCACCCTCATGGGCCTCACGTTCGGCCCCATGGGCGCGGTGCTGCCGGAGCTGTTCCCGACGAACGTGCGCTACACGGGATCCGCGATCAGCTACAACGTGGCGAGCATCCTCGGCGCCGCGGTCGCGCCGTTCATCGCCGTGGCGCTCTGGCAGCTGCTCGACGGGAACGTGCTGCTCGTCGGCGTGTACCTCAGCGCGATGGCGGCGATCACGCTGGTGGCGCTGATCATCAGCCGCGAGACGCGCGACGCCGACTACGCGGGGAACGTCAGTTGACTCCCGTCATGTGAACGACCGGCCCCGAGGGGCGGGGAGCGCCGGTACCGTCGGCCCGCCACGATCCGTGGCGTCTCCCCGCCCCTGAAGACGGAAGCCACCGCCATGTCCGCTGCGCACGCCACCACCAGCCCGCCCTCCCCCGCTCCCGCGAACCCGCGCTCGCGCGTGCTGGTCGCGAGCCTGGTGGGCACCTCCATCGAGTTCTTCGACTTCTACGTCTACGCGACGGCCGCCGTGCTCGTCTTCCCGGCGCTGTTCTTCTCCGCCGACGACCCGACGGTCGCGCTGCTGGAGTCGCTCGCGGTGTTCGGGGTCGCGTTCTTCGCCCGCCCCATCGGGTCCGTCGTGTTCGGCCACTTCGGCGACCGGATCGGCCGCACCGGCACGCTCGTCGCCTCGCTGCTCACCATGGGCATCGCCACGGTGCTCATCGGCTGCCTGCCGAGCGGCCGCACGCCCGGCTGGGAGCTCGCGGCCCCCGCGGCCCTCGCGATCCTCCGCTTCGTGCAGGGCCTCGGCCTCGGCGGCGAGTGGGGCGGGGCGGCGCTGCTCGCCACCGAGAACGCGCCCGCCGGGAAGCGCGCGCTGTACGGCACCTTCCCGCAGCTCGGCGCGCCCGTCGGGTTCCTCCTCGCCAACGGCCTGTTCCTCATCCTGTCGCTCTCGCTCTCCCCCGCCGACCTGCAGGCGTGGGGCTGGCGCGTGCCCTTCCTCGCGAGCGCGGTGCTCGTGGTCGTCGGCCTGTACGTGCGCGTGCGGCTCGTCGAGGCGCCCGAGTTCCAGGAGGTGCTCGACCGCGGCGAGACCTCCCGCCTCCCGCTCGGCCGCACCATCCGCACCGGCTGGCGCGGCCTCGTCCTCGGCGCGTTCGCGCTGCTCGCGACCTTCACGCTCTTCTACCTGATGACCACGTTCGCGGTCACCTTCGCGACCTCGCCCCGCACGGCGGACGCCGCCCAGGCCGCCGCCACCGCCGCGGGCAAGCCGTTCGACCCGGCGTCGTTCCACGCGGGCCTCGGCTACGCGCGCACCGACTTCCTGGAGATGCTGCTCGTCGGGGTCGTGTTCTTCGCCGTCGCGATCGTGGTGTCCGGCGTGCTCGCCGGCCGCATGGGCGCCCGGCCCGTCGTGCTCCGCAGCGCGCTCGGCATGGTCGCGTTCGGCCTGCTGATGGAGCCGCTGCTCGCCGCGGGCCTGCCCGGCACGCTCATGTTCATCGTGCTGGGCTTCGTGCTCATCGGCCTCGCCTACGGGGCGGTCGGGTCGCTGCTGCCCGCCGTGTTCGCGACCGACGTGCGCTACACGGGCGCGTCGCTGTCCTTCAGCCTCGCGGGCATCATCGGCGGCGCCGTCGCCCCGTTCATCGCGACCTGGCTCTGGGGCCTCGCGGGCGGCAGCGTCTGGCTCGTCGGCGTGTACCTCAGCGTGGCGTCGGCGCTCTCGTTCGTCGCGCTCCTCGTGCTGCGCGAGCAGGGCGAGACGCGCGGCGTCGCCGGAGCCGACGCGGCCTGATCCCGGGCGGCCCCACCCCGAGCGGGCGGCGGCGGGACGACGGGTCACCCGGCCCGGCGGAGCGCGGCCGCCCGTCCGCGCGCGTGGACGCGGATCGTCCGTGCATCGATGCCCCTCGATGCCCGCGCATCGGCGGCACCGGATCCCGTCCGGGGGCTCGCCGGATCCGCCGCACGCCGATATCGTCGCTCCCATGCAGCCGTCCCCCGCGCCCCGGGTCGTCGCCGTCGCGCGCGACGACCAGCACCGCTTCTCGAAGCCCCTCCGCCCCTCGATCACGCTCCTCGCCGGCCTCGGCGTGGAGGGCGACGCGCACGCCGGCACCACCGTGCAGCACCTCTCGCGGAAGCGCCGCGACCCGGATGCGCCGAACCTCCGCCAGGTGCACCTCGTGCACTCCGAGCTGCACGCGGAGCTCGCCGAGCAGGGCTTCGCGGTCGCCGCGGGCGACCTCGGCGAGAACGTGACGACGGCGGGCGTCCCGCTCCTCGACCTGCCCGCGGGCACGCGCCTGCACCTGGGCGCGGAGGCCGTGGTGGAGATCACGGGCCTCCGGAACCCGTGCATCCAGATCGACGGGCTCGGCGCGGGCACGATGAAGGCGGTCCTCGGGCGCGACGCCGACGGGAACGTCGTGCGGAAGTCCGGCGTGATGGCCGTGGTGATCACCGGCGGCGAGGTCCTCCCCGACGACGCCGTGCGCGTCGAGCTCCCCGCGGGCGAGCACCGGGCGCTCCAGCCGGTCTGAGCGCGAACGCCGGTGCCTGCCCGGCACGACCCCGGTGCGAGGTGCCCGCGTCAGGCGCGGGGCGCCGCGCGTCCCGCGTCGGCGCCCGGTCGTCCGACGTCGGCCTCCGGTCGCCCGCCCTCCTCCGGCAGCGCGGCGACGTCGGCCTCCCGTGCGGCGCGCATCCGCCGGATCGCCGCCCGCACCACGAGCACCGTCAGGACGACGACGCAGACGCCCGCGCCGATGGCGCACACGACGACCAGCACCCGGTCGCCCTCGGTGCGCACCTCCGTCCTCCGCGCGACCTGGAAGAGCAGGTAGCCCACGATGCCGGCGAACCCGCCGAGCGCCTCCTCGACCTGCGCGCGGAAGGTGGAGCGGGGATGCGGGGCCATGCCCCCAGCCTGCCAGCAGCGGCGCGGCGCCGACGGCGTCGGGTGCGCGGACGTCCGCAGCCGCCGCGCGTCAGCCCCGGCAGCCGCAGCTCTCGCGCACCACGAGCTTCGTTCCGAGGCGGAGCGTCACGGGATCGCCCGGCTGCGGAGCGCTCGTCGTATCGATGAGGATGCGGGCGGCCGCGCGCCCCATCGCCTCCATCGGCTGCCGCACGGTCGTCAGCCGCGGCGTCGCGAGCAGGCCCGCGAGGATGCCGTCGAAGCCCGTGACGACGACGTCGCCCGGCACGTCCACCCCCTCCGCCCGCAGCAGGTCGACGAGGGCGAGCGCGAGCTGGTCGCTGGCGCACACCAGCGCACGCGGCAGGCGACCCGCGCGGAGGGCGGCGACGACGCCGGCGAACCCGGAGCCCTCGCCGAGCACGGTGTCGTCGAGCACCTCGTCCGGCGCCGCGATGCCGTGCTCCGCGAGCGCCTCGCGGTAGCCCTGGAAGCGCTCCCGGTAGTCGCCGACGCTCGTGGCGCCCACGAAGCCGGTGTCGGTGATCCCGTGCTCGACGACCAGGTGGCGCACCAGCTCGCGCGCTCCCCCGGCGTTGTCGGACGTGACGCGGTGGTGCCCGTCGTCGGCCGGCGGGTAGCTGAACAGCACGATCGGCATCCGCAGCGAGACGCGCTTCAGCGACGCGGCCGCCGACGGGCCGGGGAAGATCGCGAGGCCGTCGACGCGGCCGGCCGACTCCGCGACCGCGGTGGTGGTGTCGCTCCCGCGGCTGAGCATCACCGGGCGGTCGTGCGCGCGGCACTCGAGCTCGAAGCCGCGCCGGACCTCGTCGACGTAGAGCGGGAAGGCGCGGGGATCCGCCGCGATCTCGCCCGCGTCGTCCCACGGGATGTACGTGCGGCCGGGCGCGTACGGCTCCCGCGCGGCCGGCGCGTCCTCGGCCGCGGGCTCGGCCGGCTCGCGCTGCAGCGGCCGGTCGATGAGGAGGTCGAACGAGTGCAGCCCGAGCGCGCCCGTGCGTCCCCGGGCGAGGCCGCGGGCGGACGCGCTCGGCACGTACCCGATCTCGCGCGCGGTCTCGAGCACGCGCTCGCGCGTGGCGGCGCTGATCTGGTCGGGCCGGCTGAAGGCGAACGACACGGTCGCGATGGACACCTTCGCGCGTTCCGCGACGTCGTAGACCGTGGGGCGTCGGGGGCTCATGCGACCGTCCTCTCTCCTGGAAGCGTAGGCGAGCGCGACGGAGGCGGGCGAACCGGACCGCCGGGACCGCCGCGCCCGCCCGCCGGGATCAGGAGATCCGGATGCCGTGGTGCAGCGGGTAGACGGGGTCCGCGGAGTCGGAGGGCACGTCCGCGCGCGAGGCGCGCACGGCGTCCATCGACCGCGGGATCTCCACCGGCAGCCGGCCCTCGGGCGCGATGCGTCCCGTGAGCGCGGCGACGACGGCCTGGTCCGAGCTGCCGTAGGCGACGGCGAGCGCGGAGACGAACGGCACGAGCGGCGTCATGATCGCGGGCCGGTCGAGGTCCACCACCACGACGAGCGGGCACCGGTCGGCGATGCGCCGGAGCCGGTGCACGAGCCCGGGCGGGAACTCGAGCGAGCCCTGGTGGAACCACGCCTCGAGGAAGAGGTCGGAGCGCGGCTCGAACGGCGCGCCGAGGCGCACGATGGCGACGTCGGCGTCCTCGGGCCGGCCCGCCGCGTCCGCCCAGCCGTCGAGCGCCTCGGGGCGCATGCCCTCGACGTGGACCGCGGGGCGGGATCCGTCGGCGGCCAGCGGCAGCATCGGCCGCCCGTCGACCTCCCGGTTCTCCAGCACGGTGACGGACGCCGCCTGCGCGCGGAAGCCGAGCTCGCGGAAGTCGGCGCGGCCGACGATGCGCTCCGCGTCGTCCTCGTCCACGAACGGGTCGTCGAAGAGCCCGAGGCGGAACTTCACGAGCAGCAGGCGCCGCACCGACTCGTCGATGCGCGCCTCCGTCACCCGGCCGTCGGCCACGAGGTCGAGCAGCACGTCGACGCACTCCTCGCCGCCGAACTGGTCGCAGCCGGCCTGGATGATCCGCTCCATCCGCTCGTGCGGCGTCAGCTCCTCGACGCCCCAGGCGCGGGCCGGCAGCACCTGGTCGCCCACGTGGTTGTCGTTCACGAGCTCCCAATCGGTGACCACGACGCCGTCGAAGCCGAGCTCCTCGCGGAGGATCCCCGTGATCACCTGCCGGTTGAAGCCGAAGCCCACCGCCTCGATCTCCTCGCCGTCGCGCACGAGCCCCTCGGGCATGCCGTAGTACGGCATCATCGCGGCGGTCCCGCGGGCGATCGCCTCGCGGAACGGGCGCAGGTGGTAGTCGAACATGCCGCCCGGGTAGACCTGCTCGCGGCCGTAGGGGAAGTGCGCGTCCTCGCCGTCCTTCTGCGGCCCGCCGCCCGGGAAGTGCTTGGTGGTGCAGGCGACGCTCGTGGATCCGAGCGCCTCGCCCTGGAAGCCGCGGACGTACGCGGCCGTGAACTCGGCGACGCGGTCGGCGTCGTGCCCGAGCGACTGCGCCTGGCGCCCCCAGCGGGGCTCCGTCGCGAGGTCGATCTGCGGGTGCAGCGCCGCGCGGATCCCCACGGCGACGTACTCCTGCCGCGCGGTCTCGGCGAAGGCGCGGATCGCGTCGACGTCGTCGAGCGCCGCGAGGCCCAGCGCCTCCGGCCACTGCGAGAACGGGCCGGCCGAGAACGCGACGCCGGCGTTCTCGACGAAGGCGTGCCGCGGATCCGTGCTGACCGTCACCGGGATCCCGTGCGGCGTCGACTCCGCCAGCTCCTGCAGCCGGTTGCTCCAGCGCGCGGCCTGCCGGGCGCTGCGGATCTCGTGCACGTTGAAGTGGTTCATGCCCTTGCCCACGACGACCTCGGTGGTCCCGGACTTGGAGATCGCGCCCGGCTCCTCCTTCAGCTCGCCGTCGGCGCCGACCTCGATGACCGTCTGGAACATGAGGCCGGCCTTCTCGGCGAGGCTCAGGCGCCCCACGAGGTCGGCCGTGCGCTCCTCGGGGCTCCGGCGCGGATCCTCGTAGGGCGCCATCACCCCGTCGCCGTCGAGGTCGCGGAACCGGGTGCCGTCGGGGGCGGTGAGCTGCGTGCGGGGCATGGGGGTCTCCAAGGGTCGGAGGCGGGAGGGGGTCACTTGAGGCCGGCGGTCGCGACGCCCTGGATGAAGTGGCGCTGCAGCACCACGAACAGGGCGAGGATCGGCGCGATCACGAGCACGGATCCGGCGAGCAGCAGGCCGTAGTCGGTCGCGTTCTGCCCGGTCGAGTAGAGCGAGAGCGCGATCGGCAGCGTGTACATCTGCTCGCTCTGCGCCGCGACGAGCGGCCAGAGGAAGTTGTTCCACGAGGCGAGGAACGTGAGGATCCCGAGCGTCGCGAGCGGCGGTCCGCACAGCGGCATCACGATGCGGGCGAAGATGCGGAACTCGCCCGCGCCGTCGAGCCGGGCCGCCTCGATGAGCGCCTCGGGGATCCCGAGCATGAACTGCCGCATGAGGAACACCCCGATGGGCGCCGTGATGAACGGGAGGATGAGCGCCGCGTACGTGTTCACGAGGCCGAGCCCCGAGACCATGACGAACAGCGGCACGAACGTGACGACGCCCGGCACCATGAGCGTCACCATCACGGTGAGGAACAGGATCCGCTTGCCGGGGAACTCCATCTTCGCGAGCGCGTAGCCGACCATCGAGCAGAACACGAGGTTGCCGAGCACCGTGATGAGCGCGACGACGAGGCTGTTGGAGAAGAACGTGCCGAAGTGCAGCGGGCCGAACCACTGCGCGAAGTTGTCGGCGACGGGATCGGCGGGCCACCACGTGGGCGGGCGCTGCAGGATCTCGCCCTGCGTCTTCACCGACCCGAGCGCCATCCAGACGAACGGGATGAGCCAGACGCAGAGCGCGGCGGCGAGGACGAGGTAGAGGATCGCGCGGGCGCGGCGCCCGCGGTCGGTGGGGCGTCGGCGACGGGGCGGGGTGCCGGTCGCGGCGTCGGCGACGACGGGCGCGGCGGCGGGGGCGGATGCGGTGGTGGTCATGCGCGGGCCTTTCAGTCCTTCGACCGCAGCAGCCGGAACTGCAGCAGGCTGAGCAGGGCGATGGCGAGGAAGAGGACGTAGCTCGCCGCGGAGGCGAGGCCGTACTCGCCGAAGCCGAACTGCCGGTACGTGTAGTACGCGACGGACAGCGTGGAGTCGAGGGGGCCGCCGCGCGTCATCACGAACGCCTCCTCGAAGAACTGCAGGAAGCCGACCGAGATGAGCACGGATCCGAGCAGCAGCGTCGGGCGCAGCAGCGGCAGCGTGACGGAGATCAGACGCCGCCAGGGGCTCGCGCCGTCCATGACGGCCGCCTCCTGCACCTCCTCGGGCACGGCCTGGAGGCCCGCCAGGAAGATGATCATCAGGGTGCCGACGTTGCGCCACACCGCCATGACGACGAGCGAGGGCAGCGCCCACGTGGTGTCGCTCAGCCAGTTGGGGCCGGTGATCCCGATGCCCGCGAGCGCCGTGTTGAGCAGCCCGTCCGGCAGCAGGATGTAGCGCCACACGACCGAGACCGCGACGATGCTCGTCACGACGGGCGCGTAGAACCCCACGCGGAAGAACGAGACGATGCGGCCGCGACCCGAGTTGAGCGCGAGGGCCAGCGCGAGGGCGATCACCATCGTCACCGGGATGCCGACGACCACGAAGAAGGCCGTGACCCCGATGGACCGGAGGAACGTGGCGTCCGCGAAGAGCTTCGCGTACTGGTCGAGGCCCGTGAAGTCGACCGCGAACGGCGAGCGGATGTCGGTCGCGCGGAAGTCGGTGAACGACATCGCGAACGAGCTCACGAGCGGCACGAGCATGAAGACCGCGAACACGGCGACGAACGGGAGGCAGAAGCCCCAGGCGATGAGCGCCTGGCGGCGACGCTGCCGGGCGACGAGCGGGGACCGGGTGCGGCCGGGACGGGTCCCGGCCGCCCGGGGAGCGGTGACGGCCAACGGCTACTCCGCCGAGCCGATGGAGTCGGCGTCGGACTGCAGCTTCGCGAGCGCGTCGGGCACGCTGGCGGTGCCGCGGCGGATCCGCTCGAGCGCCGAGTCGGCGGCCGACCCGACCTTGACCCAGTTGGTGCTCACGGGCACCGACTTGGCCGTCTTCAGCTGCTCGCCGAACGCGGCGAGGGTCGGGTCGCCCTGCAGCGCCGGATCCTGCCACGCGGACTGCTGCGCGGGCAGGTCGCCGGTCGCGGCGTACCAGGCCGCCTGCGTGTCCGGCTGGCCGAGCCAGCGGGCGAGCTTCCACGCGGCGTCCTGGTTCTTCGCCTGGTCGAAGACGACGAGGTTGGCGCCGCCGCTGAACGACGCGGAGGTCTCCTTCGCCGGGAGCACCGCGGTGGTGAACTTCGAGGCGAAGCCCTCGCCGCCCACGGCCTTGAGCTGGCCGATCTCGAAGGGGCCCTCGATGAGCATGGGCGTGGATCCGTCGACGAACGACGACTCCTGCGCGCCGGAGGAGACGTCGACGTCGGGGTCCGCGATGCCGTCGGCGAAGAAGCTGCCGTAGTACTCGTAGGCCTCCCGCATCTCCGGGGTGTCGAGCGTCCACTTCGCTCCGTCGGCGACCTCGGCGCCGTTCGACCACGGCATCCAGAGCGTGCCCTGGAAGGCGTCGTTGCCGGCGGGGAGGCGGATGCCGTGCGCGGCGCCCGCCTTCGTCTGCATGTCGGACGCCATCTGCTTCAGCTCGTCCCAGGTGGTGGGCGCCGTCGTCCAGCCGGCCTTGGCCGCGAGGTCGGTGCGGTAGTAGAGCACGCGGGTGTCGACGTACCAGGGGATGCCGGCGGCGCGGTCCTTCACGGAGTTCGTGGCGAGGGAGCCGGGGAAGGCGCCGCTCGCGTCGACGTCGGTGGGCACGGTGGTGAGGGCGTCGGCGAAGTCGGCCATCCAGGTGGTGCCCATCATCGCGATGTCGGGCGTCGTGCCGCCCGCGATGGCGGTCTGGATCTTGTTGTGCGCCGCGTCCCACGGGATGGCCGTGACGTCGACCTCGACGCCCGGGTTGGCGTCCTCGAACGTCTTGAGGAACGCGGGCAGGGCCTCGCCCTCGGCGCCCATCGCCCACATCGTGACCTTGCCGGTGGCGGGTGCGGAGCCGAGGGTCGTCGCGGCCGCGGCGCCGGCGCCCTCGTCGGACGAGCGGCCGCAGCCGGTCAGCGCGACGGTGGCCGCCAGCACGGTCGCGACCGCGCCGAGACGCATGGATGTCTTCACGTGTTCCTCCTTGAACGAAGCGCCCGCGTCGCGAGCCGGTGATCTACTTATGCGCATAAGAAGCGCAGCGCGACGACTATCTCATGGACCCCGTGCAGGGGGCAAGCGCGGGAGCGCGCTCCCGCGAGCCGCGCGTCCGCGAGGGTGTCGGCCCGCTGTCGGCCGGGTGTCGGGCACCTGTCGGGTCCGCGTCGTGGTGCGCGGCGCATCCGGCCGCCAGGCTGGGCGCATGAACGAGACACGGGTGGCGGACCTCCGCCGCGAGCGGGGTTGGACGCAGGACAGGCTGGCCGAGGCGAGCGGTATCACGGTGCGCACGGTGCAGCGACTGGAGGCGGGGAACGACGCGAGCCTCGAGACGCTGTCGCTCGTCGCGAAGGCGCTGGAGGTGCCCGTGCGGGACCTCTTCGGCGCCGTCGGCGCGGGCGAGTTCAGCCGGACGGTGTCCGCTCTCGATGACCGCGCGGAGCGGCAGCAGGAGAGGCGCGACCAGGCGGTCGACGGCTTCCGGTCCCTCTACACCGGCGTCGGGGTCATCTGGACCCTGCTCGTGGTGGCCGGCATCGCCACGGACGTGCTGCCCGGCGCCGGGGCGCTCCTCATCGGGGCGTACTGGGCCGGCGGCGCGCTGCTCTCGCGGTTCCTGCTGCGGGTCGTCGTGGGTCCGCGCCTGGACCGGGCGTACCCGCTGTCCCGCGACCGGTCGTCCGAGCTGCGGGGCGCGCGGCGGGAGCGGCGCGCGAGCTGACCCGGCGCCGGGCCTGCGCGGATCAGTCGTCCGCCGGCTGCGCGCCCTGCCGCTGCACGACGACCGCGGCCGCGTCGGCCGCGACGACCAGGGCGCCCTCGCGGTCGGCCCCCGCGGCGAGCGCCGAGGCGAGCGCGCCGCAGAACGCGTCGCCCGCACCCGTGGTGTCGACGACGCGGGAGACCCGCGACGCGGGCACCTCGACGTCGCCCCACATCGCGCCCTCGGCGCCGAGAGTGACGAGCAGCGACGCGGGCGCGCGCGTGCCCGACTCGCGGAGCAGCCCGGCCTCGTGCTCGTTGACGACCACGGGATCCGCGAGCGCGAGCACGTCGTCCGGCAGCGCCGCGAAGGGCGCGAGGTTGAGCACGACGCGGGCGCCGGCGGCGTGCGCGCGGCGGACGCCCGCGGCGACCGTGTCGAGGGGCAGCTCGAGCGAGGCGAGCAGGACGTCGCCCGCGGCGAGCGCGTCGAGCGGATCCAGGTGGGCGCCCTCCACGCGCGCGTTGGCGCCGGGCGCGACGATGATGGTGTTCTCGCCGTCGTCGTCCACCGCGATGATCGCGAGGCCCGTCGTGGCGTCGTCCACCGTGACGAGGCCGGACACGTCGATGCCGCGGTCCGCCAGGCGCGCGCGATAGGCGGATCCGTCGGCGTCGTCGCCCACGGCCCCGACCATCGCGACCTCGCCGCCGGCGTCGGCCGCGGCGACCGCCTGGTTCGCGCCCTTGCCGCCCCAGAGCCGCTCGGGGTCGGACCCGATGAGCGTCTCCCCCGGCTGCGGGTGCCGCGGCACGCGCACCACCTGGTCGACGTTGAGCGATCCGAGCACCACGACGCGGCCCATGGGCACCTGCCTCCCCCGGCGCGCGGCCGGCCGCGCCCGGGTGGCGCTCCCCGCCAGGGTACCGAGCGGATCCGCCGCCCCGGCACCGCCCGGGCGCCCGTCCGCCTGCCGCTACCGTGGGGAGGAGACGACCGATCGGAGGCCGCCCGTGCCCGACGCCGACCCGCGCGCGCCCGGCCCCCGCCGTCCCCTGCTCATCTCCCGCTCGTTCGCGCTCATCTGGGTCGCGCAGGCGCTGTCGTCCTTCGGCGAGTACGTGCTCGCGGCGACCGTCACGGTGTGGCTCGCCACGGGCCTCGCGCCGGGCGACCCGGCCCTGCCGCTGTACATCGGCGCGGTCGTCGCGGCGACGAGCGTCCCGCGCCTGGTGCTCCTGCCGTTCGCGGGCGTGCTCGTCGACCGGTGGCCGGCCCGCCGCGTGATGGTCGCGGCCGACCTCGCTCGCGCCGGCCCTGCTCCTGCCGCTCCTCGTGATCGCCGCGAGCGCGCCGTCGCCCGTCGTGATCGGCGCCGTGATCGGCACGCAGCTCCTCATCGGCTGCGCCTCGCAGCTGTTCGACCCGGCGCGCGCCGCGCTCGTGCAGGTGGTCGTCCCCGCGGATCGCCGCGCGGCCGCCGCGGGGCGCTCGCTGCTCGCGAGCACGGGCGTCGGGATCCTCTCGGGTCTCACCGGCCCGGCCGTCTACGCGGTGCTCGGACCGCATCCCGCGCTCGTGCTGGACGCGGCGTCGTTCCTCGCGTCGGCGGCGCTCGTGCTCGCGGTGCGCGAGCGCGGGGTGACGCCGGCCGACGCGCACGCCGCGGTCGCCTCCGCGGGCGCCCGGTTCCGCGCCGAGCTCGCCGCCGGGGTCCGCATCGTGCGCTCGTCGCCGCGCCTCCGGGTCCTCGTGGCCGGCCTCGCCGCGTACGGCGTGACCCTGGGCGTCAACAACGCGACGCTCGCCCTCCTCGCGCTCACCACGATGGGCCTGACGGCGGCGGAGTACGGCGTCGTCACGGCGATGTTCGCGGTCGGCGGCCTGGTCGGATCCGTCACGGCGCCGGCGCTCGTCGCCCGCATCCGCCCCGAGCGCGCGCTGCCGGCCGCGCTCGTGGCGCTCGGGCTCACCTACGCCGCCTACTCGACCGCGCGCGCGTTCCTGCCCGCGGCGATCCTGATGGGCGTCGCCGGGCTCGTCTTCGCGGTCTTCCTGGTCGCGCAGGGGCCGATCCTGCAGGCGGAGGCGCCAGTCGGTGCCATGGGACGGGTCTCGTCGCTCACGACCCCGGTGCTCGCGGCGTCGTCGCTCCTGGCGACGATCGTGACGGCCCAGGTGCTCGCGCTCCTGCCCGCCGACGCGCAGACCGGCGCCTACCCGGTGGCGGTCGCGACGGCGGCCGCGGTCATGGGCGCCGCCGGGCTCGCGCTCGTCGCGGGCGGCATCAGTCGAGGAAGAGGACCCGCAGCCGCCGCGTCGTGAAGACCAGGCCGATGGCCGTCATCACCGCGAAGTAGAGCACGTGGCCGAGGACCGCGATCGAGAGCGCGCCCGTCGTGAAGCCGCGCACGAGCTCCACCGCGTGCCAGAGCGGCAGCGCCTGGATGACCGCCTGGATCCACGCCGGGTACACCGACAGCGGGTAGAAGGTCGCGGAGAACAGGAACATGGGCAGCAGGACGAAGTTGATCCAGTCCATCTGCTGGAAGGTCTTCATGTAGCTCGTCACGGCCATGCCGAAGCTCGCGAAGGCCAGCGCGATGAGCACCACGGACGGCAGCGCGAGGATCGCCCACCACGACAGGTTGAGGCCGAGCACCTGCATCACGACCAGGAAGCCGGACGAGTAGACGACGCCGCGGAGCAGCGCCAGGCCGATCTCGCCGAACGCCACGTCGAGCGGCCCGAGCGAGGTCGCGAGCATGCCCTGGTACAGCTTCGAGTGGTTCATCTTGAAGAAGACGTTCCAGGTGGAGTCGTAGACGGCGCCGTTCATGGCGGAGACCGCGAGGAGCGCGGGCGCGATGTACGCGGCGTACGGCACGGGCTGGCCGGTGCTCGTGGTCACGTCGCCGACGAGCGAGCCGAGGCCGATGCCCATCGCGAGCAGGTAGAAGACGGGCTCGAAGAAGCCGGAGAGGACGACGGTCCAGTTGGTGCTGCGGGTGGCGAGCAGTCCGCGCGAGAGCACGGAGCGGGCGTTGCCGGCGTAGAGCGCGCGGGGGCCGCGGCTGCGTCGCGCGGCGGGCGCCGGCGCCGGGGCGTTCGCGGGCATCGTGGATCCGGTCATGCGCGCAGCCTCCTCGTCGCGACGCGGCGCGACAGCGCCCAGCCCACCGCGAGCCACAGCAGGAGGTACGCGACGTGCGCGACGGTGAGCCAGAGCGGCTCCTCCATGCCGTAGGTCGCGACCCGGCCGAGCTCGGTGCCGTGCCAGAGCGGCGAGATCCAGCCGATCCACTGCAGCCAGATCGGGAACTGGGTGAGCGGGAAGAACGTGCCCGAGAACAGCGACAGCGGGGTGATCACGAAGCGCATGACCATGGCGATCTGGCCGGTGTCCTGGGTGAGGGTCGCGACGTAGGCCATGAGCATCACGCCGATCGCCATGCCGGTGAGCACGGCGGCGCCGATCGCGAGGAAGCCCGTGCCGAGCGGCACCGCGCCGAACAGGAGCATGAACGCGAAGTAGGCGATGCAGGTGGGCGCCATGCGGATCGCGACGCCGATCACCTGGCCGTCGACGATCTGCGCGGGGGTCAGCGGCGACGCGTTCATCGCCTGGAAGACGGGGTTCCACTTGAAGCCGCCGAAGATCGGGTAGCTGAACTCCTCGCTCGCGACCGTCATGGCGCTCGTCGCGAGGAGCGCGGGCGCGACGAAGACCAGGAAGCTGACGCCGAGCGCCTGGTTCGCGCCCGTACCGCGGTCGACGACCGTGGCGAGGCCCACGCCGAGCGCGTAGAGGTACACGTACGGGCTCGCGATGCCGGTGGCGAGCGCGGTGCCGAGGTAGGCGCGGATCCCGAGGAGGCGGTGCTCGGCGGCGTACCAGCCGCCGAAGCGGCGCGGGCGGATGCCGCCGGCGAGGGCCCGGGCACGGGCGTCGGCGCCGTCGCGGGGCCCGTCGGCGGCCGCTCCCCCGGCGGCCGCGCTGCGGTCGACGACGCTCACTCGACCAGGCTCCGTCCCGTGAGGCGGAGGAAGACGTCCTCGAGGCTCGAGCGGCGCACGAGCGTCGTGATGGGCTTGAGCTCCTGCTCGAGGATCCGGCTGAGCACGGCCTCGCCGTCGGACGCGTAGACGAGCACGCGGTCGGGCAGCACCTCCACGCGGTCGCCGAACCCGGCGATCTCGCGCGACGCGGACTCGTTGCGGTCGGAGCCGAAGCGCACCTCGAGCACCTCGCGGCTGGAGTGGTCGCGGATGAGGGACGCGGGCGAGCCCTCCGCCATGATGCGGCCCTCGTCGACCACGACGATCCGGTCGCACAGCTGCTCGGCCTCGTCCATGTAGTGCGTGGTGAGCACGAGCGTCGTGCCCTGCTCCTTGAGGCGGAAGAGGCGGTCCCAGAGGATGTGGCGGGCCTGCGGGTCGAGGCCCGTGGTCGGCTCGTCGAGCAGCAGGATCCGCGGGTCGCTGATGAGGGCGCGCGCGATCGTGAGGCGCCGCTTCATGCCGCCGGAGAGGTCGTCGACCTTGGCGCCCGCCCGGTCGCTCAGCTGCGCGAACTCGAGCAGCTCGTCGGCGCGCGCCGCGACCTGCTTGCGCGGCAGGCCGAAGTAGCGGCCGTAGACGATGAGGTTGTCGCGCGCCTTGAGCTCCAGGTCGAGGTTGTCGGCCTGCGGCACGACGCCCAGCTGCGAGCGGATCTCGGGGCCGTGCGTGTCGGGGTCGAGCCCGAGGATGTCGAGGGAGCCGCCCGTGCGCGAGGAGACCGCGCCGATCATGCGCATGGTCGTGGACTTGCCGGCGCCGTTCGGGCCGAGGAGCCCGAAGGACTCGCCGGGCGCGACCTCGAAGGAGAGGCCGTCGACGGCGACGTGGTCGCCGTACTTCTTCACGAGGCGGTCGGCGGTGATGACGGGGGTGGGCACGATCAGCCAGCCTAGGGAGCGAAGCGCTTTTCCACCATGGGCGGGAATGCCGGATCGAGGCGGCCGCACGCGGCGGGGCCGGGGCCACGGCCGGCCCCGACGCTCAGGCGTCGCGACGCAGGAGGGACAGCGCGGCGGCGGCGCCCAGCGCCCCCGTCCACGCGAGCATGACCAGCGCGCCCGGCAGCGGATCCAGCAGCCCCACCCCGGGGTAGGCGGTGAGCAGCTGGACCCCGGCGAGGTCGGGCAGATAGCGCACCGCCGGCACGAGCCCGACGAGCGAGACCGTGAGCCCCAGGACGAGCGGCACCAGGACCACGAGCGGCACCACGAGCGACCGCGTGAGCACGGTGACCGACGCGGCGAGGAGGCCGATGAGCGCGAAGTTCACGACGACCCCGACGAGGTTCCCCGCCATCCCCGCGGTGAGGCCGGACGCGGGCAGGCCGTCGTCGTGGCGCGTCGCGTGCGCGAGGAGCACCGCCGCGCTCGTCCCGAGGAGCGCCACCACGGCGGCGAGCGCCGCGACGACGACGGCCTTCGCGGCGAGCGCGACCCCGCGTCGCGGGACCGCCAGCAGGGTGGACCGCAGCTGCCCGTCCACGTGCTCGGTGCCCGTGAGGAGGACGGCCGCGAGGATCACGAGCGGCTGCGCGAGGCCCGCCGTGGAGAAGCCGAGGGACTCCACCGGGACCGCGCCCGCGGCGCCGGCCGCGGGATCCGCCGCGAGCGCCTGGACGACGGCGACGACGGGAGGGACCAGCACCGCGGCGAGCGCGGTCGCCTGCACGCTGCGCAGCGTGCGGGCCTTCGTGGCCTCCATGCGGATCGCCCGGCCGAGGGCGCTCATGCGTCCCGCCGGGCGAACACCACGAGCGCGACGCCGAGGAGCACGACGGCCCAGGCGGCTTGCACCAGGCCGCCGACCACGGGCGGGAGGTACGCCCCCGCGGCCGGGTCGGAGTACATGGCCGCCCCCGCCGTGACCGGGAGGAACCGCGCGCCCGCCCACGCTCCGGCGAGGAGGTCGCCGATGCCGACCACGAGCGGCAGCAGGAGGATCAGCGGGAGGATCGCCGTCCTCGCCAGCGACCCGATCGCGAACGCCATGAGCGCCGTGAGCACCCACGCGAGGGTCACGCCGCCGAGGTGCGCCCAGATGGCCGGCGTCAGCCGCCACGAGTCGACGTCCCCGCCCGAGGACGCGTGGGTGATGACGATGGCGCCCCACATGGTCAGGGACGCGACGACCGCGGTCACGACGGCCAGCAGGGCGGCCGACACGACGAACACGGGGACACGACGCGGGGAGGCGAGCAGCGTGCTGCGGATCTGCCGTCCGGCGCCGTATTCCCCGCCCGCCCAGAGCGCCCCGAGCGCCACGATGAGGACGTAGCCGAAGCCCGCCATCTCGAACCCCTGGTACTCGGTCGGGATGGGGACGGAGGAGAACAGCCGCGGGTCGTCGGCCGGGATGTCGGCGCCGGACGCGGCGTTCGTCCACGCCATGGGCCACGTGGCGAGGACGGCGACGGCGACGAGGATCGGCATCGCCCGCAGCGTGCGCGCCTTCGTCAGCTCGGAGGCGGCCAGGCCCCGGACGCTCATGCGCGATCCCGGGACGCCACGTCGCCGGACCGGTGGTCGGCCCCGCCCTCCGTGAGGGCGAAGAACGCGCTCTCGAGCGAGTGGAAGCCGGTCGTGATCTCCGCCGACCCGCCCTGCGCGACCATGCGTCCGCGCGCGATGACGACGAAGTCGTCCGCGGTGTCCTCCATCTCGCTCATCAGGTGGCTGGACACGAGCACCGTGCGTCCCTCGTCGGCCATGCCGCGGAGGAACCGGCGGATCCACCGGATGCCGTCCGGGTCGAGGCCGTTGGTGGGCTCATCCAGCACCAGGATCTGCGGGTCGCCGAGGAGCGCCGCCGCGATGCCGAGCCGCTGCCCCATGCCGAGGGAGAGGCTGCCGACGCGGGTGCGCCGCTCGCCGGGGAGGCCGACGACCTCGAGGACCTCGTCCACGCGGCGACGCGGGATCCCGTTGCTCTGCGCCATCCAGGTGAAGTGCGCGGCGACGGTGCGGCCGCGGTTCGCGCCGGGCCCGTCGAGCATCGCGCCGACCGTCCGCAGGGGATCGCGGAGGGCGCGGTACGGCACGCCGCCGATGAGCGCGGTGCCGGAGGTGGCCGCGTCGAGCCCGAGCAGCACGCGCATCGTGGAGCTCTTGCCGGCGCCGTTCGGGCCGAGGAGGCCGGTGACGCGGCCGGGCTGCACGTCGAAGGAGACGTCGTCGACGTGCGTCCTGCCGCGGCGGCGCTTGACGAGGTGCGAGATCTGGATCATGGGCCCAGCCAAGCGCCGGGCCGGGGCGGTGTCGTCATGCGGATGTCGACGGTCCGGTCAGCCGGACGCCCGCCCGACGGTCCCGGACTCGTAGGCGAGCACCACGAGCTGCGCGCGGTCGCGGGAGCCCGTCTTGGTCAGGATGCGGCTCACGTACGTGCGCACCGTCGCGTGCGTCACGGTCAGCCGGTCGGCGATCTCCTCGTTGGAGAGGCCGCGCGCGATGAGCGCGAACGCCGCGTGCTCCCGCGGCGTCAGCCGGGCGACGCGGTCGCGGGTGTCGCGGGCCCCGGGGACCCGGTCGCGTCCGTCGTCGCCCGGGGTCCGGGTCAACGACGCGATCAGCCGACGCGTCACCTCGGGTGACAGCAGCGCGTCTCCCGCGTGCACGACGCGCACCGCGCGCAGCAGCTCGGTCGGGGGCGCGGTCTTCAGCAGGAAGCCGGACGCGCCCGCCTGGAGCGCGGCGTGCACGTGCTCGTCCGCGCCGAACATGGTCAGCACCACGACCCGCGGCCGCTCGCCGAGCGCGGTGATCCTCCGCGTCGCCTCGATGCCGTCCATGCCCGGCATCCGCACGTCCATCAGCACGACATCGGGCCGGGTCGCCGCGGCCAACGCGACGATGCCGGGGCCGTCCTCCGCCTCGCCCACCACGACCATGTCCTCCTCGCCGTCGACGAGCATCCGCGACGAGGCGCGGAGGGCGGCCAGGTCGTCGGCGACGGCCACGCGGATCGGGGCGTTCACGGGCGCGCGCCCGCAGCGCTCGTGGCGAGCGGCACCACGGCCGTGATCTCCAGCCCGCCCGCGGCGCCGCGGCCCGTCTCGAGCGTGCCGCCGACCAGGGCGATGCGCTCGCGGACGCCCCGGAGCCCGTCGCCCTCGACCGCGTCGGGCCCCAGGCCGCATCCGTCGTCGGCGACCGCGAGCCGCACCGCGGGCGGATCCGCGCGGACGACGACGTCGACGTCGCAGGTCGTCCCGCCGGAGTGCCGGACCGCGTTCGTGACGGCCTCGCGGGCGACGCGGTGCAGCGTCGTCCGGACGGGCTCGGGCACACCCCGCACGTCGTCGACCCGGAGGCGCACCCGGATGCCCGCGCGCTCGGCGACGGCCGCCGTCTCCCGCAGCAGTCCCTCGAGCGGGACGTCGACCGGTGCGTCCTCGCCGTCGCCGGCCCGGAGGCCGGCCAGGACGCTCCCGAGCTCCGCGACGGCGCCCCGCGAGGTCGCGGCGATGCCCGCGAGCGTGCGGCGGAGGTCCTCCTCGCGCAGCGTGCGGACGTGGGCGGCCGCGCCCGCCTCCACGCCGATGCTGCCGAGCGCGTGCGAGAGGACGTCGTGGACGTCGCGGGCCAGGCGGGCGCGCTCGCGCAGGACCGCGTTCTCGGCCGCCACGAGCTGCCCGCTGCGGGCGCCCACGCCGGACGCCCACGCCGCCACGAGCACGATCCCGGCGAGGGCCGCCTGGCGGAGGCCGTCCTCGCGCCCCGGCACGGCGATCACCGCGGACGCCGCCACGACGAGTGCGACGCCGACGACGAGCGCCGGCGGCACCGCCCGACGGCCGTGCCGGCGGGCGACCGAGCGCAGCGCCAGGCCCACGAGCAGGAGCGGATCGGCCGTGAGCCCGAGCGACCAGGCCGCGGCCGTCGCGGCGGCCGCGAGGGCGACGCCCGTGCGGGGCGCGCGGCGCCGGAGGGCGGCGCCCGCGACCGCGACGACGCCGAGGGCGACCTGCGCGGCGCGGGCCCGGTCATCCGGGACCGGCACGGTGAGCCACAGGACGAGGACGACGAGCGCCCCGCCCGCGAGGTCGACGGCGGTGGGCGCGGGGCGGCGGACCGTCACCGGGAGCCGTCGCGCTCGGCGAGGACGGCGGGGACGGGCACGGATCCAGACTAGGGAGCGCCCCGGGGTTCCACCATGGGCGCGGAGGCACCGGAGACGCCCTGCCCGACCCCGCCCCCGCCCGGCGGACCCCCGGCACGCGGCGCGTAGAGTCCTGGAGGCGGTGCGACGCGCCCGATCCCGGGCTCCCGGCCTCGCCGACGACGCCCCGCGGGAGACCGCGGCCGTCCGTCTCGATCCCGCTCACCTCCCGGAGACCACGCATGAGCACCGCCCGCCCCTCCTCCGCCGCCCCGCGCGCCCGGTCCCGCAGCCCGTTCGCGCGCCGCGACTCCGCCGACGACGGCCCCCGCGCGCGCTTCTCGGAGCTGCTGCCGTACATCCTCGAGCAGCGCGGGCTGATGGCCTTCGTCGTCGTGCTCAGCGTGCTGGGGGCCGCCGCGAGCCTCGCGCAGCCGCTCCTCGTGCAGCGCGTGGTCGGGGTCGTGCAGGCGGGCGGCGCGCTGGGCGCGCTCGTGTGGGCGCTCGTCGGCCTCGTGGTCGTGTCCGGGCTCCTCTCCGGCTACCAGCACTACCTGCTGCAGCGGATGGGCGAGGGCATCGTCCTCTCGTCGCGCCGCACCCTCGTGCGCCGGATCCTCCGCCTGCCCATCTCCGAGTTCGACACGCGCCGCACGGGCGACCTCGTCTCGCGCGTCGGCTCCGACACCACGCTCCTCCGCGCCGTGCTCACGCAGGGCCTCGTCGAGGCGATCGGCGGCGCGGTCACGTTCCTCGGCGCCATCATCGCGATGTTCATCATCGACCCCGTGCTCCTCGGCCTCACCGTGCTGGTCGTGGCCGTCTCGGTCGTCGCGGTCGTGGGCCTCTCCGGCCGGATCCGCATCGCCAGCCAGCGCGCGCAGCGCAAGGTCGGCGACCTGGCGGCGAGCGTCGAGCGGGCCATCGGCGCGATCCGCACCGTCCGCGCCAGCAACGCCACCGACCGCGAGATCCGCACCATCGAGGCCGACGCCGAGGGCGCGTGGGAGATGGGCATCAAGGTCGCGAAGGCGTCGGCCGTCGTCGTGCCGATCGCGGGCATCGCCCTGCAGGCGTCGTTCCTCGTGGTGGTCGGCGTGGGCGGGTTCCGCGTCGCGTCGGGCGCCATCGCGGTCGGCGACCTCGTGGCGTTCATCCTGTTCCTCTTCCTCATGATCATGCCGCTCGGCCAGGCGTTCGGCGCCGTGACCGCCGTCAACCAGGCGCTCGGCGCGCTCGGCCGGATCCAGGAGATCGTCAAGCTGCCGGGCGAGACCGACGGCGATGCGGAGCTCGCCGGCCGCCTCCGCGACGGCTCGCCGGCGGCGGACGACCGCACCGACGCGCCCGCCGTGGAGCTCGTCGACGTGCGGTTCGCGTACCCGGTGGCGGCCTCGTCCGACGGCGAGGACGCGGCCGCGGGCGACGGCGCGGCCGGCGGCGACGGCGCCGCGGAACCGACCCCGGTCGTGGACGACGCCCCCGGCGCCGACCGCACCGGCGGCGGCGTCCTGCAGGGCATCAGCTTCCGCGCCGAGCGGGGCACGCGGATCGCGCTCGTCGGCCCCTCGGGTGCCGGCAAGAGCACGATCCTCGCCCTCATCGAGCGCTTCTACGACCCGACATCCGGCATCGTGCGCATCGGCGGCCGCGACATCCGCACGGTCGACCGCGAGGACCTCCGCCGCCAGATCGGGTACGTCGAGCAGGACGCCCCCGTGCTCGCCGGCACGCTCCGCGAGAACCTCACGCTGACCGCGTTCGACGCGACCGACGAGGACTGCGTCCAGGTCCTGCACGCCGTGAACCTCACGGAGGTGCTCGCCCGCAACGAGCTCGGCCTCGACGCGCCCGTCGGCGAGGACGGGATCATGCTCTCCGGCGGCGAGCGCCAGCGCCTCGCGATCGCGCGCACGCTGCTGTCGGCGCCCCCGATCCTGCTGCTCGACGAGTCGACCTCCAGCCTCGACGGCCTCAACGAGCAGCTGCTCCGCAAGGCGATCGACGCGGTCGCCGAGCACCGCACCCTCATCGTGATCGCGCACCGGCTCTCGACCGTCGTCGACAGCGACCTCATCGTGGTCGTCGAGAAGGGCCGTGTGGTCGGCACCGGCACGCACGCGGAGCTCGTCGTCTCGACGCCGCTGTACCGCGACCTGGCGAAGCACCAGCTGCTGGTCTAGCGGCGCTCGGATCCGCGGCGTCGGCTCCGGCGTCGGGTGCCCGACGTCGGCTCAGGCCTCCGGCGCCCGGTGGCGGCTCCTGACTCCGCAGGCGCGGGAGCGCCCGGCGACGGCTCACGCGCCCGCAGGCGCGGGAGCGCCCGGCCGGGGTTCAGGCGCCCGGAGTGTGCTCCGACCGCTCCGCCGCGGCCAGGTGCATCTCCCGCGCCGCGAGGAACACCGGCAGCGCGACGGCGAACGCCACGAGCGGCGCGAGCAGCACGTAGACCCACACCCGCCGCATCCGGAGCCGGCGCCCCTCCACGATGATGAAGGTGACGCTCGCGACCGCCGCGATCAGCAGGTCCCACGACAGCGACGACACCGCCGGGCCGCCCGCGCCGAGGTCGGCGAGGAAGTCGCGGCCCTCCGTCATCACGCGGATGTTCGCGGACCAGGTCAGCACGAGGCCGGCGGCCGCGAGCACGAGGTAGACCACGGCGAGGCGCGTGGGGCGGCGGCGTGCGGGTCGAGCGGGCATGGGACCTCCTGGGGCTGACGCCAGGCTAGGCGCTGGCCGCCGGCGCCGTGAGCGCGTAGAGCGCCACCGCGCTGGCGGCGGCGACGTTCAGCGAGTCGATGCCGTGCGCCATCGGGATCCGGACGACCGTGTCCGCCGACCGGATCGCCTCCGCCGAGAGGCCCGGACCCTCCGAGCCGAGCACGATGGCCAGCCGCTCGTGCGCGTCGGCGCGGAAGTCCCGCAGCGAGACCGCGTCCGGCGTGAGGGCGAGCGCGGCGACGTGGAAGCCGGCGTCAGCCAGCGCGAGGCGCGTGTCGGGCCACTCCCCCGTGCGCGTCCACGGCACCTGCAGCACCGTGCCCATGCTCACGCGGATGGCGCGGCGGTAGAACGGGTCCGTGCAGCGCGGCGTGACGAGCACGGCGTCCGCCCCGATCGCCCCGACCGAGCGGAAGATCGCGCCGACGTTGGTGGGATCCACGACGTCCTCGAGCACGACGACCCGGCGCGCGTCCGCGAGCAGCGACGCGACGGACGGCAGGGCCGGCCGGTCGAGCGAGGCGACGACGCCGCGGTGCAGCACGTACCCGGTGAGCTCCGCCAGCAGCTCGCCCGGGCCGGTGAACACGGGCACGTCGCGGTCGCCGACGAGCGCGAGGGCCTCGTCGACCGTGCCGCCGAGCGCGAGCACGGACCGCGGCGCGTGCCCGGCCCGGAGCGCCCGCTCCAGCACGAGCGCCGACTCCGCGAGGTAGATCCCGTGGCCCGCGCCCTCCGCCTTGCGCAGCGCGACGTCCGTGCGGTGGCTGTAGTCGGCGAGCCGCGGATCCGCGAGGTCGGTGACCTCGACCACGTGCGCCACTAGCCAGCGAACGGGTCGGGCGTGAGCGTGTACTTCGTGTTCAGGTACTCGTGGATGCCCTCGAGCCCGCCCTCGCGGCCGAGCCCGGACTGCTTCACGCCGCCGAACGGCGCCGCCGCGTTGGAGATGACGCCCATGTTGAGGCCCGTCATGCCCGTCTCGAGCCGCTCGATCATCCGCTGGCCGCGCGCGAGGTCGCGCGTGAAGACGTAGGAGACGAGGCCGAACTCGGTGTCGTTGGCGAGGCGCACGGCGTCGTCCTCGTCGTCGAACGGCACGATCGCGACGACCGGCCCGAAGATCTCCTCGCGCAGGATGTCGCTGCCCTCGACGACCCCGGTGAGGAGCGTCGGCGGGTAGAAGTGGCCGGCGCCCGCACGCGGCTCGCCGCCCGCGCGCACGTCCGCCCCGCGCTCGACCGCGTCGCGCACGAGCCGATCGGCCTTGTCGACGGCTCGCCCGTCGATGAGCGGCCCCACGGTCACGCCCTCCTCGGTGCCGCGTCCGATCCGCATCGCGTCGATGCGCTCCCGGAGGCGGTCGGCGAACGCGTCGGCGATGGAGGCCTGCACGATGAAGCGGTTGGCGGCGGTGCACGCCTGCCCGACGTTGCGGAACTTGGCCGCCATGGCGCCCTCGACCGCCCTGTCGAGGTCCGCGTCGTCGAACACCACGAACGGCGCGTTGCCGCCGAGCTCGAGCGACACCCGCAGCACGTTCTCGGCCGCCTGCGCGCCGAGCTGGCGCCCGACGGGCGTCGATCCCGTGAAGCTCAGCTTGCGGAGCCGCGGGTCCGCGATGAGCGGGCCGGTGACGCCCGCGGCGTCCGTGGTGGGGATCACGTTGAGCACGCCCGCGGGCAGCCCCGCCTCGGCGAGCAGCTCGGCGAAGCGCAGCGTGGTGAGCGGCGTGAGGTCGGCCGGCTTGATCACGACGGTGCAGCCGGCGGCGAGCGCCGGCGCGATCTTGCGGGTCGCCATCGCGAGCGGGAAGTTCCACGGCGTGATGAGGAGGACAGGGCCGACCGGGTGCTGCGAGACGATCATGCGGCCGGTTCCCTCGGGGTTCACCCCGTAGCGGCCCGTGATGCGCACGGCCTCCTCGGAGAACCAGCGCAGGAACTCGCCGCCGTACGTGACCTCGCCGAGCGACTCGGCGAGCGGCTTGCCCATCTCGAGCGTCATGAGGAGCGCGAACTCGTCCTTCCGCTCCTGCAGCAGGTCGAAGGCGCGGCGGAGGATCTCGCCCCGCACGCGCGGCGCGGTCGCCGCCCACTCCGCGGCGGCGCCCACCGCCGCGTCGAGCGCGCGCATGCCGTCGGCCGGACGCGCGTCGGCGACCCGGGCGATGACCTCGTCGGTCGCGGGATCCCGCACGTCGAACCTCGCGCCGCCCTCGGCGTCGACGCGGTCGCCGCCGATCAGCAACGCGGTGGGCGTGCCGGCCAGGAGGTCGGTCTCGGACGGGGTGGATGCGGTCATGCTGTCCTCGCTTCTGCGTCGTGCGGGTGCGTGCTGCGTGTTCGTGGGTGCGTGTTCGTGGGTGCTGGCTGTTGGTGCGTGCTGCCTGTTCGTGCGTGCGGCGTGCGGGTGCGGCCTGTCCGTGCCTGCCGCGTGCGCGTCACGTGTCCCGTGTCGCGTTCTGCGTGCGCGCGTGCCGCGCGCCGCGTCAGTCGCCGGGACCGGACACGATCTCGGCGCCGGCGTCCCGCAGGCGCTCGAGCGCCGCGGTGCTCGTGGCCGGGGCGACGCCCGCGACCAGGTCCTCGAGCACGCGCACCCGCCTGCCCTGGTGCACGGCGTCGAGGGCCGAGGCGAGCACGCAGTAGTCGGTCGCGAGGCCCACCACGTCGACGTCGGTCACGTCGTGGAGCACGAGGAGGTCCGCGAGCGGCACCCCGTCCTCGGTGGTCCCCTCGAAGATCGAGTAGGCGGGAGCGCCCTGCCCCTTGCGGAGGTGGAAGTCGACCGCCGTCACGTCGAGGTCGGGGTGGTACTCGGCGCCGGCCGTGCCCTGCACGCAGTGCTCGGGCCAGGTGGTCGAGAAGTCCGGCACCGTCCCGGCGGGGGCGAAGTGCCCGCCGTTGCCGCCCGTGGCCTCGTGCCAGTCGCGCGAGGCGAAGACGTGGTCGTACCGGTACGGCTCGTCGGCGAGGAGACGGGTGATGCCGCGGGCGACGTCACCGCCGCCGTCCACGCCCAGGGCGCCGCCCTCCGTGAAGTCGTTCTGCACGTCGATGATGAAGAGCGCTCGGCTCATGCGCCGCTCCTTCCCCGGGCGATGCCCGATGCCGTGGATCCGCCGCCCGGGACCGGGCCGCGCGTCATCCGTCCCCCAGGTCCGCTCCGCAGCGGTAGGCGCCGGCCGCGAGGGCGTCGAGCGCGATCTTCGCGTTCCCGGTGACGTTCCCGATGGCGTAGAAGGCGAACGTGAGCTTGGTGCCGTCGGCCGCGTCGATGATGCCGGCGAGCGTGTATCCCGTGTCGATCCAGCCCGTCTTCGCGACCACGTGACCGCGCGCCACCGCGCTGTCGCCGGTGAACCGGCTGGACAGCGTGCCCGTCTTCCCCGCGACCGGCAGCCCGTCGTGCAGGTAGCCGAGCGCCTGCTTCCGCTGGTCGACCTGGATCATCAGCTGGGCCAGGAGGGACGGGGGCACGCGGTTGTCGGGGCTGAGGCCCTGCCCGTCGACGATGGTGAGGCTGGAGGTGTCGAGGCCGTACGCCTGGAGCGCCTTCGGGATGCCCTGGGCCAGCGACTGCTGCGTGCTCCCGGCGCCGACCTGGATGGACACGAGGCGGGCGAGCGACTCCGCGAGCACGTTGTCCGAGTTGATGAGGGCCGTCTGGATGAGCGACGACACCGGCTGCGACTCGACCTTGCCGAGCACCGCGGCGCCCGCGGGCGCCGTGCCCTGGGTGACCTGCGCGGATCCGCCGAGCATCGAGCGGAAGGTGCTCCCGACGCGCGCCAGCGGATCCTCGCTGCGGGCGGATACGACCGCCGCCGGGTCGGCGCGGTCGGCATCGAGCTGGAGGGGCGTCATGAAGCTGGAGTAGCCGGCCTGGCGCTCGGTCGCGGCCCACGACGGCGCCCATGTCTCGCCGGAGAAGAGGGACGTGTCGAGCACGATGCGGGTGATGGGCGTGCCCGCGGTGGCAGGATCCGCCGCCCACGCCGTGCGGACCTGCTGCGCGAGGTCGCTGAGCCGCGGGGCGCCGGGGTAGACGGAGCTGCCGCTCGTGAGGCGGGACAGCGTGGGGTCGCCGCCGCCGACCAGCACGACGGTGCCGGGCTCGGCGCCGCGGACGACCGTGGTCGCGATGCGCCGATCCGGGCCGAGGGCGGCGAGCGCGGCGGCCGAGGTGATGACCTTCATGACGCTCGCGGTGCGCTCCGGCGTGCCGCCGTTCCGGTCGAACAGGACGCGGCCGGTCGCGGCGTCGCGGACCTGGCCCTCGAACGTCGCGAGACGCGGGTCCTGGGCGAGGGAGGAGAGGGAGCACATGCGGAGGTCGCGGGCGGTGGCCGCGCTCGCGGGAACGGGCCGCGCGGGGGCCACCGTGGGCGTCGGGCTCGGAGCGGGGGCGGGATCCGCGGTGGCCGCGACGCTCGCCGAGGCGCTGCCCGCCCGTCCGG
Source organism: Clavibacter michiganensis subsp. tessellarius (assembly GCF_021922985.1). Taxonomy (NCBI): domain Bacteria; kingdom Bacillati; phylum Actinomycetota; class Actinomycetes; order Micrococcales; family Microbacteriaceae; genus Clavibacter; species Clavibacter tessellarius. The sequence continues at coordinate 105,639 of NZ_CP040788.1, read as the reverse complement.
TGGCCGCTCCCGCGCCGACCGCGCCCGCCGCGAGGAGGGCGACGACGGCGACGCCGGCCGTCATGGTGCGGGCGCGGCCGCTGCCCGGACGGCGTGCGGCGCGGCGCGAGGTGGGACCCGCGGCGCCGCGGTCCGCGCGCGGGGCGTCGGGGCCGTCGGCTTCGGATCGCATGGGGACATGTTAGACGGCGACGCCGGGCGCTCCCCCTGCGTCCGCCCGTCGGACGGGAGCCCGGCGTCCGACGCCCTGGGGAGGGACGGGCCGGCGCCGCCGGATGCCGGCGCGCCTGCCGCCCATGGGTCGGAGACCGCCCGACGGCGGTGCGGGTGCGATGCGGGTGCGCGGTGATGCGCGTGGAGCCGCCTGTCAGAATCGAACTGACGACCTTCTCATTACGAGTGAGATGCTCTACCGACTGAGCTAAGGCGGCCCGGCCCGGACTCAGGGAGTACCGGGCACGAATAGAGAGCATACCGGATGCCGAGGGCCCTCCCGTCCACCGGCCGGCTCCGGCGTCAGCCGCAGGTGGTGCCGTCGGCCGGCGGGTCGCCGCCGAGCAGGTACCCGTCCACGGCCGCGACGATGCAGGGATCGCGCTCGTCGTAGGCGATGTGCCCCTCGCCGCGGTACGTCAGGAGCACGCCCGAGGACAGCTGGCCCGCGAGCGCCTGCGCCCAGGAGTACGGCGTGGCCGGGTCCCCGGTCGTGCCGACCACCACGATGGGCGCGGCGCCCTCCGCCGACACGGGCCCGGGCGCCTGCCGGGCCGCGTACGGCCAGTTGCCGCAGATCGGGTCCGGTTCGGCGTCGCGGGAGGTGTCGGCGTCGGCGAGCTCGCCCTCGGCGGAGCGGATCTCGCGCGCCTCGGTCGCGAGCACCGACGCGTCGCGCTCGACGGGGTGGTCGACGCACTGGATGGCGAGGAACGCCTCGAAGTAGTTGCCGCGGTACGTGCCGTCCGGGTTCCGCCCGAAGTAGTTGTCCGCGAGCGCGAAGGCGATGGACGGGTCGCCCTGCATCGCCCGCGTGAACGCCGTGGTGAGCGTGGGCCACTGCTTCTCGCTGTACAGGGCCGCGTCGATGGCGCTGCGCATGACCGCCCGGTCGAGCTCGCGCCCGTCGGCGGCGCGCACCGGGCTGGCGTCGAGCGTGGCGAGCAGCGACGCGACCATGCCGATCCCGTCGTCGACGGATCCGCGGAACGGGCAGCCGCTCGCGGCGAGGCACGCAGACATGTAGGCCTCGAACGAGTCGCGGAAGCCCGTGGTCTGCGCGAGCACCACGTCGAAGGCGCTGGCCGCGGGATCCGTCGCGCCGTCGAGGACCATGCGGCCCACGTGCGCCGGGAAGTCCTGCGCGTACTGCGCCCCGATGCTCGTGCCGTACGAGTAGCCGAGGTAGTTGAGCTGCGGGTCGCCGACGAGCGCCCGCAGCATGTCGAGGTCGTGGGCCGTGCTGCGGGTGTCGATGAACTCGAGCAGGTCGCCGGAGCGCGCGGCGCAGGAGGCGGCGAAGTCCTTCGAGGCCTGGATCAGCTCGTCGTCGGCCTGCGGGGTGCCGGGTGCGGCGTCCGTCTCCTGGTAGAGGAGCGCGTCGAGCTGGGCGTCGTCCACGCAGTCGACCGCGGTGGAGGCGCCGACGCCGCGCGGATCCCAGCCGACGACGTCGTAGTCGTCCTGGAGCGCGCGCGAGGTGGCGGAGTCGACGCCGGCCTTCACGAAGTCGACGCCGGACGCGCCGGGGCCGCCGGGGTTCACGAAGAGCGATCCCCGGGGCTCGCCGGATCCGCGCGCCGTGTGCCGCACGAGCGCCAGCTGGATGTCCGTCGCCGGGTCGGGAGCCGACCAGTCGAGCGGCGCCGTCGCCGTGGTGCACTCGGCGCCGTCCTCGCACGGGGACCACTGCAGCGTCTGGCCGTAGTAGCGGGCGAGGTCGGGCGCGACCTCCTCCGCGGAGGGGCTGGACGTCGCGCTGCGCGGCGCCGGGATCCCGAAGGCCCCGCAGCCGCTGAGGACGAGGACGCCGACCACGAGGGCCGCGACCGCACCGGCCGCTCGGCGTGCGGATCGACGCCGGCCGGATGCGCGGAGGACCCGGTCGGGCGGCGTACCCGCATCCGCGCCGCGCCTCATGACCCGCCCCCCGACCGCGTGCGGGTGAGCGAGACGAGCATGGCCTCGAGTGCCAGGGCGGGCGACACGTTGCCGTCGATGCGCCGGCGCGCGACCGCCACGGCGTCGAGCACGGCCAGGGACGCGGCGGCGGATCCGGCGTCGGCGGCCTCGGCGACGCGCGGCGCGATCGCCTCGTTCACGGCCGGGAGGTCGGCCCCGAGCTGGTGGAGCAGCACGTCGCGGTGGAGGGACATGAGGTCGACGAGGATCCGGTCGATGCCGTCGCGCAGGCTCCGCGTGGCGCGCCGCTTCTGGTCCTCCTCGAGCTGTCGGATCTGCGAGCGCAGCTGCGGCGGGATCGACCCGCCCTCTTGGACTCCGAGCGAGCGCAGCGCCCTCTCGCGCTCGTCGGCGTCGCGCTGGACCGTGAACGCCTTGGCGTCCTGACCGGCCAGCTCCAGGAGGGCGGCGGCGGCACGCACGGCGTCGCCGACGGTGCGGATGCCCAGGGCGAGCTCCAGCGTGCGGCTGCGGCGCTCGCGCGCCTCGGCGTCCGTCGCCAGCCGCCTGGCCATGCCGATGTGGCTCTGCGCCTCGCGGGCGGCCCGCGTGGCCGTCGCCGCGTCGACGCCGTCCCGGCGCTGGATGAGCGCGGCGACGTCCTGCACCGACGGCATCCGGAGCCGGACGCTGCGCACGCGCGAGCGGATGGTGGGGATGAGGTCGGCCTCGCTGGGCGCGCACAGGATCCAGATGGTGCGCTCCGGCGGCTCCTCGAGCGCCTTGAGCAGGAGGTTCGAGGTGCGCTCGGTCATGCGGTCGGCGTCCTCCACGACCATGACGCGGTAGCGGCCGACCGAGGGCGAGTACTGCGACGACGTGACCAGCGCGCGCACCTCGTCGATGGCGATGATGACCCGCTCCGTGGCGAGGACGCCGAGGTCGGGATGGCTGCGGGCGGCGACCTGCTTCGCCGTGGCCGCGTCGCCCTCGGGCGTCCCGTCGCTCAGCAGCGCGGTCGCGAAGGCGTAGGCGAGGTTGGACCGGCCGGATCCGGGGGGCCCGGTGATGAGCCAGGAGTGCGCGAGCGCGGTGCCTGCGGCGTCGCGGGCGGTGGCGCGGGGGCTGCTCGCGGACGCGAGGAGCGCCACGGCCTCCGACTGCCCGGTGAGGTCGTCCCAGATGGCGCGCCCGTCGGGTGCCGTGACCGCGCCGCTCATGCGGACGCTCCCACGTCGAGCAGCGCGGCGACCCGCGCGCGGATGCGCTCGGCGATCTCCTCCCGCGGCAGCGAGGCGTCGACGACCAGGAAGCGGTCGGGCTCCGCGTCCGCGAGGGCGAGGAACGCCTGGCGCACGCGCTCGTGGAATTCGGCCCGCTCGGACTCGAGCCGGTCGAACCGCGTGCGGGCGGCGTCCAACCGCGTGCGGGCGGACGCCTGGTCGAGGTCGAGGAGCACGGTCAGGTGCGGGAGGAGACCCTCGGCCGCCCAGAGCGACAGGCTCCGGATCTCCGTGGGGTCGAGGACGCGGCCCGCACCCTGGTACGCCACGGACGAGTCGAGGTACCGGTCCTGCAGCACCACGGCACCGCGTTCGAGCGCGGGGCGCACGATGGCGTCGACGTGGTGCGCGCGGTCCGCCGCGTAGAGGAGCGCCTCCGCGCGCGGGGCGATGTGACCCCGTCGATGGAGGACGATCTCCCGGATCTCGGCCCCGAGGTCCGTGCCACCCGGCTCGCGCGTGGGGACGACCTCCTGGCCCCGCTCCTCCAACCACACCCGGAGGAGCGCCGACTGCGTGGACTTCCCCACACCGTCGCCGCCCTCCAGGGTGATGAAGACGCCGGTCACGTCGCGTCGGACGCTGCCGCCGCTGCGGCCGCGGCCTTGTTGGCGGCCCGCGTGGCGGCCGCCTTGGTCGCGGCGGCCGAGCGCGCGGTCGTCGTCTTCGCGGCGGAACCCGCGGACTTCGTGGCCGTCGTCTTCGCGGCTGCCGTCTTCGTCGCGGTCGTCTTGGCCGCGGTGGTCCGCGGCTTCGCCGGGGCCTTGGCCTTCGCCTTCGCGGGGGCCTTGGCCTTCGCCTTGGGCTTCGCGGGGCCCTTGGCGCGCTTGTCGGCCAGCAGCTCGACGGCCCGGTCGAAGTCGACGTCCTCGACGGACTCGCTCTTGGGGATGGTGGCGTTGGTCTCGCCGTCGGTGACGTACGGGCCGAACCGGCCGTCCTTGACCTTGATGCCCTTGCCGCTCACCGGATCCGCGTCGAACTCCTTGAGCGCGCTCGAGGGCCGGCGTGCGCCGTACTTCGGCTGCGCGAAGACCTCGAGCGCCCCCGGGAGGTCGATCTCGAAGATCTGCTCCTCGCTCGTGAGCGAGCGCGAGTCCGTGCCCTTCTTGAGGTACGGGCCGTACTTGCCGTTCTGCGCGGTGATGGGAGTCGCGGTCTCCGGGTCCTCGCCGACGACGCGCGGCAGGTCGAGCAGGCGGAGCGCCGTCTCGAGGTCGACCGTCGCCAGGTCCATGGACTTGAAGATGGAGGCCGTGCGCGGCTTGACGGCGGCCACCTTCTTCGCCGCCGGCTTCTTGGCGGGCACCTTCTTCGCCGGCGCCGCCGCGGTGGGGGCCGCGGCCGCCTCCAGCACCACGCCCGTCGCCGGGTCGACTCCGTCCGCGGGAGCCGCCGGGGCCTCCTCGGGCTCGGGGTCGAGCTCGGTGACGTAGGGGCCGTAGCGGCCGTCCTTCGCGACGACCTGCTTGCCGTTCGCCGGGTTGATGCCGATGACGCGGTCCGTGACGACCGGCGCGTCGATGAGCTCGCGCGCCTTGGCGGACGTCAGCTCGTCGGGCGCGAGGTCCTCGGGGAGGTTGACGCGGCGCGGCGTCGCGTCGGGCGCGGCGCCCTCCTCGTGCACCTCGAGGTACGGGCCGTACTTGCCGATGCGCAGCGTGATGTCGTCCGCGATGCGCAGGGAGTTGATCTCCTTGGCGTCGATCTCGCCGAGGTTGTCGATGGTGGGGCGCAGGCCCTTGTGGGCGTCGTTCCCGTAGTAGAAGCCCTTCAGCCAGTCGACGCGCTCGGCCGAGCCGTCCGCGATGCGGTCGAGGTCGTTCTCCATGCCCGCGGTGAAGTCGTACTGCACCAGCTCGGTGAAGAACTCCTCCAGCAGCCGGACCACCGAGAAGGCGATCCAGTTGGGCACCAGCGCCGTGCCCCGCGGGGTCACGTAGCCGCGGTCGACGATGGTGGAGATGATGGCGGCGTAGGTGGAGGGACGCCCGATGCCGAGCTCCTCGAGGGTCTTGACCAGGCTCGCCTCCGTGTAGCGCGGCGGCGGGCTGGTCTCGTGCCCCTTGGCGTCCACGTCGACGAGGCGGAGGTCCTGCCCCTTCTTGAGGTCGGGCAGCTTCGCCTCTCGCGGCTCGGCGGTGCCGTGACGCTCCTCGTCGCGGCCCTCCTCGTAGGCGGCGAGGAAGCCGCGGAACGTGATGACGGTGCCCGAGGCGGCGAACTCGGCGACCTCACCCGCGGACGTGGGCCCCGCGGCGATGACGACCGACGCCGTCGAGCCCTTCGCGTCCGCCATCTGCGAGGCGATGGTGCGCTTCCAGATGAGGTCGTAGAGCTTGTGGTCGTTGCCGCGCAGCGTCGACGCGAGCTGCTGAGGGGTGCGGAAGGTCTCCCCGGCCGGGCGGACGGCCTCATGGGCCTCCTGCGCGTTCTTGCTCTTGCCCGCGTAGAGGCGCGGCTTGTCGGGCACCGTCTCCGGACCGTAGAGCTCCGCGGCCTGCTTCCGCGCCGCGTTGATCGCCTGCTGCGAGAGCGACGGCGAGTCGGTGCGCATGTAGGTGATGTAGCCGTTCTCGTAGAGCGACTGGGCGACGCTCATCGTCTGGCGCGCGGAGAAGCGGAGCTTGCGGGCCGCCTCCTGCTGGAGCGTCGACGTGGTGAAGGGGGCCGCGGGCCGACGCGTGTACGGCTTCGACTCGACGCTCTGCACCCGCAGGGGGACGGAGGGGTCGCGCAGCGCCTCGGCGAGCGCCTCGGCCGTCGACGCGTCGAGCGGCCGCGAGTCGTTCTTGAGCGCGCCCTTGTCGTCGAAGTCGCGACCGGTGGCGATGCGCGCCCCGTCGATGCGGACGAGCCGGGCGTCGAAGGGCAGCTGCTGCTCGAGCGGCGAGAGCGACGCGGTCAGGTCCCAGTAGCTGGCGGTGACGAAGGCGAGGCGCTCGCGCTCGCGATCGACCACGAGCCGCGTGGCCGCCGACTGCACGCGCCCCGCGGACAGCCCCGGGCCGACCTTGCGCCACAGCACCGGCGACACCTCGTAGCCGTAGAGGCGGTCGAGGATGCGGCGGGTCTCCTGCGCGTCGACGAGCGCCGTGTCGATGTCGCGCGTGCTGTCGCGGGCGCGCTCGATGGCCTCCTTGGTGATCTCGTGGAACACCATCCGCTTCACCGGCACCTTGGGCTTGAGCACCTGCAGCAGATGCCACGCGATGGCCTCCCCCTCGCGGTCCTCATCCGTCGCGAGGAAGAGCTCGTCGGCGTCCTTCAGCGCGCGCTTGAGGTCGGCGACGGTCTTCTTCTTCTGGTCGCTGACGACGTAGTACGGCTCGAAGCCGTTCTCGACGTCGACGGAGAACTTGCCGAGCGTGCCCTTCTTGAGCTCGGGCGGCAGGTTCTTGGGCTCGATGAGGTCGCGGATGTGGCCGACGGAGGCCTGCACCTCGTAGCCGCTGCCCAGGTACTGGCCGATCGTCTTGGCCTTGGCCGGCGACTCGACGATGACCAACTTCTTCGTGCCGGGCACGTGACTCCTTATATATGCGTTCGCGGGGGCCGGTGTCCGGCCCGGGTTGCGGGATGCGTGCCGGCACGGGATGCGCTCCGGGCGACGTGCGGCGGGGTCCCCGACAAGGCACACCATACACACGAGCACCGACCGTGCACCTAATCCCGGAGGCGGTCGGACACGGCCCCCTCCGAGCTCGGCAGGGGCCTCCCGAGCACCTAGCATGCAGCCATGGGACTGGTGCTCGGGGTGTTCGCTCTGGTGCTGCTCGCCGGTGCCTTCGGCGCCGTGCTGGTGCGGCGGTTCCGCGACGGCGCCGACGGCCGCTGAGGCGCGAGCGGCCGGATCACGGGTCGGGATCCATGGCACCTGCGATGCGCTCGTCCGGCTGACCCGCCCTCGCCCGAGCGGTGACCGGCACCCCGAACGGGGTGCCGGGGACACGGACGCGGACGTCCGCCGTCGTCCCGTCGACCGCGCATCCGACGAGCTCCGTGCCCACGGGTGCCATGAGCTCCTCCGCGGCGTCGCAGGGCGCACCGCTGACGTACCCGGCGGCCGCGTCCGCCGCGGCGAGGGCGGCGGAGTCCGCCGCCCCCGCCGCGACCGCCCGGTCGACCAGGAGGGCCGAGACGGACATCGTGGCGAACCCGAGCGCCGCCACCGCCCCGATGAGTCCGACCGCCAGCACCGAGCCCGAGCCCGAGTCATCGTCACGGCCCATCGGTGTCCTCCTGCCGCGCGCACCCCCGCGCCTGCACGACCACGCCCGCGGCGGCCGCAGGGGCGAAGCGGCTGGATGCGGTCAGGTGCACGCAGACGTCATGCCCCCGATGCTCGACCTCGAGGGAGGCGCCGGATGCGGCTCCCTCGATGCGCGCGGCCGCGGTGTCGGGAGTCTCGCCTCGGCCGAGGCTCCGCGCCGCCTCCTCGGCGGCCGAGGTGAGCGCCACCTGCTGGCCCACCGTCTGCACCGCTCCGAGGCACAGCCCCAGCACGAGGACGACTGCCGGGAGGACCACCGCGACCTCCGCGGCCGCGGCCCCGAGGTCCCCCGGCACGACGGGACGCACCGGCCCGACCTGGTGAGGAGCATGCGCGACGCCCCTCACCGGTCGTACGTGAGGGCGCGTCGGACGAGGTCGAGGAGCATCCCCCGCACCTCGTCGCTCTGCAGGATGACCACGAGCAGCCCCGCGAACGCGACGGCGGCCATGGTCGCGATGGCGTACTCCGCGGTCGCCGCGCCTCCGTCCCCGGGGACGCATGCGCGCACGGCGCGCCGGGCGGCGAGCACCACGCGCGTCGACACGGGCGCCGGCGCGGCGGGGCGCGCGGCCCCGATGCACGCGCAGCACGCGGACTCGGCGCGAGCGTCGCCCGATCCTCGCTCCGACGACGCTGCCGCCGTCAGCGGCCAGACGGCGCGCTCCCCGTTCCCCGTCGACCCCGACTCCCTGCGCTCCACGACCACCGCTCCACCGCTCTCCTCGATCCGAGACATGTCCTTCGCCCTCCTTCGGCGGAGCTCCCGCTCGCGCCGTCCTGATCCCGGCCGCCTGTCGGCCAGGTGGTCACCATGCCCGCGTCGTGGCGGTCGGCGACCCTCCCGCCCGCTGCCGGTGGAGTCCCTCACCGACGGCCGAGTGTTGAGGACACGACCGCCATGAGCATCGGGACGACGCCCACCGCGAGGAAGGCGGGCAGGATGCAGGCCCCGAGGGGGAGCATCAACCGCGCCCCCAGCCGGGCAGCCGCCCGCTCCGCCCACGTGGACGCGTCGCGTCGCGCCCGATCCGCCTCGCCGCGGAGGAGCACCGCCACGGGAGCGCCCGTGCGCGTCGCGGCGGCGACGACCTCGCGGACGCGCTCGAGGTCCGACCCGACGGGGAGACCGGTCCGCTCGCACGCGACGCGGACCACGGAGGTGGCCCGGGGCACGGACGATCCTCCGGCCATGGCCGTCGCGACGAGGTCCAGCACGAGGCCGGGCGCCGGATCCGAGGGCATCGCCGCCCGGACCAGCCGACGGTTCCACCGCCAGCCGAGGACCACCAGCGAGGCGCCGACCACGAGGCAGGCGGCGCCCGGCACGGTCGTGAGGAGGACGCGCAGGGGATCGAACCCGAGCCCGGCGGCGAGCAGGAGCCCCGCCCCCGGCAGGAGCAGCACCGTCCGCGCCGTGGCGACGGGACCCGCGAGCGCCGTGCCCGCATCGCGCCGCACCCGGCCGACGGCGACGAGGGCGTCCGCGAGCCGCGAGAGCGCCGCCGCGAGGGGCGCCCCCGTGCGGTCGGCCACCTCGAGCGCGGCGGCGAGCGCACGCCAGGAGCGGGCGGCGTCGGCGTGGCCGGCCGCCTCGTCGCGGCATGCGGCGCGGGCGATGCGCTCCGCCAGGGAGAGGGAGCGCGGGCCGGCCGCGACCTCCCGCACGACCGCCTGCACCGCATCGTCGGACCGCCTCGGCCGGGGCCCCGGCGGCGCGAGCTGCTCCCACGCCCGCTCGGGGTGCAGCCCGGCGCGGAGGAGCACGGCCATGCGGCGGACCGACGCGGCGATATCCTCGACCTCCTCCACGCCCGCACCACCCGCGGCTGCGCGCCCGCGCCCGCGACCGCGGCCGACCCGGATCATGCGGATCCTCCGCCCGCCACGCCGCGCCCCGCCTCGACGGCCGGACGGACGGCGCCGCCCTCCCAGCGGACCGGCACGATGCGGAGCCGCCCGTCCTGGGCCGTCGCGAACCGACCCGCGCCGACCACGCGACGGCCGGACGGCGTGCGGGCCAGGTGCACGACCAGCCCGATGGCGCTGACCGCCTGACGTGCGATCGCGACGGCGTCCATGCCGGCGAGCGCGCCGAGTGCCTCCAACCGCGACGGCACGTCGACGATGCCGTTCGCGTGCAGGGTGCCGGCCCCGCCGTCGTGCCCCGTGTTGAGGGCGCCGAGCAGCTCGCGGATTTCGCTGCCGCGGCACTCCCCCACCACGAGCCGATCGGGTCGCATCCGCAGGGCCTCCCGCACGAGCCGGGGCAGCGGGAGCTCGCCCGCGCCCTCGATGTTCGCCTGGCGCGCCTCGAGCGACACCACGTGCGGGTGCCGGATGCGGAGCTCGGCGACGTCCTCGACGAGCACGATCCGCTCCCGCGGATCCGCGCGCGCGAGCAGCGCCCCGAGCAACGTGGTCTTGCCGCTGCCGCCGGCCCCCGTGACGAGGAGGTTCGTGCGCCGTCGCACGGCCTCCTCGAGGAGCGCGCGGCAGCCGGGAGGGAAGGCATCCGCGGCGTCGAGCGCGTCCATCGTCGGGCGTGATCGGGCGGGGAGGCGGATCGACAGCAGCGTCCCTCGGGTGGACACCGGCGGGAGCACAGCATGGACCCGCATGCCGTCCCCGATGCGCACGTCGACGCAGGGCGCCGCCTCGTCGAGGTGCCGACCGCCCTCGGATGCGAGCCGCACCGCCAGCGCGCGCACGGCGGACTCGCCGCCGAGGTCGACGGCCGGGAGGCGCTCCATGCCGGCACCCCGGTCGACCCACACCTCGCCGTCGCCGTTGACGAAGACGTCGGTCGTGCGCGGGTCCCGGACGAGGTGGGCGAGCACGCCGAACGCGTCCGGCGCATGTCGCGCCCCGACCGCCGTCGTCGCCCCGACCGCCGCCGTCGCTCCGGGCCCGCGGATCGCCGCGAGCGCGCCCGATCCCGGATCCACGCACGACCCCACCGCTCCGCCCGTGATCGAGACGGCGTCCGCGGTGCGACCGGGCGACGCGACACCGACGCCACCGCCGTCGGGCGGCACCCGCCGGGGTCGCGGCACGAAGGCCGCGCTCGTCGCAGCCCCCGCCACCCCTGCCGCCGGCACAGCCGCCGACCTGCCCGACAGACCGGACGGACCCGACCGCCCGCCGCTGCGCATCCCGACCCCGACCCCACGGCCGCCCGTCCGCCCCCGCTGCTCATCCATGCGCGGAGGCTAGGGACCCGCGCGGCGCGGAACCGCCTGGTCGCGATCGATCGGGACGGCGCGCAACCATCCGCGCCTGGGGAGGGAAGAAGAGGGGCGGCGCCCATCGGGGGAACGGGCGCCGCCACGTGACGACGGATCGGGGGAATCCTGGAGTCGCCACACGTCGGACTTGGCCCGACGTCCCCGAGCATACGCCGGGCGCCTCCCGCGACGGGAGGGTTGTGCGTGTTCTGGCCGTTCCCACACCGGTCTCCCGGCCAGGCTGCTCCCCCCGGATCCTCCGGCAGCCGCTCGACCACCGCTAACGTGGTGCGCGGAGAGGATGACGATGTCCACGAACCCCGAATCGACCGAGCCCGGAACCCCGACGGCCGCCCCGCGCGAACAGGACGAGGAGGGGACGACGTCCCTCTCCCGCCCGCCCGAGGCCCCCGAGCCCGGACAGGTCCACCCGCCCACCGAGGCGTTCCGCGCCACGCGCGTCGCCGACGAGTCGCTCGCGGAGGCCGCGGCCGCCGACCGGCTCGGCTTCTGGGGCGACCGCGCCCGCGAGCTCGTGACGTGGGAGACCCCGTTCGACACGGTGCTCGACTGGTCGGACGCCCCGGTCGCCCGCTGGTTCCCGGAGGGCCGCCTCAACGTCGCCTACAACTGCCTCGACCGGCACGTGCTCGCCGGGAACGGCGACCGCGTGGCGCTGCACTGGGAGGGCGAGCCGGGCGACACCCGCGACCTCACCTACGCCGACCTCACGGCCGAGGTGAAGCGCGCGGCGAACGCCCTGCTCGACCTCGGCGTCACGGCAGGCGACCGGGTGGCGATCTACCTCCCGATGATCCCGGAGGCGGTGGTCGCGATGCTCGCCGTGGCGCGCATCGGCGCGGTGCACTCCGTCGTCTTCGGCGGATTCAGCGCGGAGAGCCTCCGCGCGCGGATCGACGACGCCGCGGCCCGCGTGGTCATCACGGCGGACGGCGGCTGGCGCAAGGGCAAGGTGTTCCCGCTGAAGCCCGCGGTCGACGCGGCGCTCGTGGGATCCGCCGGATCCGTCGAGCACGTCCTCGTCGTGCGGCGCGGCGAGAACGAGGTGGAGTGGGACGCGTCCCGCGACATCTGGTGGCACGAGCGCGTCGCCGCCGCCGACCCGGAGCACGAGGCGGAGGCGTTCGAGGCCGAGCACCCCCTCTTCATCCTCTACACGAGCGGCACCACGGGGAAGCCGAAGGGCATCCTGCACACCTCGGGCGGCTACCTCACGCAGGCCGCCTACACGCACCGCAACGTGTTCGACCTGCACCCCGAGACCGACGTCTACTGGTGCACGGCGGACGTCGGCTGGATCACCGGCCACAGCTACGTCGTCTACGGCCCGCTCGCCAACGGCGCGACCCAGGTGGTCTACGAGGGCACGCCCGACACCCCGGAGCCCGGCCGCTGGTGGGACATCGTCGAGAAGCACGGCGTGACGATCCTGTACGCGGCGCCCACCGCGATCCGCTCCTTCATGAAGACGGGGCGCGAGATCCCGGACGCGCGCGACCTCTCCTCCATCCGGCTGCTCGGCTCGGTGGGCGAGCCCATCAACCCGGAGGCCTGGCGCTGGTACCGCGACGTGATCGGCGGCGGCGACGTGCCCGTGGTCGACACGTGGTGGCAGACGGAGACCGGCGGGATCATGATCTCGCCGCTGCCCGGGATCACCGCCACCAAGCCCGGCTCCGCGCAGACGCCCCTCCCGGGCATCTCCATCGCCGTGGTCGACGACGCCGGCCAGCCCGTCGGCCCCGGCGAGAGCGGCCTGCTCGTGGTCACCGAGCCGTGGCCCGGCATGCTCCGCGGCATCTGGGGCGATCCGGAGCGGTACCGCGAGACGTACTGGGACCGCTTCGGCGACCGGTACTTCGCGGGCGACGGCGCCCGGCTCGACGAGGACGGCGACGTCTGGCTCCTCGGCCGCGTGGACGACGTGATGAACGTCTCCGGCCACCGCCTGTCCACCGCCGAGATCGAGTCGTCCCTGGTCGGCCACCCCTACGTGGCCGAGGCCGCGGTGGTGGGTGCCTCCGACGAGGCGACGGGGCAGGCGGTCGTCGCGTTCGTGATCCTCCGCACGGCCGAGGCGAGCGCCTTCGGCGACGAGGACCCGAACGAGGTGCTGCGCGCGCACGTCGCGGAGCAGATCGGCGCCATCGCGAAGCCGCGTCGCGTGTTCGTGGTGCAGGAGCTGCCGAAGACGCGCTCGGGCAAGATCATGCGACGGCTGCTCCGCGACGTGGCGGAGGGGCGCGCGGTCGGCGACACGACCACACTCGCGGACACGCAGGTGATGCAGGTCATCACCGAGCGGATGTCCGCGGGCTGATCCGCGCGGACGACCGGGACGTGAGGAGGGCCGGGTGCGATGCGCACCCGGCCCTCCTCACGTCCCGGCCGCGGCGGGCGGCGACTACTCGACGAGCGCCACCACGAGCTCGACCTCGACGGGCGCTCCGAGCGGCAGCTCGGCGACGCCCACGGCGGAGCGCGCGTGGATGCCCGCGTCGCCGAGGATCTCCCCCAGCACCTCGCTGGCGCCGTTGATCACGCCGGGCTGGCCGGTGAAGCCCTCCGCGGAGGCGACGAAGCCCGTGACCTTGACGACGCGCGCGATGCGGTCGAGGCCGCCCGCCGCATCCGCCGCCGCCGCGAGGCCGTTCAACGCGCAGGTGCGGGCGTGCGCCTTCGCGTCCTCCGGCGACACCCCGGCGCCGACCTTGCCGGTCGCGGCGAGCGCGCCGTCGACGAACGGCAGCTGGCCGCTCGTGTAGACGAGGCCGCCGTGGACGACGGCGGGGACGTAGGCGGCGACGGGCGCGGCGACCGCGGGCAGCTCGATCCCGAGCTCGGCCAGCCGGTCGGCGATGGCGCCCATCAGGCGCCGTGCTCCGCGCCGGCGACCGGGCGCTTCATGTACGCGACGAGCCCGCCCTCGGGGCCGGTGACGACCTGCACGAGCTCCCAGCCCTGCGATCCCCAGGTGTTCAGGATGGCGGCGGTGTTGTGGATCATCAGCGGCGTGGTGAGGTACTCCCACTGCCCGGGCGTTGCGGTCATCTCGGCTCCTTGCCGGTCGGGTCTGGATGCATGACGGGACGGGCGCGGGCGGCCGGCGCACAGGTCTCACGGGTTCCCATACACCCTTCCCGTACTCTGGAGTCTATGTCTGCTTCCAAGAACACGCCCGGCCGCGTCGCCGCCGCGCTCACGGGCGTCCTCGGCATGAGCGTCGTCGCCGGCGTGCTGGTCGCCGCGATGGTCACCCCGGCCATCGCCGTCACGAGCCTCGCGGCCAACGACACCATCGGCATCTTCGACGACCTGCCGGACTACCTGCAGATCGACAACCTCGCGCAGAAGACCGAGCTGTACGCGACGCAGGGCGGCCAGCCGGTGAAGTTCGCCGAGTTCTACGCGCAGAACCGCCAGGAGGTCAGCTGGGACGAGGTGTCCGACAACGCCAAGGCGGCCGCGGTCGACACCGAGGACCCCCGCTTCTACGAGCACGCCGGGGTGGACGTGCAGTCCACGTTCCGCGCGCTCGCCCAGAACGTCATCGGCGGCGGCGTCGAGTCGGGCGCGAGCACCATCACCATGCAGTACGTGAAGAACGTGCTCGTGCAGAAGGCGGAGGCGCTGGCCGAGACGGACGCCGACGCCGGCAAGAAGGCCTACCAGGAGGCGACCCAGGAGTCGACCGCGCGGAAGCTCAAGGAGATGCGCCTCGCGATCGGGCTGGAGAAGAAGTTCTCCAAGAACGACATCCTGCTCGGCTACCTCAACATCGCCACCTACGGCGGCAACGTCTACGGGATCCAGTCGGCCGCGAGGTACTACTACGGCGTGGACGCCAAGGACCTCACCGTCGCCCAGGCCGCGAGCCTCGTCGCCACCGTCAACTACCCGACCGCCCTCCGCATCGACAAGCCCGAGAACATCAAGGCCAACCAGGCGCGGCGCGACATCCTCATCGACAACATGCTGAAGCACCACAGCATCACGCAGGCGCAGCGCGACGAGGCGATCGCCACCCCCGTCACGCCGGCCATCACGCCGTCGGTCAGCGGCTGCAACGCCGCCCAGCCCGCCAGCGCCGCCTACTTCTGCGACGCCGTGAAGTACACCGTGGAGAACTCCACGGAGTTCGGCGCGACCCCGGACGAGGCCCGCCGCAACCTCAACCGCAACGGCTACAAGATCTACACGACGCTCAACCTCGACCTGCAGGCCAAGGCCACGGACGACATGCGCAAGCAGATCCCCACCACGATGAACAGCATCAACGTGGGATCCGCGATGACCAGCGTCGAGGCCAAGACCGGTCGCGTCATCGCGATGGTGCAGAACACCGACTACGGCAACGGCGACCAGCGCGGCGTCACGAGCGTCAACTACAACACCGACCAGAACTACGGCGGATCCGGCGGCTTCCAGGTGGGGTCGACGTACAAGCTCGTCACCCTCCTCGAGTGGCTGAAGGAGGGCCACTCGGTCAACGAGGTCGTCCAGTCGTCCAAGGGCACCTGGGCGGGCAAGGACTTCCGCGACTCGTGCACGGGCGGCACCCTGGGCTCGCCGCCGCTCACCGTCACCAACGACGGCGCGGCGCCCGGAGCGAACCGCACGGTCATGTCCGGGACGGCGAACTCCACCAACACGGCGTTCATGGCCATGGCCTCGGAGCTCGACATGTGCGGCATCGCGCAGACCGCGAAGGACATCGGCATCCACCAGGCCGATCCCAAGAAGCAGCTCTCGAACTACGTGTCGGACATCATCGGCTCGGGTGGCAACAACATCGCTCCGCTCACGATGGCGTCCGCCTACGCCACGGTCGCCAACAACGGCACCACGTGCAAGGCGATCATGATCGACAAGGTCGTGCTGCCGGACGACACCGAGGTCACGCCGCCCTCCGCCGAGTGCCAGGAGACCGTGAGCCCGGACGTGGCCCACACCGCGGCGTACGCCCTCGCGGGGGTCATGGGAGCCACCGGAGCCGCGGGCGACACGAACGACGGCACGCCGCTCATCGGCAAGACGGGGACCACCGACCGGGCCAAGGACACCTGGTTCGTCGGTTCCAGCACCGAGGTCACGACGGCCATCTGGGTCGGCAGCGCCTCGGGTCAGCAGATCCAGCAGCGCAAGACCAAGCTCCCGAGCGGCCAGCTCATGTCCACCGCGCGCTTCGCCGTGTGGAAGCCGTTCATGCAGGCCGTGAACGGGATCTACAAGGGCGGGGCGTTCCCGGGCCCGGCAGCGGACCTCACCCGCACCCCCACGGTGCAGGTGCCGGACGTCGCAGGCATGTCGCCCGCCGACGCCCAGTCCGCCATCGAGGGCGCGGGCCTGTCCTTCGCGCAGGGCGGCGCGCGCGCCTCCTCGAGCGTCCCCGCCGGCCAGGTCGCCGGATCCGACCCCGGCGCCGGCGCCAACGCGGCGCGCGGATCCACCGTCACGGTGTTCACCAGCAGCGGGCCCGACCAGAGCCAGCAGCAGCAGGGCATCCCGGGCACCGTCCCGGACGTGCGCGGGCAGGACATGACGAGCGCCCGCCAGACCCTGCGGTCCGCCGGCTTCAACGTGACCATGGCCCAGGAGCAGGTGCAGGACAACTCGCAGATCGGCAAGGCGACCCGCACGGATCCCGCGGCCGGCCAGCAGAGCGGCGGTCCCGTGACGCTCTACATCGGGCGCACCTGATGAGCGTCCTCGGGACGCTCGCGCGCACCGCCGGCGGCGTCGTCGCGGCCGGCGCCGCGGTCTTCGCGTACGCGTCGTTCTACGAGCGCCGCCGCTTCACGCTGCGGGAGGTGACGGTGCCGGTCCTGCCGGTCGGCGCCGACCCCATCCGCGTGCTGCACCTCTCGGACATGCACATGGCGCCGTGGCAGCACAAGAAGCAGCGGTGGGTGCGCGAGCTCGCCGACCTGCAGCCCGACCTCGTCGTCGACACCGGCGACAACACGGGGCACGAGCAGGGCATCGTCGCCGTCGAGGAGACGCTCGAGGCCTTCCGCGGGATCCCCGGCGTCTTCGTCCACGGCTCGAACGACTACTACGGCCCGATGATGAAGAACCCGTTCAAGTACTTCACCGCCAACACGCACGCCACGCAGCGCCCGGCGGACCTCGACCTCCCCCGCCTCGAGCGGCTCTACGCGTCGCTCGGCTGGCTCGACCTCAACAACGCCGCGGGCGCGGTCGAGGTCAACGGCACCCTGCTCGAGTTCTTCGGCGTCGACGACCCGCACCGCGACTTCGACCACCTGGAGGCGATCCCCGGGGCCCTCGAGGAACTGCGCGAGGACGGCGACGCCTACCAGGGCGCCTCCGACGCCCCGGTGGTCTCCATCGGCGTCGCGCACGCGCCCTACCGCCGCGTGCTCGACTCCTTCGTCACGAACGGCGCCCGGATGGTCTTCGCGGGGCACACGCACGGCGGCCAGGTCTGCGTGCCCGGCTACGGCGCGCTCGTCACGAACTGCGACATCCCGCGCCGTCAGGTGAAGGGCCTCAGCGTCTGGCCGCACGCCGACCGGGCGTCGTTCCTGCACGTGAGCGCTGGGCTCGGCACCTCGATCTACGCGCCCGTGCGCTTCGCCTGCTTCCCCGAGGCGACGCTGCTCACGCTCACGGCGGTCTGACCGCCCGCCGCGTACTCGGGAGCCCGGAACATCGGGTATCGTAGATCCCGGCCCTCGGGCCATCGGGGTGTGGCGCAGTTTGGTAGCGCGCTTCGTTCGGGACGAAGAGGTCGCAGGTTCAAATCCTGTTACCCCGACACACCGCCTCCTCCGGGAGGCACAGCACGACGAAGGGCCGCTCCTCCGGGAGCGGCCCTTCGTCGTCCGGCCGGCGACGTGATCGCGTGCGGCGCCGCCCGCTCCGCCGCCGCGGCTAGCGCGAGCCGGGCTTGAGCCGCAGCGCCGGCCGCTCGATCGCGTAGTAGGTCGCCGCCGAGAGCGCGAGCGTCACCACCCCCACCACGAGCGTGTTCAGGGCGAAGCCCGCGAGCGTGTCCGGCAGCACGAGGCCGGCTCGACGGAGGAAGCGGATCACCGGCAGGTGCCAGAGGTAGACGCTGAAGGAGATCGTGCCGAGCCACGCGACCCACCGGAGCTCGAGGACGCGCGTGACGGGGCCGAGGGATCCCCCGCTTCGCGGCGACGCCACGAGGAGCAGCAGCGTCGCGCAGGAGGCCGCCACGACGCTCTCCTCGAACGCCCCCACGGGCGCCTCGGACGCGACCACGATGAGCGCCGCGGCGCCGAGCCCGGCCGGCACGCGCCAGCGGGCGACGCGGTCGCGCAGGCCCTCGTCCGCGGACAGGGCGAGCAGGACCACGGCCGCCGCCATGCCGTAGGCGAAGAGGTCGGCGTGCACGAGGATGCTGCGGTTCGCCACGGCCTCCCACGTGACGCCCCACTCGCTCGCGAGGCGCCCGCGGTGGCCGAGCGGGGCCTGCGCGACCATCGACCAGACCTTGCCGGCCACGCCGACCAGCAGCAGGACCACGGCGGGCGCGAGGGCGCGGATCCAGGTCGACCGACGGCGCAGCAGCCGTGCCGCGAGCAGCGCGACGATCGGCAGCACGACGTAGAACGACACCTCGACGGCGAGCGTCCAGGCGACCTCGATGCCGCTGCGCAGCGTGCGCGGCGAGTACCCCTGGAGGAGCAGCGCGTTGACGACCGTGTCGAGGGGCCCCAGGGTGCCGACGGAGATGCCGGCGTCACGCGTCTCGCGCGGCAGGATCGCGACGCGCAGCACCAGGCTCACGAGCAGCAGGACGACGACGTACCCGGGGAGCACGCGGAGCGCGCGGTTCGCGGCGTAGCGGGAGAGCCGCGGCATCCTCCCGCCGTCGACGAGCGCCCGCGCGAACGGCAGGAACAGCAGGAAGCCGCTCAGCACGAAGAACAGCGTCACGCCGTGGCTGAAGAACGCGACCTCCCCCACGAGGGGCACGTCGGTCGTCGGCCGGGCCAGCTGGCGCTGCACGTGGTACAGGAGCACGGCGACGGCCGCGACCCCGCGCAGCCCCTCGATGCCGGGCAGGAGCGTGCGCACGCGTGCGGGCGCGGACGTCGGGGTCCCGGTCATGAGGGCCTTCCCGGGTCGGTGGATCGGCGGTCGTCCAGTCTACGAGCCGCCGGATCGGAGGTGTCCGCGGCCGGGCGGCACACGACACGACGGCCGCCGCCCGGAGGCGACGGCCGTCGACGCGCGCTCCCCATCGAGCGCGGGCTCACCCCTCCGGCGCAGGGCCGGGCTGGGCCGGGGCGGGTTGCGCCGGAGCGGCGGGCGCCTCGGGAGCCGTCGGCGCCGCCGACTGGGTCGGCTGGGGCTTCGGCGCCACGTAGGGCCGCTTCGTCAGCGCGCTGCTCGGCGAGGGGAAGCCCTCGGCCGGGTAGCGGTCGTCGATGAACGTCTGCAGCGGCTTGAAGATCCGGTGACGTGCGCTGTCCGCCGCCGATCCGTTGAGGACGTTCCGGCGCATGGACGCGAAGCCCTCGACGTTGCCGACCCAGACGGCCGTCGTCACCTCGGTGGAGGATCCGACGAACCACGTGTCCTTCGAGCGGTCCGTCGTGCCGGTCTTGCCCATGATCTCGGTGCCGTCCCGCGGGTTCGACGCCGCGCCGGTGCCGCCCATGACGGCCTTGAGCGTGAACGCCGCCGTGTTGGCGACCTCGGGGCTCATGGCCTGGGCGCACTCGCTCTTCGGCGTGACCAGCTCGGTCTCGTCCGGGAGGACGACCTTGTCGATCGCGATGGGCGGGCACATGGTGCCCTGATTTGCGACGGACGAGAAGGCGGTGGCCATCTGGAGCGGGGCGACGGTGTTGCCGCCCGAGCCGACGACGTCGGAGGGGAAGCTCGACAGGTCGCGCTTGTCCGCGTTGTACGCGCCCATCTCCGTCGCCGTCTTGCTGATGTCGCAGAGGTCCAGCTGGCTCGCCATGGCGACGAACGCCGAGTTCACCGAGGCGACCGTGGCGGCGAGGACGTTCTGGTTCGACGTCGCGCCGGTGTTCGTGTCGTTGGTGACCTTGTAGTCCGGCGATCCGGCGAGGTTGTCGCCGCAGCGGGTGAACTCGCTGGCCGACCAGGTGGTCTTGGACGCGTTCACCGTCTGGTAGATCGACTTCCCGCTCTTCAGCCAGTCGACGAGCGTGAAGATCTTGTACGTCGATCCGACCTGGAAGCCGGCGGAGCCGCCGTGCGCCTTATCGGCCGCGTAGTTGATCTCGGTGACGCCCGGCTGGTCGGCCGCGACGCCGTAGTCCGTGTTCTGCGCCATCGCGATGATGCGGCCGGTCTTCACCTCGCGGGAGACGACGGATCCGCCGATCTTCGTGAAGCGCGCCGTGGTGGGCACCTGCTTGCGCATCTGCTCCGCCGCGTTGCCCTGGATGTCGAGGTCGAGCGTCGTGTAGACCTGCATGCCGCCGCGCTTGAGCACCGCGTCGCGCTCGGCCGGCGTCGCGCCGAACTCGGGGTTGGTGAGGATCTCGTTCTTCACGTAGTCGCAGAAGTACGCGGCCGAGATCGGGTTCGCCTGGATGCAGCCGCTCGTGGAGGGCGTGATCGTCGGCGTGATCGGCGCAGCCTCGGCCGTGTCGAACTGCTCCTGCGTGATCTTCTGCTCCTTGAGCATGTTGCGCAGGAGCAGGTCGCGCCGCGCCTTGTTGCGGTCGAGGTTCTCCGGGTTGTCGATCTTGTAGATCTCCGGCGCGTTGACGGTCGCGATGAGGCTCGCGGCCTGCTCGAGCGTGAGGTCGGCGGCAGAGACGTTGAAGTAGTAGCGGGCGGCCGACTCGATGCCGTACACGCGGCTGCCGAAGTTCGCGATGTTGAGGTACGCGAGGAGGATCTCGTTCTTCGAGTACTTCTTCTCCACCCCGATCGCCATCCGCATCTCCTTGAGCTTGCGGGGCATGTCGGGCTGCGTGGCCTCGGTGAAGGCCTTGCGGCCCTCGGCCTGCGTCGCCTCGTCCGAGGAGTCGACCATGTTCTGGGCCTTCTGGACCAGGACGTTGCGGACGTACTGCATGGTGATCGTCGAGGCGCCGGACTGGACCTCGTCGTTCAGGACGTTCTGCGCGAGCGCACGGGCGGCCGACAGCACGTCGACGCCGCCGTGCTCGTAGTAGCGGGGGTCCTCGGTCGCGATGGCGGCGTCCTTCGCGTACTGCGAGACGGCCTCCCACGGGACCTCCTCGCGGTCCTGCGAGAAGAACTCCGCGAAGGGGACCTGCTGGTCGCCCTGCTTGGCGAACAGGACCGTCTTCTGCGCGAGGTTGTCGATCTGCAGGTTGTCCGGGATGTCCTCGAACACGCCGATGGTGCTGTTGGCCGCGATGCCGGAGACGGCGATGGCGGGGGTCACCATGGCGGCGACGAGGACGCCGGCGATCGTGCTCATGCCGACGAGTCCGAGGAACGCGCCCAACCGGGTCGAGATGGTCAGGTCAGTTTTCCTCATGGTACGAATCTAACCCGCGCTCGGAGGCGGGACATCCGCCTCAGGGAGGGTCTCAGCTCCCCGTGGCCGAAATGTGATGAGTGCACGCACGATCCGTCCCGACGGCGGCGCGGAGGGTGCATGCGACGGCCGCTCCCGGCGCAGGGGGCGTTGCTAGTCTGCCGCCCACATGGATCCCGTCACCCCCGCTCCCCCACGCCGCCCGGCGGATCCCGACAGGGCGCGATCGCCGTGGGGCGCGGAGCGGGACCGGCGACGGACCCGCCGTCGGCACCGCCAGGCGGGCGGGCTGCTCGCGATGTACGTGGGCCTCGTCGCGCTCGTGACGCTGACGCCCGACAGCGTCGACCGCGGCGTCTACCCGCTCCTCATGCGCGGCGTGGGCTTCGTCCAGCGACACGGCGTCCCGGGCTTCCGGTACTCGATGATCGAGGAGGGGGCGAACGTGGCGCTGTTCGTGCCGCTGGGGATGCTCGGCGTGCTCGCGTTCGGGATCCGGCGGTGGTGGGCGGTCGCCCTCGCGGCCGTCGCGCTGTCGGCCTGCGTCGAGCTCGCCCAGGGGGCGTTCCTGCCGGCGCGGGTGGCCTCCCTCACGGACGTGGCCGCGAACGGCACCGGCGCCGTCATCGGCGTGGCCCTCGCCTCGGCCATCGGGGCGCGGACGCGACGACGCGGGCGGCCCCGGTCGTGAGCGGGGCCGCCCGCGTCGGCGGTCGGATGGGGTCGGGCCTCAGGAGGCGCGACGGCGACGCGTCGCGGCGATGCCCGCGGCCGCGGCGCCGGCGAGGAGGAGCCCGCCGCCCGTGATCGCGAGTCCCGTGGGGACGGTGCCGCCCGTCACGGGCAGCGAACGCGTCGCCGCGGTCGTCGCGCTGGCCGGGACGACCGAGACGAGGCCGCACCAGTGCGAGCCGGACGCGGCGTCCTCGTTGGCGCGCCACGTGCCGGACGCGGTGGCGGGGACCACCAGCGTGCCGGAGACGGAGCCGTCCGCCGCGGCGACGGCCGTCGCCGCCGGATCCCCGGCGACGGCGGGCGCCCCGGCTGCGCCGGCGAGACGGAGGGCGACGGTCTCCCCCGCGGTGAACGACCCGGCTGCGCCGGTGATCGTGACCGACCCGCCGGGCTCGACGGCCGCGGGGGTGACGGACATGCCGTCGCACGCGAGCAGCGAGTCCTTGGGGACGTAGTTCTCGGCCTGGGCGGCGAGGGGTGCGGAAACGGTGATGACGAGCGCGACGAACGCGCCCGCCAGGGTCTTGGCGAGCATCTCGGGTGTGCCTTCACGGGTACGCCCGAGGCGGACGTGCGGGGCACGACGGGTATCGCCTCGGGGCGGTGGTGTCCGCGGCGCGCGATTTCGGGTCGGCGCCATGGGGCGGACAGCGGGTCGGGTAAACCCACGATCGAGATGCTAGCCGGGTCCGTCCGCGATGGCGGCCCCGTCCGGAGCGATGGGCCCCGGACTGGGGGTGCGCCGCCCGGACATGGCGGAAGGCCCCGAGGCGATGCCTCGGGGCCTTCCGTCGCACCGCTCCGGGGAGTCAGGCGACGCGGGTCGTGGTGTGGATCAGACCGTTCCGCGCTGGCGACGGACCGTGGTCAGCACGACCACGAGCGCGGCGCCGAGGAGCAGCAGGCCGCCGCCGGTCCAGATGAGGACGACGGGGAGCTGGCCGCCGGTGACGGGCAGGCCCGAGGCGTCCGTTGCGGAACCGGAGCCGGTGCCGTTGGAGGTGCCGGTGCCGGCGGCCGCGACGACCGAGATCGACGTGGAGACGGTGTTGCCCTGGGCGTCCGTGCCGACGAGCGCGTAGGAGCCCGTGGCGGTGCCGGCGGGCAGCGTGACGGTGACGCGGAGGCCGCCGGCGTTGGTCGCGTTCTTGGTGATGGAGTTCGAGGTGACGGCCATGGGGGCCGTGCGGAAGGAGGCGAGCGTGGCGTTGGCCGCGTCCTCGCCGGTGATGGTGACGGTGACCGCGCTGTTCGCGGCGAACGAGCCGTCCGCGAACGTGAGCACGGTGCTCTGGCCGGGAGCGACGGTCGGGTCGCTGACGGTCACGCCGCCCTCGGGCGTGTACGGGTCCGCGTTGGCGGCGGTGGAGACGGTGAACGTCGCGGCGAGCGCGATGGCCGCGCCGGCGAGGATCTTCTTGAGCATGTGTGGTTCCCCCTGGGTGAGATTGCGTGGTGCAAGGGGGCACTCGTCGGACTCGGGTCCGCCGTCGGTCAATCCCCCACTGAGGACACTACCGGGATCCGTCACAGGACAGCGAGCGGAATTGCGTATCCGTGGCATCGATCACCGGCGTGGTCACGATCGACAGCGGCGTGTCGGTCTTTTTGTCCCCCAGCGTGTCCACCGAAATGCGGACCTCCTGGCCCGGCTTCAGAGTCACCTCGACCTGGGCGACGGCCCGACCGCCGACGACCTCGGGCTGGAAGGGCGCCTCCTGGTCGTCGATGCGCACGCTCAGCGGGACCGTGCCCGGAGGACCGTAGACGGCCACGCGGGTCTTGACGTCGCCCGGGGCGACGCCGTACTGGCCGCCGCCCGTGACGACGTAGGGCAGCGACGCCGCGTCCGCCGGGGCGGTCGAGGTGAGCGTGACCTCCGTGCGGTAGTTCGGGCGACCGTCGTCGCGGCACATCGACATGCCCAGCGTCGTCCCGAGCTTCAGGAAGTAGTCCATCTTGGCGCCGGTCGAGTCGTTGAGGAACACGCCGAAGACCGTCGACTCGCTGTTGTCCACCGGCAGCGAGCCCTGCAGCGTGGTGCCGTCCAGCGTCGCCTGCTCGTCCGCGCGCGCGTTCCAGATGAGGATCCGCCGCTCCTCGGCCGCGCGGGTGAGCGCGGAGACGAGGGCCGCCGGCTTCACGTCGCCGGAGGAGACCTTCGAGAAGACCGTCTCGGCCACGCTCGCGAAGACCGCGTCCTGCACGTCGGGGTTCGGGTAGCGGAGGTAGACGTCGTGGAGCAGGAGGCTGACGGCGTCATCCGACTTCAGCACGTCCCCGGTCGGGAGCGTGATGGGCCCGGTGGCCTCGAGCAGGTACGACAGGGCCACCGGGTCGATGCTGATGACGCCGTCCACCGGCTCGCGGTGCTTGAGGCGCCACATCTCGGCCGCGAGCGGAGCGGCCTGGGGGAAGTCCGGCGTGAGCGTGACGTCCTGCATGTAGCGACCCGTGATCGTCCCGTAGAGGCCCGCCGTCTGCGGGTCGAGCGGGAGCGCGGGCTCGGCGAGGCGCGGGAAGGCGCGGGCGGAGTCCTGCGTGCCGAGCGAGAAGGCGCCGTCGCCGGTCTTCACGAGCGCGAGCGCCCCGGGGATGCCGCCCGTGGAACGCACCTCGGCGTTGTTCTGGAACATGAGGAGGTAGGAGCGGTCGCCGTCCGCGCCCAGCATGGCCGGCGCGAGGTCGGCGACGTGGCGCACGATGGCGAGCGTCTCGGCCGCGGACGACACCGTCTGGCGCAGGCGGGTCACGGCGTCGGTGACCGGGGCGAGGGTCGATCCGGTGTCGATGTCCGTCACGTCCTGCAGCGCGGCGTCGAGCGCGTCGTCCGCCTGCCGCACCGGCTCCTGCGCCGCGATGATCGGATCGAGGTCGATGCGCCCGTCCTTCGGCGTGAGGCTGTCGAGGTCGAGGGTCCCGGCGATCCCCACCACGGGCTGGAGGGCGTCGCCGCCGATGCGGTCGACGACGCCGGCCACGGAGCGGAAGGCGCGCAGGTTCGGGCCCACGCCCGGGACGAGCTCCGTCACGGCCCAGACGGGGTCGGAGGTGAGGGAGACGGCGCGCGCGGAGTGCTCGCGAAGCTTGTCGACGCCGGAGGCGGCACCCGCGGGATCGCCCGCGAGGAGGTCGCGCTGCACGGAGGACGCGAGCGGGACGGCCTGCTCGAGTTCGCCACGGGCGAGGAGGGCGCGCGCGGCGATCCACGCGATCCAGAGGACGACGAGCAGGGCGAGGCCCGCGGCGACCGCGGCGAGGATCCGTCGGCGCGTCCACGGACGTCGGGAGCGGCGGACGCGGCGGGAGCGGATCGTGGAGGAGCTCACCAGCTGGCCCCGCCGTCGGTGGAGACGCTCACGGCGTCGCCCGTCAGGAGCCACACGTCGCGGCCCGCGGCGGAGAGCGCGACCGCGCCGCTCGTGGGGACGGCGGACGCGCAGCCCAGGACGCTGACCGCGCCCGTCGAGGGGACGATGCGTCCGACGCTCGTGCCGCGGCAGGACTCCGCGGTCCCGGCGGTGAGGATGCCGTCCGGGCCGAGCGCGAGCGCGAGGACGCCGGGCGCGTCGACGCGTCGGAAGTCGCCGCCGCCGGAGCGCACGTGGACGGCGCCGGATCCGCAGAGGACCGCGGCCGCCTGGCCGCTGTCGACCGCCTGGACGGCGTCGTCGCACGGCGCGTCCCGCTGGCCCTGCACGAGGTGGACGGTGCCCGGGTCCGCGGGGTCGACGTACGCCGTGGTGCTCGCGAGCGCCGGGGAGTCGCGCCAGAACTCGCCGCCCGTGAAGCTCTGCAGTGCGGTGCGGGAGCACGCGGCCGTGACGTCGGCGACGATGCTGCCGACGTCCGGGCTCGCGACCGAGAGCGCCAGCACGCGGCGGGCGTCGAACGAGTCGGTCGTGCGCGTGTCCCAGGTGCGACCCCGGTCGATGGTGGTCTGGATGCGCGCGGCCTCGCCCGTGCAGGACCCGGCGGTGGTGCGCCAGGCGACGTCGGCGTTCCCCGCGGCGAGGAACACCGTCGGCGCGGCGACGGACGGCGCCGGGGCGGCGGTGGGCTCGGGCGTGGGAGCGGCGGTCGCCGGTGCGGGATCGGCGGAGGCGGAGGCGGAGGCGGAGGCGGCCGCGTCCGGGCTCGGCGCCGGGCCCCCCGTGCCGCCGCCGGTGCGGGTGACGGCGGCGGAGACCAGGATCAGGTCGATGACGAGGAAGGCGACCACGGCGGTGACCCCGACGCCCGGGATGACGCGCGACAGGGAGGCGCGACGGCGCGCCGGGCGTCCGGTGACGGCCATCGGCTTCCGGCCGTCGGCGGGCGGCCTAGCCACGTGCGGCTCCCGCGGCTCGACGGGCGCGGAGGGCGGAGGGACGTCCTCCTGGGCGGCGCGTCGGCGCCTCGGCCTGAGCCGACATGGTGTCTCCCGGTGTGGCGGGCATCGAGCGGCCGTCGGATCCGGCCTCGGGGGAAGCCGGCTCCCGGTCGCGCCCGGGCGGGGACCCGTGACCCGGACCCGGTGGGGCGCTCGGGCTCGGGATCCGCGCATCGGGAGATGCGGGGCGGAGCGGTGGTGTCATCCGGATCGTACAGGCCACAGCCGGGCGGCCCCCGATGACACGGGTCCGGCCGTCGCGCCCGGAGGCGGACGGCCGGCGGGTCATGCGGGGGCGGGCGAGGTGCCGTCCGCACCCTCGGGGCGGACGTACGAGTAGCCGTACTGGCCGTAGCCGTACGCGTCCGGGCCCTTGGTGGGCAGCATCGTGAGGACGACGCCGAGGACCTCCGCGCCGACGCTGTTGAGCGACTCGATGGCGGCGTGCACCTGGCCGCGGTGCGCGCGTCCGGAGGAGACGACGAGGATCGCCCCGCCGGCGCTCTTGGAGAGCACGGCGCTGTCGGTGACGGGCAGCAGCGGCGGCGCGTCGATGAGGACGGTGTCGAACTCCGCCTCGAGGTCCTTGAGCAGCGTGACCATGGTGCGCGATCCGAGCAGCTCGCTCGGGTTCGGCGGGATCTGCCCCGCGGGCAGGACGAACATGTTGCGGTTGCCCCAGGGCTGCAGCACGTCCGTGAGCTTCGCGCGCCCGATCAGCACGTCGGTGAGGCCGACGGCGCCCTCGAGCCCGAGGTACGACGCGAGCTTCGGGCGGCGGAGGTCGGCGTCGATCACGGCGACGCGGGCACCTGCGTCGCTGAGGGCGATCGCCAGGTTGGCGGTGGTGGTGGACTTGCCCTCCGACTCGACCGCGCTCGTGATGACGAAGCTGCGCGCCCGGCCGCCGAAGTCGAGGAACTGCAGGTTGGTGCGGAGGCTGCGGAAGGACTCGGCGCGGGGGCTCCGCGGGTCCGACTGCACGATGAGCGGGCGGTCCTTCGCCTTCGGGTCGAACGCGATCCCACCGAGGACGGGCGCGTCCGTGACCAGCCGCAGGTCCCGCTCGCCGCGGATGCGCGTGTCGAGCGTGGAGCGGAGCACGGAGACGGCGATGCCGAGCGCGAGGCCCACCAGCGCGCCGAGCGCGAGGTTCAGCGGCACGCGCGGCGACACGGGTGACGCGGGGATCCGCGCCTCCTGCAGCGTCGTGATCTTCACCTGCGGCTGACCGCCGGTGTCCTCCGGGACGAGCTGCGCGACGACGTCGGAGAAGCTCTTCGCGACGGCGTTCGCGATGACGGCGGCCGTCTCGGCCTGCTCGTCCTGCGCCGCGATCTCGATGATGACGGTGTCGGCGGCGGCGGAGGCGGACACGCGCGGCGCCAGCGACTCCGCGGTCTCGTCGAGGCCGAGCTGGGCGATGACCGGCTCCAGCACGACGGGCGTGGACACGACGTCGGCGTAGCTCTTGACCGCCTGCTGCGTGAACGAGTTGCCCTGGCTCAGGTCCGACACGGTGCCCGCCGACTGCGTCGACACGAACACCTTCGCGGAGGCCCGGTACTCCGGCGTCTGCACGAGCGAGTAGCCGGCAGCGGCCCCGACCCCGAGCAGCAGCGCGAGCAGGATGAGGATCCACGAACGTCGCAGGATCCGGATGTATTCACGCAGTTCCACAGGCGCTCCCCCTCGTCGGTGCGGTGCCCCCCGATGGCACCTCCGCCCATGCTCCCACAGCCGGGCACTCCCGCCCGACCTCCGAGCGGCCGGATGTCGTCCACCGGATCGCGCCCCACCTTCTGGGGCGGGGCCGCCCCGGCGGGCGGGGGCTAGCGTGGGCGCGAGGGACCGGGCCACCCACCCGCACCTCGCTCGACCGAACGCTCACCCGAAGAGAAGGTCCGGATCCCGATGCCCGACGTCTGCGCTGCCCTGGTCCCGTTGGCCACCCTGCTCATCACCGGCGTGCTCACCGCATGCGGGCTGCGGTACCTGCGGGACTGACCCGCGGAGGCGCTCCCGACGACCGGCGCGGCGACCGCTCAGGCGAAGTCGGCGTCCGGCCCCGCCGCGTAGCCGAAGGCGGCGGGCGCGGCCTCGACCGGGCGTCCGCTCGACAGCGCTCCCCCGCTCTCGGCCAGGTAGCACGCGCCGCACAGCGACATGTAGGTGACGTCCGCGCCGTCGATGGCGACCTGGTCGCCGGCGAAGATGAAGCGCTCCCCGACCTGGCGGGCGTTGAAGACCGCCTTGCGGCCGCACCGGCAGATGGTCTTCATCTCCTCCAGGCTGTGCGCGATCTCCAGGAGCCGACGGCTGCCCGGGAACGCGACGGTCTGGAAGTCGGTGCGGATGCCGTAGGCGATCACGGGCACGTCCTGCAGGATCGCGATGCGCAGCAGGTCGTCGACCTGCGACTCGCGGAGGAACTGGGCCTCGTCGACGAGGAGGCAGGCCGTGGGGCCGCCGAGCTCCTGCAGCACGCGGTCGCGGTGGATCCCGAACTCCTGCCAGACGTCCGCGTCCGGCTCGAGCAGGAAGTCGACCGGGCGGCGGACCCCGAGGCGGGACACGATGTCGCGGTCGCCCTTGGTGTCGATGACGGGCTTCGTGAGCAGGACGTGCTGCCCGCGCTCCTCGTAGTTGTACGCGGCCTGCAGCATCGAGGTGCTCTTGCCGCTGTTCATCGCGCCGAATCGGAAGTAGAGCTTGGCCATCTACCGAAGGTAGCCGTCCTCGGCGGCCCGTTCGATCAGGTCGGCCCGGCGCCCCGCCGCGCGACCCACCAGCCGGTACTTGGCGCGCACCCGCCGGAGGTAGGTCTTGGCCGTCTCGTACTGCACGTTCATCTGCGCCGCCACGTCGACGGTCGAGCGGCCCGTGACGTAGAGGCGGAGCGCCTGCTCCTCGCCCTGGCTGAGCCGGGGGCTCGGGAACGCGGGAGCCGGATCCGGGTCGTGCGCGGCCGCCCGGGCCGCCGCGACCGCGGAGCGCACCGCCACGACGATGTCACGCGCGGGGACGGGACCGGCGAGGAGGGCGGAGGCACCCGAGCCGAGCACCCGGCGACGGACCTCCGGGCTCCCGGATCGGGAGAGCACCACGACGCTCGCCCCGGCCGCCCGGCAGGACCGCACGCGCCCCTCGACGCTGACCGCGTCGGCGAGGTCGTAGTCGAGCACGACGACCTCGGTCGGGAAGCGCGGCGACCGGACGAGCTGGAGCCAGCCCGTGGTGCCGACGACCACGTCGACCTCGGGTGCGCGGCTCTGGAGGATCGAGCAGACCTCGTCGAGCGCCGACTCGTGGCCCATGAGCACGGCGACGCGGACGGGCTGCGCGACCCCGCGCCCGGCGGCCGACGTCGTGCCCGCCCCCGGGAGCCGCAGGGTGGTCATGGGAGAACTGTAGCCAGCGCGCCGGGTCCGCCGAGGGCGCGGACCCTCCGCGGACACCGCCGTCGCCCCGGCTCAGAACAGGGTGGCCTGCGTGCTCGCGGGCCCGGCGGGCAGCGCGGCGGCGACCAGGGGTCCCGGCGCCGACGACCGCGTGGGCCCCGCCGCCCAGCTGCCGCGCCCCCGGGAGGTGGTGGCCCGGCTGTCCGCGCCCTCCTGGCTCCAGCCCGGTCGCGGTGCGGCGGGCCGCGCGACCTGACCCTCGATGCCGGGCACGTCGGCCCGGGACAGCACGCCACCCGTGCGGGGATCCACCCGGCCGCCGCCCAGCCCGTGCCGGCGGACGAGCGGGGCCATGCGCGCCGTGAGCCACGAGCGGTAGGCCTGCGGGGCGTACGCGCCGCGCGCGTACAGGTCGAGGTAGCGGCCCACCAGCTCCGGCCGCTCCCGCTCGAGCCACTCGAGGTACCACTCCTTCACGCCGGGCTTGAGGTACAGCGCGGAGTAGAGGACGCGCGTGCCGCCGGCCTCGCGGATGCGGCTGAGCGCGTGGTCGAGGTGCTCCACCGAGTCGGTGAGCATCGGCAGGATCGGCATCATGAAGACCGTGCAGTCGAGGCCGGCCTCGCGGATCGCGGTGACGGTCGCGAGGCGCGCGGCGGTCGTGGGCGTGCCCGGCTCGACGGACTGCTGCAGGTCGTCGTCCAGCACGGCGATGCTCATCGCGAGGTCGACGGGGACGGTCGCGGACGCTTCGGCGAGCAGCGGCAGGTCGCGCCGGAGGAGCGTGCCCTTGGTGAGGATCGAGAGCGGCGTGCCCGACGAGGCCAGCGCCGCGATGATGCCCGGCATGAGCGCGTAGCGGCCCTCGGCGCGCTGGTACGGGTCGGTGTTGGTGCCGAGCGCGACCGCGTCGTGCGTCCACGTGGGCTTCGCGAGCTCCCGGGCGAGGACCTCGGCGACGTTGACCTTGACGACGATCTGGTCGTCGAAGTCGCGGCCGCCGTCGAGGTCGAGGTACGCGTGCGTCGGCCGGGCGAAGCAGTAGACGCAGGCGTGCGTGCAGCCGCGGTACGGGTTGATGGTCCACCCGTACGGCATGACCTTCGACTCCCCCGGCACGCGGTTGAGGGCCGACTTCGCGAGCACCTCGTGGAACGTCACGCCCTGGAACTCCGGGGTGCGGACGCTCTGCACCAGGTTGCTCAACCGGACGAGCCCCGGCAGCGCGTCCGCGCTCGCATCCGACAGCTTCTGCGCGCTCCACCTCATGCGGACATTCGAACACACTTTCGAACGGAGCGCGAGCGGATGCCGAGGAGGGCGGCCGCACCGTGCGCGACCGCCCCGCCCGTCAGTGCTGGAGCTCGAGGACCTCGGCGGTCTCCGCGATGATCTTCGGCGTCTTCTTCGGGTCGGACGCGACGAGGGTTCCGTAGTTCGGGATCATGCGCTTCAGCGGCTTGCGCCAGCCGTCGATGCGCTCCGGGAAGCAGCGCTCGAGCACGTCGAGCATGATCGGGACGGCCGTGGAGGCGCCCGGCGAGGCGCCGAGGAGGCCCGCGATGCTCCCGTCGGCCGCCGCGACGACCTCGGTGCCGAACTGCAGGACGCCGCCCTTCTTCGCGTCCTTCTTCATGACCTGGACCCGCTGGCCGGCCGTGACCGGGTACCAGTCCTTCCGGTCGGCCGTGGGCATGAACTCGCGGAGCGCGTCGAACTTCGTCTCCTTCGAGGCGAGGAGCTGGCTGACGAGGTACTTGATGAGGCCCAGGTTGTCCTTGGCGACGGCGAGCATCGGGACGATGTTGTGCGGGCGGATCGACGCGAACAGGTCGAGCAGGGACCCCTTCTTGAGGAAGCGCGGGCTGAAGCCGGCGTAGGGCCCGAAGAGGAGGGAGGTCTCGCCTCCCACCACGCGCGTGTCGAGGTGCGGCACGGACATGGGCGGGGAGCCGATGGCGGCCTTGCCGTAGACCTTCGCGCGGTGCTTGGCGACGATCTCCGGGTCATCGGTGCGGAACCACTCGCCGCTGATGGGGAATCCGCCGAAGCCCTTGATCTCGGGGATGCCCGACTTCTGCAGGAGGGGCAGCGCGCCGCCGCCCGCGCCGATGAACACGAACCTCGCGTCCACCTGGACGGTCGAGCGGCCGACGTCGTTGCGGATGCGGAGGTGCCAGGTGCCGTCCGGGTTCTGCGACAGGCTGCGGACCTCGTGGTTGAGGTGCAGGGCCGCGCCGTGCTCCGTGAGGTAGTCGACGAGCTTGTTGGTGAGGGCGCCGAAGTCGACGTCGGTGCCGCCCTCGAAGCGCGTGGCCGCGATGACCTCGTCCTTGTCGCGCTGGAGCACGAGGAGCGGGGCCCAGGAGTGGATGACCGCGGGGTCCTCGGAGTACTCCATGGCCTCGAAGAGCGGGTGCGCGCGCATGGCGTCGAACCGGCGGCGCAGGAACTCCGCGTTCTCCTTGCCGCGCACGAACGTCATGTGCGGGGTGGGGTTGATGAACTCCTTGGGCTCCGGGACGGCGCCCGCGGTGACCAGGTGGGCCCAGAACTGGCGGGAGAGCTGGAACTGCTCGTTGATGCGGGTCGCGGACCCGATCTCGATCTTCCCGTCCTTCTCCGGCGTGTAGTTCAGCTCGCAGAGCGCCGCGTGGCCGGTGCCCGCGTTGTTCCACGGGTTGCTCGACTCCATGGCGACCTCACCGAGGCGCTCGAAGATCTGGATGGTCCAGTCGGGTTCGAGCTGCTTGATGAGGGTGCCGAGCGTCGCGCTCATGATCCCGCCGCCGACGAGGACGACGTCTACCGGTTCCGCTGATTCACTCACGCCGATCAGTGTACGCCCGCCCTCCGGCGGCCCTCCGGAGGGCCGCCGGGTGGTACGGGCACCCTTCCGCGCGCAGCTGGGGAGGGGTCAGCGGCGGGCGGCGACGACCTCGGCGATCTGCACGGCGTTGAGGGCCGCGCCCTTCCGGAGGTTGTCGTTGCTGATGAAGAGGGCGAGGCCGCGGCCGTCGGGCGCGCCCTCGTCGGCGCGGATCCGGCCGACGTAGCTCGGGTCCGTGCCCGCCGCCTGGAGCGGCGTGGGGATGTCGGAGAGCTCGACGCCCGGCGCCGTCGCGAGGAGCTCCGTGGCGCGCGCGACGCTGATCGGCGACGCGAACTCCGCGTTCACCGACAGCGAGTGGCCGGTGAAGACGGGGACGCGTACGCACGTGCCGCTCACGAGGAGCTCCGGCAGTCCGAGGATCTTGCGGCTCTCGTTGCGGAGCTTCTTCTCCTCGTCGGTCTCGAACAGGCCGTCGTCGACGATGCTGCCGGCGAGCGGGATCACGTCGAACGCGATGGGGCGCTGGTAGACCGCGGGCGCGGGGAGCTCCACGGCGCGGCCGTCGTGCACGAGGCGGCGGAGCGCGTCCGGGCCGGCCGCGACCGCGGCCTCGGCCTGGCCCGCGAGCTCCTCGGCGCCGACGAGGCCGGATCCGGAGACGGCCTGGTAGGTGCTCACGACGAGGCGGGTGAGGCCGGCCTCCTCGTGCAGGACCTTGAGGACGGGCATCGCGGCCATGGTGGTGCAGTTCGGGTTCGCGATGATGCCGCGACGCGCGTCCGCGATGGCCTCGGGATTGACCTCGGAGACGACGAGGGGGACGTCCGAGTCCATGCGCCAGGCGCTGGAGTTGTCGATGACGAGCACGCCCGCCTCCGCGAAGCGCGGCGCCTGCGCCCGCGACGTGGTGGCGCCCGCGGAGAACAGCGCGATGTCGAGGCCCGTGGGATCGGCTGTCGCCGCGTCCTCCACGACGACGTCGCGGCCCGCGAACGGGAGCGTGGTGCCGGCCGAGCGCGCGGAGGCGAAGAACCGGATCTCCGCGATGGGGAACGCGCGCTCCTCGAGCAGGCGGCGCATCACGGCGCCGACCTGGCCGGTCGCGCCGACGACGCCGACGCGGAGGCCGGCGGTCTCGGCAGCCGGGGCGGCGGATGCGGCGGGGGCGGTGTCGGTCACGGGTGTCTCCTCCTGCGGTGCGCGGGCGTGCGGGTCGGGCTCAGCGGTTCAGCGGCCGGTGCCGGCGTGGACGACGGCGACGTCGTCCGCGTCGAGCCCGAAGGCGTGGTGGACCACGCGGACGGCCTCGTCGATGGTGTCGGCGCGCGTGACGACGGAGATGCGGATCTCGCTGGTGGAGATCATCTCGATGTTGATGCCCGCGTCGGACAGCGCCGTGAAGAGCTGCGCGGAGACGCCGGCGTTGGTGCGCATGCCGGCGCCGACGAGCGCGAGCTTGCCGATCTGGTCGTCGTGCTGGAGGCCGGTGAAGCCGACCGCGGACTGCTCGGCCGCGAGCACGGTGAGCACGCGCTGCGCGTCGGACTTCGGGAGCGTGAACGAGATGTCCGTGAGGCTCGTGGCGGCGGCCGACACGTTCTGCACGATCATGTCGATGTTGGCGCCGGTCTTGGCGACGATGGTGAAGATCTGCGCGGCCTTGCCCGGCACGTCGGGGACGCCGACCACCGTGACCTTGGCCTCGCTGAGGTCGGCGGCGACGCCGACGATGACGGGCTCTTCCACATTCTCTCCATCCGTGGGGTTGTAGACGATGGTGCCCTCGTTGTGCGTGAACGAGGAGCGGACGTGCAGCAGGACGCCGTGCCGGCGGGCGTACTCGACGGCGCGGATGTAGAGGACCTTCGCGCCGGACGCCGCGAGCTCGAGCATCTCCTCGCTCGTGATGCGGTCGATCTTGCGGGCGAGCGGCACCACGCGCGGGTCGGCCGTGAAGATGCCGTCGACGTCGGTGTAGATCTCGCACACGTCGGCGCCGAGGGCCGCGGCGAGCGCGACCGCCGTGGTGTCGGATCCGCCGCGGCCGAGGGTGGTGATGTCGCCCGTGCCGCGGTTGAAGCCCTGGAAGCCGGCGACGATGGCGATGGCGCCCTCGCCGAGCGCGTCGCGGACGCGGCCCGGCGTGACGTCGACGATGCGGGCCGCTCCGTGCTGGGCGTCGGTGATCATGCCCGCCTGGCTGCCCGTGAAGGAGCGGGCGTCGTAGCCCATGCTCTTGATGGCCATGGCGAGCAGCGCCATGGAGATGCGCTCGCCCGCGGTGAGGAGCATGTCGAGCTCCCGCGGCGCGGGGATGGGCGTGACCTCGTGCGCCAGGTCGAGCAGCTCGTCCGTAGAGTCGCCCATCGCGGAGACGGCGACGACCACGTCGTTGCCGGCCTTCCTCGCGGCGACGATGCGCTTCGCGACGCGCTTGATGCTCTCGGCATCGGCGACCGACGATCCGCCGAACTTCTGCACGATGAGGCTCACGGGCGACTCCTGGGGTTCGGGTGGGCGCGGGCGGCCCGGATCACGATCATATGGGGGCGGCATCCGCGGATCCGCCGCATGACGCAGGGGCGCGCGGTCACTCCCCAACGAGGCGCCGGCCCTCGAAGGCGCGGCCGAGGGTGACCTCGTCGGCGTACTCGAGGTCGCCGCCGACGGGGAGGCCGGAGGCGAGGCGCGTGACGCGGATGTCGAAGGTGGAGAGCAGCCGCGAGAGGTAGGTGGCGGTCGCCTCGCCCTCCAGGTTCGGATCCGTGGCGATGATGACCTCGGTGACCGTGGCGTCGGCGAGGCGCTGCATGAGCTGGCGGATGCGGAGGTCGTCCGGTCCGATGCCGTCGATGGGGCTGATGGCCCCGCCGAGGACATGGTAGAGCCCGCGGAACTCGCGCGTGCGCTCGATGGCGACGACGTCCTTGGCCTCCTCGACGACGCAGATGGTGGCGGGGCTGCGGCGGGGATCGCGGCAGATGCCGCAGGTCTCCTCCTCGCTCACGTTGCCGCAGATGGCGCAGAAGCGGACCTTGTCGCGGACGACGGTGAGCACCTCGGCGAGGCGCGAGACGTCGAACGTCTCGGTCTGGAGGATGTGGAACGCGATGCGCTGGGCGGACTTCGGGCCGATGCCCGGCAGGCGGCCGAGCTCGTCGATCAGCTCCTGGACGATTCCCTCGTACATGCGGCGCTAGTCCTGACCTGTGGGGCGGATGGTGGGGCGGGCCTTGCGCTCGACGGGCTTCTCCTCGATGAAGCTCGCCTGGAGGATCTCGCGGACGACGGACTCGCCGTAGCGCTGCGGGGCGGCCTTGGTGGACGGGGCCGCCTTCGCGGAGGGGGCGGCTCCGGCCGTGGCGTCGGGCGCGGGTGCGGCGGCCGGGGTGGCGGTCCGCGGCGCGGCGGCCGGGGCCGGGGCCGGGCGCGAGATCGGCGGGGCGGAGTCGTGCGAGCCGCCGCCGGTGGCCCAGCCGGGCTCCGCGGGGCCGAACTCGTCGGGCTCCGGCTCCTCGAAGTCGGGCACGTGCGCGTCCGGGACGACCGCGGATCCGCGGGGGGTCGCGCCGGGCGTGCTCGCGGGGGACGGGGACGGCGACGCGGCGGGCGCGGCCGCCGCGGCGGGCGCGGCCGTCGGCGTGGACGGTGCGGTGCGCTCGGGACGCCCGGCGGGAGCGCGCCGGTCCGGGGCGGGATCGCTCGCGCCGGGGTCGGACGTGGGGATCGCGACGGTGGCCCATCCGCCGCCGGACGGGGTGGTCTTCGCGGGAGGCGTCGACGTGGCGCGAGGGCCGGGCGCGGCGGCCGGTGCGGTCGATCCCGCCGCGGGAGCGCCGCCGTCGTGCGCGGTCGTCGCGGACGCGTTCTCCGCGGATCGGGAGCCGCCGCCGGTCCCCGAGGCCCGTGCCGGTGCGGCGGGAGGCGTGGCGGGCGCGGAGTTCCCGCCCGTCGGCGCCGGGGCGGTCGTGCCGGCCGGAGCCGGGGTGCCGCCGTGGGGCTCGACCCGCGCGATGAACTTCACGCGGAGGCCGAGCACGTCGAGGATCGCGGTGCGGAGGATGTCGCTGACGCCCTGCCCGGGCACGCCGCGCTCCTTGAACCGCTCGGCGTCGTTGGCGCTGACGAAGGAGAGCGTGAGGACGTCGCCGGCGAGGGCCCGCGGCGTGGCCGTGACGGCGACGAGCCACGCGCTGCGCTTCGCCTTCTCGACGGCCTCGACGACCGACGGCCAGGAGTCGCGGAGCTGCTCGAACGTGACCGGCCCGACGGGCGCGGGCGTCGCGGCGGCGGGCGCGGGCGTCGCGGCGGCGGGCGCGGGCGTCGTCGCCGAGGGGGCCGCCGCGGTGTCGGACGCGGCGGTCCCCGCGCCGCGGGTGGGTGCGGACGGCTCCGGCGCGGTGGCCCCCGGGGCCACGGCGGGTGCCGACGGGGCCTCGACGGCATCCGGCCCGGGAGCGGCGGGCGGCGCGGACGCCGGCGCTGCGGCGGGTGCCGCAGCGGGCGCGGCAGGAGGTGCCGCGGCCGGTGCCGGAGCCGCAGCGGGTGCGACGGCGCGCGCGGACGCCGCCGCGGCCGGAGCCGCGGCGGGCGCAGCGGCGGCCGGAGCAGCAGCAGAGGCGGCGGGCACCGGATCCGCCCCCGCGTCCGCGACGCCCACCCGGCGCTCGAGGCGCTCGACGCGGGCGAGGGCGCCGCGATGCGTGTCGTCGCTGGCGGGCACGAGCACGCGCGCGACCAGGAGCTCGAGGTGGAGGCGCGGCGAGGTGGCGCCCGTCATCTCCGTGAGGGCGGCGTTGACCACGTCGGCCGCCCGCGACAGCTCGACGGCACCGAAGGCGACGGCCTGGGCGCGCATGCGCTCGAGCTCGTCCTCCGGGGTGCCGCGGAGCACGGCGGCCGCGCCCTCGACGGACGTGGCGCCGACGATGATGAGGTCGCGCAGGCGCTCGAGGAGGTCCTCCACGAAGCGGCGCGGATCCTGGCCGGTCTGGATGACCCGGTCGACCCCGGCGAAGGCGCCCGCCGCGTCGTGCCGGGCGACCGCGTCGATGACCTCGTCGAGCAGGGCGGCGTGCGTGTAGCCGAGCAGCGCGACGGCGCGCTCGTACTCGACGCTCTCGTCCTCCGAGCCCGCGATGAGCTGGTCGAGCAGCGAGAGGGTGTCGCGCACCGATCCCCCGCCGGCGCGGACGACGAGCGGCAGAACGCCGGGTGCCACCTGCACGCCCTCCTCGCGCGACAGGTGCTCCACGTAGTCGAGCATCTGCGCGGGCGGCACGAGCCGGAACGGGTAGTGGTGCGTGCGGGAGCGGATGGTGCCGATGACCTTGTCGGGCTCGGTGGTGGCGAAGATGAACTTCACGTGCTCCGGCGGCTCCTCCACGATCTTGAGCAGCGCGTTGAAGCCCTGCGGCGTGACCATGTGCGCCTCGTCGAGGATGAAGATCTTGTAGCGGTCGCGCGCCGGCGCGAAGACCGCGCGCTCGCGGATGTCGCGCGCGTCGTCGACGCCGTTGTGGCTCGCGGCG
This sequence comes from Clavibacter michiganensis subsp. tessellarius, assembly GCF_021922985.1. Lineage (NCBI taxonomy): Bacteria > Bacillati > Actinomycetota > Actinomycetes > Micrococcales > Microbacteriaceae > Clavibacter > Clavibacter tessellarius. The sequence continues at coordinate 67,359 of NZ_CP040788.1, read as the reverse complement.
TCGATCTCGACCACGTCGAGCGAGCCGCTGCCGTCGCGGCTGAGCTCGACGCAGCTCGGGCAGACGCCGCACGGGGTGTCGGTGGGCCCCTCGGCGCAGTTGAGGCAGCGCGCGAGGATGCGGGCCGACGTGGTCTTGCCGCAGCCGCGCGGACCGCTGAAGAGGTACGCGTGGTTGACGCGGTTGGTGCGGAGCGCGGTGCGCAGCGGATCCGTCACCTGCGTCTGGCCGATGAGCTCGGCGAAGTTCTCTGGCCGATAACGGCGATACAGGGCGGTGACCACGATCCCGAGGATACCGGGCACCCCCGACCGCGCCGCCGCCCTCCGGTCAGGCCTCGGCCGGGGCCTCGACGGACGCGGCTGGGGAGGAGGCGCGGCGCCCGTGGACGGCCCCGCCCTCGCGCATCCGCCCGGGCGCCCGCGACCGCCAGCGCCCGAGGAGCGCGAGCCCCTCCCGCCAGGTCGCATCGCGCACGAAGAGGAAGTCGAGCGCGATCATCGCGAGCGAGAACGGCCACAGGCCGAGCAGCACGCCGATCATCACGTGCATGCCCGTGATGACCACGAGCGCCACGATGCGCGTCGGCCGCCAGAGGATCAGCAGCGGGAACAGGCCCTGGAACGCCACCGCCGCGAGGCTCGCCAGCGCGATGCCGATGCTCGACTGCACGAGGAGGTCGTTGATCCACGGCCACGGGCGGTACCCGTCGATGACGAGCGAGTAGTAGGTGGCCGAGCCGTTGCGCCACTCCTCCCCCTGCAGCTTGAGGAACGCGGAGTTCACGTAGATGAGCATGATCTGGTACGCCGACAGCACCAGCGCGGTGTTGTGCAGGAGCACCGGCACGAGCCGCGGGATCCGCGCCACGAGGCGACGCGTCGCGACCACGGCGGACGACGGACGCCGGGCGCCCGGCTCGGCCTCGCGGCGGCGGCGCACGGCGTCGAGCGAGAAGTGCCGCGACAGGTCCGCGAAGAGCGCGAAGAACAGCGTGAGCCGCAGCACGGTGTCGCCGCCGTTGCTGAGCAGCGTGCTGTTGGTGGAGAGGCTGATCCAGAGCAGCAGGAGGAACGGCGTCACGATCCGGGTGCGCCAGCCGAGCGTGAACAGCACCGCGAGCGCCGCCAGGGCGAGGTAGGCGAGGTCGAACAGCGTCGCGTCGGTCTTGGAGAAGAGGCCCTCGAAGAACGGCGGCCACCCGCGGCGGCTGGCCTCGGGGTCGATGAACCGGGATCCGACGCCCCAGAGGTAGTGCCGGTCGGCGAAGCAGGTGACGAGCACCAGCAGGATCACGGAGCCGAGCGTGATGCGGAGCGCGGCGAAGCTGTACGTCGCGTGCTCCCGCTCGGTCATCCAGGTGGCGACGCCGCGCGGCCAGCCGCGCGGGTCGCGGAGCGCACGCAGCAGCTCGCGGTCCTGCACCACCTGGCGGAACCGCGCTGCCGCCTGGGCGCGCGGGCCGGTGCGAGGGGCCTCGGGGACGGGACGGTCGGCGGGACGGGTGTCGTCCGTGCGGGTGCTCATCGTGCGTACCTCTCCACCACTGCCTGGTAGGCGCCGAGCGCCCGGGGGTCGATGACGTCGTCGACGTGACGCCATCCGAAGGTGCGGACCGAGGGCGCGAACTGGCGCTCCTGGTCGAGCCGGTGCTCGAAGTCGTTGGGGCGCGTCGTGACGATGCGCCAGCGGACCCGCTCCACGTCGCGGCCGAAGTAGGCCGTGCCCCAGTAGGTCGCGAACTCCTTCATCACGTAGTCGTAGCGGAGGAACGAGACGACGCGGCCGCTCGTGCCCTCGGTGAGGCCGGTGAGCTGCTGGACGAGCGAGGTCGGCGTCTTGGCCGCGAAGCCGTCGTCGGTGCGGCGGATGAAGGTGTCCCGCGCGACGGCCCGCTGCTCCTCGCTGAGGGCGAGGTAGCGGGCGCTGTAGGTCTTGAGGAGGTTCGCGCTCTGCTTGTTGGCCCGCGACGCCTGGACGTGCCCGTCGCCCGACTCGTACTCGGCGTCCGTGATGTCCACCCACTCGCTCTTCACCAGCGCGCCCGAGCCGTCGCGCCACTGCGCCTGCATCTGGAGGTAGCGGTTCGTCTTCTGGATGGAGGGGGCGAACACGTTCCACTGCTGGCCGAAGTAGGGGCGGGCCGGGGCGGTGAGCGCGCGGGTCGTGGAGGTCTGCGGGACGACCATGAGGATCGTGGTCGCGACGTAGACGGCGACGACGAGCGCGGCGATCGCGGTGCCGATGCGGGCGCCGCGGGTGAGCGGCCGGCGGTCCCGGGCATGCGCTCCGGGCGGATCCGCGGGCGGCGGCGAGGCGGTCGCGTCGGTGTCGGACTCGGCGTCGGCGTCGGCGTCGAGGCCGTCGGCGTCCCGGGCATCGTCGGTGCCGGTGTCGTGGTGGTGGGTCGTGTCGGTCATGCGCCGTCCCCCTCGTGCGTCGGGTGGGTCCTGTCGGCGGCGGGAGCGGGTGGATCCTGCCGAGCCGTCGTGCTGGTCGTGCTCGTCGTGCGGGTCGTGCGGGTCGTGCTGCGCCGGTCGCCCCGCGAGGCGGACGGCGGGAGCGGGAGGGCGGGTGACCCGGCTGTCGTGCCGGATCACCCGCCCGCCCGCGTCAGCGGTGCGTCACGCCTGGCGGCTGCGACGGCCGCGGTGCAGGGCACCGGCGCCCGTCAGCATCATCAGGAGCGCGATGCCGCCGAGGAAGAGCATCCCGTCGGCGTCACCGCCCGTCACCGGGAGGATCCCGCCGCCGTAGCCGCCGGTCCCTCCGCGGATCGGGGTGCTCGGCAGGCCGGCCGGGACCGTCTGGCCGATGACCGAGAACCGCGTGTTCGCCACGTCCACCGGGCCGGTCACGCTGCCCGAGATGGTGACCGAGTGCTGACCGATCTCGAAGTCCTCGTGGATCGGGAAGGTGAAGGTCACCTGCCCGTTCGCGGGGGCGATCTGGTCCGGCAGCGGCATCGGCGTGGAGTTGACCGTGGCGGAGACCGTCTCACCGGGCATGAACCCGACGGCGGTCACCTCCTGGTCGATGCCCATGCCGCGCATGACCTCGAAGAAGCGGACCGAGGCGAGGGTGCGGAGCTCGCTGCCGTCGGTGCCGCCGTCGGCGGCGTCCGTGGCGTCGGCGGCGTCGGCGGCGTCAGCGGCGTCCGCGTCGGCGGCGTCCGCGGCGTCCGCGGCATCGGCGTCGGCGGCGTCAGCGGCGTCCGTCGCGTCAGCGGCGTCCGTCGCGTCAGCAGCGTCCGTCGCGTCCACGGCATCCGTCGCGTCCACGGCATCCGTCGCGTCCACGGCATCCGTCGCGTCAGCGGCATCCGTCGCGTCAGCGGCATCCGTCGCGTCAGCGGCATCCGTCGCGTCGACTGCGTCGGCCACATCGTCGCTGCCGTCGTTGTCGGCGTCGTTGTCACCGTCAGCGTCGTTGTCGCCGTCGTTGTCCGCGTCGTTGTCACCGTCGACGTCGTTGTCGCCGTCGTTGTCCGCGTCGTTGTCACCGTCGGCATCGTTGTCGGCGTCGTTGTCACCATCGGCCGCGTCGACCGAGTCGACCGCATCGACCCCGTCGGCGTCGACCACGTCGGAGACGTCGTTCCCGTCGGCGTCGACCACGTCGGAGACGTCGTCACCGTCGGCGTCGACCACATCGGCCGCGTCCGTCGCGTCCGCGGTGTCCGCGTCCGCCACGTCGAGGTCGAACGAGATGTCCGTCGAGTCGTCCGAGTCGTTGGCGTCGGAGTCGACGCCCTCGAGGTCGAGCACGTCACCGGCGTCGATCACGTCCGCGCTGTCCAGGTCGGCGTCGACCGTGTCGGCATCCGTCCCGTCGAGGTCGGTCGTGTCCACGTCCAGCGCGTCCACGACATCGACCACGTCGAGGTCCAGCGCGTCCAGGTCAGCGGCGTCCGTGTCGAGCACGTCCAAGCCACCGTCCACGTCGACCACGTCCCCGGCGTCCACGATCACGTCCGCGGTGTCCGCGTCGGTCACGTCGAGGTCGGCGACCACGTCGGCGACGTCCGCGGTGTCCGCGTCCGCCACGTCGAGGTCGAACGAGATGTCCGTCGAGTCGTCCGAGTCGTTGGCGTCGGAGTCGACGCCCTCGAGGTCGAGCACGTCACCGGCGTCGATCACGTCCGCGCTGTCCAGGTCGGCGTCGACCGTGTCGGCGTCCGTCCCGTCGAGGTCGGTCGTGTCCACGTCCAGGGCATCGACCACGTCGACCACGTCGACCACGTCGACGTCCAGGGCATCCAGGTCAGCAGCGTCCGTGTCGAGCACGTCCAGGCCGCCGTCGACGTCGAGCACGTCACCGGCATCCAGGACATCCGCGCCGGCGTCCACGATCACGTCCACCGTGTCGGCGTCCGTCCCGTCGAGGTCCGTCGTGTCGACATCCAGGGCGTCGACCACGTCGACCACGTCGATGTCCAGCGCGTCGAGATCAGCAGCATCCGTGTCGAGCACGTCCAGCCCGCCGTCCACATCGAGCACATCGCCCGCGTCGATCACGTCAGCACCGGCATCCACCACCACATCGGCGACGTCGACGACATCGAGCACATCGGCGTCGGTGTCGGTGTCGATCGTGTCTACGTCGGTCCCGTCGAGGTCCGTCGTGTCGACATCGAGGGCGTCGACCACGTCGACCACATCGATGTCCAGGGCGTCGAGATCAGCGGCGTCCGCGTCGAGCACGTCTAGCCCGCCGTCCACGTCGAGCACATCGCCCGCGTCGATCACGTCCGCACCGGCATCCACGACCACGTCCGCCACGTCGACGACATCAAGGACGTCGGCATCGGTGTCGATCGTGTCCGCGTCGGTCCCGTCGAGGTCCGTCGTGTCCACGTCCAGCGCGTCGACCACATCGACCACATCGACGTCCAGGGCATCCAGATCAGCAGCGTCCGTGTCGAGCACGTCCAGGCCGCCGTCCACGTCGAGCACGTCACCGGCGTCTATCACGTCCGCACCGGCATCCACGACCACGTCCGCCACGTCGACGACGTCCAGGACGTCAGCATCCGTGTCGACCGTGTCCACGTCGGTCCCGTCCAGGTCCGTCGTGTCGACATCCAGCGCGTCCACGACATCGACCACGTCGATGTCCAGTGCGTCGAGGTCAGCGGCATCCGTGTCGAGCACGTCCAGGCCGCCGTCCACGTCGAGCACATCGCCCGCGTCGATCACATCCGCACCAGCATCCACCACCACATCCGCCACGTCGACGACGTCTAGGACGTCAGCATCCGTGTCGATCGTGTCCGCGTCCGTCCCGTCGAGGTCCGTCGTGTCCACGTCCAGCGCGTCCACTGCGTCGACCACATCGATGTCCAGGGCGTCCAGGTCAGCAGCGTCCGCGTCGAGCACGTCTAGGCCGCCGTCGACGTCGAGCACGTCACCGGCGTCGATCACATCCGCACCGGCATCCACGACCACGTCCGCCACGTCGACGACGTCCAGGACGTCAGCATCGGTGTCGATCGTGTCCGCGTCGGTCCCGTCGAGGTCCGTCGTGTCCACGTCCAGGGCGTCCACCGCGTCGACCACGTCGAGGTCGAGCGCGTCCAGGTCAGCGGCGTCCGCGTCGAGGAGGTCGAGGCCGTCGAGGTCGAGCACGTCGGCGTCAGCGGTGTCCGCGTCGGCCGCGGGGGCCGCGATCGCGAAGGTCACCGACGTCGGGAGGCCCGTCTGCTCGCCGCCGACGCGCTGACGTGCGCTGGCGGTGAAGGTCCCGGACGACAGGTTCGCGAACAGCACGCGGTACCGACCGGCCGTGGTGGCCGTGGAGGTCAGCGTCTGGTTCCCGACCGTCACGTCGACCTCGGCGCCGGGCTCCGCCGTCCCCTCGACCGCGACCGTGGTTGTCCCGGCGGGGAAGGCCTGCGCGGGGTCCGGCGACGTGATGGCCACGGGCTGGACCGGCCCGACGACCGCGGCGTCCGCGCGGACGGTGGCCGACGCGAGGCTCACGGTCGGGCCGCCCGCGGTGGGCAGCAGCCCGATCCGCAGGGCGCTCACCGTGAACGAGCCGGCGTCGAGGCCGTCCGCGTCGGCGAAGTCGCCCGGTCGGTCCTGCGCGTTGACGGTCAGGCGGACGACGGAGTCGACCGCCGCGAGCACGGGGGCGACGGCGGTCAGCACGGCGCCGGTGGCGTTCGTCAGGCCGGTGACCACGCTCGCGCGGCTGACCGCGCCGCCGAGATCCGTCGCGAGCGCCGGGAGGAGCCCGGTCGTCAGGCCGGAGACGAGCGACTCCGTGAGCGCGGTCGTGAGGGTGAGGGGCGGCAGGAGGGCCGTGCCCGCGGTGCTGATGACCGGCGCCGAGTTGCCCGGTCCGGTGGGGTTCACCAGGTTCGCGAGCGTGGTGTTCGTCGTGATCACGACGTCGCCGAGGTCCACGGCGGGCGCGAGGACGCTGAGGCGCGGCGTCCCGATGTCGGTGCGGATCGTCAGCGCCACGGCGGTGGAGTCGAGCACCGCCTCGAGGAGGCGGTCGGGCAGCTGCCGCGTGAGGATGTCCGTCAGCGCGGCGTTCACGGCCTGCGTGAGCACCGCAGTGGTCAGCACGCGCGTGTTCGCCGGCTGCCCGTCGAGGGTCTGGATCGCGTCCAGGTCGAGCGTGAGCGTGCCCGTCCGGATGTCGATGGTGACCGCACCGCTGGTGAGCGGCTGCGACAGGACCGCGTCCACGGCCGCCTGCGCGTCCACGGTGGTGCGGAGGTCGGCGGTCGCGTTGGTCGTGTCGAGCAGCGGGACGCCGAGCGCCCGGGTGAGGATCCCGTCGAGCAGGCCCAGCGTCGCGGGCGAGACGACGGCGCGGGTCGAGAGGCCCGCGCTGACGCCGTCGACGACGCCGACGAGGTTCGCGCGGAGGCCCTGGATCACGGGGCTGGTGATCGTGGCGTCCGCGGAGGCGATGCCGTACGAGCTCGTCGGCGCGGCGGCCCCGGCGTCCGTCGCGGTGGCGCCGAGCGCCCCGATCCGGAGGTCGAGGTCCGAGAGGACGCCGGCGACTCCCGCGGCCTGCAGCGTCGGCTGGAGGTCCAGCTGCGCCGCCTGGCCGGTGCCGCCGTTGACGGCGACGGCCCCCGAGTCGGTGACGGCGCCCGCGGCGGCGGTCGCGCCCGCGGTGCCGCTGGTGGACACCTGCCGGTCGGCGCCGGCGCGCACGCCGCTGAGGTCGAGGACGGAGCCGAGCGTGACGCCGGCCGATACCCGCGCCGTCGCGAGCTGCTGGAGGACGGATGCCGAGATCGGCCCGTCGAGGCGGGTGGGGTCGTCCGTCCCGCCGGGCGCGTACGCGGTGTACGCGCCGTCCAGGGCGACGGCCTGCGCGAGGCCGGTGAGCGTCACGAGACGCGCCTCCGCCTCGGACTGATCCCCCGCCGCGGCGTTCGCGGGCAGCGTGCCCCCGAACGCGACGAGAGCCGCGGTGACCCCGAAGGCCGTCGCGGTCGCCAGGCGGCTTCGGCGCCTGGGCATGTGTAGAGCCATGTGCGTTCCCCTCGATTGCATGGCCGGCCGCGCTCGTGGGGCGCAGCCGTGCGTCCCGCGGGGCGGCCCCCACCACACCCACGGTCATCGAAGGCTCGCATCCGCTCGCGGGCGCGACAACACTGCGGCGTACTGATCTGCGCGGGGCCGGATGCGGTGCCGCTCCAGTAGTCGTCCCAGTGGCGCTACGGGGTCGACGAGCGCGGATGGCACGGGGAAGGGGCCCGTGATCCAGGCGGATCACGGGCCCCTTCGGGTGCCGTTCGAGGAGGCGGCTGCTCAGCCCGCGGTGGCCGCCAGGGACTGCCGGGCGATCTCGAGCTCCTCGTCGGTGGGGATCACGAGCACGGCGACGGGCGAGCCCTCGGGGCTCACGAACCGGGCCTCGGAGCTGATCAGCTCGTTGCGGTCGTCGTCGATGCCGATGCCCATGAACTCGAGCCCCGCGAGCGACCGGCGCCGCACGAGCGGGTTGTTCTCGCCGACGCCCGCGGTGAACACGACCGCGTCGACGCCGCCGAGCTGCGCCGCGTACGCGCCGACGTAGTGGCGGATCCGGTGCCGGTACACGCCGAGCGCCGTCTGCGCGGCCTCGTCGCCGTCGGCCGCGGCGCGCTGCACGTCGCGCATGTCGCCGAGGCCCGTGAGGCCGAGCAGGCCGCTGCGCCGGTTGAGCAGCGTCTCGAGGTCGTCGAGGCCGAGGTCGGTGTGGCGGGCGAGGTGGAAGAGGATCGCCGGGTCGAGGTCGCCGGAGCGCGTCCCCATCACGAGGCCCTCGAGCGGCGTGAGGCCCATGGACGTGTCGATGGATCGCCCGCCCTGCACGGCCGCGGCGGACGCGCCGTTGCCGAGGTGCAGCACGATGATCCGCGTCTCCTCGAGCGGCTTCCCGAGCAGCCGGGCCGCCGCCTCGGACACGTACTTGTGGCTCGTGCCGTGGAACCCGTAGCGGCGGATGCGGTGCGCGGCCGCGAGCTCCCGGTCGATCGCGTACGTGTACGCCTCGGGCGGCAGCGTCTGGTGGAACGCGGTGTCGAAGACGGCGACGTGCGGCACGTCGGGGAACGCCTGCTGCGCCGCCTCGATGCCCTGGAGCGCGCCCGGGTTGTGCAGCGGCGCGAGCGCGGAGAGGTCGTCGATGTCGGCCTTCACCCGGTCGGTGACGACGGTCGGCTCGACGAACACGTCGCCCCCGTGCACGACGCGGTGGCCGACCGCGACGGGCGGGCCCTCCTCGAGCGACGGGCCGTGCTCGGCGAAGGCGTCGAGCATCGCCTGGAACCCGGCCGTGTGGTCGGCGATGGGCAGCTCGCGCTCCCACGAGTCGCCGCCGGCCTTGTGCCGGGTGGATCCGGTCCCCTCGCCGATGCGCTCCACGAGCCCGGACGCGAGCACGGACTCCGAGTCCATCTCGATGAGCTGGTACTTGAAGGACGACGATCCGGAGTTGACGACGAGGACGACGGGCACGGGCGGGCTCCTGACGGGGGCGGCGGACGGGGTGGGGAGGTGCGGGGCGGGGCGGGGCGGGGAGGTGCGGTGCGGGAGGACGCGCGGTCAGACCGCGTCGATCCCCTCGGCCTGGATGGCGGTGATGGCGACGGTGTTCACGATGTCCTGCACGAGCGCGCCGCGCGACAGGTCGTTGATGGGCTTGCGGAGGCCCTGCAGCACGGGCCCGATGGCGACCGCGCCGGCCGAGCGCTGCACGGCCTTGTAGGTGTTGTTGCCCGTGTTGAGGTCCGGGAAGATGAACACCGTCGCGCGTCCGGCGACCGCGGATCCCGGCATCTTCGTGGCGGCGACCGCCGCGTCGGCGGCCGCGTCGTACTGGATCGGGCCCTCGACCGCGAGGTCGGGCCGCAGCTCCCGCACGCGCGCCGTGGCCTGGCGCACCTTCTCCACGTCGGCGCCGGCGCCCGACTCCCCCGTCGAGTACGACAGCATCGCGATGCGCGGCTCGATGCCGAACTGCGCCGCGGTCGCCGCCGACGAGATGGCGATGTCGGCGAGCTGGTCGGCCGTGGGATCCGGGTTCACGGCGCAGTCGCCGTAGACGAGCACGCGGTCCGCGAGCGCCATGAGGAACACGGAGGAGACGACGGAGACGCCGTCGGTGGTCTTGATGATCTCGAAGCCCGGCCGGATCGTGTGCGCCGTCGTGTGCGCGGCGCCCGAGACCATGCCGTCGGCGAGGCCGAGCTGCACCATCATCGTGCCGAAGTAGGAGACGTCCGTGACGGTCTCGCGCGCGATGTCGAGCACCATCCCCTTGTGCGCGCGGAGCTTCACGTACTCCTCCGCGAACCGCTCGCGGAGCACGGCGTCGAAGGGGCTGAGCACGGTGGCGCGGCCGATGTCGATGCCGAGCCCGATGGCGCGCGAGCGCACCTCGATCTCCTCGCCGAGGATCGTGACGTCGGCGATGCCGCGGCTGAGGATCGTGCCCGCGGCCCGCAGCACGCGGTCGTCTGTGCCCTCGGGCAGCACGATGCGCTTGCCGGCCTTCCTGGCGCGCTCGATGAGGCCGAACTCGAACATGAGCGGTGTCACGACGTCGGAGCGGCTGACGTCGAGCAGCTCGAGCAGCCGGGACGTGTCGACGTGCTGCTCGAACGCGGCGAGCGCCGTGTCCATCTTGCGGGCCGACTCGGGCGAGAGCCGCCCGCGGGTCTGCGTGATGCGCTTCGCCGTCTCGTAGGTGCCGAGCTCGGTGGAGATGATCGGCAGGGTCTGGTCGAGCCCGGTGACGAGCGTCTCGATGGTGGGCGACAGCGCGAACCCGCCGTTGAGCACGATGCCCGCGACCGTGGGGAAGGTCTCGGAGGCGTGGGCCGTGAGCACGCCGAGGAGGACCTCGCTGCGGTCGCCGGGGATCACGACGATGGCGCCCTCGGTGAGGCGCGCGAGCACGTTCTCCATCGACATGGCGGAGACGACGACGCCGAGGGCCTCGCGGCTGAGGAGCGCCGGGTCGCCCTTGACGAGCTCGCCGTCGACGGCGTCGAGGAGCTCGGCGACGGTCGGCGCGACGAGGAACGCGTCCTCGGGGATGGCCCACACGGGCACATGCGGCGCCTGCGCCTGGAGGGAGGTGGGGATCGCCGCGGGGATGGCGGCCGTGATGGCGTCGAGCGCCTCCGGGTCGGCGCGGTTGACGACGACGCCGAGGAGGCCCGCGTGCGCCGTGACGAGCTCGGGGATCGCGAGGTCGGCGATCTGGCGCATCTCGTCCGGGCTGCGGCCTCCGGTCTCGTCCGTGCGGCGACCGGTGAGCACGAGCAGCACGGGCGCGCCGAGGTTCGCGGCGATGCGCGCGTTGAAGGACAGCTCGGTGGGGCTGCCCACGTCGGTGTAGTCGCTGCCGACGATGACGACCGCGTCGCACTTCGCCTCGACGGCCTTGTAGCGCTCGACGATGCGCGAGAGGGCGGCCTCGGGATCCGCGTGCACGTCGTCGTAGGTGACGCCGACGCACTCGTCGTACTCGAGGTCGACGCCGTCGTGCGACAGCAGCGCCTCGAGCACGTAGTCGCGCTCGACGATGGAGCGCGCGATGGGCCGGAACACGCCCACCCGCTGGATCTGGTGGGTCAGGGTGTCGAGCACGCCCAGCGCGACCGTCGACTTGCCCGAGTGCCCTTCGGCGGACGTGATGTAGATGCTCCGAGCCATGCGACAAGCCTATGGGCGTCGCCTGCCAGGCGGCCGGGTCCGGACTGCACGACGACCCGGGTTAAAAGGAGAAGACCCCTCGCGCACCTGCCAGAGCCCGGCTGCCCTTGCTGCGTCTCCGCCCTGGGGGAGTTCACCTGGATGGCACCACGCGAGGAGCCGACACCGAGTGTACCCGACGCCGGGCGCCCGCCGTTCGGCGCCGCCCGCCCAGGAGCCGGTCACGATCCGCGCGTAGCGTGGAGGGCATGCGCATAGTCATCGCCGGAGGACACGGCCAGATCGCCCGACTGCTCGAACGACGCCTCGCCGACCAGGGCCACCAGCCCGTCGGCATCGTCCGCAACCCGGACCACGCGTCCGACCTCGCCGCCGCGGGCGCCGAGGCGCTCGTGCTGGATCTGGAGGAGAGCGTCGTGGACCAGGTCGCCGAGGCGCTCCAGGGCGCCGACGCGGTGGTCTTCGCAGCGGGCGGCGGACCCGACTCGGGACCCGAGCGCAAGCTCACCATCGACCGCGACGGCGCGATCCTGCTCGCCGACGCCGCCGAGAAGGCCGGCGTCACCCGCTACGTCATGATCTCCGCCATGGCCGTCGACGGCTTCGACCCCGACAGCGACGACACCTACGAGATCTACCAGCGCGCGAAGTCCGAGGCGGACGCCGACCTCCGGGCGCGCGACATCGACTGGACCATCGTGCGTCCCGGCGGCCTCACCGACGACGCCGGCACCGGCCGGATCCAGGTGGGCACCTCCACCGGCCGTGGCACCATCCCGCGTGCGGACGTCGCCGACATCGTCGCGACCGCCCTCATCGACGGCACGGGCGTCCGCGTCCAGTTCGAGGCGATCTCGGGCGAGGAGCCCGTCGCCGAGGCCATCGCGGGGCTCCGCTACTAGCGCGACCCCGCACGGGCGCCCTGCGCCCATCCGGATGACGGCCCCCTCCTCCCCGGAGGGGGCCGTCATCCGCTTCCGGGCTTGCTGAGGCACCCGGGTCGTGCCGCGCGCGGCGCCGCGGGTCGACGGCACCCGAAGCCGTCGTCCTCCCGCTGGTCGCGCGCATCGTGCGCCGTGGCGCACCGTCCGGAGCATCCCCATGCCCGGACATGTGGAACACGTTAGGCACACCGGATCGTGTCCCCCACAGTGCGGACTACTTATTTCCGCGGTCCGATCGATCAGTAAGGGCCGGTGTGCCTGGCCCGACCGCCGGGAACCGCGCAAGATGGGGTCACACGGCCCGCTCCGCCATCGGGGGATGCAGCGCGGGCTCCGCTTTTCCGCGACGGGGGTCACATGAAGCAGATGACGCACACCTACAGCCGGTCGAGCACCCGGCCGGACACGACCGCGCCCGGGACCACCGGTCGCGCCCGCGACCTGGAGACGCTGGAGCGCTGGCTCGCCGCCGGCACCAGCGCGATCGTCACGGGTGCCGTCGGATCCGGCCGCAGCTACGTCGCCGGCCGCGTGGCCGACGCGCTCACCCGCAACGGCCTCACGGTGATCCGGGCCCACGCCTCCACGCCCGACCTCGCCGACGTCCTGCGCCGGGTCATCGACCAGCTCCCCGGGCTCCGCGCCCCCCGCCCGCTGCCCGCCGCCCGGCCCGTCGTCGTGCTCGACGACGCGCACCTCCTCTCCCCGGAGATGCGCCAGGCGCTGGTGGAGGCGCGCGCGTCGGAGCGCTGCACGCTGCTGGTCACGATCGACGACACCGGCAGCGACGCGCGCCAGCTCCGCGGATCCTCGGACGCCGGCGACCCGCTCGTCCGCACCGCGCAGGCCGCGCACGAGATCCTGGGCCTCTGGCGCACCGGGTACGCCGAGCGCCTCGACCTCGCGCCCCTCGACCCGGCCGAGGTCGACGCCATGATCGACTCGCTCGCCGGCTCCGTGGCGCTCGACCAGGCGACGCGCGTGCAGATCCAGCGCCGCAGCGGCGGCCGCCCGTTCCTCGTGCGCGAGCTGGCCTTCGAGGCGCTGGAGACCGGCGCCACCGCGCGGTCCGTGAGCGGCTACGCGTTCCCGAGCCCGCACGCGCCCCGGGCGCGCATCCTCGAGCTCGTCTCCTCGCGGGTCGCGCCGCTCGGCGACGACGAGCGCGCGACGCTCGTGCTCCTGGCCCGCCTCGACGGCGCGCCGTACCAGCGCGCCGCGCGTCTGTTCGGCGAGACGGTCCTCCGGGTCCTCCGCGCGCGCGGCCTCGCCCGCGTGCAGACGCAGGGCGACATGATCCTCCGCGCCGACCTGCTCGAGGCGGAGGCGGCGCTCGCCCGCACCGACCCCGACGCCGTCGACGCCCTGACCCGCCGCGTCGTGCGGATGCTGCTCCAGGAGGCGGCGCACGGCGTCCCGCTCAGCCCGAAGGAGAGCCTCCTCATCGCCCGCACGCTGTCCGACGAGGAGCGGGACGCCGCCGTCACGCGCTTCGGCCCCGCGACCCTCGCGGCCGTGCACCTCGTCGCCGCGCGCCTCGCCAACGACGTGGGCATGACCCACGACGCGCTGGCCTTCGCGGAGATCGCGGCCGAGGGCGGATCCGTCGCCTACGCGGCGTGCGAGACCTCGCGCGCCCTCACCGTGCTCGGCAACCCGGCCCGCGCCGTCGAGGTCCTCGACGCGGTGGCCAGCGAGGGGCTGACCGCGCGCGAGGGCGTCGAGCTGCTGCACGTGCGGATCGTCGCCACGCACGCCGTCCTGCCGGGCACCGACCGGATGCGCGCGATCCTCGAGGCCGCGCGCGCGGATCCCGGCGTCGCCGCGGACGTGCGCGCCCAGGCCGAGTCCATCGCCGCCGCCATGGCCCTCGGCCTCATGGACTGGGAGGGCGCGCTCGCGCAGGGCCGTGCCGCCGCCGGGCTCGCCTCGAGCACGCTCGTGCGCCTCCGCGCGCACCGGGCCGTGGTGCTCGCGCTCGGGCACCTCGGGCGCGGCGCCGAGCTCGGGGAGGCCATCGACGCGGGGCTCGCCCTCGTCTCCGATCGGGAGGACCGGCGCGGCACCTACGACGACATCCTGCTCGAGGAGGCTCGACTGGAGCTGCTCTCGGCGAGCGCCTTCAGCCGCCGGCTCTGCCGCCTCGACCTGCCGGACCTCGAGCGCGAGCTCGACGCGTGGGTCGAGTCGGCCATCGCGCAGGACGCGCAGTGGTTCATCCCCGTCCTCGGCGCCATCACGGGCGGCGTGGCCCTCGACCTCGGGCGGCTCGACCGCGCGGAGGCGGAGCTGACCCTCGCCGACGACCGCCTCATCGGCCCCGACATCGGCACGTGGCGGCTCTGGATCGGCATGCAGCGCGCCCGCGTGCTCGCGCTCCGCGGCCGCACCGACGAGGCCGAGCGCATCGCCACGGACATCGCGCACCGGGCGGATCCGCGCTACCCGTACCAGCGGATGCTCGCGGAGGGCGTGCGGGTCGAGATCCTCGCGGGCCGCGGCCGGCCCGAGGAGGCGGCGACGCTGCTCCTCGACATGGGCGACCTGAGCGGCGAGGCCCACGCGCTCCGCGCGGGCATGCTCTTCCGCGCCTGGACGCTGGGGTCCGAGGACCCGCGCCTCGTCGAGGGCGCCCGCCGCGTGCGCGACCGCACCGACGTGCCCGCCCTGCACGGCATGGCCGAGGTCGTCGAGGGGTCCCGCACGGGCGACGCGGCGCTCCTCGAGCAGGGCGTGCGCACGCTCGAGGCGTCCGGCCTCGCCCTCCAGGCCCGGGTGGCATGCGAGGACCTGGTGCGGATGCTCGCCGACGACGCGCCCGCGCTGACCCATGCCCGCGCCGCGCTCGGCCGGATCCAGTCGCGCATCGACCGCGGCGCCCCCGCGGCGTCCGCGACCGCCGCCGCGCCCGTGCTCGACGTGAGCATGCTCACCCGGCGCGAGCTCGAGATCGGGGTGCTGGCGGCGCAGGGGCTCAGCAACCGGGAGATCGCGGGGCGCCTGTTCCTGTCGGTGCGCACGGTGGAGTCGCACCTCTACCAGGCGCGCGCGAAGCTCGGCGCGCCCTCGCGTCGGGCCCTCGCCGGGCTCCTCGACACCCCGGGTGCATCGACCCTGCTCGCGGGCAGGTAGTATCGACGGGTGCCGCGACGTTCCTGACGCCTGCGGCACGCGTCATGGAGGATTCGCCTAGTGGCCTATGGCGCACGCTTGGAAAGCGTGTTGGGTGAAAGCCCTCAGGGGTTCGAATCCCCTATCCTCCGCCAGATGCTCGAGAGCCCCGCCCGGATCCGTCCGGCGGGGCTCTCGTCGTCCCGCGCGGCGCACGGCCCCGCCCGTGCCTCCCGGCCCCTCCCCGCCCGCGCATCCCGCGCCGTGTACCCCGGGGCGCCGCGCGTGTCCCCCATAGCGCCCACGACCGTCGCGGGCCCGCGCGCCTAGGCTGGGGCCGTCTGCCCGTCCGCGCATCCGCGGCCGCCCGCCGCCGCGAGGCCGCGGGCACGGGGCGACGGACGCGGGGACGGCGTCGGACCAGGACCGGAGGCGACGTGCAGCACCGCGGGACGGACGAGGGCGAGCGCTCCCTCACGGTCATCCGGCCGCGCCCTGCCCTGCTCCGGCAGCTCGGCCTCGCGACCCTCGCGCTCGTGGTGCCGCTCGGCGCCGCGCTCCTCGTGCTCGCCGTCCCGTCGGGCAACGCCGCCGCCGTGCTCGTGGGGGTGGGCGTCGTCGCGCTGGTCGCGGCCGTGCTCGGGATCCTCTACCGGTCGTCCTACGTGAGCGTCGACCCCGCGTCCGGCGACGTCGAGGCGCGCTTCCTCGGGCGCCGCACCAGCGTGCGCGGGAGCGACGTGCACCACGTCGTGGTGGTGCACGTCTACCAGGGCCTGACCCTCGACACGCAGCCGCGCCTGTTCGCGCTCGACGCGGACGGACGGCTCCTGCTCCGCCTCGACGGGCGCGTGCACGACCTCCGCACGATGCGCGAGATGGCCGCCGGGCTCGACCGGCCCCTCCTCGAGCAGACCACCGTGCTCACCATGGCGCAGCTGCGCGCGACGCGGCGCGGGATCCTCCCCTGGTACGAGCGGTCGCGGCTCGCCGCCGCGGGGGTGCTCGTGCTGCTCGGGCTCGTCGTCATCGGCGCGGTGGTCGGGATCATGGCGCTCACGGGCGTGCCCGTCGCCCTGCGGCTATGACCGAGGCCGGGGAGCGCGCGCTCGCGCCGTACCGGGAGCGCTGGGCGCTGGATCCGGACGGGCCGGTCGCGGTCACCCCGAGCAGCGTGCTCGCGCCCGTCCGCCGCGACGGCGCGCCGCTGACGCTCAAGGTGCCCCTCGTGGAGGAGGAGCGGCGCGGGGGCCGGCTCCTCGCCGCGTGGGCCGGCCGCGGCGCGGTGCGCGTGCACGCGTCGGACGACCGGGGCGCCGTGCTGATGGCGCGGGCAGTGGATCCCGGGCTGCTGGCGCGCGAGGCGTCGGCCGACGGACCGGATGCCACGGCGCGCGACGACCGGGCCACCCGGATCCTCGCGCGGGCCGCCGTGCGCCTCCACGCCGTGCCCGTGCCCGACGCGGTGCGCGCCGAGGCCGTGCCGCTCCGGACGTGGGCGCGCGAGCTCCTCGAGCCCGAGCGTCCGCTCCCCCGCACGCTCGACCGGGGGCGCGACGTGCTGCGCGAGCTGCTCGACGGATTCGCGGCGGACGCCGTGCTGCACGGCGACGTGCATCACGGGAACGTGCTGCGCGTCGACGAGGACGCGCTCGCGGCCGGCGGCACGGACCGGGACGCCGACGACGCCTGGCGCGCCATCGACCCGAAGGCCCTCCGCGGGGATCCCGGCTTCGACACCGCGAACGTCCTCTGCAAGCCGACGCTCGCGATCGCGCTGCGGCCCGGGCGGCTCGCGCGCCGCGCCGCCGTCGTCGCGGAGGAGACGGGCCGCGACCGCGACGACGTGCTCGCGTGGGCGGAGGCCTGGTGCGCGCTGTCGGCGGCGTGGGACGCGCGGGACCCCGCGCGTCGGGAGCGCGTCGACGCCCTCGTGCGGCTGGGCGGCGCCGCCCGCGCGCTCCGGGCCTCCGGCTCCTAGACGGCCGGGTCGCGCTCGGCTGGCGTGACGGCGCGGTCCGCGGCGGGCGCCGTCCGCCCGATGGCGTCGGACGTCCGGCGGGCCACCGCGCCGAGCGCGCGCTCGAAGGGGCCGCGGCCGAGTATCCGGGTCCAGAGCAGGCAGAGCACGAGCGTCACGACGACGAACGCCAGGTACGCGCCGTCGTCCGCGATGAGGTCGCCGTCGGGCGCGACGAGGTCGATGACCACGATATGCACCGCGTAGACCGTGAGCGCGAGCTGCCCCACCGCCTCCAGCGGCACGAGGGCCGCCGGCAGGAGGGCGGCGACCCGCAGGCCGAGGCCGACGACCGCGATCGCGACCCCGCCGGATCCCACGACCTCGAAGGGCGACCCCTCGTGCGGCAGCGTCGAGAGGATGAACTCCCACCCGGGCGGCGGCGCCGGGAGCGCGGCCTCGAGGAGCGCCGACCCGCCGTACGCCAGCACGGCGAGGCCCGCGCCGACCGTGACGAGCAGCAGCTGCACGCGCGCGGACCCCAGGGCCAGCCGCCCGATCCCGAGCCCCGCGATCGCGAACGCCACCCAGGTGAGCGCCGGGTAGTGCCCGGTGACGAGGAGGATCACGAACGGGTCCGGCCGCATGAGGGACGCGTCGAAGTGGATGGCCAGCGCCGTGGTCGCCACCGGCAGCACGACGGCCGCGCCCGCGGCGAGCGCGAGCAGACGGGACGCGCGCCAGCGCAGGAGCGGCAGCAGCGCGACGAAGAGCACCGCGTACACCTCGAGGATCACGGCGACGTAGGTCTGCAGCGCGGCCAGCAGCCCGCCGAGGAGGAACAGGCACACGGCGCGCACGAGGATCCGCAGCCGCACGCGCGCGAGGTCGGCCCCGTCGACGGGGCGGTCGCGCCCCGACATGAGCGCGATGGACACGCCCGCGAGCGTCGCGAAGAGGATGGAGGAGCGCCCGTCCGCGATCGCCAGCCACGACGCGGGGTCGTCGAGCGCGAGCGTCCGCGGCACGGCGACGTGCGCGGCCATCATCCCGAGCACGGCGAGGCCGCGGGCGGCGTCGATGCCCCGGAGGCGGGACGCGTCGCGGACGGCGCCGTCGATCCCCCGGAGACGGGCCGGGTCGGGGGCCGGGTCGGGGGCGGTCCTCATGGCCTCACCCTACCCAGCGCTCCCGCGGGCGCCCGGGCCTCAGTTGGTGAGCGCCGGCACCGTCCGCGGCTGCACGATGAGCCACATCGAGAGGATGGAGACGACCGCGCACGCGCCCATCACCGACGCCATGGGCACGCCCGACGTGATGCCGAGCACGCCGACGATGGGCGAGATCGCGCCGGCCAGGCCGAAGTTCACCGCGCCGAGGAGCGACGCCGCCGTGCCCGCCTCGTGGCCGTGGTTGACGAGCCCCAGCACCTGCACGCAGGGGAAGCCGAAGCCGCAGGCGAGGATGAAGAAGAACAGCGGGATGAGCGTGCCGAGGAGCCCCGCGTCGGTGAAGGTGCCGAGCAGCACGATGGTCGCCGACGACGCGAACTGCACGACGACCACGCCCGCGAGGATCCACTGCGGCCCCACGCGCTTGGTCATGCGCGCCGCCACCTGGTTGCCGATCACGATGCCGAGCGAGTTGACGCCGAAGAGGATGCCGAACTGCTGCGCGTCGAACCCGTACACGTCCTGGAACAGGAACGACGAGCTCGAGAGGTACGAGAAGAGGCCCGCGAACTGCATCCCGCCGATGATCGCGACGCCCACGAACACGCGGTCCTTGAGCACGTTCCGGTAGCGGCGGAGCAGCGCGCCCTTCTCCTCGACCACGAGGTCCTCGCGCGGCAGCGTCTCGACGATGAGGAACACCACGGCGACCACGACGGCGATCCCGTACGCGGCGAGCGCGTAGAAGACCCCGCGCCAGTCGACGATGCGCAGCAGCTGCGAGCCGATGACGGGCGCGAGGATCGGCGCGAGCCCGGTCACGAGCGCGAGGCGCGACAGCATCCGGACGAGCGGGCGGCCGCCGAAGAGGTCGCGCACCATGGCCATGGCGACGACGGCGCCGGCCGCCGCGCCCGCGCCCTGGAGCACGCGGAAGACGAGCAGCATCGAGACGTCGGTGGACAGCGCCGCGCCGAGCGACGCGAGGATGTGGCCGATCGAGGCGACGATGAGCGGCAGGCGGCGTCCGACCCGGTCGCTCCACGGCCCGACCACGAGCTGGCCGAGCGCGAAGCCCACGGTCGTGCCGGTGAGGGTCAGCTGGATCGCCGCGTCGGTGACGCCGAACTCGTCCTTGAGCACCGGGAACGCCGGCAGGTAGAGGTCGATCGTGAAGGGCCCGAGGCCGACGAGGGCGCCCAGCACGATGATGTAGACGATGCGCTCGCGGCGGGAGAGCGCGTCGCCGGGATGGATGGCGGCAGACGACACGGGGCGTTCCTTCGGGAGGAGAGGGGGCGCGGGGCGCCGAGGACGGGGGCGTGCGGCGAGGACCGCCTGGAGGTCCAACGGACGCCCGCTCGGCTTATTCCCAGCTGGAAGAATTGCGTTCCCGCTCCCGTGGCGCGCGCTCCCGTGGCCCGCCTCCCGCGCGCCGCTCCCGCGTGCAGCTCCCCGCTCCGGCGGCCGCCAGCCGCTCCCGGCCCGCCTCCCGTCAGCGGCGCAGCGCCCGGACCACCCGCTCGACGTCGTCCTCGTCGTTCCAGAGGTGGAAGGCGATGCGCGCCCGGCCCGCGCGACCCGAGGCGACGATCCCCGCGGCGCCGAGCCGGGCGAGGTCCGCGCCGTCCGCGTCCGGCCAGGTCACGATCGCCTGGCCGCGCTGCTCGATGCCGAGGCCCGCGCTCACGAGGTCGCCGAGCTCCGCGTTCCGCCGGTGCACGGCGTCGAGGTCGAGGCGCGCGAAGAGGGCGATCGCCGGCGCCGCGCCGACCCAGGCGCCGAACGCGGGCGACACGTCGAAGGCCCGCGCGTCGTCGGCGAGCGCCATGGCCGGTCCGTAGCAGGAGGCCCACACGTCGGCGCCCGCGTACCAGTTGGCCTGCACGGGCACGAGCGTGCGGCGGTAGCGGTCGGAGAGCGTGAGGAACGCGGCGCCGCGGGGCGCGCAGAGCCACTTGTAGGAGTGGCAGGCGGTGGCGTCGAAGAGGCTCGCGTCGACCGGCATGGCGCCGGCCGCCTGCGTGGTGTCGCACAGCGTGAAGGCGTCGTGGATGCGCGCGGCCTCCCGGATCGCGGCGACGTCGGCGACCCGGCCGTCCGCGGACTGCACGAGCGAGAAGGCCACGAGGTGCGTGCGCGGCCCGATCTCCCCGGCCAGCTCCTCGAGCGGCACGTGCCGCACCGTGACGCCGCGCGCCTCGGCGACGACGAAGGGGTAGGTGAGGGAGCTGAAGTCCCCCGCGACGCACAGCACCTCGGCGCCCGCGGGCACGGCGGCCGCGAGCACGCTCACGAAGGAGGCGGTCTGCGAGCCGATGGCGACGGATCCGACGTCGACGCCCACGAGCCCCGCGTACGACGCGCGCACGCCCTCGACGACGCCGCCGTAGCCGTGCGCGGTGGATCCGCCGGCCGACCACTGCGTGAGGTCGTCGCGGAGCCGGGCGACCGTCTCCCGGGTGGGCAGGCCCATCGTGCACGCGGAGAGGTAGCCGGGGCCCGCCTCGAACAGGTCGCGGTGGTCCGCGGGGCCGGGGGTCGCGGAGGACGCGGACGCGGGAGCCGCGGCGGGGACGGGGGTGGCGGTCGGCATGCGTCCAGCGTGACGACCGGGCCTCCCCCGAGCAAGCCCCCTGACGGCATGTGACGCATAAGCGCGGGTTATGCTCCGCGCATGACGGATGCCTCGCCCACCGGCCGCGACCTCGACTCGGCGTCCCTGCAGGCGGTGCACGCGCTCGCGGTCCGCGGATCCGTGACCGCCGCCGCCGCGTCCCTCGGCGTGAGCCAGCCCGCCCTCTCGCAGACGCTCCGGCGCCTGGAGGCCCGCATCGGCACGGCGGTCACGGCGCGATCCGGCCGCGGCGTCGTCCTCACCGAGGCCGGGCGCGTCCTCGCCCGGCACGCCGCGACCGTCGTCCACGCGATGGACCGGGCCGCCGACGAGCTCGACGATCTGCGGGGGCTGCGCGCCGGCACCGTGCGCGTGGCCGCCTTCCCCTCCGCCTCCTCGACGGTCGTGCCGCGGCTCCTCGGCGGGCTCGCCGCCGCGCACCCCGGCCTCTCCTTCGGCTACCTCGAGGCCGAGCCGCCCGAGGCCGTCCAGGCGGTGCGGGCGCGCGAGGCCGACGTCGCCGTGACCTTCGCCTACCCGGACGACCCGGACGATCCCGCGGCCGACGCGCTCGACGGCCTCGAGACGCGCCCGCTCTGGCGCGAGACGCTGTGGGCCGTGCTGCCCGAGGCGCGCGCCCTCCGGCACCGCGGGCCGCTCGCGCTCCGCGACCTCGCCGACGACAGGTGGATCGCCGGCTGCGTGCGCTGCCGCCGGCACCTCGTGAGCGCGTGCGCCCGCAGCGGCTTCGCGCCCGCGACGTCGTTCGAGACCGACAACGCGGCCGCCGCCGTGGGCATGGTGCACGCGGGGCTCGGCGTCGCGCTGCTGCCCTCGCTCGCGCTCGCGACGGCGCCCCTCCCCCGCGGCGTCGTGCGCCGGCGGATCTCCGGGGTCGGCGAGCGCACGACGCACGCGGTCACCGCGCCCGGCGGCCTCGGATCCGCCGCCGTGCGCGCCGCCGTCGACGCGCTCGCCCGGCTCCGCGTGGGCGACTGGGAGCTCCGGCGCGCCTGATCCGGCCGGTCGCCTCAGGCCCGCGCGAGCCCCGCTCCTGGCGCGATGTCGGAGGGTGTCCGTAGTGTTCGACGGGTCTGCCTCCGGCGCCCGCCGGCGGCACCACGACATGAGGGACGAGAGCGCATGCCGGACGAGCCGGGCGACGAGATGCAGGACGAGGTCCAGGCCTCGGGCGGATCCACGGAGCGGCCCAACCGCCACCTGCAGCGCAGCCACTCGGAGCAGGCCCGCTACCTGTCGGCGTACTTCGGCTGGAGCCTGCACGGCGACGCCATCCGCTCGCACGGCACGCTCGTGTCCATGTACGTGGAGGACCTGGCCGACACCATGCTCGCGCTCCGATGGCTCGACTCCTCCGGCATCCTCTGGGACGCGGTCCCGGTCGACGCGGACCGGGCCGTCGCCGCGGTGCGGGAGCACCAGGTCGCGCAGGGCTGGGTGCCGCCGGGCACCCCCTGATGACGTCACCCTCCGTGCGCGCTGTGCGTGCACCGACCCGCTGGGTCGCGCCTCCACGACCGGAGTAGCGTCCGAGGGGATCAGGCCGTCGGGGGACGAGCTCCCGCGGACGGCCAGGAGGACACATGACGGACCACGACGGAGCGCTGCTCGACCGCGACATGGGACTGCTGCTCGCCGCGGCGTCCCGAGCGGTGATCTCGCTCTACCGGCCGCTCCTCAAGCCCTTCCACCTCACGCATCCGCAGTACCTCGTCATGCTGGCCCTCCACGAGGAGGATCCCCGTCGCGCGGGTGAGCTCAGCGAGGCCGTGCAGCTCACGCCGGGCACCCTGTCGCCGCTGTTCAAGCGCCTGGAGCTGCTCGGCTACATCACCCGCCAGCGCGACCAGGCGGACGAGCGCCGCCTGCTCATCGCCCTCACCGAGCGGGGCCGTGCGATCCTGCCCGACCTCCTCCGCGTCGCCGCGACCGTGCACGACGTCGTGGTGGACCGCAGCGGCGCCGACTCCAGCGCGCAGGCGCGCCTGCGGAGCATGACGGACCTGCTGCTCGACGCCTGACCCCGCGCGCCCGGCACGGGTCGGCCTGCACGCACGGCCCGCTCCGGGCCGGCCCGATCAGCGCGCGCCGTCGACCACCCGCTGCCAGAGCGTGTGGTCGCGCCACGTGCCGTCGATCCGGAGGTACGCGGCCGCCACCCCGATCGCCTGGAACCCCGCGCGCCGGAGCACGTGCTCCGAGCCGACGTTGCCGACGAGCGTCGACGCCTCCAGCCGATGCAGGCCGGCGGCCCGGGC
This sequence comes from Clavibacter michiganensis subsp. tessellarius, assembly GCF_021922985.1. Taxonomy (NCBI): domain Bacteria; kingdom Bacillati; phylum Actinomycetota; class Actinomycetes; order Micrococcales; family Microbacteriaceae; genus Clavibacter; species Clavibacter tessellarius. Next base: position 44,096 of record NZ_CP040788.1, on the reverse strand, counting down.
GATGCGCACGGCCTGCTCGGCGGCCGCGGTCGCGAGGCCCGCGCCCTGCCGCTCGCGGTGGATCCAGTAGCCGAGGCTCGCGCTCTGCGCGGCCCCGCGCTTCACGGCGAAGAGGTCGCAGCGGCCGACGACCCGGTCGCCCTCGACGAGGAGGTACGGCAGGCCGGATCCGGCCGCCCGCTCCGCCACCCGGCCCGCCAGCTGGGCGCGCTGCCCCGCCGCCGTGAAGAACGCGTCGGTGCGGGCGGGCTCGAACGGGCGGAGGTGCTCGCGGTTCTCCCGGTAGGCCTCGGCGAGCGCCGCGGCGTCGCCGAGGCGCGCGGGCCGCATCACGATGCCCGGGGCCAGCGTCACGCGCTCGTCGGCGCCCGGCAGGGGCGCGCTCACGAGGCCGGTCGCACGTCCCGCTCGGGACGCGCGTCGGCCGCCGGGATGCGCCGGTCGGCGATCAGCCGCGCGTACCAGAGGGCGCTGTCCTTCGGCGTCCGCTCCTGCGTGGCGTAGTCCACGTGCACGATCCCGAACCGCTTCGAGTACCCGAAGGCCCACTCGAAGTTGTCGAGCAGCGACCACACCTGGTAGCCGCGGAGGTCGACGCCGCGGGCCATGGCGCGGTGGGCCGCGGCGAAGTGGCGCGTGAGGTAGTCGATCCGCTCGGGGTCGTGCACGGCGCGCACGCCGTCCTCGACGGTCACCTCGTCGTCGAACGCGGCCCCGTTCTCGGTGACCATGAGCGGCAGGCCGGGGAACTCCTCGTGCAGCGCCACGAGCAGGTCCTCGAGGCCCTGCGGCTCGATGTTCCAGCCCATGGCCGTGAAGGGCCCGGGCTGCGCGAGGAAGTCGACGTCGTCGGTGCCCGGGAACGGCGAGGCGGCGACGTCGCCGTGGATCGAGGTGCCGCCCGCCGGGGCCTGGCCGTCGCGCATCCGCACGCGGCTGGTGTTGTAGTAGTTGACGCCGAGGAGGTCGAGCGGCTGGCGGATGAGCTCCGCGTCGCCCGGGAGCACGAACGCCCAGTCGGTGATCGCCGCGGTGTCCGCGAGCACGTCGGCCGGGTACGTCCCGTTCAGCAGCGGGTCGAGGAAGAGCCGGTTGCCGACGCCGCCGACGCGGCGCACGGCCTCGGGTCCGGTGTCGCCCTCGCCGCGGATCACGTGCAGGTTGAGCGTGATGGAGAAGCGCGCGTCGGCGGGCACCACCTCCTTCAGCGCGGTGACCGCGAGCCCGTGCGCGAGGTTGAGGTGGTGCACCGCCCGGAACGACGCCTCCGCGTCCGTGCGCCCCGGCGCGTGCACGCCGGCCGCGTAGCCGAGGTAGGCCGAGCACCACGGCTCGTTGAGGGTGGTCCAGGTGGCGATGCGGTCGCCGAGCGCCTGGCCCATGATCCGGGCGTAGTCGGCGAAGGCGTACGCGGTCTCGCGATTCGTCCAGCCGCCCTCGTCCTCGAGCGCCTGCGGGAGGTCCCAGTGGTAGAGCGTCGCGATGGGCGTGATGCCGCGTGCGACGAGCCCGTCGACGAGGCGCCCGTAGAACGCGAGCCCCTCGGGGTTCGCCGGGCCGCGGCCGGTGGGCTGGATGCGCGGCCACGCGATCGAGAAGCGGTACGCCTCGAGGCCCAGCTCCTGCATCAGGTCGAGGTCGGACTCGAGCCGGTGGTAGTGGTCGTCGGCCACGTCCCCCGTGTCGCCGCCGAGCACCTTCCCGGGCGTGCGGCTGAAGACGTCCCAGATGGAGTCGCCGCGTCCGCCCTCGTCGACGGCCCCCTCGATCTGGTACGCGGCGGTCGCGGACCCGAACAGGAACCCGGGCGGGAAGTCGAGGCCGGTCCCCCGGTCGTCGGCCGCGACGACCGCCGCGGCGGGAGCGGGAGCGGCGGATGCGCCGGGATCGGCGGGCGATGCGTCGGTCATGGGCGGGGGACCTCTCCGTCGGGGCGTGGGCGGGCCGGCGGATGCGCGCGAGCGCGGTCGACGACGACCTCCCGCCATCCTGCCGGGACGCCGACGACGCGTCCAGCCGACCCGCCCCGGCCGTCGTGTCGCGTTGCGCGGGCGCCCCGCGCCGATTAGGTTGTAGCTAGCAACAAATCATCGACGACGCTGACAGGAGACACCATGGCGCTCACCCCCACCCGCGAGGACAAGTTCTCGTTCGGACTCTGGACCATCGGATACACCGGGGCCGACCCCTTCGGCGGACCCACCCGCTCCGACCTCGACGTGGTCGAGGGCGTCGAGCGCATCTCGGAGCTGGGCGCCTACGGCCTCACCTTCCACGACGACGACCTCTTCGCCTTCGGATCCACCGACGCCGAGCGCCAGAAGCAGATCGACCGCCTCAAGGGCGCGCTCAGCGACACCGGCGTCGTCGTGCCGATGGTCACCACCAACCTCTTCTCCGCGCCCGTCTTCAAGGACGGCGGCTTCACGAGCAACGACCGCGCCGTCCGCCGGTTCGCGATCCGCAAGGTCCTCCGCAACATCGACCTCGCCGCCGAGCTCGGCGCGCAGACCTTCGTCATGTGGGGCGGCCGCGAGGGCGCCGAGTACGACTCCGCCAAGGACGTCCGCGGCGCGCTCGAGCGCTACCGCGAGGCCGTCAACCTCCTCGGCGACTACGTCACCGACAAGGGCTACGACATCCGCTTCGCCATCGAGCCGAAGCCCAACGAGCCCCGCGGCGACATCCTGCTGCCGACCCTCGGCCACGCGCTCGCCTTCATCGAGACCCTCGAGCGCCCCGAGCTCGTCGGCGTGAACCCCGAGGTCGGCCACGAGCAGATGGCGGGCCTCAACTTCACCGCCGGCATCATGCAGGCGCTGTACCAGGGCAAGCTCTTCCACATCGACCTCAACGGCCAGCGCGGCATCAAGTACGACCAGGACCTCGTCTTCGGCCACGGCGACCTGCAGAACGCGTTCTCGCTCGTCGACCTGCTGGAGAACGGCGGCGTGGGCGGCGGCCGCTCGTACGACGGCCCCCGTCACTTCGACTACAAGCCCAGCCGCACCGAGGACATCACGGGCGTGTGGGACTCCGCCGCCGCGAACATGCGCATGTACCTCCTCCTCAAGGAGCGCGCGCAGGCCTTCCGCGCCGACCCCGAGGTGCAGGAGGCGCTCGCCGCCGCCAAGGTGGACGAGATCTACACGCCGACGCTCAACGAGGGCGAGTCCTACGACGACATCCTCGCCGACCGCTCCTCCTACGAGGACTTCGCCGCCGACGAGTACTTCGACGCGAAGGGCTTCGGCTTCGTCCGCCTCAACCAGCTGGCGCTCGAGCACCTGATGGGCGCGCGCTCCTAGAGCCCGCACCCCGCACGACGGAGGGCCCGGCATCCACGTGGATGTCGGGCCCTTCCGTCGCCTCCGCTCCTGCGTACCCGGCAGCCGTCACGCGGGTGAGGCGGGCGGCGGGAAGAGCCGCTCGACCGGCGCATCCACCTCCCGCGCGAGCGCCACCGCCAGGTCGACGCGCGGACGGTGCCATCCGGCCTCGATCGCCCGGATCGTGCGCGTGCTCACGCCGACTCGCGCGGCCAGCTCGTCCTCGTCGAGGCGGAGGCGCGCCCGGTGCTCCGCGAGCCGGCACGCCGCTCCTCCCCCGCGCTCCGTCGCACGGCGGCCGGACGCGCGCCGGACCCCCTCATCCACGAGGGCCGCCACCAGGACGGCCACCACGAGGAGCACGGGGCTCGTGGCCGGACTCGCCACGAGCACGAGGACGGCGGCCGGGAGGATCACCAGCAGGTCGCGGAACACCGCGGCCGCGGCCCGGGCAGCGACGGCCCGCTCGACGCCGTCCGCTGCATCGCTCCGGGTGGCGATCTCGCGACGCCGCCGGATCGTGAACGTCAGAGCACCGGCGGAGGAGACGAACAGCGCGCTCGCGAGCGGGCCCCACGGCGCCTGGTGCTCGGACGTGGTCACCGCGAGGACCACGGCCGTCACGACGGCGGCCGACACCGCCCACATCAGGATGAACCGTCTCACGTCATGCGCTCCCTCGGGCCGGCTGCGACGTCACCGCCCGGCGAGGCGACGCGACGCGAGGGTACGCGCGGGGACCGGCGCCCGCCCCGACGCGACCACAGCCCGGACGACGAGAGGGGCCCGGCATCCATTCGGATGCCGGGACCCTCGTGCGCGTCAGCGCGGGGGACGCGGGTGGATCAGGTCGCGGACTTGGATCCGCGGCTCTTGTTGAACACGTCGAACGCGACGGCCAGCAGGAGCACGAGGCCCTTGATGAGCTGCTGGTACTCCGTGCCGAGGCCGAGCAGCGACATGCCGTTGTTGAGCACGCCCATGATCAGACCACCGACCATCGCGCCCGTCACGGTGCCGATCCCACCGGTGACGGCCGCGCCGCCGATGAACACCGCGGCGATCGCGTCGAGCTCGAAGCCGTTGCCGGCCGCGGGGAGCGCCGAGTTGCTGCGCGCCGTGAAGGCGATGCCGGCGAGCGCGGCGAGGAAGCCCATGTTCACGAAGAGCAGGAAGTCCACGCGCTTCGTGTTGATGCCCGAGAGCTGCGCCGCGTTCAGGTTGCCGCCTCGGGCGTAGATGTGACGGCCGAAGATGCTGCGGCCCATGACCGCCGTGTAGACGAGCACGAGCACCGCGAGGATGACGAGCACGATCGGCGTGCCGTTGTAGCTCGCGAGCAGGTAGGTGATGCCGAGCACGAGCACCGCGATGGTCGCGAGCTTGGTGATGAACCAGGCGAACGGCTCGTCCTCGAGGTTCAGCTTCACGCGGGCACGGCGCTCGCGCACCGCGGAGAGGACGAGGAACAGGGCCGCGATGACGCCGAGCGCCACGGTGATCGGCTCGAGGATCGCCATCCGGTTCGTGGGGTCGGGCAGGAAGCCGGAGCCGACGGCCACGTACTCGTCCGGGAACGGCGTGATCGGGCGGTTCTCCAGCACGATCTGCGCGAGGCCGCGGAACGTGAGCATGCCCGCCAGGGTCACGATGAACGCCGGGATGCCGACGTACGCCACCCAGAAGCCCTGCCAGGCGCCGATGAGGCCGCCGATGACGAGGCTCACGAGGATCGACGCCCACCAGGGCCAGCCCCAGTTGACGGCGAAGACGCCCGAGACGGCGCCGATGAGCGCGACCACGGATCCGACCGACAGGTCGATGTGCCCGGCGATGATGATCATCACCATGCCGATCGCGAGGATCAGGATGTAGGCGTTCTGGACGACGATGCTCGTGACGTTGCGGGGCTCGAGGAGCGTCCCGTTCGTGAGGATCTGGAACAGCACCACGATCGCGATCAGCGCGATGAAGATGCCGATCTGCCTGAGGCGGCTGACGAGGAAACCCGCCACATTGCTGAGACTGGACATGCTGACTATTCCTTTTCCTTGGTCATGTAGGTCATGAGGCTCTCGGGAGTCGCCTCGGAGATCGGCAGCTGGCCCGTGATGCGCCCGGCGGAGAGGGCGTAGATCCGGTCGCAGATGCCGAGCAGCTCGGGGAGCTCGCTGGAGATGACGATGACCGCCTTCCCCTGCGCGGCGAGCGCGTTGATGATCGTGTAGATCTCGTACTTGGCGCCCACGTCGATGCCGCGGGTGGGCTCGTCGAGGATGAGCACGTCGGGGTCGGAGAACATCCACTTCGAGAGGACGACCTTCTGCTGGTTCCCGCCGGAGAGCTTCCCGGTGATGGACCCGACGCTCGGCGCCTTGATGTTCATGGACGTGCGGTAGCCGTCGGCCACCACGTACTCCCGGTTCGCGTCGACCCAGCCCGCCTTCGACAGCTTCTCGAGCGCGGCGCCGGAGACGTTGCGCTTGATGTCGTCGATGAGGTTGAGGCCGTAGTGCTTGCGGTCCTCGGTGGCGTACGCGAGGCCGTTCTTGATCGCCTCGCCCACCGTGCGGGCCGTGATCTCCGTGCCGCGCTTGTAGAGCTTGCCGGAGATGTTGGCGCCGTAGGAGCGGCCGAAGACGCTCATCGCGAGCTCCGTGCGGCCCGCGCCCATGAGGCCGGCGATGCCGACGACCTCGCCCGCGCGGACGTTGAGGTTGGCGTGGTCGACGACGACGCGGGAGTGCTCCTGCGGGTGGTGGACCGTCCAGTCCTCGATGCGCAGGACCTCCTCGCCGATGTCCGGGGTGCGGTCGGGGTAGCGGCTCTGCAGGTCGCGGCCGACCATGCCCTTGATGATGCGCTCCTCGCTGATGGAGTCGCGCCCGAGGTCGAGGGTCTCGATGGTCTTGCCGTCGCGGATGATCGTGACGGCGTCGGCGATCGCCTTGATCTCGTTCAGCTTGTGGCTGATGATGATGCTCGTGATGCCCTGGCCCTTGAGGTGCTTGATCAGGTCGAGCAGGTGGGCGGAGTCCTCGTCGTTCAGCGCCGCGGTGGGCTCGTCGAGGATGAGGAGCTTCACCTCCTTCGAGAGCGCCTTCGCGATCTCGACGAGCTGCTGCTTGCCGACGCCGATGTCGGCGATCTTCGTAGCCGGGTTGTCGCTCAGCCCGACGCGGGCGAGGAGCTTGGCGGCCTCCACGTTGGTGGCGTTCCAGTCGATGAAGCCGCCGCGGGAGATCTCGTTGCCGAGGAAGATGTTCTCCGCGATGGAGAGGAAGGGGCTCAGCGCGAGCTCCTGGTGGATGATCACCACGCCCGACTTCTCGCTGTCGCGGATGCTGGAGAACTTGACGACCTTGTCCTCGAGCACGATGTCGCCGTCGTAGGAACCGGCCGGGTAGACGCCCGAGAGGACCTTCATCAGGGTCGACTTGCCCGCGCCGTTCTCGCCGCAGATCGCGTGGCACGTGCCGCGCGTGACCTCGAGGGTGACGTCCTGCAGCGCCTTGACGCCGGGGAACGTCTTGGTGATGCCGCGCATCTCGAGAATGTGGTTGGCCATGGCCTGCCTCACTTGTGTGGATGGTGGTGCCGGGTTCCCGGCGGTGGTGCGGGGCGGCGCGCGAGGCGCCACCCGGAGGCGGGCCGGCCGCGGTGCACGGCCGGCCCGACCCGGTGGGGGCCGGTCGACGCGAGCGTCGACCGGCCGGTGCGCCGCCGGAGCGGCGCGGGTGGGCTACTCGCCCTTGTCGATCTCGTCCTGCGTGTAGTAGCCGCTGTCCACGATGACCTCGACGAGGTTGTCCTTCGTCACGGTCACGGGGGCGAACTGCTTCGTGGCGACGTCCTTCACCTTGTTGTTGTAGGTGTCGGGCGCGTCGGGGGTGCCGCCGGTGAGCAGGTCGTCGACCATCGTGACGGCCTCCTTGCCGAGCAGGCGCGTGTCCTTGAAGATCGTCGAGTACTGGACGCCGTCGAGGATCAGCTTGTCGGACGCCTTCTCGCCGTCCTGGCCGGTGATGATCGGCATGGGGCTGGTCGAGCCGAGCGCCTGGATGATGCCGCGCGAGAGGCCGTCGTACGGCGAGAGGACGCCGTCCAGGACCTTGCCGCCGCCGTAGTTGCCGGAGAGCAGGTTCTCCATGCGAGCCTGCGCGCCCTCCTGCTTCCACTGCTGGATCGCGACCTGGCTGAAGTCCTTCTGGCCGGAGCCGATGGTGACCTGGCCGGAGTCGAGGAAGGGCTTCAGGACGCTCATCGCGCCGTCGTAGAAGAACTGCGCGTTGTTGTCGTCCGGGCTGCCCGCGAAGATCTCGATGGTCTTCTTCTCGGTGCTGCCGGTCGGCTTGCCGTCGGCGTCGACGAGGCCCATGCCCTGCAGGAGCGAGTTGCCCTGCAGCACGCCGACCTGCTGGTTGTCGAACGTCGTGTAGTAGTCGACGTTCTCGGTGCCGTTGATGAGGCGGTCGTACGCGATGACCTTGACGCCGTCGTCGGCCGCGGTCTTGAGGACCTGGGTCAGCGCGGTGCCGTCGATCGACGCGACGATGAGCGCCTTGGCGCCCTTGTTGAGCATGGTCTCGATCTGCGAGATCTGGTCCTGCACCTTGTCGTTCGCGTACTGCAGGTCGACCTTGTAGCCGAGCTTGGTGAGCTGCTCGTTGACGTTGTTGCCGTCGTCGACCCAGCGCTCGCTCGTCTTGGTGGGCATGGCGACGCCGACGAGGGCGCCCTTGTTGTCCTCGGTGCCGCCGGCGCTGCCGCCGCGGCCTCCGCCGCCGCCGGAGCATGCGGCGAGCGAGAGGGCGATGCTCGTGGCGGCGATGCCGACGAGGACCTTCTTCATCTTCACGGTCGTGTCCTTTCGTACTGCTGCTGTGAGACGCGCATCCGGCATCTGCGCCGGATCCGCACCCCTGGTGTGGGTGTTACAGGCCCTGGGCCAGGCGGTGGTAGGCCTGGTTCCAGCGGACTTCCTTGGTGAAACCCTTGAGGGTCGTGTCCTCGTCGATGACGAGGAGCTCGGTGCGCGCGATCTCGGCGAAGTCCTCGAAGACCTCGACGCCGACCTGCGTGCTCATGACCGTGTGGTGGGCGGCCCCGGCGGTGAGCCAGGCCGCGGCGCTCGTCGCGAGGTCCGGCGCGGGCTTCCACACGGCGCGGGCGACGGGCAGGTTCGGGAGCGGCTCGTCGAGCGGCACGACCTCCACGACGTTCGCGACGATGCGGAAGCGGTCGCGCATGTCCGACATGGCGACGACGACGGCGGGGCCGGGATCGGTGTCGAAGACGAGGCGCACGGGGTCCTCGCGGCCCCCGATGCCGAGCGGGTGGATCTCGAGGCTCGGACGGCCCGTGGTGAGCGTCGGGCAGATCTCGAGCATGTGCGCGCCCAGGATCTTCTCCTCGCCGGGGACGAGGTGGTACGTGTAGTCCTCCATGAGGCTCGCGCCACCGGGGAGGCCCGCGCCCATGACCTTCGCCGCGCGGATCAGCACGGCCGTCTTCCAGTCGCCCTCGGCGCCGAAGCCGTAGCCCTCGGCCATGAGGCGCTGCACCGCGAGGCCGGGGAGCTGGCGGAGGCCGCCGAGGTCCTCGAAGCTCGTGGTGAAGGCGCCGAAGCCGCCCTCCTCGAGGAAGGAGCGGAGGCCCGCCTCGATCGCGGCGCCGTAGCGCAGCGACTCGTGGCGCTCCCCGCCGCGCCGCAGCTCGGGCTGGATGTCGTAGAGGGTCTCGTACTCGTCGACCAGCGCGTCGATCTCGGCGTCGGTCGCCGCGTCCACGCGCTCGACGAGGTCGTTGACGCCCCAGGTGTTGACCGAGACGCCGAACTTGAGCTCGGCCTCCGTCTTGTCGCCCTCGGTGACCGCGACGTTGCGCATGTTGTCGCCGAAGCGGGCGACCTTCAGCTCGTGCACGGCGGCCCAGCCGGCGGCGGCGCGCATCCACGTGGCGATGCCCTGGCGGACGGCCTCCGTGCTCACGTGGCCGACGACGGTCTTGCGGGTGACGCCGAGGCGCGACTGGATGTAGCCGAACTCCCGGTCGCCGTGCGCGGCCTGGTTGAGGTTCATGAAGTCCATGTCGATGGTGCTCCACGGGAGCGCGACGTTGGCCTGGGTGTGCAGGTGCAGGAAGGGCTTCTGCAGGGCGTCGAGGCCCTGGATCCACATCTTCGCGGGGCTGAACGTGTGCATCCACGCGATGAGGCCGATGGTGCGGTCGCTCGCGTTGGCCTCGAGGGCCATGCGGCGGATGCTGTCGGAGTCCTTGAGGACGGGCTTCCAGACGACGCGGACGGGCACGTCCGACGCCTCCTCGAGCTGGCGCGCGATCTCCTGCGACTGCTCGGCGACCTGCTGCAGCGTCTCCTCGCCGTAGAGGTTCTGGCTGCCCGTGAGGAACCAGACCTCGTAGTGGTCGAGGGACGTGGTGATGCGGGTCACTTCAGGGCTCCTTGGGGTGCTTGTCCGTAGACGTTCTGGTAGCGGTCGAACAGCGAGTCGACGGCCTCGGCCGGGAGGGGCGCGGGCTCGCCGAGCTGGCGGGAGATGTGCACGGTGCGCGCCACGTCCTCGACCATGACGGCCGCCTTCACGGCGTCCTTCGCGTCCTTGCCGATGGTGAACGGGCCGTGGCCGGCCATGAGGACGGCGCGCGAGCGGTGCCCGGTGAGCGTCTCGACGATGCCGCGGCCGATGGAGTCGTCGCCGATGATGGCGAACGGGCCGACGGGGATCTCCCCGCCGAACTCGTCGGCCATCGCGGTGATGACGCACGGGATGGGCTCGCGCCGGGCCGCCCACGCCACCGCGTAGGTGGAGTGCGTGTGGACCACGCCGCCCACCTCGGGCATGTTGCGGTAGACGTACGCGTGCGCCGCCGTGTCGCTCGACGGGGCGTTGCGCGAGCCGGGGGTGTCCGGGATCACGTTGCCGTCGAGGTCGCAGAGGATCATGTTCTCGGGGCTCAGGTCGTCGTAGGAGACGCCGGACGGCTTGATGACGAACAGGTCGGCGCCGGGGACGCGGCCGGAGACGTTGCCGCCGGTCCAGACCACGAGGCCGTAGCGCACGAGCTCGCCGTGGAGGCGGGAGACCTCGGAGCGGACGCGGGCGACCGCGACCTCGATCTCGGGGGCGAAGCCGCTCACGCGCGGGCCTCCCTCTTCAGCGACTTGAGGCGCTTCATGACGTCGTTGGCGCCGCGTCCGAAGTGGTCGTGCAGCGTGGAGTACTCCTCGTAGAGGCGGTCGTAGGCGAGCGCGCGCTCCTCGCTCGGCTGGTACCTCCCGCGCTCGACCTTGCCCATGGCGTCGCCCGCGACGCGGACGTCCGGGTAGGCGCCCGCGGCGACGGCGGCGTGGATGGCCGAGCCGAGCGCCGGGCCCTGCTCGCTCGTGATGACCGAGATGGGGAGGCGCAGGATGTCGCTGTACGCCTGCATGAGGAACGCGTTCTTCAGCAGGCCGCCGGCGACGATGAACTCGGTGACGGGGACGCCCGACGCGGCGAACGTCTCGACGATCTTGCGGGTGCCGAACGCGGTGGCCTCGAGCAGCGCCCGGTAGACCTCCTCGGTGCGCGTCGTGAGCGTGGTGCCGATGACGAGGCCCGACAGCTCGTGGTCGACGAGCACCGAGCGATTGCCGGAGTGCCAGTCGAGCGCGACGAGGCCGTGGCCGCCGACGGGCTGGTCGGCCGCGAGGTCGGTGAGGTGCTGGTGGACGCTCTTGCCGGCGGCCGCGGCCTCCTCGGCGTAGCGCGCGGGCACCTGGTTCTTGACGTACCAGGCGAAGATGTCGCCGACGCCGGACTGGCCGGCCTCGTAGCCGTAGAGCCCGGAGACGATGCCGCCGTCGACGACGCCGCACATGCCGGGGACCTCGGTGAGCACGTCGCTGTTCATGACGTGGCAGGTGCTCGTGCCCATGATCGCGACCATCTGGCCGGGCTCGACGGCACGGGCGACCGGCGCCGTGACGTGCGCGTCGACGTTGCCGACCGCGACGGCGATGCCCTCGGGCAGGCCCGTCCACGCGGCGGCCTCGGCGGAGAGCGTGCCGGCGGCGGATCCGAGCTGGCCGATCTCGTGCGCGACCTTGTCCTCCGCGAAGGAGGCGAAGTCGGGGTTGAGCGCCGCGAGGAACTCGCGGGTCGGGTACTCGCCGTCCTGGAGGATGCCCTTGTAGCCGGCGGTGCAGGCGTTGCGGACGTAGCTGCCGGTGAGCTGCCAGACGATCCAGTCGGCCGCCTCGACCCAGTGCTCCATGAGGCCGTACAGCTCGGGGTCCTCCTCGAGCAGCTGGAGGCCCTTGGCGAACTCCCACTCGCTGGAGATGAGGCCGCCGTAGCGGGCCAGCCACTTCTCGCCGCGCTCCTCGGCCAGCGCGTTGATGCGGTCGGCGTGCGACTGCGCGGCGTGGTGCTTCCAGAGCTTGACGTACGCGTGGGGCCGGTCGGCGTAGCCGTCGACCTCGTTGAGCGGCGTGCCATCACCCGTCGTGGGGACCATGGTGCACGCGGTGAAGTCGGTGCCGATGCCGATGACCTGCGCGGGGTCGATGCCGGCCTCGCGGATGGCGGCGGGCACGGCCTGCTTGAGCACGTCGACGTAGTCGCTCGGGACCTGCAGCGCCCACTCGGGCGGGAGCTGCGCGCCGCTGGCTACGAGGGTGTCGTCCATGACCGCGTGCGGGTAGTCGAGGACGCCGGAGCCGAGCTCGACGCCGTCCGAGACGCGCACCACGACGGCACGACCGGAGAGGGTGCCGTAGTCGACCCCGATGACGTACTGCTGCTCGGCGTCCGATCCGGGCTGGGCGGCCTGGGGCTCGGTGCTCACGGGGGCGCTGGGCACGGGATCGACTCCTTCGTCTGATGCATGCGACCCGGGGGGATCGCGTGGGATGTGAACGGTCACATCGGCGGATGTCACTCTACACATCCGCGGGATCGCCCTGTCAAGCCGAGAGGCGCTGACCCCTCGAAGTGGGGTCGCCGAGGCGGGGGAGGGCGCGCGGGCCGGTCAGCTCGAGGGCGGACCGGTGGACGCGCGGACGATGAGCTCCGGCTCGATCGTGCCCCGGTACCGCTCCCCCGTGCCGTCCATGCCGTCGAGCAGGAGCGCCACCGAGCGCCGGCCGACCTCGGCGAAGTCCTGCCGCACCGTGGTGAGCGGCGGCCAGAAGTGGGCGGCCTCCGGGATGTCGTCGAAGCCGACGATGCTCACGTCGCGCGGCACGTCGAGGCCCGCGTCGCGCACGGCGTGGATGAGGCCGAGGGCCATCTGGTCGTTGCTCGAGAAGATCGCGGTGAAGTCGCGGAGCCGCAGCATCTCGCGGCCCGCGTAGAACCCGAACTCCGCGGTCCAGTCGCCGAGTATGGGCGCCGTCGTGGGGACCTCGGCGGCGGACATGGCGTCGAGGAAGCCGCGCATCCGGGCCTCCGCCTCGATCCAGTCCTGCGGGCCGGCGAGGTGGTAGATGTCGCGGTGGCCGAGGTCGAGGAGGTGCCGGGTGGCGAGGCGCGCGCCGGCCATCTGGTCGACCGACAGGTCGTGGGCGTCGCCGCGGCCGTCGCTCTGCATGGTGACGTAGGGCACGTCGAGCGACATGCTCGCGAGCGCCTCGCGCACGCGCACCTGCGGCGCGACGACCACGAGGCCCTCGACGGCCTGGTCCACCAGGTGACCGAGGGCGACCTGGATCGCGGCCCCGTCGGAGGACGCGAGGTTCGTGGTCGTGACGAGGTAGCCGGCCTCGCGGGCCGCCGCCTCGATGGCGGCGATGGACGACGCGGGCCCGTACTGCGAGCTCTGCGAGGTGAGGACCCCGATGGTGCGCGAGCGGCTCGTGACGAGCGCCCGGGCCGCGCGGTTCGGCCGGTACTGCACCTGCTCCATCACGTCGAGCACGCGCTGGCGGGTCTCGGCGCGGAGCGAGGGCGAGTCGTTGAGGACGCGGGAGACGGTCTGGTGCGAGACGCCCGCGAGGCGCGCGACGTCGCGGATGCTGGGGGCCCTCCCCCGTGGCGTCTCCGTCGTCATCATCGACCCCGTCCTGGTGCGGGGCCCGGCCCCGGTCGCGCCACGCGGCGCAGGTGTCACATTGTCACATGTGACAGTCACACGGGGGCGGCTGGGGGATCCGGCGTCCCGGGAGGGCGTGCGCGGGGGCCGCGACGGCTGCGGCAGACTGGTCCTCCACCCGACGAGAGGCACCACCTGTGACGATCACCGCCGCGGCAGACGGATCCGCGCTCGGCAACCCGGGGCCCGCCGGCTGGGCCTGGTACGTCGACGACGAGCACTGGGCCGCGGGCGGGTGGGCGCACGCCACGAACAACCAGGGCGAGCTGAAGGCGGTGCTCGAGCTGTTCCGCGCCACCGCGCACCTCGACGACGACCTGCTCGTGCTCTGCGACAGCCAGTACGTCATCAACTCGGTCACCAAGTGGATGCCCGGCTGGAAGCGCAAGGGCTGGCGCAAGGGCGACGGCAAGCCGGTGCTCAACGTGGAGCTGCTGAAGGAGATCGACGCCGAGATCCAGGGCCGCCGCTACCGCTTCGAGTGGGTCAAGGGGCACGCGAACCACCCGCTCAACGAGGCGGCGGACGTGCGGGCGCGCGCCGTGGCGACGGCGTTCCAGAGCCGCAGCCCGATCCCCGGGGGACCGGGCTGGGAGGGGCACGAGACGGGCGGGTCCGCGGCGGCGGCCACGGAGGAGACCGCGGCCGTCGAGGCCGACGCCGAGCTCGCGGCCGACCCCGTGATCGCGCGGGCGGAGGCCGTCGAGGCCGAGGCGCCCGCGCAGCCGGGCCTGTTCGACTTCGACGCGTTCGACGAGGAGGTCGCGCCGGAGCCCGGCGACACCACCCTCACGATCGCGCTCGACCGCGACGCCATGGCGCGCCTCAGCGCCCACGCGCGCGACCGCGGGGTCAGCGTCGACGAGGCCGTGCGGCTGCTGCTGCCCTGATCCGCGTCGGGACGGTGCGGCGCCGACGCGCGCCGCACCGCTCCCCGCTAGTGCTTGCCCTGCTTGAGCGCCTTGCCGAGCGCGCGCTCGAGGTCGACGACGAGGTCCTCGACGGACTCGATGCCCACCGAGAGGCGCACCAGGTCGTCCGGGACCTCGAGCGGCGTGCCCTTCACGGACGCGTGCGTCATCTCGGACGGGTAGCTGATGAGCGACTCCACGCCGCCGAGCGACTCGGCGAGCTGGAAGACGCGCGTGCCCTCGACCACGCGGCGGGCGGCCTTCGCTCCCCCGCGCACCTGGAACGAGATCATGCCGCCGAAGCCGGACATCTGCGCCTTGGCGATGTCGTGGCCCGGGTGCTCCGGGAGCCCGGGGTAGTGCACCGCCGTGACGTCGGGGTGCTGCTGGAGGAAGGACGCGATCTCCTCGGCGTTCGAGGAGTGGCGCTCGACGCGCACGGCGAGCGTCTTGATCCCGCGCGTGGTGAGCCAGGCGTCCATCGGGCCCGAGACGGCGCCGACCGCGAACTGCAGGAAGCCGACCTTCTCGGCGAGCGCGTCGTCGTCGAGGATCACGGCGCCGCCGAGCACGTCGGAGTGCCCGCCGAGGTACTTCGTGGTCGAGTGCACGACCACGTCGGCACCGAGCGTCAGCGGCTGCTGGAGGTACGGCGAGGCGAAGGTGTTGTCGACGACGACCGTGGCGCCGGCGGCGTGGCCGAGGTCGGCGAGCGCGCGGATGTCGCTGATCTTCATCAGCGGGTTGCTCGGGGTCTCGACCCAGAGGACCTTGGCGGGGCCGGATCCGAGGACCCGCTCGACCGCGGCGAGGTCGCTCATGTCGACCGTCTCGACGACGATCCCCCAGTCGCCGAGCACGCGCGTGAGCAGGCGGTAGGTGCCGCCGTACACGTCGTCGCTGAGGACGATGCGGTCGCCCGGCCGCGTGATCGCGCGGAGGAGCGTGTCCTCGGCGGCCAGCCCGGACGCGAACGAGAAGGCGTGCTTCCCGCGCTCGAGCGAGGCGAGCAGCTCCTGCAGCCCGGTGCGGGTGGGGTTGGCGCTGCGCGCGTACTCGTAGCCGCCGCGGAGCCCGCCGATGCCGTCCTGCACGAAGGTGCTCGTGAGGTACAGGGGCGGGATGACCGCGCCCGTGGTGGGATCCGGGTCCTGGCCGGCGTGGATGGCGCGGGTGTCGAAGTCGTGCTTGTCGCTCACGGTGCTCGTCTCTGTGGTCGGAGGTGTGCCGGGGCCGTGCCCGCGGATCAGTCGGTGAGGTAGGTGAGGAGGTCGTGCCGGGTGAGGACGCCGACGGGCTTGCCGCCGTCGCTCACCATGAGCGCGTCCGCGGATCCGAGGGCGCTCCACGCCTCGGGCACGGTCTCGTTCACGCCGATGAGGTCGAAGGCCGCGCCCGTGAACGCGCCGACGCGGTCGGTGAGCTGCGCACGGCCGCTGAAGACGAGCTCGAGGAGGCTGCGCTCGTCGACCGCGCCGGCGACCTCGCCCATGACGACGGGCGGCTCGGCCGAGAGGACGGGCAGCTGCGAGACGTCGTACTCGGTCATGATCCGGATCGCGTCGCGGATGGTGTCGCTCGGGTGCGCGTGCACGAGGTCGGGAAGGCTGCCGGTCTTGGCGCTCATGACGTCGGCGACCGTGCGCTGGCCGTTGACGCGGGCGAAGCCGTACGACTGCATCCACTTCTCGTTGAAGATCTTGCCGAGGTAGCCGCGGCCGCCGTCCGGCAGGAGGACCACCATCACGTCGTCCGGTCCCAGGTGCCGCGCGGCCTTGAGCGCGGAGACGACGGCCATGCCGCTGGATCCGCCGACGAGCAGCCCCTCCTCGCGGGCGAGCCGGAGGGTCATGTCGAACGACTCCTGGTCGCTCGAGGCGATGACCTCGTCGACGACGTCGGGGTCGTAGGCCGCCGGCCAGAAGTCCTCGCCCACGCCCTCGACGAGGTAGGGGCGGCCGGTGCCGCCGGAGTAGACCGAGCCCTCGGGGTCGGCGCCGACGATGCGCACGCGCCCCTCCGACACCTCCTTGAGGTAGCGGCCGACGCCGCTGATGGTGCCGCCGGTGCCGACGCCCGCGACGAAGTGCGTGATCTCGCCCTCGGTGTCGCGCCAGATCTCGGGACCCGTGGTCTCGTAGTGGCTGAGCGGCCCGTTGGGGTTGGAGTACTGGTCGGGCTTGAAGGCGCCGGGGATCTCGCGCGCGAGCCGGTCGCTCACCGAGTAGTAGGAGTCGGGGTGGTCGGGCGCGACCGAGGTGGGCGTCACCACGATCTCGGCGCCGTACGCCGTGAGCACGTTGCGCTTGTCCTCGCCGACCTTGTCCGGCAGCACGAAGACGCAGCGGTAGCCGCGCTGCTGGGCGACGAGCGCGAGGCCCACGCCCGTGTTGCCCGAGGTCGGCTCGACGATCGTGCCGCCGGGCTTCAGCTTCCCGTCGCGCTCGGCCGCGTCGATGATGCGCGTGGCGATGCGGTCCTTGGCGCTGCCGCCGGGGTTCAGGTACTCGACCTTCACCAGCACGGTCGCCGAGATGCCCTCGACCACCTTGTTGAGCTTCACGAGCGGGGTGTTCCCGATGAGGTCGAGGATCGTGTCGGCGTACTTCACGTGTGGTGGTGCTCCCGGTGTCAGGTGTGCGGTCCGGTGGGCCCCGCCCGTCCAGCATAGGCGCGCCCGTCCGCCGTGTTACGGGCGCTCGGCCGCCCGCGCGGGCAGGGCGCGCCCAGGCCGAGCGGGTACCCTGATCGCACATTCCCCCAGCAGAGAAGGACCCTCCGTGGCGCGACGCGACGACACCACGCCCTCCGGCGACACGAGCGGACGGCCCGTCCCGCCGACCGCCAAGCAGGCCCACAAGGACCTCACGGTCAAGCAGCAGCGCGAGGCCCGCCGCGCCGAGAAGGTGGCGGCGCTCAAGAAGCAGCAGGACCGTGCGCGCCGCAACCGCCTCATCGGCATCATCACGGGATCCGTGGCCGCCGTCGCCGTGGTGGCCGTCGTCATCGGCGTGGTCGTCTCGAGCGGCACCCCGAAGCAGGATCCCGACTCCATCAGCATCGAGGGCCTCCGCACCTGGGACTCGCTCCCCAGCACGCACGTGCAGGGCACCGTCGACTACGCCGCCAAGTACCAGGGCATGAGCCCGCCCGCCGGCGGCGAGCACAACGCCATGTGGCTGAACTGCGGCATCTACGACCAGCCGCAGCCCAACGAGAACGCGGTGCACGACCTCGAGCACGGCGCCGTGTGGATCACGTACGACGCCGCGAAGATCACCGGCGACGACCTGTCGAACCTGCAGAAGTACGCGGAGTCGTTCGGCGGCTACGTCACCATGTCGCCCTACGAGGGCCTCGACACCCCCATCGCGCTGTCCGCGTGGGGCGCGCAGGTCAAGGTCGACTCGGTCGACGACCAGCGCATCAAGGACTTCATGGCCAAGTACTGGAAGAGCCCGAACGCCCCCGAGGCCGGTGCCGCGTGCACCGGCGCCCTCGAGGGCGAGGGCCGGGTCTCCTGACCGTGGCCGACCGCGGCTCCGACGCGTCCGACCCGCGTCCCGAGGGCGACACCGTCGTCGACCACGTCCCGGACGACGACATCCGCGAGGAGGAGCTCCAGGGCCTCGTCGCGCACGGGGAGGAGTCGCGCGCCCGCGGGCGACGCGTCCGCATCGGCCTCGCGGCCGGCATCGTCGCGGTGGCGCTCGTGGTCGCCGGGCTCCTCGTGGGCCGCGTGACCGCGCCCGTCTCGGCGCTCACGCCCAGCACGAACAGCGCGGAGGCCGGCTTCTCCCGCGACATGCAGGTGCACCACGAGCAGGCCGTGCAGATGTCGCTCATGATCATCGACCGCACGGACGACCCCGAGGTCAAGCTCATCGCGCAGGACATCGCCCAGGCGCAGTCCCAGCAGGCGGGTCAGATGTACGCGTTCCTCACCTCGTGGGGACTCGACCAGGCGCCGTCGCAGCCGCGCATGACGTGGATGACGCTGCCGACCCTCGACGGTAAGACGGACCACTCCTCCATGGACATGACGCCCGGCGCGACCATGCCGGGCCTCGCCTCGCAGGCCGACCTCGAGGAGCTGCAGGGCCTCACGGGCGTCGAGGCGGAGCGGAAGTTCCTGACGCTGATGATCGCGCACCACCGCGGCGGCGTGGAGATGGCGCAGGCCCTCCTCGACCGGTCCAGGAACCCCCTGGTCACGGACCTGGCGAACGGCATGGTGATGATCCAGGACAAGGAGATCCTCTACATGCAGCAGCTGCTCGACGCGCGCTCCTGATCCGATCCGCCCCTCGCACCGCCCGTCCGCCTCGCGGGCGGGCGGTCGTCGTCCGCGGCACCGGCGGGGCGTCCCGCGCCGGGATCCAGGCCGGTCCGGGGCTCAGGCCGCCGCGGTGCGCTGGTCGCTGTAGAGCCGCGCGTACTCGCCACCGCGGGCGAGCAGCTCCAGGTGCGTGCCCTGCTCGACGATGCTGCCGGCGACGACCACGAAGATCACGTCGGCGTCCACCACGGTCGACAGCCGGTGCGCGATGGCGATGGTCGTGCGGCCGCGCGACGCCGTGTCGAGGGCCTGCTGCACGACGCGCTCCGAGATGGCGTCGAGCGCGCTGGTGGCCTCGTCGAGGATCAGCACGGCCGGGTCCTTGAGCAGCACGCGCGCGATGGCGATGCGCTGCTTCTCGCCGCCCGAGAGCCGGTAGCCGCGCTCCCCCACGAGCGTGTCGTAGCCGTCGGGGAACGACTCGATCGTGCCGTGGATGTTGGCCGCCCGGGCCGCCTGCTCGATCTGCTCCCGGGTGGCGTCGGGCCGCGCGTAGCGGAGGTTGTCGCCGATCGTCGCGTGGAAGAGGTACGTCTCCTGGCTCACGATGCCGATGTTCTCCAGCAGCGACTCCTGCTCGAGGGCCCGCACGTCCTCGTCGGCGAAGAGCACCCGGCCGCCGGTCACGTCGTGGAAGCGCGGGATCAGGTACGAGACGGTCGTCTTGCCCGCGCCCGAGGGGCCGACGAACGCCGCGAACTGCCCGGGCTCGATGGCGAAGGACATGCCGTCGAGCGTGGGCCTGTCGCCGGGACGGGTGTCCGGGTACGAGAAGCGCACGTCGTCGAACGCCACCCGGCCGAGCGCCGGGCCGGCCGCGACGGCGCGCGCGTCGTGCCGGTCGCGGATGGCGGGCTCCAGGTCGAGGTACTCGAAGATCCGGGCGAAGAGCGCGCCGGAGGTCTGCAGGTCGAGCGCCACGCGCATCAGGCCGATGAGCGGCCACATGAGGCGCGCCTGCACGGTGGTGAAGGCGACGATCGTGCCGGCGGTGACGCTGACGCCGCCCGTGATGAGGAAGCCCGCGACCACGTAGACGATGGCCGGGATGATCGACAGGAAGATCTGCACCAGCGCGAAGAACCACTGGCCGCTCATCTGCTGGCTCACCTGCAGCCGGATCTGCGTGCGGTTCTCGGCCTCGTAGCGCTCGGTCTCCGCGGCCTGCCGGTTGAAGCTCTTCGACAGCAGGATGCCGGAGACCGACAGCGTCTCCTGCGTGATGGCCGTCATGTCCGACAGCGACTCCTGCGTCTTCGAGGCGATCCGCGCCCGCACCTGCCCGACGCGGCGCTGCGCCACCACGAGCACCGGCATGAGCACGACGGCCACGAGGGTCAGCTGCCAGTTGAGCACGAGCATGGCGACGAGGGCCGCGATCACGGTCACGGTGTTGCCGAGCACGCTGGAGACGGTGTTGGTGAGGACCGCCGCGACGCCGCCCACGTCGTTCTGCAGGCGCGACTGGATCACGCCCGTCTTGGTGCGCGTGAAGAAGCCGAGCTCCATGCTCTGCAGGTGGCGGAACAGGTCGACGCGCATGGATCCCATGACCCGGTTGCCGACCGTGGCCGTGAGGTACGTCTGCCACACGCCGAGGCCCGCGCCCGCGACCCAGATGGCGATCATGATCGCGACGAGCTCGACCAGCACGGGGATGTCGGGTCCGCCAGTCGGCGGGAACAGCCCGCGGTCGAACGCCTGCTGCGTGAGGAGCGGCGGCACGACCGTGAGGCCGGCGCCGACGAGCACGAGGGCGATGGTGAGGACCAGCGCGCGCCGGTGCGGGCGGAACAGCTCCGCGATCCGGCCCAGCAGGTTCTCGACGCGCGGCGCCTCGGCGTTGGCCCGGCGCTGGGCCTCGGCGTTGGCCGCGCTCACCCGCCCGCGGCGTCCGCCGCCTCCGCGCATCCCGCCGCCCGCGGCGATGTCGCCCATCCTCGTCATTCCGGCGATTTTACGCCCGTGGGGGATCTCGCCCGACCACGCGGCAGCGCGCGGACGACGACGGCCCGGCCACCCGCGCGAGCGGACGACCGGGCCGGTGTCGACGGGCCGGGGATCAGCCCTTCGTGGACCCCGCGAGCAGTCCCCGCACGAAGTAGCGCTGCAGGCTGAAGAACACGATGAGCGGCACGATGAGCGAGACGAACGCCGCCGCCGTGAGCCGCTGCCAGTCCTGCCCGCGCGTCCCCGTGAGCTCCGCGAGGCGCTGCGTGAGCGGCGCGACGTCGGGGGTGCCGCCGGAGAAGATCAGCGCCACCAGCAGGTCGTTCCAGACCCACAGGAACTGGAAGATCGCGAAGGACGCGATGGCCGGCAGCGCCAGCGGCAGCACGATGCGGAAGAACACCTGGCCGTGGCTCGCGCCGTCGACCCGCGCCGCCTCGATGACCTCGCCCGGGATCTCCGAGATGAAGTTGTGCAGCAGGAAGATCGCGAGCGGCAGCGCGAAGATCGTGTGCGCCACCCACACCGGCAGGTAGCCCTGCTCGGGGATGAGCGGGATCACGCCGTGCACGGCCTCCTGCAGCGGGCGGAGCGTCCGGGTGAACATCTGCAGAAGCGGGATGAGCGCCATCTGCAGCGGCACGATCTGCAGCGCGAAGATCAGCACGAACAGGAAGTTCGAGCCCTTGAACTTGATCCACGCGAAGGCGTACGCCGCCATCGACGCGATGACGAGCGGGAACAGCGTCGCCGGGATCGCGATGGCGAGCGAGTTCACGAAGTACGAGCCGAGCTGCGGCGACGACTGCGAGGTCGAGAGCAGCACGTCCTGGTAGTTGTCGAGCGTGAAGCCCGGGTTCTGGAAGATGGTCCACCAGCCGGTGGTCTGGATGAGCCCGGCCGGCCGGAACGACGAGATGAACAGGCCGAAGGTGGGCAGCGTCCAGAGCACGGCGATGATCAGCGCGGCCACCGTCGCGCGGCGCGACGTGAGCCGGTTCTTCACGCGACGGCTCTTCGCGCCGACGGAGGCCGCCTGCTCGATGGCGCCGCGGCGGGTCCCCCGGTCGGCGACGGGCAGGTCGGCGGGTGCGACGCTCATCGGATCTCCCTCTGCTTGCTCATGACGCGGACGTTGTAGATGACGATCGGCAGGACCATGAGGAACAGCACGATCGCGAGCGCGGAGCCGCGGCCCTGCTCGCCGGCGCGGAACGCCTGCGTGTACATCTCGTTGGCGATGACGCTCGTGTCGAAGTTGCCCGCCGTCATGGTGCGGACGATGTCGAACACCTTGAGCGTCGCGATGGAGATGGTGGTCACGACCACGACGAGCGACCCGCGGATGCCCGGCAGGGTCACGTTGAGGAACCGCTCCCACGCGTTGGTGCCGTCGAGCTGCGCGGCCTCGATCTGCTCGGTCGGCACGCCCTTGATGCTCGCGGAGAGCACGACCATGGCGAAGCCGGTCTGGATCCAGATCATCACGATGATGAGGAGCGCCGTGTTGATGGGCGAGGTCTGCAGCCACTGCACGGGCTCCTGCCCGAGCCAGACGAGGATCTGGTTGAGCAGGCCGATCTGCTCGCGCTCCCCCGACTTGTAGTCGTAGACGAAGCGCCAGATGATGCCGGCGCCGACGAACGAGATGGCCATCGGCATGAAGACCAGGGCCTTGAAGTACTTCTCGCCGCGCGACTTGTCGATGAACACGGCGTACGCGAGGCCGATCGCCGTCGACAGCAGCGGGACGAAGACCACCCAGATGACCGTGTTCAGCAGCGTGCGGAGCGCGGACGGCTGGGTGAACATCCAGACGAAGTTGTCGAACCCCGCCCACTCGCCGCTGTTGTCGCGGAAGGCGAGGAGCGTCGTGCGGAACGCGGGGTAGATGAGGCCGACGGCCAGGAGGATCAGCGCCGGCAGCACGAAGGCGCCGAGCTGGATCCAGTCGCGCCCGCGCTTCGGCGCCTTGTCGATGAGGAAGAGGATCAGCCCGATCACCAGCGCGAAGACGGCCAGCGCCGCCACCACCTGGAGGATCTTGCCGATCAGGTCAGCGGTCGTCATGGACGTCTCGCCCTTCGGGTCGGGGGGGATGCGGAGCGGGGCCGCCGCGCGTGCGGCGGCCCCGCTGGTCCGGCACGGATGCCGGGTACCGGTCGGTCAGGACCGGCGGTCGATCAGGACCGGCGGTCGATCAGGACCGGCGGTCGATCAGGACGCGGGCCAGCTCGACTCGATGGCGTCGACCGTCTTCTGGGTCGAGTCGCCGCTCAGCCAGCCGACGATGCCCTTCCAGAAGGAGTCGGTGCCGACCGCGCCGGGCATGAGGTCCGAGCCGTCGAACCGGAACGTGGCGTTCGGGTCCTGGAGGATCTCGATGCTCTGCTTGAGGATGTCGCTCGACGCGTTCGCGGGATCGAGCCCCTTGTTCGCGCTGATGACGCCGCCCAGCTTCACGCGGTTGTTCGCCCAGGTGTCGCTCGAGAGGTAGGAGAGCACCGCGGTGATCTCGTCGCTCGACTTGAAGGCGCCGACGAGCTCGCCGCCGCCGGTGACGGCGGTGGAGTCGCCCTCGGCCGTGGGCGGCAGGAGGAACGCGTAGACGTCGCCGTCGGGCGAGACCTTCGCGTCGGTGCCGTCGGCCTTCTTCCAGAAGCCCTCGTAGAACGAGGCCTGGTGGTGCAGCGAGCACGTGCCGTCGAGGATCGGGAGGCCGGCGTCGCCGAACTCCGTGGAGATGATCGACGAGACGTCGCCGAGGCCGCCGTTGACGTAGTCGGGGTTCTTGATGATCTCACCGACGTCGTCGAACGCCTTCGCGATCGCGGGGTCGTTGAACGGGATCTCGTGGCTGACCCACTTGTCGTAGGTGTCGGGGCCGGCCTCGCGGAGCACGTAGTCCTCGATCCAGTCCGTGCCGGCCCAGCCGGTGGCGTCGCCGGAGCCGATGCCGACGCACCAGGGCTTGTGGTCGCCCTCGTCCGCGATCTTCTTCGTGAGGTCCATCAGCTCGGAGGTGGACTTCGGGATCTCGTAGCCCTTCTCCTCGAACTCGCTCGGCGAGTACCAGACGTAGCCCTTGACGCTCGCCATGAGCGGCGCGCCGTAGAAGGTGCCGTCGACGGTGCCGTAGCCCTTCCAGTCGGTGGACCAGCCCTTGTCGACGTTCTCCTCGACGGCCGCGGGGGCCGCCTGGAGGTAGCCCTTCGAGGCGAGGACGTTGAAGAGGCCCGGCTGCGGGATGATCCCGATGTCCGGCGCCGAGTCGCCCTCCGCGAGGACGGCGATCTGCGCCTCGAACTCCTTGGTGCCCTGGTAGTTCACGGTGATGCCCGTGCAGGACTCGAAGTCCTTCCACGACTCGACGAGGCGGTCGGCCTCGTCGTCCTGGATCGTGCCGCCGATGCTGACGTCGGCTCCGTCGAACGTGCCGTACGACGAGTACGGCGTGCAGTCGGTGTCCGCCTTGTCCTCGGCGGCGATGTCGCCCGTGCAGCCCGTGAGCGCGAGGCCGGCGATGCCGACCGCTGCGAGGGGTGCCGCGAAGCGACGTCGGAATAGGGCGTGGCCCATGTGCGTCTCCTCTTCATCGAGGGATGCGGGCTGACCCGCCTTCCCGTGGTGCGCGCGACGGCAGGTGGGGCGCCGTCGCCGGAACCCTTTCCCCCATTTGGGGAACCGGTTCCACAGGTCAACGTAGGGGAGCTCGCAGGTGGCGGCAAGGTGCATCCGATAACGAAACGGTCTACTTCTCCCTCGCCGCGCTGGGCGGAGGGCGCCGGGATGGTCCATCATCGGAGGGCGACCCCCTCCGTCCTGGAACCGCTTCCCGTGCTCGCGCGAGGCGGCGGGTCCCAGCGGGACCCGATGGAGGGAGGGCGATGAGCGCGATCATCGACGTCGCCCGCCTGGCCGGGGTCTCGAAGGCCACGGCCTCCCGCGCGCTCAGCGGCCGCGGCTACGTCTCCCCCACCACGCGCGCCCGCGTGGCGCAGGCCGCCGCCGACATCGGGTACGTCGTCTCCTCGAACGCGTCGAGCCTCGTGACGGGCCAGTCGAAGAACGTCGGCGTCGTGCTGCCCTTCATCAACCGGTGGTTCTTCGCGGAGCTGCTGGAGGGCATCGAGGAGGCGCTGATCGAGGCCGACTACGACCTCACGCTGTACCGCCTCACCGACGACCCGGAGCAGCGCCGCAAGGTCTTCGAGTACTTCCTCGTGCGCAAGCGCGTGGACGCCGTCATCGCCGTGAGCGTGGCGCTCACCGCCGCCGAGGTCGTGCGGCTCCGATGCCTCGACAAGCCGCTCGTCGGGGTCGGCGGGCCCGTAGAGGGCATGAGCACGCTCAGCATCGACGACGAGGCCGCGGCCCGGCTCGCGACGGAGCACCTGCTGAGCCTCGGGCACGCGCGCGTCGTGCACCTCGGCGGCGACCTGCACGCGCAGATGGCGTTCTTCGTGCACGCCAAGCGGCTCGCCGGGTACCGGGCGGCGATCGATGCGGATCCGCGCGGCCTCGAGGCCCGCTTCGCCACCGCCGACTTCACCATCGAGGGCGGCTACGTCTCCGCCATGCGGCTGCTCGCGGACCCGCGCACCCGGCCGACCGCGGTGTTCGCGGCCTCGGACGAGATCGCCATCGGCACGATCCTCGCGGCGCGGCAGCTCGGCATCGCGGTGCCGGCCGAGCTCTCCGTGGCGGGCATCGACGGGCACGCGCTCGCGCCCCTGTTCGGGCTCACGACCGTCGAGCAGCATCCGCGGCAGCAGGGGCGCACGGCGGTGGGCATGGTCCTCGAGGGGCTCGCGCCGGCGGGGGCGCCCGAGCGCACCTGCACCATGCCGGTCGACTTCGCCGCGCGCGGCAGCACGACGGCGCCCCCGAGCCCGCCGGCGTCGTAGGCCGGCGGGTCCGGGGCGCGGCGGATCCGCGGGGCGGCCTCAGGCGTCGCCGGCCGTGACGGCCTGGGCCTCCTCGAGCGCGTCGACGGGCTGGGCGTCGACCCGGCGCAGCCAGCGGTGGCCGGCCACCACGATCACGAGGGCGACGAGCACGGATCCGGCCGCGGCGTAGTACGGCGCCGCGTCCGAGAAGATCCGCGCGAGCTCGGTCGCGGCGGGCGGCGCGATGGCCCCGCCGAGGAAGCGCACGGACGAGTAGGCGGACGAGGCGACGCTCCGCGGGTGGTCGGTCGCCTCCATCACGCACTCCGTGAGGACCGTGTTGAGGATGCCCAGCAGGAGCCCGCCCACGACGATGCAGACCACGAGGCCGGCCGCCGACCGCACCACGAGGCCGGCCGCCGCGAGGTCCACGGCGAGGAGCGGCAGCACGAGCCGGAGGACGGAGGTACGGGCCATCCGGCGCGTGAGCAGCGGCGCGACGAGCACGGACGTCACGGCGAGGCCCACGCCCCAGCCGAAGAACGTGAGGCCGAGGCCGATGGCGTCGAAGCCGAGCGGGAACGGCGAGTAGGCCAGCAGCACGAAGAAGCCGATGTTGTAGAAGAGCGCGGCGGCGGCGAGCACCGCGAGGGCGGGCGTGCCGAGCGCGCGGATCGGGGCCGACAGGCGCATGGGCGACCGGGGCGCCGTGTCCTTCCCGAGGAGTGCCGCGATCGCGAGGAAGCCGACGGCCATCAGGGTCGCGGTGCCGAAGAACGGGCCGCGCCAGCTCCAGCTGCCGAGGAGCCCGCCGAGCAGCGGGCCGACCGCGATGCCGAGGCCGAGCGCCGCCTCGTAGAGCACGATGGCCGACGCCGTGCCGCCGGACGCGGATCCGACGATGGTCGCGAGCGCCGTGGAGATGAAGAGCGCGTTGCCGAGGCCCCAGCCGGCGCGGAAGCCGATGACCGACTCCACGTCCTGCGAGAGGCCCGCGGCGGCGGCGAAGACGACGATGATCGCCAGGCCGATGAGGAGGGTGCGCTTGGCGCCGATGCGGCTGGAGATCCAGCTGGTGATGAGCATCGCGAGCCCCGTCACGAGCAGGTAGCTCGTGAAGAGCAGCTCGGTCTCGGTGGCGGTGGCGTCGAGGCTCTCGGCGATGGCGGGGAGGATCGGGTCGACGAGGCCGATGCCCATGAACGCGATGACGCACGCGAACGCGACGGCGAAGACGGAGCGGGGCTGGCGGAAGATGTCGCGGAACGACGCGTGCGGCTGGGTGGACACGGGTGCGGTGTCGCCTCCTGGATTCGATGCGGATGGATGGGTGACGGCGCGCGGACGCGCCGCCGGTGCGCCGGCGACCGGTGCGGGTGGCGGTCAGCCGTCGGCGGGCGCGCGGTCGACTCGCGCCAGCACGAGCTCGACGGCCCGCGCGATCACGGCCACGTCGTCGGCCGGGAGGTCGGCGAAGCGCGGCACGAGGGCGGTGGCGAGCCGGTCGCGCCAGTCGTCGAGCGCGGCCTCCCCCGCCGGCGTGATCTCGAGGAGCGTCGCCCGGGCGTCGGACGGGTCCGTCACCTGCGCGATCCACCCCTGGGCCACGAGCGAGCGCACGATCTTGGTCGTCGTGGGCTGCGCGACGCGGCTGCGCTCGGCGAGCACGCCGAGGCGCATCCCGCCGGGCCAGCTCACGAGCACGGAGAGCGTGCGCCAGACGGCGGGCGAGCTCGTGCCGCCGACCTCGTGCGCCGCCAGGCGGGTGAGCCGGTGGCCGGCCGTGACGAGGTCGCCGAGGAGGGCGCGCAGGTCGGGATCGGGCGAGGTCATGGATCCAGCATATAGCTGGGCTATGCATATGTCGAGCAGTGTCCCGGCCGGATGCGGGCGATCACCACGTCCGGGAACGACGCAGGGCGCCGACCCCCTGAGGGGATCGGCGCCCTGAGCGCTGTGCGGTGGTGCGAGCTACTTGACGGAGACCGTCGCGCCCGCGGCCTCGAGCTGGGCCTTCGCCTTGTCGGCGGCCTCCTTGTTGGCACCCTCCAGGACGGGCTTGGGGGCTCCGTCGACGAGGGCCTTCGCCTCACCGAGGCCGAGGCTGGTGAGGGCGCGCACCTCCTTGATGACCTGGATCTTCTTGTCGCCGGCGGCCTCGAGGATGACGTCGAAGGACGTCTTCTCCTCGACCTCCTCCGCGGGGGCAGCGGCGCCGGGGGCGGCGGCGGCGGCGACGGGCGCCGCGGCGGTGACCTCGAAGACCTCCTCGAACTTCTTGACGAAGTCGCTGAGCTCGATGAGCGTGAGCTCCTTGAAGGCCTCGATGAGCTCGTCGTTAGAGAGCTTTGCCATGGTGATTCTCCTTGGGTTGGTGTGTTGTCTGGTGGATCAGTGCATCGCGCCCCGGGGATGGGACCCGAGGGGTGCTACTGAGCCGATTCCTGCTTCTCGCGCAGCGCCTCGACGGTGCGTACGGCCTGCGAGAGCGGTGCGTTGAACAGGTACGCCGCGCCGAAGAGCGAGGCCTTGAAGGCGCCGGCGAGCTTGCCCAGCAGCACCTCCCGCGACTCGAGGTCGGCGAGCTTGTTCACCTCGTCCGCCGTCAGGGGGTTGCCGTCGAAGTAACCGCCCTTCACGACGAGAAGAGGGTTGGCCTTGGTGAAGGTGCGCAGCGCCTTCGCGACGGCGACGGTGTCGCCGTGCACGAACGCGATCGCGGACGGGCCGACGAGCTCGTCGTCGAACGACGAGATCCCCGCCTGGTTCGCCGCGATCTTGGTCAGCGTGTTCTTCACCACGGCGTAGGTCGCGTCTGCACTGATGCTCTTCCGCAGCTGCTTGAGCTGGGCAACGGTGAGACCGCGGTACTCGGTGAGCAGTACGGCGTTCGAGCTGCGGAACTTCTCCGCCAGCTCGGCGACCGAGGCTTCCTTGTTCGCCATGGCACTCCTTATCACGTGGTTCCCCGACACCGCGGAAGCGGTGCGAGGTGCTGGCAGCCCCCGGCTGCACACATGGAAAACGCTCCGGCGCAGGAGGCCGGAGCGGGAGTGTCGCGCAGGCCCTCGGGGCATGCGCTGCATCGTGCTTCGATCACCTGCGCGGGCCTTCACCTGAGTGAACCTTCGTCCGGCGCATCCCCTCGCGGAGGCACGCCGACGACCAGCGGTCTGTGGCTTCGATCAGAGTAGGTGACGGGGACCGCCCGCGCAAGTCGGCGGGCGCGGGCGGTCCCCGGCGCGGCTAGTAGCCGACGACCGCGTGCGGCACGTAGTGCTCCTCGAGCAGGGACACCTCGTCGTCCGTCAGCTCGAGGTCCAGCGACGCGACCGCGTCCTCGATGTGCGACACCTTCGTGCCGCCCACGATGGGCGCGGTGACGACGGGGTTCCGCGAGACCCACGCGAGCGCCACCTGCGCGCGCGGCACCCCGCGCGCCTCGGCGACCTCCGCCACCGCTGCGGCGACCCGACGGTCGGAGTCCTCCTGCGCGGAGTAGAGCGTCTTCCCGAACTCGTCGGTCGCGCTCCGGTCGGTCGTCGCGTCCCAGTCGCGGGTGAGGCGGCCGCGGGCGAGCGGGCTCCACGGCAGGGATCCGACGCCCTCGTCGGCGCAGAGGGGCAGCATCTCGCGCTCCTCCTCGCGGTTGACGAGGTTGTAGTGGTCCTGCATCGTGACGAACCGCGCCCAGCCGTGCTCCCGCTGGAGGTGCAGCGCCTTCGAGAACCGCCACGCGTCCATCGACGAGGCGCCGAGGTAGCGCACCTTGCCGGCGCGCACGAGGTCGTCGAGCGCCTCGAGCGTCTCCTCGAGCGGCGTCGCCGGGTCGAAGCGGTGGATCTGGTACAGGTCGACGTAGTCCGTGCCGAGCCGGCGGAGGCTCTCGTCGATCTGCCACATGATGTGCTTCCGCGACAGCCCGCGCGAGTTCGGCCCCTCCCCCATGGCGCCGTGCACCTTGGTGGCGATGACCACCTCCTCGCGCCTCGTGAGCTCCGTCAGGGCGCGGCCGGTGATCTCCTCGCTCGACCCGTCGGAGTAGACGTTTGCCGTGTCGAAGAAGGTGATCCCGAGCTCGACCGCGCGGCGGATGAGCGGCCGCGAGTCCTCCTCGGAGAGCGTCCACGCGTGGTTGCCGCGCGTCGGCTCGCCGTAGCTCATGCAGCCGAGCGCGATGGCGGAGACCTCGGTGCCCGTGCTCCCGAGCTTGACGTACCTCATGACGGGTGCCCCGCGACCGGGTCGTCGCCCGTGGTGGCCGGCGCGTGGTCGCGCCACGTGTGCTCGGGCTCGTAGCCGAGGATCCGGCGCGCCTTGTCGATGGACAGCAGCGTCTCGTGCTCGCCCAGCTCCTTCGTGACCTCGACGCCGGGGAAGACCTCGGCGGCGAGCTCCGCGGAGGAGCGGCTCATCACGGTGTCGGCGTTGGCGATGATGAAGCGGTCGAAGCCCGTCCCGTCGTGCTCGAGCGCCTTGCGGACGGCCTGGGCGCCGTCGCGGCCGTCGATGTAGCCCCACAGGTTCCACTTGCGCGCGAGCGCGTCGTCGTCGAACCCGGGGAACGCGTCGTAGTCGTCCACGTCCATGACGTTGGAGAAGCGGAGCGCGGTGACCTGCAGCTCCGGATCCCAGCGGCACAGCTCGATGGCCATCTGCTCCTCGAGGTGCTTCACGAGCGAGTAGGTGCTGTTGGGCTGCGCCGGGTACTCCTCGTCGACGGGGATGTACGGCGGCGGCACGTCGAACGGCAGGCCGAGCACGGTCTCGCTGGACGCGTAGACCACCTTCGTGATGCCCGCCCGGCGCGCGGCCTGGAAGACGTTGAAGCTCGTGAGCATGTTGTTGTGGAACGTGGCCACGTCGCTCAGGATCGCGGGGGCCGGGATCGCGGCGAGGTGCACGACGGCGTCGAACCCGTCGTGCAGGTCCTGGACGCCGAAGAGCGCGTCCACCACCTGCCCGTAGTCGGTGGTGTCGACGCGGACGTAGCCGGATCCGCGCTCCCCCACCTGGTCGATGTTGGTGACTTCGTGTCCGTGGGCGCGCAGGTCGGCCACGACGTGGCGGCCGAGCTTCCCCGAGCCTCCGGTGACGGCAATTCTCATCAGCGAGCATCTCCTTCGTGGGGCGGTTCCGCCCGAAGTCCATCCTGGCCCGACGCACGCGGGGGCGACAGCGGCTCCGGGGCACGCGCAGCCCCGGACACGGCGACGGCCCGCCGCCCCCTCTCGGGGACGACGGGCCGTCGGGGTCGTGCGGGTGTCAGTCGCTGGTGATCGCGAGGTCCGGCGTGCCGGATCCGGTGCCGATGCCGGCCGCGACCGGGAGCCCCTCGCGCTGCGTGGTGACGAACGTGAACTCGCCGTCCACGTAGTCGACGTGCACGTGGTCGCCCGCGTTGAGCTCGCCCTGGAGGATGCGCTCCGAGAGGCGGTCCTCGATCTCGTGCTGGACGGCACGGCGCAGGGGCCGGGCGCCGAGCGACGGGTCGAAGCCGACCTCGATGAGGCGCTCCTTCGCGGCGGTCTCGAGCGTGATCGTGAGGTCGCGGTCCATCATGCGGTCCGACAGGCGCTTCACGAACAGGTCGACGATCTGGAGCAGCTCGGGCTTCGACAGCTGCGGGAACACGATGGTGTCGTCCACGCGGTTGAGGAACTCGGGCTTGAAGTTCTTCTTCAGCTCCTCGCTGACCTTGCCCTTCATGCGCTCGTAGGAGTTCGCGGCGTTGTTCTCGACCTGGAACCCGACCGGGGCGCCCGTGATGTCCTTGGTGCCGAGGTTGGTGGTCATGATGATGACCGTGTTCTTGAAGTCGACCACGCGGCCCTGGCCATCCGTCAGGCGTCCCTCCTCCAGGATCTGGAGGAGCGAGTTGAAGATGTCCGGGTGGGCCTTCTCGATCTCGTCGAAGAGCACCACGGAGAACGGCTTGCGGCGCACCTTCTCGGTGAGCTGGCCGCCCTCCTCGAAGCCGACGAATCCGGGAGGGGCGCCGAAGAGGCGGCTCACGGTGTGCTTCTCGCCGTACTCGCTCATGTCGAGCGAGATGAGCGCGTCCTCGTCGTCGAACAGGAACTCCGCCAGGGCCTTCGCGAGCTCCGTCTTGCCGACGCCCGTGGGGCCGGCGAAGATGAACGATCCCGAGGGACGACGCGGGTCCTTGAGGCCGGCGCGGGTGCGGCGGATGGTCTTGGACAGGGCCGAGATGGCCTCCTCTTGGCCGATGACCCGCTGGTGCAGGGCCTTCTCCATGAAGACGAGCCGCGAGGACTCCTCCTCCGTGAGCTTGAAGACGGGGATGCCGGTGGCCTGCGCCAGCACCTCGGCGATCAGGCCCTCGTCGACCTCGGCCGTGGTGCGGACGTCGCCCGAGCGCCACTGCTTCTCGAGGCGGAGGCGCTCGCCGAGGAGGTTCTTCTCCTCGTCGCGCAGGCTCGCGGCCTTCTCGAAGTCCTGGTCCTCGATGGCGGTCTCCTTGGCCACGCGGACCGTGGAGATGCGCTCGTCGAACTCGCGGAGCTCCGGCGGGGCCGACAGGATCGAGAGGCGCAGGCGGGCGCCGGCCTCGTCGATCAGGTCGATGGCCTTGTCCGGCAGGAACCGGTCGGCGATGTAGCGGTCGGCGAGGTTCGCGGCCGAGACGATGGCGCCGTCGGTGATGGACACCTTGTGGAACGCCTCGTACTTGTCGCGCAGGCCCTTGAGGATGTTGATCGTGTGCGGCAGCGAGGGCTCCTGCACCTGGATCGGCTGGAAGCGGCGCTCGAGGGCCGCGTCCTTCTCGAAGTGCTTGCGGTACTCGTCGAGCGTGGTGGCGCCGATGGTCTGCAGCTCGCCGCGCGCGAGGAGCGGCTTGAGGATGCTGGCCGCGTCGATCGCGCCCTCGGCGGCACCCGCGCCGACGAGCGTGTGGATCTCGTCGATGAAGGTGATGATGTCGCCGCGCGTGCGGATCTCCTTGGTGACCTTCTTGAGGCGCTCCTCGAAGTCGCCGCGGTAGCGGGACCCGGCGATGAGCGAGCCGAGGTCGAGCGTGTAGAGCTGCTTGTCCTTCAGCGTCTCCGGGACGTCGCCCTTGACGATGGCCTGCGCCAGGCCCTCGACGACGGCGGTCTTGCCGACGCCGGGCTCGCCGATGAGGACGGGGTTGTTCTTGGAGCGGCGCGACAGGATCTGCATCACGCGCTCGATCTCCTTCTCGCGCCCGATGACGGGGTCGAGCTTGCCGTCGCGCGCCGCCTGGGTGAGGTTGCGTCCGAACTGGTCGAGGACCGTGGAGCCCGCCTGCTGGCTCTGCTGGGCCTCGCCGCCGACGGCGACCGCCTCCTTGCCCTGGTATCCGGACAGGAGCTGGATGACCTGCTGGCGCACGCGGTTGAGGTCGGCGCCGAGCTTGACGAGCACCTGCGCGGCGACGCCCTCGCCCTCGCGGATCAGGCCGAGGAGGATGTGCTCGGTGCCGATGTAGTTGTGGCCGAGCTGGAGGGCCTCGCGGAGCGACAGCTCCAGGACCTTCTTGGCGCGCGGCGTGAACGGGATGTGACCCGTGGGCTGCTGCTGGCCCTGGCCGATGATGTCCTGGACCTGTTCGCGGACGGCATCGAGGGAGATGCCGAGCGACTCCAGGGCCTTGGCGGCCACGCCTTCGCCCTCGTGGATGAGGCCGAGCAGGATGTGCTCGGTCCCGATGTAGTTGTGGTTGAGCATCTTGGCCTCTTCTTGGGCCAGGACGACGACGCGACGAGCGCGGTCGGTGAATCTCTCGAACATCTGTATCTCCCTGGGCACCGGGGCAGGGGGCCGGCGCCGATATGTAGAGAGTAACGACGGGTCCGACGAGTGCATGCCCCTGTTCGCCGTGGGCGTGACGCGATGCGCGGGGCGGCCGAGCGGGGCCGCGGGCCGATGCGCGGAGCGGGCTCCGTCAGCGGTCGGCGTCGGGCGCGGGCACGCCCATGCGGGCGCGCTCCTTCGCCTCGATGGCGGCGTAGGCCTTGCGCTCCTGCTTGTCCGCCTGGATGACGGCGCGCATGATGAACCAGAAGATCAGCCCCACGCCGAGGGTGGGGAGGATCGACCAGATCGCGCTCGCCCAGAAAGCATCCATGGGTGAAGGATACGCCGCGCTCTAGGTGAGGATGCCGTAGACGCCCTGGCCGATCATGACGACGGCGATGCCGCCGACGATGATCCAGAGCGCGTAGCGCGCGGTGGTGGGCTTCTTCGGGTTGGAGCCGTCGGGTCCTAAGGGCATGGTCGCCTACTTCACTAGGGGGAACAGGATGGTCTCGCGGATGCCGAGGCCGGTGATGGCCATGAGGAGCCGGTCGACCCCCATGCCCATGCCGCCCGACGGCGGCATGCCGTGCTCGAGCGCGCGGAGGAACTCCTCGTCGAGCGGCATGGCCTCATCGTCGCCGCGCGCCGACTGGCGGGCCTGGTCGACGAAGCGCTCGCGCTGCACGACGGGGTCCACGAGCTCGGAGTAGCCGGTGGCCAGCTCGAAGCCGCGGATGTAGAGGTCCCACTTCTCGACGACGCCCGCGATGGAGCGGTGCGCGCGCGTGAGCGGCGAGGTCTCGACGGGGAAGTCGAGCACGAAGGTGGGGCGCTCGAGGCCGCCCTTGACGAAGTGCTCCCAGAGCTCCTCGACGAGCTTGCCGTGGGTGCTCAAGGGGACGTCGACGCCCTCGCGGTCGGCGATGGCCTGCAGCTCGTCGACCGTGGTGGCGGGCGTGACCTCGACGCCGGCGGCCTCGCTGAGCGAGCCGTACATGGAGATGCGGTCCCACTCGCCGCCGAGGTCGTACTCGGTGCCGTCGGCCCACGTGACGACGTGGCTCCCGGAGACCGCCATGGCCGCGTCCTGCACGAGCGTCTGCGTCAGCTCGGCGATGGACGAGTAGTCGCCGTAGGCCTCGTACGCCTCCAGCATCGCGAACTCGGGGCTGTGCGTGGAGTCGGCGCCCTCGTTGCGGAAGTTGCGGTTGATCTCGAAGACGCGGTCGATGCCGCCGACCACCGCGCGCTTGAGGAACAGCTCGGGCGCGATGCGGAGGTACATCTCCGTGTCGAAGGCGTTGGAGTGCGTGACGAACGGGCGGGCGGAGGCGCCGCCGTGCATCACCTGCAGCATGGGCGTCTCGACCTCGACGTAGCCGCGCTGGCGGAACGTCTCGCGCAGGGAGGCGTTGACCTTCGCGCGGTCGAGGACGTTCTTGCGCGCCTGGTCGCGGACGATCAGGTCGAGGTAGCGGCTGCGGACGCGGGTCTCGTCGGAGAGCTCGGAGTGCAGGTTGGGCAGGGGCAGCAGCGCCTTCGACGCGATGCGCCACTCGCCGGCCATGATCGACAGCTCGCCCTTGCGGCTCGCGATGACGCGGCCGGAGACGAAGACGTGGTCGCCCAGGTCGACGAGCTCCTTCCAGGCGGCGAGGGCCTCCTCGCCGACCTCGGCCAGCGAGATCATGGCCTGGATGCGCGTGCCGTCGCCCGCCTGCAGCGTGGCGAAGCAGAGCTTGCCGGTGTTGCGGAAGTGGACGACGCGGCCGGCGATGCCGACCACGTGGTCGGTCTCGACGCCGGGCTCGAGGTGGCCGAACTCGGCGCGGACCGCGGGGATGGTCGTGGTGACGGGGACCTGCACGGGGTAGGCGCCGCCGCCGGGACCGTCCTCGGCCTCGAGGCGGGCGCGCTTCGCGAGGCGCACGGCCTTCTGCTCGGCGACCTCCTCGACGGAGCCCTCCACCGCCTGATCGGGCGTCGGGGCGGTCTCGGGCGTCGCGGGCGTTCCGGGGCTGTCGGTCATGTGCGGGTGGATCCTCGCGGGTCGAAGGGGCGTGCGGCCGAGCGGCCTCCCGACGATTCTCGCAGGTGCGGGCGCGGGCCGGGCACGGTCGCGGCGCGGGGCCGGGCGATGGCCGGACCGGGAGGCGGGCGGCTGCGTCGGGAAGCGGGCGGCGCGGGTCAGGCGATGACGACGGTGTCGTTGTCGATGAGGCGCGTGGTGCCGACGCGCGCCGCGATGACCGCGAGCGCCGCGCCCGTGAAGCCGTCGTCGACCGACTCGAAGGTGCTGGGATCCACCACCTGGAAGTAGTCGAGCGCGACGGCGGGCTCCCCCATCACGACGGACTGCGCGGCCGCGATGACGGCGTCGATGCCGCGGGACCCCGCGCTCTGCGCGGCCTCGAGGGCGGCGGGTATGACGCGGGCGGCGCGGCGCTCGCGCTCGTCGAGGTAGCGGTTGCGGCTCGAGAGGGCGAGGCCGTCGGGCTCGCGCACGGTCTCCAGCTCCTCGATGCGCACCGGGAGGTCGAGGTCGCGCACCATGCGGCGCACGAGGTGGAGCTGCTGCGCGTCCTTGCGGCCGAAGGTGGCGACGTCGGGCGCGACGATGTGCAGGAGCTTCGCGACGACGGTGAGCATGCCGTCGAAGTGGCCCGGGCGGGAGCGGCCCTCGAGCGCGAGGGCGACGGATCCGCCCGAGACGCGGATGCGCGCGGGGCCGTCCGGGTACATCTCGGCGGCCGACGGCGCGAACACCAGGTCGACGCCGGTGGCCGCGAGGGCCTCCACGTCGGCGTCGAGCGTGCGCGGGTAGGCGTCGAGGTCCTCCCCGGCGCCGAACTGCAGCGGGTTGACGAACACGGAGACGACCACGAGGGATCCGGCCGCGCGCGCGTGGCGGGCGTGCGCCAGGTGGCCCTCGTGCAGCGCGCCCATGGTGGGGACGAGCACGACGACGGCCTCCTCGCCGGCGGCGGCGCGCTCGGCGCGGTGCGCGCGGACCAGGGCGCGCAGCTCGGCGATGCCGGTGACGACGGTGGGCGCGGGGATCGTCATGCCGTGGTGCTCCTCGGGTGCTCGGGTGGCGGACACGACAGGTTAGTCCGCGCCGGGACCCTCGTCCGTCGGCGGGGGCACGTCGCCCGTGGTGAGGCGCGCGCCGCCGGCTGGGGAGGAGCGGCGGAGGGCGTCGTCGACGGCGGAGCGGATCAGCGGGCCGAGCACGCGGCCGGGCTCCTCGACGCCGATTCCCGCGAGGAGGCCCGTCGCCTGCTCGACGATGGCGGTCGAGAAGGTGGTCGCGGTGGCGATGGCCTCCGCGTAGGCGGCGCGGTCGCGCTCCTCCACGACGACGGGCTCGCCGCCCATCTCCACCACGAGCACCTGCGCGATGGGGAGCACGGGCGCGGGCGCGGTGACGGCGAACCAGCTGTCGAGCATGCGGCTGAGGTCCATGCTCGTGCCGGTGAACGACATCGCCGGGTGGACGGCGAGCGGGATGACGCCGGCGGCGAAGGCCGGGGCGAGCACCTGGACCCCGTGCGCGGCGGAGGTGTGCATGACGAGCTGGCCCGCCTGCCACGCGCCCGTCGCCGCGAGGCCGGCGACGAGGCCCGGGAGCTCGGCGTCGGGGACGGCGAGGATCACGAGCTCGCTGCGCTCGACGATCTCGGGGATCCCGAGCACGGGCACGTCCGGGAGCATCGTCTCGGCGCGCTCGCGGCTGGCCGCGGAGAGGGCGGAGATGCCGGTGATCGCGTGGCCGGCGCCCGCGAGCGCCAGGCCGAGGACGGGGCCGACGCGGCCCGCGCCGATGATGCCCACACCGAGGCGGCCGGAGCGCTGGGAGGGGGCGGTCATGCGGGATCCTCGGGGGTCGAGCGGTGGCGCGGGGTGGCGGACGCGTCGTCGGATGCGGGCGTCGCCACGGGAGCGGGCGTCGCCACGGGAACGGGCGTGGTGGGATCCGACGTCGACGGATCCGCGGCGGTCGCGACGGCGGCCGCCGCAGCGACCGCCGACCCGGGCGCCGGCCAGCTCGCGGCCTCGGCGCCCCAGCGGTCGGAGGTGTCCGCGCCCGCCGAGGCGACGGCGGCCTGGACGAGCCGCGTCGACAGCTCCATGCCCGTCGCGCGGTCGATGGCGCCCAGGCGCGTGTCGACGGGGCCCGCGACGGTCGCCGCGCGCACCGAGACCAGGTCGAGGCGGCGGTCGATCGGGCCCTGCGTGAGGTCGACGCCCTGCGTGCGCGCGTGCGGCACGACGACGAGCCGCCGCCAGATCACGCCGCGGCGCACGAGGAACGCGGAGTCGTCCACCGCGAATCCGGTGCGGCGCCAGGAGAAGGGCTTCAGGATCCAGGCCCGGCGCGGCGACGTCGTGAACCCGTCGTCGGCCCCGCCGCGTCCGGTCATGCCCGTGCCGATGAGCGCCAGCGCGTCCTCGCCCACGAGGTGCGGGAGGACGAGGCCGAGCACGCGGTCGACGTCGCGGCGGTCGCCGACCGGGAGGATCGAGGTGTTCTGCTGCCCGGCAGCGCCGGGCGCGGAGGAGTGCGAGGCGCGCGTGATGCGGATCTCCCACCAGCCGGCCGCGCGCCAGAGGAGCGGCTGCACGACCTCGACCGCGTGGATCCGGCCGGGCGGGATCGTGTCGTTGCTGGTGGACAGGAGGCCGAAGCCCACGCGCACGCCGTCGGGCGTGCCGGCGACGCTGTAGCGGAGCGAGCGCGTGATGCGGCGGACGAAGAAGCCCGCGGATCCGAGCAGCGTCGGCAGCAGCGGCACGAGCAGGTACCAGGCCTCGAAGCGGACGATGAGCGGGATCCCGACGACCACGAACAGCACGAGCACGACCGTGGGACCGGAGAGCAGCACGGCGCCGACGAGCCGCGGGATCGGGATGCGCACGACCGACTGCGGGGGCGCGGCGTCCGGGTCGAGCTCGGGGGCGAGGAGGTCGTCGACGCGCGAGCCCACGAAGCCGCGGGCGGGGGCGGCGGCGCGGGCGGGCGCGGATCCGGCCGCCTCGGCCCGCGCGCCGGACGCGAGCCGCAGCACGCGGAGCCGGAACGCGTCGGCGTCGCGCGAGCGCAGGTACTGCAGCGGCAGGTTGGCGTCGTTGCCCGCGACCTGGATCTCGAGCTTGGCCGCGCCGATGAGCCGCGCGAGGAGGGGCCGGACGATGTTGACGCCCTGGATCCGGTCGAGCCGGGCCCGCCGGTTCGTGCGCGACAGGATGCCGCTGCGCACCTCGACGGTCTCCTCCGTGACGCGGAACGTGTGCATGCGCCACGACAGGTACGAGATGCCGACCGCGAGGAGGGTGAAGGCGAGGAGGCCGAGGATCACCCAGATGAGGCCGCCCGACTCGACGAGCCACGGGAGGAGGTCGCCCTCGCCGCCGCCCTCGTCCTGGCCGGGCACGAAGCGCTCCACGAGCTGCTCGCGGAGCGACGAGACGAGGAAGCCGATCGCGACGAGGAACACGACGCCGCCCCGGAGGACCGGGGTGGCCGGGTGGAGGCGGTGCCAGCCGCCGTCGGTGAGCTCCTCGGCGATGCGGGCCTCGGCGGCGGGGACGGCGGGCGCCGCGGCCGCGTCCGCCGGAGCAGCGGGCGCCGCGCTCGCGGGCGCCGGGGACTCCGGCGGACGCTCCGGATCCGGGCCGCCGGACGCGGACGGATCCGCGGACCCGGCGTCGGTCACAGCCCCGCCCGGCGGGTCTCGGCGAGCGACACGAGGCGGTCGCGGAGCTCCTCCGCGTCGTCGTTCCGGAGGCCGGGGATCTGGATGCTCGCGGACGCCGCCGCCGTCACGAGCTTGAGGTCGGCGAGCCCGAGGACGCGGCCGACCGGGCCGCGCGTGATGTCGACGAGCTGCATCCGGCCGTACGGCACCGAGACGATGCGGGTCCACATGATGCCGCGGCGGAAGACCAGGTCGTCGTCGCGCAGCTGGTAGCCCATGGCGCGCACGCGGCGGGGCACGATGACGAGGGTCACCACCAGCTCGACCACCGCGGCGGCGCCGAGCACGATCCGGATCCAGCCCGGCGCCCCCACGACGGTGAGGAACACGGCGATGCCGCCGAGGACGAGGGCGGTGATCACGCCGCCCACCAGCTCGACGCCCACGAGGCGCGGGGAGACGCGGCGCCACTCGACGCCGTGCGGATCGACGTTCGCGGTCACGGTGCTCCTGTCGGTGGTGCGGGGCGCGCGGCTCAGGAGAGCTCGCGCGCCGGGTCGCCCGGGCGGGCGTCGTCCCGGTCGTCGGGCGGGACCGTGCACCAGTGCTCGGCGACCAGCCCGGCGACGAGGAGGACGACGGCTCCCACCGTACCGGCCACCGCCAGCCCGACGGAGGACGCGCCGGGCAGCACCGGCCGGGCCAGCACGAAGGCCAGCACGCCGCCCGTGATCCCCGCGAGGAGCGCCCCCGCGAGCGCCGACGCCTTCGCGAGGAGCACGACGCGGGTGGCGCGGAACGGGTCGACGCGGCCGGGTCGTCGTCCGCGCGTCGCCTGCCGGATGGGCCAGGCGAGCCCGAGCAGCACGATCCCGACGATGAGGAGGGTCGCGCCGAGCGTGAGCGGCGGGACGAGGAGCGGCCGCCCGCTCATGACCAGGGCGTTCTCGGCGAACCAGCCGACGGCGGCGCCGGCGATGAGCAGGGCGATGAGCGTGGTGGAGCGCGTGCGCGTCATCGGGTCGCCTCCGCGGTCGCGCGGCCCTCGAGGGCGGCGAGCAGCGCGTCGACGCGGCCGTGGCCCGGCAGCTCGGCGTCGGGATCCGCCTGCAGCCAGGGACCGAGGACGAAGGCGCGCTCGGCGGCGCGCGGGTGCGGGACGGTGAGGCGGTCGTCGTGGATCCGCGCGTCGCCGAAGGCCACGACGTCGAGGTCGATCGTGCGGTCGCCCCAGCGCTCGGCGCGCACCCGCCCGAGGTCGCGCTCGATGCCGGCGAGCGCGTCGAGGAGCGCGTGCGGCCCGAGCGCCGAGTCGACGAGCACGACGCCGTTGAGGTAGCCGGGCTTCGTCGCGTCCTCCCCCTCGGGCGTGACGGCGACGGACTCCACCAGGTCCGACGAGCGGACGACGCGCAGGCCCGGCACCCCGTCGATGCGGGCGAGGGCGGCCTCGACGGTCGCGCGCCGGTCGCCGAGGTTGGATCCCACCGCGACGACCGCGCGCACGGGCGCGCCCGGCGCGGGCAGGGCGGACCGGCGCTCGATCACGACGGCCACGTCGCCGAACGGCACCGTGATGGGCGCGTCCGGCTTGTGCACGGTGACGCGCACCCACCGCGCCACGGCGTGCGAGAGGACCACCGCGGCGATCCGCTCGGCCAGCGTCTCGATGAGGTCGACGGGATCGCGTCCGGCCGCCGCCGCGACCTCCTCCGCGAGCTCGCCGTAGTGGAGGGTGCGGTCGAGCTCGTCGCTGCCGCCGGCGGGCGCGAGGTCGAGCGCGACCTCGAGGTCGATCACGAACGGCTGGCCGTCGCGGCGCTCGTGCGCGAACACGCCGTGGTGGGCGTGCACGCGCAGCCCGGAGAGGAGGATCCGGTCGGTCGGGAGGCCGGTCACCATGAGCGGCCCACGACGATGGACGGCAGGTCGCCCGGGTCGCTCGGGTCGTACCAGAGCGGGAGCTTGCCGCCGACGGCGGGCAGGAGCCGGTCGGCGGTCGTGACGGTGCGCGTGACGTGGTGGTCGCGGCCGTCGCCGTCGGTGAACGCGACCGTGAGGCGGGCGCGGACGGCGTCGCCGGATCCGTCGAGGCGCTGGACTGCCGTGACGATGGCGGCCGTGCGGCGCCCGGTCTCGGTGACCCGGCGGGCGGTCGCGGCGAGGCGCGCGACGCGGCGCTGCACGACGGCCCACGCGACGGCGGCGGCGATGCCGAGGATCGCGAGCGCGGCCGCCACGAGCCCGAGGACGGCGTGCGATCCGTGGCCGGCCGGCGCCACGGGCGCGAAGGCCAGCGCCCCGACGAGGCCGAGGGCGGTGCCGAGCAGCACCACGGCGACCGGCCACAGCACGGCGCCCACGGTGGTCAGCACGGGCGACAGGAGCACGACGGACGCGTACGCGCTGCCGAGCGAGCCCAGGAGCCCGAGCACGACGGCCACGACCTTGACCACGACGACGACCGCGCCGGCGTCCCCGGCCAGGTCCGCCGGGAACGTGAGGCCGACGCCGAGGACCACGGAGGAGACGAGCGCGGCGACCGCGATGCGGACGAGGCCCGCCTGCGGGGAGACGACGACTCGGTCCTGGCTCACGGCGCTCATGCTCCTACTCTGACAGACCGGCGGAGGCCGACGACCCGGCGGAGGCGGACGCCTCGGCCCGCCCGCGCGCCCACGCGTCCTCCACCGCGAGCGCGGCCCGGGTGGCGGCGACGTCGTGCACGCGCACCGCCCACGCGCCGGAGCGGGCGGACAGGGCGCTGACGACGGCCGTCGGCACGTCGCGGTCGTCGACGGTCGCGCCCTCGGGCAGCAGCCGGCCGAGGAACCGCTTGCGCGAGGCGCCCACGAGCACGCGGTGGCCGAGGCCGGTGAGCCGGTCGAGGGATCCGAGGAGCTGCCAGTCGTGCGCGGCGTCCTTCGCGAAGCCGAGGCCGGGGTCGAGCACGATGCGCGCCGGATCCACGCCCGCCGCCACGAGGGCGTCGACGCGCGCGCGGAGCTCGTCGCGCACCTCGCCGACGACGTCGTCGTACACGGCGCGCGTCGCCATCGTGTCGCTGTGGCCGCGCCAGTGCATGGCCACGTAGTCGACGTCGGCGCCCGCGACGACGGACGCCATGCGCGGATCCGCGAGGCCGCCGGACACGTCGTTCACGATCCGGGCGCCCGCCGCGATCGACGCCTCCGCGGTGGCCGCGCGCATGGTGTCGACGCTCACGACGACGCCCTCCGCGACGAGCTCCCGCACGACCGGCAGCACGCGGGCCAGCTCCTCGTCGGCGTCGACGCGGGAGGCGCCGGGCCGGGTGGACTCGCCGCCCACGTCGACCACGTCGGCGCCCGCGGCCACCATGCGCCGGGCGTGCGCCAGGGCGTCGTCGAGGCCGAGGTGGCGGCCGCCGTCGCTGAAGGAGTCGGGGGTGGCGTTGAGGATCCCGAGCACGAGCGCGCGGGGCGCGAGCGGCTCCACGATCAGCCCCGGCCGGCTGCGCCGGGCAGCAGCGCGAGCACCTCGGCGCGCGCCGACGGCTCGGCGAGGGAGCCCCGCGCGGCGATCGTGATGGTGGTGCTGCCGGCCTGGCGGGTGCCGCGGGCGGTGACGCATCCGTGGGTGGCGTCGAGGATCACGGCCACGCCGCGGGCGCCGAGGCCCCGCTCGAGCGCCTCGGCGATCTGCTCCCCGAGCCGCTCCTGCATCTGCGGGCGCGACGCGAGGTCGTCGACCACGCGCGGCAGGCGGCCGAGCCCGACGATCCGCTCCCCCGGAACGTAGGCCAGGTGGGCGACGCCCGTGAACGGCAGCAGGTGGTGCTCGCAGATGGAGCGGAACGCGATGCCCGTCACGATGACGGGCTGCGGCGCCGCGTCCGTCTCGGGGAGCGGGAACGTCTCGCGGAGGTGCCGGAGCGGATCCGTGCCGACGCCCGCGAAGAACTCCGCGTACGCCTCGGCCACCCGTGCGGGGGTGGTGGCGAGGCCCTCCCGGCCCGGGTCCTCGCCGATCGCGTGGATCAGCTCGGTGACGGCCGCCTCGATGCGCGCCCGATCGACGCCCACCGGGTCAGGCCGTCGCGGGACGCGGGAAGGGCGAGCGCTTCGGCTTGCCGGCCGGCGGCTCCGAGTCGACCGCGCCGTCGACGACGCCCTGGTCGATGGGCGCCTTCTGCGGCATGGGCACGGGGGGCAGGTCGGACAGCGGGCGCTTGTCGCTCGAGAGCCACTGCGGACGCGGCGGGAGCTTCTTCACGTCGGCGAAGATCGCGGCCAGCTGCGTGTGGTCGAGCGTCTCCTTCTCGAGGAGCTCGGTGGCGAGGCGGTCGAGCACGTCGCGGTTGTCGTTGATGACCTGCCACGCCTCGTCGTGGGCGCCGTCGAGGAGCGCGCGCACCTCGGCGTCGACCGTGAGGGCCATGTCCTCCGAGTAGTCGCGGCTGCCGCCGAGGTCGCGCCCG
The DNA here is from genome assembly GCF_021922985.1 of Clavibacter michiganensis subsp. tessellarius. Taxonomy (NCBI): domain Bacteria; kingdom Bacillati; phylum Actinomycetota; class Actinomycetes; order Micrococcales; family Microbacteriaceae; genus Clavibacter; species Clavibacter tessellarius. The sequence goes on along the minus strand of NZ_CP040788.1, from coordinate 640 downwards.
AGGAAGGGCTCGCCGGAGCTGGAGCCGAGCTTCACGGATCCGACCTTGGCGCTCATGCCGTACTCGGTGACCATGCGGCGGGCCGTGGACGTGGCCTTCTCGATGTCGTTCGAGGCGCCCGTGGTGGGGTCGTGGAACACGATCTCCTCCGCGACGCGACCGCCCATGGCGTACGTGAGCTGGTCGAGCAGCTCGTTGCGGGTGACGGAGTACTTGTCCTCGAGCGGCAGCACCATCGTGTAGCCGAGCGCGCGGCCGCGGGGCAGGATCGTGACCTTCGTCACGGGATCCGTGTTGTTCATGGCCGCCGCCGCGAGCGCGTGGCCGCCCTCGTGGTACGCGGTGATGAGCTTCTCGTGGTCGCGCATGATGCGGCTGCGGCGCTGCGGGCCGGCCATGACGCGGTCGACGGCCTCGTCGAGGGCGCGGTCGTCGATGAGCTGCGCGTCGGAGCGGGCCGTGAGGAGCGCGGCCTCGTTGAGGACGTTGGCGAGGTCGGCGCCCGTGAAGCCCGGCGTCTTGCGCGCGAGGACCTCGAGGTCGACGCCCGAGGCGAGCGGCTTGCCGCGCCCGTGCACCTCGAGGATCTGCTTGCGGCCCTGCAGGTCCGGCGCGTCCACGCCGATCTGGCGGTCGAAGC